>CBHTSG010000001.1:0-633785 GCA_966095315.1 uncultured Cyclobacteriaceae bacterium
AAACGGTGGGTGTAGTTCAGTTGGTTAGAACATCAGATTGTGATTCTGAGGGTCGTGGGTTCGAGCCCCATCACTCACCCGAAAATCAAAGGCTGTCTTTCAAAAAAGGCAGCCTTTTTCGTTTTTGAGATCATCGATCAATTCTTATTTTCAAACTGCCACTGGTATAATCACCCCTTAGAATTTCGGGTCAAAAGAGGTAACTAGTCATTAGTCTAACTATCAAACCCATGGATCAAAAAATCATTAACCTCTTTGACGAATACACGCATAAGCCACTGACTCGGGAAGTATTTCTAAAAAAGCTAGCAACCCTTACGGGAAGCACTGCTGCTGCTATAGCCGTATTGCCCTTGTTGGAAGTAAACTATGCCAAGGCGGAAACCATTCACCAAAATGACGACCGACTCATTACCGAGCGAGTAACGTATGCTGGTGCCGATGGAGAAATGAAAGCTTACGTGGCTCGCCCAAAAAAGGGAAAGAAATTCGCGGCTGTCATGGTCATTCACGAAAACAGAGGCCTCAACCCCCACATTGAAGATATCACTCGCAGAATGGCGCTGGAAGGATTTCTGGCGATTGCGCCCGATGCATTAGCTACACAGGGAGGCACCCCAACTGATGCCGACAAAGCAAGAGAAATGTTTGGCAAGCTTGATGGCGCTAAAAATCTTCAAAACTTCATTAAAGGTTTCGATTATTTGAAAACGCGTAAAGACTGCAATGAAAAATTCGGATGCATTGGCTTTTGTTGGGGCGGGGCGCTGGCTAACCAACTCGCAGTGAATGTACCCGATCTAAAAGCAGCCGCACCATACTATGGCCGTCAGGCAGATGCTGCCGATGTGCCCAAAATAAAAGCAGCGTTGCAACTTCATTATGGTGGATTGGATGAGCGTATCAATGCGGGAATTCCTGCCTATGAAGAGGCTTTGAAAAAAGCAGGCGTGAAATACGAGGTGTTTATTTATGAGGGAGCGCAGCATGCTTTCAACAATGACACCGCTCCTACGCGCTACAATGAAGCGGCAGCTAAACTTGCCTGGAGCAGAACGATTGAGTTTTTCAAAAAATACCTGGCGTAACGGTTCGTTGCAGTCCTCTTATTTTTTCAATAAGTTTAATGATGGTTTCGTGGGATGATTTTAAGAGTTACTCATTGAACAAGCAGATTAATGCACTGTATGAGCATGGCACCTTCGTGATGGCCATTCGTTATTACGGGTATAAAATAAACTTGTACCTGTTTCACGATTTGTACATTGAAGTTTTCATCAATCACAAATTTGCCAGTGTTGAAAAGATATCGTTGCTGGACAGGAGACACACCAGAATGAAGTTTTACTCGGATCAGATTAAACTTCCTCAGGAATTATCGCAATAAAAAAGGGAGCCCGTAGCTCCCTCTTCATTTATAGGATTATCAATCATCAGGCTGTTGCTGCCGATGGTTGAGCTTTCGTCTGTTGTTTCAGGATAACGGCCTTCTTAGCCTTGTATCCGCAATAACCACACTGATAGTGCTTCGTGATTTCACCTTCTTCTGTTTCAGTAGGCTGCTTGATAATTTCTTCGCGCACCACTTTGAAGGTTTGATAGTTACACTCAGGGCACTGAATTGCGTGCAAGTGACCTGCATACTTTTCAATTTGGATATAACCAGTCTCTTCGTCTTTCCACACATCATAATCCACTGAGAAGACATTTTCTTCTGCTTGCATACCTTCATCAAGGTAAGCATCTTCTTCTTCTTCACTCAGCAGTTTCATTGGCTTGCCCGTTTTAGGGGAAATCCGTGGCTTATAGCGAAGTACTTTCAATCTCTTTTCAATGTAGAATGGGTAGTAAAATTTCAAGAGATTTTGAACGATCATGGCAACAATCAAAGCCATTGATACGGTGATGAAAAATCGCACGCCAACCATTACTTCAAATGGATCCATCGCGATGGAATCCAGATTGCTGTTTGCAAAAAATGAAGCACCTACGATAAGGATAATACAAGCAATCCACAAAAGCCTGATTTCATAGCGATTGATGAAATCATACTTCTCCTTGTTAGAGTTGGTAATGGCTAATTTTATGAAATACCCGAGGGCCACCAACACACCTAGCGCCCAGGCAGCATAAGCCAGGTTCGCAGCCAAGTTGTTCCACGAGGTAAAATCTCTTAATGATGCCGTTTCATTCATGATGGTATAGATTTATCGGTTTGTTCAGTTTCAAATATAATAAAGGCTCAACTATTATTTAAACTTTAGACATCTATCAAAGATAGGTAAAAGGCTTAAATTTTGAACTTTTGTCTACTAAAAAACAAAATAAATTGGTTTTCACACCTCTTCTCCAATCAGAAAATCTTTTATCAACTCAATAGAACCGGGTGGATCTTCGAACATACCCATATGAGCTACGTCCTTTAAGGTTTTCATTTTCACCCTACCTATTTTTTCAAGATCGCGAAGAGACTCCACAGAAATAATTGAATCCTGCTCCCCAGCGATCACAAGGCAGGGTAACAATGAGCTTTCCAGAAAGGCAATACTGGAGGGGCGATCGCGCATGGCAGTTGTGTAGGTCAGCAGTGTATCCATCTGGGTTTGCATGGCTAAACGATGAACACCTGGAATAGCTGGATGTTGTTTATTATGGAACAAACCGGTAACAAACGTATCGATGAAGGGTTTTACTCCATTTTCCTTCACGAACTGCATCACGCGGTTTCGGTTTGTCCTTTTTTCTTCTGTATCTGCAAAAGGAGTTGACTGAAAAAGGATGATCGACTTTACCTTGTCGGGATTTAGCTGGCCCATGGCTAACGAAACATATCCGCCAAGGGAATGGCCCACTAATGAGAATTTCTCAAGTTTGAGCTCTGCTAAAAAATGAAGCAGTGCCTCGGCCACACCTTCCACGGAAAACGGAACGGAAAGAAGTTGGCTCTTGCCAAATCCTGGAAGATCAGGAACGATGACTCTAAAATCTTCAGAGAGCTTTTCTGCAAATCCATCCCATATCTGGTGTGTTTCACAAAAGCCATGGATCAACACCACAGGAAAGCCGTGGCCGATTTCCCTGAAGTGAATACTACTCATAAAAACTTATGCAGGGAATTTACTGGGCTCAAGCATTAACATGACCGTTTTCATGATGCCCTCCGGATCAAAACCACACTCGCGGTGAAGCTCAATCTGCTCGCCATGCTCCACGATTCTGTCGGGTATACCGAGCCTGCGCACTTCCGCTTGATAACCATGATCAGCCATGAATTCCAGCACGGCACTTCCAAACCCACCTTGAATGCAACCATCCTCAATTGTGATCACTTTTTTGAAATTGGAGAATACTTCCTGTAGCATTTTCTCATCCAATGGCTTTGCAAAACGCATATCATAGTGCGCTGGCTGCACACCTTGCTTTGCCAATTCTTCACAGGCCTCCACTACATAATTGCCAATATGGCCAAGCGTGAGAATGGCAACTTCTTCTCCGTCTTGAATTTTTCTGCCGGTTCCAATTTTCACTTCCTCAAACGGTGTTCTCCACGAAGGCATCACACCCTGCCCACGCGGATAGCGAATGGAGAATGCCTGCTCTTTGCGCGGCAATTGAGCCGTGTACATGAGGTCGCGCAGTTCTTTCTCATTCATGGGTGCCGCAATAATCATGTTCGGTAAGCACCGGAAGTAGGCAATGTCATACGCACCATGGTGTGTTGGTCCATCGGCACCGGCAAAGCCTGCACGATCAAGGCAGAAATTCACCGGCAGATTTTGAATGCACACATCGTGCACCACCTGATCATAGGCACGCTGCATGAACGAGCTATAAATATTACAGAAAGGAATCAGCCCTTGGGTGGCAAGACCCGCTGAGAACGTCACAGCATGCTGTTCGGCTATCCCCACATCAAATGCCCGATGAGGCATCTCTTTCATCATAATATTCATCGAGGAGCCTGATGGCATTGCTGGTGTAATGCCCATGATTTTATCGTTGGCTCTTGCAAGCTCTACGAGTGTGTGTCCGAATACGTCCTGGTATTTTGGTGCTTGAGGAGTTTCATGAACTTTTTTGTGAATCTCTCCGGAGATTTTATCGAACGTACCAGGCGCATGCCAGGTGGTTGCGTTGCCTTTTTCTGCCGGGCCGTAGCCTTTTCCTTTTACCGTTACACAGTGAAGAATTTTTGGTCCCTTGATTTGCTTCAAATCATTAAGCACGGCCACCAGGTGATCCACATCGTGCCCATCTACAGGGCCAAAGTAGCGCAGGTTCAGCGACTCAAATAAATTGCTTTGACTAAGCAGCGTAGACTTTATTCCTGTTTCAATTTTGGAAACAATCTCCTGAGCATTCTTACCAAAGTTTGAAAGCTTGCCCAGCAAATTCCAAACCTCATCTTTCAGTTTATTATAAGTCTTTGATGTGGTAATGTCCGTCAAGTAATCCTTTAGTGCGCCCACGTTAGGATCAATGGACATGCAATTGTCATTGAGGATGATCAAAAGATTGGTATCAGAAACACCTGCATGATTCAGGGCTTCGAAGGCCATTCCTCCCGTTAAGGCACCATCACCAATTACAGCAATGTGCTGCTTTTCACCATCGCCTTTATATTGAGAGGCCACAGCCATGCCCAAGGCGGCAGAAACTGAGGTGGAGGAGTGGCCGACTCCAAACGTATCGTATTCACTTTCTTTTCTTTTGGGGAAGCCAGAAATACCTTTATAAACCCTATTGGTGTGAAAATCCTCTCTTCTACCCGTTAAGATTTTGTGGCCATACGCCTGATGGCCCACATCCCATACCAGTTGATCGTGTGGAGTATTGAAAACGTAATGAAGGGCAACGGTGAGTTCTACCACCCCCAGGCTTGCACCAAAATGACCACCATAAACGGAAACATTATCAATGATAAAGTGCCTCAATTCATCGCAAAGCTGTACCAGCTGAACCTGATCGAGTTTCTTCAGGTCGTCTGGGCTATTGATTTGAGCCAAAAGTTTTCCGGGTGTTATCAGCATGATGACCTGTTTTTGTTACGTCCTTATCCTTAAACAGCGACTTAAGGTAACTGTTTAAGCCGAAATTTGGGGGATCAGGGTACAAATTTACGGATTTCCTAAAACCATCGGATTTTATCCCTCCTTTTGGATATTTTTGCCTCCCCGCGTCTCAATTGCTTTCAGCAAAAGACAGGCTATTTGAACCACTACACAATGACACAGGAAAATTTTGAAGTGCGGCTCCCGCTGTTTGAAGGTCCTTTTGATCTCCTTCTGTTTTTTATCGAGCGCGATGAATTGGACATCAATGACATTCCTATTGCCACCATTACAAATGATTTCCTTGAGTACATAAAGCGCTTAGAAACGCTAAATATTGAGATTGCCAGCGAGTTTATCCTGGTGGCTGCTACGCTCATGCGCATCAAATCGAAGATGCTGTTGCCACGACCGCAACTGGATGAGCAAGGCAATGAGATTGATCCTCGCGAAGAATTGGTGAAGCACCTGATGGAGTACAAAAAGTACAAATCAGTGGTTGAGCAATTTCACAAAATGGAAGAGGTGGAACTCATGAAGGAGAAGCGCGGCAACCTGATGAAGGAACTGCGTCAGTTAGCAGAGAGTACGAATGTAGAGGCCGAGCTTCAGGACGTAGATTTATTCAAACTGTTGGTAGTGTTTGAGAAAGTATTGAAGCGCGCAGAAGAAGAAAAAAACAAACCAGTACACCAGGTTATCCAATATCCATACACCATCGAAGGTCAGAAGGAGTACATCATGGGTCAAGTGATTTCAAAGCCGCGTGTTGCCTTTACTGAATTGTTTGAATCCGCTCCTACACGGATTGCCCTTATTTTCAATTTCCTTGCTATTCTCGAAATGTTAGCCAATGGATTATTGGCCATACAAGTTGGTGAGGGGTTCAATAATTTTTGGGTAATGAAACCTGAAGAGGTTAGCTCTCCCTCACTGGGGCTGAATTAGATCATCACTTACTTCAGCAACCCACCCTTCAATCGCAACAACTCTGTCTCGGAAGTCTTCATGTTGTAGCGCGCGGCAATGAGTCGGTTGTAAGCTTCCGATAAACTTTGCTGGGCAGTGCGCAATTCGATAAACGTTGCAATTCCCCTTCTGAAACTCTCCAGGGCGATGTTTACATTCTCCTTGGCGAGTAAAATATTTTCTTCTTCTACCACCAAAATCTTTCTGGCATTTTCATAGCTAGTGAAAGCGTTTTTCAAGCCCACATTCATAGTAAGTTTTTGCTGATCATAAACCAACTGCTGACGATCGGCATTGATTTTTGATTGCTCAATTAATCTTCGGTTATTAAAGCCATTGAGTATCGGCAGTGATACGGCAAAGCCATAGTTATACCCTTGATTTTGAAAGTAGATTGAACTGAAGGGGTTCAACAATTTAGTGTTGTCGGTCTTGGAATAAACATAGGCACCCGTTAAGCTTACCACGGGAAAAAAACCTGCTCTGCGCTCGTGCAATAATTTGTCGGCAATAACAAGATTCCACTTTGATGCTTGCAACGTGAAGTTGCTGTTCTCAATATTATCGGCAAGTTCATCCAGTTTTAAATCCAAATTCACCGGAATACTGTCCGCCACATCATACGAAAGCGGTAGTGTCATTCCGGTTTGTGCATTCATCTGCTCTTTTAGTAATGCAATGTTGGCTTCTTGCTGAAGCACTTGCGTGCGTTGCGCATTAAGATCTACCTTGGCTTGCAACAGTTCGGGCTTGCTCCCAATCCCCACGGAAAGTTTTCGCTCAGCCAACTTCACGCGCTCTTCGCTCACGGCCATCTGTTCACGAATAGCATTGAGTTGCTGTTTCTGACGAACAATATTAAAGTAGGTATTGATCACACCAGAAATCGTGTTGGTCATTTGATCTTTTACCTGCAGTTCTCCCTGTCTTGCAATGGCGGCTACGCGCATGCGGGTGGCAAACATTTTGGTACCGTCAAACAATGTCCAGTTGAGCGCCACAGAGCCATTGGTGCTGTTCGATGCTGCCTCTCCGTCTTTGTTATTAGCAGTGTTGGCAAATTCCAGCACCTGATTAGAGCTGTTCCACACCATCGATCCGTTGGCATTTACTTGTGGTAAAAAGGCACCAAAGGCATACTGATTATCTAATGAAACATTCTTGGAATTATTTTTTGATAGCTGAATGTCATAGTTCTTCTCGAGTGTTGAAGAAATCACCTGATCCAATGCTACTTTCTCCTGAGCCAGGGTGATGAGTGCCGATAAAACAAAACAGGAAATGAATAAAAAACTACGCTTCATGATGTACGTCCTTCTGTGGAATAGTAGATAGCTCTTGCTCTAAATCAAAATCAATATGCTTGCGCTGGCGCGATAGGTAAGAATAGATAGCCGGTATTACAAACAAGGTCAGAATCAGCGAGAATAAAATTCCACCAATCACCACAATGCCTAAGGGTATGCGACTGGTAGATGCATCTCCAAGCGATAACGCCAGCGGCAATGTTCCTAATGCCATCGCCAAACTTGTCATCAAAATAGGTCGAAGACGAAGACGCGAAGCTTCCACCACTGCTTCAATTTTTGATAACCCCTCCTCTCTCTTTTTATTAGCAAACTCCACAATCAAAATTCCATTCTTGGTCACCAATCCAATCAGCATAATCATACCGATCTGAGAGAAGATGTTGAGTGTTTGATTGAATAGCCACAGCGAAATGAATGCACCGCAAATCGCTAAAGGCACAGTGAACATGATCGTAAGCGGATCAACAAAACTTTCAAACTGTGCTGCCAATACCAGATAGATCAGTACCAAGGCAAGGATAAAAGCGAAGGAAGTATTCCCTGAACTCTCAGCAAAGTCACGTGAAGTGCCGGTAAGAGATGTCATGAAGGTATCATCAAGCAGAGGCTTTGTGATTTCTTCCATCGCCTTAATGCCGTCTCCAATGGTTTTGCCCGGAGCAAGGCCTGCTGAAATGGTTGCCGACTTGTTTCTATTAAAATGATACAATGAAGGTGGCGTAGTAGACTCTTCGACTGACACCACGTTGTCGATTGATATCAGCTCACCGGTTTTGGTACGAACATAAAGGCTCTTCAAATCATCCGGATCATCACGGTTGATTCTTGTTACCTGCGCCATTACCTGGTACTGCTTTCCTTCTTTCGTGAAATATCCAAAACGAAGATTACTATAGGCAAGTTGAAGTGTCTGAGAAATATCCTGCACACTGATACCCAACTGTGTTGCCTTGAGGCGATTGATCTTTACTTTCAATTCCGGCTTATTAAATTTCAGGTCGATATCCACGCCTTGAAGCACGGGGTTTGCATTAGCTGCTTCCAGGATTTTAGGCAAGACCTTCTGAAGCTTTTCAAAATTATTATTTTGAATGACAAACTGAACCGGAAGACCTCCGCGCCTATTTACGGATATGGTTTGTTCCTGAATGGGAAACGCACGGCCCTCAGTAAAGCGGCCCAGGTTGCGACTCACCATGTCTACAATCTGCTGTTGCGAGCGATTGCGGGTGGCCGGATCTTGCAGTGTTACGCGCACCATTCCCGTGTTTACAGAACCTGAACCTGTAAATCCTGGTGCGGTGATGGAGAGTGCCGTTTTATATTCTGGAATTGAGTCCATCACAAATGCTGTCAACTTATCAACGTACGCATCCATATAATCATACGATGTTCCCTCCGGGGCAGCGAGTTGAAGACGAAACTGATTACGATCTTCCATGGGGGCCAGCTCTGATTGGATATTGATGCCAATAAAATATGCTGCTGCCACACAAACTGCGATGATCACAAAAGCCATCCAACGTATCGTCATAAAACGTGCAAGGAGGTTGCGATAGCCACTCTCCATGCCCATGAAGAATGGTTCGGTAAATCGGTAGAACCAGGAATGTTCGTGATTATCGCGCGTAAGTTTCACACTCAGTACTGGCGTTAGTGTCAATGACACAAATGCGGATACCAACACCGCACCGGCTACCACAATTCCAAACTCACGGAACAAGCGCCCAACAAATCCTTGAAGGAAAATCACTGGAAGGAAAACCACCGCCAGCGTAATGGAAGTTGAAATAACCGCGAAGAAGATTTCCCGTGATCCTTCTTTTGCCGCGCGATATTTATTCATCCCGCCCTCCAACTTCTTGTAAATGTTTTCCGTCACCACAATACCATCATCTACTACCAGGCCGGTTGCCAACACAATACCCAGCATGGTGAGCACATTGATGGAGAACCCACACAAATACATGATGAAGAATGTGGCGATGAGCGAAACCGGAATATCAATGAGCGGCCGTATGGCGATCAAAATATCCCTGAAGAAGAGATAGATGATCAACACCACCAATAAAAATGAAATTAACAACGTCTCCTGCACTTCTGATATCGATCGCTTGATGAACACAGTTTGGTCCATGGCCACGTTGATCTTAATGTCTTCGGGCACTTCTTTTTTGATTTGCTCGAAACGCTTGTAAAACTCATTGGATATCTCCACATAGTTTGCACCGGGAAGTGGTGAGATGGCTAGACCTACCATGGGAATGCGGCTCTCGCGCAATATTGATTCTTCATTTTCCGGACCCAACACGGCCTGGCCTACATCGCGCAAGCGAATATCTCCGGTGTCGGCAGACCGCACTACTACATTATTAAAATCTTCCTCGGTATATAGCTTGCCAAATGTGCGAACGGTAAGCTCTGTTGCGTTACCCGAAATTTTTCCGGAAGGAAGTTCAACATTCTCACGATTCAATGCCTGCTGAACATCGAGTGCCGTAAGATGATAAGCGCTAAGTTTGGCCGGATCAAGCCAGATGCGCATCGCATATTTTTTCTCACCCCACACTTGTATGCCACTTACTCCTTTTATCGTTTGAAGGCGCTCAACCAACACATTGTTGGCATACTCGGTGAGCTGAAGCGGATTGCGTGTATTACTCTGCACCGTCATGCTGATGATGGTTTCAGAGTTTGCATCTGCTTTGGATACCACAGGGGGCGCTGTTAAATCTTGCGGAAGCGAGCGCAGGGCCTGTGACACTTTATCACGTACATCATTGGCAGCAGCTTCCAAATCCACACCCAATTCAAATTCAATATTGATATTACTTCTTCCCACACTGGAGGTGGACGAAATGTTCCGAATGCCCGCAATACCGTTGATCGACTTTTCAAGAGGCTCTGTGATTTGAGATTCAATGATATCAGCGTTAGCGCCTGAATAAGATGTGCTCACGTTGATGTTGGGCGGATCAATTGCCGGATAATCACGCACACCCAAAAACCGATAGCCAATAAATCCAAACAAGACAAGAACAATACTCATCACAAATGCGAGTACCGGCCGCCTGAGACTTAGTTCTGAAATATTCATAACTCCTCCTCCTTATTTTTGGTAACGATTGACTTTTGTAATTTTTACTTTCGCATTCGGGCGCACAGCCATTAATCCTGTTGTCACAATAGTGTCACCGAGGTTCAAACCTGAAGTAACCTGCACATGAACGGAATCACGTATGCCCGTTTCTACCACAGTAAACACTGCACTATCCTTTTTGAAAATAATCACCTGCTTATTTCTTGCACCGGGAATAATGGATTGCGTAGGGATCATCAATGCCTTATCGTTTCTGCCCAACATTAATTTTACCTTCGCAAAAGTGCCTGGCACCAATTCGCGGTGCGATTCATTGACGAGTGCTTTGATCTTTAGTGTTCTAGTCGATTGCTCAACACTTCCTTCTGTTGCAATCACTGTGGCTTTATGTGAGCTTTGACCTCCGTCTACTTTAAACTCAACCAGGTATCCTTTGCTGATGTTCTTCGCATACTTTTCAGGGATGGAAAACTCCAGCTTTAAGCGATTCACTTGTCTTAAACTTGTGATTATTTCTGAAGGTGAGATGTATGCGCCAAGACTTACATTTCTTAATCCCACGGTTCCATCATAGGGCGCTCTGATTTCCGTTTTCGAAATTGCTATTTTAATCGCTACAATATCGGCTTTCAGGTTGTCCACTGCTAACGCACTCAAATCAAATTCCTGCTGGCTAATTCCATTGATGGCAAGCAGCTCCTTTTGACGCTCAACCGTCTTCTCGGCAATTTTAAGTTGCACTTCAAGCTTGCTCAACTGTGCCTGCAAGTCCTTATCAAACAGCTTTACAAGTAAGTCGCCTTGTTTCACTACCGTACCCTCTTGAAGATTGAGCGTAACGATGCGGCCGCTTACCTCTGATTTAATCTGCGTCTCTTCAAACGGAAGCAATGATCCGGGTACCTCAACAGATTCGCTTACCGGATGTGCCTCCACCAGGAAGCCTTCCACGTTGATAGGACCAGACTTACGAGGGCCTCCACCTGCGGGAGTATCTTTCTTTGTTTTGCAGGATGAAAAAAGTAAAACGAGGGACAGGGCAAAAATTATAAAACGAGTCATGTGTGGTATTTCTTTCCAAATGATTTTCTACAACGTGTAACTAAAAAATGAAGTTCAATCTTATTCGTCAGAAGCCTGTAAAAACATTTGATGCAAGTTGAGCACCTGAGGAATCACGAGCACTTGTTCATCATTTTGAATGACGAAGTCCGCCTTCTTCAGTTTCTCCTCTTCGCTCAGTTGATTACTCATTATTTTCAAAACGTCTTCCTTACTTCTTTGTTTATCTCTTTGCAGCACTCGCTTCAGTCTTAACTCTTGAGGAGCCGAAACCACAATCAGCTTGTTCAAGCCCTGGTATGAAGCTGCCTCAATCATCAACGCTGCTTCTTTTACCAAATACTGCTCTTGCTCGTTTTCCTTTACCCACCGTTCAAAGTCAACTTTCACTCGGGGGTGAACTAATGCATTCAATTTTTCAAGGCGTTCCGGCTTGCTAAATACCTCATCTGCCAAAAATTGCCGGTTGAGAACATCGCCATTGTACGACAAGGTTCCGAATTCTTTTTTGATTTGCCCGACCAGTATTCCGTCAGTGGTCATTATATTTTTCGCTCGGCTGTCAGCGTCATATACTTTCACACCCAGGCACTGAAAAATTTGGGTGACCAGGCTCTTGCCGGAGCCAATGCCTCCGGTAATGCCAACTAAATAAGGTTGCTTCGCCACGATGAGCCGAGATTAAAATCGTTTATATCCAATCGAATCTATTGCGATCACTTCGGCATAAAATGGCATGCCGTTGATGATGGGGAGCAGCTTACCATTTTGCTGTGATTGATTGGTGAGGTCGGCAAGTGCCGTAATTTTTCTTGAGGCCGTCTTAAAATCATCGGCACGAACAGCCGGAATCTGAAAACGAACCTGCACACTGTCTACTTGTAAGACACTTTTCTCTTTTGGTGAGTAGGCCAGTATCAGCTTGATTTTTTTTTCAACCTCCATCACGGGGCCAATCTCAAACATCACCTCCACCAGTGGTGGATTTCGTTTTAAAAATTCACTATGATCGATCTGTACTTCTACCTCTTTTCGGAAATTGCTGCTGATTTTTTCTGTGGGCATTCGTATCAAGATTGAATCGGGCATCGCGTGCAGCAATCGCTTTGGGCCCTCAATAGAAATGGTATCGGGCAAGATCACGATGGGGCTTACTCTCCCTAAGCCATTTTCAAACTGCAAACTGCTTTGATCAAGCGCGATCTTGAATTTGTGAATATCCCGTTCGTCAATCTGAATTTGGAGCGTATCGCTTACCACAAAATTGATTTGAAGGGCGCCAACCTGGCTTGCCAATATGGGGGGCAATGTGCTGGCTACAATTTTTTTTACTTCAGTAGGTCGTTCCAATGGAATTACCAGCTCTGGAACTTTAATTCCAAAATGCTTTCGAAACAGATCCCACCCATTTCCACTCACGTTGATGTTTATATTGCCCGGCAAACGTGCTACCTGTGCATACCTGCTTTCATCATATTCAAATTTGAGCGGGAAGCGAATATTGGTTGAGTAGCTTTTGTTGAACGCATTGAACAACCAAAAGACCATGGCTGCCAAAAAACACAGTGCCACTGCGCGCCAGTTGGTTCGGTTAAATTGAAAAAGATTGATAAAAAATCGGAACAATCTCATTTTCAAAGATTACCTCAAGTTACGTAAAAAAAACCCTCACCTCTTGCACGATGTGCCTGCGAGATGAGGGCTATCAATACAATCGCTTACGCGGATTTCTTACCTGAAACAGCTTTCGTAGATTCCATGGAAATCGCTGACTTGGAGAAACGAATACGCGCCCCTCTTTCCACTTCAAGAATAACAGTATCGCCTTCAATTTCTGCTACACGTCCGTGAGCACCGCCAATGGTTACCACATCATCTCCCTTCTTGATCTCTTCAATGAATTTTTTCTGGTCTTTCGCTTTCTTCTGCTGAGGCCTGATCATAAAGAAATAAAACACTGCGATGATGGCTCCCATGAACAGAAGCTGTGTAACCATGCTGTTCCCCCCGGTCTGTGCTTGTAATAAGATTGAATAAATCATAGTGTGAAAATTTTGGGCAGCAAAGTTATCCCAATAAAGCAAACATCCCAAACCGGATAAGGTTTGGGATGCTCAGGCTCCTTCTTCGAGAAGAGAACCAAAGGAAAACGTTATTTCACAGGACCGTTACTGCCGTCTGACTTAGGTGTTACCATCGCTTTGAATCGGATGGTAGAAACTTTTGGCCAAGTGTTAGCGGTTACTGTTATCGTCTTGTTGTTGATTCCAGGCTTGCCGTTGCTGTCAAATTCGGCTTTCACAAAACCGGTAGCACCCACGGCAATCGGATCGCGTGTCCAATCAGGTACAGTGCAACCGCAGGAAGGTTGTGCATTTTGAATAATCAACGGAGCCTGTCCGGTGTTTTTGATTTTGTAGGTATAGCTAACTTTATCACCTTCTTTGATGGTGCCAAAGTCGTGGTCCATCGTTTCATATTCAATAACCGGCAGCGGGCCTTCTGGCTTCTCTTCCGTAGGTGTAGTGGTGGCAGGTGTGGTGGCCGGAGCTGTAGTTGCTCCTTTATTCCCTTCAATTTGTGCCAGGCGGCTTTCCAGTTCTGCAATCTTTTTCTCTGCAGCTCTGTCGCGGCAGTTCATCATTAATGCTGCGATCAATACTACTAAAATAATTTTTGATATGGTTTTCATGATCTAATCGATTAATTCCTCAAGTCCTTCAGTTTTCAAAATTACGGTGTGGTTTTGCCTCATCCTTCACTGGGTGCGGCTTTAACAAAACATTAACTGTTTTTCTCACTACCGCGAATCTGCTCCAAAAGTTCATCAACATCGTCCAATAACTGCTGGGCTTTATTTTTAGCTTCAGAAACAACTTTCTGACCTTGAGATTTTGCTTCTGACGTGAGCGGAGTTTCTTTGCCTTCTACAAGGTCATCCAGAAAATTCTGAAGCATCTTTTTGTACTTATCCAGTTGGAACGAAAGCTTCTCGCGGGTATTCGATCCCTTATCCGGAGCATACAGAATTCCTAAAATTGCTCCCGCAGCCGCTCCTGCTAAAAATGCCATCAGGGCATTGCTTCCTTTTTTACTCATAATTCAGGTGTTTGGAATGGTAAAGATAAGTTGAAAGTCTAAAGTATTAAAGCTTAAAGTTCAAAGTTTACGTCCGATTCATGGTGCTACCTTTAAACTTTAACACTTTACACTTTTCACTTTATTTATTGTCAATCAACCCCCGTCCGCTTTTTTTAATTGCTCCGGACTCTTTCATGTTTTTTGCAATCACATCCAGAATACCATTGACGAACTGGCGGCTCTTGGGTGTGCTGTATTCTTTGGTTAACTCGATGTATTCGTTGATGGTCACCTTGACGGGGATGCCGGGGAAAGAAATCATTTCCGTAATGGCCATCTCCAGGATAATTCTATCGGTCAACGGCAATCGGTCTACCTCCCAATTTTTTGTGTTTTTAGCAATTAGCTCCTTATGCTTAGGATCGAGCGCGATGGTATTTTTAAAAAGTTTCTCGATGAAGATTTTATCGTCCTCCCAATCGAGCGACATTTTTTGTAATTCCAATTTGCCATTGACAAACGACTTTAGGGTTTTGTCCACCAGGCTTTTGATGATGTCTCTATCCTCTGCCCAGCGTATGTCCATTTCTTCAAAGTAATCGTTGATGGGGCCTGAGCCCAAAATCAATTTTCGTGAAATGTGTTTGATGATTTCCTTTTGCGCTGCCTCATCGGGATTCTTCTCGTCCAAAAATTTCTGATAGTGTGAATCTTCTTTGATTACATCGCGAAACCAGCCACGAATCAAATCCATTTTCGATTGCCAGCCCGCTTCGCTCTTCAACACTTCTTTGGTGAGCTCCTGATGTGACTCAATCGCCTTCACCCATGGGTGTTGAATGAAGTTGGAATGAATCTTCTTTTTGTCTGCTTCCGCCACTTCGGCAAAAGCTTTAAAGAGCGATAGCACAGAATAATAAAGTTGTGTTAGCTTTTCAATTTCCAACACAATGTTCTTCTGGAGAAAATTCTGATCTTTCTTCACCTGCTTTTGGAATAACTCCACGGCATCTTCAACTGCTTTCGCAATCGGCTTGTCGGTATCTTCAGGGATGGGCTGCTCTTTAAATGTCTTTTCAAAAATTGAAAGGGCGGCTTTCTTTTGTTTTTTCAACTTATCCTTGTCCTGCACCTCCATAGAGTTGAGGTCGGGCTGAAATCGTTCTTCAATTAAATCTTGTGAGAGTTGGTGGTTAGCTTCTTTGCATTGCTCGAAAGCAAATAAGCTTTGCATGATCTTGATGCGGAGCGTGCGTCTGTTGAGCATTAGGATAAGAACGTTTATTGAGGCAGCAAATTACGAGGAATGATGGGAAAATGAAAGCAGTTCAATGGATGATCACCATGGCTTTGCACGCTTTACCGGTGTTCTTCATCAGCAAAGGGATTGTGTCAAATTCATGTTAGTGAAGAGCGTCAACATGAACACGAGACACCGGTAAGAAAATTGCTAACTAAAAACAAAATCGCCCAGCCGTTTCCAGCCAGGCGATCGTTCCTTAAACTTTAAAACCTGATTTATCTTGGTATGCGCACGCGGCCTACTTCTTCAATTCGCTTTTCCGCTAATTTGATGGCAGCCTCTTGTGTGCTCACTTTTTCATCGGCTGCAAGGTTGAGAATATTCAAACACGTGTCATAAATTTTCTCTGCCTGGCGGTAAGCACGCTCGCGATTGTAATTGCCCAAATGCTCGTTGTATACGTTGATCAACCCACCGGCATTAATGAGGAAGTCGGGAGCATAGGTAATCTTACGATCCAGCAACATGTAGCCATGCTTCAATTCATCTTTCAACTGGTTGTTGGCCGCACCGGCAACGATGCTGCACTTCAAACGCGGAATGGTGTTATCATTTAGCGTGGCGCCCAATGCGCAAGGGGCATAGATATCCATATCCACATCGTAGATATCATCCTGAGGAACAGGAATGGCACCATGTTGTTTTGCCAGGGCATCAACTTTCTCTTCTGAAATATCGGTGATGTATACTTTTGCTCCTTCTTTTACGAGGTGCTCTACCAAGTGCATGCCCACCTGGCCTACACCCTGCACAGCAACTTTCTTTCCTACAAGGCTATCATTGCCAAATACTTTTTTTGCTGTGGCTTTCATACCAAGGTAAACACCATACGCAGTAACAGGAGATGGATCTCCACCACCGCCCATCGATTCGGGCAAACCGGTAACGTGTTTGGTTTCCATGGCGATGTATTCCATGTCCGAAGTTTTCATGTTCACATCTTCGGCTGTGATGTATTTTCCATTCAGGCTCTGCACAAACTTTCCAAACCTGCGAAGGAAAGCTTCACTCTTCATCTTTTTTGCATCGCCAATAATAACTGCTTTACCACCACCTAAGTTCAATCCGCTGATGGCCGCCTTGAACGTCATGCCGCGCGAAAGACGCAGCACATCCGTGATCGCTTCTTGTTCAGTAGCGTAGTTCCACATGCGCGTGCCACCCAGTGCGGGCCCAAGTGCAGTGTTATGAATTCCAATCATAGCCTTAAGGCCTGTCGCTTCATCGTGGCAAAACACCAGTTGTTCGTGGCCGAGTTGACCTAAGGTGCTAAAAATGCCAGTACCTACTTTTTCCAATTCTTTGATCTCCATGCGCATTTTGATTTATGGTGGATTAACTACTTTTGCTGCCCGTTGTTCGCCAATAATTAGTGAAAACTGACGACACAAAATTATCCTCGTTTTATTGATTTTTCAAGGATTCAAACGTTTGCAAGAACTAAAACAATAATCTTTCGTTTTTAGAAAGCTGACCCTAATTTTATTTCATGAAGGAACTCAAATACCTTAATAAATACCTGCTCAAATACAAATGGCATTTGATCCTCGGACTGGTTTTTGTCATCATCTCAAACATCTTTCAGATTGTGCCCGCACAAATGGTGCGTCACTCTATCGATCTGGTTACCGATAACATTCGAGTGTACCGGTCATTTACTGAAACAGCATCGCAGCAAAACTTCTTCAGCATATTTGCCCGTGGTATTTTAATTTATGCCATTCTCATTTTGGTGATGGCGCTGCTGCGCGGATTGTTTTTGTACTTCGTGCGTCAAACGCTCATTGTGATGAGTAGATTGATTGAGTATGACTTGAAGAATGAAATCTTTGAACATTATCAAACACTGCCCTTAAGTTTTTACCGCAGAAACAATACCGGGGATTTGATGAACCGCATCAGCGAAGATGTAGGAAGGGTGCGAATGTATTTAGGCCCATCGATCATGTATGGTTTGCAGCTCATCACGCTCTTCATCATGCTCATCCCCATCATGTATCACATTAGCCCTAAGCTTACGCTGTATGCATTGATGCCACTGCCGCTCTTATCAATTAGCATTTTTTATGTGAACAACATCATTGAACATCGTTCGGAAGAAATTCAAAAAAGTCAATCACGCTTGAGCACGTTTGTGCAGGAGGCCTTTTCGGGAATTCGGGTGTTGAAGTCATTTACGCGCGAGAACGAATCGCTTGATAATTTTACTAAGGAAAGTAACGAGTACAAACGACAATCGCTGAAGCTTACCAGAGTTCAGGCACTCTTCTTTCCGTTGATCATGGGATTGATTGGTCTCAGCACAATTCTAACGGTTTATGCAGGAAGTGTTGAGGTAATCAATGGAGCCTTGACCTTCGGTAACATCGCTGAGTTTATCATTTATGTAAACTTATTAACGTGGCCGGTAACTTCTCTGGGCTGGACGAGCAGTCTTGTGCAGCGAGCCGAGGCTTCACAAAAACGTATTAACGAATTTCTCAAAACAAAAACCGACATACTGGAAGAAAGCAATGTGAACCGGGATATCATCGGTAAAGTAGAATTCAAAAACGTTTCCTTTACCTATCCCGACACGGGCATCAGGGCGCTAAAAAATATTTCGTTTAAGATTAATCAGGGCGAATCGCTGGCCATCATTGGCACCACAGGTTCGGGCAAGAGCACGATTACCAACCTTGTATCGCGCTTGTATGATGTAACAGAAGGTGAGATCACCATTGATGATGTGCCGATTAAGAATTTTGAATTACCATGCCTGCGCAGTCAAATTGGTACAGTGCCGCAGGATGTATTTTTATTCTCGGATACCATTCTCAATAATATCAGCTTTGGACTCAAGGAACCAAATGAATCAAAAGCCATTCAGGCCGCCAAGGATGCAGATGTTTACGAAAACATTATGGGCTTCCCTCAAGGCTTTGGCACACGAGTGGGTGAGCGAGGCATAACACTCTCCGGAGGGCAGAAGCAGCGCGTGTCCATTGCGCGTGCCATTGTTCGTGAACCAAAAATTCTAGTGCTGGACGATGCGCTTTCTGCAGTAGATACCAAAACTGAAAATACCATTCTCAACAGCATGAAAAAGATCATGCAAAACAGAACGAGCATTATTATTTCGCATCGGGTATCTTCTGCCAAACTGGCGAACAAAATCATTGTGCTACACGATGGGAATATTGTAGAAGAAGGCACTCATGAAAGTTTGCTTGAGCATAACGGAACCTATCGTGAATTGTACGATAAGCAAATGCAAAAAGAAGAAGTTGCCGAGTAATTAAAAAACATAACGCAACCCTACACCGCCTTGAAAGCGTCTGTATCCGGGATCGAGTGCTACATCGGTAAACCATTCGATTTCAATAAAGGCAGATATGGGCAATGAGAAATAGGCATACTCAAAACCCAGCACTCCCACAGGCCCGTAGGTAAACCGGCTTTCGGTAAACTTCCCGAATTTATTTTCGAAGGGGCCATTTTCATACAGGTAATCATAATGCAGCGTTGCTTTGCGCCACTGCCACCCCAAGCCGGCATACAATTGTAATCCTTTTGAAATGCTTTCTACATCCCATTGATAGAGAAACTTCGTCTCCACAAACCAATCGGAGGCAACGCGATGGCCCACGTAGCCAATCGTTCTTCCTCCCGTAAGAGTATCGGGAATGTAATCCATAAATACACTTCGGTAATACTTGTTATACAATCCACTGGATGCCTTTCCGGCATCCGCAGAAAACGCCCAATGCTTGGTAGGATAAAATTTATAGGTCAATGCAAATGGGTCGCCCATTTTAAAACCAAAACCCTGATAGGGAAATTCATTCTGAACAAAAATGGGGCAGATAACCTGGGCTTTCGCCTTGGTAATGTTGTAACGGCTCGAACGACCTTTGGTCGTTTGGGCTTGCGCACTAAATCCAACCAAGACAATGGCAAAGACTAAAACCAGCAGGCGCATAAAACAAATATACGGCTTTTGACACTACAGCGGAGAGAAGGTTTAAACCACCTCCTTGTATTGCATTTTGTGCAACTGGGCATAGTATCCATCATGTCCCAGCAGCTCTTCGTGTGTTCCTGTCTCCTTGATTTCGCCTTTGTCCAGCACAATAATTTTGTTTGCTTTTTGAATGGTGGACAGGCGATGTGCAATTACGATTGAAGTGCGGTTGGTCATCATTTTTGAAATTGCCTCCTGAATCATTTCCTCTGTTTCGCTATCCACAGAAGAAGTTGCTTCATCCAAAACCAAAATTTTAGGATCATAGACCATAGCACGAATGAACGAGAGCAACTGACGCTGGCCAACCGAAAGCGTTGCACCACGCTCCATCACATTGTAGTCAAGGCCACCAGGCAATCGATCGATGAATTTTCGGGCACCCACAAGGTCTGCTGTTTTCAAAATCATTTCATCTGTTACTTCAGAGCTGCCCAGTGTAATGTTGTTGCGGATAGTATCCGAAAAGAGAAATACATCCTGCAGCACAACACCAATATTTTTTCGTAGTGACGCTAACTCATACTCCTGAATATTGACGCCATCCACTGATATGGAACCTCGGTTAATTTCATAAAAGCGATTCAGCAGATTGATGATGGATGATTTTCCCGCCCCGGTGGCACCAACCATGGCAATGGTTTCACCAGCTTTGATTTTAAGATTGATATCTTTTAATACATACTCGGCATCATTGTAGGCAAACCACACATGATTAAATTCTACATTACCCTCAACATGTTCTTTTTTATAATCACCATTTACCACCAGGTGTTCCTGATCATCCAACAGATTGATGATGCGTGATGAACTTACAATACCCATCTGCAATGTGTTGTACCGATCGGCAATCATGCGAATAGGCCTGAAGAACATTTGAATGTACATAATGAAAGCCGTGAGTGTTCCAATAGTAATGCCCGTCTGCTCTTGATTAATTACACCCTTGGCTCCGTACCAAACCAGCAAACCAATGCCCATGGCCGCAATAATTTCTGCTACTGGAAAATAAACCGAATAGTACAACACCGAACGCAGGTTAGCATCGCGATGCTCTTTGTTTATTTCTTTAAATTTTTCAAATTCTCTTTTCTCGCTTCCAAACATCTGCACGATTGCCATGCCGGTAATATGCTCCTGCACGAAGGAGTTGAGGTTGGCTACTGCATTGCGCACATCATTAAATGCTACTTTAATTTTCTCCTTAAAAATATAAGTAGAGATGAGCATCAATGGTACTGTGGATAAGCTCACCAGCGCAAGCCTCCAATCGGTAATGAACATGAATACGAGAATGAAAACAATTTGAAGGAGGTCGCCCGCCATAGCAGCAAGGCCTTCACTGAAAACATCGGCTAATGTTTCTACATCTGAAATCGTGCGTGTTACCAATCGGCCAATAGGTGTCTTATCAAAAAACTTCAATCGCAAATTGATGATGTGCTGATACAGTTTGATGCGAATGTCTCGAATCACAAACTGGCCAATACGGCCCGAAACGTACGTATGAACATACTGCACACCGGACTGAATGACGAGCAACCCTAAAATCAAAAACATGATATTGACCATCTCCCAATAGTTGCCAACGGCCACATCATTATCTAATGTGTATTGAATCAACAATGGACGCAAGGGTGTGATGACTCCCAAAAAAACAGTAAGAAAAATCACGAGGTAAAAGCGACCACGATAAGGCTGAACGAATTGCAGAATTCGTTTTAGAACATTGAAGTCGATAATATTTCCACTACTTACTTTTTCTTTCTCCACGCAATTGTATTGTTACGATCTATAAAAAAATCTTCTTTGGGTACTTCACCGATACGAGGTACAATCCTTCAGGAGGCACATTCATGCCTGCCTTTTTGCGATCTTTACTTTTAATGATATCCTGAAATTCCTTCACGGAAATTTTTCCAGAGCCTACATCCAGCAAAGTACCGACCACCGCCCTCACCATACCTCTCAAAAAACGGTTGGCCGTGATGTTAAAAACCAATAACTCTTCACTTTGATTCCAACGTGCCTTTTTAATAGTGCAAAGAAAGTGGTTCACATCTGTTTTCACCTTGCTGAAGCATTCAAAGTCATGTTCGCCCACTAATAACGCAGCAGCCTTGTTCATGGTTGGCACATCCAGATCGCGAAAGTAATAGTACGCGTACCCTACCAGCAATGGATTTTTGGTTTGGGTGATCTTGTATTCATAAGAGCGTTCAAACGCATCGTAACGTGCATGAGCCTCTGGCCTTACCTGATGTATCGACCGAATGGCAATATCCTTGGGCAAGAAGGCATTCAATCGGTGAACCAAATCTTTTGGAGAGAATTCTTTATCAATTTCAGTATGAAAAAATTGTTGTGAACAATGGACTCCCGCATCGGTTCTTCCGCTGCCGGTGATTTCAATTTCTGTGCGGAACAATTTTGAGAGGGCATCTTCAACAATCTGCTGCACGCCTACCGCATTGGCTTGATTTTGCCAACCGTGATAGTGCGTTCCATTGTAGCTGATTTCGAAGAAGTAGCGCATTTCCTTTCGTTTATCGTTGTTGGTTATTGGTTGTTCGGGAATAGTGACTTACGAATAACGACAAACGATCAACGAGCAACTAAATTCTCATAAACAACCGCTGCACCCTGACCTACACCAATGCACATGGTTGCAAGACCATATTTCACGTTGCGCTTTTTCATTTCGTGTAACAAGGTGGCACTGATACGAACACCACTGCAACCGAGGGGATGACCAATAGCAATCGCTCCACCATTTACATTCACAATTGAAGGATCAAAGCCAAGATCGTGTATGCATGCCAATGATTGCGAAGCAAAAGCTTCATTCAGTTCTACCAACCCGATGTCAGAAATTTTTAAGCCTGCACGCTTCAGGGCTTTCTGTGAGGCAGGCACAGGACCAACACCCATATAAGCAGGATCTACACCAGCAATGGCCATTGAAACAACTCTTGCCATGGGCTTCAGATTCATTTTCTTAACAACTTCTTCATTAGCAATAAGCGATGCGGCAGCGCCATCATTGATGCCCGATGAATTTCCGGCTGTCACCGTTCCGTTTTCTTTGAAGGCTGCTTTGAGTGATGCTAATTTTTCGAGTGATGTTTCGCGCGGATTTTCATCAGCAGCAAAAAGAATTTGCTCTTTGCCTTTCACTACCGAAACCGAAACTATTTCATGATCAAATTTCTTATCAGCTTTAGCTTTGAAATACTTTTGCTGAGAGGCCAAACCAAATTCATCTTGCTGCTGGCGAGTGATACTCCATTTCTCTGCCACATTCTCAGCGGTCTCCCCCATCGTATAGGGGTGATATAGCTTCGAAAGTTTTGAATTAATAAATCGCCAGCCAATGGTGGTGTCATACATTTCTGCTTTGCGCGAAAACGATTCATCGGCTTTTGCCAAAACAAACGGTGCACGACTCATGCTTTCTACTCCACCGGCAATGTAAACTTCGCCATCACCATTCAACACACCGCGCGATGCATCCATAATTGCCTGAAGGCCGGAAGCGCAAAGTCTGTTTACGGTAACACCGCCAATCGTAGTTGGAAGCCCTGCTAATAACAATGCCATTCGTGCCACATTGCGATTGTCTTCGCCCGCCTGATTCGCAGCTCCAAATACAACATCTTCAATTAGCTCGGGCGCAATGGATGGGTTACGCTCGATTAATTTCCTGATGACGAGTGCGGCCAGATCATCGGGCCTTACAGAAGCGAGCGTGCCTGCATATTTTCCAATGGGCGTGCGGAGGATATCAACAATGTAAGCGGTTTTCATTTTTCTGTGCGTGAATTCTGGAAGCGATTATTACTTTTGTGCCTGCTTCCGTAAAAAGGCGGTGCAAGTTAAATCTTATGTGGCAAAGGAAACAAACAGTATTTCTCGCAATTGCAATTTTGTGTCTGGTGATGATGATTTTCTTTCCGGTGTGGAAAGCACAATCCGATCAAACTGAATTCTCATTATTTCCTCTTCATTACACCATGAAGGAGGCGAATCAATCTGTTACTACTTATTTTCCATATTGTATCTCTGCAATTCTTGCCGTTGCTGCAGCTACCATCGCGTTTATTGAAATCAGCAAGTTTGAAAATCGATTGCTTCAACTAAAGCTGGGTGCACTCAATGCTTTGCTGATGGCAGGTTCTATGGGTTCTGCGGTTTATTTTGCCACACAGCTGATGAAGTCCAATCAGATTGCCGGTGAATATGGTTACGCGATCTGGCTGCCCGGCATTGCGATGGTGTGCAACATGATTGCTAATCGATTCATCAGGAAGGATGAAAAATTAGTACGGGATTCGGACCGGCTGAGATAAACAAATCACAAATCACAAATCACAAATCACAAATCACAAATCACAAATCTTAAATAAATAATATGGCTTTAACTAAACTTGGCCCGGTTGACGCGAACACTATTGCAGATCTTCCCACCGTTGGTTCTTCTGCTCCAAATTTTGTTCTCTCCAGTGTTGATCTGAAGGATGTTCGCTCCGGAGATTTTGCAGGGAAGAATATCGTTCTCAATATTTTTCCAAGCGTGGACACAAGAACGTGCGCCACTTCGGTGCGTGAATTCAACAAACGTGCGGCTTCACTCAACAATACGGTTGTGCTTTGCATTTCAAAAGATCTTCCGTTTGCCATGAAACGCTTCTGCGGTGCAGAAGGAATTGAAAATGTAATTTCACTTTCTGATTTTCGGGCACGCGGATTTGGAAAAGATTATGGAGTAGAATTAAAAGATAGCAGCTTTGCCGGCTTATTCGCCAGAGCTGTTATTGTTATCGATGGTGCCGGAAAAGTAAAGTACACACAGTTAACCCCCACGATTGGCGAAGAGCCAAATTATGATGCTGCGTTAAACGCTTTATAATCAAAAACGAATTTGATTAACTCAAAACCCTTACCAGCCGGTAAGGGTTTTTTATTGTTGATCTTTCCTTTTTATTCTTAACTTTTGAAGAGAAAACCTAACGCATGAAAAAATTCTCTCTTGCAGCACTACTCTGTTTGATTGCCCTTTCATCTTTTTCACAAACTAAAAGCACTTATTACCTCACTGCTGATCGTGTTTTTGATGGCGAAGTCATGCGCGAAGGTTGGGCCGTAATCGTAGAAGGAGATAAAATCATTTCTGTAGGGCCTAAAGACAAAGTCAAGCAACCAACCGGTGCAGTTAAAATCAATTATCCCAACTCAACACTGACTCCCGGACTTATTGAAGGGCACTCACACTTATTATTGTATCCATACAACATCACCGATTGGGACACTCAGGTGTTGAAAGAATCCGACTCGTATCGTACGGCACGCGCTACGGTGCACGCAAAGAATACACTGTTGGCAGGGTTCACTACTGCCCGCGATTTGGGAACAGAAGGGGCTGGCTATTCTGATGTAGCGTTGAAAAGAGCCATCAATGAAGGTATCATTCCCGGTCCCCGATTGATGGTGGCGGGAAGAGCAATTGTTTCCACGGGATCGTATGGGCCAAAGGGATACGACAGCGATATGGAAATCATGTTGGGCGCTGAACCAGCCGATGGGAATAATTTGATCAAAGTAGTGCGTGATCAAATTGGTAAAGGCGCTGACTTTATTAAAGTGTATGCTGACTACCGCTGGGGGCTAAATAATGAAGACCAGCCATCGTTCACTCTGGATGAACTTAAACTCATTAACGAAGTGACGCGCAGTAGCGGCAGAGTTTTGGTGTGCCACGCGAAATCAAAAGAAGCGATCACCCTTGCCGTATTAGCCGGTGCGGAAACCATTGAGCATGGCGATTTTATGGATGTGGAAACTGGAAAACTTATGAAGGAACGAGGCGTAACGTTCATCCCAACGCTTGCTGCCGTGGATATGATTACACAATATCGAGGTTGGAAAAAGGGAGTTGCTCCTGATCCAGCCAACGTGATCAACAAAAAGAAAAGCTTCGCTGCCGCGATGGAATCCGGTGTATCGATCGGAATGGGTGGTGATGTGGGCGTCTTCCATCATGGAGAAAATGTACTGGAGATGGAATTGATGGTGGAATACGGCATGCAACCCATCGATGTGTTGAAGGCAGCTACCAGCGTAAATGCAAAAGCATTCCATTTAGAAAAGCTGGTTGGATTTTTGAAGGAAGGATTAAAAGCGGATATTGTTATATCAACGGGTGATCCTTCAAAAAATATTTCGGATTTGCGGAAAGTAAATTTTGTGATGAAAGACGGAGTGATCTATAAACAATGAGTGTTATGAAAATGACCAGAAGAAAATCCCTGGAAAAAATTGCGCTTAGCGCAGCAGGTGCATTGGCGTTACCTCAAATTGCGAAGTCAATGTCGGCCATGCCGGTTGAATTGAAAAATAACATCAATCACTCTGCCTGCCAATGGTGCTATAGTTCAATCCCGTTAGAGGAGCTTGCCGTTTCTGCAAAGGCAATCGGGTTGAAGTCTCTCGAACTTTTGCAGCCCGACCAATGGGCGGTTGTGATCAAGCACGGATTAACCTGTGCCATGGGTTATGTAAACACAATGGGACTAGCAAAGGGATTCAACGATGTCAGCCTTCACGAGAAACTTCAAAAAGATTATTCAGATTATATTCCGAAAGCTGCCGATCTGGGGCTGAAGTCACTCATCTGCTTCAGTGGCAATGCTAATGGACTAAGCGCTGAGAAAGGTCTGGAGAATTGCGCTAGAGGACTGGAGCCTGTGTTAAAACTTGCCGCAAAATATAACATCACGCTGAGCATGGAGTTGCTCAACAGCAAAGTGGATCATAAGGATTATCAGTGTGATCATACCGCGTGGGGCGTAAAGCTTTGTGAGAAAACTGGTTCGGAAAATTTCAAACTACTCTATGACATTTATCACATGCAAATCATGGAAGGAGATGTGATTGCCACCATCCGCAAATACAACAAGTACATCAATCACTACCACACCGGTGGCGTTCCCGGCCGTCACGAAATTGATGAAACGCAGGAGTTAAACTATCCGGCCATTATGAAAGCGATTGTGGACACGGGCTTCAAAGGATTTGTGGCGCAAGAATTTATTCCTGCACGACCTGATAAATTAAATTCGTTGAAGCAGTGTGTTGGAATTTGTGATGTTTGATTTTTAGGATTTTCCAGCTTGAAATTCTAACGCGCAGCCAAACGCACGCGGGCATCATCAGCGCGAATATTCACTTGAGCAGTTCCGCTGGACAAGCGGAGTTTTGTACGACTTTCTGATTCTTCCAGGACTTGAAATTTTCCATCGGCAATCACGTGTGCATCATCGTGGCGAACATCAACCAGGCCACCACCCTGCAAGATGGTGAATGAAACCATTCCGTCCTGCGCGGTAATCTGGTAGTTCCCATTCTCGGCCAGCGAAGATTCGATGATCAGATCACCATCATCAACATCCGCGATCACGCTTTCGAATTGAGCATTGCGAATTTCCACATCGCCATCATCAACATCAATATCAAGTTTTCCTTTGCCCTGATCCATCGTGAGGTCGCCATCATCTAATTGAAAGCGAAAATCACTTCCGGTGCAGCCAAGAAGGTTTACATCGGCATCGTCAAGTGACATGGAAATGGCTCCATTTATATTTTTTATTTCGTAATCACCGTCATCTCCTTTGATGGATAAACTTGCTCCTTCCGGCAATTCAATTTTAATGGTATAACGCTCGGAATGATAACCCACCATGCCCACTGTACCTGAAGATCGTTCGCGAATTTCGAGATCACCATTTTGCTCAGACACGTTTACTGAAAATTCCTCATGGCCAAACACCCAGCCCTTTGTAGTCACCTCACGATCAATTTTAACATGTGCTGTGTTGCGTGCCGACCCGGTAATCCAAACTTTGGCATCCGAACTGGTGAGTGATAATTTTCCGGATGGATTCAATTTATACTCTTTGTCTAAATGGAAATCTTCACTTTTAGATTGACCGAAAGCGAACGAGGCGGACAATGCAAACAGGAGTAAAAAAATATGTCTCATGGGATGTTGTTTGCTCCATGAGACGCAATTGATCCGTAAATAGTTGCAGCTATTTTCCGACTTATAGAAAGGATGGACTAAATCTTAGCAATCAGCTCCACATAAAGTTCTGTCAATTTCGATTCGGCTTTGCCCGCGATTTTAACAATTTCACTAATCACGGCAGGCTTTAAATTATCCGGATCGCAATCGTCCGTAAGCACACTGATGGCACAACAAGGCAAGCCCATATGATTGGCCACTAAAACTTCGGGCACCGTGCTCATTCCCACCGCATCGGCACCAATTTGGTGAAGGAAGCGATATTCAGCGCGCGTTTCCAAATTAGGACCCATCACGGCCACATACACACCTTCGTTTAATTTTATTTTTTTTGCCTTTGCGATTTTCTTCAACAGGTCATTCATCTTTTTTGAATACGGCTGGCTCATATCCGGGAAACGTGGACCCAACACTTCAAAATTTTCTCCGCGCAAAGGATTGTCAGGTTGCAGATTGATGTGATCATCGATGAGCATCAAATCTCCTTTCTTCCATTTCAAGTTCATGTTACCCGCAGCATTTGAAATCAGAAGATTAGAAACTCCTAACATTTTCATCACTCGAACAGGTAATGTAATCTTCTGCATGCTGTAGCCTTCGTAATAGTGAAAACGACCTTGCATCGCCAACACCTTTTTACCTTTAACATCACCATACAACAGCTTACCCTTATGAAACTCTACTGTGGAAACAGGAAAATGAGGAATTGAATTGTAGTTGATCTCAATGGCATTTTTGATTTCTTTAACAAAAAGATTTCCCAAGCCGGTACCCAGAATTACTCCTACCTCGGGTTTTGCAACGCCATGCTTTCTCAGGTAATCCGTTGCTTCTTTTATTTCGTGCAGCATAATTTGAAAACTGATAAGCCCAAATATAACGCAAAACAAACAGCGAAATAGTCGCTGTTCACCTTCTTTTTCCGCTACTCACAAACCAAAGCGATCCGGTGTGGTTATACTTATATTTGATATGGAAGTAAACCTAAGCCTCATGAGAAAACTTATTGCCATCGCATGTCTGTTTGCTATTGCGTTCACTGCGCAAAGTCAATCGTTTAATGCCCGTCCGGGAGGAACACAAAAGCCCGTGCTTCACGGCAAACATTGGATGGCCATCACCGGCAAACCATTAGCGGCTACTGCGGGAGCAACCATCTTCAACAAGGGTGGTAATGCAGTAGATGCTGCTTGCGCCATGTTAGCTGCTACCTGCACCATGTGGGATGTGCTTTCGTGGGGAGGAGAAACACAGGCGCTCATCTACAATCCTAAAACCGGAAAGGTAATCGGCATTAATGCGATGGGTGTAGCCCCTACTGGAGCGACAGCCGATTTTTTCAAATCAAAAGGCATGAACTTTCCTCCTCAATATGGTCCACTCGCAGCAACAACACCTGGCACACCGGGTGGATTAATGACGATGCTGGCTGAATATGGAACGATGAGTTTGAAAGATGTATTGGCACCCGCCATGCAATTGGCCGATGGTTATCCCATCGAAGCACAGACGGCAAATTCTATTGAACGTAATAAAGACGAAATAAAAAAATGGCCTTACTCAAAAGCAGTATTTCTTCCGCACTTGGGTGAAAAGAGAGAAGCTCCAGAAGCGGGAGAAATTTTCAGACAATTAGATCTGCTGGAAACGCTGAAGAAATTAGTAGAGACAGAACAGCAGGCCTTAAAAAAAGGTAAGAATAGAAAAGAAGCCATCTATGCCGCCTATGAAAGATTTTATAAAGGAGACATCGCCAAAGAAATTGTGCGCGGCAGTCAAGAGCAGGGCGGATTGTTTACAGAAGCTGACCTGGCCACTTGGAAAGTGAAGATTGAAGAACCGATGTCGGTGAATTACAAAGGCATTGACGTGTATAAACTTTCACAGTGGACTCAAGGGCCGATGTTGCTGCAGTCACTCAATATCTTAGAAAACCTTGATCTGAAAAGTATGGGCTTCAACTCTGCACGATACATTCACACGTTATATCAGGTGATGAATCTCACGTTTGCAGATCGGGATTTCTATTATGGTGATCCAGCTTTTGCACCGGAAGAGCCAATGAAAGGATTGCTCTCGAAAGGATATGCAAAAGAAAGAGTAAAGAGTATCAATTGGAATCGCAACGATTCAAAAGTTGCACCGGGCGATCCTTATCCTTTCGAAGGAAAAGTGAATCCCTACAAAGATTATTTGAAAGAGTGGAGTTCTGCACTGCAGTTTAATCAGACATCACCATTAAATGAAGAATACTTGAAGCAAGTGTGGGCAGGCACCACTTCCGTGGAAGCTGCTGATAAAGAAGGTTGGGTAGTGTCGATCACGCCAAGCGGTGGTTGGATTCCCTCCTGCATTGCGGGCAGGACAGGTGTTGGCATGAGTCAGCGCATGCAAAGTTTTGTGACCGATCCTAAATTAAATCCCTTCAATGTGGTAGAGCCGGGCAAGCGACCACGGGTAACACTCACCCCTACCATGGCATTGAAAGATGGCAAGCCCTTCATTTCTTTTGCCGTGCAGGGTGGCGATACGCAAGATCAAAATTTACTTCAGTTCTTTTTGAACATGGTAGAGTTTGATATGAATGTGCAAGAAGCAACGGAAGCTCCGAATATCAATACCTATCAATTCTGGTTATCGCTGGGTGGAGAAGATCGCAAGCCTAAGCCTGGGAATATTCTGATTCACAGCAGCACACCTCCGTATGTTCAAAGTGAACTAATTAAAATGGGCTATAGGCTAAGCACTGATGATCGCACTTCAGGACCAATCAACGCCATCTACTTCGATTGGAAACATGGAAGCTTCTGGGGCGGAAGCAGCAATCATGGCGAGGACTATGGAATTGGATGGTAACTCATTGATCGTTGTTGGTTATTAGTTGTTCGTTGTTGGTTAATGAGCCGAGCAACGAACAACCAATAACTAACAACGACAAGTTTGATCTAATCCATTTTAGGCAGATACTCTTTCGGGTCCACCGCTTTACCGTCTTTGAGAACCTCATAGTGCAAATGATAGTCTGAGGAAAGCCCTGTGTTTCCAACATAACCTATTGTTTGGCCAGATTGCACATGATCTCCCACTTTTACAATGGCGCTTTTAAGATGGGAATAAGAACTGGAAAAAGTTTTGCCGTGTTGAATCAATAAAAACTGACCGCGGTAGTTGTCCTTCGTATTCTCGACAACGATGCCATCGGCAGTAGATTTGACAATTTCTCCTTCCGCCAATTGAAAATCAATGCCGGTGTGGAGTCTTACATCGCCTAACATGGGATGTCTTCGCATGCCATAACCAGACGAAATTTTTGCTTTGTTTAAATCTACTGGCGCAATTGCAGGAATACCATTTTCAGAAACACGGATAGCAACATCAGGACTTTTAAAAGTATTAATTGGTCCTTTTGAAAAGCTGAACGAAAGCAAGAAAATAGTTGGGATCAGAATAAAGTATAAAGCCAAAAAAGGAAGAGGTGTTCTTTTTTTTGTAATCATGGTGATTCGGTTTTTAATGAATTGAAAATAAAAGTTACTGATGGGTCCGTAAAGATGCGTGCGTTGAACTTCCTTGAGTAAGCAATGGAGATAATCTTCTGTTTGTACATCGCCACGTATCGCATTTTCATCGGCAAGGTATTCGTGTTGCAATTTTAGTGATCGCTTGAACAACAGGATGATTGGGTTAAACCAGAGCACGATTGTCGCTGCTTCTATTAATAGTAAGTCAATCCAATGGCACTGACTGACGTGCACCTTTTCGTGTTGAATAATTAATGGATTGATTTTATCGTTCGGAAGGAAAATGAAATTGAAAAATGAAAAAGGTTCATCCGAATCGATTCTTACAATGTTGGTATCATCAATTTTAATGACTTCAGAATTCCGTTTGATTTTCAAAATTGTCCTTACTGATAAAATTAGCCGCCCTGCAAAAATCAATACACCTGAAAAATACAAGACCGACAAGATCATTGAATAATTGATTGAATTCGAATCAAATGATTCTGCGGAGGCGAAGTCGTCATAATACTGATTGAGTGAAGTTTTTGACGATGAAAGCTCAATGACTGAATGAATCGCATTCCCTTGCGGAATTTCAATGACGGGTATTATGAAGGAACTAATGAGGGCCGAAAGAAGATACAATCGATTGGCTTGAAAGAATGTGTTTTTTCTAAACAAAATCACGTAGGGCAGATACAGTATCACCAGGCAAACACAAACTTTTATTAAATACAATCCTAGCGTGATCATACTATTTCTTTTTAGCCTTTAGTTCTTTGATCTTTTTATCAATGAGCCGCTGAAGTTCTTCCAACTCCGTTAGGTTCAGCTTTGAACTGGAAAAATAAGAGGCGAGGTTTGAGGTCGACTCCGTAAAATATTCTGACATGATTGGTTTGAGTCGGCTATTAAAATAAGCGCTCTTGGAAATCAGTGGATAATACTCATTGATCTTTCCATACGTCTTAAAACCAATAAATTTTTTCCTTACTAAAACCCGGATCACCGTGGAAACAGTGGTATACGCTGGTTTAGGATCGGGAAACGATTCAAGAATATCCTTCAGAAAGCCACGTTCCAACTTCCATAAAAATTGCATGACTTGCTCTTCTGCTTTCGTTAGCTGCTTCTGTGCCATGCACAAATGTATAACTATAAATATAGTCGTGCAACTATATTTATAATAATATTCTGATTATGCCATTTGCCGGATGTATTGAAGCTTTTTTCGCGAGGGGTTAAATGTACTGATCGCTTTTATCCGTCCTGGCAACGTCCAGCATGAATTGCGCAACCTTGTTGCATACGGCATTAAAAAATTTCTCGCCCTTTTCTTTAGTCGCTTTGCGCGGATCGCCTATGCCGGTGCTCTCGGTCACCTTTGTCCATTGACGTTCGGCCCAGGCCCAGCCTTCGCGGATGGCCTCGAATTTAAATTTCTTGGCACTGCCATCCGCTGCTTCCGCTAGTGGCAGCACCAGGTCTGGTCGTAAGTACATCATCAGGCTTGTTTCCATTTCGCCTGCATGATCGTCTTTGTTTTCAAAGAAATCTTTTTGAATCGGCATTTGAAACCAATTGCATTGACAGAGAAACATTTTCGGAAATTTTAATCCCAACTCACGGATCATGGTTTTGAAATCATTGCCGCCATGACTATTCAGAATCATGAGTTTATAAATTCCCTGTCGATTTAAGGTTTCGATCACATCGGTAAGGATTAAAAGTTGTGTGCTGGGGCTCATGTTCATGTCCAGCTTCACATCCCACTGACCGGTATTAACACCAAACGGAATGGCTGGCAGCACAATCACTTTTGCGCCACGCTCATGAGCTAGTCTCGCGCTTTCTGCCGCGATCGCTTCTGCCTCAATAATATCGGTGCCGTAGGGCAAATGATAATTGTGGGCTTCCGTTGCTCCCCAGGGAAGGATAGCAAGATCAAAGTCTGCATCCTTGATGTGTTTCCAATTGGTCTCACTTAAAATATAAGGTCTCAATTTATTTTTGATTTTGTAAAGTACAATTTACGACTTGGCGAAGTTAGCAGCATCCTCCACCATCATAAAACCACGTGGAGTTTGAAATGAAAATGTCATCGCGATTCAGATTGGCAAGCGCTGCTGCAGTTTTGTCGCAGACTGCGAGGGGCTGATTCGGCATTAAAACATGACCCTGGCGATCATCAAAGTATTCTTCGCTTCCAAAATAAATGGCAGTCTTACCGGTGAATATGCACGGGCCATCCTTGGGCATCGGATCTTTGATCGCACATACTTCTACACTTTCGATATAAATTAATTTATCCGTATCGTAATGATTGGGATCAAGAATTCGATAAGGGCGCTTGGCGCGAACTTCTACTGTCCCAAAACCAACATCGGTTATCATTTTCAAATATTCCCGCAACGGAAGCGCTCCGCTCAAACACAATGCTCTTAGCCGCTCATCTTGTTTTAGGGATGCCGGCATTTCTGTCTCGCACGTAGGATCGGAAAGAACTAATCGACCATGTGGCTTCATCACACGATACATTTCGTTCAACGCAAGTTTCAAATCTTCGTGTGTAAAAATATTGAACAGACAATTTTGCGCGGCCACATCCACGGAAGCATCTGGTATTGGCAAACTAAGCGCATCACCTTTGCGCAACTCCACAAACTCTGACTTGAACCAAGGGTTTAATTTCTCAGCCTCATTAAAATGCTCACGACAAGCATTCAGCATTTCATCCACCACATCAATGCCAATGACACCACTTTTCTTTCTGCTGAAGTAGGAGAACTGCAACAGTTCCATTCCGCCACCCACACCAACATAAAGAATGGTGGGATCATTCACCAGATCGCGCGGATTAACGGTGCTGCCACAACCATAATTCATGTCGAGCATTTTTTGTGGAATCTTCAATCCCGGTAATTGCCAGACGGCTGTAGTGGTACAACACAATCCTTTCTGCGGATTTTCAGCGGCTTCTTTATAAACGTTTCGTGTTGTTTCGAGGTAAGTGTTCAAATTAGAAATTTTTAAAGTAGTTGAAGAAGAAGAATCACACGCTTCGACATGCTCAGCGTACCAAATCACAAATCAATTAAAAATATAAAAATAAAAATCAAGCCACAGTGCCCTGGCAACTAGATCCCGCGCCAGCGGTACAGGCATAGCAATGCTGACCGATAATTATATCTCGGCCCTCCAAAGACGGAACATCAAAATCGCGGACATGACCTTTTATTTTTGAATCAACTTTTAATCCCAGCATCTGATTGAAATCACAATCGTACAAATTTCCTTGCCAGTCAATGGAGATGGTATTGCGACACATTACTCCTGCTACCGCTGCAGGATTAAAAGCATTTACCAACTTCTCCATGTAGTCTTCATAGTTTCCGGACTCCAGCAGAAAATCCAGAAAACGACTAATCGGAATGTTGGTGATGGTGAATAAATTATTGAAGTCTACATTGAAATGGTCTTTCAATTCTTTTTTGAAATCGCGCTCCAGTTGCAACTGATCACCGGGAAGAAATGCACCAATAGGATTATACACTAAGTCGAGTACTAGTCCACTTCCAGATTTTCCGTAGCCCACTTCATTCAGCCTGTGCAATGCTTTTATGGAATCTGTAAAAACCCCCTCTCCACGCTGTCGGTCGGTTTTGCCGGCATTGTAAAATGGAAGTGAGGAGCAAACGCGCACATGGTTCTCTTTGAAAAATTGCGGCAGATCGTGATACTTTGGATTGGCAACTAAAATAGTAAGGTTGGAGCGAACAATAATCTCATTGACACCCAACCGATGTGCTTCACTCACGAACCAACGGAAGTCGGGATTCATTTCGGGTGCTCCGCCCGTGATATCTAATGTTTTAATTTTCGTTCGCGAAAGTGCATCAAGGCATTGCTGCATGGTTTCGCGCGTCATCATTTCCTGGCGATCGGGTCCTGCATCCACATGGCAATGTTTACATACCTGATTGCACATGTACCCAATATTCACTTGAAAGATTTCAAGCTTGGATGGCTTCAGCGGAAAATGATGGGTCGTCTCAATTTTTTTTTGAAACGTGGGCAGTTTACCATCCCCAAAAATTCCATTAGAAAGGATTTCGACTTGTCGTGACTGATTGGCCAACTGGTGATGCCGTGCGTGCAGCGATTTGATCATGTACCTACAACAAAGTTTTACATGGATAGTTTCTTCGCCTTGTTCATCATCATCACACCGTGCACCAAAGTTGATCCACTGCGAATGGCTGCGGCCACATGAATGGCCTCCATCATTGCCTTTTCAGTAGCACCTTTCTCCAGCGAATCTTGTGTATAGGCATCAATGCAATATGGGCATTGAACGGTGTGTGCAACCGCCAATGCAATCAACGATTTTTCGCGCGCAGTAAGATCACCTTCTTTAAAGGCATCGCCATACCAGTCAAAAAATTTCTTTGCCAGATTTCCTTCCCATTCGGCTATGCTTCCAAATTTTTTGAGGTCTTCGGGTTTGTAATAAGTGTTTTCCATAATAATCGATTCGGTGGACGACTAAAGTAAACAAAGAAACAGGAAGAGTAGCTAAAAAAATGTTGTTGAACTGACAAATGTGTTTTCAACGGTAGCAAAGATGCCTCGTGCCTCGGCATGACACAGTAAAATTACGATCCGGTCTTTTAAGAGGCATTTTGCTAAAGAGTTTTTTTGAATAAATTAAGTGCCGTGAGTCATAATTATTATGTGTATATCACCACTAACCCAGGAAAAAACGTGCTGTATACTGGTGTAACAAATAATTTGGCTCAGCGAATTATTGAACATTACTTGAACAGAGGCGCCCCTAAAACATATGCGGGAAGATATTATGCCTATCTCCTGGTTTATTGGGAACACTACAAGTATATCAACGATGCAATTAGTCGTGAAAAGGAAATCAAAGGTTGGTCCAGAGTAAAAAAATTGGAGCTTATTAAGATCAGTAATTCAAATCTAAACTCACTCAATCCTTCTGTTATTGATCCATGGCCTCCAAAGGAAGCTTTATCACGATCAGGCCAAAAATCTTAGAAAAACCTACACGCTATGTCATGCCGAGGTACGAGGCGTCTTTGCAAGCGAATGATTATGGAATCGCAATCTGATAGGTCTTGCCCTTCCTCACGGTAAGTTTATTATCGCGCAGCCAGGGGTTGTGGCGCTTGAGCAATTTATAGTTTATACCTTGTGCTTGTGCGAAGGCAATTAAATCCGGGATGGATTCTTTTACCTCCACAAGTTTGTGATTCTCGGGTTGATAGAGGTGCTCGTTCTTCAATTTAAAACCATACTTCGATGGGTTTTCAAAAATCTCTTTGATGGCAAGCAATCGAAAAACATAGCGAGAGGTTTCATCATTGAGATGAAGATCGTAATAGGAAGTAACTTTTTGTTCTTCCATTTGTCTTCGTAGTCCGCCCATACCACAATTGTAGGATGCCGCTACGAGTGTCCAGCTCCCAAATTTTTCGAACGCTTTATTCAGGTATTTGCATGCTGCAGTGGTGGCTTTGATCGGATCGTATCGCTGATCTACTTCTTTTGTGATTTCCAGGCCCAACTCTTTTCCTGAATCTTCCAGTATTTGCCAATAGCCCACGGCTTCCTTTGGCGACTTCGCATTGATTAAGGCACTTTCAATCAACGGTAAGTATTTAAAATCATCTGGAATGTTGTTCTCTTTTAGTATTTGTTCAATAGTTGGAAGCCAGCGATGTGCGCGTTTGATGAGGAAAAGTGTGCTGCTTTGTAAATAAACATTAATCTGTAATTCCTTGTCAAGTCGTTCGCTCACATCGGGTAAAGACAGGGGTACCTCCTCTCCTGCAAAGGAGACCTTTGCAGGAAGGTCATACGACATTGCCACAAAGGGAGCAGCAGACTCCTCCGTTCTAACGGGTTCTGATTCATCCGAAATGGGGCTGCCTGAAAAATTATTCCTCTGGTCGTAAACTATATATCCTACCAGCAGCGCCAGCGTGATCACCGAAAAAAATGAAGAAGCCTTCATTAAAAAAATCAGAAGTTTGGCGACAACAAATATTTATTGTAGAACTCATCAATCACGCGCACCGCATCTTCAGGCGTATCTACCACATTGAAGAGATCCAAATCTTCTTCACTGATCATGCCCTCTACAATCAAGGTTTTCTTGATCCAGTCCAGCATACCAGCCCAGAATTTTTTTCCTACCATCACAATCGGGAAACGGCCGATCTTTTTAGTTTGAATAAGGGTTAACGCTTCCGATAGTTCATCCAGCGTTCCAAAACCTCCGGGCATCACGATGAAACCCTGAGAGTATTTTACAAACATTACTTTGCGCACAAAGAAGTAATCGAACGTGATCAGTTTATCCGCATCAATGTAGGGGTTCCCTTTTTGCTCATGCGGCAGATAAATATTCAAGCCCACAGATTTTCCTCCTGCACGATTAGCACCCTTATTACCAGCTTCCATGATACCGGGCCCGCCACCGGTTACCACGCCATAGCCATGTTGCACTAGTTTGTAGGCAATCTCTTCTGCCATTTTATAATATGGATTATTGGGCTTGGTACGTGCCGATCCGAAAATGGTAACACAAGGACCAATCTTCGCCAGCTTCTCAAAGCCCTCTACGAATTCGCTCATCACTTTGAAGATCACCCAAGAGTCAGAACTTTTAATTTCTGCCCAGTCTTTGTCCTTAAAAGCCTTGCGAATGCGATGCTCTTCTTCCATCGCTTGCTGTATTACCGTGTCATCAACTTTTTTCTTCTTAACTTTTGCTGCCATATCTTATATTTTCATAAACGCCAAGTTAAGAAATGAAACGTAAAAAAATCGCCCGAGGTCATTCTGCGCTTTTAGTTCTCTTCTTTTTTATCATGATTCAGTGCAGCCCATCCGAAAAGAAGTCTGCACCTGATCAAACATCGTGGGCCCTATTACCTTTTGAAAAAGTGGATGAGGCTAATCCCATTTTAACTCCGGGTGAAGGAAAATTTATTTGCCCCATCTTGAAAAAGGAAGTGAAGTGGGAAGAGAAAGATGTATTCAATCCCGCCACCGTGGTCAGAAATGATACCGTATTTATGCTCTATCGTGCGGAAGATGTGATTGGAAAATATGCAGGCACTTCGCGGATTGGCTTGGCTAAAAGTATCGATGGTGTTCACTTTTCGCGAAATACAGAGCCGGTGCTCTTTCCCGATGAAGATTTTATGAAAGCATATGAATGGGAAGGTGGGATTGAAGATCCAAGAATTGTGGAAAGTGATTCTGGAATTTATTTCATGACCTACACTGCTTACGATGGCAATCTTGCGCGGCTATGCATTGCCTCATCAAAAGATCTTGTACACTGGACAAAACACGGGCTGGTGCTTGAGGGAAAATATACCGACTCGTGGAGTAAGTCGGGAGCCATTGTGGCAAAACAAATTGGTGATAAGGTCATCGCCCAAAAAATTAACAATCAGTATTGGATGTATTTTGGAGATACCGATCTTTTCATGGCCACATCAAGTGATCTCGTTCACTGGCAGCCGGTAGAAGAAAATGGAAAACTAAAATCAGTGCTGAAGCCACGGCCCGGATATTTTGATAGTCGGCTAGTAGAGAGTGGTCCATATGCTTTAGTTCGTGAAGAGGGAATTTTGCTCTTGTATAATGGAATGAATTTAGAGGAAGGCGGAGACCCCAATCTGGCGAAGGGTGCATATTGTTCAGGACAGGCATTGTTCGATGCAACCGATCCTGCCAGGCTGATCAATCGCCTGGAAGAAAATTTTATGAAACCGGACCGCCCCTTCGAAATGGATGGACAAGTAAATCAGGTTTGCTTTATTGAGGGCATGGTGCCTTTTAAAGGAAAATGGTTTTTGTATTATGGTACTGCCGACTCGAAGATTGCAGTGGCAACCTCTACGAGTAATTAAATTATTTTCCCGCGGATCGGGGCAGATAATCGCAGAGGAATGGCAGCGTAAAGCCGCAGGAGTCATCGTAGCAAATCCTTCAGTGCCTCTTCCAAATCCGTAAACTTGAATTTAAATCCGGTCGCTTCTATTTTTTTTGACGACACTTTGCTCCCTCCAAGCACAATGTCCGCCATTTCACCAACAATAATTTTCAAAACAAAAGCGGGCACAGGCGGGAGCAAGAGTGGTCGTTTCAACACTTTTGCAATCGCTTTGGTCAGTTCGCGGTTGGTATGCCAGCGTGGCCCAACAGCATTATAAGCACCGGAAAGAGTTTCATCTTCCACAGCCTTGATAAACATCTCACACAAATCATCAAGATGAATCCAGGAGATATACTGATCTCCCGAGCCCAAAGGAGAACCAATTCCCAATCGAATTGGTCTTGCCATTTCAGTAAGTGCTCCGCCCTTGTCGCTCAGCACGATTCCTATTCGTAGCTTAGCAACACGAACACCTAACGAGTTGATTTGATCGACTGAAGCTTCCCATTGCTTCACTACTTGTGCGAGGTAATCATTTGCCGGGGCACTCTCTTCGGCAAACACTTTTTCATGATTAACGAAGCCATAAATTCCAATGGCCGATGCCGATATGAAAGACCTTACGCTGTGGCGATTACTTTTCAAAAATTCAAAAAGCAACTGAGTAGATTGTGTGCGGCTGTCCAAAATTTCTTTCTTACGCTCTGCTGTCCAGCGCCTATCTGCTACGCCTGCACCCGCTAAATGAATAATAGTGTTAACTCCTTCAAAGGCAGCACTATCAATAGTTCCATTTTCCACATCCCATACGAAAGATGGAACAGCGCCACTTTTTTTAGCTCTGCCAAGGTGCGAAACCTGGTAGCCTTTTTGCAGGAGCAGTGCTGTCAACCGTGAGCCTACTAAACCTGAAGCTCCGGTGATCAATATTTTTTTAGCCATGAAGGGAATTAGTAGATTTGAACACTAAAGTAACAACCAGAATATGAATAAAGTTATTGCGTGCATACTCTTCACCTCCATTACATTCTTCGCGACAGCACAAAAAGTGACTGTTATCAATCAAAATGAAAAAGTAAAGACGGAGACAGTAGAAGGTTTTTCTGCCACGCTGGAGGGAAAGAAAGAAGATGTTACTGCGGCATGGGTGAAATTTTTAAAGGATATTGGTAAAGCAAAGCAAGGTGTGGACGTCATCACGGTGGGCGATCCGGTTTTAAACGGAACGGCATTCGCTAAGAAATTCATTTACGCAACTTCAAAGGGAGACGAAAAGTCAACCACCGTGTGGGCCGGCATTATTGCCAGCGAGTGGGAATCCACCGAGGTGAATTATGCTAATCGTGAACTTGACAAACTTGTTTACCAGTTTGGTATCAAATACTACAAAGACAAAGTACAGGCACAGATTGATGAAACTCAGCAAGCGCTGGATGCGGTAGAGCGCCAACAACAGAAGCTGGTAAATCAAAATAGCGATCTCAATGGTAAGTTGATCAACAACGAAAAGGAAAAAATTCAATTAGAAAAATCGTTGGAAGCCAATAAGGTGGAGCATGCCGTTTTGCTGATAAAAATTGAAAACAATAAAAAAGCTCAAGACTCCATCGCCAATGCCAACGCCCAAATCAAAAAAGTGATGGAATTACATAAAGAGAAGTACAGGAAAATTAATTGATTCCTTTAGAGTCAAACACACTGTCCTTCCATCGTCTCAGGTTTTTATCATAGCTAAACCGATCATCCGGAAATTCAATGTATTGATCTCCCGCTGTTTTGGAGTAGAACTTGGTTAAATCCTCTCCATTAATCATTCTCATAAAAAGAAAAGATCCGCGCTCAGTCAAATCTTTGTAAGACATCTTCCAGGTGCGAAATACTTCATCGTACTCAACCAATGAATCACGGTCATTCAATTTAAACTGCCCGGCAATTCCTTCAAACATAGGTGTGATGCTGCGCGCGGGCCGCGATAATAGAAAATCATAAGCACCATCATCACGTTTATGAATTTTTAAGAAGGCATAATCGGCTGCTTGTGAGTGATAGTATTGGTCAAACTCAGGGCTAAACATCGTGTTGTTATTTGCATTGGGGGCAAGCTTGGCCGAGTAGCGAATGGTTTTATAAATGATGTCCGATTGCTTTGCCCGATCAAAATGTGTGAGCGGATCAAATTGATCCTTCGGTGCGCACTGGATAAACAACAAAATCATACTGGCTATAAAATATTTTCTCATCACGGAACGCTTTAAACAAAGGTAAAACAAAAGACCCCGACTCAGCGGGGTCTTCACTAAACCACTCTAAAAAAACTTAGTAGGTTGTATTAATAGGATCAAAGTTGGTCCAGCCAGTCATCCAATTATTTGCTGAATCAAATGCTCCAACATAGGTTGTTTGTGTAAGGCCTGCAGGCACTGTCGCTGCACCCGTTAATAGTGGTGAGTTCGCTGCCAATAATCCGTTCGGTGATGCGATATTCATCGCCCCCGTCATGCCGGCAAATTTCGCAGAAAGATCAACCGTTGCCTGTGAGGTTTCGATGACGTTCTCGGTAGCAAAGTTTGCATCGTTGTAAGGAACAGTAGCAGCCGAAGCTGATTTTAAAGTACCCACAGTGCGTCCAACATAGTTTCCTTTGAATACTGCATTCACATTTGTCTTGTCAAAAAATACTCCGTTGGTTCTTCCCCATCCTACCAAAACAGTATTGTAAACCTGCAGCGCTGAATTTCTGCGAATATGAGCGCCATTCGTATAGTTAGCGCTCGCAGCATTCGCACTCAATGCTCCTGAACTTAACGGTGCGAATACATATGGACCAAAGATGGTAACGTTCGAGAATTTTGCGGCCGTAATCGGAGTCTTATCTGATCCACTTCCATCATTGTCTGATTCAAAACCACACGATCCTGATTTGTCGGCAATGTTGGGATCACGGAATGAAGCTAAGTACTGATTGTTTCCACGATAGCCAAAGTCTGTATCAAACTCATCATCCCATCCGCGATAAGCCACGAGGTAAGAAGTATTCACTGTTCCGCCAAACCATTCGTATGAGTCATCACCAGAATAAGAAACCTGGATATGATGAATTTGTGTTGCGCTACCCACGCTGCCCAACGTCAATCCATTCAATTCATTATCCGTAGAAAGTGCGATACCAGCAAACTCAATGCGAGCATAATAGAACTCGCCTGAATTATCGTCATCTGCCTGACCACCATATTTACCATTATCGCCTGTCGGTGCAGAAATTCCTTCGATGGATTGATCCAACGATTGATTATTTACTGCCTTACCTAAAATCACAACACCGCCCCAGTCGCCATAATTGCGAAAACCTTTTGGCGCAGAAGAAGTGAAAACAATTGGTGCAGCTGCAGTTCCTTTAGCATGAATCTTTGCACCACGACTAATGATCAAAGCACCCTTTGTTACTTTGTCACCAAAAATAATTGTGCCTGGCTCGATGGTTAACTCCGCACCAGACTGCACGTATACATTTCCTTTCAATAAATAATACTTGCTGGCCGACCATGTTGTGTTGGCAGTGATGGTTGCATCAACGGTAACGGTTTCCTTTCCTACCGTCATCGCAACTGTTGCGGTCCCTGTTTTCGGTGTGCTTTGTTTATCGGTTACGGTAAACGTAATATTTCCAGAAGTTGCACCGGAAGGAACCGTGTATTCGTAAGTGAATGCATCAGCCTTAGTGTCATTCACATAGGTTTTGATTTCAGTATCTCCCAGTTTCACCGATGCCGCATTTCCTTCTGCAGTGATAGCAATGGAGAATGTTACTTTTCCACCCGGAGCCTGCGAAGCTGAACTTGGCGTTACCGTGATGGTGGGTTCAGCAAATACCGGATCCGGATCGCTGCCGCAGGAAGACAATGTGATCAACGCTGCCGTTGCGAGCAACATCGAAACTTGTGTAAAACTTTTAAATAGATTTTCCATGTTTTATTGTTAATGAGATTTACTTGTCATTTTCTGATGCAAAACTACACCCCACATGTTACGAGAGCGTTAAGTGCGCGTTAGGGTTGATTTAATAATGGGGTGATAAAAACAGAAAAGGAGCTCATGGCTCCCTTTACTGCATTGATATCGATAACAATTTCTTAAAGTCTCCAAATCACGCCCAACGTGGTGTATTGCCCCCAGCGGAAAGATTGAATGGATTCGTCAGTGCCATTGATCTTTTTATCGCGATTGGAGTCCTGCACCAGACGGTACTTTTGATTTAACACATCCTGAATTCCAAACTTAATTTCAAAGTGTGATGAGAGTTGCTTGGATACCGTCAAGTCAATTTGGTTGCGGGGCATCTCATACTGCGTAGGATTCAAATCTTTGTCGCCTACAGCAAAGATTCGTTTGCCATACACATTGTACTGAATACTGGCCTGCAAGCCTTTTGCAAAATCATTGTAGTACAAGCTTGAGTTAAGCACGTAAGGAGATTGTCCTTGCATGGCGCGATCTTTATCCAGGTTGTCAAGGTTGGAAGGAAGTTGGATTTTACTTTTAATCAGCGCTCCGTTGAACACAAATGTCACTTTATTCAGGAATGCACTTTCCGTCAATCCATCTAACGACTTTCTTAATTCAGCCTCTACTCCATAATTAGTAGCCTTGTCTGCATTGGTGTATCCATAGCGCAGGTTTGATCCTGGTGCCAGATATTGTTCAATCGGATCTTTGAAGTTCTTGTAAAAGACTCCAAATGAAACGCTCTCTTCTTTGGAAGGATACAACTCCCAACGCAAATCCAAATTATCGATGCGTGCAGTTTTCAAATTAGGATTTCCAAAAATATCGGCATTGCGATCGAAGTCGTAATAGTTGAAGGGAGCCAACTCACGAAACACCGGACGGTTTACTGTTTTACTGTAAGCCACACGCAACAACATTTGCTCGTTTACATTGTACGATAAGTTGAGGAAAGGCATCGGTACAGTTACTGGACTATTGGTCACGCGTTGCTTCTTGCCGTTCGCATCGTACACATCAATCTGCTGAACGTTGTGCTCTACTCTTAATCCTGAAGATAAGCGAAACTTACCAGCAAAGGGAGCTACGATGCTCGCATAGCCGGAAGCTAGTTGATTGTGTCCATCATAGCGATCATATAAATCGGGACCTTCATTTGTACCTTCTTCAAGAATAAATTTGGTTCCTAAATTTTGTGGGGCAAAAATCTGATCGAATGATCCCAGCAAAAGATTATTATCAATGACAGAAGAGTTCAACCATTTGTAGGCTACCCAGCGCGCGTCAAATGTTCTGGTTTTTTGCTCGGCATAATATCCGGCCAATACTTTGATTTGTTTGCTTTCATCCGTTTCGGATGGATTCAATTTCCAGTCAATGTTTCCTGCTGCAGAAAGTGTCTGTTCATTTAGCTTAGAATAAAATCTTCCGGCATCGAACGAACTTGCACCGGGAGGAATAACAATAGAGAAACCATCCGTGGATCCAATTGACTTTTGCGAGCGAACTCTGCGGTAATCCGGCTGATTAGCGTTGGTGGTGTTATATCCAAAAATCCAGTTCACATTCAACGCATCTGACAAACTGTGCTTACCGGATAATTGACCGCTGTAAATGCTTCTTGCGCTATAATTGAAGGATTGATTTTTGATATCGAAACCTTGCGCATTATCAGTACCTGTTCTGAACGTTGATTGGTTCTGTCCTTGTTGATTATAAAAATTCCTGAATTCAATTCGGTTGGATGGATTGATTTCAAAGGTGAAGTTGCTGATAGCACCCAGGCGATTGGTCTGTGTGAATCGTGTATCGTTGTAGCGATAACGTGCCGGACTCTTTTGTTCTACCGTGTTAAAGAAGTCGTAATAATTTTGTTCAATCTTCAATTGCTGATTGGTGGACGCATAGCTAAGTGAAGTAATATTCTCCAGTTTTTTGGAACCAATATTGAACACACGAGCGATGTCAAGATTTACGCGCATATCGGGCGCAGCCGTGAGTGAACGTGTTCCCCAGTTATTCGGCAACAACTTTGTAGCACTGATCAACTTGTTCACATTTTGATCGGATGGATTTTGCGACAAGATGCGCAAGTTCTGGGAAGGGAATCCTGCTGGCAATGCTCTTGTGCCATCATCGCGGCCCAGCCAATCCTGTGATCCTTTTTCATTGCTTAAGAAAACCTGCTGCCCGGTAGTTTGATTGCGGAAGCTTCCGGAAACAGAAAGCGAAATCGAATTCTCTTCCACCACATTTTTTGTATAAATATTGATAACGGCTCCTGCCAATTCGCCTGGCAACTCAGCCGATCCAGACTTGAACACCAACATACGATCAAGCATATTGCTGGGAATCAAATCAAATGAAAATGCTTTTGAGTCTACTTCTGTGCTGGGAGCAATAATTCCATTCAACATTACGGTGCTATAGCGTTCACTGAGGCCACGTACATTTACAAAACGATTTCCTACGATGGTTACACCGGGCACTCTTCTGATCACCTGGCCGGCATCGCGATCTTGCGACAAGCGGATTTGCTGCGAAGAAATTCCCACCGCCACTAAATCTGATTTTTTCAATTCGGTTATTACCGAAACATCCGTATCCGTTTGCTTGCGCGCTGTAACCACCACATCTTGCAACTCCTGTACATCTTCTTTCAATGAACTGTTGAGCACAGTCGTTTGATCGGGGTACACTTCAATGTTGGGGATTGTCTTTGCGATGTAGGAAACTGACGTGATCACCAGATTGTATTTTCCGGCTTTTACTCTCGGGATGGTAAAATTTCCTTCAATATCAGTCGATGCACCTTGTACGGTGCCTTCTATCACAACGTTTGCGCCAATCAAGCCCTCTCCTGTTTTTTCATCCTTAATGGTTCCCTTAATGGTACCCACTTGTGCGAATGCACTCACGGAAAGCAGCAGAAAGAAAATGATTTTAGAAAGATGTTTCATAGTTCTTATTTGCAGGCAAAGGTCGGGTGGGCATATTACCTAAGGGGGTACACAGTATTACCAAATTGTTAAGGACATGATGCAGCGATCATGACGGATATCATCAATCTTGATTCACTGATTTTCACAAGTTGAGCCTGGGCAAATGAAAATGAGTGAGTTGGCTAATTATTCAAAATAACATTAGGATAAAGTGATATTCATTACGATAAAGTTTGGATAATAATTGGCACTGGATTTTCTCACTTTGATCTCTGTGTAGCCTTCCTATCTTCGCAACATGAAAATCGTTTTTAATCACCTGCAAAGGCAATTCCAGCAATTCGAAAAAGAGTTCTTACAAATTCCCGAATCCCGAAAGGAAATTCTGCGGCAGCTTTCTTTGTTCATTTCAGAAAAAAGAAAGCAGGGACTGGCAGCTTCTTTAAATTTTATTTGCACACACAACTCCCGCAGAAGCCATATTGCCCAACTGTGGGCACATGCAGCGGCTTGCTATTATGGAATTGAAAATGTTAAATGTTACTCTGGAGGCACAGAAGCAACCGCATTTAATGCACGTGCCGTAGCAGCAATGAGTAATGCTGGTTTCAAGATTGTAAAAGCCAGTGAATCGGCTAATCCACGTTATGTTGTTTCTGTTGGTGAAGACTTGCCCACCGTAATGGCCTTTTCAAAAGTCTATAATGATCCGTTCAATCCACAAAAAGATTTTGCATCCGTGATGACGTGCTCACACGCTGACGAAAATTGTCCACTGGTAATTGGAGCTTCCAGGCGGATCACTCTTCCCTTCAATGATCCAAAGGATTTTGATGACACGCCACAGGAAGCTCAAAAATATGCCGAACGTGTGTTGGAAATTGGGAGGGAGATCAGTTTTGCATTTTCAAGTATTGAGCGTTCTTAGAGTAGCTGCTCAGCCAAAAAAACATTTTCGATAAAGATTTCATTAACCAGACGGTCGATTACGTTTTGTGCGGGCAGATTTTTACCTAAATATTGATCAGGGGTTTCCTTTATACGATTCTTTGTGTGGTGAACCAATTGAAGCCAATCCGGATAGCTCATGGTGCTTTTCCGCAAACGCAACATTTCCAGGTACGGATGAAGCGCTACCAGAAAACTTAATTTTTCATCTTCAAAGTCACCTTTCATTCATCACTATGATTGTGCGCTCAAAAGTAGATAATGAGTGCGCGGGCATTGTGAAAAAAAGGTTAACAAACAGTTAAGTAATGATGAAGCGAGTGTACCTACGGTTGATTAATGAAGGCCAAGTGATTCACTTCTAACCGAGCAAGTGTCAAGTAAAAATACTTACTCCTCGAAGAAGAGTTTGCTCGTAAATATTTCATTGACCAACTTATCCACTACGATTTTCGAAGGCAAGGCCTTGCCGAGATATTGATCAGGGTTCGCACGGATACTTTGACGTGTTCGGTTCACTAGCTCTAGCCAGTCGGGATGGCTCATAGTCTCTTTTCGAAGACGCAACATGTCCAAATAGGGGTTTAGTGCGGCAATAAACCCCCTCCTGTAATTATCAAGCTCATCGTTCATTAATTCAGAGTGACCTTTTGATTTCTTTAAAATTACCATAATCATTCTGGCTCGCAGCTTAAGTAATCATTAACAAACAATTAATTAATGATGAAATAAACCCTGAAAAATGATAGCATAAACTCGCTGATGCATATTTGAGTTGTTAAGGTTGGCATTATCAAAAAAACAGCGGGGGCTCCGCTGTTTTTTTCCCACTATGATTTCATCGCACCGAATTTTAATTATTGATGATGATCTCGATATTCTGGAACTATTAGAATACAATCTTCATAGGGAGGGATATGAAGTGCAATGTTTGAATGACCCGAGGAGATCTTTGGAATATGCTCAAGAATTTAACCCAACATTAATCATACTAGATGCCGTGATGCCCGAGGTGGATGGGTTTTCTGTCTGCAAGCAATTCAGGTCTTCACACTCATTTGAAAACATTTCAATTTTTATGCTTACGGCACTCGTTGAATCACACTATGAGAAAATGGCTTTTGGGTCTGGTGCCGATGATTTCATCCATAAAATGCTTGGCCTTCGGTCATTAACAAAAAGAATCGAGCTTGTCCTTCGCAAGAAGCTCATTATACAGAAGCGATTCGATCGCCTGGAAATTGGAGGTTGGAAAATTATTCGCGGTGAAAATCTGGTGATAAAAAATAATCGGAGGGTAAAGCTGCTGCCGGAAGAATTTGAAGTTTTTTACTTCATTGCTCAGAATGCGCATCGCACGCTGACGCATGATCACGTGCTACAGGTCACTAGTGGTTCTAATCTTTTTCAGCATCATTTTTCCATAGAGAAATGCATGGAAGGACTAATGTGGAAATTAGGCATCCATTGGATTGTTCCGAAAGGAAGGAATGGCTTCAAACTGAACATTGAATAGCAGCATGATTAACCCTGACAGTATTTTTGTTTTAGCGATCGGATTTTTGTCACAGAGCCTATTTGGTGTTCGCATTATCGTTCAGCTTTTCTTTTCTGAGCGTGAACGCACCACGAGTGCCCATGTAATTTTTTGGCAATTGAGTTTGATGGCATCTGCATTGCTGCTTGTCTATGGAGTCCTTCGATCAGATCCAGTAATCATAATCGGACAGATCCTGAATTATTTTATTTACATACGGAATCTTCAGTTACAAAATCAGTGGAACATAATTTCGAGACAAATACGACTTCTATTGATGGCGCTTCCAATTTTGATATGCCTTTCAGACCTATCTATTTATAACGCGGTCAATATTGGTTTTAAAAGTAACAGCTTGATCTACATCGTTGGCATAGTCGGTCAGCTATTATTAAATCTGCGATTTGCTTATCAATGGATTCAGTCTGAGAAAGTAAGCAGCTCGGTATTTCCTCCAGCTTTTTGGCTGATCAGCATTGTCGGTTCTGTTTTGGTGATTGTGTACGCCACTTTTCATCCGAAACACGATGTCGATTTAGTGCTACTCGTTGCGCAAGTAATGGCGATTGCTGTTTATACCCGCCAATTTGTATTGGTTAGAACTTAGTCAGTTGGTAAATCGGAATCTATGCCTGCACCATCCAGTCAAAGTGAATTGGTGATGCTTTGCGCTTGCCCTGAAATATCTCCTTCACTGAATATGTCTTTTTATTTTGCGATTCATAGTATATCCTCATGACTAACTCAGCAATGAGGCCAAAGGTGAGAAATTGAATTCCAGCCAAGGTGAGGGATACTCCTAAAAGAAGTAGGGGCCTTCCCCATATATCTTCCCCAACTATTTTTAAAAACAGCAAATAAAAGTTAATCGCCATTCCAGAGAACAAAGAAGCGAAGCCTATCGGCCCAAACAAATGAATGGGTCTTCTAAAGTATTTTTGAAAGAATGCCATTAACAGTAAATCACTCATCACTTTGGTGGTTCGTCCAAGTCCATATTTTGAAACACCGTGGATACGTGGTCGATGGTTCACTTCTATGTCGGTGATCTTGGCTCCTTGCAGCACAGCGAGAATAGGAATAAATCGGTGGAGCTCGCCATACAAATCAAGATTCTTGGCGGTTTCTTTTTTGAATACTTTTAGACTGCAACCATAGTCACGAATATGTACACCAGAAAGTTGGCGTATAAAGTAGTTAGCTATTTTGCTTGGAACTTTGCGAAGAAGCGAATTATCCTTTCGATGCACTCGATAGCCGGCAACTACATCCCAATTTTCACTGATTAACTTTAGCAGCAATTTGGGAATGTCCCGAGGATCATTTTGTAAGTCGCCATCCATGGTAGCCAGATAAGTGCCTTTTGCAAGATCAATTCCAGCGGCCATAGCGGGTGTCTGTCCATAGTTCTTGTTTAGACAGATCAAATTAATTCGCTCATCGGCAAACTCCTTTATGCGTGCTACTGTCTGGTCAGTGGATCCATCATCCACCAGGATAATCTCATAATCGATGCCCTTCAGCGCCACCTGAAGTTGTTCAATCAACGGACCTACATTGGATTCTTCATCAAGCAACGTGATGATAACTGAAAGTTCCATAATGCAAAGATGGTGCGTGAGCGCAGCCCGTTAGTGAAACAGTTATTAACGATTAATTAAAAATCCCTAACGAATTGATAACAGCATCATCATGACTTAACAATGCTACGATCACACCTTTATGCCATGAAGAGAAATCGACTACCTATACTTTTGATCCTAGCCATTGCTGTATTTGGTGCAAATCTTTGGGGCTATCCTATTTATATTTTAGACGAAGCAAAAAATGCGGCTTGCGCAATGGAAATGGAGCAACGTGGAGATTGGGTGGTACCCACCTTTAATAACACGTTGCGCACGGATAAGCCACCACTTCATTATTTCTTAATGATAGTCTCGTACAAGATTTTTAGTGTTTCCGCTTTTTCGGCCCGATTATTTTCAGCCCTAGCAGGAATTGCAACGACCTTAATAATCTATTTATTTGGAAGAAAATCGATCGATGAAAAAACAGCATTTCTTTCATCTCTGATTTTTATCAGCTCAATTCAGGTTGCGATTCAATTTCACCTTGCTGTCCCTGATCCCTTTTTGATTTTATTTTGCACCACTTCACTCTTTCTGTTTTACAATGGCCTGACTTACAACGGGAATTGGGAATTTAATTTGGCATATGCTTGTGCTGCGCTTGCGTTTCTATCAAAGGGTCCTATTGCCATTATCATTATTGGCACTCCGATTTTTTTCTACCTGTTATTGAAGCAACAAATGACTTTTGAGTCTCTCAAAAAGATAAAGTTGTTTTCCGGGGCTGTCATTTTTTGTTTGATTGCCTTGCCGTGGTTCCTAGCTGTAACAATTCAAACACAGGGTGAGTGGACACGAGGTTTCTTATTTGATCACAACCTGAATCGATTTTCATCTACTATGGAAGGACATCGGAGTTTGCCAGGTATTGCTATTGTTGCCCTGCTAGCGAGCTTGCTACCAGCCTCTTTTTTTCTGCCACAAGCATTTTGGCTTGGATGGAAGCATAAGCATAGGCATCCATTGTTGTTGCTTTCTATTTTGATTTGCATTGTAGTCGTAGGATTCTTTTCGCTCTCGCGAACGTTTCTTCCAGGATACATAGCCCCTTGTATTCCATTTGCATCATTACTACTAGGCTACTTTCTTCAACGATGGATCAGTCGCAACAAAATTGAAATCGGCCATTGGACAGGCTATCTAATCGGCATGTTGCTAACCATGGCTTTACCTGCCAGCGTATACCTTGCATTGACACGAGAATTACCGGGACCCTCCGCACGGCATGCTTTTCTATTGGTACCATTTCTTATAGGAGCCTTGGTCAGTCTCTTTTTCTTCTTCAAACGTGATGTTATTAAATCACTTTACTCGCTACTTGGAGTATACATGGTTAGTTCAGTAATTCTATTTTATGGTGTAATTCCGAAGTTGATGAACCACAATCCAGTGCAACTATTATTGAGTGGTGAATCAGAGAGGTCAGTTGCCGCGATTTATAAAAGTAGTAATGCAGCGTTTGTTTTTGAATTTGGTAGACCCCTTCCATTGATTGAATCCGTGCATGATCTCGAATCCTTTGTGTTTCAAAATCCTTCTGCTCTGATATTTACCAGAGCAAGCAATATTCACGACATCGATACTGCTCATTGGCAAGTGAAACGAAAAAGAGATTTGTTTGAAACTTCTGTAACAGTGATACTTAAAAGAAAAACTAGCGCATCCCCGTTGGCTGAATGATACTTTTCCTTTGCCTCCAATTAAGCCTCAACCTTGAATTCATCCAGGGTGGAAATTTGCGACTGGTAAACTGTTGGTAAAGAAAAAATGATGTTGCAGAACCTATGATGGCGCCTGCGATAACGTCTTCGAGAAAGTGTTGCACCAGATAGATACGTGAGTAAGCCACCAGCAAGGCAATGATCATCATTAATAAAGACACCATTCTATTTTTTAAAACCAGACTTACAAATACAGCCAAACAAAAAATAGTTGCCGTGTGTCCCGATGGAAATGAGTGACTGAAATTGATGGGAACACCTTCTACAAAGTGGAGCAAATCATGATTGAGAAGTGCTGCTGGCCGCTTAAAGTTATGGAACAACCCTCTTTTCAAGATCAGGCAAATCAAACCGTGCGCAATGCACATACACACTCCCGCGATAGACAATCGATAGCTTTGAAAGCACGTATACAGGATTATTGGCAAAAATAAAATTCCATGACCCAATAGGGTAATCAACGAAAAAAAAGTATCGAGACTTGGAGTATTTTTTCCATTGATCCATAATACTTCCTCACCCTTTTTGATGAATAAATTAATGATGAATAGCGAAGCGATCAGGATCAGATAATAAAGAAATATTTCCGTATAGCTGTCTTTAAGAGGGACTCTCCCACTTGCTTGAATTTCCATGCTCAAAAATCTCGCATGAATAAGACTTCATTATCAAGCTGGGTTTAACGTTTCCCGAATTTCTAAAGGGAAAGTTCACAATTCGTTTACGCACAGCTCTTTTAGGGGCCACTTGGTTAATGATGATATAATAAATAGAGCACAAGGGCTTAAACGGTAAGATTGATATTTGTACTCTTCAAAATTGGTTTAGGTTTAGAACAGAAAGCACGAGAAATCAGCAATGGTTTCTCTGTTTTTTTGTTGATAATCTTACTGAGAGTTTCGCTTACTAGTTGTCAGTTCATCGCTGACTCGCCTCTCCACGACAGCGCCTGCTCTGCATTACTGTTGTAGAGGGTAAATTTTAAGTCGCTGATTTCTTTCATCATCATTTCTTTCTCTCGCTCTAATTGCTCCGTGATGGCTTGCATCTCCTCCGCATTTTGCCTGATTTCTTCCTCTTGAGAAGCAAGCTCTTCTGCACGCTCTCGTGCTTCCTCTAACAATTTGCGAGTATCTTCTGCTGATTTTTTATTTGCAAGAATAGATGCAATGTTGTTCGAAATCTTCTCCAGAAAATCGATTTGATAATCTTCCAGGGTCTCAAAGGAGGCAATTTCAATGATGCCCATAATTTCATCGCGCACGAGGAGTGGTACGATAATGATAAATCTTGGTACAGCCTCGCCAAGACCGCTTGTGATGCGAATGTAATCCGAGGGAACAGCTTTCAAGACGATAGTCGATTTTTCCAGAAGACATTGACCAATGGTTCCCTGGCCTGCTTCAATTCGCTGATCGGTGAATCGCTTCTTGTGATAGGCATAAGTTGAAATACGCTCAGCATAAAGAGCATTACCTTCACCATGGGTAAGGAAAAGCGCTCCTTGATTGGCACTAACATAGGTCACTAACATTTTAATGATTCGGTCGCCAAGAATTTCAATGGCTTCATTTTCGGCTTTGAGAATTTCATTAAGCTGAGCCGCTCCCGAATTATTCCAATTGATGACCTTCTGACTTTCTTGTGCGAGCGTCAATTGTTGTTGCATCCGCGTAAGCGAGCGCGCCAGGAGATCATCGCGAAAACTTTGATGATAGGTGGATTCTAGCTTTCCATGACCCAACGCATCCGAGAAATCTTGCGCAGCTTTGATACGATCAATCAATTGATTGAATGCATTTTTTGTTTTTCCAATTTCGTCTGTGCTGCGCACCGCCAGCTTACTCGGCAGCGATCCCTTCGCAAAATCTCCAATGGCGTGCTGCAATTGCTTCACTGGCTTTGTAATTTGATCGGCATAAATGATAGCCATCACTATACCGGCTGCAAACTGCACGAAGAAAAGCAGCGTTAGCAGCGTCCATGATATTTTCTGGAAAGAAGCTTCTTCTGCTTTGATGGTTTCACGTAAACGGGTTGTTTTTGCTTTGATGATTTCAAGGTCATGATTGATGACTCCTTTCAATCCATCTTTTTGCAATCCGATCTTTTCTTCGATATCTACCACAAGGTTGAACTTTGAACGGTAGCTTTTCAAGTAATCCAATATTTCATCGCGCTCCAGCGAAGGGGGAGAGCTTTCAATAGATAGTGCAAAAACATCTGCTTTCTTGTTGAACTCATCGCGATACTTAAGGTCTTTTCGAAGGAAGAAATCCTTTTCATGCCTGCGCAGCATGAGCATGTCAACCTTATCATAAGCAAATCCGGAATTCTCTACCTGATGAATTGCTTTTCGTAGGTCTCCTTCCAAACCGAAGTCTTTGAAGCCACGCTCCTTCAAAAATCCACTAAGGGTTTGAGCTTGAACGTTGAGGTGATCAAGAAGCTTGTTAATGGCTGATGTGCTGGAATCTGCCATTATGACGCTATTATTCTTCAGAGCGGCAAGCTTCAACCTCACTTCGCTAAGGTGATGCGCGTAGCGATTCATGTGAGAACTTTTGCGGGCCTCTTGAAAAGATGCTTCTTTATAGCCCTCAGAAATGAAATACTTGAGCGCTCCATCCATCTCTAAAATATCAAGACTCACACCATCGATATCTTCACTGGCCATTTGGTACTGGTCGGAAGTCCGGACAGTATCGTAAGCTTTTAACATCATGAGCATGGAAAGCAACAGAATGGAACCAAACGCAAGCAGGAGCTTGATTCTGAGTTTTAAGTTGAGTAGCCACTGAAACGTCATGTATGCGATGATTCAGTACAAAGAAAGCGCTACAACGTGTCCTTCTTTCATACGCTGCGTTATGCTTTCGTTAATATTCTGCCGGTGCTTCTGCAAGTTCTTTCAATTTCATGTTCATCATTTCAAAACCTTGCAGGGTTTTGTTGTCTAGCATTTTGCTGAACAGCGAAACGAGCAAGCCATAAAACTTTTCACGTTGAACAAACGTGGTGCTGCCATCCGCATTTTCGTGCAATTCGAAGATATGCTCACCGTCAAATAATCCTGGAATGAACAAGTGACCTAGCCATCTCAATTCGCGGTTTTTTATCACGGTTAGCAATTTTGGTTTGAAGGTCATTCCTGAAGCTCCGGGCGGTTCGATGCGGGCAGTGATTTTTGTTCCTTGTTCTGCCTTGCCTTTTATCGATTTGATAAAAGGGTTCCACGAAGGGTAGCGTTCAAAATCTGTTAACAGATTCCAAACTTTCTCTGTACTGGCATGAATTACGATTTCTGTACTGATTTCTTTTTTTGCTTGCTGATTCATCTTCTTTTTGTTTTTGATGAATCAAATGTCGCGGGTTTGTGAAGGCCTCGGCTTGATAAAAATCAAGAAGTTGTTACGAGAGCTGTTTTTTTCTTAATCGACTTAATGTTTCGGGCGTCATTCCCAGCATGGAAGCAAGGTATTGCAAAGGAACCACGTTAAAGAGCTCACGATTAAAATTAAAAAGTTGTTGATACCGCTCTTCGGCAGTCATGGATAGGTGCGTGAGCACTCGGTCTTCCAATATGGTAAAGCACTTGGCAATAAATAGCTTCTCAAGTTCCGGCCAATGAGGAATCACTCTCTTAATGGACTGGTAATTTTTATCATTGATCACATGTAGTTCGCAATCTGCAAGCGCCTGAATATTCCAGCGCGCTGGTTTTTCAAAAACAAAATTGGCAAGGTCAACCACAAAGTATCCTTTGGTAGAAATCCATTTTGTTACTTCTTTATTTTCGATTTCAACATATTCTCTGATAATGCCGGACTGCAAAAATCCAAGCCTGTCAGAGCGTTGACCTTTGCGCAAAAAGTATTCTCCTTTCCTTAGTTTGACGGGTTCAAAAAAGGAAATGATTTTCAATACCTCCTCCGGTGTCACTCCAAAGAAGCTTTGCAAGTAGTTGGTGAGTTCATTTTGCATACAAACTTTTCGTCATCGTCATAACAAATATGATTCTTAGCTTGTTGTTGAACAAAGGAAATATAGTTTTAGAAACAGCGTCAAGTTGAGCATGATGGGTCTTAAAATTATTTACATCGCCAACATTATCGTGGCCGGCTGGATCGGAATAGTATCGTTGTTTATTCCCAAAAACGCCTCAGCTACAATTTTTTCCGGTGCCTATACTTCAAGCGAAGTTGTGCGGTTGGTGGGGTGTCTTTGGCTTGCCATTGCCGTGCTCTCTGCTGTTGGGCTGTGGCGGCCTCTTGCCTTTTCTCCGGTGCTCCTGCTACAATTGATTTACAAAGGAAGTTGGTTGCTATTTGTGGCGTTGCCGGCTATCCGAAATCAACAGCCCTATCCCGCTGGGATGGCAACTTTCTTCCTGGTGTGGGTGCTGGTTCTTCCATTTATTATTCCCTGGCGGGAATGGATTGGTTGATTAGGAATTTAACAACACTTCATCGAGATGGATTTTTTATGTAATTCGTTTTTTTCATTTGCTCTCTATTCCTTCACATTTGCCTAGATAGTTGATTGAATAAGTAAGGCATTAAATTCTTTCCGTTCTATGCACCAGCTTCACCATGCAATTCGACAAATGATTTCCATCTCGGAAGAAGAAATGGAGGGATTGCTAAAAGATTGCTACACAAAAAAATTTAAGCCAAAAGATTTTCTGAGCCACCAAGAAGAAATCAGCAACGATATATTTTTCATTTGCTCAGGAATCACCCGAAGCATCATTCTTGATCATCATGGTGAAGAACACACCATACACTTCTCATTGGAAAATCAATTTGTTGCGGACTACTCCAGTTTCATGCTGAAAACACCGGCCGCCAACAGCATACAAGCCATCGAAGAAACCGAGGTAGTGGTAATGCCGCGCTCGGCTATTGAATGGGGTTATGCCAATCTGAAACAAGGTGACCGCATGGGCAGGTTAATTGCCGAATATTATTTCATCTACTTTGACAATCGCTTAAAAAATCAATACGCCTTCACGCCTGCGCAGCGCTACGAAAACATTAGCCGAATCTTTCCCAACATCCATAATCGTGTTCCTCAGCACATGATCGCGTCTTATCTGGGCATCAGCCCCGTGCACCTGAGTAGACTGAAAAAGTCGATCTGATAAAAATCTAAACAAATGTTAACGAATTGATGGGGGGTTGCACTCCAATTTTGACTCATCAATTCAACATCATCATGAAAAAAATAACATTGGCACTGCTCATGGCGCTCACGTCATGCCTGTGCTTTTCGCAACGCGGTGCGGTCATCCTGCAGGTGGAAGGTATTGATCTCAAAAAAGGAGGAGAACTCTCTGCCGGAATCTTCAAAGAAGAAAATTTTCCAAAAGTCGGGAAACAATTATTGGGTACCGAGGTGGAGGTGACGGGATCAAAAATGGAAATCAGAATAAACAACGTGCCCGAAGGATGGTATGGTGTTGCTGTGTTTCAGGACATCGATAAAAACAAAGACTTAAAAACCAATTTCATTGGATTACCTCAAGAGCCCATTGGCTTCTCTAATGATGCGCGCATCCGGTTGGGGCCACCGGCTTTCGAAGACGCGCAGTTTTTGGTTCAAAAAGACAAAGAGATCATTTTAAAAATTGTTCTACGATAAATTAAAACACCATGAAAGAATTAATTCTAATCACGGGCGCCTCTTCTGGCATTGGCTATGAAATGGCGCGAATGCTTGCCGCAAAAGGATTTGACCTCGTGCTGGTAGCCAGGCGAATTGAAAAGCTTGAATCACTAAAAACTGAATTGGAAAAAGAATACGACATCAAAGTCTATCCCATTCAAAAAGATCTGTCGCAGACTGCTCAAGCATCGGAGCTCTACCATGAAATCAAACAACGGCAATTGGAAGTAACCATGCTGATAAACAATGCCGGTAGAGGGAATTATGGAAATTTCAGCGATACCGATCTGGACACAGAAATTAAAATGATAGACCTGAATGTTTCTTCCCTCGTTTGCCTTACAAAATTATTTCTGCAAGACATGCTCATTCAGAAGAAAGGAAGAATCCTAAACGTTGCTTCCTTGCTTTCATTCTTGCCTTTTCCTTACTATACCGTGTACTCCGCAACCAAAGCTTTTGTGCTTTCTTTTTCAGAAACACTGGCGGCTGAATTGGAAGGGACGGGAGTGATCGTTACCACACTTTGCCCCGGACCGGTAGACACTGCCTTTAATACTGATGCCATGTGGAAGACCAACGCGTACAAGGCAAATCAACCGGTGAGTCCTGTTTTGGTAGCAAACCAGGGAGTAGAATTATTGTTAAAGGGTAAAGGAAAAAAAATTGTAGGCTTTAATAACTGGTTTATCTCGAATCTACCGCGCATCACACCCGACACATTGATGATGAAAATCAAAAAGAACCTGGCGAGTCAACGAAATTGAAAATACAATAATGGCGATCATGAATTTTCTAAACGAATTAAAATACCGAAACGAACCGCTTTATTATTTCGGATTGATCTGCTTTCTCTTTGCCATCATCTGTTTAGCGCTCGTTCGAATCAGTTCCACGCAAGTGTTGGGTACAAGTGCCTGGTATAAGCCATTCAAGTTTTTTCTTTCCACCACCATCTTTGTCTGGTCGATGGGCTGGTTTGTTTTTTACCTGGACAAGCCAACCACAACACAATGGTATTCGTGGATATTGATAGCACTCTTCACCATTGAAAACGTTTACATCATGATACAGGCCGCACGGGGATTAACATCTCACTTTAACGTAAGCACTCCGTTTTACTCCATGATGTGGAGTGTGATGGCGTTTGCTGCCGTTGGCATTTCGATCATTACGGCTGTTGTGGGCACTTCATTTTTCACGAATCAATTTCCGGATTTACCGGCTTCTTATCTGTGGGGCATTCGCATGGGGCTGATCATTTTTGTCATCTTCTCGATGGAAGGCTTGGCAATGGGCGCACGCATGGCGCACACGGTTGGCGGTGCCGATGGAAGCAGTGGTATTGCGGTAACCAATTGGAGCACTCACTTTGGAGATCTGAGAATCGCTCATTTTTTTGGTATGCATGCCTTGCAACTATTACCGCTGCTTGGTTTCTACATGATTAAAAATACCAGAGGCGTAGTGTTTGTTTCTATGCTTTATGCCGCGTTTGTTGTGGCAACTTTTGTTCAGGCCCTTCGCGGGAAACCGTTGGTTGCGAAAACTTTTTTCAAAGAGGCATCAAAATAGTCAAAACTGTTTTTTCATTCTATTGTTTTAGTAAGGAGCCATGCACTCCTTATGAACTCTATCAACTCCGAAAAGATTATTGCAGAAGTTTCGCATAGCGAGCTGATACCTTTTTTAAGACAACATCTAAAAATCAAACGCATTTGGGGAATGGTGTATTGGGTTTTCAACAGCCTATTCATCGGGTATGCTCTCCATTACTTGCTTACGCATAATCTTTCGTTCGATGAGGTGACCAAAAGCTTAGGGTTAGGGTTCACGATGTTCTTTGCTTTTCTACCCATTCATGAAGGCATTCATGGCTTAGCTTACAAACTAATGGGCGCCCCTCAGATTAGCTTTGGTGGCGATTGGCGAAAACTCATTTTCTATGCGGTTGCAGATAAATTTGTAATTGGCAATCGGAAATTTTTGTTCGTAGCATTAACACCGTTTGTACTGATCAATGCTGCACTGTTGATACTCATCATGAGCTTCCCTTCCTATACGCTACTTTTCTCGTTCACACTGATATTCCACACTGCGGGTTGCTTTGGTGATTTTTCGCTGATTAGTTTTATGCACCTTCACCGAAACAGAAACATCCTTACCATGGACAGTGTCTCTGAAAATAAGACTTACTTCTTTGAGGGGCCTTCATTGACAAAATGAAAATGCGGGATAGCCTATGATTGAAGCTCTCAAGAATCACATCACGAATCGACTCGGAAGATTACCCGATAATGTAGAGCTTGTATTGCCTCACTTTGAAGAGTTGGTGACGTCTCGTGGCGAATACCTTCTTCACTCAGGTGAAATCTGTAAGTATGTTTACTTTATCGTTGAGGGCTGTTTGCAGGTTTTTGTGATCGATAAAAATGGAAAAGAGTCTACACGTGAATTTTATGTGGAAGAGCAATGGGTAACGGATATTTTTGGTTTTCAAAACCAGAGTCCTTCCACTGAATTCATAAGGTGTGTAGAGCCCAGCAAGCTTTTAAGAATTCATTTCGAAAATTTTCAACTCTTATCGCAACAGGTTCCACAATTTGCGGCCATCTACAAACAGATTCTGGAAGTCTCCTACAACAATACGGTTTACCGGATCAACACCTTAACCTCGATGGATGCCCTGGAGCGGGTGAAGTGGTTGATGGAAAATAAACCAAAGATCATGGCACGGCTGTCCAGCAAATTAATTGCTTCATATCTGGGCATCAGTGCCGAAACGATGACGCGGCTGAAATCAAAACTTTAAACTCTTGACATTTGTCAAGCGCGGTGCAAGACTGCTTTCACAATTTTGATTCATCAATTAAACATCAAAATTATGAAAGAGTATTTGTTGTTGTTCTGGAATGAATCCGGGAACGGCCAGTATCAGCTTGACGCAGAAAAAATGAAGCTAGGCATGGCCGCCTGGCAAGCCTGGATTGGCAACATCGCCAAACAAGGGAATTTGATTTCAACAAAACCCATTAATTGGGACGGTTGGATCGTCAGCAATCAGGGCATTGTCAATTCACCTTCGATTAAAGAAAAGCAAATGGTGACCGGCTATCTCATTTGCAAAGCCAGCAGCATTGAAGAAGTAAAGGAGTGGGCAAAGTCGTGCCCCATTTTACACAACCCTGCCGGGTTTACAGAAGTACGCGAAGTAGCACCCTTTGAAATGTAATGCGTATGGAAAAGATTTTAAACATTGGTCGGTATTTGTTTCCCCTTTCATTTTTAATGTACGTGGGATTGCATCTTGGTAAGCCTGAAGTGGGGGCTGCATTTGTTCCTGATTACATTCCGTTTCCGTTGTTCTGGAATTATTTCACAATGGTGTGCATTATTCTTTTCATCATCAGTGCGATGATTGGCAAGTATGATAAGCTGGCGTATTCACTCATGGCCCTGTATGTTGTGCTCATGGCGGTGCTCGTTCACTTGCCACGCGCCTTGGGTCATGAAGTGAGTGCAGAAATGATGACACCTGATCTTGCCCGCGAAATGGAATTGGAAATGGTGAACGTTTTTCGAAACATCATGGTGACGGGCGCATTGCTTGGCTTCGCCAAATTCGTAGCAAGGGACAACCGTATTATCGGTTAAGGCATTCGTATCTATTCCAATTTTTCAAAGCAGTTCAAAATTGAATTGCTTTGCCTTTACGTATGATTGCAGCCACAATTTTTACGGTTGCTCCACAGTGATGCATTTAAACTTTTCCCAAAACCCGCTCCACGGCCTTGCCTGCCACATTGGGAAATTTATAGTCCGGAACATAATGACTGTCCAGCCACTCTTCTACTTTATCCATGGTTCTCCCTCTCAATTTTTTGATTCTCGGAATGCCCATTTTCTTTAGTGCTATACCATTGCACACCTGCTCGTATTGATTTTTCATAGGCACTACCAGCAATTTTTTTTGCAAATAGATTGCCTCAGCTGGTGTTTCGAACCCTGCGCCACACAGCACGCCCGTTGCATTGATCATACTTTCCACAAAAGCCTCACCGCTCACCGGATAAACACTAAGTCGGCCTACATGATAAGGGGTAGAACAATGTTTGGAGAAAATTTGCCATTTGATTTTGGGGAATTTTGTAAACCATTTTACCAATTTCTCATCGGCATAAGCCGGAAGATACACGGTATAATGACCTTTGTCTTTCGGATTGGCTTCGCGAATCACCGAGCGAATCACCGGAGTGTAAATATTCTTGTCGTATTCCTTAAAGTGAAACCCAACATATTTTTTTACGGGAGCATAATTTTTAAAGATCCATTCCCCGAAAGGGTCTGCCACCCGTGGACGCGGAGTTTTCTTTGAGAGAAATGCTGCCTGATGACTAAGCCCAATAATGGGCACATCCTTTTTTCTGGCTGCCCATGCTGAGATGGGTTCAAAATCATTCACCACAAGATCATATTTTTCTACCGGAAAGGAATTGATTTCATTCACGGCATCACTCGCGCTGTTTTGTTGAATGGTTTTAATGAAATTGATTCCCCCACTTTTTCCAAAATAAAAACTCAATCCTTTCGATTTATATTTTACCGGGAACGGTAGAGAAATATCTGCCTGCGCTCCACTTACAAAAAGATCAACCTTGCCATGCTTTTTCAGTTCGGGTACAATGTCCTGTGCGCGTGCCAAATGTCCGTTGCCCGTTCCCTGAATGGCGTATAAAATGTTCATGATTGCGGTGATAGGAATTGATTGACAAGATCATTAAAAATTTCCTCATTGTTCTTGTCAGATTTAAGTCGGTTGGGAAGTTTCATTCCTTGTGCCACTGCATCTTCTTTGTAGGAATAAATTTTCCATGCTCCTCGGTGATATTCCAGGGCCGTTAAGTTTTCCACCCAATCGCCAGAATTCAAATACAACACTTCGCCTTTGGCTGTGGCAATGGTTCGCATTTGTGGCTGGTGGATGTGTCCGCAAATCACATAATCGAATTTGTTGGAGATCGCGATATCGGCTGCTGTCTTTTCAAAGTCTTGAATAAACTTAACAGCTTTCTTCACACTATCCTTCACGCGCTTGGAGAGTGAAATTTTCTCTCGGCCCAACAGCTTCAAAATAAAATTGATAAACGTATTGATCAAGATCAAAAGATCGTAGCCTACTGAGCCCAATTTGGCAAGCCACTTGGAATGCTTCATCGTCACATCAAAAACGTCACCATGAAAAATCCATGCCTTTCTACCATCGAGGTTGATCACTTTCTTATCGGCCAGATGAAATGAGCCCATCCGCAATCCTGAAAACCTGCGGAGGTTCTCGTCATGATTACCGGTGAGATAGGTCACTTTTCTGTTCTTGGTGAGCAGGCCGGTGATGTGTTTTAAAACCTGCGTGTGCGATTTGGGCCAGTAACGTTTGCTGAACTGCCACATGTCGATGATGTCACCATTCAGCACGAGATGTTTTACTTTGATCGACTTGAGATACTTCAACAATTCTTCTGCGTGACAACCGTACGTGCCCAGGTGAACATCAGAGATCACCACCAGATCAACTTCTCTTCGTTTATATTTTCCCATCAGGCATGGGTATTGTTTCTGCAAAGTTATGACGTTCGCAATGGGTAAACATACAATTGCTATTAAGACAATGTTAAGTTAACAGCATATTTCTCATTCAAGGGTTTTTGCGTGTGCTAATTGACGATAAATATCCGCGCTTTTCCGTTTGCGTCTTTCTTTGGTCGCCAGATCGCACTCATATAATCCAAATCGCTTCGCCAAGCCAAGATGCCACTCAAAATTATCCCACGTACTCCACCAGTAGTAACCGCGAATGTCAATTCCATCCGTCAAAGCCTGCGCTACAATTTTTGCATAATCTCGTATTGCTTGTTGCCGCAAGTCATCACGCTCATCACAAACTCCACTCTCGGTGATGATGATGGGCTTCTTATATTTTTTCCAATAGCGATCAAGGCAAATGCGCAGGCCCTCCGGAAAATATTCCCACATATCATCATGAGGCCTTTTCAACTGAATCATTTTTTCAGGCGTATCAACATATGTTATAGGCAATGGATCATGCGCAATGCGTGCATAGTAACTCATGCCAAAGAAATCCACCTTCTCAAAATGGCGTGGCACCCAGTGCATAAACCACCAATCACTAAGGCTGGCCGGTATGCGACCGACCGTATTTTCAGCAGAAAAGATTACTGCATTGTGCGAAATCCCGACAAGGGCATGAGGATAAATGGACTTGATGCAATCGTACGCCAGATCATGTGCCTTGCCCAAATTCCTTACCACTCGAAAAGCTTTCAGGGGATTGATTTTGTAGGGTGGAAAAAATCCGGTGATCCATCCATAGCTGGCATACACATTAGGTTCATTGAAGGTATTCCAGCTATCAACAAAACGACCAAAAGTGATCACCACCTTCTTCACGAAATCAATCCAAAGCTTGATGTTCTCTTCGCGTTCCCATCCACCCAACTTTGCAAACCAAACGGGATTCGTAAAGTGATGAAGCACCATCATAATTTTTACACCGCGATTTTCAAGATCAGACAAAAATTCAGTGTATTCCTGCACCGCATCAAGATCAAACTCACCAAAAGGTTCGCGCTGCAGCCTGCTCCACATCAAACTCATGCGATAGCCTGGAGCGAGAGAAGCAATGATCTGTGCATCTTCTTTGAATCGTAATTCATGATCCGTTGTTCTGTCAAATACATTACCATCTTTTGCCCGATGCCCCTGCCAGTCATGATCAAATGCTGTTTCAATCTGGGTGGCAGCAGTGCTCGTTCCAAAAATAAAATTATCAGGAAAGGAATATCTCATCGGGTAAAAGTAATTGAACTTAGTTGTTTCCGAAAAGGATCATGGGAGTGAACGCTCTCCAACCCATTAATCTTAATCTCGCGATAACATGATCATTATCCTTGATCGCATTGACATTGATCATCACAAATTTTTTTCGGCCGGTATACTTTAGCGGATTGGGAATTATCTCCATTAAAATTCTATTGGTTATGAAAAATAAAACCGTCATCGTTACAGGCGCAGCATCGGGCATAGGCAAAGCCACTGCAGAATTATTTGCAAAGCAAGGCGCCAATGTTGTGCTTTCCGATCTACAGGAAAAAGAAGGCAAGATTGTCACAGAAAATATTATTGCTGCTGGCGGCAACGCCTCATTTTTTAAAACCGATGTCTCCAAACCGGAAGAGATGGAAGCATTAGTAAACTTTGCTGTAAAAACGTATGGCAAATTAGATGTAGCGGTAAACAACGCGGGTATCGCAGGCGAGATAAATCCTATTACCGACATGAGCATTGAAGGATGGAACAAAGTGATTGCCACCAACCTCAGCAGTCTTTTTTATGGCATGAAGCATCAGATCAAAGCCATGCTAAAAAACGGAGGCGGAAGCATCGTCAACATTTCTTCCATCTTAGGCTCTGTAGGTTTTGCAGGGTCTGCGGCTTACACTTCTGCCAAACATGGTGTGGTTGGCCTGACACAAACTGCAGCCTTGGAATACTCATCACAAAATATTCGCATCAATGCGGTTGGCCCCGGGTTTATCGAAACTCCAATGCTGAGCGCATTAGATTCAGAAATGAAAAAGCAAGTGGTTGCGCTGCACCCCATTGGCAGGTTGGGCAAGAGCGAAGAAGTTGCCGAATTAATTTTCTGGTTGGGAAGCGATCAATCGTCCTTCGTTACTGGAAGTTATTACCCGATAGATGGTGGTTATCTGGCCCGATAAATTTGAAGAGCTTATTTTGAAATAGGCACCTTGGTAAGCAGCGCGGTGATGATGTCCGATGTCTTCACGTTGTCGGCTTCGGCTTCGTAGTTGAGGATAATGCGGTGGTTCATCACGTCCATGGCCACTTCCTTGATGTCTTCGGGCAACACGTAATCGCGGCCATCCATGTAGGCAACGGCTTTGGCTGCAAGGTTCATGTTGATGGAGGCACGAGGCGATGCACCAAATTGAATGTATTGTGCTTCGCGTTCGAGTTTATATTCTTTTGGTCTGCGCGTGGCCGTTACCAATTCAATAATATACTTCTCCAGCGATTCTGAAATTTTCACTTTATTCACTTCCTCGCGGATGGAGAAAATATCTTCTTTGGTCAGTACCTGATTTACTTCGTATCCAAACTGCATGTTTGAAATTCTGCGCATGATTTCAAGTTCGTGTTCTTTCGTTGGATAATTCACAAACACTTTCATCATGAAGCGGTCAATCTGCGCTTCGGGCAAGGGATAAGTTCCTTCGTTCTCCACCGGGTTTTGTGTGGCCATCACCAGGAAAGGTTTATCCAATTTGAATGTGGTTTCGCCAATGGTCACTTGCTTCTCTTGCATCGCCTCCAGCAAAGCCGACTGAACTTTTGCAGGAGATCGGTTGATTTCATCAGCTAAAATGATGTTCGCGAAGATCGGTCCCTTCTTTACTTCAAACTTTCCATCCTTCTGATTGTAGATCATTGTACCTACCAAATCTGCCGGCAACAAATCCGGTGTAAACTGTATGCGAGCAAAGTCAAGGTGCAAAACGCGGGCAAGGGTACTAATGGTAAGCGTCTTCGCAAGCCCCGGAACACCTTCTAACAAAATATGGCCATTCGTAAACAAACCCGCCATCAGTCGGTTGACCATATAGTCCTGACCGATCACCACTTTTCCTACTTCCTGGTATACCTGCTTTATTTTTTGCTGATGTTCTTGCTGAAGCTCGGTAGAAGATGCAAATGCCATAATTACGTTTTCAAAACTTTTATGTGTACGAAACTGCAATAATAAAGATTTGAATCCATGTGTAGCAATAGAAATGATACGAGGGGAAGATATCAAGTAATAACGCACAGTATTTCGATAGGCTACGGGTGAGCCCTCCGTGACTGCGCTTGGGTTAGTTACCACTGGTGGAATAAGCTCGGTTTCCTAAATGCAATGTTGTTGCAAATAGAAAATACTTAATACCTTTGCATTGAATGGCTCTTTTCAGGCTCAATAGTGCGAAAATATACAGCAGGAAAATTCTTGCAGCCACTCTTCTATTGACCATTTATTGTTTGGGGTCCATCGAGTTTGAAGGAATTCACGAGGCCCTTCATGCAAAAGAGCATACCGAAACAGCAGAAAAGAATCCCTGTCATCGCAGCATTTATCATCAGGATAAAAATGCCTGCAAACACACCACTCATGTAAGCGAAGTAAAAACATGTTTGTTGTGTCATCTTATTTTTCATTCTGATGAATGGATCGAGACTCCTAACACAACAACAGCATTTACGATTCAGGGCCCAACCGACCGCACAGTTCTTCCCGCGCCAATCTCAACACCGCGATTTAGCAAACACGATCGCGGCCCTCCCCACGCAGCATAACAATCTTCTTTACGGGCGATCTGTGTCGCCATGATTTTTAATTTATCTGTGGATATTTAATCACATTTCATGCGTGGTAAAATTTTAATACTGACATTCTTTGCGATACTGCTCTTTCATACCGCTCAATCGCAAGACCGGTGCACCGGAGAACTTTACGGAACGATTCAAAATGAAGCGGGCGAGCTGCTGGCCGGTGCCGAAATTATTTTGAGGAAAGGCGTGGGCACAATCTCGAATGAGATGGGTCAATTTCAATTGGAAAAAATTTGCCCTGGAAAATTTACTGTGCGCGTGCAATACATCGGCTACAAGCCGGTTGAATTTGAATTCACATCAACTCAAACACGTACCGAGAAAAAGATTGTATTGATTCAAGAGGTTTTTAATCTCACGGAAGTAGTGATTCAAGACAAATCAAAAAACACAGAACACAATCAAAACATTTCGCAGCTTGGTCAAAAGCAATTGGCGGAATCTTCAGGGAAATCGTTGGGCGAATCGTTGAAAGAAATTCCGGGTGTTAATTCAATTCAATCTGGCCCTGGGGTTTTTAAACCTGTTATTCATGGCGTGCACAGCCAGCGCATTCTTATTTTAAATTATGGCATCCGTCAGGAAGGGCAACAGTGGGGTGCGGAGCATGCTCCGGAGATTGATCCTTTCATCGCATCAAACATTACTGTAGTAAAGGATGCCTCGGCCATCAAGTATGGCACAGATGCGCTAGGAGGCGTGATCATTGTAAACCCAGCGGCTCTCCCAGAGAGTGAAGGGTTGGGAGGAAGCATCAACACCACGCTCCAAAGCAATGGCCGCTCGGGCACCATTTCCGGATCGCTGGAAGGCGGCATAAAAGATCATGAGGGCTGGGGCTGGCGCGTGCAAGGCACATCAAAACGCACTGGTGATTTTCAAGCGCCCGATTATAACCTGACCAACACGGGTGTGAGTGAGTTGAACTACTCCGCTGCTACAGGCTATCATAAAGACAAATTTGGGATTGAGGCCTACTTCAGTCATTTCCAAAGTAAAATCGGAATTTTGAAAGGTACTTCCATCAGTACACTCGATGATCTTGTTACTGCGATGGAAAGTAAAACTCCTCAATACACTTCTGATTTTAGTTATGACATCCACGAGCCGCGTCAGCAAGTGAGTCACAATCTATTCAAGTTGAATGGTCACATGAAAATGAAAACTGGGGAGTGGCGTTTTCAATACGGGTTTCAAAATAACAATCGCAAAGAATTTGACATTCGCAAAGGAAGCCTATCATCCGTTCCCTCGATCAACCTAAAGCTCAATTCCCACACTTTTGAAACGGAATGGGAAATTGGAAATGCCTCTTCGCGCACGATGTGCATTGGCCTTACGGGGATGCTTCAAAATAATGTGAACATTTTTGGAACCTACCGTGTGCCCTTCATTCCAAATTTTACCAATGCCTCTACCGGTGCATTTGTCATTTCAAAATTCTCCTTTGATAACATTGTTTTTGATTTAGGTGCACGCTACGACTTGCGCTACTATGATGTGAAAGGATTAGATTTTAAAAACACGTTGTACCAATCGAATCTTTCATTTCACAATGTAAGCGCAACAGCCGGAGCAGTAATGAAGGTGAGTGATCGTCAAACGCTATCCTCCAACCTGAGCAGTGCGTGGCGTCCTCCGCACGTGGCCGAGTTGTATAGCCTGGGCACGCATCAAAGTGCTGCAGCGATTGAATACGGATTGCTCCTGAATGAAACTTCGAATGAGGTGATGAGTATTAACGATGTTCCTTTCAAAGTTGAACAAGCGTTAAAATGGGTAAACTCTTATCGGCACCAATGGAATGCCGTTGATCTGGAGATCACCGGTTATGCTAACTATATCTTTAATTACATTTATCTGCGGCCAACCGGCATCACGAAAAATGTGCGCGGGGTATATCCATACTTTCGCTACACCCAAACCGATGCGTTCTTTTTGGGTGCCGATGTGTCCGCCACAGCTGCGCTGAATGATCATTGGAAAGTGAATTCAAAGGCATCTTTGCTGCGCGCATCGGATGTTACGAATAATGATTTCCTGGTTTTCATTCCTTCCAATCGCTACGAAGTATCGCTTCGCTACGAACAGCCCGCGCTGAATTCCTTTAAGAATTTATATTTTGAAACGAAAGTCAAACGCGTAACACAACAAAAACGTGCGCCAAGAACCATCACCGTAAGGTCGATTAAGGAAGCTCAGGAACAAAATATTGACCTCTTTCAAAATGATCCTTCCAATTTTGATTTCATGAATGCTCCGGAAGGTTACTGGCTGTGGAATATGGCGCTCGGATTTTCTGTGCAATCTGAAAAATCAAAAGTTGACTTTCGATTAGTGGCAGAAAATATTCTCAACACTTCCTATCGGGAGTACACAAATCGTTTTCGCTACTATGCGGATGATTTGGGAAGAAATTTTATCCTTTCCGTTAAGTATTCATTTTAGATGCTCATGAAAAAAATAACATTCTCATACGTTCACATTCTTCTGATCACCGTCAGCTTTGTTTTGCTCACCGGATGCGGAGCAGAAGAACCAACACCTGAAGATACGCCAGAGCTGATCACCGAAGTGACATTAAAATTTTCACCTACCGATGGAAGTGAACCGGTTATTGTTACTGCAGTTGACCCGGATGGCGAAGGTGTAAAAGATATTCAGGTGAATGGCACCATTACACTGTTCCATAACAAAACATATGTCTTAACCATAGGCTTGATCAACGGCCTTGCCCTTCCTGATTCAGAAGCCTACCAAATTGATACGGAAGTAGAGGAAGAAGGCGATGAGCATATTTTCTTTTTTGGATGGACGAACAACGTATTCGCAGATCCATCCGGTAACGGAAACATTGACAATCGAAATGACCCCGTCAATTACACCGGTGGAGAAAATTCTAAAGATGAAAATGGGTTGCCCCTTGGATTAACCACTACATGGACCGCTTCTAAAAATACTGCGGAAGGATCTTTCCGTATTTTACTCAAACATCAACCGGGCTTAAAATCTGAAACATCAGGGGCGACCGATGGGGAGACGGATCTGGATTTGACGTTTGGGATTAATGTGCAGTAGGCTCAAAGGCGCCCCTGAGTATCCCCCCCCGAAAATAAAAGGCGTCATTTAACTACTTCTTAAACGTCAACTTAAAATAAATCAGCAGCATGGTCAGCCCGGCCATAATGCTGTTGCAAATAATAACAGGCAACAACGACAATGCAAATGCATACACCAGCCACACAATAGTACTCGTGAATACAATAAGAATCATGGTCATGCTCAGGTCGCCCACACTTTTTGTTTTCCAGGCTTTGTACACTTGCGGAATAAACGTCACGCTGCTTAAAAAAGCACCGAACAATCCCATGGCTTCTATCCAACTCATTCGATCAGAATTTTGAAATTGATATTACCTGAAAATAACCATTCTCTTCGTCTACACACATATTAAAGTTTGCACCGCCATCCTGATAACCGCTTCCCAATACCATCATAAATGCTTCGTTGCCACCGCACATTCCAAAATCAAGTTGCGATACCTTGGTGGATCCACCTTCAGACCCCCAAACTAATTGAAGAATGCCATTGCGTGAGCGCATGTGCGAATCCCCATCGGCCAGTAAATCAGGATTGTCAATATTAATAAAACTTATTTTTCCTGTCGCGGTGTTTCGTAAATACGGAATGTAGGTATCATCACATCCGGTCAGTCCCTGCGAGTCGGATGGACCAATACCATCACTCAACACGACATCAAACTCATACGATGTTCCGTTGATCGAAATTTCCTCAGGCGCTTTTACATCGGGTGTTTGTCCTCTGAAAACCTGATAGGCTCTGGGTGTGATAAAAAGATCATCGCCAAAAATTACACCCTTCCACTCTTTGCCATCGATGGTAAATGTAATATCATAAAAATGATAGCCCATCTTATCACAATCCGAAGCTCCGTCAAGCGGAAAAGGATAAACTAATTTTGGATATTCATTTTCAATGAAGACTTCGGTTCCTCTATTCAACATAGCAATGTATTCTTCTTGCCGTGAAGTATCCGCCCAAACGGGTACATCATCATTCATAACAATACCAAGAATCTCCGCTGTAAATTCTTCCTGAGGCAAAACATCGTACAGGGGCACATTTACAGCAGAATCAACCGAAAGTGAATCTGCAGTTTGCTCAGAAGTAGTAGCAGTGCCGCACGAACCGAGGATGAACAGAATGAAAATTGTTAAGCGATTGGGCATGGGGTTGGGGTAATTGTTTTCTGAAAAATACGATTTTGTTTCTGAAAAAAATCAAAACCAAACTACCTCCTGATCGCGCGGGTTCAATAAAAAAGAATTGATAAGATTTTGAACAACGCGATTGTCACGACTTGCTTTGATAAAATTTCTGGCCATTTCAAGATCGGTAACTTTTTCTGAGCGATCAAAAAAACCGAATCCCACATACGAACCGTTCTCAATCAACACCAACGATTTTTCATCAACCTTTCTGCCTTGCCCTACCAATGCCACCGTTTCTCCTTTTTCAAAAAATGAGTCCACCGCCTTTTGTGCTCGCTTATTATATTTTTTTGCAGACTCTACACCCTGGCATGCACCTTTGCAACTGCCTGACTGATGGCTAAAACATAATCCTTTCGCTACTTGCAAGCCACTAAGTTTGGGGCACAAGTCAAATTCCTTAACCTTCTCCCACATAAAATTCCATGCATCACCTTTGTTGCTGAAGGTGATCAGAGGCTTTGTCCCTTTTGAAACCGTGTTCACACAAAAGCGCAAGTATCCGTTGCGATCTTCATAATCAAACACGCCCCACTCTTCCACACGATATTTTTGGGCAAGATTATATTTCGGCCACAGCCGTCTGATTTCCTGCGACTCCAAAATCAATGCAATGAGTTCATTGCCTGTGAGCTCAAACGAGATGTCATGAATTTCATTTCGAATGTTGGAGCGATTCCATTCGCGTGCGTCTCCGGTAAAATGCCCTGCAATTCGCTTTTTAATATTAATCGCCTTGCCTACATAAATTACATCGCCTTTTGCATCTAAAAAATAATACACGCCTGCGCGGGCAGGGAGTTTATCAAATTCAGATTTATCCAGGTTGGGCGGTAAAATTGTTTCACCCGAATTGCGTTTGAGCGCTTTGGCAATCACGCCTTCTTGATCACGTTTTAGCAGTAAATCAAAAATTTTTGCGGTAGCCTGCGCATCGCCACCAGCCCGGTGACGATCTTCTATTTTCACACCAAGGCTTTCCGCAAGCCTGCCTAGCGAATACGATTCCAGCCCTGGAATAATTTTACGACTGAGCCGCACCGTGCAGAGTTTTTTAGTATTCCAATGTATACCCACATCTTCAAATTCCTTTTTCAGGAAACTATAATCAAAATGGGCATTGTGAGCAACAAAAACCCGATCCTTCAGCCACTCGTGAATTTCATGCGCTACATTTTCGAATGAGGGTGCCTCCTTTATCAACTCGTAGTCGATGCCCGTAAGGCCTGTGATAAATTGGGGAATTTTCCTTCCCGGATTAATCAGTGTTTTGTAATGATCGGTAATGCTGATTCCATCGTGATGATAAATAGCAACCTCTGTTACACGATGATTTTGAGCATAGCCTCCGGTCGTCTCGATATCAACAATGGCATACATGAGCGGCCGAAGTTAGGATTTGATGTGATGAGATAAAAGAAGATATTAGGGTAAAGTTTTCCTGCATGATCATTCGGTTTTTCCTTAGCAGCATTGCCGTATTACTCACTTCCTATCTTCTGGAAGGCGGAGTTCATTTAAAAAATTTTGTGACAGCTCTTTGGGTATCGCTGGTGCTTTCAATCGCCAATGTGATTGTAAAACCATTGCTCATTATTTTCACCATTCCCATCACGATCATTTCGCTGGGCCTGTTTCTATTGGTAATCAACGCCATCATCATTTTGATTGTCGATTATTTTGTACCGGGGTTTTCGGTGGATGGCTTTTGGTGGGCGTTGGGATTCAGTCTTATCCTTTCCATTTTTAATTCCATTATTAACGATCTGCTGAAAGAAAAAAAGCAGCAGTGATCGTTACCATTTTCAACCTGCAATTCAGTCAGGTTATCGTGAATACAACCTTCTGATCAGTCCATCCTAAAATTTTGGATGCCCTTTGCCGTTTCAAAGGCTGGTGTTATGTACAACCTAAAAACAAAAATTTTATGGGACGCAAAATTATGTTGATCATGTCGGTAGTGGCGATGCTGTGGGGCTGCGATGCGCATAAGAAAGAGCAGGCAAAACTGAATCAGACGATTGATTCACTCACGATGGAGTTAGCAACAAACCACAAAATGAGTAAAACACTTGAGGAAGTGGGTGCCTTGATTGATTCCATTGATCGCAATCGGAATCTGCTCCGCACCAGTATGATGGAAGGTACATCGATGGATGATTTTCAATCGCGCATGCGCGACATCAATGCTTATGTGAAAACGACCGTGAGAAAAATTGATGAGCTGGAGAAATCATTGAAGACGTCAAAGGCATCCGGATCGCAGTATGCGAGCGCATTGAAAAAGCTTAAGGCAGACCTTGAATCTCGAAATACAGAACTGGCCGAGTTGAAGCAAAAGATAGAGCAGTATAGCAATGAGAATGATAACCTGATTCAAACGGTAAATCTTCAACGTGCAGAAATCGAGGACAAATTAAAATTGATTAGCCAGAAAGAAGAAGCCACTGCACAATTGGAAGACGAAATTCGAAAAATGCTCATTCAATCGAAGTTGGATGAAGCCGAATCGTATTATGCACAGGCGCTGGCATTAGAAGAAGCAGCCAAGCGAACCAAATTTGCTCCGCGCAAGAAAAAGACAACCAATCAACAAGCGCTGGAGATGTATGAGTTGGCAGTACTTTATGGCAAGGAAGAAGCTACCGCAAAAGTGGCCATGTTGAAGAAGAAAATATAAAGCAATCAGGTTTTGAGTTTGATTAGTAGGTCTCTTTAAAAAAGAGAATTCATTCTGCAAGAGGCTGTCTCAAAAAGCTGAAAGATCCGATCGAATAATGCCGATCGAATAGAAGCTCTCGAGGCAGTCTCTTTATTTAATAAAGGCGTGCGGTTGATCATTTCAATTGCACTTAACTGCCGGCTACACAGCGCGAGTGCTCCATTGAAGGGCAATACCATTTGTCCTTAACTCAATAATTTTTTTTCACCATCTATCACATTCAGCAGGCAAACTGAGGGGCTTTCTTTAATTTTAACATTCTTCATTTTGCCTATGAAAAAATTTATACCACTTCTTATCATTTGCTGCTTCTCTATTGCAAAAGCACAAACCTCTCTCACCGTTGAAAAAATCATGCGCGATCCAAAATGGATTGGCGTTGCCCCGTCCAATGCATTTTGGAGCGAGGATAGCAAAACGATTTACTTCAACTGGAACCCTGAAAAAAACCCTGGCGATTCGCTCTATGCCATTTCATTGGCCAATCGTGTGCCTGCCAAAGTTAGCCCTGCAACACGCAGATCGCTTCCTGCCGTGTTCGGTACATACAATGCAGCCGGTACAAAAAAATTATTCGAGCGCAACGGTGATCTTTTTCTGATGGATATTCCTTCCATGAAAATCATAGCAATAACAAATACCATTGAACGCGAGTCAAACGCAGTCTTTTCGCTAGACGAGAAAAAAGTACTATTCACCTACAATTCAAATTTATATAGCTGGGAGATCAATGGTGGAGCCTTTGCACAGCTTACCGATTTTAAAAGAGGAAGCAAACGTGGCGATGTAAAAAGCACCGAGCAGGATAAGTGGCTGAAGGAAGATCAGCTCGATTACTTTCAGGTATTGAAAGAGCGAAGTGAAAATCGAAAAGCTACGGCAAAAAATCAAAAAGCGGATCGCCCAAAAAGGCCCAAGGAAATTTATCTTGATGATAAGAATATTGATCAATTGCAACTTAGCCCGGATGGCAAGTTTATCACGTATCGCCTCACAAAAAATGCTAATCCTAAATCCACCATCGTACCCAATTATGTAACCGAAAGTGGATTCACAGAAGACTTACCCGCTCGCACAAAAGTTGGCGCTCCGCAAAACACTTCTGAATTTTTTGTTTATGACATTACAAGAGACACTGTGCTGTCAGTGAAGACCGGTGAAATTCCAGGGATTTTTGATGCGCCCGACTATAAAAAAGATTATCCCGTCAAGGATAAAAACACTGACAACCTGCCTGCCGGGCAGTCAGGAAAAGAAAAGAAACAGGAACCACGGCCCGTAAGCATTGTTGGCCCGGTGTGGTCTGCCGATGGGAAAAATAACGTAGTCATCATCCGTTCACAAGACAACAAGGATCGATGGATCATGTCGCTTGATCTGGCGACTCAAAAATTAAAAGCAATCGATCGCCAGCGCGATGAAGCGTGGATTGGCGGGCCTGGCACGGGAGGATTTTTTGGAAATCTCAACGTGGGCTGGCTGGCCGATCATAAAACGCTTTGGTTTCAATCAGAAGAATCCGGCTATTCGCATATCTATCTTATAGATGTAACGACAGGAAAGAAGCAAGCGCTCACCGCTGGAAAGTATGAAGTGCAAAATGCTCAACTCTCCAACGACAAAAAATTCTTTTACATCACGACCAACGAAGTTCATCCAGGAGAAAAGCATTTCTACAAACTTTCGGTGACCGGAGGAAAGCCTGAAAAAATAACGTCATTAACAGGTGCCCATGAAGTCACTTTGTCGCCTGATGAAAAATGGATCGCATATCGTTATTCATATAGTAACAAGCCTTGGGAGCTTTACCTGCAAGAAAACAAGGCCGGAGCAAAGCCCCAGCAGATCACATCTTCACTTACAGAAGAGTTTAAATCGTACGCTTGGCGCGATCCGGAAGTAACCACATTCAAAGCGCGTGATGGTGCTGATGTTTACACACGATTATTCAAACCCTCAAAACCGAATGGTGCCGCGGTAATTTTTGTGCATGGTGCGGGCTACTTGCAAAATGCTCATAAGTGGTGGAGCAGTTACTTCCGTGAATATATGTTTCACAATCTATTGGTAGATCGTGGCTACACCGTAATTGATATGGACTATCGTGCAAGCGCAGGCTATGGCAGGGATTGGCGCACAGGCATCTATCGCTTCATGGGAGGAAAAGATTTAACCGATCATGTGGATGGCGCAAAATGGTTGGTGGATAACCACGGCATAGATCCGAAGCGCATAGGAATTTATGGAGGCTCTTACGGTGGCTTCATTACACTGATGGGCATGTTTACTACGCCTGATGTTTTTGCAGCTGGTGCTGCACTGCGTCCGGTTACGGATTGGGCACACTACAACCATCCTTATACCGCCAACATTTTAAATGAGCCTCAGGCAGACAGCATCGCTTACGCAAAAAGCTCTCCCCTCTATCATGCGGCAGGATTGAAGGGTCATCTTTTAATTTGTCACGGCATGGTAGATGTGAACGTTCACTTTCAGGATGTAGTTCGCTTGCAACAACGCCTCATCGAACTCGGAAAAGACAACTGGGAGCTTGCCGCTTACCCAATGGAAGATCATGGGTTTGTGGAGCCGAGCAGTTGGACGGATGAGTATAAGCGGATTTTGAAGTTGTTTGAAACGCACCTGCGGTAAGAATGACCATTGATTTTTCTAAATTTGGTTATGGTTAATCTGCTTCAAGACAAAATACCATCAATTATTGCGCTGATGAAAAAGCATAAAGTGAAACGTGCTTATGCCTTTGGCTCAGCCATCGCTGGCAAATTCACTCAGGAAAGTGATATCGATTTATTGATCGCCTTTGAAGATAATCTTGACCCTGTAGAATACGGACAACATTATTTTGAGCTTGCCGATCAATTGGAGAATCTGCTTCAAAGACCAGTGGATCTAATTACAGAGAATTCACTAAAAAACCCTGTCTTCATTCAGGCGATAAACGAGACAAAGATTCCACTTTATGAATAGTATCATTAGAAAGTCTTTAACCGACATTTTAATGAGTATTGATGGAATAAATGTTCATTTAAGCGGGAAGTATGATTTTAATACCTATGCAAAATCATTTACGATTAAGCGGGCCGTAGAGCGTGAACTTAGCATTATTGGTGAAGCTGTGAACAGAATTCTAAAAGAGGAAAAAGACTTCCCATTGAGCAACGCCCCACAAATCATATCCTTTCGAAACAGAGTAATTCACTCATATGACGCTGTAGATGATAATTTGGTATGGAAAATCATCATGAAAGATTTACCAATTCTTCAGAAAGAAGTTGAAAAGTTGCTCGTCAAATAGATTTATTCATGCTTGGGGTTGATCACTTCATAACGGCAGCCACACAAAAGAATCTTCATCTTGGGTTATTGACAAACCACGCCTGTCTGACTTCTTCAGGACTGCCAGTGGCTTTCGATCTATTAAAAAATGATTTCCCCATCAAAAAAATATTTTCTCCCGAGCACGGAGTTTACTCACAGGCAGAAGATGGCGCCATGCAATCCAATCAAATTGATAGCCTTACGAAACTACCAGTAGTCAGTTTGTATGGAGAAAAACTTGCGCCCACAGCAGAAGACTTAATCGATGTCGATGCCGTGCTGATAGACTTGCCCAACATTGGTACACGTTTCTACACGTATTGGTGGACGATCACCCATATGCTTGAGGTGTGTGGTGTTCATCACAAAAAAGTCATACTGCTGGATCGGCCTAATATGCGTGGAGCCACAAGCAGCATAGAAGGCCCTATCCTAGATGAGCAAAACTGTAGCACGTTTTTAGGAAGGTGGCCAATGCCGCTCACCTTTAATTGCACGTATGGTGCATTGGCAAAATGGTTTAATCATCAGCGAAAGCTGAATGTAGATCTTCACATTATTTCAAGCACTTCTTCAGAAGAAAAACATTTCATTCCGCCATCACCTGCAATCAATGAAAAACAAACAGCCTTTATTTATCCTTGTACAGGAATTTTTGAAGGTGTAAATGTGAGCGTAGGAAGAGGAACCACATTTCCCTTTAGGGTGATTGGCGCTCCGTGGATAAATCCCACAAAATTTTTGGAATTTTTTCATGATTATCGACCGGAAGGAATAAAAGCATTCATGCATTCATTCAAGCCGATGTGGAGTGACTATGCAAATCAATTTTGTTATGGATTGTATTTCACGGTAACAGATCCCACAAATTTTAAACCCGTGAGCTGTGCTTTGGAGCTAATGCGTTTTTTAATGACCGAATATCCTGCACACTTCACATCAGCCCGCTACCCCACAGCAGCAAATCCATCAGGAGAAAATCATCTCGATCGGTTGCTCGGTGTTCCGCACTCATTTCAACAAATCAAAACCAATTTTAATAACCTCAACCTGCTAACGCATGATCAAGAAGTTCAGCGCTGGCAAAGGGAGGTTGAAGATTGCGCAAAAGGCACTTCTGAATAGCTAATCGTAGAATTAGTTGCTGAAACCACTGACCAGAAGCAAATGCGTTGAACCACGTTGAGAATAAAGGTTCAAGCAGGTAAATGAAAGATTATCTTTGATCCTATGTATAATATTCGGAATTTCTCCGTTTGGTAATCATTAACCCCACCCACCATGAGAAGATTGATAATACTTCTTTTCCTTGGATTTCTTTCCTTTTCCATTCTGGGACAAGACAATAAACCGAAGAGATTAAAAGTCTTTATTGATTGTACCAGCACCTGGTGCGACATGACCTATATACGAACAGAGATTAATGTGGTTGATTTTCTACTTGATCGTGTTGCATCCGATGTGCACGTACTTGTTACCTCTTTGCGTAATGGAGGTGGGGGCAGACAGTATCAATTTATATTTTATGGCCAAAATCAATTTAAAACACATAAGGATACACTCCAGATGGTGGCTGATCCTAATGCAACGGATTTTGAAATCCGGCAAGGAATGGTAAACTATATCAAGATGGGCCTTGCACCACTCGTGGCTAAAACACAACAGGCGAATAAAGTTTCTATTACAATGAAATCGGAAGTACATGCTGATTCTTTGCCGGCTCCCCCGGTTAAAGACAAATGGAATTATTGGGTGTTTCGAATTGGGGCAAATGGCGATGTTAGTATGGACAAAGTCTATAAGAGTTCAAGTTTGCGGGGAAATTTCAGGATAAATAGGGTAACCGATAAACATAAATTGAGCATGAGGTTTTTTGGAGGCAGAGACCGATCTTCTTATGAGTACAACACGGACACCGGTCCTCTTAAAGTGGTCGTAAAAAATAAAAATTACGGGCTGGAGCACTTTTATGTAAAGAGTATTAATAACCACTGGTCATATGGATACTCAATGCTGATGATCAACAATACATTTAATAATTATCGCTCAAACATTACATTTCTCCCTCAAATTGAGTACAGCTTTTTTCCATATAAAGACGTAAACACTCGCTTCATTACGTTGAGGTATGGTGCGGGCTCCGTTATTAATCATTACTATTCAACAACGTTATACTTAAAAGACAAAGAGATATTGTGGGGTCATAATGCCGAGTTGAATGTCTCCTATAATCAAAAATGGGGTACCATCAACACGGGAATACGCTATCGAAATTACTTCCACAACTGGAAGATTAATAACCTGGGGCTTGTTGCACAAGTGGACGTGCGCATAACCGGTGGCTTATCTGTTTACGTGTATGCGTACGGAGGGTTAGTTCACGATCAGATTTACTTACCATTAGAGGGTGCAACCACAGAGGAGGTATTGAGCCGACAAAGGCAACTTCAGTCCAGCTATAATTTTCAGTCCTACTTTGGTATAAATTATCGCTTCGGTACGAAGCTTAACAATTTCATTAACCCACGCTTCAATAGTGCGTTCGATTAGTTTCTAAATATTGATTATTGCAATTGTGGATATAGAAATTTTCGAAGATTTACGTTTTTAAATTCCATTAAGCGAAGACTCTGGCTCACTTAGGCTCAATCAAATCCCACAGATTACCGTATAAATCCTCAAACACTGCCACCATTCCATAAGGTTCTTCTTTCGGTGGTCGCACAAACACAACACCACGATCATTCATCAGTCGATAATCTTCCTGAAAATTATTCGTGTGCAAAAAAAGAAAAACGCGCCCTCCTGTTTGATTACCCACTCTTATCTGTTGTTCCTCACTCGCAGCCTTTGCCAACAAAATCTGACTTCCACCTTCACCGGGGCTCATCACCACCCAGCGCTTGGTGTCGCTGAGTGGTGTGTCCTACAGTAATTTAAACTTCAGCCTGTCGCGATAAAATGCAATTGCCTCATCATAATCGGTCACCACTACAGCCACGAGTGCGAGTTTTGTAATCATACGCCATCAATCTTCGTGCACACCAAAGCAGCTGCAATTCACACGATGATAACTATTCGATTGCTCGTGCCAAGGGAAATTCAAACTATAGTTGCTCTGCTCCCAATAAAACTTTGAGCGTGCGCGTGGTGTATTTCCAATTTCGTTCATGGTAGCGGCATCATACATTCTGCCATTGATCATGGTGTACATTACTGAATTTGAATTTTGAATGTTTTCTAAAGGATTCTTTTCCAACACAATCAAGTCCGCGAGCTTGCCTGCTTTCAATGAACCGATCTGATGATCCATGCCGAGGTACGAAGCACCGTTGAGGGTAGCGCTACGCAATGCTTCATGATTGGTCATGCCACCTTGTGCCAACATCCAAAGCTCCCAATGTGCGCCAAGCCCTTGCAATTGTCCGTGAGCACCAAGGTTTACTTTTACTCCGGCATCGGTCAGTCGTTTACAATCTTTCGAAACCAAAATGTGTCCGTTGTCATACTCTGCATCGGGCACCATGGTACGGTGGCGACTGCGGCTATCAATGACGGCACGGGGTGTAAACGTGAGCAGTCGCTCATTTTCCCAAACGTTGGTTTTCTGATACCAGAAATATTCACCACTCATTCCACCGTAGTTAACAATCAGGGTTGGTGTGTAGCCGGTCTTACTGGCGCTCCACAAGGTAATCACATCTTTGTAAACTGAAGAAACCGGAATATTATGTTCAATACCGGTATGACCATCCATAATCATCGACATGTTGTGAAAAAATGTTGAGCCTCCTTCGGGAACAACTTCCATCTTCAGCTCGCGTGCTGCCTGAATCACCTGCTGGCGTTGTTCGCGCCTGGGCTGGTTGTAGCTCTTTACCGAAAATGCACCAAACGCTTTTGTTCTGCGCAGCGCACTTCGGGCATCTTCGAGATTATTAATTACTGCTTTAAAATCTCCGTCTGCACCATAGATGATTACTCCGGTTGAAAAAACCCGGGGACCAACCATGTTACCGGCTTTAGTCATTTCGCTTTGACTAAAAATCATTTCAGAATTGGAGGAAGGATCATGCGCAGTGGTAACGCCATAGGCAAGGTTTGCATAATACTCCCACTGCTTCTGCGGACTAAGCCCATAACGGAAATTTCCAAGGTGTGCATGCACATCCACAATGCCGGGCATAATGGTTTTGCCCTTTACATCATAAACTTTTGCGCCTGCAGGCACGGCTGTCTCCGAGCTTTTTCCGATGGCTTCAATTTTATTTCCATTAATCACAATAGTTCCTTCCTCAATTACTTCATTGCCTTCCATGGTAATGATGCGCGCATTCGTTAATGCAATTCTGCCGGTTGGCAAATCTGATTTTGTAATAAGGTTAATCTTCAATCCAACCGTATCCAGCGGAGGAATGGTGTCAGGCGATCCCTCCAAAAAACGGAACCGATTTTTCAGATCATTGCTGAAGTATTCATCACCCAGCGTCCAAAAAATCCTTTTGCTATCGGGCGACCAATGCAAACTTATGCCTGCATCGCGCGTAATTTGGCTCACGGGAAAGCTTGTTGTCTTTGAATCCAAATCAAGCGTTTGCCCCATCATGGGCATAGCGGCAACATACGCCTTGTGAAGTTGTGTAAACGCAACCCACTTTTCGTCTGGGCTGGGAACAATACGATTGGCATATTTTGAAGTAATGATTGTGCGATCATCACTGCCATCAATTTTGCAACTCTTAAGGGTTTTGGTAAGGTTGCCAAACAGATAGCCTCCGGTCTGGTAGAAAATTCTGGAGCCATCGCGGTTGAAGCCTGGATACTCTCCTTCGCCTTTGATTTTCATCATCTCTCCGCCTTTCGCATTCATCCAATAAATGCCGGGCTCTTTCGTGAATGAAAATCCCTGATGATCATTTCCTTCTTCACGAACGAATACAATTTTTGATCCATCCGGTGAATAGGCCGGAGTGCGATAGATTGCCTTCTGTGTAGTCAACTTCACCGGCTTTGCTCCTTTCGTGATCAGGTTGAGTGAATACACAGCACCCATGTTCTCATCATGCCATGTCACGTACACCAATTCATTTCCATTACTGGAAAAGCTGGGCTCAAATTCAAATTCTGATGAACTTGTCAAGCGTACCGGTGTGCCACCCGGTAAATCTTTTTTCCACAAATATCCCATGGCATTAAAGACTAAAACCTTTCCATTGGGTGAAGTGATTGCCTGGCGAATGGCCTTGCTGGTGAACTGATCCGCGAAAGCGTCATTTTTAAAATGAAGTGCTTCAGCAATTTTAATAGTGTTGGTAACCCTGAAGGGAATATCAGAAACTTTTAATGTGCCCAGTTCGATGCGCTTAATTTTTCCTTTCGACCAAATGATAATGGCGGTGTTATCGGGTGTCCAGTTGAATCCGGTATAAGAACCAAAAATTGCCCATGCTTCCTGTTGATCTTTGCTGAGGTCAGCATAGACGGGCATCTCCTCACCGGTTTGTAAATCGTGAATGTAGAGTACTGTTTTTTCGCGCACTCGTCTCACAAAGGCAAGCTTCTTTCCATCGCGCGAAACTTGCGGGCGTACTGCGCCACCGGGGCCACCAGTAATTATCTCGGTTTCGCCTTTGGTAAGGTCGTAACGTTTAATCACATAAATCTGACTGTTCGGATTTTTATTGTATTGAAAAAAACCACCACCGTACATGTCTTCGCTGAAATACAAATATTTTCCATCAGGCGAAACGCTGGGTTCATTCACATCTTGCTGATCATTTTTTCGCTTGGTGAGTTGAAGACCTGCGCCTCCGGTTTTATGATACATCCACATTTCACCGGCACCCATGGAGCGCTGTGAGGTGAAGTGTTTACGCGCCACCAGGTAATTTCCATCCGGAAGCCAGGTGGCATTGTTTAACAACCGAAAGTCTTCCTTCGTGATTTGCTTCGCATCCGATCCATCGCGTTCCATGGTCCAGATGTTATCTCCACCTCCGGCATCGCTCGTAAATGATATGTATTTTCCATCAGGACTAAAACGCGGCTGCACTTCAAAAGGAACGCCACTGCGCAGTGCCCTCGCCTCTCCGCCATTGATCGGCAGAATGTAAATATCTCCCAGCATATCAAACACAATGTCTTTCCCGTCAGGGCTTACATCAAGATTCATCCATGTGCCTTCATCGGTAGTCAATTGCATATCGGTGGTGGTTCCTGCACCGGTAGGCTTGGTGACATCCCATTTGGCATCCTTCTTTTGGCCGAAGGAAAAGGCGACAAAAAAGAGCAGGGAAAGTGAGGCAAAAAGTTTTTTCATAAAGGGGATTTTAGAGTTCTTGTACGGTCGGCCGAATTCAGCAATCAAATTAATCTTTTTATTTATGACTGGTAACATTTCTTTCTGGCTTGTTGAGTAGATTTAAAAAATACAATCATCCCAAAATTCATATTCTATGAAAAAGATTTTATCACTCGTGCTGCTGATCGCAACCGGGCAGGCGGCTTTTGCTCAAGGCACAATGCTATTGCGGCAGCCTACCATCAGCGAAAGCAACATTGTTTTTGTTTATGCCAATGATTTATGGATTGTTTCCAAAGATGGTGGAGATGCAAAAAGATTAACCAGTAATGAAGGTCAGGAAAGTTTCCCTCACTTTTCTCCGGATGGAAAAATGATTGCGTTCACCGGGCAGTATGATGGCAACACGGATGTCTACCTCATTCCCACCGAAGGTGGTCAGCCCGTGCGACTCACCTGGCACCCTGGTCAGGATGCCGTAACCGGATGGACTCCTGATGGAGAAAGCATTTTGTTTACATCCTCACGCGAAGGCGTGCCCACACGGGAATCAAGATTTTATAAAATCAGTCGCAAAGGTGGCATGGAAGAAGCGTTGGAAATCCCTCGTGCTGTGGCAGGAGAAATTTCAGAAGATGGAAAATACATCGCGTATCAACAGATTGGTTTTTGGGACCCGGAGTGGCGCAACTATCGGGGTGGTCAGGCAAAACCTATTTGGATTACCGACTTAAAAAATAATGGATTGAAAATGACGCCCCAAACAGACAATGAGCGCCACACCGACCCGGTATGGCTCAACAATGTCGTTTACTTTTTGTCAGAGCGCGACTACGCTAATAATATATGGTCGTTCAATCCTGCAAGTAATGAGCTGAAGCAACAAACTTTTCATGCTGATTTTGATGTGAAAAGCCTGGATGCCGGTGGTGGCGTGATTGTGTATGAACAAGCCGGCTACCTGAATATTTTAAATCCAACAAACGGATCAACAAAAAGGCTTACAATAAACGTGCGCGGTGATTTTCACTGGGCCCGCCCTCGTTGGGAAGAAGTCAAGTCAACATCACTTCAAAATGCAGCGCTCTCACCCACCGGTCAAAGGGCGCTGTTTGAATATCGTGGAGAAATTTTTACCGTTCCAAAAGAGAAAGGCGACTGGCGAAACATTAGTCATACTCCGGGATCTGCCGAACGTTCACCCATTTGGTCACCCGATGGAAAGCGCGTGGCATGGTTTTCAGATGCCAGTGGTGAATATCAATTGATGATTGCTGATCAGGAAGGATTAGAGAAACCAAAAAGTATTGCCATTGCAAATCCAACGTTCTTCTTCAAACCTGCATGGTCACCAGATGGAAAATATATTTCCTTCACCGATACCGATTATAATTTGTGGTTTACCGATGTTACCACCGGGCAAACAAAAAAAGCGGATACCGAACGGTTTGCTCATCCCAATCGCAGCCTGAATCCTGTGTGGTCGCCCGATAGCAAATGGATAGCTTACGCGCGCTTGCTGGATAGTCATTTTAAAGCGATCAAAGTTTACAATGTAGAAACAGGACAAAGCCTGCAGCTCACCGATGGCATGGCCGATGCGATTTCTCCTGTGTGGGATGCAACCGGCAAATACCTTTACTTTCTTGCCAGCACCAATTATGGATTAAATACTGGTTGGTTGGATATGAGTTCGTATGATCGTCCCGTTACGAGGGCCTTGTACCTGATTGTGCTCAACAAAGATGATTCTTCTCCACTGCTTCCGCGCAGCGATGAAGAAAAAGACAAACCCAAAGATGAAGAGAAGAAAGGACCGCCAACCGTAAAAATTGATATGGATGGAATCGCCAATCGGATATTGGCAGTTGATGTTCCGCAACGAAATTACTCGGCACTGTATTCGGGGCCTGATAATTACATCTTCTATTCTGAAGTGGTGCCCAATCAACAGGGGCAAACATTGCATCGCTACAATTTCAAAGATCGCAAGACAGAAGTTTTTCTTTCACCTATCAATGATGCTGTCGTTTCGAATGATCGCAAATCAATCTTGTATCGCAGCAATGGTACATGGGGAATTTTAGGAACTAGCGATACCGGTAAAAAAATTGGTGATGGAAAACTAGAAACACTGGCATCCATGAAAATGAAAATTGAACCCATGGATGAATGGAAGCAGATCTTTAAAGAAGGCTGGCGCTACCAGCGCGATTTCCTGTACGTGAATAATACACACGGAGCGCCCTGGAATGATGTTTACAAATGGTACAGTCCCTGGATTGAGCATGTTCGTCATCGCACCGATTTGAATTATGTGGTGGATATTTTAGGTGGCGAGGTGGCCGTGGGTCACTCGTATACCAGCGGTGGCGATTTTCCTAACATCGATAACGTGCCCATTGGCTTGCTTGGCGCTGATTATGTTGCAAAAGACGGAGTCTATCAATTCAAAAAACTCTATCTGGGCGAAAGCTGGAATCCTGAATTAAAATCTCCTTTGCGGGAAACAAATGTAAAAGAGGGCGACTATTTGCTCGAAGTAAATGGCCAGGTCGTTTCTTCGAACATAAATCTGTATTCTTATTTCGAAGCAACGGCCAATCGGCAAATAAAAATCAGAGTAAACGCGAAGCCAGTGCTGGAAGGTTCTCGCGTAGTCACAGTAGTGCCCGTGGAAAACGAAAACCAATTGCGATCGGTGGATTGGGTTGAAGGCAATCGCAGAAAAGTGGATCAACTTTCGGGCGGAAAACTTGCCTACGTGTATGTGCCCAACACAGGTAATCCAGGATACACGTCATTCAATCGCTACTACTTTGCCCAGCAAGACAAAAAAGGTGCAATCATTGATGAGCGAAATAACGGTGGCGGCTCAGCCGCAGATTATATGGTTGACATCATGGCGCGACAACTTCATGGCTATTTTAATAGTAAAGCAAGTGATCACCGGCCGTTCCTCACTCCTAATGCTGGAATCTTCGGGCCAAAAGTGATGTTGATCAATGAGCGGGCAGGATCGGGTGGAGATTTACTTCCTTATCTTTTTAATAAAATGAAAATCGGTCCATTGGTAGGAACAAAAACCTGGGGCGGCTTAGTGGGAACTTGGGATACGCCTCCATTTGTTGATGGCGGCCGCATGGTAGCACCACGCGGTGGATTCTATGATGTGAATGGGCAGTGGGCAGTAGAAGGTGTCGGCATTTCTCCGGATATTGAAGTGCAACAAAATCCTGCTGAGCTTGCCAAAGACAAGGATCCACAACTAGAACGTGCAGTGGAAGAAGCATTGAAATTATTGAAAACCCAGCCGGTAGAAATCAAAGCAGAACCTGCTGCGCCAATAAAGTATAAGCGGCCGATGAAGAAGTAAATGGTCTCTCATGCAAAAACAGAAAGCTATCTCTTTACAGATAGCTTTCTGTTTTTTGTTATGCGGTAGCCAATTTTTTTTCATTTACTACCTCAATTCATTCATCCTAATAACATTGTCGAATTGTCATCATAGGTTTGATATGACTTTTGATGTACACTATGAAAGCTCTGCTTTTTTGTTGGATCGTCTTAAATTCTTGGCCGGTGTTTAGTCAGGAATTTGAATATCAAAATCCTAATGATAATCAGTCATACATTATAAAGATTAAGAGCAAATTTTATGATGACAAAAAGACCTTTACGCTTAAGAAGGGTAGAAAGATTTGGATACGCACGGCAGATTCTCTTGGTCATTTTGCATTTGTAAAAGCACGCATTATCAACATCCGAAATCATGAGGTAGACCTGGGAATTAAGGGAAACCACACCATCTCCCTGCCTGATTCATTATTTTCGTATGTGGAATTTACCTCTATGGGGCGCGTGTTAATTGCAGGGCTAGTCGACACCTTCCTGGTGAGCACGGCCATTACGGGTCATGCGGCTATTATTGGTCTTGTCACGTTACAAGTGATGGTCATTGTTCTTTCACCAATTCTAATCTTTGTTGTTCCCGACCTATATCGAGGATCGAACTATGGGCTTTTTGATTTTGCATGGGTGGGAGAATGCTTCAGATCAGTAAGTAGTCTATATCACCATCTCATTCCTTTTAAAAAGAAAATTTCTGTACCCCTTGAAAACTGGACATTAACAACGGAGCCAATCGCCTCAAAATAATTGTAAAAGTTGCGCCCCTGTCTTTCTATTGGGCTTGTTTGAATTTCAAATTCAAACTCCAATCTTGATTTTAATTCAAAACTTATGCTGTTGAAAGACTAACTTTGCTGTCCGTTAGAAAATAGAATGCAGAATATTCCTACTGAAGAAGAATTGAATGAAGACGATGAATTGTTCGAACATCATCGCATTGTAGCTGATCCGGGGCAATCTCTTCTTCGCATCGACAAGTTTTTAATGGATCGTTTGCCCAACGTCACGCGTACTAAAATCCAAGATGGCATTCATAATGGTTTTGTCAAAGTGAACGAGCGTGAAATTAAGCCAAACTATAAGGTTCACCCCAACGACATCATCACCATTTCGCTTCCGCAGCCACCGCGCGACACGGACGTGAAGCCAGAAAATATTCCACTGAACATCGTTTATGAAGATGATCATCTCATGGTGATCAATAAAGCAGCGGGAATGGTAGTACATCCGGCTTATCAAAACTGGAGTGGCACTTTAGTCAACGCACTCATTTATCATTTTCAAAATCTACCGCAGATGCCGGGCAATGACGGAAGACCGGGATTGGTGCATCGCATTGATAAAGATACTTCTGGTTTGTTGGTGATTGCAAAAACAGAACTGGCGATGAACTCGCTGGCAAAACAATTTTTTAATCATACGATCGAGCGCACGTATTATGCGCTGGTGTGGGGTGTGCCCGATCCTGCTGAAGGCACCATCAATGTGAATGTTGGCAGAAGCTTAAAAGACAGGAGAGTGACCACCGCTTTTCCTGCCGGTGATTTTGGCCGCACAGCCATTACTCACTATAAACTACTGCAAGATCTTCGATATGTTTCGCTGGTGCAGTGCAATTTAGAAACAGGGCGCACGCATCAAATCAGGGCTCACATGAAGTACATCGGCCACCCACTTTTCAATGATGAAATGTATGGCGGCAATGAAATGGTTAAGGGTACCATGTTCTCTAAGTACAAGCAGTTTGTTGAAAATTGCTTTAAAGTTATCCCTCGTCAGGCCCTACACGCTAAAACGTTAGGATTCATTCATCCCGAAACCAATAAACATGTTCAATTTGATTCAGAACTCCCGGATGATTTTAAAGAAGTCCTGGAAAAATGGGAGCATTATGTGAAGTATACCTGAGTAAAAAAGTAGCTAACAATTTACTACTTAAGGCAATCTATTGCGGAAACATTTGGGGAAGAGAATTCTATCAGATGTTGTGTAAACACCTGTGACCTTTGGAGCTGCTTAGGTTAAGCGGATAATTGAAATCCGTTCTTGCCTTTCTTTAAAGCCTGACGGATTTCCTTCATCGCTTCCTTTTTGAAAGCCTTGTAGCTCGAACCCGTTGTTGGATTGAGAATACCCTTGATGTAGTTGAGTACCTCCTCCATCTGCACCTGATCCATTGCATCCAGGCTTTGCAGGATTGCCATTTTAGGTGAATTTTTCATGGTGTCGTAGTGGTTTATAGACAATACAAATAACGGAAATTAAACCCCTGAGGTTCAACTCACGACAAGGTTATTAATGCAACAATAATCCGTAAGTAAGATTTAAGACCAAATCGTATAAAAAGGATAATCGTTTCGTAACCTTGTGCAACAAGGTTTGTTGTTAGTTGTTAAATGTTCTCCTGCCAACATTAATCATTTCCATTAATCTCGCCTCTAATTGAGCATTGGTTCCTCGTAGCCCTTCCAGCACTTGCTCGGCCCAAGTGAGATAATTGAGTTTCCGCTCGGTTGTCCAGTTCTGCGGAGGGTGATGAACAATATCCATCACATTGCAAATCTTATCAGCAAGCTTAAGTTTTTTTGCCAAGGCAGATTTTTTTGCCGCGTGTGTCACCTGTAATCGCTTGCGCTCCTCCTTTGGCAGCGATTTATCGTCTGTTACTTCCAGTACCAGATCCAACACGGTAGTTCCAAATTCCTCTTGAATCTCTTCCGGGGAGGTTTCTGTATCCTCAATAGTATCGTGCAGCAAGGCTGCCATCAGCAACTCATTATCCTGCTCACCTGCATTAACCAGGGTGAGCGCCACATTAATGGGATGATTGATGTAGGGCGTTCCGGCTGTGTCTTTACGTTTTTGAAAACGATGTTTCTCGGCTGCAAAGGAGAGTGCCTTTAGCAACTGAAGTTTTTCTTCATGATTCATAGTTCATTTATTATTAATCGATGGTTAGTGAATAACCATTCGGGTTAGTATACACTTTTATTTGCTTACACGCTTTTTGGGAAGAATGCAACACCAGAGTTGTATCGCATTATTATTTGCACACAGAATACTAAACGCAGAGCACGATCTTTTGTTTGTTCGTACGATCGGTTTTTAGAAAATAAACATCAGCAAAAGTAAAATAGCTAACAGGATAATGATCCACGGCACAATGGCATTCCGTTCAGGAAACTCATATTCGCAAATCGGGCAGATTTTCGATTTGGCATCAACATCCATTGCGCAGCTAGGGCACTCTTTCGTTTTCATCAGGTGTGAAACACGGTTGACTTAATAATTTTTCCGTTTCGGATCTCGAGCATTTCGCCCACCATCAGATCTTCCTCTCCTTCTACGTGGCGAATATATTCCATAAAAATACGGTCAGCATAAGGTGTTAAGCGCTTAACTTCATAATGTAACGATGGCAATCGATCAAAGGCATCTTTCCACCAACTTCTCAATGCGTTCTTGCCCGATATTAATCCCTTCGTCTCTGGCAGGCGTACTTTTAATTTTGGACTATAATGAACAGCGTGATCATCATACAACATCAGCAGCATTTCCAGATTATTCTGGTTAAAAGCATCAAACCATTTTGTGGCAACGGCCACCAATTCCTTTGAATCCATTCGCTAATATAGTTTTTCAATCTCGTCTTTATATTTTTCGAAAAGCTTTGACCTCACTAACTTAAAAGAGGCCGTCAGCTGCTTACCCTCTACTGTCCATTCATCATCAGCCAGGATGAATTTTTTCACCTGTTTAAATCCCTCGAGCGAGGCGTTCAATCGATCAACCTCATTTTGCAATTTTTGCACAATCTTGATATTGTGTACCATGTATTTAGGGGCTGTCCAATGAATATGTTGTTCACCGCACCAGTTTTTCAAAATTGAAAAATTAGGAACGAATACAGCAGTCACAAAGGGACGATTAAATCCGATGATCAACGCCTGGAGGATAAAGGGAGAAGAAGCAAAATAATTTTCAAGCGGCTGTGGAGCAATGTATTTTCCCGCAGAGGTTTTGAAAATATCCTTTTTGCGATCGGTGATTTTTAGAAATCGCTTTTCAACAAACTTGCCTACATCCCCGGTTCTAAACCATCCATCTTCAAGAAATAATGCTCTATTCAATTCATCACGTCTATAATAACCCCTGATGATGTTTGGGCCTTTCACCAGAATTTCACCTTCATCATTTTCATTAGGCTTATCAATTCTTAACTCAACACCCGATACAGGAATGCCCACGGTACCAAACCTGTTTAGTCCCGGATAATTTCGATTGACACTAATGAAGGGTGACGCCTCTGTCATACCATAGCCCGAAAGTGTGATTATTCCCGCAGCAGAGAATAGCCTGCTGATTTCAGGGCGGAGTGCGGCTGCACCCACCACCATGCATTGAAGCTTTCCTCCCAATCGATTCTTCCACCACCGGAGCACCCAAATGCGAGCCCAAAATAAATGTAACCGATAAAGAATTCCGGTCTTCTCTTCATCACGGTAGCGCTCACCCACATCCATTGCCCACGTTATAATCTTTCGGTATACCCAATGTTTACTTAACCGTTGTGCATCCAACACGTCATACATTTTTTCGAGTGTGCGCGGCACGCTGGTGCAAAAGTGAGGACGAACCGCTTTAAAGTCACGTTGCAAATCCTCCAATGCTACGTTGAAATATATCTGAACACCAAAAGCAAAATAGGTGTACAGGGTAGTGCGCTCAAAAATATGACTGATGGGAAGAAAGCTCAGCACCCGATGGGAAGGTGCCAATGGAAAAATGGATAGCACGGACTTAACACTGCTCACCACGTTAGTATGCGTAAGCACTGCGCCTTTTGGCAAACCGGTTGTTCCCGAAGTGTACATGATCGCCAGCACATCGTCTGCACCAATAGCGGCTTTATGTTTTTCAAGTAATGAATGATCTGGCTTACGATCATCAATATGCTTCAGTGCCGGAAAATAATTTTGATCATGTTCGTCAATATGAAATACTTGCCGGAGGGATGTTGCTGAGATTATGTTTTGAATCTTACTCCAAAGCTGCTGATGCTGAACAATGCAGATTTTTGCTTCTGTCTCTTTAAGAATAAATTCTGTTTCCTCCACCGAAGAGGTTGAATGAATAGGAACTGTAATCATTCCTATCTGTTGGCACGCAAAGTCGATCATCATCCAATCCGGTGAACCTTGTTTTGGAACAATGGCGATACAATCTCCCTTTCGATATCCTTCATCAATAAACCATGACGAGATATTATCAATACATTTTTTTAATTCATTAATGGAGTAGCTTTTCCACGAGCCATCGACATAACCATTAACTGCCTTCCGTTGCGGATATTTCTGAATTTGATAATCGATGATCTCAAAAACACGACTGAAGTCTGGCGATGTATGATTTGCCTTCATGCGTTAGGAGCTGACTTTGGAGGAGTTGGTACTACGTATAATATATCGTATAGCAACTCAAAGAACTGAGGAAAATCCGGCAGGTTGTTGTGGCCACCTCCGGCTATCGGATGAAGTTGAACTTTGTTTGGGTAGAGATTTTTCAATTGCTGGCTCTGGCGAAAGGGAATCAACCGATCTTTTGTGCCGTGAATAAGATGAACAGGGCAGCTTATCGTTTTCAGAAATTGATCCGTTCTCAAATCGTATCGCATCAACCATTTCAATGGCATGAAGAAAACATATCGCCTGATGTTATGATAAAAACTGAAATAGGGGGAATCGAGAATCAACATACGTGGACTATTCCATGAGGCAACGAGCGCGGCAATGCCACTGCCAAGCGACCGGCCAAACACCACGATTTGATTTTGCGGATAGCGCTCCGAAAGCCACTTGTATAAATATTGCGCATCATCAAACAAAGTGGCCTGTGTGCGCTTGCCGCGGCTTTTGCCAAATCCGCGATAATCCATCATCACAAAATCATAACCATTGCTTACGAAATCTTTAGCAAATTTTCCCCAGCCCTTGATGCTTCTGGAATTGCCTTTCAAATAATAAATAACACCGCGTGAATTTGGAACTTTGAAATAGATGGCATTCACCGTTCCTCCATCAGGCATATCGAAGTGCAGTTCTTCAAATGGAAAAGGATACTTGTATTTAAAGTCACGCGATAAAATCTCGGGCCGAAAGAAAAACAAGTGCTGGAAAAAATAAAAGAACAGGCAAAAGCCGATATAGATCGTCAGAAATATTATTACCGACACGTAAAGCAAGCGCAAAGTGTTTTTAAAAAGTAATGATTTTCCACGAAAGACGAAAATGAGTGCACGACTCAATTAGCCAAAGCGTCATCCAAAAATTGCCCGTACTCTGGAAAGGTAGAAAGGTCATTATGACTGCCATCTTTTACGACAACCATTTTATCATCAGCTTTCAAGTGTGCACGCAGTTTAATGGCACAGCGCAGTGGAACCACACCATCGTCATCACCGGCAATAATGCTCACCTTGCATTTTGCCTGATCAACAAAGGCATGATTTTCAAAAGCATATTTGAAATAAAACATTCTGGGGAGAAAAGGATAATAGGTGTAGAACAAGTCTTTCATGGAGAAGAAAGGTGTTTCCAAAATTAATCCCTGGCAGTCAGCATTTGCGGCTACATAACTTGCTGCTGCGCTTCCTATGGATCGGCCATAGACGATAATGCGGTCGTGGGGAAACCGTTCGCGCAAAAGCGCAAAGCAGGCAACCGCATCGTCAAAAAATATTTTTTCGCTACGCTTTCCTGTGCTCTTACCATACCCGCGATAATCTGGAATAAAAACTGAATATCCCCTTTTCAAAAAACGGTCTGCCACTTCCGACCATCGCTCGACATTTCCTCGATTACCATGAAAGAAAAGCACGACTCCTTTCGCATTCTCCTTCGGGAAGAAAAAGCCATGCAGCGTTCCGTCTTGCCGGGGCAAAACGATCTCCTCTATTGGATGATCAGGGGTAAAAACATAGTCGGCCGGCAATGGGCTAAATCTGAAAATAAAGTAGTCCTGAAGAACACCCGTGAACACATTGCCAAGCAGCAGCAAAAAAAGCAGCGTTGCAAAAACACGAATCATCCATCGCTTCATGCTGTAAAGATTGTAAGAAAAGGATGAGATCAAAAAAATAGCACCTCACGGCTTTCGCCACAAGGTGCTTCCACAACACAAACCTCTAACTAAAACAAGGTGATAAACTGGCTGGCTTTCCATTGATTACCAACCAACATGGCTTTATCAATTCTGATTTTATACTGTTGCCCTTTTGATGACACGGTAACCGTAACCGGGGCAATGCCCCAATCTTTTGCATTGCTTTCATCGGCAGTAATCGAAAATAGTGTGGCCTCCTTCCAATCAACACCTAATGCGATGCCTTCTTGCAGTAATCGCTCAAAGGATTTCTTTGCGGCAGGCAATACTTTTGTTTCATAGTTCTCGGAAAATTCCTTCTGCGCTTCGCTCAAATGATCTCCATAAAATGCTGCATTGTCTTTCATGATCACATGGAAATCGGAAGCAGAAGGAAGTAAAGAAAGATATTTCTCAGAAGACATTTGATGCAGCGCCTCCATCAATGTCAATCCAAATTGTTGGCGTGCATTTAGTTTTGCCCGATCTGCCATTGAACTCAACCCAATTGCTGAAAAGGTTAATGCAAGTATAGAAACGATTGCTACGGATGTTTTCATAGTAGTAGAATTATTTAATTATTTATTGGAGACCAGTACATGGTTATCTGGCTTTGGAGCGATGGGCGCAGGCACCCGATTATGCACAGGCTTTAGTGATTTTAGATATGTGAAAATGGCAAGGATATCTTCGTCTGTAAAATTTCGGTACATGATCCATGGCATGGGAGGAAGTAAATCTCTGCCACCTTCAAGGCCTTTATATTTTCCTTTGCGCAATGCTGTCTTAAACTGCTCGAATGTCCAGTTGCCAATTCCGGTATCATCAGGTGTGAGGTTGGCAGCATACGATGTTCCCCACGGGCCAACAAATCCAGTAAGGCCTGTTGAAAACAATATCCAATTTTCACTGGTACCTACATTGGGAAGCTGCTCGTTCATGGGATGACCAGATAATTGTCGGGTGGTATCGGTATCGGGGCCGTGAGGTGTCATCATCTTGGGCGAGTGACAATCATTGCAAGCACCAATGGTAGTCAGGTATAAGCCGCGTTTGATCAATTCCTTTTCCGATAATACTGCTGGAGCACTTTCGGGCTTTTCTTTTGTTTCGGTGTGGTTACAGGCTGCGAGTGCTAGTGCGATTAAAGCCACCAACACCTGGATTTTTACTAACGAATTCATATTGGGTTTTATCATGCGCAGTTTTACGCAAGTGCACTCGTGAGTGGTCTACGCTAAAAAAAAGAAGACCTACGCAAAATCAATTTTCTGAAACTCGTTGTAAAAGGCTCTGTTTTAAGGCGTTTGCAAAATCTTGCGACAACTAAAATGAATCCAATCCGTGAAAGGTGCTTACGAAAGGCAGAAGGCTTGATTATTCGTTGCTGATTATTCGCTGGTCGTTCACGATCAGCGATCACAAATGAATTTAATCGAATATTTAAAAATGAGTTTAAATCAGAATTACGTCATCGTTGACAATCCTAACCAACCGGATGCATCCCTTAGGGTCGCCAGTCCATTTGCAGAGCTGATTGATGTTCCTGCAAATGGAAAAAATAATTTTGATGAAAGCATCGCGAAGGTTACTGTGCAGGATATGTATCTTCCTCATTACTCCATGCGCATTTCAAAAGGAGAGTTTGGTCACGATGCTCTCTTTTTAAATACCAGTGCCCAGGGTTTAGAGTATTTGGGTAGTTGCCTTTTTCCTTACGGGAATTTTCAATCGCACTCAGTGAATGGCCAAAAAGTTGTGCAATCTTACAGCGGCACACAAAATTTTAAGTTCGATCCTCAAAATGAAATGCGTCATCGCATTGCAGCACACACCCCGTTTCATCTTATTCACTTTACAGTAGACCCGCGCTACTTTCTCAACTTTCTTCCAGATGAAGAGAGGTGGGCTGACGAGCTGAAGTTAAAAATTGAAAAGCAAGAGCGTGTTTTCGGAAATCACTCACCTGCCATTACATTGGCACAAGAACGCGCATTGGAAACCATTTTGAATTGCCCTTTGGGTGGCAAGCTCGGAGAGATCATGATTGAGACTGCCATCACGCAGATCATCCTGATTCAGATGAATATTATTTTTCAACAAGATCCTTCCATAAAGTCTATCAACAAGCGCGATGTTGAAATTGCTCAGGGGCTGAAGCAACATCTCACCTCAAATTTTCTGTGCGACCATACGCTTGAAGATTTATCAAAAAATTTTGGAACAAACACCACTAAGCTTATGATGCTTTTCAAAAAGAATTTTGGCAAAAGCATCTTTGAATTTTTAAGTGAGCTCCGCATGGATTATGCGCATAAACTTTTGCAGGACGAGCACGCGGTAACGGAAGTTTCACGAATCGTGGGCTACAAAAACGCGCATCACTTTTCTACCGCGTTCAAGAAACGGTTTGGCATTTGTCCGTCACAATTGATCAAACTAAAAATTGCGGGATGATTATTCCGGGCGCTGCCGCCATTTCTTTTTGTCGCTTTGTAATTTCTTACCGGTGATTCGTTTTTGAACGGCCGTCTTTGAGGGCTTGGTGGCTTTGCGAGCTTTCTTCTTTTCAAAAGCCTTTTTTAGCAAATTTTCCAATTTTAAAATTACCGCTTCTTTATTCTCAAGTTGCGAACGTTTATCCTGTGAAGTGATTATCAATACGCCATCTTTTGTAATCTGGTTCGTAAGCTTTTGCGTAATGATGGCCTTTTGTTCACTGCTGAGCAATTGAGAATTTGCAACATCAAACTTCATCGTGACTTTTGTGTTCACCTTATTCACATTCTGGCCACCAGGACCGCTGCTACGCGAAGTGGTGAATACTAATTCGCTGAAAATATGATGGGCATGAATCTTTTCCACTGACGCTAAATGGGTTTTACCTCTTCCACTCCATTGGGGTATCGCGCAAAGCGACTCTTTTCGCGAGCGTGAACATGTTCATAACTCGGCCAGGGCCATCCTCCAAATTGTGTTTGTTGATATTCCATCATCGCCTGCTGAATTTCCGATTGAGTATTCATCACAAATGGACCATACTGAGCTACTGGTTCGCTGATCGGCTTGCCTTGCAGCAAGAGCAAATAACTTTCACCTTCACCATTTTTCAAAATCACTTCTCTATCCGCACGAAGTTCTACCGCTTGATGCGTGGGAAAAAGCTCACCTGCAATTTCAATCGAGTGGCCCTCATAAAAATACAATGAGCGATTTATGTGAGCAGAGGCGGTGGGTAAATTCCAAGTTGCACCCGCTTCCATTCTGATGGTCCAGATAGCAACTTCATGCTGCGCGTCTGCTGCCCAGGAATCCGGTGCGGGATCAGGCGCAGTTGTATTTTCAATTTTTCCGGCAATCACCTTCACTGTTGCGGACTTGCCGTTATGATCTTTCGCAACAAAGGTTGGGATTGAGTCGCCCCAGAGCATGGCAAAGTGTGGCGCTGCAAATTTTTTAGCCTTTGGCAGATTAAGCCAGATCTGAAACAACTCCAGCGGATTATCTTTTTCCTTACTGAGCAACGGAAACATTTCACAGTGCTGCACGCCCTTACCTGCCGTCATCCATTGCACATCGCCATTGCCAAAACGACCTGCGGCACCCAGTGAATCGGAATGATCAACTAATCCTTTGGTAACCACCGTTACCGTTTCAAATCCCCGATGTGGGTGTGCAGGAAAGCCCGGCACTTTTTCGCCATGATACATTCTCCATTTTTGATTAGGCGAAAAATCTTGTCCAATGTTTCTTCCGCTTAGCGATTCGGCCGGCCCCATCACCTCATTTCCTTTCGGATAAAAATCTTCGTGATGCACGCAAAACAAGAATGGATCTTGTGTTTGCCACGGAAAGCCAAGAGGTTTTATGGATTTGATCGCTTCGTTAGTCATATCACTATTTTTTAATGATTACTTAACCACACGGCTGCGACAAAAGTTTTCAATGCAATAAAGGATTTGAGCCTTCCGTTACAGATTAAAATCCCGCAGTGGAGATTAATAGTACCTCATTTTCATGACCACCTTCTTGTCTCCGGTAAGTTGGAAATCAAAATCTTTGTAGACGGGGCGCCTAAGCATAGAGGAATGATAGTAATCTGAAAATGCATGACCTTCTTTGGGAAGAAACCATCCCATGTCCAGGATCATATCATTGTTCTCATCGTCTTGCAGGGCAATGCCCATATTTTTTGATTTGAAACCATGGTACGTTACCGTTAAGGAGTCGCCCTTCATTTCTGTTTTAGGAACGACCGCCTTCAAAAAACCAGTATCGTGAGGGAAGGGTGTGCTGTCATCAAAAAATTTAAAGCGAATAACCCCGTCTCGATTTCGAATGTTTTTTACTGTAATGGTGATGGAATATGTTTTCTCTGAATCGGATGCAATTGTTGTTCCGGTACTTGTCGAAAGCGAATCGCCCTGGCAATAGGCTGAAGTAGAAATGAGAAGAGCAATAAAACCAACAACAAAACGAATCATTATATCTCAGGTTAATCCCCAAGATACAAATTCCAACCATCACTTCCACTGAAATCGGTTCAGGAATGCTTTGCCGCAAATTTGGCAGCATTTTCATAGCAGATTTTACGCGCTACAGTCTCCGGTTTGTAACTGCCAAACCACAGTGGCTCCTCGCGTTTAAGACTGGTCAGTATCTCCAACATGTCTTCCTCCACTGTTTCCCATGGAAGAACAAGGGAAGAAGAATTTGCATTAGCCGACATACTTAACTGGGGTTGGAAAGAAAGAATATCCCATACCTTTAATTGATTTGGCAGAAAATAATCAAAGGCAATGCGCACAAAATGACGTATCGTGCGCTTCATCAGGTTTAACGAACGCACTCTCACAATCGGCTTAAAGTCCAATTGCGAAATCCAGGATTGCTGATCTTCACCAAGAAGCCTCCGGTCATTCGCTATATTGATTAGTCCATCGCTGTGGAAAACAGCAATGACATCCTCATCACTGAGATTATAACCCCATGCTAAAAATCCTTTGGATCGGAATCCTTCTTTTTCTTTGCCCTCATTGGCGTTGCGAACCATTTCATCAAGCGAATCAATTCCTGAGTAGCCCACCTGGCTGGCCATGATCGGAATTTTTCGTTGTTGGTTGGCTGGTTGATCATTATGCTTTTTGATGATGGAGTGGTAATAAACCTGACGTGAAGCCGGGCTCATGTGACGCACATCAATCAAGATTCTTTTGGATTTTGTTGGTTCAAGGTTTTCATCCAGTGCGAGCAACTCTCGAATAACATCGTAGGCGCTGTCTTGTAAAATTCCCAGATCTTTTCCCTTGCGCTGATCATAAAGCAATCGGCAAGGTTCAGGCAAAATGCTGGTGTGGCCACAGTAGGTGTTGTGGAAATTGCCCGCCAGCGCAATGGCAAACGGAGTATCCTGCCAGAAATTTCCTTCGCTGGTTGGCTCTTCACCTTTTAGCTGGCGAATGCGTCTTTTTATCTCGGTGGTGCAGGCATTCCTGGGGTTATCTCCATCGCGCAAATCATCATCTTCAGGATAGCCAGTACCAAGAGAATGAAGGCCTTGAATGGTTACGCAAATCTTCGACACATCATTGCCCGAATAGCGCACAAATTTTTGATACTGACTCTTTAACTCTTCAAAGTAATCGTAGCGGGTGCTTTGGTAAAGCCTGATGAGGGTGGGGTCAGTCTTTAAAAATGCGAGCGGTGCAGCCACTGACTTTTTCAGTTCTGCATAGCCGGGCAGGGTTCTAAATTGCGTATCTAACCATTCAACTGCCTTTCTTTCTCCGTGGGTTCTGCATCTTTCATAATATTCTGTTACGGCTGCACGGCTAATGCGACTTCCATTTACGCCATTAAAAAAATTCTTTTCTATCGGCTTCAGGTCAACAAAAAGAAAGGGGGCGCCCATGGCCTTTTGGCTGGCCATTTCAGAAATAAATTTTTCTTCAGCGATAAGAAAGGGGGAAACCGGAGTCTGCTCTTTGCCCTCAACAAATTCCAACAGGTGAGGTTTTGCCGTAAGCGGGGTGCTAAGCATGATTAAGATTCTATATTCAATTCTTTCATTTCACTCACCTCTTGAAGGGTGAGAAGGCTGGCATCAAGACTATTGATGATGCGAAAATGTTCAGGGGTTTCATTTCCATCGGCCAGAAGGATAATTGGTACTTTTCGGTTGTAGGAAAAATTGCGGATGGCACGCGCCATTTCGATACCGGTAACCACCGGCAAATCCATCCCACAAAGGATGAGATCAAAACGTTCCATACGAGAAGCCAGGAGCCCATCTAGACCACTCGTAGCTTGGCGCACATACCATTGCCCCAACTGCGTTTTAATACTCTCCAGAACGGAGGACTGCCGATGTACTACCAGTACCTTCACCTTGATTAGAACTAGAAACTAAATAACCCTAAACCGTAGCCTTAGCTACTTTCGAAAGATAGAGGACACAGATGGAGTCAATTTTTTAGAAAATTGGTGCAAGGCCATCAGCAATGGCAAATCATCGAATTTGACTCAAAATCAAAGGTTGATAATGGCATTGGCTAAGGATATCCTTAGAAAAATCAGGAATTCCTTATTCGCGGGTTAGCCCACCTTCATCAAAAAGACCCATTTCATAGGCAGATTTTACGAGTCCCACGGTGCTTTTTACATTCAGTTTGCTTTGAATATTCAATTTGTGGGTCTGCACCGTTTTCTCACTTACCGATAATTTACTGGCAATGTCTTTCAGACTGAACTCGAGGCAAATCAATCGGAGAATTTCTAATTCGCGCTCAGATAATGGGGCCTTTGAGAACTGAGGTCTTCTCGCTTTTGACTTTACTTTTTGCCGAAGCAGCGATGCAATTAATTCATTGTGATAGAAGTCATGATCGTGCACAGCATAGATTGCTTTCTCCAGTTCTTCCGGATCGGTATTCTTGAGCAGAAAAGAATGTACACCCAGTTCCAACAAGTAACTCATATACTGGTCACTGTCGTGCATGGTTAACACGATGATTTTTGTTTCAGGATATTTTTGCAAAAGTCTCTCAGCACATTCAAGTCCGTTCATGCCCGGCATTTCCAGATCAAGGAGCACCAGATGCGGCTTGGTATTGTGCACATACTCCAGGCATTGATGACCATTTTCTGCTTCGGTCACGTCCCCTACGCGGGCAAAAGTTTTGAGTAAGCGGATCATTGCCTTTCGGAAAATCTTATGATCATCTACGACACAAACTTTTATCTCCTCAACCGACATACACTGGCAATTTAAGATTAACTATTGTACCCGAAGGGTTATTTCTTGCAAAGGTTAACTCTGCATTTAATAAATGAGAGCGGCTTTCAAGATTAGTGAGCCCCAGCCCCGAAGTCTTCGTGAATTTTAGCTGAGATGAGTAATCAAACCCAATACCATTATCGGTTATGCTCAGGAATAAGTTTCCCTCCTGCCACTTCATCATTACGTTAATTGAAGAAGCGTGCGCATGCTTCAATGCATTGTTCACAGCTTCTTGTATGATCCGATACAGCAACAGTTGCTGATTCATATCCAGTGGCAAGGGCTGGCCCTCCTGAACAAAGGAAATTGACACCTCTACTTTTGTGCACAGGCGTTTGCAAAACTCTTCCACAGCATTCACGAGGCCGAAGCGCTCGAGTGTAGTGGGCATAAGATCCCATGAAATGGAACGCACGGTATCGGTGAGCTCATCTACAATTTCCTGCACTTCTTTCTTATCGTTTTCGTCCACATCTTTCACCACCGTGTGGAGTGTGGCCCGCAAGGCTTGTAGTAAAACACCAAGGCCGTCATGAAGTTCTTTTGAAATTCGTTTACGTTCCAGTTCCAGGCTTTCGAAAACCATACGAAGCATCTTATCAGCGCTATCCTTCTCCAACTCTTTGCGCTTCAGTTCCTCCTCCAGCATCCTCTTCTTATAATAGAGCACAAAAAATACAATGACCCCCGCCAGGATCAGTGCACCTGCTATGACGATCATAATGATAAGCTGATTACTGCTCTGCATGTTTTCCTAAAGAGTGATCGTTTCTGGCATCAAGCAAAAGCCAACAGCACCGTGATCGCCACCATGCACGTGCTTTTGAAGAATTCGTTTACCGCTGACCATACCCATGAGACTTATGGATTGAAAGTTAAGCCTTTTAAAAAAACTTTTTCAATGTTATCCACCAAGTAAACAAACTTGCATCTTTTAATGCAAACTCCAGTTATCTTTGAATTCATTCTATCGCTATGAAAAAGACTTCGCTCACCAAACTATCACTAAGTGTACATGCCGGCTCGCACGGTGACCCGATCTATGGTGGATTGGTAAATCCGATCTACCCATCCTCTGCCTATGACTATGATGCAGAAGTGCGCTATCCACGTTATTATAATACTCCCAACCAAAAAGCAGTAGTAGAAAAAATGGTAGCGCTGGAAAACGGAGAGGACGGTTTAGTGTTCAGTTCGGGCATGGCGGCTATCATGACCTCACTTTTTGCATTGGTAAAGAGTGGCGATCACATTCTATTTCAAAATGATCTGTATGGTGGCACACATCACGCAGCTCTAAACGAGTTGAAGCGCTTTGGCATTGAGCACAGCATGGTTGATGCGGCAGACCTCGATAAGTTTGAGAAGGCCATTCGCAAAGAAACAAAAGTGATTTATGTGGAGACACCTTCTAATCCTTTGTTGAAAATCACCGACCTGAAAGGAGTTGTGAAAATTGCCAAGAAGCACGGCATCACCACCATCATTGACAATACCTTTGCTTCTCCTGTCAATCAAAATCCAATCGATTTGGGGATTGATGTAGTAACCCATAGCGGCACCAAGTACATTGGTGGGCATAGCGATATCTGTTGTGGGGTGGCGGTATCTTCCAAAAAGATGATGGAGAAAATAAAATTCACGGCCATGCATTTTGGCGGAAGCCTTGACGCGCAAACATGCTACCTGGTAGAGCGAAGTTTGAAGACGATTGTGCTGAGAGTAAAACAACAAAACAAAAATGCGCTGGCATTGGCGCAATTCCTGGAATCAGAAAGTAAAATTGGTAATGTCTATTATCCCGGTTTAAAAAATCACCCCGGCCATGCGATTGCTAAGCGTCAGATGCCAGGGGGCTTTGGTGGGATGCTTTCCTTTGAAGTGAAGGGAGATCCTGAAAAGTTTTTGAAAAAACTGAAAATGATTCGCAAGGCAATTAGTCTTGGCGGTGTGGAGAGTTCAATCGCACAGCCTGTGAAAACATCACACGCGAAGCTCACGGCACAAGAGCGCGCAAAAGTAGGGATCTCCGATAAGCTATTGCGCTTTTCTGTTGGCGTGGAAGATGCTGAAGATTTGATCAACGATATTAAGCAAGCTCTTTAATCATGATCATTCGCGAAGCCACACGTACCGACATTCCCACCATTATCGACTTTCAAAAAAAGATGGCTTGGGAAACAGAAAAAATAACGCTGGATGATGCCGTTGTTACCCTGGGCGTTCACAATCTTTTTGCTGATCCTGCCAAAGGAAAATATTACGTGGCCACGGCAGGAGATCAAATTGCCGGGTGCCTGATGACAACCTTTGAGTGGAGCGACTGGCGGAACGGAACTGTGCTTTGGATTCAGTCTGTTTACATTGCCTCAGCGTTTCGGGGAAAGGGTGTTTATAAAAAATTGTATGAGCACATTCAGTTGCTGGTGAGCAATAATGCTGACCTGCGCGGCATTCGTCTGTATGTTGACAAGACGAATAAGGATGCGCAAGCTGTCTACCAAAAATTAGGAATGAACGGTGAACACTATCAAGTGTTCGAGTGGATGAAGAAGTAAGTCGATTGCGATTTTATTCTACTTCAACAATCATTTCAATCTCCACTGAAATATTTGAGGGAAGAGCGTACATGCCAACAGCTGAGCGTGCATGTTTTCCTTTTTCTCCAAATACAGCCACCATCAAATCAGAAAAGCCATTGATCACTTTCGGCTGATCGGTAAAGTTTTCAGTACAGTTTACCATCCCCAACACCTTCACAATTCGCTTTACTTTATTAAGATCCCCGAGTTCGCCTTTCAAGGTTGACAGCAGTGCAATGCCTGTTTGTCTTGCTGCTTCATAGCCTTGTTCCAAGGTTAACTCTCTGCCGACTTTGCCCGTGATGTTACTGCCATCTGCTTTTGTGGGGCCATGACCCGCGAGGTAAAGCAGATTGCCCGTGCGCACAGCCTTTACATAGTTGGCCATGGGCTTTACTGGTGGAAATAATTCAACATTGAGTTCCTTAAGCTTCTTGTCAAAATCCGTTTGTGCGTTCACCATTATGACGCTCATCAGAAAAAAGAATGTCAGAATTTTTTTCATGGTTGAATGGGTTGTTGACAAAGGGTTGTCAGTTGGTTGGTTTTAATTTACTTCAAAATCCGTAATTTTTGGTTATGAACAAAGAAGAATTCCGTTGCCCCTGGTGTTTAAAGTTTGATCAATACATCGATTATCACGATAAGGAATGGGGTGTACCTGTTCATGATGATCGCATTCATTTTGAGTTTTTGATTTTAGAAGGAGCCCAGGCAGGCCTTAGCTGGCCTACCATTTTGAAGAAGCGCGAAGGATACCGAAAAGCTTTTGCCGATTTTGATCCGCAAAAAGTGGCTCGCTTCAGCGAACAAAAATTGGAAAAGCTCTTGCTCAATCCGGGTATCATTCGCAACCGACTAAAAGTATACGCTGCAAAAAACAATGCGCAACGGTTTTTAGAAATTCAAAAAGAGTTTGGAAGCTTTGATAAATACATCTGGAGTTTTGTGGGCGGAAAGCCAATCGTGAACACGCGAAAAAATTTAGGCCACGTGCCTGCCACCACTAAAGAGTCAGACGCTTTAAGTAAAGATTTGATTAAGCGCGGGTTTAAGTTTGTAGGCAGCACGGTGATTTATGCGCACATGCAAGCCTGCGGATTGGTGAATGATCACCTAATGGATTGCTGGCGGTATGAAGCCACCTCAAAAATGGTTTGAAATATCCTCTCCAATTGCCACTCCTGTAATTCGCGGTAATACAAACTCCTTTTCATTAATTTCGTGGTTCATTGCGTAATGAAAAGGAGTTTTTCCATCATGGTTCTTTTGGTATTTGTGATACACTTCGTAGGTGTCTACATCTACTTTGTAGTAACGCTGCAAAGAATTCATTCCGAAAAACGCGCGATGATCAGGAGCCTTCCGTTGGAAAAACTTCAGCGATTAGAATTCACATTAGTATCGTATGAAAAAGCTAAAGTAGATGAGCACGAGGTTAAGGTGAACGGTAAAATGTTTGACATTGGCCGCATTGAATTTCAAGAAGATAAAGTAGTGGTGTATGCCCTCCAAGATGCCGATGAAGACAGCCTGTTGGCATTCCTCAACAAGGTCACAACACAGACATCACAAAACAACACACGTGCGCCATCGCAGTTTACTCAATTCATTTCTCTTCTGTTTGTTGTGCCCCCTGGCATTTCTGTGAATGCGCCCTGCATGTCACATGAAACTTCTCTCACAAAATATTTTTTTACCGAATGCAGCTTTGTCGCTGCCTTGGTAACGCCCCCTCCACGAAAAAGCTAAAAGCTTTGATTTCAATCATTCATCCACTTGCTCTTTTCAATTGATCAGGCACGTGGAAGAATAATGTTTGCTCTTTGGAGGAACATCATCGATAATTTTTTACTTCTTTAAAACAATACAGGTGAAATCACTTTTAGTCACGGTTATCGTTATTTCGATAACTCATCTTGCACACGCACAGTACGCTGAAAAGGAAGATAACCCAAAGGACACTACGCGCACATCTTTCCTGAACGAAATTGTAATCTCTGCCAATCGCATCCCTGAACAGCGCAGAACGGTAGCCCAGCAAATAAAGGTCATCAGCCCTTCGGTGATTCAGAGTTTTAATGCACAAAATACTGCCGACCTGATCAGTAACTCAGGAATGGTGGCCATGCAAAAAAGCCAGCAAGGTGGTGGAAGCCCGATGATGCGTGGCTTCGAAGCCAGTAGAGTCTTGTTAGTGGTAGATGGCGTGCGACTCAACAATGCCATTTATCGTGCAGGTCATTTGCAAAATGTGATTACGATGGATAATAACATTCTCGATCGTGCCGAGATTTTGTTTGGCCCATCCTCTACAGTTTATGGAAGCGATGCCCTGGGGGGTGTGATTCATTTCTTCACGCGCAGTCCCCAATTATCAAAAAATGAATCGCTTGCGCTGAGCGGAAATTCATTTGTACGATATGGAAGTGCCAATCAGGAAAAGGCTGGTCATTTTGATTTTAATCTTGGAGGCAAAAAGTTTGCATCACTCACGTCCTTCACGTTTAGCGACTTTGGCGATTTGAAAATGGGGGAGAAAACAAACAGAGCCTTAGGCGAGCAATTTGGCGTGCGCAAGCAATATGCAGTACGTGCTGCCGACAATCTCAGTGACGTGCTTGCGCAAAACGATGATCCCTTTGTACAAAAATCCAGTGGCTATAAACAATGGGACTTGCTGCAAAAGTTTTTGTATCAATCCACTTCACATGTACGCCACCTGATCAATTTTCAATTTTCAAACTCAACAAATGTTCCGCGCTATGACCGACTTACTGATCCGCAAGGAACAGGTCTTCGCTTTGGTGATTGGTACTATGGCCCACAGAAAAGAATTCTCACCTCCTATCAACTGAGTATTTCTGATGTTGGAAAAATGGCTGACTCCTTTAGCGGAACCATCAGCCTGCAAGACGTAGCGGAGAGCCGTCATGATCGAAGGTTTAATAACAATAATCGAAATGATCGCACTGAAAAAATCTCTGTGCTGGGATTGACACTGGACTTCCAAAAGAAAATTGGAAAGGGAAATCTTCACTACGGATTGGATGGTCAATCAAACGATCTGAGTTCCACTGCCCATGTGACGAATATTGTAACGGGCGTGCAAGGCCCACTGAGTACACGCTATCCTGACGGAAAAAATAAAATGACCACGCTTGCAACATTCCTTACGCACACGTATGCAATGAATGACACATGGACGCTCACAAGCGGTGCACGATTTGGAGGAAGCTGGCTAAACTCAACGTTTGTAGACAAAGCTTTTTTTCCATTTCCATTTGATAACATCCAACAAAACAACACCGTGGCTAGTGCAAATCTCGGAGTAATCTACACTCCCACTTCGTGGAAAATTTCTTTGATGAGCAGCACCGGATATCGCGCACCGAATATTGATGACCTGGCCAAAGTTTTTGAATCCGTTGCCGGCACATCCTCTACCGTTGGAACGCTGATTGTACCCAATCCCGAGTTGAAGCCTGAGAAAACGATCAATGGTGATTTGGCCGTGACTAAATTTTTCGGAGACAAAGTAAGATTAGAAGGAGTTTTCTTTGCCACCAGCTTTTACGATGCTATCGTTACGAAACCAACCACCTTTAATGGTCAAGCAACCATAACTTACAATGGCTTTCAAGCGAACGTAGTGTCCAGTCAAAATGCAGCAAGTGCTTACCTTTACGGATGGAGCGGATCGATTCGTGCGGATTTTTTGAAAAAGTTTACGGCTACCGCTTCTTACAATTATACTCATGGGCGTGTTAAAAATTCTTCTGGTCCGGAAACACCACTTGATCATATTGCGCCTGCCTTTGGGCGAATTGGTATTGTACACGTTGCCGGTAAGTTGCGTTCAGAAGTTTTTGCAAACTTCAGCGGATGGAAATACCTGAGAAACTACAGCACCAGCGGAGAAGATAATCTGCAATACGCTACCGCGAGCGGAATGCCATCATGGTACACCATCAATTTTCGCACCTCACATGAGCTATCAAAGATTTTCATGATTCAATTAGGTGTTGACAATCTTTTGGATTTGCAGTATCGAACCTTCGCTTCTGGCATCAATGCACCGGGAAGAAATCTCTTTGTGACTTTACGAGCGAAATTCTGATTGCCAATGAAGAGTGGATTTTATGTTTTGATGTTTCTGATTGGAATGGTGACCAATAATCTTCATGCGCAGCACCTAAAGGGAAAAGTGCTGGATGCAAAGACATCTTTACCGGTTGCTAACGCCTCCGTCTATATGCCAGAGTTACACCGCGGGGCCTCTGCTGATGAACTAGGTATATTTCAGATTGCACGGTTAAGCTCCACAAAAACGATCCTGCAAATTTCACATGTAGGCTATGAAAACTATTTCCTAACGATCGAGCTTCCTAAGGATTCAGCACTTGTGGTTTCCTTAACCCCTTCGCTCATTCAAATGCAGGAAGTAGTGGTAACGGGCACACAATCACAATCACCAAAAGAAACTTCGTTCAACATCTCGCAAATGACCGCGCAGCAGATAACAGAAAGCGGTACAATTAGTTTGAGTGATGCCATTAGCAGATTGCCGGGGGTAAGTCAACTCACTACGGGCGTAGGAATATCCAAGCCTGTCATCCGTGGTTTATATGGAAACAGAATTCAGGTAAATGTGAACGGCATGCGCTTCGACAATCAGCAGTGGCAGGACGAGCATGGACTTGGCTTAAGTGCAATGGGTGTTGATCGTGTTGAGATCATCAAAGGGCCATCTTCACTTTTGTATGGATCGGATGCTATGGGCGGTGTACTGAATGTGATTGAAGAAAAGCCAGCACCTGTCCACCAGCTTCAGCAAGAGGCGGGCTTACAATTATTTTCCAACACGCTTGGCACATCCTTTAACTACGGCATAAAAAAATCCTCCGAACACAAGTGGTGGAAAGTGCGTGCAGGGATTGACAGTCATGCCGACTACAGCGATGGTAAAAACAATCGCATTCTTAACTCACGCTTTGCCAGTTATAATTTAAAAGCAAGTGTGGGCTTCAACCGGAAGCACTGGGTTAATGTTAATAACCTCTTCATTTCCTACAGCAAGTTTGGATTTGTATTCGATACGTATTCGCGCAAAGCGGAAGATCAACGAATTAGCCGTGCGTTTGATGGCCCGCATCATCAGGTCTTTCTTGCGCAAGCGAGTTCAGAGAACACAATTTATCGCGGCAAGCGAAAAACAAAACTCAACGGAGGGTTGATCACAAACTTGCGGCAAGAAGACGAAGGCGGTGGGGGCATTAGCCTGAGCATGCTGCTGAATACGATTACGCTAAATGCACAGGTCAATCAATCTGTTGGTTCTTCTGGCGAGTGGACGTATGGCGGTGCCACCTTTTTTCAAACGAACACCAACTATGGTGGCAGAATTATTGTACCTAATGCGATTACCGGAGAGCTCTCCGCCTTCAGCCATTACAAATTAAGTCAGGAGAAATTATTAGTGGAAGGAGGACTGCGCTATGACAGACGATACATTGGCACCTACGCCACAGGCAATTTGAATGTAATCGGTAACGATAGTCCAACGCAAGAAATTCTTCCGTTTAATAAATTTTATAATGCATTTAATGCTTCAGCAGGTGCAGGTTGGAATTTCACTGAGCGATTGCAGGCGAAGATTAATGCGTCTACTGCCTATCGTCCTGGCAATCTTGCAGAACTTTCGAGCAATGGATTGCACGAAGGTTCACTCCGCTGGGAGATTGGTAAGCCCGATGCTACAGTGGAACACAACCTAAACATAGAGGCTTCATTGCATTATGATCATCCCGAGTTTCGCGCCAGCGCTTCGTTGTACCACAATCAATTCTGGAATTACATTTTTCTTGCCCCAACGGGTACTGAATATTTTGGATTTCAAATCTATCGCTTCGAGCAAAGCGATGCGCTGTTGAAGGGAGCAGAAGTGAGTGTTAATTGGAATCCGAGAAATTCAAAAATTGAAATTGCCTCCTCCGGTTCGCTCATTCGCGCTACCCAATCGAAAGGAGAAAATTTACCATTCATTCCGGCCAATAAAATAACAACTGAATTTAAATATCACTTCTCCTCCGGAAAAGTGATTAATCCCACGCTGCTTGTCAGTGGCAATTATGTGTTGAATCAAAATCATCCGGCACAATTTGAAACGAGCACTTCAGATTACCTTTTAGTAAATGCGGGAGCAACTGGAACCTGGCGTACGCTAAATTTATCACTAACCGCTAATAATCTATTCAATAAAAACTATTACGACCATCTCTCGCGCTTCAAATATTATGGCTTTCATAATATGGGACGCAATGTGGTGATCGCGATTAACTTTAAATTTTAACCTTAACTGCAATTATGAAAACCAAAATTCTAATTTTTTTCGCAGCAATGATCTCATTCACATCGTGTGAACTTTTTGATCCACACAAACCCCCTGCTATTACTTTTAAGACCGGCTCGGGCTATACCACAGGTGACGTTACGGTAGCCAAAGGCTCAATCATAAAGGTGGGAATCACCGCGGACAAAAAAGAAGATGATATGAAAACGTACAACATCAGTTATTCTTTTGACGCGGCCACCACAACCACTACCAAAGAAACGTTCAGTTTGGTAGGTAGCGAGCAACAGCACTATGAAAAAGACTACGAATTCGCGGTGCGCAATCAGGTCGGTACCGAAAAGTGGTATTTTGTGATCACTGATCGCGATGGAAACATTGCTAAGCTTTCAGTGACTGTGACAGTGAATTAATTTTTAATAAACTAATCAGGGCTTGCGTTGCCCTGATTATTTTTTTTTAAAATTTTGCTTTATGCTATTCAGGATCGCGTGGATTTTAAAATACGTTTCATCTGTCGTTCGGCATTTCAAATGTCGAACAGTGAATCTCAGTTTAGTTTTATTTTTCCTCGCTCCACCTCAAAGCTTTGTGCTAAAAACTCCTTCGTCTCTGGCCTTCTCAGTGTCTCAACATAATACCACTGGGCTTTTGCTTTTGCAGCCGTGAGCGTGAGCAACAGGTAGCCATGATCGCGGTCGTTGAAAAATTTAATGTGCGGATTAAGTTTCAGCATTTCTGCTTCCAGTCGTTTTACTTCTTCTACAGGTTTGCGCTCGTCATCATTGCCGGATGAAATACTGGTTGTACCAAACTCAATGGCTACCGCACCCTGCGAGGTCTTTGGATTATAGGTTTTGGTTGGCACCTCAATCGCCCACGAGGCATGCGTATCGCCCGTCACGAAAACAAGATTTTTGATGGCTTGTGACTGAATGAAGTCAATTACTTTTTTCTTTTCAGCCGGATAACCATCCCACGAATCAAAATTGCGGGAAGTCTTTCGGTAATCCGGTGCTTGCATGACATCCGAAAACATAGCCTGGTTGCCGATTACCTTCCATACCGCTTTTGAATCTTTCAATTTAGATTCCAGCCATGTCAATTGCTCAGCTCCCAGAATTGCTCGATCGTCATTATTAAATGTGGGGTCTGTCAAACTATCCACCGGTTTTGTTCTTCCTTCCAATCGTTCATCCATCATGATAAGATCCACAAGACTTCCATACGAGAAAGAACGATAATGCTTTCCGCCTTCGCGAATGGGAAGCCACTCATAATAAGCTTGCTTTGCTGCATTTTTTCGTTTCTCATAATCACCTTCTTCGGGCTGATGATTTTGAGCTCCCTTCGTATAGCTGTCGTTGGCAATTTCATGATCATCCCAAATGGCGATCATGGGCATCTGCTGACTCACATGAAACAATCCTTTATCGAGACGATATTGTGCATGGCGGGTGCGATAATCCCAGAGCGAAACAATTTCATGGGGCGGTAAATGGTATCTGCCGATGGTTGTATCGCCATAGCCGCCCGACTTGTATTCATAAATGTAATCGCCCAGGTGCACGATGGCATCCACATCGTTACGATCACCAATCTTATCGTACGGATTGAAGTAACCGAATTCCCAGTTGGCACAACTCACTATGGCTAGCTTAACACTATCGGTATTTTCAGGAAGTATTTTGGTGCGACCTGTAACCGAGGTTTTCCCCAAGGCAGAGAAACGGTAATAATAAATTTTTCCGGCTTGAAGACCATCCGCATCTACCTTTACCGTAAAGTCCCGGCTCGCAGAAGTTGAGGTAGTGTCTGACTTCAATATAGATTCAAACTTTGAAGACTCCGACAATTCCCATTTAACACTGACCTTGATGGTAGAATCTTCTGGTGTGACCCGTGTCCATAAAATCACACGGTCTTGTAATGGATCACCCGAGGCAACACCATGATAAAATGGCTTCAATGCGGAGTCATACAACGCGCTGGTAACTTCCGTAAATCTCTTTACCGATGCCTGATCTTTCGTCTGGCACGAGGCCAACATCGCGCAAGCCAAAATCGAAAAATAAACTACTCTCATACGCTCAAAATTTAAACCCTAAGCTAAGGCATATAAATCAAAAGAAGGATCAATTTTTTTGCAAATGAAGCAAGGGTAATTTCGATGTTAAATGTCATACCCATACTATTGGTGCTGAGAAGCAACCTTATTATTGGAAAGTCGTCTATAAACCAAATCCCTGAACGATGAAGAGTGTTTTTGCATTGCTCCTGATAGTGTGGAGCGGGTCACTTGCCGGACAAGCGCTTGAAAAAGGCATAAAGCTTTATGAGGAACGAAAGCCTGCAGAAGCAAAAAAGATATTCGCCACCATTGACGATGAGCATCAGGATTATGCTGCTTCACAATACTATCTGGGTCGCATTGCTTTTGATGAAAATAAACTGGAAGATGCTGAAGAGTTTTTTGAAGAAGCGATCGATCGCAATGATAAAGTAGCGGAGTATCACAACTGGTATGGCAATACACTGGGCCGCATCGCTCAAGATGCCAACATGGTGAAACAGGGAATGTTGGCGCCTAAAATGAAAAACGCCTGGGAAAAAGCGGTGGCACTAAAGCCCGATTTTATTGATCCGCGTCAGTCATTGATTCAATATTACCTGCAGGCTCCGGGTTTTATGGGCGGCAGCATCGACAAAGCCAAAGCGATGGCTGCTGAAATAAAAAAGTTAAAGCCGGCAGAGGGTCATCGCCAAATGGGCAACATCTACATGAAAGAAAAGAAAGTGGCCGAAGCGGAAAAAGAATTTGTTGCCATGGCGAAAGCTGATGTCAATTACACCAATGCCCTCGCCAGTTTTTATGTCACGCAAAATCAGCATGAAAAAGCTTTTAACCTTTTCGATGAAGCCCTGAAGAAAAATCCTGATGACATGTTGGCTCATTATCAGGTGGGAAGAACAAGTGCTATCTCTGGTCAGCGGCTAGATCGTGGAGAAGATTCGCTAAAGAAATACTTAACCTATTCACCCAAAGCAAATGAGCCCTCGCATGCCGGTGCCAACATGCGCCTGGCACAAATACAGGAGAAGCGCGGAAATAAAAAGGAAGCCAGAAGACTTTTTGAACTGGCCCTGAAAATGGATGGCAACCTGAAGGAAGCCAAAGAAGGATTGGAGCGTACTTCAAAATAAAACCCGAAGCATGTCATTTCAAACAACACGTACCGATCGCATCCAATTGATTGATGTGCTACGCGGCTTTGCGCTGCTCGGGATCATCATCGTTCATTTCACCGAACAATACTATGCTGGTGGCGCGCCTCAAAAGGCAACACATCTGAACGCTACGCAATTGCCCGACCAAATTGTCATGGGATTCATCTCCTTTCTGATCACAGGAAAATTCTACATGATGTTTTCCTTTTTATTTGGTCTTAGCTTCTTCATTCAGTTTTCAAAAAGTGATGGAAGCGCAAAATTCTACTTTCGTTTTTTCTGGCGGCTGGTAGTTCTCTTTGCCATTGGTTGGATTCATCACCTTCATTACCGCGGAGACATTCTTACCATCTATGCGCTACTGGGCATTGGCCTGCTAATTTTTCACAAGCTGCCCGACAGAGCCTTACTAATCATTGCCATTGCGTTAGTGGTTAATGTTCCATCATTCGTTACGCGTGGCGTTGAGGCCATTCAGTTCGAGCAATCTGAAAAAGCTCCGGCTCCTCCATTTGCACAAGATGACAAGGCCAATGAAAAGTACTTTGACACTCTAAAATCAGGCGCCTATGCTGAGGTGCTAAAAGCTAACGTGCCGGAGTTTAAAAGCAAGATGGATTTTCAGATGATGTCGGGCAGAATTTACATAACACTGGGCTTGTTTCTGCTGGGCCTTTATGCCGGGCGGAGAAAAGTGTTTGAGAATATTACGCATCACCTAATCTTTTTCAAAAAGGCGCGCAACCGTTCACTATGGATGCTGCTCGGTCTCATCCTCTTTTCAGCATCATTTTTTGGAGGAGCGCAGCTACTTAAAATTGAATTGTCGCAACCGCTTCAATGGATGGTGGGTGGATTGGTGTTTGATCTTTTCAATGCCTGCCAGGCGATGTTCTACGTCTGTGTGATCATCTTACTTTATCAAAAAGAAAAATGGAATGCCCGACTACAATACTTTTATGAAGTAGGCCGTATGGGACTTACCACCTACCTGATGCAAACTTTTTTTGGTGTATTGATCTTCTTTGGCTTCGGCTTCAATTTGTTAGACGAAATAGGCGCAGCAACATGCCTGGTGATAGCGCTTATCTTGTATGCCGCGCAAATCGCAATGGCAAGATGGTGGTTAAGTCAATTTAACTACGGGCCGGTGGAGTGGTTGTGGCGGAGTCTTACATTTTTGAAATGGCAGCCTTTAAAAAAGGCTGCCTCAAATGAGTTGACGACTAATCCTTAAACATTGGAGGAATCTTTTCATCCCATTCACTCGCTTGTTGATAAGCGTGGGCCAACGAAACCACTGCTGCTTCACCAAAAAGTTTTCCTAGGAATGAAATACTGGATGGACTGCCGCGATCATTAAAACCATTAGGCACTACCACACAGGGATTGCCCGTGAGGTTTGTTGTGAGTAATTGTGTGCCTCCGAAACTTGGCGAAATGATCACATCAAAATCTTTGGTAGCGGCATAATAATCCTGTACCAATTGATAGCGAACGCGGGAAGCATTGATGTATTCCACGGCAGGAATGAATCGTGCCGTGCGAAAGGTGTTGGGCCATGCAAACCTGCGCTGATCGGTCATCAAACTATCTCTGTTCGATCGGGTCAACTCATCAAAGGAAGCTGCTGCTTCGGCTGTTAGCATCAATCGCACAGCGGTAACAGGTATGTTCGTTGGTAATTCAATTGGCACTAACTCCACACCCAGCGACTTAATCACCTCCAATGTTTTCTGATCATTTGCTTTTGTAGGATAGTTTGCATCAAATAATGTTTTAACATATCCCACCTTTAATTTTTTCAGGTCAGTCTTGGCTGAATAATTAAATGCTGCATCACGCACGTGATGATCGAGGCCGTCTGTGCCGCGAATTTCATTCAATACAATTGCACCATCCAATGCTGATCGGCAGATCGGACCGATTTTATCCATGCTCCAACTGAGGGCCATTGCCCCTGTTCTGCTCACACGGCCAAAGGTAGGGCGCAGCCCGCTGGCACCGCAGCGCGTAGAGGGAGACACAATGGAGCCTAATGTTTCCGTACCTATCGCGAAAGCGACTAATCCGGCCACGGTAGAGGAAGCCGATCCGGCAGACGATCCGCTGGATCCTTGTTTTAAGTCCCACGGATTTTTTGTGACCCCACCATACCAAATGTCGCCTTGTGCCAACGCACCAAGTGTGAGCTTTACCAGCAACACGGCTCCTGCATTTTCTAACTTCTTCACCACCGTAGCAGTCTCGTTAATCCCCTGATCTTGGTAGGGAGCCGCGCCCCAGGTTGTCTTAGTTCCCTCCACCGCGAGCAAATCTTTTATCCCGTAAGGAATGCCATGAAGCGGACCTTTGTATTTTCCCTGCGCGATTTCATCATCAGCTTTTTTTGCTTGCTTCAGTGCAACGTCTTCCATCAGTGTGATTGTGCATTGCAGTGTGTCTGAATATTTTTTCAGGCGTTTCAAATACAATTTGGTAAGCTCAGTTGATGTGATCTTCTTTGACTTAATCAGTACGGCAAGTTTATAAACCGGATAAAAGGCAAGCTCTTCTTTATTGTCGGGAAGTTTAACTTCTTTTGGCAAGCCCCAGTCAATGGGCTTTTGATTATGGTCAATGGTAAATCCCACAGGAATTGGATCAAACACTAAAGACATGGGCACCGCGTTACTCAGTTTAAATTGATGAAGCGCCTGAAATGATTTTTGATATTCTGCCAACCCATTCAACAACGAATCGCGTTCAGCTTTCGTAAAACTGAGATCGAAGTAAGGCTCGATCGAAGAGGTTGGGTAATTGGACTGGGCAAATGTGCCAAGTGTCGTAAAGATGAAAAACAGAATAAAAGAAACCTTGTAAATTGAACTCTCTTTCATAATGATTGTTTAATGGAGGCGAAACTACCATGAAGGAATATTTTTTAAAACTATATCAATACAATGCCTGGGCCAACCGCAGGGTGATCGGTTGTTTGGAGCGACAGGCGGTGACGGATGAAAAAATACTTTCACTCTTTAGTCATTTACTCAGCGCTCAATTCATTTGGCTAAACCGCATCAAGGGATTGCCCACCACACCTTTTCCCCTATGGAAGTTGTATGAGCTGCACGAATTAAAATCGATGGTAGATGATTCGGCCAAAAATTGGTTGACTTTTATCCGCGAAACAGGAAGTTTTGATCGCATCTTAAAGTATCACAACTACACCGGTGATTATTTTGAGAATAATGTCGAACATATTATGATGCATTTGGTTAATCATGGCACGTACCACCGTGGTCAGATTGCCTTGTTGCTCAGGCAAAAAGGGTTTGAACCGGTGAATACCGATTTTATTACCTATGACCGCGTTCAACTTGGACAATTAAAAGAGTAATACTAAAAACCTAAATCACTATGAGAAAATTTAATCTACTTTTTGCATTAGCGTTGGTGGCATCCTATGCCATCGCTCAAAAGCAGGAAGACTCAGCGGACGTTACCGTTTGCCACACTCCTGCAACTGAAAAGTTTGCTATGTTCGCTTCCAATAAAGAATTTAAGAATATGCACCCCACTCCCGTGGAATACAAACACGTGAGCCAAGCCGGTGGAAGCATGATCAAGTTCAAAGGCACTGATGGTGTAGAGGCAAATGCCTATCTGCTCAAAGCAAAGAAAAATACAAACAACTGGATTTTTGTTTTTCAGGAATGGTGGGGCTTGAATGATCACATCAAGCGCGAAGCTGAAAATCTCTTCAACGACTTGGGAAATGTGAATGTGTTAGCCATCGACATGTATGATGGAAAATTAGCAACCAATCCACAAGATGCCGGGAAGTTTATGGGAGAGTTCAAACAAGATCGCGGCAACGCCATTGTGCAAGGCGCTTTGGCTTATGTAGGCAAGAGTGCTAAGATCGGAACGATCGGCTGGTGCTTTGGCGGAGGCCAATCCATGCAAGCAGCCTTGACAGCGGGAAAACAAGCAAATGCCTGTGTGATCTATTATGGTGCTCCTGAAGAAAATCTTGATCGACTGAAAGCGCTCAACTGCGATGTGCTGGACATTTGGCCAACACAAGACAAATGGATCAACAAAGAGATGACGGCTAAGTTTGAAGCCAACATGAAAGCTGCCGGAAAAAACCTTACGGTGAAAGCTTACGATGCAGATCACGCTTTTGCCAACCCCAGCAATCCAAAGCACAATAAAGACTTTACGGCAGATGCCTATAAAAACACGCTGGATTTCTTTAAGGCTCGTTTGAAATAATTGGAGCTGATCCTTTTCAAAAAGTCAGGTTGATTTCAGCCTGACTTTTTTTATTCATACTGTTCCAGCATGTAGCGAATCACATCGGTAGTCGTAACAATGCCTACCAATTTCTTTTTGGCGTGATCATCCACCACGGGCAGGGCATGATATTCTTCTTTCGATAAAATTTTTGCCACGTTATAAATCGTTTCGGATGCCGTTACCACTCTAGGTTTATGCGTCATTACCTGGCTAACGGAAAGCATATCCACAATGGCATCGTCAGCGTCTTCTTCATCCGGAAGATAGTCGCTAAAGCTGAGGCGGTCTAAATCAGTTTTGCTGATGATGCCAACCAGGTCACCTTTATTAACAACCGGCACATGACGAAAATGATGTTTGCGGATGGTCTCCATGACATCAGGCAAACTTTGTTTAACCTCCACCGTGATGGGCTGGGGAGTCATAATCTGACTCACGGGTTCTCGCTTTTTCATAACACTTAACATTTGCTATGAAAGTAGTCATGCGCAGGTTACGGTACCATGATAAAAATCATGTTTGACCCCTGTAATTCAGCATCTTGCACCTGAAAATAATTATTTAGTTACCCTTGGTTTCCTTTCATTTACACAGCCGATAGATATCCAAAATTAACCCACACATGTAAACGTTATTCGTTGCACCCGGAGACCTTAGCTTGTCTCAGTTCTTTTTTCCACTTTCAAAAAAATTTAAACACCCATGATCAGATTAGCACTGGCGATCGGCTTTTTAGCCGTATTCGGAGTGGTGTCGTATGCAATTGTTTTGCTACTCACCCACTATTTTTCAAACAACAAAAACAAATCCAACAAAAACCAAACACTTTAACACATGGAACCTATCATTTCTAAAAGAGTCATTATCACAGGAGTATTAATGATAATGTCACTCATTCTGTTTTTAATTGTGAATCCCTTTTCCTGGAACGATGCCGGGAATCGCACAGTAGTAGAGCGCACCACCGGAGAGCAAATTGTGCAGTTTGCACCCGGAATATTTTACGCTGGCTTTTTTGCGAAAGAAAAAGAATGGCCTAACCAGATTTCGGTAACCTACCAGGCAGAAGCGCCCGGTCTTGAATTGGAAGACAATGGTATTGAAATTGGCAAGGTGATGATTCGCTTCAGCGATGCTACCACAGCCGATGTAAAAGGAATTGTGCAATACATTTTACCTTCTGATGAGAAGGAAATGATTTTGATTCACAATACGCACCGTACACCGGTTTCGCTTGTGGCCAAGCGATTGGCTCCTTACACCAAAGAGTGTTTGCAGTCATCTGCTCAGTTGATGTCTTCTGAGAAACACTACGGTGGTGGCCGCGCTCAGATGGCACAAGATTTCTTCGATCAGCTGAAAGAAGGTGTTTACTTGCTGAAGACCGAAGAAGAATACGTGTACGACTCGATTGAGCGCGAGAAGAAGCGCGTTTACATGACGGAGATCCAACTTGATGGAAAAAGTGGTACCGCGAAACGTAAAATATCTTCCATTAAGGAATACGGAATCACCGTGGCAGATGCTTCGATCACCGATGTTGACTACGAACAAAAGGTAGACGATAAGTTGGTGAAGATTATCGATGCCGTAACCAAGTCTGCAATTTCAAAACAGGAATTAATGACCGCACAACAGCAAACGTTAACAGCTAAAGCAAAAGGTGAACAAGCTCTTGTAGAAATCGAGTACCAACAAAAGCAGGAACAAACCAAGCAGGTAGTGGAAGCGCAAACGAAAGTGAAAGTTGCCGAACAGGATAAGCTTCAGCAAAAGATTGCCTATGAAGGTTCTATTCTTGAAGCGAAGAAGATTAAAGAGCTTGCCGATGCGAACGCATACGCACGACAGCGCATCATGCAGGCTGACGGTGCTCTTGAAATGAAATTGAAAGCACAGGTGGAAGTGCAAAAAGTATGGGCTGATGCATTTAGCAAATACACCGGTGCCGTGGTTCCTCAAATTCAAACCGGAGGTGGACCCACCACCAATGGTGCGCTGAGCTTCATGGACATCATGACCGCCAAGACCGCAAAAGATTTTGCGCTGGACTTGAAGAACAAGAATTAATTCGAGCGATAAATTGATCTAATAGAAACGGGGCCAAATGCCCCGTTTTTTTATTCAGATTTTCCATCATGCTTATCCACTACGTTTGTGTTGGTGTTCTTACCCAACAACGCTAAGCGTGAGAAAAGAATAACAATTAAAAAAATCTTTTGAGCAGGCTTAGCACTTTCTGCCCATTCTCTTCTTTTCCACTTAAAATATTATTGAAGATCGTTTTGTCTTCTGTGGTAATATCGGTTTTGAATTCCACATCATTCCCTGATAATTTCTTTGTGCCCATATGCCAACTGGGAAATGCCTTCTCTTTAATTGGGCCGTAGGAAATCATCATGCAGTTACTGTGGCGGCTATCCAATTTGATCTTATCGTATAAGGTCATAATAACTTTGGCGTCACCCTCAACGAGTTGAATAAACTTTGTTTCCGAATACAAGAGTACTCCGGTAATATTCAAAGACGGATTATTTTTCTCGCAAGAAGCCAAAATCTTGTCTATTTCTTGTTGGGTGCAATTTGATTTTCTGTTACTCACATAAACTAGTTGAGAAAGCATATAATGGTTTTTAAGTTTAATGAAAGAACCATCAACTCTTCGCGAAGTTTAGGATTCGTAAAAAACTTAATAAAAATTTAATATTCCTCTCCCGAAATCGTTTGAAATGGGGGATAAAAGAAAAGCATTGATTTAATTTCCAGGTGTGTCCCTTATAAATGCGTTGTTGCAAAACCTACCAACACGGATTTGGTAAGTTCATTTGTCGGTGAAGAGCACTTGCAAAGGCAAGCCTTTTCTAAAGTCTTCATATCATACTACTCCCAAACCACCACCCCCTCCATAGCATACCACTTTGGATAATGTGGCACCTGGATTTTTTCTACTTCGTTTCGCTTTACTTTCATCGTGGGCGTCATCATTCCATTGTTAATGGTCCAATCATTTTTCATGATCACTACCTTTTTCAACTCTTCGTAATGCTCCACGGTGGGGTTAACTTCGGCAACCGATGCCTCGAGGCTTTTAATAAGTTGTTCTTTCGGCTTTGCTTTTCCAATTTGTGATAACACCACCAGCGCAATCGGCTGGGGTATGCCCATGCCTACCACACACACCTGTTCAATGTCGGTGTTGTGCATCAATTTCATTTCGATGGGGGCAGGTGAAATGTATTTGCCTTTATCGGTTTTGAACAAATCCTTCACACGCCCAGTGATCGTCAAATAGCCATCCTTATCCAGCTTACCCTGATCACCCGTGCGCAAAAACCCATCGGGTGTCATCACATTGGCGGTCATCTGTGGTTCTTTGTAATAGCCCATCATCAGCGCTACGTGTCGTGTCATGATTTCATCTTCGTCCGAAAATTTCACTTCTACTGATTCCATCGCTTTGCCTACTGTGCCAAACCGAAGTTCTTCTTGATTGGAATGCGACAACGCACAATTTTCGGTCATGCCATAAATTTCGCGCAAGCGAATGCCTAATCTGTCATACCATTGTAAAAGTGAAACCGGAATAGGTGCAGCTGCAGTCCCTTTTAGTCCAGCATTTTTCAAGCCCAGACTTTTCTTGATTTTACTTTTCACCAACGAGGATACAATGGGAATGCTCAAGAGTGTGTCAAGTTTTTTCTGTGGCATTTTTTCTAAAATCTTTTCCTGAAATTTTGCCCAAATGCGAGGCACTCCAAAAAATAAATCAGGCTGCACGGCAGCTAGATCACGGCCAAAGGTATCCAGCGATTCTACAAACGATACGGTCGCTCCGGAATAGCAACTCAGCATCTCGGTAAGGTTTCGCTCAGCGATGTGACACAGCGGCAGATAAGAAAACAGTTTTGGATTTTCCGGAAGCTTCTCCCATTTTTTCAGATAGCGGATTAGTATTTCGGTTGTATGATCAAACGCTTTTGCATGAAACATCACACCTTTCGGTGTTCCTGTAGTGCCCGAGGTATACATAATCGTGAGTAGTTCTTCTTCACCACGATGTTCAATTTCTTTTAAAGGCTGATGGCCTGCAACTAACTCACTCCACTTTAATCCATCCGTTATTCCATAGAAGTCGCAGGAGATGATTTTCACCTGCTCCCCTATTCCTTTCTTTTGCTGGTCGTATTCATCGAGCTTGCCCACGAAGATGGCTTTCGATTCGCTGTGTTCTAATATTTGATGAATGGAGGCTTGCGAGCTGTTGGCATAGAGTGGTACGGAAATATGACCTGCCATCATAATGGCCAAGTCAGCCATCATCCAATGCGCGCAGTTTTTGGAGAGAATGGCAATGTTACTTTTAGCCGGCATGCCGAGACTTTTCAAGGCTGACGCCATTCTGCGAATTTCATCACCCGCTTCGCGATATGTCCAGGTCTTCCAATCACCCTGAACCGGTTGTCGGAAAAAAATACGTTCAGGGGTTTTGGACTCCCATTCACAAAACATCTTAATGAGATTGCTGCCTGCCATAGTTTAGGTTTTAGTATTACGATTTAACCAGAAATGCCCAAAAAGAAAAACGATTTTATTGGTCAATTACCTTCTATGGGGTGCTTTATTGTACTGTTGAATCTCAACTGATAAGCCACTTCTTTTTACCTTCGCACCATGAGTAAAAAACTTTTTCTGCTCGATGCTTACGCATTAATCTATCGGGCACACTTTGCCTTTACCAAAAATCCTCGCATCAATTCTAAGGGTATCAATACTTCTGTGCCCTTTGGGTTTACCAATACCTTGCTCGAAGTAATACAAAAACAAAAGCCAACACACATCGGAGTTGCCTTTGATACTGCCGCACCTACTTTTCGCGATGAACTCTTTAAGGAATACAAGGCTACGCGGCAAGAAACTCCCGAAGATATTCGATCGGGAGTGCCAAAAGTGAAAGAAATCATTCGCGGATTTAACATTCCCATTCTTGAGATGGATGGTTATGAAGCAGATGATATCATCGGCACAATTGCACTGCATGCCAAGAAAGAAGGTTTTGAGGTTTTTATGATGACACCCGACAAAGACTTTGGGCAAATCGTGCAGGAAAATATCTGGCTCTACAAGCCGGCCTACATGGGCAATAGTGTTGATATTCTTGGCACAAAAGAAGTGTGCGAAAAATGGGATATCAATAATGTATCACAAGTAATTGATATGCTGGGTTTACAGGGCGATGCTTCGGATAACATTCCCGGGATACCCGGTGTGGGTCCTAAGACTGCTGCTGATCTTTTAAAACAATATGGCACGGTAGAAAATGTAGTGGCCCATTCGGCAGAGTTGAAAGGAAAACTAAAAGAGCGGGTTGAGCAATTTGGCGAACAGGCCATCTTATCAAAAAAACTTGCTACCATCATTACTGACGTACCCGTAAAGTGGACGGAAGAAGATTTGCTTTACACTGGCCCGGATGCCGAAAAGTTAAAACCTATTCTTGAAGATTTGGAATTCAAAACCATGATGCCCCGAATCTTTGCTGGAAGCTCTGGCACTGCCACTCCCAGCGCTCCGATGATTGCGGCAAACAAGCCATCACAACTTTCCATGTTTGGAGGCGGCCCTGTTGATACCGCTTCAACTACCACCGCAAGCGACTCTTCAACTTCAGCACAGTATCGTAAGCTGGAATCGGAAGGAGAAATTCAGTCATTGCTTGAGCGATTGAAGGGGTTAAAAGAATTTGGATTAGAGGTAGCCACCAATGAAGCCTCTAACTTTGATTTTAATGTTACGGGTATTGCCTTTGCTACAGCACCGGGCGAGGCTTTTTTCATTTCGATAACCGATGGCTCGCAACTAAAAAAGTTTGAAGAAGTATTAGCGGATGAATCGATTGGAAAGGTTGGTCACAACATTAAGCCTTCAATCCTTGCACTTCGCAAAAATAGTATTCCTGTTAAGGGCCCTGTGTTTGATACATTGGTTGCGCATTACCTCATTGAGCCTGAAGCATCGCATGATTTAGGGATCATTGTGAATCAATACATCAATCATCATTTGATTGGAAGCGATACCGACCTGGCAAAGTATTATGGCGAACGTGTGGATGTTTCGCTTCAATTAAAAGAAGTGCTGAACAAAGAGCTACAGGTGCGCGGCCATTGGCGACTGATGAAAGATGTGGAGATGCCACTGCTATACGTTCTTGCCGAAATGGAATTTGAAGGCGTTGCATTGGATGAAACCGCACTGCAATGGATGTCAGAAGCATTGAAAAAAGACAGTGAGAAAGTGCAGAAAGAAATTTTTGAAATCGCTGGGGCGGAGTTTAACATTGCATCTCCCAAGCAGCTCGGAGAAATTCTCTTCGATAAGATGAAGCTGCTGGACAAAGCGAAGAAAACTAAAACGGGACAGTACGCTACCGGTGAAGATGTGCTGGTGAAACTTGCCGAAGAGCACGAGATTGCAAAAAAGATTCTGGATTTTCGTGAATACGAGAAGCTGCGCTCCACGTATGTTGATGCGTTGCCGAAAATGGTGAGTAAGTATGATCATCGCATTCACACCGATTATCGTCAGGCGGTGGCAGCCACGGGGAGGTTAAGTTCAAATAATCCTAACCTTCAAAACATTCCTATACGTACGGAAAAAGGAAGACAGATTCGCAGCGCTTTTGTGCCTCGTGATCAAAACTTTCTTTTCATGTCAGCCGACTACTCGCAAATTGAATTGAGAATTGCTGCTGCGTTTGCCAAAGATGCAACGATGATCGAAGCGTTTCGCTCGGGGCGCGATATTCACGCCACTACGGCCGCAAAAGTTTTCAAGGTTGACTTGGAAAAAGTAACACCAGACATGAGGCGCAAAGCGAAAGAAGTTAACTTCGGAATCCTCTATGGCAGTACAGCCTTCGGCCTCTCACAAAACTTAAATATTTCACGTACTGAGGCTGCAGAAATTATTGATTCATACTTCAGAGAGTTTTCCGCCATTAAGCGCTACATGGACGACTCCATCAATTTTGCGCGTGAAAAAGAATATGTAGAAACGATCCTCGGAAGAAGAAGATACTTGCGTGACATCAACTCAAGAAATATTTCCACACGCGGATTTGCTGAGCGCAACGCCATTAATGCTCCCATACAAGGAAGCGCGGCAGACATTATTAAAATCGCCATGATCTTAATTTACAAGTGGCTGCAACGCGAAAAGCTAAAAACAAAAATGATCATGCAAGTACACGATGAATTGGTATTCGACCTTCATGTGGATGAGCAAGAAATTGTAAAACCTAAAGTGATTGAGCTGATGAAGTCTGCAGTAATATTGGAAGTGCCCATGGAAGTAGAAGTGGGCATCGGAAAAAATTGGTTAGAAGCACATTAAAGCAACAACCCTATGAAAACGATTTCAGTAATTATTAGTTTTTTAATGCTATCACTTTGTGGCTGGAGCCAGCGTGTGATCACACCAAAAATCGGATTTACACCCGATATCAGTGCCATGGGCATTCAGCGCTCTCAAATGCGCAAAGCGCAATACGAAAAAATTCAGGCACGCATTGACAAAGGTCTTAAGTACGAGCAACTCACTACTCCCGAAAAGCAGTTGTACGATGAGTTCAGTGGGCCGGATGGAGGAGCAGACCCCTGGACGGTGGGCACAGCAGGATGCAGCTGGTACTGTGGTGTGAATGAATTGAAAATTAAATCATCGTCAACACTCGCACCGCAAGGCACGAATACGTACAATGCACAAAATGCTCACAACGGAACATTAAACTCCGCCTGGGTGGAAGGAGTAAAAGGGTATGGAATTGGCGAATACATTGAATACACTTTTGGAAAAGGAAACCCACCCGTAACCACAGTAATTCTTTTCAATGGGTATGTAAAATCAGATAAAGCGTGGAAAGACAACTCACGCATCAAAAAATTAAAGTTGTATGTCAACGGAAAACTGAATTCCATTTTGGAAGTGCAGGATACGAAGGCAGAGCAAATCTTCACTATTGGCTCTTTGCAAAACAAAACTGGCGAACTCACCTTACGCTTTGAAATAGCCGATGTTTATAAAGGACTAAAGTGGGATGATACCGTTTTATCTGAGCTCTACTTTGACGGAACAGGTGTTCATTGCTTCGTTGCCGGATCGTTGGTTACCATGGCCGATGGAACGTTAAAAGGCATAGAACAAATTCACGCAGGTGATAAAATCCTTTCCTACAACTTTACTAAACAAAATACTGAGCCTTCTGAAGTTTTGGAAACGGCAAGTGCGATGCACCATAATTTAGTGCGCTACACGTTTGAAGAGGTAACCCTAACCGGAACAGATGATCACCCGTTTTTTACCTCCCAAGGATGGGCTTCCTTACAACCGACAAAATCTCTTCAATATCTTTCGGCTATAGAAAGGTTAGCCATCGGCAGTGAAGTAACATTTCGAACGCGAGAAGCTGCGGTTAAGAAAACTCTTACTGCATTAGAGCCACTTAATTTATGTTTACCCACATTTACCATCGTTCGTCTATCAAAAAATAATTCTTTCTTCGTAAATGGTATTATGGTAAGTGTTGAAGCTCTAAAAAATAACAATTCAGACCGGGCACTCACTGAGTAGCGTCATGGTAGTCAGGTTAGAAGCTACTCCGATCGTAAACTGCTTACAGGGTTAATGATCGCTGCTTTGATTGCCTGATAAGAAACGGTGAGCATTGCTATTAACATTGCCAAGGCGCCTGCAATGGCAAATATCCACCACGTTATTTCAACACGATAAGCAAAATCCTGCAACCAATTTTGCATTAAATACCACGCAATGGGCACTGCGAAAAATATGGAGATGATCACCAGTGTAATAAAATTTATTGTCAGCAACCGAAAGACACTTTTCACCGATGCTCCCAACACCAGACGAATACTTATTTCTTTGGCTCGCTGTTCTGCCATGAATGCAGACAAGGCAAACAAACCCAGGCACGCCACCACAATGGCAAGAACAGCAAAGCACGTGAAGATGCGACCCATGCGCTGCACATCGTCATACATGGCAGCATAACGTTCATCCAGAAAGGCTAATCGCACCGGTTGTTGGGGTGCAAATTTTTTCCACACCTGATCAACGGATTGAATCATTTCACTCATGTTACTGCTGTTGACCTTTACCGCGATCACGGATGGGCTATTGCCAATCACCAGGCAAAGGCCATCAATCGTGTGCTTGAGTGATTCAAAATGAAAGTCTTCCACTACACCAATTACTGTCCATACTTTGTGGCCATTGGTAATGCGTTTGCCAATCACGTCTCCACCTAAATCTCTTGCCATCTTTTGATTGACAATCATGGCTTCAGAATCAGTGGTCATATCTGCTCTGAAATCACGACCTTCAGCGATCAGCATTCCCATCGTTTCAATATAATCATGATCTACTTTCCAGATCTGTCCACCGATGGCCCTGTCAATGTTTACTTTCCCTTCATGCCAAAATTCATTGCCATTTCGTTTTGTACCTTTTATAGGCAGATAATCACTCACGCTTACGTGCTCAACATGCGGCAAGGCCAGCAACTCATCTTTGAAGGTTTTTACACTCTCTCCTAATGTGTTTGCGCCTTGAATAAGAACTACCTGATCTTTTTCAAAACCAATTTTTTTATTGAGAATGAAATTCATTTGACGGTAAATCACCATTGTGCCAATGATGAGAACAATTGAGGTGGTGAATTGAAAAATAACCAGTCCACTTCTCAGTGGCGAACTTTTGCTTCCTTTGCTCACATTTCCTTTCAATACTTGTATCGGCCGAAAGGAAGAGAGGTAGAAGGAAGGATAAATGCCCGCCAAAATTCCGGTGCCCACCGCAATCAACGCAATGATGGGCAAAAGCCACCACTCCTGCCACGGAAATGAAAGTGCTTTGGCTGATAGCATATTGAAATATGGAAGAAGCACTCTTGCTAATGCAATGCCAATAGCAAAGGAGATTAAACTAAACAGAACAGACTCGGTCAAAAATTGACTAATAATGTTGCCTCTGAGTGACCCTACAACTTTTCGCAAGCCAACCTCCTTTGCCCGGTTGGCTGACTTTGCTGTTGACAGGTTTACAAAGTTGATCACCGCAATCAGCAAAATAAAAACAGCAATGCCGCCAAACAGCCATATAAAACGCATGTCGCCATGAGCGAGGCCATCTTGTACATCCGGTGACAAATGAATGTTGCGCAGCGGTTGTAATTCAAGGTGTGCATTTTTTTCAGTAAAGGCTTTCAAAGCATCTGCTGCCGACATCCCGTTGGAAATCATCATCGGCAAATAATATTTATCAATTATTCCCTTCGTAATTTTTTGCTCCAGTCCAACAATGTCTGTTCCGGAGCGCACCATGATGTAGGTGGGATAATTATTGGCGCCCCAGTCTTTTTGTTCGCCACCCCAAAATTCCAACCCCGTGGTGGTGATCAAAAAATCAAATTGAAGGTGAGAATTGGCTTGAAAGTCTTCGATTACCCCACCAATGATGTATGGCTTATCCAACTGATTATTTATAATGAGTGTTTTGCCCAGTGGATTTTCATTGGGGAAATATTTATCTGCTTTCCGTTTTGTGATCACAATGGCATTAGGCTGATCCAATGCGCGAGTGGGATTGCCATAAATAAAAGGCAACTGAAGCATGTTCACCAGTTGCTGATCAAAGTAGGTGAACCCTTCGTCATAGGAATTTTCAACATCATCACCGGATCGCACTTCATTACTGCCCGCACCAAACAATGCACCAGCGTTATAACGTCCTGCTTCCACTACTTCCGGGAAATCCTCTTTCAATGCCGGGCCAAGGGGGGCAGGAAAAAAAACACTTCTCTGTATTTCTCCATTTTCATTGATCACACCCAACACTCTGTAAATACGATCAGCCTGGGGATAATGAAGATCGTAACTCAACTCATCTTTAATGTACAACGAAATCAATAAGCAAGCGGCAATACCGATGGCAAAGCCTCCAATCTTGATGAGCGAATACATTTTTTGGTTGACTAAATTTCTCCAGCCTATTTTGAAATACGTGTTGAGCATGGCGTATTGATTTGTTGTTTGAATTTTATTTATGGGTTTGATAATACCAGGCCGAAAGAGCAAGAGCACATCCGCAATAAATTTTCGATTGGCGTAGCGTTTTCCTTTTTGCTTCAGTCGTTCCTGATACAACTCCATCAAGTCGCCCTCAATGGCATCTCTCAGCTTCGGATGACAAAACCATCGGAAGAAGAGAAGGAAAAAATCAGGAGGCGCTGTGGATTTCATTTTCGAGATGACTGTTATTGTGTAATTAATCCATAAGTGTTAATCGTCTTCAGTGCCACCTTGGGGATAGCCTTCCACAATTCATCTCTGGTGTTCTTCGTATGCTCCATGGCCTTCTTGCCGAGTGCAGTGATTTGAAAATATTTTTTGGGGCGACCTGCCCGCTCTTCTGTTGCTTCTCCATCATAAGATTTGAGGTAGCCTTTATCTTCCAATCGCTTCAAGGCCGTTTGAAGAGCCCCCACGCTTACATTTCGCGAAAGCCGAGTTTCGATTTCCTTCTTGATGGATACGCCATAAGCTTCCTGGTACAGCACGCCTACGGTAAGCATGACCACTTCTTCAAACTCGCCTAGTTGATATTTTTTCATGGGCAATAATTAATTCCTATTTGTAGTATTAATCGTGCCAATCTTGAAAAAGCTGAAAACTGAAACGTTTAACGAGTTTTACGGACGAGCAGTTGTACGGAGCCGTACACTTTCTTTGCAGGATCGGTCAGCAGTTATTTTTCCTCTTTATGATAATCGTGATACAACGCATACATCTCCTGCACGGTACCCACAATGTCTTTGGTCTCTAAGAGGAGTTTCATTTGCAGCAGGCCTATCCGATTACCCACTTCACCTTTTTGAATTTCAGAAATTTCGCGATCAACGGTTCGATTAATCAAAGCCGCGAGGTTCATGTGATGCTCATTTACTTTGTCGGCATTTTTGAAAGCACTGTTGCCAATTCCATCACACACCAGAGAAACATACGATGACAATTGCTTTTCGATCTCTGCTGCCGATCGTAAATAATCGCGCGATGGTTGAGAGTGAAAATTGCTAAGGTGATCTACACAGCTTTCGCTGATGAGTTGAACGCTTTGATATAAATCCTGCATGTGATCAAACATGAGAATGTATAAGCGGCTTGCCGGCAAATTCCCTTTCGGCATTTTTCTTACATACTTGATAATCTTATTCTGCACCTTACTGTTTTGATCGCGTAACTGTTGTATTCGCTCAAGGGCAGTGCTCAAGGCATTTTTCTTTCCGCTGGCCAGCGCGTCAATATTGGTTGAATAGACCTTTACGGCTAGCTTCAAATTTTTGACAGTGACATCTTTGCTCTCGTCAATAGCCTGCGATAAACTTTCGAGATTGCTTGTAAAGATTTTGTTGCTGGTAGCTTCCTCCTTTTCCTTGCGAGCAAACACCACATGACTGCGCACTAATAAAAATGCGGCCAGACCGGTCAATACAAAAACTCCCGGTGTTCCTGTTTTATACAAAATAAAAGCAAGCAACGCACTGGAAGAAAATGCGACCACAGCGGTGATCAGCCAGCCCGCTATTACATTCATCACACCTGCTACACGATACACCGCACTTTCGCGGCCCCAGGCCTGATCGGCAAAGGAGCTGCCCATCGCCACCATGAAAGTGACGAACGTAGTTGATAAGGGCAACTTCTGAGAAGTGCCATATGCAATGAGCACACTTGACACCAGTAAGTTTACGGCAGCACGGAGCAAATCGAATGAAGCCTGCTCTTTTTCATTGATTTCATCCTTCACAAATCTTTTTGCCAGTGATTTTGAAATGCTCTTTGGCACGAGCCACTCCACAAAACGACCAATGAAAATGGCGCCTCCCACCAGTATGCGCGAGAGCCAATTCGACTTGAACTTTTCATCACCTTCGTCTTGCCTTCCTAAAGAAACTTCTGTTTCGGTCACCTTACGACTTTTGGCATTGGTCCATAATGTGATAAGCATGATAATGCCCGCAACTAATAATATCCAGGTAGGTGTAGCAAACTTTTGCGATAGCACACTCATATTAAACTCATCAGGAGACACTCCCGAAGCGCTCCACGATTGAAAGGAAATCAAACCTCCCACTGCCACACCTATAAAATTCACAAGATCGTTACCGGCAAATGCCATCGCCAAAGCGAAAGTACCCAACAACACCACTATTCGGAGCGGATTGATATTTGTCCACCACATCAGCAATTGAACAACGATGCTCCAAAACACCAATGACACAAAATTGATCGACCAGGTGTTATCCATCACCCACTTCACCTGCTCATCGGTAACAAACGAACTTCCCTTCACACCCTTTATCAAAAGATAATACACAATTGTAGTAATGGTAAGTCCTGAAAAAATTGCCCCGTATTTTCGCAGCGAATCCGTCAATGAAAAAGTAAAGAGTATACGCGATAAGTGCTGGATGATCGTACCAAAAATGAAGGCTAGAAAAATGGAAAGGAAAATTCCGGTGACAATCGTAATGGCACTGGAGAAATTGATAATGTCTTTGAAGGGAATCGAAGTCCACTCGATATTTTTATCCAATGAAGTAAGTACGCCAGCGACAAAAGCAGAACCCAGCAGCTCAAACACTAACGACACTGTTGTGGAAGTTGGTAATCCAAAATCATTATAGATATCCAATAGAATAATATCCGTCAGCATCACTGCCAAAAAAATATAGAGTACTTCGCGAAACGTAAAATACCCGGGATTGAACAGGCCATTTCGGGCGATCTCCATCATTCCGCTTGAAAATGTGGAGCCCAATAAAATACCAAGGCTTGCTACGATAAGAATCGTGCGAAAGGAAGCCACCTTTGATCCAATGGCCGAGTTCAAAAAATTCACGGCATCGTTACTCACCCCCACCACCAAATCAACAATTGCCGTGGCAAAGAGTATAATTACAAGAAGGGTGAAAATATCCATATGCCGATTCTTTTAGCAAAGAACCAAAGATAAGGCTTCAGGAATAATGATTTTTGTCACATGAATTAGTCAATTTAAGGGCTTTTCTGGTTTTTGAAGATTAATTTCATATAATGAACCAGGTTCCCATTACCCTTACCATTTCTGAGCGCATCGGTAGCGTATCGGCCGAGTTGATTTCAGGAGCTCAGGTAAATGCTGTGATGACCCTTGCGCATGGGGCAGGGGCAGGTATGAATCATCCGTTCATGGTTGGTCTTGCAAAGGCATTAGCAGAACAAGGCATTGCAACACTTCGATTCAATTTCCCCTATATGGAGCAAAAGAAAAAGCGGCCCGATTTACCGGCTATTGCACATAAGGCCATTGAAGCCGCGATCGCAAAAGCTCACGAGTACTTCCCCCCGGTACCTGTGTTTGCAGCCGGCAAATCATTCGGTGGAAGAATGAGCTCTCAATTTTTATCTGATCATTCACCCGAGTTTGTAAAAGGAATCGTTCTCTTCGGCTTTCCACTTCATCCGGCCGGCAAGCCGGGCATCGAACGTGCCGAGCATCTTCAAAAGGTAAAAGTGCCTATGCTTTTTCTGCAAGGCACTCGTGATGATTTGGCTACGTGGAATTTAATAGAGGCCGTAACACAAAAACTCACACTGGCAACACTTCAAAAAATTGAAGGAGCGGATCACTCCTTCAAAGCAGGAAAACAAAATTTAATACCACTATTAGCGGAGGCTACTCAGCAGTGGATAGCGAGGCTTAATAATCGCACATAAAAAAAACTAATCGTTTTGCGATTAGTTAGTAAGTTTATAGGAGTGCCTTGATGCACAAGTATAAAATCAATTTTCTTCCTCTTCTGATTTAGCAATCTGCTCGTCCAGAATCTTATTGATGATGTCTAACTGACGCTCATCTATTTTCTGTTCTGTCTTGGCCTGTTTTTTCATGAAGCGAAACATGGCATTCTTCTTAATCTCGTAGGCCATGAACACCGTGTATTTATTTTCCTTTTTGTTGAAGTACTTTTCTTCACCAATCTTACGCAAGTCAGCAATGTTGGTGTTCATCACCTGGCGCACAAGGCTTTGAAACTTATCGGCTACATCAGCCGCATTTGCATTTTCCGTTTGCCCCAGGTATTGATCGGCCACTTGTTTCATGGTAGTGTTAACCTGACCGGCCAATTGTGCTTTGGCTTCTATATCTGCTTTACCGCGGGCAATATTATCAGCAGAACTTTCTCCTTTGCCTGTTCCGCGAAAGAAACGGTTGTTGGATTCGTATGCAGAACCACGAAAGGGCTCTCTCACTTTTTTACCAAAGGGACCAGAGGCACAAGACGCTAAAACCAGTACAGAAAAAAAACAGATTGCTATTACTTTCATATTCATTTCATTAGACTACCTGCACAAGTTACTAAAATTGTGCCAAGAAAAAGACCACCAAAGGTTCAATAGCATTCATCCGATTACTGCGAAAGATTAATCACCAACTGCCATCGAAAGGCCCACCGCCACGATAGGCGATAATTGCTGATACCCGCCTTTTCCAAAATAGTGATCAATTCGTTTTTGCGAAACCCTCTTGCCACCGACAAAGGAGCATCGTACCGTACCATGGCCGAACGGGAAAAAAGAGATGTCAACACTTTTATGGAATAATACGCCAGCGGATGGCGATTCAGATCATTGATGATAATGGCTTTTCGGGTATTTCCTTTTAATATCTTTAGCAATGAGACGAGCTCTTTTTCAGAAAAATGATGGAGGAACAAAGTAGCCAACACAATGTCAAACGATTGACTTTTAAATTCTGCAGAAAAAATATTGGACGTTGTCACGGTGATGCCTGCCGTATCAGAAGTATGTTGTTTTGCAAACACGATGATGTTAGGATTGGCATCAATCCCAATCAGGTTCAATGAATATTTTTCAAATGACTTTTGCTTTGCGATCAGCTTTAGCATCTCACCGCTGCCACAACCAAGATCAACGATGGTTAGAGGTTGATCAGGTGAACTTGCTTTTACAATTTCTTTCAGCGGCTGAAGTGTTACTGTATTTCCCCCCAGCCATTGATTAATGAAATCGAGCTCGCGCAAGGTCTGGTCAACCACGTTGCCATGACAGTTCAAATCATCCATGATCTCAATTTCCGGTGATCGATGATGGGACGAAAACATGCTACGCAAATTCAATTTTCAATAGCATACTTTCCAGCGTCAACCCGGGGCCAAAAGCAAAACTCAAAATTTGCTTTTTGTCGTCAGTGGAATTAATCTTTCTGCAAAGTTCATGCAGCACAAAAAGCACCGTGGGCGATGACATGTTTCCAAAATTCCTCAGCACCTCATAAGCATCGTGATTACTCTCTTTGGTAAGCATCAGCTCTTGTTCAATCACTTCCAGAATTTTTCTACCTCCCGGATGAATAGCAAAATAATCAATGTCGCTTATGGAGTGCTGAATTTTTGCCAGCAGCGATTCCGTTAATTTCTTAATTCCATTGCGGATGATTTCAGGAACATAAGAAGTGAGCTTCATTTCAAAACCAAAGTCACCAACAGTCCATGCCATGTCACGTTCACCTTCAGGAGCCAGGTCGCAGAAGAAGCTCGTTGGTCTTAAGTTCAAACCCTTTCGGGGTGAGGCTTCCATTAAAACCGCTGCCGAGCCATCGGCAAATAATGCATTAGCTAAAAAATTATCATCGGACTTATCCTTTTGAAAGTGAATGCTGCAAAGCTCCGTGCACACCATCAGCACCTTTGCTTTTGAGTTCTGCTCACAGAATGAATGCGCTAATTTCATTCCATTAAACGAAGCATAGCACCCCATAAAATTGATGCAGGTTCGTTCAATTGAAGTTGAAAGACCGAGGCGCTTTACAATGTCAATGTCCAGACCAGGTGCATACATCCCCGTGCAGCTCACCACTACCAAATGAGTAATCTCCGATGCTGCTAATGCCTCGACTTTCAACAGGCAGTTTTCAATAGCCTGGCAGCTAAGCCCGGCCGCATGTTGCCGATATAATTCTAATCGTTCTTTCGTGGATGGAAACGGCTCCATGTCCTTCTGATTAGAATAAAAATCAAACTGATTACTGCGGGCATAGTCGTGCAACACTGAATAGCGAGTATCAATACCCGTTATCTTGAATAACGCTTGAAGCCTTCTTGCCTCACTGTCATCAGCACCCATGGCCCTCACCATAAAATCAGCAATGACAGATTGTTTAATCTGGTGCGCGGGGTTTGCAATTCCAATAGCGGTAATGTAACTCATGCTGATCTAAAGATAGATTTTAAAAATGGAATTAAATTTCTTCTGCAACTGTCGTGTACTCGTATTTAAAAACCATATCTTGAGAGAATAGTTTAGCATATATGTTTTCAAAATCATCGTGGCTTCACTTGCGCATTCCATTTTCCTTTTTTCTGATGCCCGTGTATTTCTTTGCGCTGAGTGTTTCGCCTAACTTTACGGAGAAGAGATTGCTCTGGTCGTTTATAATCATTCACGTGCTGTTGTATCCCGCCAGTAACGGCTACAATAGTTATTTTGATAAAGACGAAAAAAGTATCGGGGGACTCAAGAACCCGCCACCGGTAAACAGAGGATTATATTACCTCTCATTGCTTTTCGATGTTGCCGGCATCCTTCTTGGCTTTTTAAAAATCGGGTTGACCTTTGCGGTAATGCTGTTGACGTACGGACTCGTGAGCAAGGGGTACAGTCATCCTTCGATCAGATTGAAAAAATATCCCATTATTGGTTGGCTAACGATCGGCATCTTTCAGGGCTTCTTTAGTTTCATCATGTGCTACGAGGGCATCAATAATTATGGCTTGGAAAATTTATTGCAGGCGAAGGTGCTTGCTCCCGCTTTACTTTCATCCGCGATGCTACTCGGCAGCTATCCAATGACTCAAGTATACCAACATGACGAAGATGCTGCCCATGGAGACATGACCATAAGCAGAATGCTGGGCATCAAAGGAACATTTATTTTTGTGTTGATCGTATTCACGCTGGCCAGTGCCGGCTATGTCTGGTATTTCATCAGCTATTATCAGACTTCAATTGCCCTAATTTTTCTGATGTGCATGATACCGGTAGTGTTATTCTTTTTGTTTTGGTTTTATCGGGTAATGAAAGACGAAAAAAATGCCAACCACACCAACACGATGTGGTTGAACTTTATTTCTGCATGCTGCCTGAATATTTTCTTTGTTTATCTGTGGCTTGATATAAGCCAGGTGCTACAAACGTTTTGAGGTAGTTGCTTTTTTAAACCATGGCGCCCGCTGTCTCCAATAATTTCTTGGTGGCTCTTACTCCCTCCGGCTCACTTAACTTACTGCCTTCGTACTCAATGCCAATGTGACCTGAGTAGCCAGCATCCTTCACAATTTTGAGCATCTTTAAATAATCCGTCTCCATGCAATTGCCTTGCTCATCAAAGTCATAGGTTTTTGCGCTAACGCCCTTTGCAAAAGGGATCATCTCCTCCACTCCCTTGTACCGATCATATGATTCAACACAAACTTGCTCTTCCTTCTTCACGCAGAAATTGCCAAAGTCCGGCAATGTGCCGCAGTTTTGCATGTTCACATTTTTGATAATACTGCTGAGCCACTGCCCATCAGATGAGTACTCTCCATGATTTTCAACAATCACATTGATACCGATCGGCAGCGCATATTCGCTTAGCTTTCGAAGGCTTTCAGCACCTGCTTTCGCAACCTCCTCGCGCGACCCCGCACCTTTGCAATTCACTCTGATGGAATGACAACCCAAAAACTTCGCAGCATCAACCCACTTATAATGATTTTCCACAGCCTGAAGTCTCTTCTTAACATCAAGGTCTGCCATTTCTCCTTCAAGATCACACATGATCAACTGACTGCTTACGCCAACATCCTCACAGCGCTTTCTTAATTCAGCGAGGTAAGCCTGATCTTTTGCTTTATCGATAAAGAATTGATTTACATATTCTACTGCATCGATGCCAAATTCATTTTTTGCCTTTGCGGGAAAATCAAGATTGGTAAGCTCACCGGCCTTTAGGGCCTTGTTCAGCGACCACTCGGCCAATGATATTTTAAAAAACAAGCCAGATGTAGTTTCGGGTTGAGATGTTTCCAAGTTTTCAGTGGTTGTTTTTGTGGTACAAGATTCCAACAGCGTAATGGCTCCTGCACTGCTCGCAGTAATGAGCCCAAGTGTTTTAAGAAATGATCTGCGTGAGTTTTCCATGCTTGAAATTTGCATAGAGTTCTCAAAAAAAGAAAAACATCCCTAATGAAATTCTTTTACCGGCAAAGTAATCAGACCAGTGGACTATGATAGCGGAAGGCCGAGTCTCTTCATTTGCTCGGCATACTTTTGCTCCGCCCATTTCTCATCCTTCACGTAATAGCGGGCACCAATGTATTTAACAATATCACCCCGATCGTTTTTAATGGGCACAATAGTAGCATCCACCCAATACGGTGTGCCGTCTTTTGCTCTGTTCTTTATGAAGCCCTGAAAAATCTGACCACGCTTGATGGTGTCCCAAAAAAGTTTGAACAGTTCTTTCGGCATATCCGGATGACGAACAATACTTTGCGGCTTACCCATCAACTCCTCACGCTCATATTTAGACACTTCGCAGAATTTGCTATTCACAAAAGTGATGGTGCCATACGTATCCGTTTCTGAAAGTATCGTGGTTAAGCTCAACACTGACTCACGCTCACCAAGTTCATGCTTTAACGTTTCGCTTTCGTTTTGCTTCCGCTGCATTTCTTCTTGTGTTGCCTGCAGCTCTTCCATGTTTTGGCGCATCTCTTCTTCCTGTGCCTTCATCTCTTCCGCCTGTTGCTGCGATTCTTCCAGCAATCGTTTCACACGCTCTGTGATGCGCGATGAAATAATGGAAGACGCAATGTTTTCTGCTGCTCGCTTTATGAATTCGGTTTGTGCGGTGGTAAAGGGCTTGAACGATGCGAGCTCCATCACTCCCACAATGGTTTCGTTGGTCATCAATGGCATGAGCATTACTGCGCCTGGTGTTGCTTCGCCCAAACCGGAAGTGATGTGTACATATTCATCCGGCACTTTCGTCATGTAGATGATATCCTTCTCCAAAAAGCATTGGCCGATCAGTCCTTGTCCAATATCAATTCGCTTATTTAAAAACTTCTTTCGCTCGTAGGCATAACATGCCACCAGGTTCAGGTATTCATCGCGCCCTTCTTCTTCATGCAGAAATACTCCTCCCTGATTGATGCCCAGGTATTTTACAATGCCGCTGATAAATTCATCGGCCAGGTTCTTCACATTATCATTATTCTTGCGAATGATGTCACCTACTTTGGTGATACCAACGGTAATGAATTTTTCTTCCTGTTCGCGCTGTGATGACTCCACTAAACTTTTGCGCATGCCCATCAATGATTTACCCAACTCGTCTGATTGATCGAGCAGTGTATAGTCTACCGCCAGGTTACCTTTACTGATTTCATTAGCAAAAGCAATATTATTCTGAACATTGGTGAGCTGCTTCTCTAACATCAACGTGTTCATGGCTTCCTTTACGGTCTTCTTCTCAAGATCATACGCCCAATAGCCACAAATTGCTGAAATCACCGCTGCCAAACCTCCATGAAATAAGAAGGCCTGTAAATCCATATAATCCAATTGGGTAAAATAAATTTCCTTATTGCCGGAGTATTGCAGCCAGGCAAACGATGCGTGATGAATGACAACCAGAAGAATCAGGGGCAACTGAAGTTTCCAGTCTTGATAGGTAATGAGCAATGCCGTGCCGATGAATACAAAAAAATGCATTTCAAACAGACCATGCATTTGATAAATAAATTGTGCTGAAAAAATGGCCAGGATAGCACTGGCAACATATTGATAAAGGCTGCTCTTGGGCAAAACTGATTTGGTGAAAAAGTAGGCTGCAATACACAAACCACCCACACCAAAAGCAATGGTAAAAGTATTGTAGAAGCCCGCCAGAAAAAGACCAAAGCCAAAGTACGCGATGAAGGCATACTTCATGATGTTGTCTGATTTCGCCTTGATCTCTGCGAAGAAACGTTCGCGTTGCTCAGCTGTAAATTTTTCGTCCATAATATTTAAAAAAGTTCTAATTCATCTTTCTCTTCGCCCCATTCGCATCCATACGATTGACTAGCGAGTATGCCAAACGATGGGGAGGGCTGATCATTGAGCAAAGCAATCAGCGACAGCTCTGCAAAATTTGAAGCCCGGGATGTACAATATCGTGATTTATTATAATTGCCGCGATAGTATAGTAAACTGTTTTGATCAATGATGACCGCCTGAGGGGTGGAATAAACCCCGCAGTTTAGGGCGATGGCACCATCTTCATCTACAATCATTTCCAACTGATCAAATTCCTGGCGGGCTTTGGCCAAATCCCTTGCGGAAGGTACAACTACCAACATCTTCACACTATCGCCATAAGCACGAATCAGCGACTTTACATGGCGCGAGTTAAAGCGCGAGCAAGGGCAATCCGGATTATAGAAATGCAGGAAATAAGCATTTGCCTTGGGCAGTAATGACACATCGATTTTGGTTCCTGTGGCCACCGTTTTGTAGTTGGAGGGCACAGGCGTGGGTAATAAATATTTTGCTTCCTGACTCCAGAAAAGTGCAGCTATTCCCGCGAAAGCGAGTGCTAAAAATGAACTTACCAAAATTACTCTGGCCATGATACGATAGACTAACCAAAGGTAGCAGTGTATTGTTTTATCGCCTTAATCACAAAGGATAAAATAACAGGGCAGGTAATATTTTTGAAGTGATTGACATTTTACACAGATGATTAGTGCAAGGAAGTTATGAATAGACTTGCCTGTTAAAACCTATTATTCGGTAATAAAAACGGGCAATGTTGATCATAAAAACAGTTAATGAAACTCATGATTTAAGATACATTTTGATTAATTTTCCAATTGAAATTGTTGGCTACTAATCTAAAATGGACTATCGTTCAACCATTACGGGCTTATATTATCTGCTAATTTGTGCTGATGGTAAAGTAAATGAGAAAGAGCTTCTGCTGGGCAAGAAGATGATTGTGGCCGAGGGCTTTGATGAAAAGAAATTTGAAGCCGCAATAGAAGGGTTTAAAGCAAAAGACAATCGCACTTCGCTTTATGATGATTGCCTTGTGGGGCTTAAAAAGCTAGACAAGCCAAAGCAAATTCGATGCATTTCCTGGATGTGTGTAATCGCCAACTCCGATGGTTTTATGGACAAAGAAGAATGGGCGCTCATTTATAAGATCTATCATACCGAACTTGGCCTTTCTCTTGATGAGATCATGAAGACGCAAAAAGAGTTGAACAAAATTTTGCACGGCAAGGAGTTTCTCTCCTTTGGTGTAAAAAGCTGATTACAGATTTTTTTGATGTTTATTTCTGCTAATGCGGCAGATTCAGTTTTGCTAAAAACTCATCATAACGGGAGTCGCCTTCAATCTTCTTCAACCAAGGATTACTCTTGATCGATTGGTAGAGTGTTTGATCATGGTTAATACGCGCAAGTTCCAGCCACTCAAATGCCTTATCGGTTTCGCCACGCCACGCATAAATCTCTGCCACGCGGAGCGAACGATCATCTCCTCGTTTCGAAATCAGATTGGCAAGCGCAGCATCCGATGCTTTTAATAGTTTTTTCTCAAACAACACAATGGGCAACCCATACATATGCCACCCCGCATCATCTTCCCTTTGAATTTCGTCAAAAGCTTTTACCGGATCGTTCTTCATAATGTAGAGCCTGGCCATCAAGTAATGAATGGCCGTGCGTTTTGGATTAAGTTCATAGGCGAGATTTATCTCTTGCCAGGCTTCCTCAATTCTTCCCAGGTAAAGCAGACGATTGCTTAGTGCCACATGGAGGTTAACATTTAAGGGATCCAAAACCATCGCCTTGCGAATTGAGTTAATGGCTCCTTCAATATCGCCCATTGTTCGCTGTACTTCCGACATGGTGAAAAAAGCTTGCGGGTTAGCCGGATCCAGTATTAATGCTTTGTCGGCTTCAGCTTTTGCTTTTGCCACATCCCAATCGTAGAACAATGCCAGGTAAGCGAGGGCAGCATGTCCATCAGGCCGGGCCGGATTCAATGCAATTGATTTTTGTGCAGCCGTGCTGGCAAGCGTTGTGAGCGAATCGGTTTGCTTGCGTGATAAAGCCTGTTGTGCCCGCACGGCATACACGTTGGCAAGCATGCCCCAAAGTTTACTGCTATTGGGCTCTAACGTCAAGGCTTGCTGAAAAAGATTGATGCTTCGAAAACCTGAAACAGCTGTGGACCTTTCATTTTCAAATCTTCCTTGCAGCATTAGCTCATACGCCTTTACATTCATGACATCACTTTTTGCGCTTTCCGGCAAAAGTTTCAGGTTTAGGTGACGTACCACATCGGCAGAAATTTCATCCTGGATGTTAAAAATTTCTTCGGGCGCTCCTTCATATCGTTGTTCCCACAGCGAACTGCCGTCACTCGCTTTAACCAACTGAGCCGTTATGCGAATGCCGTCTTCATTTCTCTCCAGGCTTCCTGTTAGTAAATGCGCCACACCCAATTTCTTTCCAATTTCTCTTACATCTTCTTGCTTTCCGGCAAACGCAAATGATGATGTGCGTCCAATTACCTTGAGCTCCGGAAACTTCGAGAGCAAATTCAAAAGCTCTTCACTTACGCCTTCACAGAAATATTCTTCATCGGTATTGCCACCAGGATTTGTAAAAGGTAAAACAGCAATCGATTTGTCGATCTGCTCCTGCGGGCGTTTAAATAGATTGGGATAGATGATGAAAACCACCGCATTCACCAAAAGAATTGCTCCGATCCAGAGTACGATTTTTTTTAACATCAACTCAAAGATAATTTAAACAACCTTGTTCTCGGGGCTCTTCTGTGTAAACACAATGCTCTATCGTGAAATTTGATGGCTGTCGATTTCCAGTGCTAATGAAGGTCATCAAAGATACAGCATGTTTTGATTCTTTACTCTAAAAAAATCAGGCAATCTCCAACCATGCCGCTTTGTAAAGTGTTACCTTCACTGACCAAATCAACCATCTATGATACTTCGAATCAACGGAAAGGAGCATACCGTTTCAGCAGAACCTTCCATGCCATTGCTGTGGGTGCTGCGTGATGTGCTGAATATGACCGGCACTAAATATGGCTGTGGTGTGGCTGCATGCGGGGCGTGCACCGTCCATATCGATGGCGTGCCAACCAGAACATGTATTCTGCCCGTATCCGTTGCCGAAGGAAAAGAGATTAAAACTATTGAAGCCATTGGCGAGACGGAACTATCTGCGGTGCAAAGAGCATGGGTAGAGCATCAGGTGCCACAATGCGGCTATTGTCAGTCGGGGATGATCATGGCGGTGGAAGCATTATTGAATGATGTTCCTCAACCTACCGATGAGGATATTAATCAACGCATCAATAACATCTGCCGATGTGGAACTTATCAGCGCATACGCGAAGCCATTAAAACCGCGGCACAGTATCGTGTAGAAGCAACATCATCCAATCCTAAAAAATCATAATCCTATCAATCATGAAAAGAAGAGCATTCTTAATTGCTGGCGGTGTGTTGGGAGGTGGATTGTTGGTGGGCGTTGGCGGATTTAATTACTATGTGAGCAAAAGACTTAAAGAGTTCAGTGGAATTGGGATGGGTGAAGGCGATTCGCTAAATGCTTTTGTTCGCATTCGGCCCGACAATAGCATCGTGTTGGCGATTCCACGCACAGAAATGGGCCAGGGTGTTTATACATCGCTGTCGCAATTAATTGCTGAAGAATTAGAAGCAGACTTTTCGAAAGTAGAAGTGGTATATCCGCAGGCTGAAAGCCCCTACACAAACTTCTTTATTGGCGAAATGAAGCCAGTGGATTTTGAAAAGGGACTTACCATGATGCAAAAGATTTTTGCGGTCATCCCCAATATCCTTACCGGTGGAAGTACGTCCGTGCGCGATGCCTACGATTACTACAGGCGCATGGGTGCTATGGGCCGCGAAATGCTGATTGCCGCTGCCGCTAAGGAATGGCAGGTGAGCCCACAGGATTGCTATGCAGAGAATAGCAAAGTGATCAACAAAAAAACAGGACAGCAAAAGTCATTTGGTGAACTGGCCAGCAGCGCTGCAAAAGAAAAAGCTCCTGAGTTTCCGGCATTAAAAAATAAATCAGAGTTCAAGTTGATTGGAAAATCGGTGAATCGTCTTGACGTTCCCGAAAAAGTTACCGGCAAAGCAATCTTTGGTTTGGATGTTCGAATTCCCAACATGAAATATGCTGTAATCCGTCATCCATCGTATGTGGGCGGAAAAATTACCGGCATCACCAACGCGGATAAAATACAAGCGATGGCAGGAGTGGTAAAGGTCGTTCAGATAGACGAAGGTGTGGCAGTAGTTGCAAACGATACTTGGCACGCCAAAACTGCCGCGGCTGCCCTTGAACTTCAGGAAGAACAAAACAAAGAACTCGGTCATCTGGATGCCATCCCTGCTTTAAAGGAAGCACTGAAAGGAGACCCCGGAAAAGTTTGGGAAGATGTTGGCAATATAGATGAGGTGTTAGGGAAAGCACCCAACGTAATTGAAGCCGAATACACGGTGCCGTACCTCGCACATGCCTGCATGGAACCGCTGAATTGCACAGTGGTTGTCAATGGCGATACTGCGGAGGCGTGGACCGGAAATCAATCCACCACATTCGTGGTAAATGGAGTTTCGGAGGGCGCGGGGGTGGATAAAAGCAAAGTGAAAACCAACATCACTTATCTTGGTGGTGGCTTTGGAAGGCGTGGCGAAACCGATTTTGTCTTGCGTGCTGCCAAAATTGCCAAACAACTTCCGGGTACCCCCGTGCAATTGGTGTACACGCGCGAAGAGGATATGAAAAACGACTACTATCGCCCGGCCGTGATCTCGCAATTAAAGGCTGCGCTTGACGACAAAAATATTTTAGGCTGGAAGAAAAAAGTTGGAACACAAGGCGCTTTATCGGGATTGATGAAACGAAATATTCCGCTGAACAAACTGAGCGCTGAAGATGATCAGTCAACAACAGAAGGCATTCGCGACTTGCCTTACGTAATGAGTGCAGCATACACCGATGTAACCTGTGTGGATTTGCCGGTGAGTGTAGGCACGTGGCGAAGTGTTGGGCATTCACACAATGCTTTCTTCTCTGAATCTTTCATGGACGAATGTGCCGCTACCTTGAATAGAGATCCGTATGAGCTGCGAAAAGAATTGCTAAAAGATTCTCCACGGTATTTAGCGGTGTTGAATAAAGTGGCTGAAATGAGTAGGTGGTCAGAAAAAACAGAAGGAAAATTTAAGGGCATCGCCATTCATGAATCGTTTGGCTCTATTGTAGGCGAAGTTGCTGAGATAAGCCTTACTGGCAAGAACATCAAAGTAGAAAAAGTATTTTGTGTGATTGACTGCGGAAGAACGGTGAACCCACGCATTGTTGAGAGTCAAATGCAAAGCGGAATCGTTTATGGATTAACGGCTGCACTGTATGGCGAGATCACGGTGAAGGAAGGGAAAATTGTGCAAAGCAATTTCCCTAACTATGAAATGGTGATGATGAACACCATGCCGCACATTGAAGTACAGATCATTGAAAGTGATGAGCAGCCTGGTGGGGTTGGTGAGCCTGGCACGCCCCCCATTGCGCCTGCACTGACCAATGCAATCTTTGCTGCATCAAAAGAGCGCATCCGATCGCTGCCATTGAGTAAGTTGGGCTATCAGTTTGTGTGAGGGAAAAAACCATATCAACCGCAAGATCTTCCGAAGGAAGTAATCCGCGTGCTTTTTCTAATGCCCATCAAAGAGTATTGGAAAAAACTGTCCTTCCAGTTTCTTGCCCTTTCCGATAGCGGGAACGCCATCAAGGAGTATTTGATCTGTGTCTGAATAAACGCCATCCGCTACAGCGTTGATGACAAAGGCTCTTCGTGGGCGATTGCTTTTGTTCTCTCCGGATCCATGAAGGGTAAGGGGATGATGAAAAATTCCGTATCCGGCCTTAGTCTCCACGGGTATGGGCTTAAACAATTGCTTCTGATCCGGTGTAAGGAAATCTAAAATGCCATGAAGATCTCCAGCCAGCGAAGGCTTTTCCAACAACCCCCAACGATGACTGCCGGGCACATATTGAAGGCAGCCATTTTCAATCGTAGAATCATCGAGACCACACCAGCACGTGAGGTGATGAACGGGCTTTGTTCGAGTCCAGTATGAATAATCCTGATGCCATGCCACCACGCCACCACGCTTGGGCGGTTTGCAAAAAAGCTGATCGTGCCAAAAGCGCACGGCATGATTTCCTAAAAGCTGATACGCTGCCATAACAAACCTTGGATTCCACAACACATCGTGAAAACCGGTAGCAAGTCGCCACGCACCTAAAGCATGAAATAAAATTGTGTTGGGGTCTTGCGATTCGTTGGAGTGAAATTCGTAGAACAATGAATGGCCGGGATGTTTCGGATCCGAAATATCCTGCAACTCCAACCGAAGCGTTTCTATTTGATGTTCACTCAACAAAAGAACATTGCCCAAAAAGCCATGCTCTTCAAAAAATTCTACCTGATCTTTGGTGAGGCGATAAGCATCCCATTCATGGTGTGATGAAGGCCATTGAAAAAGCTTTCCAATGAGCGAATGATGGAAACTTAAATCTTCCATGCACTATTTTCGATTCTTAAGTGATTTCATCGCAGCAGCAAACGCAGATTTAATAGCGTGTCCATTTTCATGATGCTGATTTTTTACAACCCATTTTCCGTTTACCAGGGTGCCGATGTTTCTGCTGGAATCGGAAGTGTAAAGAATGGTAGCCGATCGGTTGGCTTTTGAGGTTTCTGCCAACAGGTGTGAGGTGGCATTTACTACCAGGGCATCCAGTGGCTGCCCAACTTCAAAATGATCATTGGTCTTTCTTCCCATGGCCAGTCTTCCGTGCAGAACCGATTCCGAAATCATGGCATGAGCAGCATCACCTGAAAAAGTGTTTCGCTTATTGGTGACAAGCCGCTGCCGATAGTCGATCATTCTCAATTCTTCTAAAGGGTTGATGCCAATATGACTATCTGTGCCAATGCTCCAATGCCCACCCATTTTCACATATTCCTTCATGCGAAAAATTCCATCGCCCAAATTACCTTCGGTAGAAGGGCAGAGCACAACATTGGCATTTGATTTAGCAAGGCGTGTGAGCTCATCATCATTCAAATGGGTAGAGTGCACCAGGTGAAATCGCTCATTAAGGTTCACATTGTCGAGCATCCATTGCATGGGCCGCTTACCACAAAAGGCAACACATTCTTCCACTTCCTTTTTTTGCTCCGAAACATGAATATGAAAAGGCAATTCTTCTTCGGTGCCACAAGTCTTGATGATATCTTCAAAATCAACTGCGCGCAGCGAATGTACGCTTACGCCAAGAGAGGCATGATCATAATTTTTCACAATCGCCTTCGATGCCTCCAGGAGTTTGAAATAATCGTCAACAGTTTTGGATATGAATCTGCGTTGTCGCGGCTGAGGGTCAACACCAAAATTTCCTTTTTGATAGAAGACCGGAACAAGGGTAATTTTCATCCCCGCAGTTTTTGCAGCACGCACCATCCGTTCTCCCATCTCTGCAAGGTGCGAATAGGGCTTACCATCTTTATCATGATGCAAATAATGAAACTCAGCCACATGCGTGTACCCATGACGCACCATTTCTGCATAGAGTATTGAAGCAATTGCCTCGGCCTGATCAGGATCAACCGACAACGCGCACTTGTACATTTCTTCACGCCACGTCCAAAAGTCATCGTCCGTTCCGGCCGGATGATTTTCGGCAAGGCCAGCCATGGCATATTGAAACGCATGCGAGTGTGCATTTTGAAAACCAGGAAGCGCATAGCCCAGCACCGACTCAACAGCCACGCCTTGTGCTGGTGGAACAGTTTCGAGGTAACGAATAATTCCCGTTGCATCAACACCCACGTAGGTGGCCGGAGTCCAGCTGTTTTTTTGAAGAAGGCTTTGAAAGTAGAAGTATTTTAAAACCTCCCTTCCCCTCTCCTGCAGGAGAGGGGTGTCCGAAGGACGGGGTGAGGTTTTCCGGTGATCACTTTTTTTTTCTTCTGAAATATTATTCATTTCACTTAATCGATCATTTGAAAATCTTTAACTCAACTGCGAAATCAACCGATCAAAAACGGTCATTAATAGCTCGCGCATTTTGTTGGCTCGTTCAGGATGATAGTTATTTTCTGCATCGTCCATGTAATTCACTTTCGCCATTTCCAATTGCAACGCATGTTGATTTTCCTCTGGCCTCCCAAAATTGCGAGTGATGTATCCGCCTTTGAATGGATGATTATGCTTGGCCGAGTATGTGCTATGATCCAAAACGCCCAACGTTGTTTCTATTAATCCCGCAGAAGCGGAAGTACCATCGGCATCACCCAAAATTAAATCAGGAAATTTGTCTTTGTTAATGGTGGGAACAAACTGTCGTATGGAATGACAATCCCACAGTAACACCTTTCCAAATTTTTCCTTTCGTTGCTTTAATAACTCACCGATTTTGTGGTGATACGGCTTATAATACTTTTCTACTCTTCGCTTCACTTCTTCCTCTACTACTTCTTTTCGTTCATCCTTGTAAATCGGCTCACCCAAAAATGTTGTGCTGGGGCAAAGCGCGGTGATGATGCGGCCATCAGAATACAACGGCTTGCTTTGCGGATCTCGATTCAGGTCAATTACCCAACGGCTGTAGTTTGCCGTAATCATGGTAATGCCGAGGGCGGGAGCAAAATCATAAAGGCGATCCACAAACCAATCGGTGTCATCCGGAGCGTTGGCGAACGCTGGCTTATATTGATCTTTTAATTCTTCAGGAAAAGAAATACCACAGTGTGGAACACTAACAATGATGGGGACCTCCGGACTGGTGGCCTCTTTGATATTAAAGACCATGATTTACTTTTTCTTTTTCAGACAATCGGCAAAGGCTTGTTTTGCCAATTCCGCCTGACGCATCGCTTCCTCCTGAGCTTGTGCAGCAGCCATCTGAGATTTACGAGCATCTTCTGCCTGCCTCCTAGCCATTTCAGCAATCTCTACAGATTGTTTCTCCTTCTCCTTCGCTATTCCTTGTTGAACAAAAGCATACACTCCAAAAATCAAAGTAAGAATACTTAGAACAACGATGATAACATTCTTCATCATAAGATTTAAGATTTAATTATTGTTACCTCTTCTTAGTCAGCTCTTCGGCTCGTTCTTTTTGTAGTAGAATCACCTGGCGCAATTTGGCAGCCTCTACACGTGCAGCCGTGGCTTCATTGGTAATTTTTCTTATTTCATCACGAAGCCTCATGTTCTCTTCGCGATATACTTCTTTTCCCTGATGCTCAGAGACACCATAAATAACGGCTGCCACGCCCACGATGGTCAGCACTGCAATCAATCCATTTTTCATAAGCCCACTATTTTCTAGATTTCTTTTCTAATGCTTCTGCTCGTTTATATTGAGTTACCGCTTCTTGTTGTGCTGCCCTCGCAATTGCTGCCTTCTCCTCTGCAAGTTTTCTTTGCTTCTCTGTTTCCTGCTTTACATGAGACAACTCAATGTTGAGATCATTTACCATTTTGGCAGTTCGCTCAGCTTCTAGCTTTTGCACATATCCGTATATCAAGGAAGCAACGGTCATGAACATCATTACAATTATCAAAATGTTCCTTCCTTTATTCATGATTTGTTCTATTGCGTTTCAATGACGGAGAATTGAGGGCGTCAGACGGCTGTTTGTCTTAGTGAAAAGCCGCCAGAAGCCTCTTATCTAATCCGTTATTTGACTCACCCTCATTTTCTAAGACTTATTCTTCTTTGATTTCTTTTTCTTCTTTTTTCCTGCTGAGGCTAGTTCTTCTTTAGCCTCTTTCAACTCATTATCTTTTCTGGCGATCTCCGCACGAAGTTTTTGATTCTCGGTCTGATACGATGATAGGGTTTGTGCCGTATTCAACTTTGCTTTCAATGCCATTATCCGTTTGTAACTTTCATTGATTCGCTTCTCACTGATTTCACCTTTCACTACCGCTTGTCGAATGATTTCCAAAACCTTGTCTGCCGCACGCTCTTCGCTGTTTGGAATGTTGTTGGAGAAACATAAAATATCGATGCCTGCATTGATGGCGCGCTTCACGGTTTCTTCAATTGAGTACTGCTTTGAAATTGCGTGCATCTGCATGTCATCTGAAAAGATTACTCCATTATAATTCAACTTCTTGCGCAGTAAACTATCAATCACACGATTTGATAATGTGCCCGGATATCCCGAAGGGTCAAGTTTTCGGTTCACTACGTGCGCACTCATAATGGCGTCTACATATCCTTCGCTGATTAATTGCTTGTAGGGATTTAGTTCAATTTCCTTCCAATAGTTGGTAATGTCTACAATGCCAAAATGCGAATCATCCTGCGAACTGCCGTGACCGGGGAAATGCTTCAGCACAGTAACCACTCCATATTTGCGATGCGGCTTAATATACTCCTTGGCAAACAGAGCAACGGAGTCTGCATTGGAAGAGAACGATCTTCCCGTTGCAAAAATCGGATTGCTAGGGCTGTTGGAAACGGTGACATCCACCACTGGTGCGAAGTTTACGTTGATGCCCAAGCCTGCAAGATTCGAAGCTATTGACTCTGCATAAAATTGGACAGAGTCAAGCGACTTTGCTTTACCCATTTCGCGCGCGGTGATGGATCGCGGAAAGCCATATTTATCTTTTAAGCGATTCACTTTTCCTCCTTCCTGATCAATTGAAATCAGTAGCGGAACGGGCGCGGCTTTCTGGTAGGTCCAGATTATTTTCTTCAGCGCGGCAAAAGAAGCTGCTGATTTAGGAACATTCTTTTCAAACAAAATCAACGTGCCAATTTTACCTTGCTTCACCTCGCGCAACACCACCGAATCCACTTCCGCCTTCGGCATTCCAATCAAGATCATTTGCCCGATTTTTATGCTAAGGCTATCGACCTTTTGGCCAAACGCTTGAGAACAAAAACTCACCAACAGGACTGCAAAGAGCAACTTCTTCATTTCAATATTTTTCGTAAATAATTCTAAAAATTTTTTCCATTTGTCTCCTCACGTCATTGGAGGAAGCTGTAAAGTTATTATTCATAAAACTGAAAATGAATGTCTTTCCACTTTTTGTGATGAGATATCCGCTCAGGTTATGATTATTACTTAAAGTGCCGGTCTTTCCATAAATAAAAGGCGAATCCATTTTATACCAATTTTTAATCGTTCCCTTTTTTCCGCCAATGGCAAGCAACTGAAACAGTCGCTCGCGGGGAACTTCCGTACTCACCTTCTCCCACAGCTTCACGATGGTTCGCGGAGTAAACAAATTGTAACGAGATAGCCCGGAGCCATCGATCCAAATTGGTTTATCCGGCAAATCGTTAAAGAAATTTTTTGTTGCATAGCGAATCGCAATTTGTTGGTTGAGTGTATCGCTTACCACCCCTGCACACATCAGCAAAAGTTGTTCGGCAAGAAAATTATCGCTTTCCTGCATCATCACTTTATAGACACTATCAGCAGGAACACTTTTAAATTTCTTCGTCTCTCTGGTGAGAGGAAGACTCACTTCTTCAATAACTTTCTTCAGGGTATCCGAAAGCAACTCTACCGTAACATCCGATCCTGTTCGAAAAGGAACTTCCCATTCCTTTCGTGTATTCTTTTCGCTTGAGTAATATGTGATTTGATTCGAATCCAAATCACGAATCATTTCTTCATTTTTCCTCTTTTGAGTGGAGTGCACAAGGTGCTCCATGAAATAAGATGGATGTGTGTGAAGTGTGCTGTCAGTTGCTTTTGTGATCAACACAAGGTTGCCATAAATGGGAAACGTGCTGCGCTCCGAACCGTAAGCATAGAAGTAATCATTCCACGCCCAGCCCGATCCCAGCGGAGTAACTTCGGAGGGCAGGTTCGATAGAAACAATTTTTGATTTCCGGCTGTCAAAAAATCGTAAACCCGATTATTCTGAAACACATTCCGATATAAGAAAGAAGGGTCGCCCGTGCCCCAGATGATCAACGAATCATTGCGTTGTTGATAATGCAGTGCCGTGATCGAATCGCCCAGTAATTTAAGCGAAGTATAAAAAGTAAAAATCTTTGTATTCGATGCTGGGATAAAATATGAGGCACCATGATAATCAATGACAGTTTTTTTAGAGGCAGGGTCGTATAAAACAAAACCGGTATGATCTTGAAACGTAGCCTGAGTTTCCTTAAGTGTTTTTGTAATCAAGGCTTTCGGAGAGCAACCGAGCACTCCCAAAAGAATGGCGCCCAAAAAAAGAATGCGCATGGTATTGAAATCTAAAGATATCGCTCTTGCAATACTTTGCGATGATGCGTTTCATGCCCGGCAATAATAAAGCCCAACGCCATCACCGTCATTTCGTTGTTATTGGCAGTACCCTTTCGCATAAGCATTTCTTCCGTAAAGCTCTCAAACATGTCGATCGTGGACACGCGCAAGTGCGCCATTTCATCGGCTATTTTTTTCAGGCTTCGGCCGCTCGCGTTGGCTTGTGGCGCATAGTCGTTTTCTTCAAAACCGGAAAGTGGTGTTTTATCATTTCGTGAAAAACGCAGCGCGCGATACATGAAAATTCGTTCAGCATCAATCATATGGCAGAGCAACTCACGAATGGTCCACTTGCCGGGAGCGTAGGCAAAGTCAGACTTTTCAATTTTGATGGCATGCACCAGCTCCTGAGTGCGGTGGCCGGATATGCGCAGCGCCTGCAATACATCGCTCTCATCAATGAGCTTTACGTAATTCTTATAAAAGTGGGGGATGGTTTCGAGGTTGATCAGCATAAGGAGTTATTAGAATTCGTTGAAGACGGCATCGGATAATGTTTCATCTACTTTTACATTGCGTGGGCCGCTGTTGTCTGAGCGATCTGCGGAAAGCAAAATGCTTCCATACTTTTTATAGTTGTCCCAGGGGCGGGTAAAATTAGCAGTGTCTTTTTGGGCTTCAGAAAAATATGACCATTCCTTCACCAGCTTCTCTTTAATGTCAACGAATAATTTGTACTTGTTCTGTGGGGTATCTCCTACATCGCGGAACGTGAGTTGCAGCACATTGTAACGTATGCCGTTGGCCACCGTATCTTCGCCCATATATTTTAATGTAACACCTGAGTCTTTCAGTTTAAACGGCATCACCAACCAGTACGAATCATTGATCCAAATACTCTTCGCTTTGGATAGCATTTTCTTTAATGAATCAGGCTCTGTAAGTTCCTGACCTTTCACCCGAACTCTACCCTCACCGGTATTCACATTCACAAGATATACAATGCTGTCGGGCAGGCTTTCGATTCGTACGCGGCCTTGTTGTTTGTCCCACACTAAATTTCTGCGACCGAAAAAATTCCAGGAGATGAATCGGGTCTTGTCCCAACTCTCGCGGCCACCCATGGCATGCATAATGCTATCGGCCAATTCGATGGCGGCAGGGTCTGAGCCGGCTAAATCAAATCCATCAGCTGCGGGGTTCTGCTCGGCAAGGCTCTTTGCAGCTTCGTTACTGGAGCATGACCAGATCAAAACCAAGAGGAAAAAAACGGGGAGTAGATACTTCATACCTTGAAAAGTTTAGAAAGTGAAGGTAATGAAAAATACGACTGCCGTCCGATCTTTTTGATGGAAATGGTGACCCCTATCGCACCGGATTTTCTGTGCCCGAATACAACGTTACGCTTAGACTATTGCTGCTCAGATTCTAAATCAGGAGTATCATTGTCCTTTGCCTTCTTTCGATTTAATGGAATTCGATATCGGCCCGATGACGCTCTTGTAATCATCTTTTTAACAAATCCTTCTACTGGAAAGACGATCAATGCAATGGATACCTGAATGAAAAATTCCACTACCGGTGAACTCTTGAATGAAATGATGGACTCGATGCCGGTTTGAATAAATTGAATGAGCATAATCACCGTGAGCAATGAAAGCACCTGGCTGATGACGCGATAGCGTTCGTTGTTGGCGCTTAGCTTAACAGTGATCGCTACCAGCAAACTGAAAAACACAAACTCCAACGCATAAAACCACCATTGCTTCCAGTATGGTGGCATCACTTCAAATGTGATCAACTCTACGGTAGATTCATTTCCCAGCAAATCGCGCGACTGCGCAGCAAGTTGGTAAACTCCTGGTGCCAGGTAGGGAAACGGAATGATGTTATTAAGGCTTGACCATGCCGACCAGCTATTCGTGAGTCCCTTCACCTGATAACGATACTCGGTAGCATGCAGGCCGATATAGTTTGGCTGGATAAATTCAAATGAAATTACTTCTTCCGGCTGATTCAGCTTTACCGATTTCTCTTTGCCAAAATTTACCTCTTGCCCCTTTATTTCGCGCAAGAAAAGTGGATAGCGCGCGCCTTCTGAGATGGCTTTGGTATTATAAAATTTGAAGAGCTCATTCTCTGCTGTAATCAGCCATAAGCCATCGCCCGCTTCATCTGGTGCGAGAAAGCGCAAATTCGGGAACAGGCCAAGCCATTCCAGTTTAAGTGATTGTATTCTCCGATCTACCGTTCGCCACTTATGGCCATCGTTAAACCAGAAGTAACCGGCAGAAGCAAAATATTTGTGGGGGCCGGGTAAGGAATCATAGCGGAGAAAACGATCATCACCGTTGTATTTTTTGAATTCCCCGGAAGCAGCAATATATACTTCACTTCCGTACGCTAGTCCTACCGTTTCATCCAGTGATGGATTTTCGATGGGCAGTGTTAATATGTTTATGATCTGCTGCTCATCTGTTTCCACTTTATAAATTTTAGTGCGGCCGCACAGCCAGATGTTTTCGAGTTTGTCTTCAAAGATGTAGCTGACGAAGTCATTGAGTGTATCCAGCAAATGAGTTTCTTTCCAGATGTTGTTTTGCTGCTCGTAGGTTTTTATTTCCTCATCGAAAGTTCCTACAAACAACTGATTCATTGCTTTGGATAAAAATACCGAGCGCACGGGCTTTTCGATAAGGGGTTTTGCGGTAGTGTTCTCCACTTCAAACACGCCATCAAGGCCCACTGCCAACAGTTTTCCATTAGCCTTTACCAACTGTGTAACCTTACTGTCAATGCCTTCAACTTTTTTATAACGATGAATGGTGGACGTAACAATTTTTACCGTTTTGGGTGCAGTTGATTTTGATGGCGCGGGAACTTCTGATGTTTCTGCTTTTGCCTTTCTTCGCTTCCGAAGAAAATTCAAAATTTTTCGCTTTCCCTTTTCATCATCTAACCGAACGGAAGGCCCTGATTGCTTTACCGGAATGGCTTCCACTACTTCTTCCTTTGCTAAGAAGTAAAGCCCCAGGGTGGTGCCGGCATAAAGTTGACCACCGATGGTTTGAACACATAAAAGATTTCCGACCAACCCAGGGTAGTGATTGAACGATCGAAAGGGAAGATTCGGAGCAATGCGTGTGAATCCATATTCATGTGCTACCCAAACGCCTTCATTCTTATCCGTCATCAGCGCAAACACTTCATTATCCGGCAGGCCTGAAAAGAAATCAATATTTTCTTCTACTTCTCCATTCACAGGATTGCAAAACATAACCCCTCCACGCAACGTGCCCAGCGCTACCAGGTGATCGTTGATCGCCACGCCTGAAAGTAACACTGCTTTACTGAGTGCCTGGGCATCGGACAAAACAACCTCAGATACTTGATTGGCAGATAAGCGAAAAAGTCTGCTTTCATCTGTTCCTAATATGGTTTCCTTGCCAGCGGAAATGCTGAAAACGATTCCCTGATCTTCAGGCAATGCGAAAGCCGGAGGAACCAGTTTACCATTATCTAATTTAAGATGACCTTGATTAAACGTGCTTACGTATATCTGATTTTCAATCCTATGAATTCCAGAATAGGAGTCTCCTTTCGGAAGGTTGATGGTTTGCTCAAGAGCATTGCTGAGCAATGAGTAAACAAAAAGCTGATCTTCATTACAGAAGTATGCACGACTTTCCATCACCACTACCGAGAATATGTTCGGCAAATCCACTAGTGGGGTATACTTGCGCAATGCCCCGGTGCGTTCACTCAACTTACCAAAACCATAAAGACCCCCAACAAAAACGTCATGCCCTTGGGCGGCTAATGCATACACGGCTCCCTTCGTAGGAATAATCTTCCAGTTTTTTCCATCAAACTCAAGCACACCGCTTTTGTTGGTGAAGTAAACCACGCCCAACTCATCTTGCACCATGCCGGAGCTCCGGTAATCTATCTTCTCATCCGAAGGAGTATAGTGAGATAAAAAGTAGTTTCCGTTTTGAGCAACGGATATATTTTGATAAAGCAGCAACCATAAAACTCCGACAAGAATTTTTTTCATTTTGAATTTTGGCGAGTCGAAGTTAGTGGTTGATGAGACAAAAAAAAAGGAGCGGTAAGCGCCCCTTTATTGTTTCAATAATTCCATCTACTTAGCTACGAAAATAAAATCACTCCCAGGAGCATTATCTCCAAATTCCCCGAACTTGGGTTGTATTTTCAATCTCTCTACAAATGTGTAGAGCTCCGGAAGTGTCAACATCCCGTCACGACCACCACGAGACCGCAGCGCTTCCAATATGTTTTTGGCAAACGGAGAATGCTGTCCTGGTATACCATCGGAGACATAGGTTTTTCCTCCTGAAGTTAGAAACCTTCTCGTTTTGTAAGTGAGCTTGCGAGTAAGAAACTCCGCTTGATTTTGTTCTTTGTAGGTTTCATCTTCTCCACGAGAAGAGGCAAGAGCCTGATCAAAAGTTCCTCCAAAGCAAACATCCATTGCAAGGAAAATATGATCGCAGGGGATATTGTTAATGTTTGAGCGCAAGCGGTTATGAGAAATATAGCTCACCTTTGCTTCATCATTTAATAAGGATTCTTTTGTTACAACAAATCCTTCTCCAAAAGTTTGGTCATAACTTCCATGGCCTGCAAAAAAGATAAGAAGTTGATCAAGGGGTTGATATTTCTTCTCGGCATACTCTCTAAGTTTCTTGAAAATCTCCACCTGAGAAGCATTCTCCACGATATCGATCTTAAATCCATATGTCTTACTTAACTCTGCTGCAATGGTCTGAGAATCAAATACCGGGTTAACCAAGTCTGGCCAGTTATCATATTGATCTGTTGCAAAAACCAAGGCATAGTCTGTCCGGTTGAGTTTCGCAATGTCAGCAAGACTTGCTCCTCCTATCGTCACTTTTCGTGAACTGATCGTTTTTACGCCTTGAAGGTTTTCCGCTACTACTTCAATCACATTATCGCCATCAAATAAGGTAAGTGTTTTCTCTATGGTAAACTTTAGCTTTTCACTCTCCTCCGGTTTCAGCATTTGCGATCCTCGCGGAGGACCTTCAGTATTATCGCGTAGAATCATTGTAACACTTTTCAATGGAGACTTGCAGGCTACATCAAACTTGACCTTGAATTTATTTTCCTGAACGTAGCTCGTCTCCGGAATTGGAGACAGCCAATTCACAGTAGGAACATTCGATGCTATCAACTTTTGAGGATCTGTGAAATCGATCTCAAAATTATTTGTCCGTGCGCTAACATTTTGTGAATAGGCGGCAATTACTGCCGTCATGCCAAAACATAAAACCAGCAGCTTTTTCATAATCTTTATTTTAAAATGATTTTTTGATAAAAGGTATCAGCTCGATTTTCATTGGATACGATTAGCCTAACCGTATATAAACCACTCTCATTTTCTGATTTGGGCTCCCATGTGGTGGTATAATTTCCAGACCCTAGAGATTTTTCCACTAGTGTAGAAATTTTTCTTCCTAAAACGTCAAATATTTCTAATGAAACCAGATAAGACGATTTGTTTTCCGGTAATGTAAACGGAACGAAGATCTCCTTGCTTCCAGGATTAGGATAGGCAGCTCCCAGAATTACTTTAGACTGTATTTTGCTGCTCATATTTTCTCCAAAATAGATCTCGAATGGTTTTGCAGATCTACGCTTACCGATCAAATATGAGCTTGTATTTCGCATATTAATCATCACTCCTTTTTCCACATCGAACAGGATTAATTCCTTTTCATTATTTCCGAAGATTGCGTTATCCCAACTCAGTTCAGCAGCATCATCAATATTTGTTTCAAATGAAAATCCCCACTTGTATTCGGGCTGGCTGGGCACGATATCTCGTGTAGAATTCTTTAGAAAATGTTCAGGGTGAGCAAACTTTAATTCAGCAAAGTCAAATAAATACGGTGGATTAAATTCATCGAAATCATCAATGCCATAAGCTGCATTTTCATTCATTCCAATACCTCCAAAGGAATTTTCAAACCTGCCAACTTTCACAACTATTGGAACGGTCCAATTACTTTCAGATAGGTCAGAAGATTGTGAATTCACACGGCCACCAGAAAGACTTCCTGTGACGGGAACATTAAGAAGAACAGGGCTAGAAGTATTGTTAAGAACGAAAGCACCTTCAAACACATCCAAATCTCCTCCATCTACATATGAGCCGGTGTATTTTTTTACTGACGTGCTAACTCCGGAAGGGTTTCCGTTTGCTGCCAGCACCTCACTCCAGACAATCTTAAATGAATACGGGTTTCCGATATGATTCCAACCAGGCGCCAGGGTAAGAACAAAAGGTGTAGATTTATTAAACGAAGGTGTGCTTGCCCCTTCAACAATAAGGCCGCTTGAAGGTAGACTCTTCGTGTTAATAAAATATCCCTTTCCTTGAATGAATGTGGTGAAATTGTCAGGGTACTGGTCCCACGTGGTTGCATTCTTATAAGTAATCAACCTCCATTTTTTAAAATCTACAGCTCCCAATTCACTAAATACCGTAGCCACCTTAGCATCGGTCAATGCGTGAGGGATGCTAATGATTCTCCAGTCACTGATTGCTCCGCCCACGCCAATTAAGCCACCGGGTATTTGAGGACTTGCAGAGGCAGGGAAATTTATATAAGAGTAGTAATAACCTGTTTGTGGGCTTCGTCCGGTATTTCCGGCTGCATCGCTTGCCGTGAAATAAAACTCTAAGCCCATCTTACCAAATTCCGTCTCTTGAATAGTGGCATCATATTTCCCCGTTGAGGCATTTAAGATCAAATTTGCAGATGACTCTGCACTATTGCTTGTTATTGATCGATAGAAAATTTTGGCTTGAGTTACCGCAATATTGTCGCTGATTGAGGGCGAAAAAATTTTGCTGCCTGCTCCTTTGGTGAACGCGTCAGAAGTGAAAGTAATAGTCGGAGCAGTCACATCCGGTGAGGCCACTGTTGTAAATTGCCAGCCACTGGTAGTCAAAGCGCTGAACAATCCATTATCAGAAACGCCTTTAAATGAATTTGGATCAAATGTGATGGAATAGGTTGTTGAATAAGCAAGTGGCACGGGCAGCATAAAAGTTGCTGTTGCTCCCGATAGGCTTGCAGAACTTAAATTGAGGGTAACCACAGGAGTTGCTGGTTGAGCTGTGTTGGTGATGTACAATTTATTTGAGCCAACTAATGAAACGCTCTCACTGAATGTTAACGACAAAGCAGTGTTAATTGCTACTCCCGTGGCGTTATTAAGCGGTGTAATCGTGGAAACTGTAGGGGCAGACCGCGTGGTGAATTGCCAGCCGGTAGATGTTAATAAGCTGTAGACTCCTCCATCCGCTGATTTAAAAACGCTGGGATCTAAGGTAATCGCATAGGTTGTAGCATAGGCAAGTGGTGAAGGTAATGTTACGGTCGTGGATGTTCCCGAGATTGTCGCAGCGCTCAAGAGAACCTCTGCTATGGGAGTCGATGAATTGACCGTGTTGGTGACATACAGTTTTTTGGTTCCATCAATTGATGAACTTTCACTGGTGGAAAACTTTAACGTGGTATTCACAGGAATAGACGTTGAGTTGTTAGCCGGTAACAGTGACGAGACAGTCGGGGCAGCTCGCGTAGTAAATGTCCAATCGGTATTTTGGGTAAGTGATGAGAATATACCACCCTCTGATGTTTTAAAAGATGAAGCATCAAATTTTACAAAGTACGCGGTGCTAAAATCCAGACTACCCGTTAGTGTAAACTTTAGTTCGTTAGCATTACTTACTCCGGTTGATGCTGAAATAGTTGCTACGGACGTAGTAGCGGAAGACGATTTATAAATGTTCAGATTCTTTCCCCCAACACCTGTAACAGGCTCAGAAAATGTAATGGCAAGTTGAGTGTTAAGGGCAATGCCACTTGCAGAAAGTGTTGGTGATAGTGCTGCTACAGTGGGTGGGGATTTTGTAGTGAAACGCCAGGCGGTGGTAGAACTTAGACCACCATATTTATTTCCAAAAATATCTTTAAACGAAAGTGCATCAACGGTAAGATAATACACTTTGTTAAACGCTAGCGTAGAGGTGATATTAAATGTCCATTTCTTGCCATCCTGAATTCCGGTAGAAACATCTATTTGTTCGATCGAAGAGCCCAAGGAAGGATCAAAAAGTCTGATCTTTGTTCCAGCCACGGGAGTAATCGGTTCGTTGAAAGTTATCGATATTGTAGGCTTAAGAGGAATCCCTGTGGCATTGTTTAGAGGCGAAAAAGCAGCGGCCAATGGGTTGGTTTTATCATCAGTCATCACAATTACTTGACTCTTTTTTGCAACCGATCCATTTATAGCAGCATAAGCAAACCCATCATATTCATTTACAATAACATCACCGAAGCTGACCGAGGTTGTGGTTTCACCAACGCTTTGCCACGATGCTCCATTATTTCTCGATAACCATAGAACACCACTGCTTCCGAGTATGAACAAATAGTCATTTGAAATTCTCAAAGCATTTCCACTAGGTGCGGAAATGGTTTGCCAGCTAATGCCACTGTCATCGGTTTCGTATATGGCACCAATACCATCGTACACATATATTTTCCCTTTATAAAATAAGGTGTTTCTTGGATTTATAGGGCTAATGATGTCTGCCAATCTGGTCGCTACTTCAAAAGCAATTTTGTAAAGCGATGTCCCCGAACTCTCAGAAATTACAGCAAAAATAACCCCATTAGCATCGATAGCAATGCTACTATAGGAATAGGTCAAGGGATCAGATGGCAATCCCGAAACATTGACTTGAGTCCAATTGACCAAGTCGATTGAAAAGAAAAGCCCACGTGTTCCAGCTAAACTACTACAGATAGCATAGTATGATTTGCCATCATAAGTCGTTATTGAAGAGAAATACCGATTATTACTTTTAGTTATCCAAGTCTTCCCATTGTCGGTCGAAAGGTAAACTTGGGACGATAGCGGTCCGGACGCAATAATAGAATCCCCTTTAACCAGAAAAAATATTACCTGACTAACTATTCCCTCGCCTTTTTTCCAACTCTGTCCAAAATCAGCTGAATGAAATGCCCCATAGGAAGCGACTATCATATCTTTGTTATCTAAAAGCTTGATATCGGTAGAAATTGGACGGGGCAAAACACTGTTGTTAACTTCTGTAAGGGCTGTTCCATTATCCGTTGATTTAAAAATTCCATTAGGATAGCCCTTTAGATATATGTTAGATCCAAATTGTTCGTAATAGGGAAAAAAATCACCTGACGAAGAAAGTTCAGTCCATGTTACGCCTTCATCATTTGATTTGTACCGTTTCACACCACCAGTTAGGTAAAGAATGTAGTCGCCATTCGGCATTACATTGATATACTTTGTAAAGTTACCCACGGAGGGGCTCGCCACTTTCGCCCAGTTAATGCCACGATCTGTTGACCTGTATATCTCAGAATAGTAGGAATTAGAAATAGCATCGTATACATCAGGTACTGTTGCCAAAAAATCCCCATTAGGTGCAACGGCAAAATTGTAAATCCCTATTGAACCATTGGGAAACGGGAATCCATTGCTTGTGTTTAGCGTCCAAGTAGCTCCATTGTCACTTGAGTGGGTAAAATTTGCTGTCCCTTTGTAAGCTACAAGAAGACCTGATTTTTGAATAATGGGCATGGAAGGTGTGAAACTCCCGGTGCCGTAATCGGCAACTATACTAAATGAATTTGCATCATCAGTAGATCGAAAAATAAGTCCTGATGGCCCCAAAACAACAATGCTGTTGTCAGGCATTTTTTCAATTCGGTACCCTGGATAAAAAAAGGTGGTGTTCTTGACGAACTGGCCTGATTTCCCCACCCAGTTCACACCGCCATCTGTTGAAACAAGTATCGGGCTGGGGGTCGGACTATTGATTAAAGCGTAAATTTTTCCAGAGGCATCAATTTCAACATCATAAACAAGAGTTGATGGTGTTGGCATGGGTAGCTTGGTCCAGATGTTAGACACATACTTGTATAATTCACTGTTTTGTACTGAGTACAAGCTGCCGTCAGGATGTGCCTCAATGTCATATGCCGGTCCGTTACCACCGCCAAATGGGCCATTCAATGGTTGCCAATTAAAATTAATATATGGAGGAAGTGTTGCGGGATCTACAATGAGTTTACCCGTAAACTTAAGTGCAGGAGAATTTCCAGCAGATGCATAATATACAGGACTAGAAGTTGAAGAAGCGGGGTCTTTAGCTATGCCTGTTATATACGCTGAAGTTGACGGTGTAGCATAGCTATTCCAGGAGTTACCTCCATCCTGAGTGATGTAAAAATTTCCAGCTCGACCTACGCATATCGCTGCAGTAGTTCCGTCAGAAATAGGGAAAACCGCAGGCCCAGAAAAACCGATCTGAGTCCAGTTAGCACCTTGATCAGCCGTTTTAGTAATACTCGATTGCGTAGCCAAATATAGAGTGCTTCCCGAAGCAAAAAAACCAGAAAGTGGATATTGATTAAAACCTGATGCGGGCGTAATATCCGTAATTGTTCCTCCGGCCCGTGGTAATCTAAGCACTCTAAAAGATGAGTTAGATATATACAGATTAGTGTTGTCAACGGCAATGTTTAATGCTGATGATCCGACCCAGCCACTCGAGGGTACCAGTCCCCACACCGCGCCTTTATCAGTAGATGTATAAACACCTACATTTTGAGTCGCAAACAAGGTCCCATCACTCGCCTCGGCTAAGTCTACGTTGGGTTGATAGGTTTCAACAAAGGGTGTTGAAAGGTTATCGGTTGAGCGTGCGATGTAATTATTTCCATAAAGTATAATGGTGCCATCCGAAAGTTTAAGGGCCTTACTGTATAAGTTTGTAGTAGAAACAAAGCTCCATGTTGCTCCAAAATCATTGGATAACCAATAACCACGCACACCACCAGTTCCTGAGCCAGCAAGATAGATCATCTTATTTCCCGATGTCGTAATAATAATTGAGCGTCCTATACCTCGTGTCATTCCGGTGGTGGAAAGGTTAAAAGTGCTACCGCTATCTGTCGATTTAAAAGCCCCGGCTAAATTCGACCCTGCAAGAATTGTAGTCGAACTAATAAAAGCCCATGAAACAATGTAGGCGCCATAAATTCCTATAGAAGGATATCCATCCGTAATAGTCCATGTAGAATTTGTAGTGCCCGGGTTAGTTAGTGAATAAATCTTATTATAACAGCCATTATAGAAATACACTGTTCCGCTGGAATTAACTGCTCCAAATCCCCACATGCAGTTATCAGTAATATTTCCCTTTATTGATGGCCAGGTAGAACCACCGTTTTCAGTAACATATATATTTTGATTATTCACTAAATAAACATTGGTACCATTGGTCATGAGGTGAGCATTATTTACATATTCAGTAAATTGAACTCCATTAACACTTGTTGAGGCGTTGCCTGAAACCGTGAGTGCAAGATCACTTGTAATTGAAATTACATACCCGATATACTGACCGGTAACGCTATAGAGCTGCATCCCATTTGTAATCTCTGTTGTGAACTTTGTTCCTACACCCGTGATAATATTTGAGGATGTAGAGGCGCTAATAGTTCCACTCTTCAATGTGGTATATTTTATTTGCCAGTTTGCCGGATCGAATGTTCCGCTGGCGCCAGGGTATGGCAATTTCTTAATTTCAAAGCCAACATAGTTACCAAGACCAGTCCTTCTGGAAATGGCATATAGATCACCGTTGGTAGTAGCTACCGTTCGTTCATAGCCATACCGATAGAAACTTTCACCTGTACTTGATGCCTTCGTCCAGTTAACCCCGTCATCTTTTGTTACAAACAGTCCATCACTTCCATACACCGCAATGTATCCATCGGGTCCGAATTTTAGCAATTTGGAAACATTGGCAAACGGCACGGATGTATCGCGCGTCCAAGTCAATCCATCCCCTGATACATAAAAGTTGGAAACATAAATCCCATAAAACTTATTGTTAGCATACAAGATGTCATTCAATGCAAGAGTGCTTGGCGTAGTGGCTAGCTTGGTCCAGTTTGTGCCATTGTCAGTTGATTTATATAAAGCACTGGTTCCAACTATTGCATAGGTATTTCCACTACCATCCCTCTCCATATCCATTACATTTCCACCAAAAGGCCCGCTTAAAGAAGTCCATTGCTGTGCATTGCAAAAGCATGTTATAATGAGCAAAATTGCTATCGTTAAAAAGTGTCGAGTCTTCATACATCAAAAAAATTTGAACACTTTAATTTCCTGGCGGTATCGGTAACGGAATATTGCTTTCTGTAATTGGATCTGGCTCTGTAGGCCCTCCACCAAGTGTGGCAATCAGTCCACCTATTGCTAATACCGGAATTACTTTCAACAGCAGGGGAAATTTCGGCTTCACTTTAAAGAAAGGTGAATAAATTAAGTCCTCATTGTTTTTAGAGTCTGTGACTTTGATGCGGTAATCTTTGCCTGGCTTTGCGTTGGTCGGAATGGTGAGCGTATACGATCCATTGTTCGGATGATTCATCTCACCGCTTACTCGCTGGCTTCCTTTATATAACTCAACATGAATGGCATTGGTGTTGCCCGCTTTCATGTTCAACGTATAACTCTTGCCACGTTTGTAAGAACTACTCGCATTAAAGTTCTTTAGTTTTACAAAAGGAACATAAACCTTTCCTCGAACCTCCAGAGCAATCTGGCCCTTAAACCCTCCTATTTCTTCCCGAACGGTCCATTCTATTTTTTTATTTAATCCAGGTTTGATTTCTCCACCTACATCTCCCTTTACTTTCGTTAGAGGCGAGACAAAATTATCCTTTGAGGCATAAAGGTCTAGCTTATATTCATTTTGCGAATTTGCGTCTTCCAGATCATAACTAACAATAATCTTTTCACCTGCAAGTTCAACATTAGTGATTACAACGTTTTGGCACAAACCGATCATATTGATCAACAAGGCCGATAAAAACAGAGCATGCTTCATAGGCATTTCGGTTTACGAATAAACTTGGGGACTAACCGTTAGTAAAAGGAGTTATTGAAGTTAATTAAAATAAATGAGGTGAGATCGAGACTAAACCACAAAATTTCATTTCAGTGGGTAAAATGATAATCCACGTCAACTTTCATCACGGAATTCCGTGATGAAATTCCTTACAGAGGAAATTTCTGATTTGCGATTGATAATCATCAAAACTGATGAAGTAAAAAAAGGCATGACCGCTTGATCATGCCTTTGACAAAAATATCGATGATTTTTTTACTTCACTAAAAACAAAAAGTCGCTGCCTGGAGCATTGTCTCCAAACTCTCCAAGACGTGGCGGATTTTTCAGGCGCTCAACGAAGCTGAAGATTTCCTGAATGGTGAGGATACCATCTTTGCCACCTTGCGAACCAAGCGCATCCAAAAATGCCTTCGCGAAAGGAGAATGCTTGCCAGGAATTCCATCTGATACATAGGTCTTGCCCCCTGAGGTTAAATACTTCCTCGTTTTGTAGGTAAGCTTACGCGTCATGAACTCTGCCTGACTTTGTTCTTTATAGACTTCATCATCCTGACCGCGTGCAGACGCCAGCGCAGCATCAAACGTTCCGCCAAAGCAAACATCCATCGTTAGGAAAATGTGCTCGCAAGGAATATTGTTGATGATCGATCTCAGGCGGTTGTGCGACAAGTAGGTTGTTTTTGCTTCATCATTCAGCATCGATTCCACGGTCACCACAAACCCTTCACCAAAGGTCTGATCATATGTTCCATGACCTGCAAAGAAAATCAAAAGCTGATCCAATGGCTTGTACTGTTTCTCCGCATACTCACGAAGCTTCTTCAACACTTCGGATTGTGTCGCGTTTTCAACAATCTCCACATTAAACTTATACGTCTTCTTCAATTCTTCCGCGATGGTGCGTGAGTCAAACACAGGATTCACCAGGTCCGACCAGTTTTCATATTGGTCAGTCGCAAAGATTAATGCGTAATCGGTGCGTTCCAGTTTGCTGGCATCGGCCAGCGAGGTTGCACCAACCACAATCTTACGCCAGCTTGTGGTCTTCACACCTTCTGCATTTTCGGCAATCACTTCCACCAGGTTGTCTCCGTCCATCAGTGTCAGTGTTTTCTCCACCACACTGTGAAGCTTTTCATTTTCCTTTGGCTGAATGTTCAGCGAGCCACGGCTCTCCGTCTCCGCAGTTTGTTTGATATTGACGGTGATGCCTTTCAAAGGCGTAGAACTTTCTACGTCTAGTTTAATTTTATATTTCGACTCCTGAACGTAGCTCGTCTCAGGAATCGGGATCGCCCAGTTAATCACGGGCACCGTTGTGGTCACCAATTTTTTGGGATCACTGAAGTCAACCTCAAACTCGCTTGATCGTGTGATCACATTTTGAGCACTGACCAGCGAACACATTCCCGCTACAAAGACGAGCGTAAGAATGATTTTGGTTTTTGCTTTCATATCTTTTTTGTTTTCAGGCGTTCTATTTTTTCACCACAATTTTTTCACTCAACATTTCATGACCGTCTTCTCCACTCACGGTAAGCCGGCATACGTACATTCCTTCGGCTGCGCTGGCATGCGCTGCATCCCACTCTGCGGTATAAAATCCAGCGTTCAGTTTTCCATTGATAAGTGTTGTCAGCTTCTTACCCATCAGATCATAAACCTCGAGCATAACATCCATCGATGCCTTCTGCTCCGGAAGAGAGAATGCAATGGCGGTAATACCGGAAGTCGGATTTGGATATGCTTTACTTAGCGTGACGCGACTTGGTCTGATCTTCTTGTCCAGGTTCTCTCCAAAATAAATTCTGAATTTCTTCGATTGCTTCGGATCAAAAGTGTACGCAGAAACATTCCGCATGTTCACTAACTGCTGACGATCGACATCGAGCAAATAAATCTCCTTGCTGTTTTCACCCAGCGCTGCACTGTTCCACCGCATGGTAGCTTCACCGTCCTGATTGGAGGCAACGGCAAATTCCCAGGTGTATTCGCTCATGGTGGGCACTACATCCTGCGCAAACTTCTTCATGAAGTGTTCCGGGTGATCAAAGCTTGCGTCAATGTAATCGTTGAGTCGAGGAACCAGCGGTAAGTCAAAATTATCTTTCGATAACAACGCTTCTTCATTCATTCCAATCATGCCCACCTGATAACTCAATCCATTTTGTGTGAGGGTGAAAGGAAGCTCCCAATTTGGTTTGCCGAGGTCAGAGTCAACAACTGTCATTCTGCCACCGGTAGTAAATCCTTTGAAAGGAATTTTCAACGTGATGTCATTATCCACCTGTACGAAACCTCCCTTGTATGGTTCGAGCACACCGTCAGGGTCATTGGTATTATATCCATTGTCATACTTCACCAGCTTACCCACTCCGGCTGGAGTTTTATTATAAGCAATCACATCGCTCCACTGAATTTGCACAGTGTAGGGATTACCAATTTGATTCCATCCCTTCTTCAACGCCATCTGGAAGAAATTGCTTTGGTCAACTTGTGGCGCAACGCCATCCAGCAGTGTGATGGTTTCAGCTTTCAAAGAGTTGAGGAAATAACCCTCACCACGAGTCAACACACTCAGTCCTCCTCCCGGATATTCATCCCAACCCGGTGTAGGCGTTGAGTGATAGCGCAGGAAGCGATAGGCAGTTTTATCGGCAGTGCCGAGCTCTTCAAAATTATCGGCTATGTTCTTGTTGGTAAGTTCCAGTGGCACAGCAATAATCTGATAGCCCGATGCTCCTGTGCTTCCTTTAATCAAACTAAACTTAGGAGCACTAGCACCTTCCAGTTTCAAAAAGGATTTGTGGTACTTGTTGGTGGCGGCTGTTGTATCCGGACTTACCCCAATATTCTTCGATGCATCCACTGCACGGAAGTAATACTCAATGCCCATGTTATCGATCCAATCGGCACTGACGGCAAAGTCATAATCACCATTGGCATTCTTCACTCCTGGAGCACTGGTAGAAAAGTTCTTCGCAGAAATACCGCGATACTTCATCACAATTGAAGTTACCGCCAAATTATCGGTGGCCTTTACGGTAAACGTTGTATTGGTTTTGGCAATCGAAATCAGAGGGTTAAATGGTCCTACTGCGGGGGCCTGATTATCGAGCAGCATTTTCAACGTAGATGGAGTGGCGGTTGACAATGGCGAGCGCACAGTATTACCGGTAGCATCGGTTGCCGTGAAATAATATTCCAGACCATCGCCATTAAAGGCTGATTCTGGAATTGAGAAATCATATTGATTAGCTACTGTGGCGTTCAGAGTTCCCGCAAGGTCAGTATACGTTGTACCATTCTTGGTATTGCGATAGCTCATGGTCACGGACGTAACTCCAAAGTTATCGGTAGCGATAATGGTGAAAGATCGATTGACAAACCCTTTGGCAATCAACGCTGGATTGGCCGGGACGGTGAGCACAGGTGGCGTAGTTTCGTATAGCGATTGGTGCACACCTGTAGCCGGTGATCGGGCCGAATTATTGTCAGGATCTTTCGCAATAAAATAAAACTCGAGTCCGGTAGCTCCATAAAACGACTCTTGAATTGAAAAATCCCATTGGTTTGTTGCTGTGTTAAGTGTGCCCGGTAGATCGGTGAAGGTATCCGTGCTGCCTGCTCTGCGGAAGCTCATCAACACTGAAGATACACTGACGTTGTCAGTGACATTTACAGAAAATGTTGACGTGGCCTTTCCTTTCGCTACCAATGCCGGGAAAACTACTGCCGGATTGCCATAAACGGGTATGGTAATATCCAGTGAAGTAAACTTCCAAATCAAAGCATTATATATTCCCAGGTTATTATATAGATCTTTAAATGCGCCATCTTCAATGGTGACTTTGTATTCGGTGTTGTTTACCAATGGTGCACTTGGAGTAAACGTTACTTTTTTCACATCAACTACTCCAGCGGATGCATCAAAAACCTGAACCGGCACATCGGGATTGGCAGTTGTCCACAACGAAACTTTTTTTCCGGCAACTTTGATTGGTGACTCATCGAACGTGATTTCAAGGGTTGAATTAAATGGCACAGACTTTACGCCATCGGCTGGTGAAAGGGTTGTTATTTCTGGCCCTTTGTTATCTTCCGTGATGGTAATAAACTGATTGGAAGTAACACCTGTAAGCGTTTGTACAATGCCGGAAGGCCACTTTACGGTAACCGTGCAGGTTGTTGCTGTACCTAGCCCAAAATGTTGAGTTAAACTGTTTTGTGAGCCATAGCCGGTTAAGCCAGCAACTTCACGAATCTGAGTACGAGCAGGCGAAGCAGTTACCACCGTTATTCGGGCTCCTATGGCGGCTTTATTAGAAACACTTCCAATTAGCTTCACCTGAAGCCATTGTCTTGAACTGTTTACTGTTGCAGTGGATTTAAATAATAAGTTTGGGAGATTGTCTCCTGCATTTCCGAGGCCGCCTAATTTCCCAACAAAGGCATCTAACAAACCATCTTTATCCACATCGGCTAACGCGAGCCCGATAGACGCTAAGTAGGCATTAGTGAACAACTCATCCGATATAACTTTTATGAAAGTTCCCGTTCCATCGTTTCTGAAAATGGCGTTTTGTGAAGATACATCGGCAACCGAACTTGCGTTCAACACTAACAAATCCAAATCACCATCATTATCAATGTCGCCAAATGCGCTGCCGTAGGTTACCGTTAAATCCGCACAAACCGCGCTGGTGGTAAGTGATGTAAAACTTCCCCCTCCATTATTTCGGTACAGTCGGTCATAAAGATTTGTTGCGTTACTTCCAAGAAACAAATCAAGGTCGCCATCATTATCAATGTCTCCCCAACTCATTGTTCTGGCCTGGTCAAAGTAATCGGTATCGAATATCGTCCCGGTAACTCGGGTAAAAGTATTATCACCGTTATTTTTATACAGTCTATGCGCAACGCCCGGGCCATTTTGTGCATTGTTGAATGCAAAAATGTCTTGATCTCCATCGTTGTCATAATCGGCAAACGAAACAGCACGACTATCCATATTGTCGGTAACGATCGACAATCCGTTAATTTGAGAAAATGATGTTCCAGAAACGTTTTTAATCAACAGGTTGTTTGATTGCGAGGGGTTTGTTCCACTTTCAAGGCCAATATAAAAATCGATGAAACCATCTTTGTTATAGTCGGCCATTGCTAAGTTCTCTCTTATTCCACCTGGCGTGTTTTCTTTTACTGCTAGTATCGAAAAATCCCATCCACCTTTGTTGATGAGAACAAGATCAGAGGACTCACCACTCCGATGTAGGTATAGGTCGTACTTACCATCATTATTAAAATCCATTGCACCAATTCCTCTGTAAACAGTTAGAGCAAGTATTTCGGATTCGATTGACAACTTTCTTCTTGTCATCTGCGCACCTCCAACATTCTCGAAAAAGGAAGGCGGCTGATTCTGAAATCCCTGGGCGGAGGTAAAGGTTGCTGTGATAAGATCATCGTCTCCATCGTTATCCAGGTCAACCCAGGTTGCACCTTGTTGGGAATCCAGGTTAAAGTTAAGATCAGTCTCGATTGGCCTAAATACAACTGAACTTGAATTAGGTGGTGTTTGAATGGCCACCTCGGTTGGAATAATGTCCGATGGTCCTCCGCTTCCATCAGGATCCGCTGAAGTAGTAAATCCAGATGGGTTAGATGTGTTCGTGTGCTTTGCAATTATCCTGTAATAGTATGCGGTATTAAACGAAAGGTTTTTATCCAAATAGGAGGTCGTTGGCGAATTAACCTCCGCAATTGTTGAATAGGTATTCTCAGCTCCTCCAACTAAAGATCTCTGAATAATATATTTTGTTGCATAGTCCACATTATTCCAAGCCAAGAAAACCTCAGTAGGAGAATAGATATATGCTCCCAAAGTAGGTGCAACTGGCGTTGGGTCAGTGGGATTTAGAGTAAATACAGTAGTCCCCTCCCATTTGATATTAAAATTTCTATGCACTCTCCATTTAATGGTCAAGGTTTTTGTTCCAGCATCCCAAGTACCAATACCATTAGAGAGGTCCAAACTATTACCATAAAAATTTACTTTTCCGCAGTCTTCCTGAATGGTAACACCAGGGAGACCATTTGGATTTCTTCCTGTGGGCGGGCTAGGCGAAATTCCAAAAGTATAGTTAGGCAAAAAGAACTCATCGTTGGAGCCTGCAAGTTTACTTATTTTGATATTGTTGTTAGTGAATGGGCCCGTATTAAGAGTTGTGAATCCGGCATCCGGTGTCGTAGTGCCTGTCCAACTCCTGTTATCAGGAATAGTGCTTTGGCAGTATGGAGCAAGAATGGTGTTCACAACGTTGGTATATGCCGATCGGGCGGTTGAGTTTACGGCTTGAACTCGATAGTAATATAGTGTTCCCTGCACCATGTCAGGGCGATTGCCATTACTAATCAGTTGTTGAATTGTATTACTTGAAGCGGCAGCACCTACGCTATCCCAAGTGATGTTGTCAATTGACCGTTCGAGCTTAAAATATTCTTCATTGTTCGAATTATCATCCAATATCATGGTGATTGCTCCAGTTTTCGGGTAGATGTAAGTTGGAGCAATTGGCGAATTAACAATGACCTTCAGATTAGTAGGTGCGATGGGAGGTGCCGCAGACTTTAGACCGATATGAAGGCTGTTATTGCCACCATTATTGACCAAGCAATCGATTACCCCGGATGGTGAAATCGCAACATCTGCAATGGATACAGACCCTCCGGAAACAAGGAGGGATCGTTGAGACCATAAAGCTCCGCCATTGATAGAAGTATTTAGTGCGGTTACACCACTCACTGCACTTTTCGTCACAATCACCTGATCATTAAATGCCCAAATCCTATTGGCGGCATAGGTAGCTGGTAATGTACGGGGCGTAAAAGTGGATCCATTATCAGTTGATTTTTGGAGTGTGGTTGTGGAAGTTAAGACCCACAATACATTTCCGCCAACAGCAAAGTCAATAACTCCTGTAGCAGGAAGGAGTGTTGCTACGGCAGTGGTTAAATCTATCTTAAACATTGAAGTGCCCGACTGAACGAAAATAAAATCGCCAGTTAAGCTCGGCATAACTTTCGTTACCGAACCGCCAAATCCTGTGATGGCTTGCGAGACACCCATAGTGCCATCTGTAGAACTTAAAAGATTAGAACCACTAATTGAATATAATTTTCCATTGGGATGGCCAACTAAATTTGTCAGCGCCTGACCCGTGCGTGGCCCCACCCAACCGTTTGCTTGTGGAACAGTAACATTCGTCCGGAAAACACCTGATGGTCCGTAGCCATAGACATATCCATTCGATTCTGTAAAGCCTGAAAATGTTTGATTGGCATTTAAGGCTACAATTGTTACAGGTCGATAAGTTGAATTATTGTTCTCAACTAGGGAATACCCCTTTGATCCGGGACCTGTTATATAGACATGGCCTGGCGAAGAGATGAAAATATTATTAAAGGTTGTTGCATTAGATAACGGCCCATTTTGCCAGGTAATCCCACCATCAAATGTTTTAGCGACCCCACTACCTGATCCCGCATGCGTCCATTCCGTTGCTGATTTAAAAATTATTCCAAAACTATATTGTGAAAAAAATATGTTGGGCCGATTAACACCCAAGTCAGTCCAAGAAGTGCCATCATTCTGTGAATAATAATGCTTGCCAGTTGCTGCATTCCATTGAATCCAGATATGACCCAACGGTGTAATACGAACGCAGGATAATGTATTGAATAAAACTGATGGCAAGTCACCCCTTATTGAAGTCCAGCTGACCCCGAGATCATTCGACATAACTATGCCGTTATTAACTAGCGCTACTATTTTGTTGCCACTTATTTCAAAATCAGGGGTATAACTTGTAGAGGCAACTGTTGGCATCACCGTGAAACTTGATCCTAAATTGGTGGATTTCGCTATCCAACCACCTGTTCCGTTACCAGAAACATAGATATTGTTATTGGCATCCGTTTCTACATCATAGATAATTGACCCAAAGCTCGCAGCAACTGAGTTAAAATTTGCCCCACCATTAGTGGATATCTGCAAAGTGGCAACACTATTTGTACCAACCAAAATATTTCCATTGGCCATAATCCTCAGAATATTAAAATAGGGAGTGCTTGCAAATGTTGCAGCGACAGCCGTAAATGTGTTTCCACCGTCTGTTGATTTGAACAAACGCGAAGTAGATGGTGATTGTGTGGTGGCCCAGATATTGCCGGATCCATCAACTTTTATATTTCTAAAATAGATCTCTCCGTTTGTATTTACCTGTGTCCAGCTTACTCCCGAGTCGGTTGATTTCCAAATACCCTGGCCATATGTTGTAAGGAAATAATTACCATTAGGAGCAGAAACCAAGTCAGGAGTGGTAGCATTTGGAGTGAAGTAGCTCGAAGTGGCAAGTGGGATAGGGAATCCCGCCCAATTGGTTTGGCTAAAGGCAAAAAATGTTGATGCAGTTATAATTATTATAGTCAGAAAACTTTTTTTCATATGCTTTTTCGTAAAAAAAGGAGAACACACATTCTTAAAATAAAGATCAATTAATTCCCAGGCAGCGGAGGATCAGCAATTGGATCTGGAACGGGCTCAGCTGCCGCGCCTCCGCCACCGCCCAGTGTAGCGATAAAAGCCGCTAAACCAAGAACAGGAATTACTTTCACCAGCATCGGAAGCTTTGGCTTCACTACGAAGTAGTCGGAATAAACAATCTCATCGGATTTCTTTGAATCAGAAATTTTGAGGCGATAATCTTTTCCGGGCTTTACCTTCGAACCAATCGAAAGTGTACCCGTTCCGTTGTTGGGATGGTTCAATTCACCACTTACTTTTTGCGAGCCTTTATACAATTCAATATGAATTGGATTGGTATTACCCGGCCTCCAATTCATGGTGTAGTTTTTTCCGCGCTTATAAACTTTTTTGGTGTCAAAATTCTTAAGCTTCACAAAAGGAACGAACACTTTACCGCGAATCTCAAGGGAGAGTTTGCCTTTGTAGGCACCGTATTCCTGCATCAGATTCCACTCTATTCTTCGGCCCACACCCGGATTGACCTCTGGCCCTACATCGCCCGTTACTTTGGTGAGCGGTGCAGAGTACTTGTCTTTGGAAGCATAGAGACTAACCTGGTATTGGTTGTTGGGATTATTGTCGTCCAGGTCGTAGTGAACGATTACTTTTTCTCCGGCCAGTTCAATTTTCTTGATAGCGACCGTTTGAGAATAGCTTAGAATGGAGAATAGGGTTACTGCTGAGAGTAAAAAATACTTCATACTTCGTGGGTTAGGTAAGATAAATATACCACAATTAGGAAATATTTACCTATGGTAACTTTTTTTGACCATAAATCTATGTCGATGGGAAAGCTAGACTAGTCAATTGCATTATTCGCAATTGAAGTCAAATGCCTCAAGGTTTTCCAAACTCAGCTGATCCTGCTCCAGTTCACTGCAACTTTTTTCATGGAGGCAATTTGTAGTTGGATGGGCCTGTTCTCAGGTTTGATCAGCTCAGGATCTTGTTCCAGGATTGTCTTTGCCTCTTCCCGTGCATCCTGCAATAGCTGCCCGTCTTTGCCCAGATCGGCAATGAGTAAATCCAATGCTCCGCTTTGCTGCGTTCCCAGAAGATCACCGGGCCCGCGTAGCTGCAAATCCGTTTCCGCAATTTCAAATCCATTGTTGGTGCGCACCATGGTTTCAATTCTGATTTTAGATTCTGAACTGAGTTTATGGTCAGTCATTAATATGCAATAAGACTGATCGGCCCCACGCCCTACGCGGCCTCGCAATTGGTGCAACTGTGAAAGTCCGAAACGCTGAGCGCTCTCAATGATCATCACCGAGGCATTGGGCACATCCACACCTACTTCAATCACGGTGGTAGCCACCATAATTTTGGTTTCGCCTTTTACAAAACGGGCCATCTCAAAATCCTTTGCTTCGGGTTTCATTTGCCCATGCAAAATGCTGATCGGTATTTCCGGAAAGGCGCGCGTGATGCTTTCGTAGCCATCCATCAAATGCTTTAAGTCTAGCTTTTCTGACTCCTCAATTAATGGGTACACAATATAAATTTGCCTACCTGCATCAATCTGCGTTTTGATAAATCCATTCACCTGCAAGCGATGTGAATCATAGCGGTGCGAAGTTTTAATAGGCTTTCTTCCTTTGGGCAATTCATCAATCACTGAAATTTCCAGATCGCCATACAAGGTCATGGCCAATGTTCTTGGAATTGGTGTGGCCGTCATCACCAACACATGAGGATACACATCAGTATTTTTCTGCCAAAGTTTGGATCGTTGTGCCACGCCAAACCGATGTTGCTCATCAATAATGGCGAGGCCCAGTTTGTTGAACTTGACTTCCTCCTCCAGCAGCGCATGAGTGCCGATCAGAATTTTTAATGAGCCGTCTTCCAACCCGGCATGAATGGACTTGCGATCACTCTTCTTGACCGAGCCGGTGAGCAGCGCAATGGTAATGCGCATTTTGTCGGCATACTTTTTTAGATTGGCATAATGCTGCTGCGCCAGAATTTCAGTAGGCGCCATTAACGCTGCTTGTGCGCCTCCACCAATCGCTACCAGAATGCAGATAAATGCTACAATCGTTTTACCACTACCCACATCACCTTGTAGCAACCGGTTCATTTGCTTGCCCGATTTCATGTCAGCATAAATTTCCCGGATCACTCGCTTCTGTGCTTCGGTGAGTGCAAAGGGAAGATGATCTTTATAGAATTGAGTGAGCAACGCTGCATCATTAAAAACAATCCCCTTAAACTTTTCCTGACGCACCAATTTGAGTTTGATCAACCGCAGTTGAATGAAAAAAAATTCCTCAAACTTCAACCTGCGCTGGGCGGCATTTAGCGTCTCATGAGTTTTGGGGAAGTGTATTTCAAAAATTGATTCGCGCTTTGCCAGAAGTTTTAGCCGCTGCATGAGTGCGGAGGGTAACGTTTCGCGAATGTGGTTCGCGGCCAGGCGCAACAGCTCTTGCTGTATTTTTATGATGAACTTATTATCGATGTACTTTGCCCTAAGCTTTTCTGTTAATGGATACACCGGCTGTAGGTAGCCTCCCTTTTCTGACTTCTCAGTTGCAAGCTCTAATTCAGGATGAGCAATGGATAACTTACTTCCAAAGCGATTGGGTTTACCAAACACAACATACTCCACACCGGGCTTAACTTTTTGCATCACCCAGTTGATACCCTGAAACCACACCAACTCAATCTCGCCCGTATCATCACCAAAGTAGGCTACCAACCGCTTCTTGGGGCCACGGCCGCCAATCAACTCTACATCCGAAATCTTTCCTTTGATCTGAACAAACGGCATCTGTTCGTTCACTTCGTCAATGCGGTAAAACTTCGTACGGTCTTCATAGCGAAAAGGATAGTGCTGAATCAGATCGCCAAAGGTGAACAGTTTGAGTTCCTTTTGTAGTAACACCACACGCTGTGGGCCAATGCCTTTTAAGAATTCAAGAGAGGTATCGAAGAAGTTTGCCAAAGTAGGTTCAGTTGATCAATTCAGCATGTGCCAATGTTCAATGCAATTTAACATGGGCTAATTGATCATGGATGCATCGGCTAATTATTTTTCCACTCCAGTGTGTTGATAAAGTGCATGACTTCCTTCTTCATGAAATCAATTGCCGGTGCAAGTGAGTCGTTTTGAACGCGTGTGTTAAAGTACAATGCGCCCCTTAAAAAATTTTGGGTGGAGTCGGTGATGGTAAATTGAAACTGACTGGGCACTTCGCCTGCTATCTCGGCAATCACTGCGGTTTTGCCGCTGGGCGTGCGCACATTTACTTCATCAATAGCATAGGCTTTGATTTGTTGTTTTGAGGTGAGGTTGTACGCATCGTTGAGCAACTCCTTTAATAATGTCTGCTTGTTGTTGATCCGCTTGTACGTGATATGAACGTTTGCTTTCAAAACCGGGTAATAAATTTCAATCCAGTTTTTTTCATTAATCCACGAGCTATCACGGAGAATAACCGCAGAGGTGGAGTATTCAAATTGGTAAGGCAGTGAGTCGGGTGAAACACGGTATTTTGCTTCCGGAAGAATTAACCGATTATACCCTTTAGGCTTGGGCGAGTAATCGGGTTTGCACGAAAATAATCCCAGTGAGCACAGGCATAACGCTAAAAAACACTTTACAAAATCATTGCTGTTATTCATGCTCAGTTTGGGCATTGGCGATGTTAACTCTCACTTTCTTTATTCTCCTATTATCTACTGAAAGCACGGTAAATGTAAATCGATCAAACGTTACCTGATCTCCATTCTTCGGAAGCGCACTATGTAATTCCAAAATCAGTCCGCCAAGTGATTCGCTTTCTCCCCTTACTTCATCAAAATAAGTGGGCTCCAGTTCCAGTATTTTACAGAAGTCGTGAAGACTCGTTTTACCTTCAAACGTATAGGTAAGGTCGTCTATTTTCTGATAGTTGGTGTTTACTTCATCAAACTCATCGTTGATCTCACCAATAATTTCTTCAATCAGATCTTCTAATGTGATTAATCCCGAAGTGCCTCCATATTCATCCACCACAATGGCCATGTGCACACGCTTACTTTGAAAGTCTTTTAATAGAGAGTCTAATTTCTTAGCCTCCGGCACAAAGAAGCCTGGCCTGAGCAAGCGCTGCCATTTAAAATCTTCTTTCTCTTCGAGGTACGGGAGTAAGTCTTTAATATAGAGTATGCCTTCAATACGATCGAGCGATTCCTTATACACCGGTATTCTTGAGAAGCCGGATTTATTTACCTGCTGCATGAGCTCTTTAAAGTTGAGTTCAATGTCTACCGCAGACACATCAATGCGTGACTTCATCACCTGACGCACCGTGAGCGTGCCAAAGTTTACAATGCCTTTTAAAATCTCGCGCTCCTCCTCAGAGGACTCATCATTTTCAGTGGTTAGTTCAAGTGCTTGATTTAATTCTTCTACCGTGGCACTGTATCCTTTCTTTTCAATTCTTTTTTCAATCACATTACTCAGATTCATCAGGGGCCACGAAACAGGTTTCCACAATTTTTCTAATACCAACCAGGCACTGCTCATTTTTTTTGCAAAGCTCAGGTTGTGCTGTGCAGCATACACTTTTGGAATGATCTCGCCAAAGAAGGTAATGGCAAACGTAGCAATGAAGGTCACCAATCCTACAATCGTTTGAGTTGGCTTGTGTGTGCCCGTCATGTCCCACATCAAAAACGTTGCAAGCGTCACCACTGCAACATTCACAAAATTATTCATGATGAGAATAGTGGCCAGCAATAATCTCGGCTTCTTCAAAAGCGAAACAATATTTTTTTCCGGGCCTTTTTCCGAATCACGACATTGATCCAGTGCATCTGCCTTCAATGAAAAGAAAGCAACCTCTGATGCGGAAATCATCGCAGACAAAAACAGCAACACGCCAATGGCCAGAAAGCTAAACAAGTAAAAATAGTTAGGCTCCGCTGCTGCCAGCAGATCACTTACCATCCATTTACTGGGAGGCTCTTCCAAAGGATTCTGAATATCCACGTGCTAAAAAATTGGTAACACCTTTTTCTTAGAAGGGAAGATCATCCGTGCCTTCCGGGGCTGCAGGTATATTATCTGATTGACTGTTTGAGTATTGTGGTGCAGCACTGCGCTCGCCTCCACCGCCTGGCTTGGAGCCTAGCATGGTCATATTATCGCCAATGATTTCAGTTGTGTAGCGCGTCACACCTTCTTTCTCCCAACTGCGCGTGCGTAACTTGCCTTCAATGTACACGAGGTCTCCTTTGTGAAGATACTTAGCGGCAATTTCAGCCAGGCCTCTCCAAAGCACAACGTTATGCCATTCGGTTACCTCTTTGCGCTCACCTGTCACCCTGTCTTTGTAGGTTTCGCTGGTGGCCATGGTAAAGTTTGCTACCGTAGCTCCATTTTCCAGATTGCGTACTTCAGGTTCTTTTCCTAACCGGCCAACTAAGATTACTTTGTTTACACCCGACATAATTATTTTTTTAAACTAACTTCTTTGTGATAAAAATCCCCTCTTCGCGGGAGGGGCTTCTTTGCAAAAATACCAAATTTCTTTTGCCTACTCTAAAATGCCCTGCTCGTGTAGAAATCGCGTAATTAGAATGGATTTGGGTAGTTGCGCTATTTTCTTTGCCGAATAGAATGCAAAATCTTCTTGCGCCTCGGCCATTGAAATGGCTTTTTTATTTTTCGCTTTCACTTTCGTGAAATATGAGTACAAATGCTGATGCGAAAGCACGTGCTTCAGTGGCCCAGTGGTTTCGGTAATGGAGAAATTTTTCAGCAGGTCATCATTACCCAATAGTTTCTCCGCTTTCTGAGATCGTTTTGATTCGATCAGATAAAAATCATAAAGTCCTTTCCAAATATCTTTTTCCGTTCGCTGCTTCATCAACCACTTTTTATCACGCTCAATGAGGAAGTAGTGAAAATAGCGTTTACGAATTTTTATCTTTTTGCTTTTGATCGGAAGAATGCCCTGCAAGTTATTTTGATAAGCAACACAATTGGTTCTAAAGATGCATTCTGTGCACAATGGTTTTTTGGGAGTGCAATGCATTGCTCCAAACTCCATCACCGCCTGATTAAAAAGGTCAGGTTGATCCTTGGATAGTAGTGTGTTGGCCTTTTGCGAAAAAAAAGTTTTGCCTTCAGGACTTGCAATGTCTATTTCAATTCCAAATACGCGAGCGAGCACACGAAAAACATTTCCATCTACTACAGCAACAGGTTCGCGAAAGGAAAAACTGGCAATCGCTGCGGCAGTGTAGGTTCCAATTCCCGGGAGTTGTAATAACTGATTGTAGGTAGCGGGAAATTTTCCTTCCCACTGATTGACAACTTCCTTTGCACAACGATGAAGATTGCGCGCTCGTGTATAATAACCAAGTCCTTGCCACAGCCGAAGCACTTCCTGCTCAGAAGCGTGAGCCAAATAGGTTACCGTTGGAAATTTTTCTACAAAGCGATTATAATAGGGTAGCCCTTGTGCAACCCGGGTTTGTTGAAGTATTATTTCTGAAAGCCAAATTTTGTAAGGATCGCGTGTTTCTCTCCAAGGCAAATCCCGTTTATTTTGCTCATACCAGGAAATTATTTTTTTTGAGAAGTCTGTTGATGTCATGTTCAGAAAAACGCGCTTCAAGTTCCTAAAATCGTAGTAATTCAGCGAATGTTTAAATTCTTTGTCCAAAACAATGGCCCATCTGCGTGATAATCAATAATTTCATTTTGCATTTGAACCAACTGCGTTTAAATTTGCCGTCCTGAATTTTTTAGGAGTTTAAAATAAAGCACCGTGACCAAAGCAGACGTAATTACCCAAATCGCAGAAAAGACTGGCATCGACAAAGCAGATGTGTCAGCTTCTGTAGAAGCATTTTTTAATATCGTGAAGACCAACATGGCCAATGGTCACAATATTTACGTTCGCGGCTTCGGAAGTTTTATCAACAAGAAGAGAAAGAAAAAGATTGCCAGAAATATTTCGCGCAATACGGCCATCATTATTGACGAACATTACATCCCCAGCTTTAAACCCGCCAAGATCTTTGTAAACAAGATTAAGAATAGCGATAAGGTGAAGCAGCTCGCTGAAAAGTAATTTTCAGTTTTGCCGATGAGCCAATTAGCCGATGTTCGTTTCTACCAATGAAGGACTTCCTAAAATTGACTCATTGACTAATCGACAAATTGGCTAATTAATGCTAAAGACCAGAATCATATTGATTGTTGCCAGTGCCATCGCTGTTTGGCTCATTTTTCTTTTGCCTAAGTCGGTAGTAGAAAATGAGAATCAAATGACGGCTGCGGTAGATAGCACAGTGCAGGTGGCCGGCCCTCATAATTCCACATCAGAAGACCTCAAAAAAACAATTAAGTCTCTGAAGACCCAGTACTTGGAAAGTTCGTCAAATGAAAAAAATGCTATCTTTGCCGACTCTTTACGCGGCTTGTACACACGCGCAGGTCAATTTGATAGCGCAGCGTGGTTTGCCGAAAAAGCAGCAACGTTCTTAAACACTACTGAAAGTTTTCTCAAAGCAGGTAACAGCTACTATGATGCGTACACCTTTGCCATGGATAAGGAAAAGCAAAACGCATTGGCAGAAAAAACACGCGAGTATTTAGGCAAAGTGTTGAACGCTCAGCCCAAAAATCTTGAGGTAAAAACCAAAATTGCCATGACTTACCTCAGCTCTTCATCACCCATGCAGGGAATTTCGATGTTGCGCGAGGTGCTGAAGGACGATCCCAAAAATGAATACGCATTGTTCAACATGGGCATGCTCTCCATTCAATCCGGGCAGTATGATCGTGCCATTGAGCGGTTGGAAGAATTGGTGAATATCAACCCCGCTCATGTACAAGGTCAACTGTTGCTCGGTGTTGCCTACATGAACAAGGGAAAGAAAGAGAAGGCAAGAGAGCAGTTTGAAAAAGTAAAGAAGTTGGATAATGATCCGGCAGTGCAAGCCACAGTGGATTCTTATCTGAAAGATTTAAAATAAATTATTGTTAAACCCTCCCGATCAATCGGGATAAAACCAAAACGCATTATGCCAAGTGGTAAGAAAAGAAAGAAACACAAAATGGCTACTCACAAACGTAAAAAGCGTTTGAGAAAGAACCGACATAAGAAGAAGTAATCACCTCACCCAAGGCCCCTTTTCCAATTTTTAAAAAGGGGTTTTGGTTTAAAAATTTTCAGTTTTGAGTAACGAACTTATTATTAGTGCTACTCAGGACGGATGTCGGATAGCTCTTCTTAGAGACAAACAACTTGTAGAATTTCACGAAGAATCGGAAGGAAGCAAGTTTGTAGTTGGTGATATTTATTTGGGCACAGTAAAGAAAGTGGTGCCCGGACTAAACGCAGCCTTTATTGATATCGGGTATGAGAAAGATGCCTTTCTACACTACCTCGATTTAGGTGCTCAGTTCAGTTCACTTCAAAAATTCACCAAGCTCGTTAGAGGTAAGAAGATCACCGGTGGTAAGCTTGATAAATTTCAGCAGGAGAAAGATATTGATAAGCATGGGAAAATCGCCCAGCAAGTCTCCCGCAATCAACTGATACCGGTACAGGTGGTAAAAGAGCCTATTTCCACCAAAGGTCCGCGGCTTTCCTGTGAATTGTCCCTTGCCGGCAGATACCTGGTATTGGTGCCTTTTGCCCAAGCGGTGAGCGTTTCCAAACGCATTTCCAGCAGCGAAGAACGCAAGCGTCTTCAACGCTTAATTCAATCCATCAAACCCGAAAACTTTGGTGTCATTATCCGCACCGTTGCCGAAGGCAAAGAAGTGGCAGAGCTGGACAAAGACCTTCGCAACCTGGTGAAGATGTGGGAAGAGGGAATGGGCCGTTTGGTAGAGGCTAACCCACGCGACAAGATCATAGGCGAACTCAGCAAAACCTCCTCCATCCTGAGAGACGTCCTCAACGAATCATTTGATAATGTGATCGTGGATGACAAGAAGATGTTTGAGGAAGTGAAGAGCTACATCCGCAACATCGCTCCTGACAAAGAAAAAATTGCAAAACTCTTTACCGGCAAGGCTAAGATTTTTGAACACTACGGTGTGGAGAAGCAAATCAAATCTGCTTTCGGGCAAACTGTGAGTTTGCGTGGAGGTGGTTACTTGATTATTGAGCACACCGAAGCGTTGCACGTCATTGACGTGAACAGTGGAAATAAATCTAACCGTGAAGAAAACCAAGAGACTACTGCACTCTCGGTAAACATTGAAGCTGCCAAAGAAGTGGCACGCCAACTTCGCCTGCGCGATATGGGTGGAATTATTGTAGTGGACTTCATTGACATGAGGAGCCAGGACAATAAGAAGCTCATCTATAAAACCATTAAAGATGAAATGGATGAGCACGATCGCGCGAAGCATACCGTGTTGCCATTATCAAAATTTGGGTTGATGCAGATCACACGCGAACGTGTGCGTCCGCAGATGAATATCGCCACCAAAGAAGTATGCCCTACCTGCAACGGAACAGGAAAAATTACGGCCTCCATTCTGGTTTCAGATCAAATCGAAAAGCATATTGAGCATTTGCTGGTGAAGCAAAATGAGAAGCACCTGGTGCTTGCCGTGCATCCTTATCTGCACTCCTACTTTACCAAGGGCTTGATTTCCGAACGCGTAAAATGGTTCTTTAAATACAAGCGCTGGGTTACGTTGGTTAAGGATTCCTCGCTTGCCATTACCGAATTCAAGTTTTTGAATCACGATGGTGAAGAGATTGAAATCAATCAGCAGAACACATCCGCGTTGGCGGGAGATTAGAAAATATTTTGAAGTAAAATTAAAATGGCCTGCAAATGCAGGCCATTTCTTTTGTAGGCTATCGCTTTAATCCACCCCACTCCACTACGGTAAATCCCTTTCGCGATGGTATGGAAAATTCATCAGGGGCCTCTACGCTTATGGGTTCGTTCAGAGGTTTGTAGTCCATCAATATCCGGATCACCGTTTCTGGTGCTGGCGTGATGTCCATGGGCGCATATTTATCGATCACAGACTTCTCATAAAAACCAATAAAGTAGTAAGGTGCTTCATTCATTTCTTTGATCCACGCTGCTTTAAAATCTTGGCGCTCTTTCTCATTCAAACCCAGTTGCGAAAGCTTCTCATCAAAGAAGGCTGAAAGATTTTTTGTTTCTACCACAAATCCTTTTTGCAGAGGAGGCAAAAAGCCAGAAATGCCTTCCCAGAAAATATGATCGTATTTTTTGCTGGTACTCAAATCCACGAGCGCACCATTGTGCTGCGCACGCACCTGCCAAGTTTCGTTTAACTTCGGCAGTGAAGCAATCACGTTTACATTATCCCCCAGCGCCACAGCCACATCGGTTGTTACTTCAGGATAGAGATATAAAATTGGTTCGCAGTTGGTGGGGCTAAGATTTTCTTTGCGAACAAATCGCACGTAACGGCCAAAGGGATCTTTCCATAAAAACAATGGCTTGGAGGCCACAAATTCTTTGAAGGTCTTGAATGTTTGATCGGAATCCGCGTAAGCCTTGCTCAGCAATTCGTATTCCTGCTTAAGCGTTTCATCGTTATCAGAATTGAAAACATAAACAGGTTCTTTGTCAGTTGTTTCTCCTGCTTGCCTCAACCGACTGGGGTCGGGTGTTATGATGTGTGCAAAATCGATGGGGGCTCCTCCACAATCACGATTGGTGTAAGGTGCATAATCATCCATGGCTAGGGCTTCTCCATCGAGTGTTACGCCAAAATCTAACCCATAGCGATATAACGTTGCTGTTTGATCACCATTGAATCTCCAGAACGAACCATCATCGCTTTGCTTTGCATAAATTTCTCCCTCACGCTCATCCACAAACATTTTGCGGTAATCACTTTTGTCTCCGAAATCACCTACAATACCTTCGCGTGTTAATCGCACAGCACTGTTAGGAATCGAAAGCGTTTTCTCAGATAATAATCCGGCAATCAATTGATTTTGGTAATGAACGACTTTTGTTACTCCTTTAAACAGCTCAGATTTCTTGCGCTTTCCATCCAGATCGGGAAATGTAAATGACTCGCGCTTTTCTTCTGTTTGCGGTAAGTTAAAAATGATGAGTTCATCACCGTTGCGCACCAGATATTGATTTTCAATGGTGTAATAAGCACTTCCTCCAAAGCCTTTATCTTCCCAGCTTTCATTGTCTCTTATTTTATAAAGGTCTTTACCGTTGAGCTCTCCACCATTGATCGTGCCGATGCGCAGAATCGAACCATCTTTTGATCCCATTCCGGAATCGTCAATGAAAGAATAAGCTGAGTGCTGTTCGGGCTGAGAGAGGAAATTTACAGACAGAGGAAGTTCATCCTTAATCTCCTCCGTTAATGGTAAGGTTAAAGATCCACTCCAGTAATAGTTAGGACCAAAGGATAATTCGCTGTAGAATTGAGTTTGTGTAGCAAACTTTATTTTCGTTGCCGATTGCCCTTCTTCCTTTTCCAACAGCGCGATAAAATCATTACCGTTATTATTGAAGTAGGCGATTGAGGTGATCCATTCAAAGTCTTCCAATATCCGCTGCGATTGACCTGATGCAAGATCTCGCTGATATACTCCACTAATCGTTTCCTGATTGCGGCAGTTGATTTTGAAATAAACTTTTTGATCATCGCTACTCCAGCTTGCCCAACTTACTTCTGGGTTGGTGCAGGTGGTAGCATTAAGCACTGGTTTACCATCCAACAATCCATTTCGTGAAAGTGAATGTTTGCCTCCTGGTGATGCAAATCCCTCTAACACTGGAGTGAAGGGCAAATCAATATTTGTCTTTAACTCTCCTGTAGTCAGGTGAAATGAATTTTTCACATAAGCATTAAACATAAATAATTCATTACCCACTACTTTATATTGAATTGTCCAGGGCTGATCGCGCTCGCCACGTTCAAAAACAAATACATCTTGCATACCATAATTGGTTTGCTCTTTTACTACATAATTATCATCGGTTTTACCAACCGCAAATACGCGATTGAATCCGTTGTGCGGAACAACAAAGAGATTAGAGAGTGAACTGTACTCGGAGCCAACCATCTGCACAATCCATTCGCCTTTCTGTTTTAATTTTGCAGCGGGCAGCACGGCCATGTATTTATCTTTATTCCAATACGCTTCATATTTTCCTGAGGCAATTTCTTCTTGCGAAAGAACTTTCAACGTTTTCATCAATACCCAATTTCCATCGAGGTACACTTTCAAGGTATAATCACCGGGCGATGAAAGGCACTTTGCCACTGAAATTTTTGTCCACACATTTTCGGAAGTTCCTCCGGGTGTCCAATAGTAAGTGTCTTCTTGCGGACAGGCAGGTTGACCCTGAGCATTTTCAATGAGCCACTGATAGCCGTGTTGTTCTTGCGATATTCCATCAAACGTGGAATAGATTGTTACCTCCTGCAAACTCGGAGGAATGTAGGTGATGTCATCAACCGGCTTGTTCTCATAATCCATGCGCGTAGTAAACTGCGAGCGAATAGTCATCCCGGCTGGGATGGAAAATTGTGGTTCTTCAACTTTTTTTGTTCCACAACTGAAGAGGATGAGCGTGACTAAAACAAAAAGAAAATATTTCATAATAGGGGTTTTGGGGTACTTGGTTTTTTATAAGAATTATTGTGACAACTTAACGATTATCGATATATCGTTCATACCATGCTTTGTCATATTGTTTAAGCACCTGACCGAGCGCAAGCCACAATTGATTTGCTGATCCATCAATACCTCTGCGTATCCAAAAACCCATATCGATAGGATCAAATGCCATTGGTGTTTCTCCTCTTTCATTCTTTGCAACATTGTAGCGCATCCATTCATTACAATTGCCTTCAAAGTTATCAATGAGATAGCCCATCATGTCTACCCAGTCTTCGCGCTCAACAAGATTGCCATCGCTCATTCTCCGGGTAGCGCCCACACGCGCATAGTCAACTTGTGCATCGAGTGCATCGTTTGGCAACGAGAAGTAATATAATCCAACCAGCGCAAGGTTGCGCACCTTATCCTGAAACATACGATCATAGATAGTTTGGTAAACCACGCCATTCATTTGTGAGGCCTTTGGATCGGGCACCATATTGGTCATGGCCCACTCAATAAAATCTTTGTTTACATGGAGGAACTCATCTTCGTATGCAGGCATCACTTCGCTAATGCGTTGATGTACCGTTGGCTTTTCCTGCCTCAATCGCATGCCCGAAAGTTTTTCAAAATAGTGTTCCCAACTATCCAAGGTTTGCAAACTATTATCTGGAGCAATACAAAGTGTAGCTCTTTTTTGCAGCTGATATTTAATAGTCGGCAATAAATCAAACTCAGTGTTCACGGTGAGCTCGATCATTTCACGCTCTCCGCCCGAAAGCTGATAAAAGTTGGAAAGGTTTATTTTACCATCACCAGAAATGCACTCTACCGAAGCATACGCATAAGCATCCTGGCGGGCAGGAGCTACAGGAAAAGAATGACTGACCACATCTTTATCATCAACCTTGAGAGCGAATTTCCAGGTGCCAGGCTTATCGGCATAGTTAAATGTGTAGCCGAACATGGTAAGCACAGAATCTTGCCCACTAAACAAAGTGCTTTCTTCTCCTTCAAAGAAATTGGGGAACTCCTGATTCCAAACAGGATTATTAGCGCCATCAAATAATGTTGCTTTTGCTACTGCAGCCTTTCTTGCCTTCCATTTCACTTCTATTTGCACGCCTTGATCTGATAAGCTTGCAGTATCACGTTCTGAAAAGCTGTCGGTATGAACGGTTTTTACTTTCAGATAATAATCTTTTTTTGTTCCGGTAGAGCAGCTAACCATCACGAGTAGCAGAGCAGGAATAAATAATCTCATAGGGGGTTGGTTGTATTCACTAAAGTAAGAAAATGATCGATTGTGAAGGTAATTTGAATATACCCCGGTTCACTGCCATCCTGTCATTTTTATAAGGTGGAATAGCTTTTGAGTTGAGCATCTTGCTTTATTTTTTAAACCAAAATTTGATTTCTATGGCAACAATGACAGAAAAAGGTTCTATTTCCATTCATACTGAAAATATTTTCCCTATCATCAAGAAGTTTCTCTATTCCGATCATGAGATTTTTCTGAGGGAATTGGTTTCCAACGCAGTAGATGCCACTCAAAAATTAAAGAAGCTTTCATCTCTTGGTGAGTTTCAGGGTGAGCTTGGCGATTTGAAAATTGAAGTGAGCTTCAATAAAGACAAAAAAACCATCACCATCAGCGATAAGGGTTTGGGAATGACGGGTGAGGAGATTAAGAAATATATTAACCAGATTGCTTTTTCGGGTGCCACTGAGTTCGTTGAAAAATTCAAAGACAAGGCTGACGCAAAAGACATTATCGGCAAATTCGGTCTAGGATTTTATTCTGCCTTCATGGTGTCGGATAAAGTGGAAATTCTTTCACGGTCATTCAAAGCCGCTGAAACCGAAGCCGCTCATTGGGAATGCGATGGCTCAACAGAATTTACTTTGAATGAAGCTAAAAAAGAAACACGCGGAACCGATGTAATCCTTCACATCAACAAAGACTCTGAAGAGTTTTTGGATGAGTATCGGTTAAAAGGAATTTTGGAAAAGTATTGCAAATTTCTTCCGGTAGAAATCAAGTTTGGCACCAAACAGGAAAGTGTTGAAGATGGCGTGGACAAAGACAACAAGCCACAATATAAAACCATCACGGTTGATCGGATCATCAACAATACTGCTCCCATCTGGGCGAAAGCTCCGCTTGAACTAAAAGATGAGGACTATCTGAAATTTTACAAAGAACTGTATCCGTTTTCAGAAGATCCGCTGTTTTGGATTCACCTCAACGTAGATTATCCATTCAACCTTACGGGCGTTCTTTACTTCCCTAAGATCAAAAACGATTTTGAAATCCAACGAAATAAAATTCAACTCTACTCTCGCCAGGTATTCATTACTGATGAGGTAAAAGATGTAGTGCCCGATTTTTTGATGCTGCTACATGGTGTGTTGGATTCACCGGATATTCCATTGAACGTTTCGCGCAGCTATTTGCAGAGCGATGCAAACGTGAAGAAAATAAGCACTCACATTACAAAAAAGGTGGCTGACAAATTGGTGGACATGTTCATCAAAGACCGCAAGGAATTTGAAAAGAAGTGGGATGACATCAGCGTGTTTGTTCGCTACGGTATCATCAGCGATGAGAAGTTCAGCGAAAAGGCAAAAGAATTTGCGTTGCTGAAAAATGTTGAAGGTCAATATTTCACATTGAAGGAATACGAAGACAAGGTGAAGCCTAACCAGACGGATAAAGATGGCCAGGCAATTTATCTCTACACCACCGATCAAGGCAAGCAAGATGCATTCATTCAAGCTGCTAAATCAAAAGCGTATGATGTTCTTTTGCTTGATGGAATTTTGGATAGCCACTACATCAGCAACCTGGAGCAGAAGCTGGAGAAAACTCAATTGAAGCGTGTTGATAGCGAAGTGGTTGATAAGTTGATTGTGAAAACGGATAGCATTGCCAGTGTGTTGAGTAAGGAAGAGGAAGAGCAGGTAAAAGGCATTTTCGAAAAAGCGATTAACAATAAAGCCATGACGTTGGCTGTTGAATCGCTTTCACCGGATGATCTGCCCGTAACGGTAACCATGAGTGAGTGGATGCGCAGAATGAAAGACATGGCACGCACTGGTGGCGGTGGCATGGGCTTTATGGGAAGCATGCCTGATAACTATAATGTGGCCATCAATGGCAATCATCACATCATACAAAAAATATTGAAAGCAGAAAGTGAAGAGCAAAAGACAAAACTTGCTAAACAAGCGTACGATCTGGGTTTGCTTTCGCAAAGCATGCTTACGGGAGCTGACTTGACTAATTTTATCAAGAGAAGTGTGGAGTTAGTTTCGTAACCAAAGGAATGCTAAAGATGAAAATGCCGGTGTTGAGCCGGCATTTTTGTTTCGAGATTTTTTCAACATGGCTTTTCGATCATTTACAATGTAGAATGTGAGATACACACGGATGTTAAATTTGCGTACCCTTAGCTTCGGGATTACAAATCCCGAAGAGCATTAGAGGCCATTAGTTATTATTAATTATCGTTTTCGAAAACGATTTTTACGAATGCATGTACTAATTGCTTGAGAGCAGACAATGAATTTTTGTCTACTATTTTTCCATCTTTCACCTTCGCCCGAATAAAAGAAATCAGCAATGAAGTTTCCGGATGAAGTTTTGACGAGATGGCGGTTAATGTATGATGCAATGATTCATGACCACGCTCACCTTGAGAGGATGCTGTAATGTGTGCCACGGGTTTATCGACAAACTCTCCCGTGCTCACCGTCCAGTCAAGCGCATTTTTCAATGCGCCCGGCACACCAAAAGCATATTCGGGGGTGCAGATTAAAATACCATCAGCATTGCGAATCAGGTTTTTAAATTTCTTAACCGATTCCGGATCGTCCTCTCGCCCATCGAATGCAGGAATGCCAGCCAGATCTTGAAATAATTCAAACTCAATGCCTTCTGGAAGCATTCGCGCAAACTCATCGATCACCACATGACTGGAAGAGTTGGGGCGAATGCTTCCGGAGATTGCCAAAATTTTTTTTGAATTCATTTCAACACAAACGAGCTCGCGTTTCAGAAAGTTTTGGTACCAAGAAATTCGTTCACCACACTTCAAAATGAACCACGCCCAGGGTTCTCCTGTTTTTATGAATTGTACAGATAGGATGTATGTTTATCATAAACTAATTAACTAAGATGGTATTGATATCAATGTGGTCAATCACATGATCAGAGTAATGAGCCTTTTCAATGATGAATTCTTCATCAATAAGAAAATCAGCCGGCAGGCGAAAGAAATTGGAGCCTTGTTGATGAGTTAATTGATAGCCTAAAGCAGCAGCGCTCTCAATCCGTTCCTTCGCAACACCTGAAGCAATCACCTGATCAATTTTTTCTTTGGATGACTCAAGCTGGTAGAGGTCATAAAGTTTTCCTTCCGGATCTGTAATCAACTCAAAAGGCAAACGCTGCTGGCCAACATACGGTAGCATATCTTCACGGCTCGACTCAAATACTCCCAGTAATTGAATATTCTTTTTTGCAAAGTCATCAATGCGCTGACTCAACTCATGGACACGCAGATTACACAATGCACATGCTCCATTCCTGAAAAATGATAGCAGTATGCGCTTGCCCCTCATTTCACTTAAGTGAATTTGTCTTCCGGAAAGAGTTGTAGCCTCAAAATCGATGGCTGGTAATGGAGGAGTCAGTCTCATGCAGGTTGATGTTGTTTTAGTTTTAAAGTAGCGATGTAGTTGTTCACATAATTCGAGATCGTTTTGAGTGAAATCAAACCGATTATTTCGAAAAGCTCTTGCTCCGTAAGGGAGTGATCCTTGAAAAAGTCAATGGCCAGGTCTGGATAAACTCCGCTACCGGAATAGTAAAGGTATTCGGCTGCCTTGATCAGATGATTCAATCGATCAATGCTGGTTTCTTCATCGCGTAGGATCGCCTGAACATCATCTTCGGCAAGTCCTGCCTTCTTCACCAGGAAGGTGTGCCCTTTCATGCACGATTGGCACTTGTTCAACGATGAAATTTTTAACTCAATGGCATTAATTTCCAATGCTGTTAGGGAAGACTTTTCCATGGTTTGCGTACCCAATAAGTATAGGTAAGCCAGGGGTACACTGCGCTCGGCCATTTCTTTGATTACACCGGGCACTATTCCATAACTTTCAGTGGATAAATTGTAAACCAATTCTTTTGTTATGTTGGCATTCATGTTTTATGTATTTAGAATTTATACCCTCATGAGATCAGCATTCCATTGAATGATGGAGCGCTTTATTTGTTCAGGAGTTTTACTTTTTGTTTCCGGATTATTGACCAGCTCTAACAGTTCTTCATCGCTGGCAAAACGTAAGGCAAATAATTGCGCGAATGAAAAATGATGTTCAATTTCCTCCAATCGCTTCTGTGTAAGAAAGTGGTAGCGGAGGCGTAGCTCTGTACGAATAATCCGATCTTGATTTTTCTTAGCATAATCTCGCGCCAGAAAAATGGCCAGGTGAAGCATTACCATAGCCACTACTAAAATGACGGAAGCGAGGCTAACGTTAAGAACAAGGTTGACAAGTGCGGCCGGCACCAATGCCAAAGAAACCGGCACTGCAACGTAATGATACAATGGGTGCACCCTTACGTGATTTGAAAAAGATTGTGTTTCCATAATTAAGATGTCTTGATAACATCTAGTCTATTTTAGTTTTTTGTTGCGTAAGTAAGGTCCTCCACCAACTGCCAGCTTCCATCGGTCCCCTGGATCAAGTGATAGAATGTATCAAAAGTCAGCGCCTTGCCTTTCAGGCGCACATGAGCCGATGCACTTTTGTTTACTACTTCTAGTGAAATGATTTCAACCGTACGTGAGTCTCCACCAAGTTTGCCTTCTTTGATCAAGATGAGGTATTGATCTTTAGTAATCACATTTATAGACGCTGATCCCATTAGTTGGTTGGCTACCACTCGAAAGTTTTCATGTAGTAGCTTGCCTAGCTGATCGGAATCGCGGTGGTCTCCGGCCGTGACAAAATTTCTAATCACGGTTTCTAACTGTTGCTCGGTATTGTCTTCTGAGTTTCTGATTGGAAGCACCACTTGAAACATGGACAGGCTGGCTACCGACAGCCCTGTCAATAGCGTAAAGAATTTGTTAATGGATATGTCAATCATAATAATATATTTTTTTGGTTTTAGTTCATCTACGTTCTGTTTTTTGTTGATATATCAACTATTTGGGTAAATTTTTTTACTCTAGATTGTGAATGATTTTCTGCAAACTAGAGCGCAATTGTTCTTGCTCTTTTTCACTCATGGTTTCAATTCCCTTTTTACGGGCGTTTTTCACGATGACCAATGCTTGCTCCATAAATCGCTGACCCGCTGAGGTTAGTGATAATTCATATGCCCGTTTATCCGAGCCGGAATCCTTCTTCACGAGCTTCTTTTCCAGCAGCAAATCCAAAATGCGGGTGATGGATGCGCGGTCTTTAAAAATGGCATTGGCCAATTCAATTTGAGTAATGCATTCTGAATCACCAATCTTTTTCAAAACAAGCCATTGATCCACGGTGATTTCCAAACCGGCCTCGCTGAAGCGCACTTGGGAATACCTGCGGATAACCTTGTTTGCCTTTTCAATGAGGTAATACAAAATGTCTTCGAGTTTTGGTTCTTTTGTCATATAGTTGATATATCAACGGTTGAAGTTAGCGGAAAGTTTCTCTCCCTGAAAATATTTTTTATATAACTTCGTTCGATAATTATGAAAACACGGTTTTCAATTCTGTTTTTGGGCATTTTGGGCTTACCCCTGAGCCTGATGGCGCAAAAGCCACAGCCAAAAGTTCAGGAAGGTCAGTTTACATTTGACACCGATCGTCCATTTTCATTACTGGAACTTGACGAAAAAATTGATGAGCCCATCGCTACCAAAAAAAAGAAGCCAAAGCGAAAAGTATTTTACGGCATTAAAACCAAAAAAGCTTTCACCCGCAAAGGGAATGGTGACCGCACTACCGTGGAATTATTTTATGTATTGAAGAAAGCTGACAAGCCCTCGGGATTTGCCCGCGACATCTATTGGTATGACTTTGCCCGAAGGGAACTTCGCAAAACAAACATTACCGCCTTTGATGTAAAAAAGGGAGTACTTGCCCATGGCCCCTACAAGCGAATGATGGGCAATGTGGTATTGGAGGAGGGCATCTTTTTTAAGGGGACCAAACACGGCCGATGGATGCAATATGATCGCAACGACTTATTGGCCGACAAAGAAAAATATTACAAAGGCTGGCCGAAGGAATCGCTGGTGACTTATTACGATCCAAATGAAAGAAAAAAATTAAAGGAAATCACGCCCATTGAGTACGGAGAAAAAGAAGGGTACTATTATTTTTTTCATGAAAACGGTCAGATTGCTGTGCAAGGAGAATACCGATGGGGTCAGAAAGTTGGCGATTGGGTAGAGAACTATACCAACGGCAAACGGAAAAAGATTATCACCTACGCAAAAGAACCTTACGACAAAGATTTTCTTCCTTACGTTCGCAAAGAATGGGATGACAAAGGGAAAGAGGTCTATTCAAAATAGAAGCTATACACCAAATACTGCCAACTGAGGTATTGCCAAGATTTGTCATTGCTTTCTAAATTTAAATGGCAAATACGGTATGCTATCGCGAAGGCAAATGATGCGGGTTTCTATCCAGGCGGGATTGTCGCTTGCTGTTGCTCCCATTCAGGATGTTTTAGCTTCTCAACACATGATCATTAAAAGAAAAATTCCTTCCTCTGGTGAGTTACTCCCTGTTATTGGGTTGGGAACATGGCAGACTTTTGATGTTAGCGAATCCAACGAAATGCGAAAAAGCTTACGCGAAGTACTTCAAAGGCTTGCTCAAACGGAACGATCAATGATTGATAGCTCACCGATGTACGGAACGGCTGAACGTGTTGTGGGTGACTTAACAACTGAACTCAATCTCCGCTCCAGGCTCTTCTTTGCCACAAAAGTTTGGACCACAGGAAAGGATGCTGGCATCCGTCAAATCAACGAGTCGTTTTCAAAAATGAAAACAGATGTAATCGACTTGTTGCAAGTGCACAATTTGGTAGATGTACAAACTCACCTTAAAACATTACGAGACCTTAAATCGAAAGGGAAAATAAAATACCTAGGGGTCACACATTATCACTCAGGTGCTTTTGCCGATTTAATCAAGCTGGTGAAAACGGAAAAGCTGGATTTTGTACAATTCAATTATAACATTGGCAGCCGTGAAGCAGAAAATCAACTGCTGTCCATATGCCAGGAATATAATGCAGCAACCATAATCAACCGGCCATTTGAAGAAGGTCAACTGTTTCAGCAAGTGAAGGGTAAGCCTCTTCCTGCATGGGCTTCCGATTATGAAATTAAAAGTTGGGGACAGTTTTTTCTAAAATATATTTTGAGTCACCCTGAAGTAACCTGCACCATTCCTGGCACCGATAAGTTAACGCACCTCGTTGATAACTTGGAAGCTGGCACGGGCAACCTTCCGGATGAAAAAGCCCGAAAAAAAATGGTGGATTATTTCGTTTCATTGTAGTGGAGAACCCAATCAATGAAAGGCATCCTCAAAATGCTCAATTCCCTGTTTGGGGTTTTTCAAGTCAACCGAAATAACATCATAGCGAACCTGGCCATTCCAGTTGCGCTGGTGAATGTATTCATCGGCTGCCAATAAAATATTTTTGATTTTGTTTTGATCAACAAAACTTTCAGGGTATCCGTAACGAACTGACGAACGCGCCTTCACTTCTACAAATACAATCCAATCTTCCTTCGCAACAATCAAATCAATTTCAGCTCTTCGGTAACGAAAGTTGCGCGCTACAATTTGGTAGCCTTTGCTGATCAGTAGCGCGGCCGCCAAATCTTCCCCCGCTTTGCCCTTTTTGATTTTATCGGTCATGATATTATTCTACCTTTGAAGTTCTGAATTTACACACTACGAATGAAGAAGTTAATTGAAGGATTTACACTCCAGTTGGCCAGCGCGCTAAAGATCGGGCAATCGGTAGATCTTGTTCGCCCCGGTAGCGATATTCGCAATATTCTCATTACCGGTATGGGTGGCTCCGGCATTGGTGCCAATTTAGTGGAGTCATTGACCTTCGGCCGTGTGCCCATTCCCATTACTGTTTCCAAGGGTTACAACATTCCGCAGTTTGTTAGCCCACACACATTGTTTATCGCCTGCTCGTATAGCGGCAACACCGAAGAAACACTGGCCGCAATTCACAAGGCCATGCTCAAACGCGCACACATCATCTGCATTACCAGTGGCGGTAAAATGCTGGAACTGGCGAAGGAATACAATTTGTTTTGGATTCAAATTCCGGGAGGTTCAAAAAGTCCAAGAGCAAACCTTGGCTACCTGATGATCTCTCTGTTGTACGCATTGTACCACACTAATCTGATAGGAGCAGCCTTCATCAAGGAAACCGAAAATGCAATTGAATATTTGGATCGTGGCGAGAAAGCGATTCAATCGGAAGCTGAGTTGATTGCAAAAAAATTGAGAGGTAAGCTGCCCATTATTTATTGTGATGAGCGCCTGAGGGCCATGGCTACCCGTTTTCAAAATCAATTGAATGAAAATTCAAAACAGCTTGCGCATATCAATACGTTTCCGGAAATGAATCATAACGAAATTGTGGGCTGGCGTTTCCCTGAAAATATCCTCCAGCAAGCGCAGGTGATTTATCTCTATTCCGATCACGATCATGAGCGTGTGGAAAAGCGAATGGAAATTTGCCGTGAGATTTTTGAAAAAAGATCAAATCCAATCATTGACATCGTTGCCGAAGGTGCTTCCCTACTTGAGCAATACTATTACCTTATCCACCTGACTGATTGGATATCCTATTTTCTTGCAAAAGAAAATGGTGTTGATGCAGATGCGGTCGAAGCAATCGACTTTCTCAAAGAGGAGTTAGAGAAGTTAAAGTGAACGAAAAAATCAATAAGATCACTCAATTTATCGATCTCGGCCTGATTGACTATCAAAAGGCATGGGACCGCCAGATTGAACTCTTCAATAGTATTCTCGAAACAAAATCATACAATAGGAATTTACCTCCGCAAGAGCAGATTGAGACCAAAAACTTTTTGATTTTCTGTGAACATCCGCACGTATTTACATTGGGAAAAAGCGGAGAGAAAAAAAATCTACTATTATCAGAAGATGAGTTAGCTTCTGTTGGGGCAACCTATTATCACATTAACCGCGGTGGAGACATCACTTATCATGGGCCTGGCCAGTTGGTGGTGTACCCTGTAATTGATCTTGAGAATTTTTTTACAGACATCCACCAGTACATGAGATTCTTAGAGGAGTCTGTGATTCTGACCTTAAAAGATTTTGGAATGACAGCCGGCAGAATTCCCGGCCTCACCGGTGTGTGGATCGATGAAGGTGAGAATGCCAGAAAAATTTGTGCCCTCGGTGTAAAAACCAGTCGATGGGTGACGCAGCATGGGCTTGCGTTTAATATCAATAGTGATCTGAATTATTTCAATTACATCATTCCGTGTGGCATCGATGACAAAGGAGTGACTTCGCTCGAAAAAGAATTGAGTAAACCGATTGAGTTCAGTGTGGTGAAGAGCAGAATGCAACAACACCTCTCCGATCTTTTTCAAATGGAGCTGATTCGGTAAATTTCTATCTAAATGGTTAGCTGGCGAAATACGCTCATCATCCTTGCATCCATCACTTTGGTTGCCGCCAGAGTGCATTTTAACATACCCATTGATAAAAAGGAAAAACAACAAGGCGTGTGTTGGGTGGGTGGGCGAGAAAAAGTTTCGGAAGAGCATTTGCAAACACTGGTTGATCATCATGTCACCTGGATTTCTCAAACTCCCTTTGGGTGGCAGCAAAAAAAGGATTCTTCCTCTATTCGATTTGAAACGAAAGCCTCTGATGGAAAAACGCGGGGCGTCATGTGGGGTGAATCGGATGAAGGCATTACGGAAACCACCCGCATCGCGAAAAGCAAGGGAATAAAAACAATGCTCAAACCTCACTTGTGGGTGCGCAACTCCTGGCCCGGAGAAGTTGAAATGCGAACCGAAAAGGATTGGAACACGTGGTTTTTACATTATGAAAAATTCATTCTGCACTATGCTGCGCTGGCCGAGCAAAACAAGATTGAAATATTTTGTATTGGAACTGAATTGAGTAAGACAATTGTTAAAGAAGCTCAATGGCGAAATTTGATTAAGAAAGTACGACAAGTTTATAATGGCAAACTTATTTACGCTGCCAACTTTCATAATGAATTTGACCAGGTGCCCTTTTGGGATGCATTGGATTACGTAGGCATTCAAGCTTACTTCCCACTTACCACCAAAAAAAATCCTCCTGTAACCGAACTGATGAAGGGGTGGAATCAACATTTTAATGCCATTGAAAAAGTAGTGGAGCGCTACAAAAAGCCAGTTGTGTTTACTGAAATCGGTTATCGCAGTACGAATGACGCAGCGATTGAGCCTTGGGTCTGGCCTCAAAGCTTACCGAAAGAGACTGAAGCGTCTGAAGCAACGCAAGCCGTTTGCTATGAAGCATTCTTCAAATCGGTTTGGGGTAAACATTGGATGGCGGGTGTGTACTTTTGGAAATGGTATCCACACGGAGCGCGGAGAATGGCAGAGCTTGATTTTACACCGCAGGGCAAGATGGCTTCAACCATTTTGAAAGAAAATTTTAAAGTTTACAATTGAATTTAGAACATGAAGAAAGACATTGAAATCCCGGATGTGAAGAATGTAACTCTGGCGGTAGTCAGGGAAAAAAATATTCTTAACCAAGATGAGTGGAAAGTATATCTGATCAACAATAATTCGTTTCCAATTTCAAACACGCTCGTGGCAAGCCAAGGCTATGGAGAGAAAAATGGTGAGCCACAGCGCACCTCCACCTTGCGGCATTTTTTAGAAACAGTAAATGCGAATAGCGCTGCCGTGGTTGAGCCGATTGATCCAAATGTTTTTCACCTCAACAATGAGTATTGGGTAAGCTACTACATCGGCAATCAGATTTACGATAAGCGCTTCGTATTTGTACCCGATACAATTTGTGAAGCCAACCTTACCTACATAAAAGAATTAGAGATGGAGGGCGTGCTTCATTCCTGATTACGCAATAAGATTATCAAAGTATTTGTAGGCTGATCCGGTATTTAAAAGCAACGTTCTACTTTCAACACCAACTGTTCCGTTTTGAATAAGCTTACGCAAGGCCACTGTCAATGCTGCGCCTTCAGGAGCAATGAGCAGTCCCTCCTGCTTTGCCAGTGATTTGGTTGCTTCTACAATTTCTTCATCGCTCACGGCAAGCGCTTCGCCATTAGACTCTTTTAACACTTGCTGAATCATACGCGAAGCAAAAGGAGTTGGAACAGCAAGTCCATTTGCCAATGTTGATGTACATACCGATTTCACTTCATTGAAATGAAATAACTCAACCATCGGCTGGCAGTTTTCCGTTTGCACTGCAATCATCCGGGGCAATTTATTTTCGATCCACCCCATTTCAATCATCTCATGAAAAGCCTTCCACATTCCAATCAAGCCCGTGCCGCCACCCGTTGGATAAAGAATCACATCGGGTAATTTCCATTTTAGTTGTTCAGCAATTTCATAACCCATTGTCTTCTTTCCTTCCAACCGGTAAGGTTCTTTCATGGTAGAGACATCAAAATAATTTCCACTTGCATTCAGTGCGGCTACTTTTTTAGCACAATGACTGATGAGGCCATCCACCAAAATCAATTCGGCACCGAAAAATTCGCATTCTTGCTTGAAAGCTTTGGGCGTATGCCGTGGCATCACCACCGTTGCTTTAATATCCGCTTTGGCACAATAGGCTGCCATGGCGCCACCGGCATTACCTGCGGTGGGGATAATGCAATGCTGAATTCCCAACTCCTTGGCTTTTGAAATAGCCGCACTCAGTCCGCGAGCTTTAAATGAGCCCGTAGGGTTGAGTGATTCGTCCTTCATCCACAATTCAGATAAGCCAAGCTCTGGGCCAAGTTTGTTGAGTTTTAAAAGTGGTGTCCACCCTTCTCCCAGGCTAACAATATTCTTTGAATCAAATACCGGCAGCATTTCAAAATAGCGCCACATTGATCGCTCATCCTTGTCAATATTCTCCTTGAGATAGCCAGATAAAAAATCATAGTGAGCAACCAAAGGATTTTTCCCACATTGTTCGCACGAGGCAAAGGTGTTTACCTGATCAGCCGGAAATGTTTTATCACAAACGGAGCACTTCAAATATGATAGGTGCGATATTTTTTCTTTGAGCAAGCGCATAAAATGAAATTGATTTCGCCTGCGAAGCTAAAGGGAGTGCACACAGCAGTCTAATACTGATTTATTATCTGCTATAACTTAATGTTATAATACAACTTGGCAAATTTGATAAACGCCTGATTCAGTCCGTGATTTTCATCGCCATGGCGCTGAATAAAATAAAACTGTCGGGTGATGCTAAGGCCATCAATGTATAACCGAACGAGTTCACCAGATTCCAATTCTTTTGCCACCGCACGCAGCGGAAGAAATCCCATGCTGTCATCTGCCAGCAAAAAATTCTTGAGCGCTTCCGTTCCGCCTAGTCGGATATTGGTTTTCAAATCCGACATTTTTATTCCCTTTCCCGCCAAGGCAAACTTAACGGCTGCCAGCGTGCCCGATCCTCGCTCGCGAAGTACGATGGGAATATGCTTTAGATTTTCGGGTGTTAGTTTCTTTCGCTTTGTCAATGCACTGCGTGAAGAACACACGGCTATCACCTCATCGGTAAGAAAGTGCTCACTGTTTACCTGCGACATTTTATTTTTCCCCTCAATGATACCCATATCAATTTCATGATCGAGCAATGCTTTGAGTACACTTTCAGAATTTCGATTGAACAAGCTGATTCGAACATCCGAATGCTTTTGACTAAAACCTGAGAGTATGGGAGGAATAATATAAAGTGCTACCGTGGTGCTGGCGCCTAGTTTCAATTCACCCTTTACATGAATCTGGTTTCGATATGAATTAATTTCGAACTCTAATTGCTTTTCTATCGTTTGTACTTTTGTCAGATATTCCAACAGTATCGATCCTGCCTCCGTCAGCGTGATTGCACTACCCCTTCGTTCAAATAAGCTTGCTTTATAATGCTCTTCCAATTGTTTGATGTGTTTGGTGGTGGCCGGCTGGCTGATGAAAAGCTCCTGACTGGCCTTGGTAAAACTTAGTTGGCGTGCCACCGCCAGAAATACTTCGTGTTTATAAGAGAGCATAATGGCAACTTATTGATAAACGAATCTATGCCCAATAACAATTTGACGAAGGCAATGATTCCGTTCATTGGTGGCGTCAGGAATCTTTCACTAACTTTCTGACATGAGTTCTGATTTGAAGGACATTCTGTTCCTGGATATTGAAACGGTTGCCTGTGTGCCGCAATATGAAAAACTAACGGAGCGATTAAAGACCCAATGGGCCCGCAAAGCAGGCTTTTTTAAACGTGAAGAAGGCCAAACCGATGAAGACTTGTTTCAAGAGCGTGCTGGCATTTACGCAGAGTTTGGAAAAATCATTGTAGTGGCCGTTGGAAAATATGTTGAAAATGAAAAAGGTGAGTTGGGGCTAAAAACAAAATACTTTGCCCATGATGATGAGAAGGCCCTGCTTATAGAGTTTAAATCATTGCTGGAAAAGTATCCTCCGCAAACAAAGCTTTGTGCCCACAATGGAAAAGAATTTGATTTTCCCTACCTGAGCAGAAGAATGCTGATTAACGGAATCATGCTGCCCAATCTTTTAAACCTTGCGGGAAAGAAAAGTTGGGAAGTGCCTCATCTGGACACCATGGAGATGTGGAAGTTTGGTGACTACAAACACTTTACTTCATTGGATTTATTAGCGGCTATTTTTCACATCCCCACCAGCAAAGGATTAATGGATGGCTCTATGGTGAATGAGGTTTACTATCGTGATGGCGACCTTACCAAAATAGCCGAGTATTGCGTGGGCGATGTGGTAGCCATTGCACAGTTATATTTGAAGATGAAAGGAAAAGATCTGATACCGGAACAAAATATTTCAAAATCGTGATGGGAAGTGGGTTGTAATTAAAGTTTAAAAAATGAGTAAAAAGAAATTCAAAAAGGAAAAGGAGAAAAGAAATCGCAAAGAAAACGAAAGCGTTTTTCAGGCGTTGCTCGCATTGCTGGAAGAAATGAATGGCAAAGCCTACAGCGTTCAGCAGATTGTAAAAAAACTTGGCGTGAAGAAGAAGTCAATGATTGAAGAGGTGTTCAAAATGCTGGATGCACTGGAGGAAGAGGGAAGTGTAGAAGTATTGAGCAACGGATTCTATAAACCAGCGGCAAAAGGGAAAGGGGGCATCACCGGAATTGTTGATCATGTAAACCCCCGGTTCGCCTACATTGTAACAGGCGAAGAAGGAGTGAAAGATATTTACGTGCGAACTTCTGATCTGGGCTCGGCCCTTCACGGAGATACCGTAAAAGTTGCGATGCTGGGCCGCAAAACCGGAGAGAGCCCCGAAGGAAGAGTAGTAGAAGTAGTGAAACGAGGACGAGTGCGCTTTGCCGGTCGCGTAGAAGTTTCGCGCAATTATGCTTTTGTGGTCCCTGACTTTAAAAAAATCTACCAGGACTTTTTTATCTACCCCGAAAACATCAACGGAGCAAAAACAAATGATAAGGTTGTATTTGAAGTAACGCGCTGGGGCGAAGGAGATAAAAGCCCTGAAGCAAAAGTACTTGAGATTCTTGGCAAGACAGGCGAAAACGAAGCAGAGATTCACTCCATCATGGCAGAGTTTGATTTACCCTTTCGTTTCCCGGAAAGTGTACTGCGCGAGTCAGAAAAAATCGAAGAAGGAATCACAAAAGATGAAGTGAAGAAAAGGAAAGATTTTCGCGAGATACTGACCTTCACCATCGACCCTGAAGATGCAAAAGATTTTGATGATGCCATTTCGTTTCGGCAATTAGAAAATGGTCATTACGAAATTGGGGTTCACATTGCCGATGTAACGCATTATGTAAAACCGGATACAGCCCTGGAAACTGATGCATTCGATCGCGCCACATCCGTTTATCTGGTTGATCGCACCGTGCCCATGTTACCAGAGCGATTATCCAACGCGCTATGCTCCCTGCGGCCGCACGAAGACAAACTCACTTTTGCTGCTGTTTTCGAAATGGATGCGAAAGGAAAAATTTATAAAGAATGGTTTGGGCGCACCATCATTCATTCCGATCACCGCTTCACCTATGAGCAAGCTCAGGAAGTAATCGAAACGGGCGAAGGAAAATTTTCAGCCGAGTTGAAGATTCTAAATGACCTCCACCACATTCTGCGCAAAGAACGATTCAAAAAGGGTGCAGTAAATTTTGAAACCACTGAAGTTAAATTCAAGCTGGACGAAAAAGGAAAACCTTTAGCGGTCATTCCTAAGGTTAGAAAAGATGCTCACAAGCTGATTGAAGAGTTCATGCTGCTCGCCAATCGGGCTGTGGCTACTTACATTTTCAAAATGAAAAAAGGGGAAGAAAAAAATACCTTCGTTTACCGAACACACGATTTCCCTGATCCTCAAAAAGTGGAAGACTTTGCACAGTTTGCCAAGCAGTTTGGGCACAAGCTTCAGGTTGAGGAAGCAACCATCTCAAGGTCGCTGAACAAATTGATGAATGAAATTGAAGGAAAGCCCGAACAAAACGTATTGCAGTCGCTGGCAGTGCGTGCTATGGCAAAAGCAAAATACACCACCGATGCCAAAGGACATTTCGGTCTTGCCTTTGAACATTACACACACTTTACCTCACCCATCCGAAGATATCCGGATATGATGGTGCATCGTTTGTTGCAGCATTATCTGGATGGTGGTAAGTCTGTGAATAGAAAAGAATTTGAAGAAAAATGCATTCACTCTTCCGAGCGTGAAAAACGAGCTGCCGATGCTGAACGGGCCTCTATAAAATACAAGCAAGTGGAGTTCATGAGCATGGCCGAAGACAAAGTTTACAACGGCATCATCACCGGTGTCACCGACTTTGGAATCTTTGTGGAAATTGTAGAAACCAAATGCGAAGGCATGAGCCGATTGGCCGATATGAAAGACGATTTTTACGAATTTGATGAACGTAACTACAGGGTTATTGGCCGGAGAAGAAAAAAGATTTACCGCCTGGGCGATGAAGTAAAGGTGCGGGTGAAGAAGACCGATGTAGATCGCAGGCTAATAGATCTTACTTTTGAATAAAACCTTTCGTCAAATCGTCTGTTTCTAAAGAACTTTCGGTAAAAGACCTCAGCATTTTAACTCTCCAATCATTCTGATGCAGACTACCATTGCCACGTATAAAAAACTGATCGAATCAGAAATTAAAAACCAAAAATTTGGTGCGCAGCCAAAATCCCTTTACGAGTCCATTCGTTACATCATGGCCTTGGGGGGGAAGCGCCTGCGCCCAATTCTTACATTGCTTGGTTACTCTCTATACAAAAAGGATGCGACAACAATCGTTGGCCATGCAATCGCGGTGGAAGCATTTCACAACTTTACGCTGATGCATGACGATATCATGGATAAGGCTCCTCTGCGCAGAGGCAAGCAAACGGTTCATGAAAAATGGAACACGAATACTGCCATTTTATCGGGTGATGTGATGTTGGTGAAGGTTTATGAAATCTTTATGAGCCTCCCTCAGCATCAGTTGAAGGAAGTGCTAGTTGCCTTTAATCGATGTGCAGCGGAGGTATGTGAAGGTCAGCAGTGGGACATGGAGTTTGAACAAAAGGCAATGGTGAAAGAAGCTGATTACATTGAAATGATTCGTTTAAAGACTGCCGTGCTGCTGGGATTCAGTCTTGAACTAGGTGCTATTTTAGCAGACGCATCATTAGAAGATCGAAAAGCGTTGCGCGACTTCGGAACGAAAATTGGAATTGGCTTTCAATTGAAAGACGACTTGCTGGATGTGTATGCCGATCAGTCCAAATTTGGAAAGCAAGTAGGTGGTGATATCCTTGCAAACAAGAAAACCTTCTTGTTGATTAAAGCACTCGAAAAGGCGAAAGGAAAAGATCGCGAAGAATTGAAGCGTTGGTTGAGTGCGCGCAAATTTAATCCTGCGAAAAAAGTAAAAGCAATTACCGCGCTTTACGACAAGCTAGGTATAGAAAACCTCGCACAGCAAAAAATAGATTCCTTCTTCGAAGCTGGCTTCAGAGAATTGGAAGCACTTAAATCAAATCGCGAAAAAGAGTTGCTGATTGAGTTTACACGCGACCTGATCCATCGGCAATCCTGATCACTTTCTTTTGTAGTAAAATAATTTCCCACGCTTGTCCTTTACAGTCTCGCTCAGCGTGAAGAAACCATCACCACTCAAACTCCACGCAATGGATTCGCCTTGGGGTTCGCGATCGTAAGGAATCTCCACCGGTGCTTTTTTCAAAAGATCAACAATGGTCTCGGCCCCGGTTTTTTTCCAATAATAAATATGATCGTAGTCCTTAAGAAGTACTTCCTGGCCATCGCGCGAAATATCGCCTGCTACAATTTTATAGTAAGGTAGTGTTGCAACTTTTTGAGCGGTTAGTGTATCCTTGGTTGTGTATGGAAAAGGAAGCTGATAAAGTCTCACCGAATCTTCACGTTTCGAAATGATGAAAAGGTCTTTCGAAAGTGGATCAATCATTAGTGTTTCTGTATCTCGCACACCATCCGAAAGTTTTAACACGAGCGTATCAAACTCTGTCAACTCAAATTTATTTTGCCCATTTAACTTGGGTTCTTCAAAATAGTAAATGACTTTTTCATTGAAGACTGCAAGATTATCACCAATGTCGCCCACATAAATGTAATTCTTTCCATCCGGGCCAGGGCCCATGCTGATGTCCTCAAAGTCTCGGTTTTTAATTCCCTTAAGTTTTATTGTTAGCGCCACATCTGCATGTTCATCTATCAAAAACAACTCAGCTGGGTTTCCGCTATCGTTGTGTGTCCACAGATATCCAGGATTGGTTATGCTCGCCACAAGTCCAGAGGCTTCTTCCAGTTGATCTGACACAACTCCCAGGTTCTTTCCAGCCTCAAACAAGTTGGATTTTTCAGAATTGTCTTTCTCTTTGCAAGAGGCAAAGAGAACTAGCAAAATAAGGCAAAGGCGTGCTATCATTTGGTGCAACAAGCGCGCAATATGAAAATATCGGTGGCATTTTCCAACCATACTTATTTCAGAGAGGAGCATCTCGAATTGAGATAACCATAGACGTTGAGCGTTTTATTGACTAAAACTCCGCGCCATGGGTTTTAGCGATCAGAAAGTTTGCCACCGGCTGCGCATAGCGTGCAAGATTAACGGCTGCATTGGATGCACCCTCGCTGCCAAAAAGATTTTGAATTAATCTGCCGGAACGGAGTCGGTTTTCGAATTGAGCGCTCCATTGATGTGCATATTGATCTTCAAGTTGTCCCCGGCTAATCTTGCCTTCGCAAAAAGATTGAATCAAGTCGCTTGCAATTTTTGCAGCATGGATCGCCATTGCCATGCCATTACCGCACAGCGGAGTAATCATTCCCGCAGAATCTCCGCACATCAAAATGTGATTTTCTACAGGAGCTTTCGTCTCAAAGGAAATTTCGTTTATCGTTTCAGGTCGTTCGAACAGAAACACTGCATTACGAAAAATTTCCTTGATGAACGGATTGCGAAACAGAATGTGCTCTTCCATCTCCTTTACATTCTTTGCTTCTCGTAAATTGTTTCGATGAGTGAGGTAGCAAAGCGTAGTTTTCCCTTCTTCAATATTACTGATACCGCAATAGCCGTTTTTAAAATTATGTAGCGCTATTAAGTCGTGCTGGTGGTTTGTTTTAATATGATACTTTACTCCAACATAGGGAGATCGCTTTTTAATGAAATTTCTTGACAAGGACACATCCAGTTTTGATCGCTTGCCAAAAGCGCCAACTACAACATCACTTGAAAATGATTTCTGATTCGTAACAATTTGAAATTCATTTTCATCAAATTGAATCGCATCCACTTCTGTTTCAAGATAAAATTCAACGCCCTTTGCTTTTGCTTTCAAATACAGAAAATGATCAAACGAGTAACGACTTATTCCAAATCCCCCAAGGTCTAATGCAATCGTTGCGCTCTTTCCGTTCACGGAGGTTAATTGTAATTGTTTAATCTGGGGAGGAAGAAAGGGAGAAGGAAATAACCCGCGCTTAGTCAAAAATGGTGCCGTTTCATTTGAAATGTACTCGCCACAAACACGATGGAACGGAAATTTTTTTCGTTCAAAAACAGTGCACTGAATTTGAGCATCTGCCAAACAATTGGCCAAAACAAGTCCGGAGAGGCCTCCACCAACAATGGCTACTGATTTCACGTGATCGATAAAAATTTATTCTTTCATTGAAGAAAAAGTCCGGTGCAAAAGCGTTAATATAGGTTAGAAAATATAACCGCAATAATTACTCTGTTCATTAAACCTAAGCAGGTAAAAAGTAGTTATTAGTACTATGAATTCCTCTTCTACTTTTGAAAATTTTAATGTTTTGCTCATTGGGAACAATCCAATAGAGCTCAGTAGGGTTTTTGATCACATTGAACACACCAAAGGAAGAAAAGTGATTACGGAAATTGCGTTCGATTTGAGAAGTGGCCTTCAACGATTGATTAAATTCAAACCATCTCACATCGTTATTGATGATAATATCGGCAAAGAATCACTGCAACAAGCAGTAATTACTTTTTCCAGTCAGCCAAAAACCAAGGGCATTCCTATTACCATCATAAAAAATTCAAATTACCTTGAGGCTGTTTCCTTTGGCGCGATGAATTATGTTTTGAAGGATAACCTTACCGGTGATTCTTTGTTTGTGGCGCTGGTAAATTCATTGAAGTTCAAAAAGACACAGGAGTATTTGCGCAAAGCGTATCGCAAAAGAAAAGGAAAGTTGATTCGGGCTATTTCAAATCTGGCTTTCTAGCCTGAATTCTTTTTTCATCTTCTCTCCCTTCCGGTCAATCTCCACTACAATTTTCTTTCCTGGTTTTGAGTTGAAGAGATTATTGACATTGTTGAGTTCCAGATCTTCAACACGATAGCCGTTAACAGAGAGTATTGCATCACCTATTTTCAAATCTGCTTTTTCTGCCGAAGAGTTTGCCCGCACATCTGAGATTTCAAAATTTCTCAGGCGCGATCCTTTCGCGCGAATAGTGAGTCCGCTCAAATTGTAGTATGATTTTTTGTTGAAGGAAGAATTTTTCTTGAGAAAGATTTTGTTATCCGGAAAATCAAAGATCACACTGAAGCGGCTCAATATTTCTCCACCCATGGAACCATTTCTAAACGTAACACGATTCATCTTCAATGTATCCATGTAGCTGTTGGGGTCAGGATAGTTCGCGATCACATCCATAATCTTATAGTCACCAATATCTAATGATTTTAGTCGACCGATCTTCCCTGTGATTGCTCCGCCCAACCCTCTTCCTATCACGCTGCTGATAATATCTTTGGGCATCACAATTCGGTCATCCGATTCTGATTCCAGAATTAGCCCATGACTGGCTCCGCTATCCACCAATAATTTCAAACTTACTTTTGATGTGTCGTTCATCTCAGCAACCACGGTGATGTAAGGCTTGGTATCCTCCACCGTGATCGGTATCTCATCATACTTTCGCTTACGTCTGAATTTTTCAGGGATGGTGAGTGTAAGCATTTTTCGTTCGTAATCGATTTGTACTACAAATCGGCTAAACAATTCATACCCAAGAATTCCATGAACATCTGTACCTAATGAATTTCTGAGTTCGAGATAATCTTCTTCAAGCACCAGCATGGCATGGCCTTGTCCATGTACACCCGGCATATCCAAACTTACGTTGGTAGTAACATAAGCATCTACAAGTTTTACTCCACCCGGGCCTGCTAGTGTGTATTTGCGGGTGTAGGGCAAATTCAAAATATCGCTATATGCCTTTTCTGTGAGTATGGCTGTGCGAACGCCCGTATCCAAAATAAATTTTAGTGGCAACTGACCATTTAGCACAATGGGCAGCACCACCAGATTGTTGTGTACCTCAATTGGGAATTGAACCTTCTTCTCTCCTTCCGGTAATACAAATCCCAGTATCTGAGCAAGGCTAAGAAGAGGGCTAAGCAACAAAAAAGAAAGAACTAAAAATCGCGTCATGGCAAACCTCCAGTATAAATTTACCAATAATTGAGGACAAAGGTTGTGGGTTAAACGGTAATTACCCCAAGTAAGGTGAGCAATTCTTTAGGATTATCGGCAATAGCCAAATCATTATAGTTTTTCAACCTTAGAAATCCAGCGTCCACCATAGCCTTCATTTGGGCAATGAGAGGATCAAAATAATTTGCGGTGTTCAATAATCCAATTGGAGCTTTGACAAGACCTAGTTGTTTCCAGGTAAGAATTTCGGCCAGCTCATCCAAAGTGCCCATGCCTCCCGGCATAGCAATGAATGCATCAGAAAGATCGGCCATTCTCTTTTTTCGCTCGTGCATCGAACTCACTATTTCCAATTGCGTAAGCCCTTTGTGGCCCACTTCACGCTGCATGAGGAAGTCGGGGATGACACCTATTACAGGGGAATTGCGATGGAGCATTTCATCAGCAATAACCCCCATCAAGCCAATGTTTCCACCACCATATACCAGGGTGGATCCTGACAATGCCAAATAGTGGGCCAACTCCTTTGCCGCAGTCTCATAAACGGTACTATTACCAATACTCGACCCGCAGAAAACACAGACGTTCATTTAAAGCACATGAATCAATGCTTCAAATCGTGTTCATTGTTGCTCACTTTGCTATTAGGGAAAATCCAAATAGAAACGATGGCAAGAATAAATAGGGCAATAACAACGGCAAAAACTGACATGATAATTAGATTTAAGGCTTAAAATTAAATGCGAAGGCGATATTATTTGCAAATTGACCATTAAAAATATTAAACTCGAAGTTCCTAAACTAAAATGTGTGCCCTTCGGGGAGTTCTGACTATGAAAAAAATACTTATTTCGGTTGGCATTGTGTTGCTGATTATTCTGGGAGCACTGACTTATTTCAGGGTTTTTTACACAAAATCTTTCAGTCCAGAGGCCACCGTAGCGTTTGAAAATGGAGATCTTAAGGTAAATGTGTTTTACAACAGCCCCTCCAAAAAGGGACGCGTGATTTTTGGGAAAACTGGATTAGTGCCTTTCGGCAAAGTATGGAGAACGGGAGCAAACGAGGCTACTACCTTTGAAACCAACAAAGATCTTGACTTCAGCGGAAAGAAATTAAAGGCCGGGAAATACAGCGTTTGGACGATTCCTGGGGAGCAGACTTGGTCGGTCATTCTCAATTCTGAAATTCCGTCATGGGGAGTTGATTTTAATGGGCAGGCAAATCGAAACGCTCAGATGGATGTGGTCACCGTGGAAGCCCCAGTGGTGATTCAAGACAAAGTATTTGAACGTTTTACCATCTCTGTGGAAAAGACAGATGAAGAAATGGAGTTGATCTTTTTGTGGGATACAACTCTGATATCAGTACCCTTCGCGATTGCGAACTAAAAATTATTTTCAATTCAATCAAACTACTAAAGACCTTAACGAAAATGATACAAGTAATCCCTTCAATAGCGATAAGAAAAGGCAAAGTTGTAAAGATGAGGAAGGGGGATCCTGCCAGCGAGAAGGCATATGATGAAAATCCACTTGACCTTGCCAAGCGATTTGAAGACCATGGCATTGAAGTAATTCACCTGGTGGATTTGGATGGAGCCGAAAAAGGCAGCCCCAAAAATTATCACGTACTGGAAGCAATTGCAGGCTACACCGATTTGAAAATAGATTTCACAGGTGGCATATGTACCGATGGCGATATTGGAAAAGCATATGAGTTTGGTGCCGATTACATCACAGCATCAAGTATTGCTGTTACCAATCCTGAATTATTTGCTTCCTGGATTATTTCTTATGGTCGCGAAAAAATGACGCTCGGTGCAGATGTAACCGACATCAGTTCAAAAACGATTGCTTTCAGAGGCTGGCAGAAAAAATCAGAAATCAATCTTTTCGATCACCTTCAATATTTCTATGACCGCGGGTTGAAATATGCGAAGTGTACTGATGTATCGCGTGATGGTGTGCTCGAGGGTCCTGCGTTCAGTTTTTATGAAGAGATTCTTACCAAGTTTCCGGAGTTAAAAGTATTAGCCAGCGGTGGTGTGCGCGGTGTGGATGACATTCAACGATTGAATGACATGGGCATCTTTGCTGTGATCTTCGGTAAGGCCTACTATGAAGGTGTGTTAAAACTTACCGATCTGGAAAAATTCCTGGTGAAAAAATCCTAAATGTAGTTGAAGTGAGATGAATGAATAAAATCATTCATCCATCATATCCGAAAACTTCACCTTTTGAATGAGGTAATACAAGAAGTTAAAGGATAGTGGGTCTGGCTCTTTCTTTTCCCCGACTGATTTTGTCGCTGTGGTGTCGCCAGCTTTTAGCTTTGTAGCTTTTGCTTGATTTGATGCTGTCTCTTTTGCTGACGATGAAACTGCATTGCTTGCCTTTTGTTCAACAGGCTCAGCAATCAGTACTTTATCATCATTGATGTTTAACTCTGGGTGGAGGTTAATTTCTTTCACCTCATTCATGGGTGTAGGCAGACCATCCTGAGCAAACGCAGGAGCGGCTCCTGTGATTGAGAGCATAAAAATGAAAACTCCACGAATGTCCAAAAACTTAAACTTCATAGCCTTTTCAAAAAATCTCCTCTTATTTTTACGATTGGAGAGGTGCAAAATAAGAAAATATTTATGATTTCATGGGAGGACTTTAACAAAATTGATTTGCGTGTTGGCACCATTGTGAAGGCCGAACCCTTTCTGGAAGCCAAAAAGCCCGCTTTTAAGCTTTGGGTTGATTTGGGTGATTTGGGAATTAAGAAATCAAGCGCTCAAATAACCACCCATTATACGGTAGAAGATTTACCTGGCAAACAAGTGGTGTGTGTTGTGAATTTTGCACCCAAGCAAATCGCCAATTTCATTTCCGAAGTTTTAGTCACCGGTCTTCCCGATGAAAAAGGTAACGTAGTATTGTGCACAACGGACAAGCAAGTGCCTAACGGAGGAAGGTTATATTGATGATACATTTTTCTGATCTCAGCAAAATCACCGGAGGAAAAATTGAACAACTGCCTTCTGATCGTGAGATCAAATGGCTGGTCATTGATAGTCGTAAAGTTTTGCCCACTGATGATTCCGTTTTTTTTGCCATCAACGGGGCGCGACACGATGGACATCACTTTATTTCTGAATTATATCAATCCGGGATCAGACAATTTGTTGTAGAGACTCCACAAAACTATTCAGCATTTCCGGAGGCTTCTTTTATTCGTGTTGAATCTTCCCTGCGCGCCTTGCAGAGTGTGGTTTCCTATCATCGCAGTCAATTTACTATTCCGGTGATAGGCATCACGGGAAGCAACGGCAAAACCATTGTTAAGGAATGGCTGTACCAATTGTTATCGCCCGATTATTCGATAGCAAAAAATCCAGGCAGTTATAACTCACAATTGGGCGTGCCTCTTTCGGTCTGGCAGCTTCAACCCTTCCATCAATTGGGAATTTTTGAAGCCGGAATCTCCAAACCCGGTGAAATGGCGTTGCTTCGGGAAATCATTCAGCCTACTATTGGCATTTTCACCAATATCGGAACGGCTCATGATGAAGGATTCTCTTCTACGCGTGAAAAGATTCAGGAAAAACTGGCTCTGTTCACTTCCGTGGATAAATTGATCTTTCGAAGTGATCATGCATTACTTGCCTCAGAGATTAACCAAGCAAAAATCAAATCGTTAAGTTGGGCCTTTTCGGCAGAAGCAGACATTCCCGTAAAGTTTAGTAATGGGGAAATTATCCTTCAATACAATGGATCACTCATTCGCTTAATAGCTCCCTTCGCAGATCAAGCATCGCTTGAGAATTGTATTCACTGTGTAGTGATGATGCTTCATTTGAATTACGATCAAGAGACAATTCAAAAACGAATCGCTCAAGTAAAGTCTGTGCCCATGCGGCTTGAGCTAAAGCCTGGCATCAATGGCTGCCAATTGATTGACGATTCTTATAACAACGATCTGGGTGGGTTGAAAATCAGTTTGGATTTTTTGCTGGGGCAGCAGCGCAAAAAGAAAACGTTAATTCTTTCTGATATTTTTCAATCCGGATTATCAGAATCGGATCTGGTCGCTCAACTTTCTTCACTCATTGTCGGAAAAGGCATCACACGATTTGTGGGAATCGGGCCATTTCTTTTCAGGAATCGAGAGACATTTAAAACGCTTGCATCCGAAGTTAAGTTTTATTACACCACCAAGGATTTTGTAAACACCTTCAACTTTCACGAGCTCGATCACGAATTAATACTGATCAAAGGCGCCCGCATTTTTCAGTTTGAAGAGTTGGTGAGCAAGCTTCAATCAAAGGTTCATGGCACGGTAATGGAAATTGATTTGAATAAGATTGTACATAACCTGAACTTCTTCCGATCAAAACTGAAGCCTGGCGTGAAGCTGATGGTGATGGTAAAAGCTTTCGCCTATGGTAGTGGCAGCGAAGAGATCGCCAACCTTTTACAATATCACAAAGTAGATTATTTGGGCGTAGCCTATACCGATGAAGGGGTTGATTTGCGAAAGAATCAAATTTCTTTGCCCATCATGGTGATGAATCCATCACCGGAAAGTTTTGATGCATTGCTTAACTACCGGCTTGAGCCCGTAATGTATAACCTCACCATGCTCCGCACCTGGATTGACTTTCTGAATGGCAAAGCCGCATCGGTCCATGTTGAATTGGATACGGGCATGCATCGATTAGGTTTCGATGAGGAGGATCTTGCGGAGTTAATTTCAATCTTTTCACAAAACAAAAATGTAAATGTTGTATCGGTCTTCTCACATTTGGCTGGGGCCGATGAAGATGAACACGATCATTTTACCAAACAACAGGTTGAAATATTCCACGCTTGTTATGAGAGGATAACAAGCGCACTCAGAATTAAACCTCTTCGGCATATGCTCAATTCTCCAGGGCTTATACGCCATTCAAAACATCAAATGGATATGGTTCGGTTGGGCATTGGCTTGTACGGCATCAATCCCACACTCGATGCGGTGAGCGAACTGAAACCGGTAGCGTCCTTGAAAACGATCATATCCCAGATTAAAAAAATCAAGAAAGGAGAAACAATCGGGTACGGTCGTAAAGGAAAAGCGAACGAAGATATTGTACTGGCCACCATTGCTATTGGTTATGCCGATGGTTTTAGCAGAGCGTTTAGTCGTGGAAAAGGCATCGTATGGGTGAAGGGCAAGCGTGCGCCTGTGGTAGGCAATGTGTGTATGGACATGACGATGATTGATGTAACGGGTATTGATGCAGCTGAAGGTGATGAGGTGATGATTTTTGGAGATCACCTCCCGATACAAGAGATCGCTTCGCGAATTGAAACGATACCTTACGAAATATTGACGAGTACCAGTGAGCGTGTGAAGAGAGTTTTCTTTGCTGACTCAATCTGACAATCACCGTTGCGCTTCACGTTGACCCACCAGGGTCAACTCTACTACGATCAGATTTTTATTAAAATTTGAGTACAGCAATTTTACCAGGTTATCATTTTGCATTTCGTTGGCCAGCATAAAGCCATCATCAAACTTTGACACAGGCCATTCCAAAATTTCCATAACGTTTCCCGTTGTTTCTGCCTTACCTATTTTTTTCAAAATCGTTAAATGATCTTTCGTAATTGTCATAAGTGAAATTGATCCGCTGCAATTTATCGATTGCGATTTCAACCACAACCAAGGTTCTTTTTTAACTCCCGCTTTGGAAGCCCGCCAAAATCAAACGGGTTTTCATCTTCCTCTTTTTTTGCAGGAGGTGGAGTAACTTTTGGGGTCGGTTTTTTAATCTTCTCCTTATTCTTTTTCATATGCAGTGCTGACGCGTTAACGGTATCCAGCCACCCTAATTCTTTCCTGAATATAATCATTGTTTGAACGGCTGAAGGCACCTATATTGCGCTGTTTAAAATTAATCTAAATAAGGATGACGGAAGGAAAAATGAGTGTAGCCGATATGAAAACAGGGCAAACAGCCGTCATTTTAGGTTTTTCGGATGAGCAAATCTCAGTCAAATTGATGGAAATGGGTTTTTTACCAGGTACTGCGGTCCGTTTTAATTTTAGCGCTCCCTTCGGTGATCCTGTTTGCGTAAGTGTTTCCGGCTATGACTTATCGTTGCGATTGGAAGAAGCCTCCACTATTAAGATTCTCATTTGATGGCTGCCAGAAGACTAAAAATCGCCCTCGTTGGTAAACCCAATTCCGGCAAGTCATCACTCTTCAATCAACTCACTGGTCTCAATCAGAAGATCGGAAATTTTCCTGGGGTAACGGTTGACAAAAGAACTGGCGTAAGCGAACTGACCAGTGATATCGTGGGAGAGTTTACTGACCTGCCCGGCATTTATAGTTTGTATCCGCGAACGCTCGATGAAAAAATAGTTTCTGAAATATTAGCAAACCAGAAGAGCGATTTTTATCCAGACAAAGTAGTGCTCGTTGCCGATGCCACTAACTTAAAAAATTGTTTGCTCCTGCTCACACAGTTGATTGACCTTCGGCTGCCAACCATTCTTGCGCTTAACATGGTTGATCTTGCGGCACAATCAGGGCAAAGTATTGATGTGAAAAATCTTGCATCATCACTTGATCTGCCTGTAGTGATGATCAATGCCCGCACCGGTCTTGGCATTGAAGACCTTAAAACACTTTTGACTGCTCCGTTGAAGCCCTCTTCGCTCAACGTATTTAAAATTGATGATTCGATACGAGGAGCGGTAGATAAAATCCGCAATCATTTTAAGTTGACCTGCGACTACGAAGCCTACCAATTTTTACAGCAGGCCGACAACCTTGCTTTCCTAAAAGCCGAAGACAAAAAGTTTATTAAAGACATTGCCCAGGAAACTCAGTTCTTTCATGGCAAGTATCAGGGCGCTGAAACTGTACTCAGGTATGGTTTTATACAGGAGCTTTTGAACAAGATTGTCCTGCGCTCTCCAGATCCGGAATGGAAGAAGTTTTCGTACCGAATCGATAAAGTGCTTACACATAAAGTTGGCGGCTACCTTATTTTCTTCAGTCTGCTCTTCCTCATTTTTCAATCCATTTTTGCCTGGGCACAAATACCCATGGATTTTATTGATCAGTCCTTTGCGGGATTGAGTAATACATTGAGCAAAAAACTTCCGGAGGGGCCTTTCTTTGAACTCATTACTCAAGGTATTATTCCAGGCATTGGAGGCATTGTGATTTTCATTCCGCAAATCGCCATGTTGTTCTTCTTCATTTCGGTTTTAGAAGAATCAGGTTATATGGCGCGCGTGGTTTTCCTGATGGATAAAATCATGCGAAAGTTTGGATTGAATGGCAAAAGTGTAGTGCCACTAATGTCTGGTTGGGCTTGCGCTATTCCGGCCATTATGGCCACGCGCACGATTGAAAATTGGAAAGACAGACTGATCACGATTTTTGTAACACCCTTTATGAGTTGTTCCGCCCGGCTTCCGGTATTCACCATTCTGGTCGCACTCATTATTCCTGATGATAGACTGTTCGGCTTTTTTAATTATCAGGGACTGGTGCTGATGGGGCTGTACTTTCTGGGTTTTTTGGCCGCAATTATTTCCGCATGGGTGATGAAGTTTTTGATCAACACCAAAGAGCGAAGCTTTCTGATCATGGAACTCCCCACCTACCGGATGCCAAAGTGGTCGAATGTTGGCTACAATATTCTTGAAAAGACAAAAGCCTTTGTGTTTGAGGCCGGTAAAGTAATTCTTGCGATCTCGGTTATCCTATGGGTTTTGGCCAGCTATGGTCCGGCTGAAGAAATGGCAAAAGCCAGGGAAATGGTTTTGCTTCAAGCCAGTAATCAACGACTGACCGAGCAGGGTATTGAAGATCGGATTGCCGCCTACAAATTAGAGCACTCGTATGCCGGTATTATTGGAAAAGGTCTGGAGCCTGCTATCAAGCCATTGGGTTTTGATTGGAAGATTGGAATTGCGCTGGTTACTTCTTTTGCAGCACGCGAAGTATTTGTAGGTACGATCGCTACAATCTATAGCATCGGTAGTACGGAAGATCAAACCACCATCAAGAGCCGATTGAAATCAGAAGTGAACGCAGAGACCGGTGGCCCGCGTTACACCACCGCAGTAGGTTTGTCTTTACTGGTGTTCTACACTTTTGCTATGCAGTGCATGAGCACACTGGCCATTGTAAAGCGCGAAACAAAAGGCTGGAAGTGGCCGCTGATGCAACTCGCCTATATGACAGGCCTCGCGTATCTTTCGGCCTTCATTATCTATCAATCCCTTTCTTGAAAATCTCCAGATAACAGCAGACTCCATCACCAGATTATTGGTTTTTCTCTATCTTTAGAAGAATATAAACTCAAGTTATGGATGCTAAAAGTAAGTACCATTTAGGATTACTTTATTTAGTGCGGTTGTTGATCAGTGCCGATGGTGTTATTGATGAGCGCGAAAAGCAAGCACTCAAAAGAATAAAAGAAAAAGAACAAATTCCTGACTCACTTTTTGATGATTTTGAAAAAGAAATCGTTACCAAAAAAGAGCGCGATATCTATGAGCAAGGAATCAAATTGATGAATGAGTGCACTGATGAAGAAAAACTGAAAGCCTTTGTCTATTTATACAAGATGTCGGAAGCTGACGGAAATGTTCACGTGAAGGAAGTTCGCTTACTGCTTTACTCCATCAAAATGGTGGGTATCGAATTTAATGATGTTGTGGCCCGTGCTGCTCAAACGCCAAATTAAAAAATGAAGGGGTTTATTGTTACCCTTGCCGCAACGCTTGTGCTGCTGGCATGTTCCAAGCCTAATAAGTTTAGCGATTCCAATATAGTAGTCATTTATGATCTATCGGATAAACGAAATTCCGATAGCCTTGCACAATTTCTTGCGCACACTGATGAGCGCTACCGTGCGGAGGCATGTTTGGCATTTGGCTCTGTTCAGGACACTCTAAAATCAAATCTCCTCGGGTCCATACTACTTGAAGATGTTTCAGAAAATGTTCGGGCCAATGCGGCATTCGCGCTCGGTCAAACCGGTGGATTTGCATCGGTGAATGCGTTAATTCCTGCCGTAAGCGACAAGAGCTCTGCTGTAGTAGCTGAAGTGTTGGAGGCACTTGGAAAATCTATTACAAAAAATGACTTGACTATTTTGAAAACCTATCGCGCCACAGATTCCATTACGGAGGCTGGCCTGGCACGAGCTCTTTATCGACTGGGGTTACGAGGATTGGCCGATTCTGCGGTGATCAATCGTGCAAAAGAATTTCTAAATCAAAAATATTCTGAATCAACCCGGCTTGCCGCAGCTCATTTTTTCAACCGCGCATCCGTTTCAGGAAATTTCTTTTTAAATAATTTATCCCTTGCTGCAAAGAGTGATTCATCTGTTAATGTCAGGATGGCAGCCACCAGTGGGCTTCGCAAAGTTGCCACTGAAGAATCGTGGCAAGCTATCAAGGAGTGTTTAAATGATTCTGATTACCGAGTACGTAGCAACGCTGTTCGGGCACTTCAAAGTTTTCCGTCAGCATCAAAAGAGCCTTTGTATAACGCTCTGCAAGATGCAAATGTCAACGTTGCTATTGCTGCCACCGAAGTGCTCAAACAAATTGCACAGCCTAGCGATTCGGATGATATTGGTAGGAGTTTGCCACTGGCCAAAAACTGGAGAGTGCGTGCAAACCTGATGGAAATCCTGGTGCAGAGTGATACTTCTTATCGCGTAAAAATTCTCGATCTATACAATCGTTCAGACAATGAGTACGAAAAAGCCTGGCTTTTATCTGCGTTGTCAAAAACTACCAACGCTTTCGATTTCATTTCTCAGCAGATGATTAGCTCTAAAGTTACGGTGATCAAAACCAACGCAGCGCAAGCACTCACGAGTTTGAATCGAAGCCTGACACTTTCCGCTTCATGGAAAGAAAAGTTTGCAACCGCTTATCGCAACGCCATTGGTGATGGTGATCCGGGAGTTATCGGTGTAGTGACTGACGCACTGGCCGATCCTAAACTGGATTTTAAATCCATCATCACAGACTTTTCATTTTTGGTGGACGCCAAGAATAAATTGTCGTTACCAAAAGATATTGAAGCGTTGCAACCTCTGGAGGAAGCCATCGCTTATTTCGAAGGAAGGACAAAACCAGATGCCCCAAAAAATGTTTTTAATCATCCCATTGATTGGGCTTTGGCAAAGTCAATAAAAAAAGATCAGCAGGTATTAATTCGCACCACAAAGGGCGATGTCGTTATCCAGTTGTTAATTGAAGAAGCTCCAGGCTCTGTAACAAATTTTATAACCCTGATGAAGCAGAACTATTTCAACACTAAGTTCTTTCACCGTGTGGTTCCTAATTTTGTCATTCAAACAGGATGTAATCGTGGTGATGGATATGGAAGTGAAGATTATTCAATCCGATCTGAATTTTCACGCAGGAGGTATTCCACCGGATCGGTAGGCATGGCCTCAGCCGGAAAGGATACAGAAGGGACACAATGGTTTATTACTCATTCACCTACGCCACATCTTAACGGACGTTATACTATTTTTGCCAATACGATCAGCGGTATGGATGCCGTACATCAGATGGAAGTAGGTGATAAAATCTTAGAGGTGAAGCTTTTAAATTAGTAATGAGTCAACAGTTTTATCAAAACTTTAAAGTAGGCATAGTAGGAGGGGGTCAGTTGGGGCGTATGCTTATCCAATCCGGTATTGACTTGAATATTCAATTCAAGGTTTTAGATCCTGATGCCTCAGCTCCTTGCGCAAGGATCAGTGAATTCACACAAGGTAAACTTACCGATTACGATACCTTACTCAATTTTGGAAGAGATTGCGATCTGCTCACGATCGAAATCGAAAATGTGAATGTTGAAGCGCTCAAACAGTTGGTGCGCGAAGGGAAAAAAGTATTTCCGCAACCCGAGGTGATTGAATTAATTCAGGACAAGCGAAAGCAAAAAGTATTTTATCGCCTTCATCAAATTCCTACAGCAGAATTTGTTTTACTTGACAATAAGGCTGAAGCCAAAAATCATCTATCATTTCTTCCTGCTGTAAATAAGTTGGGCAAGGAAGGCTATGATGGGCGGGGAGTGCAGATCATGCGAACGGAAAATGATCTCGACAAGGCATTTGATGCTCCGGGCTTGCTGGAGAAATTAATCCACTTCGAAAAAGAAATTGCAGTTATCGTAGCCAGTAACGAAAGGGGAGAGGTGGTCTCCTACCCCGCAGTAGAAATGGTATTTCATCCGGAGGCAAATCTGGTAGAATATCTATTTGCGCCTGCTCAAATTTCGGATGACGTTGCTATGGAAGCGGATCGCATTGCACGGCATGTGATCAAGGAGCTAAAAATGGTTGGCTTGCTTGCGGTAGAAATGTTTGTTACGAAAAAAGGTGAAGTACTTGTAAATGAAGTTGCTCCTCGTCCTCACAATAGCGGTCATCAAACCATCGAAGGAAACATTACCTCTCAATATCAGCAATGCCTGAGAGCAATTCTGAACCTGCCACTGGGTGATACCCGCATTACTTCGCCCAGCGCCATGATTAACATCTTAGGAGAAGATGGCTATTCCGGTCTTGCCAAATATGTTGGGCTGGAGGAAGTGATTCACGAAAAGGGAGTTTATATTCATCTTTACGGTAAGAAAATGACTAAGCCTTTTCGAAAAATGGGTCACGTAACCGTCATCGATCAAGATGCTGAAGAGCTTAAGCGAAAAGCAAAATTAGTGAAGGACAAATTTAAAGTAATGGCATGAGCAAACCGATGGTAGGTATTATCATGGGCAGCGAGTCGGATTTAAAAATCATGAAAGAAGCTGCTGAGTTTTTAGAAGAACTGAAAATTCCATTTGAGCTAACCATCGTGTCAGCACATCGCACACCGCAGCGCATGGTAGACTATGCTTCCTCGGCAAAAGGAAGAGGATTGAAGGTAATTATTGCCGGAGCCGGTGGGGCGGCTCACCTTCCGGGAATGGTGGCATCACTGACGACACTACCCGTCATTGGGGTGCCCGTGAAATCATCTAATTCCATCGATGGATGGGATTCGGTGTTATCGATTCTGCAAATGCCTTCTGGCGTACCGGTTGCAACGGTAGCGCTTAATGGAGCAAAAAATGCAGGAATACTTGCGGCTCAAATTTTAGGAACAGAGAGCAAAACGATTTCTTCCAGGCTAGAGGAATTCAAAAATTCACTGCGCAAAAAGGTGGAGGAATCTTTCAAATCCATTGAGAAAAAAGGGTGGAAGAACTCCTCCAAAGGATAATGAGCTTCAGGGTTTTTAATTCCAAATCAAAATATCGTATCTTCTCCTTTTAAAATTCGCTTTATGAAGCCCGCAGAAAAGGGTTGGCTAAAAGAATATCTGGAATTTCGCAAAGAGTTGTTGAAAGATCTTTCCTCCGAAGGAAAAAAGTCAGCACATCCTGAGCATTCGCTTTATCGCGTAATACAACCTACCGGGCTCATGTATGGCCAATCCATCAACGTGATGGATCACCCTGACTCCAAAGATTGGGACGATCATGATAAAATGAAAATTTTATTAGCAGAAAGTCTGATCAGCAGTTCACTTCTCTTCTATGATAAAAAAATCAAAGATGCCGATGAACTCTCGGAGGTGATCTTGAAAACCGTGGAAAACATTGGCAACTTCTATAACAATGTTTTTCCCGAACTGGCTACGCCTACCAAAACATTGTTCGGAAGAAAAAAATCACCGTTGGAGTTAGCTGAAAAAATTCTTGATAAGCGAATTGATTATACGGCCGAGCACAATGAAAATTTTTGGGTGCAGTTCTTCCACAACAGCCTCCTTTTTCTGGACATTTTCATCTTCGGTCAATGGATTCACACCAATGCCGATCGTATTGTTTCTGACTTCTTTAAGTACGAACGGGAAGAGCTGCGATTTTCGGTAGTGAAAGTAATGGCCTCGGCAGCTCATGCCAATCATGTAATTGAGTTTGAAGAGCGCAGGTTGATGGATTTCTTTTTGCAGGGTGCTGGGCTATCTGCCGATCGAAAGAAAGAAGCCATTAAAATATTTGAAGATGGAATTCAATTGGAAGAAATCAACCTTCCCACCAATAATTCATGGATTTTAAAAAAATACTTCCTGGAAATAGGCATTCTCACCATTTGGTCTGACAAGAAGATTGAAGAAGTAGAGCAGGGATTTTTGAAGCGCTTCAGTCATTACCTTGGTTTTTCAGATGATGACCTCGAAAATAGTCTGATGGCCATTGAGGGTTTTGTGCTTGAGCACTGGGACCAACTCAATATTCTGCAAAACAAGCAGGACTACCAGCGCGTAAGTGAGCAGTTCATCAGCAGAATGTCGCGCATTACTAATAGTAATAAAAACCGTCTTATCCGTGAGGTAAAAGAAAGCGAGGAGCTTCAACAGTTACTGATCAGGGCGAAGGCTAACGAACTTACAGAAGAGGAAAAAGCCAGGATGCAGGAACTATTGATGATGGTGCTAAAAACCATACCCACGTTTGTGATTGTTTCGCTGCCTCAAAAGTTTTTGACATTGCCAATGCTTTTGAAAATCCTGCCCAATAATTTCTTTGCAGAGATTTGATAGCAGAAGGGCTTACCAAAGCCTAATAAACGTAACGTCATTCTAATTCCTCAGCTTCTTCCTTTTTTGGAATGAGAACTGAGAAAATAATTGCCGCTGTAAGCGTTACGATAATCACTACGAAAGATAGTGTAGGCTCAATCTCCACATCAAATATTTCCATCAGCATTTTCGCGCCAATGAAGAACAAGATAATGGACAATCCTTTTTGCAGTAAGTAGAACTTATCAATAATTCCTGACAGTAGGAAGAACATGGCACGAAGGCCCATTACCGCAAAAATATTTGAAGTGTAAATCAAGAATTCATTTTGTGTGATTGCAAATGCAGCAGGAATAGAGTCCACCGCGAAAATTAAATCGGTGGTTTCGATCAGAATAATCACCAGGAAGAGAGGGGTGAATTTTAGGGCTCCATCAATTCTCACCAAAAACTTATCTCCCATTTCATTCTCGGTCATCGGCAAATACTTCTTGCACAATTTCAGGATAGGGTTTTTCTCAGGATCAATTTTCTCATCACTGTCTTCAAAATAAATTTTGATACCGGAATAAATTAGGAACACCCCGAAGATATATAGTATCCAATGAAACTGACCAATGAAAAATGCGCCCACGAAAATGAAAACACCACGAAAAACCACCGCTCCCAAAATTCCCCAGAAAAGAATCTTGTGGTAGTACTCTTCTTTTACTGCAAAGTATTTTAGGATGAGCAGGATCACGAAAATATTATCAACCGAAAGAGCATACTCTGTGAGGTAGGCCGAGAAGTACTCCACCATGGCATCGATGCCTGTGATTACCACCATTTTGTCACCGATGGCTACATCATAAGGGCCATCGAGATAGATCAGGTAGCCAAAAATCGTGCTGATGATAACCCAGAAAATAGATTGGTAAAGCGCAGACTTTGTGGTGATCTTGTGGGCGTGTTTGTTGAATACACCCAGATCAATGAGAAGAAATACCGTAATAACCGTGGCAAAAATCCCGTAGAGAAGCGTTTCAGGCTGGATTTGGCTTCCAAACAAAGAGAATAACAACATTCTTTTCTAACAGGTTTTGGGGTTAAAAAAGCGAGCTCAAAAGACAATTTTCAATCGAAATCGCTTTTACTAAGTTTCAAAGCTACAAATAAATTTAAATCCCGAAACTTACTGATGTGGTTTATGCGGAGGTTTTCCAAAAAAGAATGGAAGAGTTGATTTTTTCAGGAACATCTGGAGCAAACCCCCTGGATTAATAGGTTCATTTCCTTTGCGGAATAACCCTCTGGCAGTCGAATGCCTGGAATACTTACACCGTCTAAACAGTTGGTTTGCCCGCATTTAGTGCACTTGAAATGAACGTGTTCGTGGTGGTGCTCAGCATGATTGCAGGCTTCTTTGCAAAGGGCATATTTGAGTACACCGCCATCATCCAGTACTTTATGAATCACACCCTTATCCAGAAAGGTCTTTAGGGTACGGTAAACGGTAACACGATCAAAATCTGCCGCCACTTCAGTTTCAATATTGGAATAGGAGAGGGCATACGAATGATTGAGAAAAAGGCGCAATATGGCCGATCGGCTTGTCGTCTTCTTTAAAGAAAAGTCCCTCAATATTTGTCCTTCCAGTTTGCGCACGGCAAATTCTAATTCAATTCTAATTGAATCTTAAGCAAGTTACTATAAATACCATTTTCCATTCCCGTGAGTTCCGCATGTGAGCCCGCCTCTGCAATGCGGCCGTCCTTGATCACTAAAATCCGATCGGCTTTTCGAATGGTGCTTAGGCGATGCGCAATGATTACTGTGGTTCGATTTTCCATCAGCTTTTCCAATGCCTCTTGTACCAGGCTTTCGGAGCCTGCGTCCAGCGAACTGGTAGCTTCATCCAGAATTAAAATAGAAGGATCTTTCAAAATGGCCCTGGCAATGGCAATGCGCTGCCGTTGCCCTCCTGATAATTTTACTCCACGATCACCCACCACGGTATCCAGTTTTTCCGGGAACCCTTCAATGAACTCCCATGCGTTCGCCTTCTTAGCCGCCTCCACGATCTCCGTTTCGGTAGCCCCATTTTTTCCGTAACCAATATTTTCGCGAATGGTGCCTCCAAATAAAATAACCTCTTGCGGAACAATGCCGATGTTTGATCGATAATCAGTCAGGTTAAAATCAGCAATATTTTTTGTGTCCACTTTTATCATGCCTTCCGATAGTGGGTAATAGCGCATGAGCAAATTGATGATCGTTGATTTTCCTGAGCCGCTCGGCCCAACCAATGCCGTCTTCTCGCCCGATTGAATAGCGAAACTGATATCCTTCAACACTTTTACGTCTGATCGGGTGGGATATTCAAACGATACATTTTGAAATTCAATCTGTCCTTTCAACTTAAGTGAGTGACTTGGGGTTGATTTTTCATCCGTCTGATCCAATATTTCTAATATGCGCTCGGAGGCCCCAATCGATCGCTGAATCTGGCTGTAGATATCGCCCAGGCCGGCAATAGAACCGCCAATAAATGTGGTGTACAACACAAACGAAAAGAGCTCACCCACGGATGATTCTTTTGATTGAACCAGATAGGCGCCATACCAGCTCACGGCTACAATTCCACCGAAGAGTGCAAAGATTGTGAACGAAATAAACAGGCCGCGATACTTGGATGCATGAATGGCAGTCTTTACCACATCGTTCAATGATTTTTTATAACGCAGCACTTCATACAATTCATTCGTAAATGATTTTACTACTGCGATGGACTGAAGCGACTCTTCCACAATCACATTTGATGCGGCCAATTGATCTTGCGTCTTTTTGGATAGCTTGCGAATAAACTTTCCAAAAAACAATGCTGCTATTACCAGCACCGGAAACGTAAGCAGCATGAACACGGTAAGCTTTGGTGTTAAAATAAAAATAAGCGGTACCCCAATCAGCAATACTAAAAGTTGCCTGAGCAACTCGGCCAGTGTGAAGGTAAACGTGTCTTGTAATGTGCTGACATCAGAAGTAATTCGGCTTATTAACTCGCCCACCCTTCGATTGTCAAAAAAAGAAAGTGGCAGCCAAACGATTTTTGAGTATAACGCCTGACGCAAATCAGACAACGTATTTTCGCTCACCTTGGTGAAGGTGTAAACTCTCAAAAAAGAAAACACACTTTGAATGGCCAATATGCCAATCAATGCCAAAGCAATTTGATTGATGGAGGTGAGATAGAAATCGGATTTACCCTGCGCAACATCCAACAATTTTCCTGCAAAGTAGGGGAACGATAACAGCGTACCGCTGGAGAGGCCCAGCGCAATTAACCCTACCAGGAAAGTACTTTTGTAGGGCAACACAAATCGAAATACACCTACTAGTTTTCGAAATCCCTGCTTGTTGAGCGGCCGTTTCTCGCCTTCTTCTAAAATCTTTCGTTTGGCCATCGTGCTTGTGAGACGTAAAGAATGAAAATTTAGTGTTGTGGCACCAATTCTGATTGAATCCAAAACGATACACTATCGCTCAGAATCATTTTTTGTTTTCCTTTAATGGAATAGCCGGTGAGGAGCTTCGAGGGCGCTGTACTAAATTCCAGAACAGCCTCGCGCGAAGTGAAGTACAGTGTGTTTTCCTCGTAATATTTCGCTTCAATTTTTTTAAGCTGATTAAAATTCTCAAGAAAGTAGAACCGCACTTCAGGAACGGTTGATTTTATTTTAGCACGATAGGTGCGCACCGTCAAATTACTTTTTGTATCAGGGCCTTCGGCAATCTCATATTGATTTTTGAACAAGGGCTTGTTAATCGCGTCAAGCTGACGAAAAATATCAAGCTCTCTTGCCAGTGCAACACTATCCACTGCAATACTGACCGAACTTTCGCTTCCGGAAATGTTCGCCTTCTTTTGAATCTGCAGCTTCTGAGTTTTTAACGCACTCACCTGTCGATTGACGAGACTGTCAAAATCAAAGTAGGGTTTCTGGTATTTTAGCTCCTGTTGTTTGCAGCTGGCGAAAGCAAAAAAGAGTGCCACAAAGAAAATCAATCTCATCATCAATCAATCAAAACCGTGCCCGTCATTTCTTTAGGAGTCGCAATGCCCATCAATTTTAAAATGGTAGGTGCCAGATCGCCCAGTTTTCCGTTTTTCAATTTGCCCTTGTAAGTATCATCTACCAAAATGCAGGGAACGAGGTTTGTCGTGTGAGCGGTGTTAGGAGTGCCATCTTCATTCACCATCATGTCTGCGTTGCCATGGTCGGCAATGATGATGACGGAATAACCGTTTCGCCTAGCTGCTTCCGTTACCGCTTCATTGCATTGGTCAACCGTTTCACATGCCTTCACGGCAGCCTCAAATACTCCAGTGTGGCCAACCATGTCTGGATTGGCAAAATTCAAACAGATAAAATCAGCCGACTTCTTATCCAGTTCGGGAATAATTTTGTCTTTGATATCATTAGCACTCATCTCCGGCTGTAAATCATATGTTGCCACTTTGGGAGAAGGGCACATAATTCTGGATTCGCCATCAAAAATGGTTTCGCGCCCGCCAGAGAAAAAGAACGTTACGTGTGGATATTTTTCTGTCTCGGCAATTCGTATTTGTTTCTTGCCCGCCTTTGACACAATTTCGCCAAGGGTGTTTTCCAGATTGTCTTTATCAAAAATGATTTTCACATTCTGAAAAGAGTCGTCATAGTTGGTTAACGTGATGTAGTGAAGATTTAGCTTCTTCATCTCTTGCTCAGGAAAATCCTGTTGCGTCAGCGCCATGGTGATTTCTCTTCCACGATCGGTGCGGAAATTGAAACAGATCACTACGTCACCTTCTTTAATTGTAGTTAATGCATTTCCTGCGTTGTCTGTAGCAACAATAGGTTTGATAAACTCATCTGTTACACCATTATCATACGACTGTTGAACAGATTTTAGAATGTCAGAAGATTTTTCACCAACTCCTTTCACCATCAAATCATAGGCAAGTTTCACGCGCTCCCATCGCTTATCGCGATCCATTGCATAATAGCGGCCCACCACGCTGGCAATTTTGCCGGCAGTCTTGTTCAGATGTTGTTGAAGATCGGTGAGGTAAGCAAATCCACCTTTTGGATCGGTGTCTCTGCCATCGGTGAAAGCATGGATAAATAACTTTTCAATTCCATTATTGTGCGCAATGGTGCAAAGTCCTTTCAGGTGACCAATATGAGAATGAACGCCCCCATCCGAAACAAGGCCAATCAGGTGAACTGATTTTTGATTTGCTTTGGCATAGTTGAGTGCATTGATCAACACTTCATTTTGATCAAGCTCTTTATCTTCCACGGCCTTGTTTACACGCACTAAGTCCTGGTAAACCACCCGGCCTGCACCAATATTCATGTGACCAACTTCAGAATTGCCCATTTGGCCTTCGGGCAACCCAACCGCAAGGCCAGAGGCTTCCAGTTTACTATGTGGGTATTTTTGATATAAGGAATTGATGTACGGGGTGCGGGCATGATCAATTGCAGAAACTTTAGCGTTGGTTGCAATTCCCCATCCATCCAAAATCATCAGCATCACTTTCTTGTTCATAGGCTTATTTTGCTAAGGAGTCGCAAATATAACCTTACAAAATGGCATTTAGTGCCGTTATGTGAGCATGAAAGGGGGGCGTAAACAAGGAATTTGAACCCGCAAACGAATTCGTGAACATAAATTTCTTGTTACGACCACAATGGCATAATTTTGGTCTTGGTACCACATAATTGAAGTGTTATCCCAGGAAAGATGAAGGCGATAAAGGTGTTTGCGATAATTCTCTGTTCTTTTTGCCCTATGCTGGTTATCGGTCAGCAGGAAATTTTTTCTCCCATTAAGGATGCTATCAAAGCAGGCAATTCAAAAGAACTTGCTAAGCACCTCAATCAATCGGTGGACGTAAATCTTGAAGGCGAAGTAAATACCTACTCCAAAGCTCAGGCCGAATTTGTGCTTCGCGATTTTTTCAAAAAACATACTCCTACTGATTTTACCATTGTGCACACAGGCGCTTCTAAGGGAGGCTTGCAATATGCCATTGCCAATTTTAAAAGTAATGGCGAGCAGTTCAACACCCTAATCCGTGTGAAGCAATCAGACAATCTCTACCTCATTCACGAAATTAGTTTTGTGAAAGAATGATCCGACCGGCCTACCTCTCCGATCACGCTCTCGATGAATTTATAAAAAATGCACTGGCCGAAGATATCGGTGAGGGAGATCATTCTGCTCTTGGTGCAGTTCCCGAGAACAAAATCAGTAAAGCACGATTACTGATCAAAGATGATGGGATTATTGCCGGTCTTACGCTGGCCGAGTTAATTTTCAAAAAAGTTAATCCCGCATTAGCGGTAACGTTTTTCAAAAAAGATGGAGAGGAAATTAAGAAAGGTGAAGTTGCTTTTGTGGTACAAGGCCCGGCACGCTCCATTTTATCTGCCGAACGATTAGTCCTGAATTGCATGCAGCGAATGAGTGGTATTGCAACGTATACCCACCGACTTTGTAAACTCATAGCAGGAACAGGAGCTATGCTGATGGACACACGAAAGACAACACCGAACTTTAGATTAATGGAGAAGTGGGCAGTAGCCATTGGTGGCGGCAAAAATCACCGCTTTGCATTGTATGATATGGTAATGCTCAAAGACAATCACATTGATATGGCGGGTAGCATACGTGCGGCCGTAGAAAGCACCCGGCAATATTTGAATAAACTCAACAAACCATTGCGAATTGAGGTGGAAACCCGCAACCTCGCTGAGGTAGAAGAAGCGCTTCAGGTAGGTGGTGTGGATGTAATTATGCTGGATAACATGAGTATTGAGGATATGAAAAAGGCTGTTACCCTCATCGGAGGCAGAGTAGAAACAGAGGCTAGTGGCGGCATTACCGAAGTTACTTTACGTGCAGTGGCAGAATGCGGTGTTCATTACATTTCGGTTGGCGCACTCACACATTCGGTAAAGAGCCTGGACCTGAGCCTGAAGGTAGAGCACTGATTTGATTCTGATTTCCCATCTTTTCTAACTCTTAGAAAATCCCATAAATCCGCTATTTTTGCGCTCCTTAAAATCGAAGTAGAAGCCTATGATCGTTAAAACCCGCAATTACCGTTTGGAGAAACAGGACTACATTAAAATGGCCCTGAAGAACATTTTGAAGCAGCAGTGGTGGGTCTCTTTAATTGTACTGGCAATTTGCCTGCTCTATTTTTGGGTGGCCAGCATTTGGTGGTTTATCGGTGCGGTGATCGGTGCCGGCTTGTACCTCCTGTTTTGGTGGATTCAATTTTATGGTGTTACCCAACTCGATCAGGGCAAGATGTTGTTTGAGCGATTGAGTTATGAAATCACTAGTCAGCAAATTGTGGTGAAGTTAAATCCCCGTGAAGGAATGCCCGTAAAATGGGATCAGATTAAAGGTGCTCAAGTAGGAAAAGATTACTACCTGCTATTCATGAACAAGGCTCAGCTTATTCACCTGCCTTTCAAAATCTTCAACACTGAAAATGAGCGCAAGTTTGTGGGTAGCATTATGAAGAATAAAGGGTTGATTAAAGAGATATAGAAATCTCCTCTTGATTTCAGATTCCAGACTGAGATATTTGCAGGGTGCGAAAAATCCAACATCAGGAATCTGAAGATGGCCGAAAGAAAAAACGGCTTACACCTGCTGAAGCAATGCCAAAAATTCAAAGCTATTGCGCTTATCAGGAGCGCTCGCATCAAGAAGTAAAAAATAAACTTTTTGAATACGGCTTGTACGCCAATGATGTTGACGAGCTGCTCTCGCAATTAATCACTGATGGCTTTTTGAATGAAGAGCGTTTTGCCAAAGCCTTTGCCGGTGGGAAATTCAGAATTAAGAAATGGGGGAAACTGAAAATTCAGCGCGAATTGGAGCAATACGGGCTCACCAAGAATTGCATCACCCGCGGCATGAAGGAAATTGATACCGTTGATTATCAAAAGACGCTGAAAAATCTGATTAAGAAAAAATTAGAGCAGACCAGCGAACAAAATCCGTTCAAGAAAAAAGACAAGGTTGCACGCTTTGCCATTACCAAAGGGTACGAGCCTGAGTTGGTTTGGGGTATTCTAAAAGATTTATTTTCGGAATAGCGAAAATAAGTGCTCTAACTGTTGGGTAAACGACATTTCATCTTTTCTACTTATGCGTAATTTGTTTTTGATTCGTTCATTCCATTAAAAACAGCAAGTCATGAAATCGATTTTCACATTCGCTCTCTTCGCGCTGATTGCACTCTCTGCATCAGCTCAAAGTGATGAAGCCCGGAAAAAGAATTTTAATATCAAGAAGAATGTAGCCATCGAAGGGTACGATCCAGTCAGCTATTTTTCTAATAAGCCAACGGAAGGGAAAAGTAATTTTAGCTATACCCATAATGGGGTGACGTATTATTTCAGTTCCAATGCCAATCTCGTACAGTTCAAACAAAACCCTGCTAAATATGAACCTGCCTATGGCGGATGGTGTGCTTATGCCATGGGCGAAACAGGCGAAAAAGTAAAGATCGATCCGGAGACGTATAAAATTCTGGACGGCAAACTGTATTTGTTCTACAACTTCTGGGGTACCAATACACTTACCGATTGGAACAAGAATGAAAAACCTTTGAAATCAAAAGCTGACCAAAACTGGAAAAAAACAATTCAATAAAATCCTTCGGCACTGGTGCTTCCGTATATTCAATTGAATTTGATTTATCTTTGAGCCTTTATTGATTATGCAGTTATCAAAAGCATGTCGGGGAATACTCGACCAATTGTCGGGCGCGGTGACGCAATTGAGCGAAGTGGACTTTGCTAAACCATCGACCACGCTTAGTGGCTCCACCATTGGCCAACACTTACGCCATACGCTGGAGTTTTTCATCTGCCTGGAGAAAGGATTTGAAAAAGGCATTGTCAATTATGACAAGCGTGCCCATGATAAATTAATTGAGAGCGATAAGTTCATCGCTCTGGCAACAATCAGTCGCATTCAACAATTTATTGAAGCTCAGAAAAGCGATCGCAAACTTTTGTTGGAGGTGGGGTATGAACAGGGCACAGAAAATCATGAAACTATTCAGACAAATTATTTTCGCGAGTTGACGTATAACATTGAGCATGCCGTGCACCACATGGCCATTATGAAAATTGGTATTCGTGAGGTAGCACCGTACGTATCGCTGCCTTACGATTTTGGTGTGGCCGTCTCCACCATACGGCATCAGGAGGCTGTGCTTGCTGCTGTGAAGTAACGCTGTGAAAATTTTTCGCTCTCCATTTTTCATCAAACTTTTTAACTGGGAATATTGGCCTTTTGGAATCATCCAGGCTCCATTATTTTTTTACTGGATCTGGTATGCTCTAAAAGAACGCTCTCTGTTTTATTTCTCCGCTTCCAATCCGGGCATCCTTACCGGGGGCATGATGGGCGAATCAAAGTTTGAAGTGCTCAATCTTGTTCCTGATTCCGTAAAGCCAAAGACGCTGCTGATCAAATTACCCACTACTCCTGAAGCGGTCCTTTCAAAAATTCGGGAGCATGGCCTGAACTTCCCGGTCATTTTTAAACCTGATTTGGGTGAGCGCGGATGGATGGTACGTAAAATCAAAAATGAAGATGAGGCCGCACAATACCTTCAGGAAATAAAAATTGACTTTATCATTCAGGAACTCGTAGCGCTTCCTCTTGAGTTTGGGGTTTACTATTTACGTTTCCCGAGTGCTGAAAAAGGTTTTGTAAACTCCATCACCATGAAAGAGTTTTTATCGGTCACGGGAGATGGAAAAAAAACTATTGAAGAGTTAATCATCGAGCAGGATAGGGCTGTGCTTCAATGGCCTATACTTAAATCGGTTTATCACGAAAGGCTTACGAATATCTTATCCTCAGGAGAAAAAATGGAATTGGTTTCTATTGGAAATCATTGTTTAGGCACAAAGTTCCTGAACGGCAATTATCTCATTACTGAAAAACTTTCTGATTCTTTTGATCGGATCAGCAAGCAGATCGATGGTTTTTATTTCGGCAGGTTTGATTTGCGGTGCGCCTCGTTAGAAGATCTTGAAAATGGTGTAGTGAAAATTGTTGAGCTGAACGGTTGCGGTGCCGAGCCTGCACACATTTATCATCCGGGCTTTTCAATTTGGGAAGCGATGAGCATCTTAATTACTCATTGGAAAAATATGTACCGCATCAGCAAAGAAAATAATCTGCGCGGTGTTCCGTATCTTTCTTTTGAGGAGGGTAAAATGATTTACAAAAAATTCAAAAATCTAAAATCTGAGTAATGTTATATGCTCAGGTTTTTATTGTGGGTTTAGTTTTTAGCTTTCTGGGATCGATTCCTCCCGGCACATTAAACATCTGCGTGTTGCAGTTGGGCTTCGAGAAAAAAATTAACGCAGCACTTCGCTTCGCACTGGCCGTTTCCATTATCGAATATCCTTACACCTGGATTGCTGTTGCGTTTGAGCATTGGATCACTTCCACACCGGTAGTAACCGAAAATTTTCAACTCATTACTGCTGTGGTCATGACAGTGCTGGGTGTGTTCATGCTGTGGTCAGCGCGCAAGCCATCCACATTTTCTGTTCGTTTTAATGAGAGCGGCTTCAGGCGAGGGATTGTTTTAAGCATTCTCAATCCTATGGCTATTCCATTTTGGATAGGAGTAACTGCCTACCTGCGAGCGCAAGGGTGGATAGATCTCTCAACCAGAGGCTTGCTACACTTTTATGTATTTGGAACTGCCGTTGGCGCGATGTTGCTGCTGACCGTGTTTACATTTGCAGCCGTTCGCCTTACCCCCTACATTCAGCAAAATCGACTGATGAAAGTTTTACCGGCTATTATGCTGTTTGGGCTTGGGCTTTTTGCATTCCTTAAATACTTGTTCTAGTCAGCCAACTAGTTAGGATGGCGATAGTAGTTTTTGCTTACAATGCGCCAGCCTTCGTTGAATTTGTAAAGCAAAAGATTGTCTGTGAAAATCTTTTTGTCGTTGCGATAAAGTTCCAGCACCACGCTGGCTGCATTGCCCGTTACCAGCACGTTGATAAATTTCTCCACCGTTTTTACCGGGGCAGCACTCGTGTTTTGCGATCTTCCTTTTTCAATGTTGGCGATCCATTCTTCAATGCCAAGTGGCTTCACTTCATTTTCCGTTAATCGCAGCATGGAAAAAGAAGGATGAAAGCCTTTGCGAATGTCATCAATTGGGCCACCATTGTGTATGCCGCCAACGTATGCTTTGGCTATTACTTCTTTCACGCTTTGCTCTTCACTTGATTGACCGAAGGAAATAATCGACATCAAAAGGAATAAGAAGGAGATTAGATTTTTCATGCGATTTGGAATATGGTTTATGTGTTAAACTTTCCCTCGCCAAATAAGGTTACGGGTTCACCAGCTTCCACTGCTTCCTCCGCCTCCAAAGCTGCCACCGCCTCCCGAAAAGGAACTTCCTCCGCCCGAACTGGAGCTCCATCCGCCACCGGAGCTACTTCCTCCTCCACCGGATTTCCACTCAAGCATTTTTTTCTTCCAATGTGGACTTGTGGCAATTCGCCAGCGGATTAACGGGTAGGCAATAAGGTAAAGCACAAAGATCCACCATCCAAAAAGAGCGCCCATGAAGGCTGCATAAAAAGGCATCAGAAAAACATACAACACCCACGTCATGCCGCCTTGCGAAAACACACCAACTGCGGCAAACACACCAAGGAAAAGAAACAAAAATATTCCAACGGCAATCGGAACTTCTTCAATTGCGCTGGTATCGGATGCGCTGTACTCTCCACCAATCGCAAGAATAATTGCGTCAATCGCTGCCAGTACTCCGGCATCATAATCTTCATTTCTAAAATTAGGTGCGATCTCATTTCTGATGATGCGATTGCATTGCGCATCGGTAAGCACACCCTCAAGACCGAGGCCAACTTCAATTCGCATTGCCCGATCTTCTATTGCAATGAGCAATAACACTCCGTTATCTTTTTCCTTTGTTCCCAACTTCCATTTCTCAACAACACGTATCGAATATTCCTCCAGAACATCGCCTTCCAATGAAGGGACAATCAGAATAGCAATTTGATTAGAGGTAGAGTCTTCATATATTTTTAGTTTCTGCTCCAGAGCATCAATTGTTTCGGTGCGCAAAACGTGCGCATCATCGTGCACGCGCATGCCCCAAAGTTCAGGAACAGTTTTTTGTGCATGGCTGGTTATGGCCATGAACAAAACGGATAACAGAGAAACCAAAGTCAAAAATAATTTTCGATTCGGTTTTGCTGCTATACTGTTTTGTTCGGTATTCATAATTACAAACATTACCACGAACCACTTGATCCTCCACCACCAAAACCTCCCCCTCCACCAGAAAAACTGCTGCCCGAAGATGACGATGACCAGCTTGATGAAGAGCTGCTGCCAAAACTTGAAGGGGTTGATGAACTTCTTCCGCTTCCTGATGAACCACTCGTTGATATTCCTTTAAACTCTTTGTAAAACGTATAGATCAATGGGATTAAGAAAATCACCACAATAAGAATGATGAGCCATGTATCCATTCCACCTGATTCATCTTCTCCATCAGCAGCATATTCGCCACCAATGGCTTTGATCATCGCATCGACTGCCGCATTAACACCGGCATCATAATCATCTCTGCGAAAATTAGGTGCCATTTCATTTCTTATGATGCGATTGGACTGTGCATCGGTAAGCACGCCTTCAAGGCCATGCCCTACCTCAATGCGCATTTTATGATCGTTGATGGCGATTAGCAAAAGCACTCCATTGTCCTTCGTCTTTGTGCCGAGTTGCCACTTCTCTGCCACTCTTAAAGAATATTCTTCAATGACTTCACCTTCCAGGGATTCAATGATCAGAATTGCAATTTGATTGGAGGTTGAATCTTCATAGGCTTTAAGTTTCAACTCAAGCGCATCTACCGTTTCTGTCTTCAAAACCTTGGCATCGTCATGCACGCGTTGGTCCCACAATTCAGGAACAGATTTTTGAGTGTGACTAAACGTGCTGAGAGCGAACAGAAAAATAGTCAGCAAGCAAAGATTAATGCGAAAGGATTTGCGGTAAGCACAGCCTTCCGCCAACTGTTTATCGCCAACTTTTTTAAATTCTGATATCATACCATAAATCACCACGAGTCACTCGATCCTCCGCCTCCTGAATCTCCGCCACCACCAAAATCACTGCCTCCCCATGAGCTGGAGCTACCGCCAAATCCACCACCAATCATCGGGCCCATAAAGCCACCACCGCTGGACCAGTATCCGCCACCGCCTCGCTTGTTTCTGCGCGATAGAATGATGATAACGATGATGATAATTATTATGGTGGTGAGAGGTGATCCTCGCTTTCCTTTCCGTGTACCTCGCGGGTTCTCATTTACATATTCACCTTTAATCACCTGAATAATGGCGAGTGTTGCCGCGCGCACACCTCCATCATAATCTCCTTTGCGAAAATAGGGCGCCACTTCATTGCGATTGATTCTGCTGGACATGGCATCGGTTAATACTCCTTCAAGGCCATAGCCAACTTCTATTCGCATTTGGCGATCACCAATCGACACCAGAAACAGAACGCCATTATCTTTTTTTTCTTGTCCTAATTTCCACTCATGGAAAACACGGTTGGCGTACCCATCAATGTCTTCACCTTCCAGCGATGGAACAACAAGAACTGCGATTTGATTGGAAGTAGAGTCGCGATGTGTTTTTAATACCGACTCCAATTCGGCAATGGTACCGGCCGAAAGTACATTCGCTTCATCGTGCACCCACACCCCGCCATGAGCTGGCACTGCCCGTTGTGCGAATGTTGTCACAGAAACAAAAAATGAGAGAAGGAAAATTTTTATAAAAAACTGAAAACCCATTGGATCAAAAATTAAAGAAAGCCAAACACCACATTAGTTATCCTGCACGCGCAAATCATCGCGCAACTCATTCACATCATCAGGCGTTTTGACAAACCCTTTCTCCAACAATATTTCGCCACAACGATGAATGGCCGAAACCATTCCATCGGTCACTTTTCCGTTTCGGATATTCTCAATGATGCCTCTTACCAGTTTATCCCACTCTTTTTGATCTACCACTTTGCTGATGCCACGGTCGGCCATCACTATTACTTCGCGTTCAAAGAATGAAACAAAAATCATAATGCCGGTGCGGTGGCGAGTATTGAACACTTCTTCTTCCAGAAAAGCATTTTCGGCTCTTTTGCGAGTTGCCTGATCAAGGTGAAATTGTCCCAACATCATGCGCCTGACAAACGGGATGTAGTTTGCTTTCAGTGCCCCGGCCAATCCGCCCAGGGTAACGAGAATGAAAATTAACAGTGGGTCATAAACGGCCAGCGATGGCACGTACCGATCAAAAATAATGATGAAGAGAAAAACAATGGCTGCACCAATTACTGCAGCACGATAGTTGGCCAGAGTATAGTGTGCGCTTTTTTCCACAAATACCGGAACAATCTCACCGGAGATTTTTTCCTCCGCTTGCCTTACGGCTGCTTTGATTCGTTCAAGGTCCTGATCAGAAAATCGTTTTTGAATCGACATAAATCGATGGGTTTATCTTCAAAGATAATGGCTTCCTTCTTATAAATTAGGTTGTGTCATCGATCATTTAAGGTTACTTTCATTCTTTCAAGAAATCTCAAAAACGTATGAATCATCGTTACCTCACTACCCTGATTTGTTTTCTTCTCGTGTTTTCGTATGCGTGGGCTCAAAAGGGAAAAACCGCTGCAACTCCTGCGGTGTCTACAACTTCTTTTGCGGCAAACTTTGACGCACTTAGTTATCGTAACATTGGGCCGGCCCGAGGTGGCCGATCCACCGCAGTTGCCGGTATACCTTCAAAACCATTTACATTTTTTATGGGCGCTACCGGTGGAGGTGTTTGGCGCACCGATGATGCCGGTACAACCTGGAATAATGTTACCGATGGATTTCTGCCTGTCGGCTCCATCGGATCAATTCGGGTTTCGCTCTCTGATCCTAACGTGATTTTTGTGGGTACCGGTTCGGCCGATCCTCGCGGGAATGTCTCCATCGGAAAAGGAATGTACAAGTCTACCGATGGCGGAAAAAGTTGGGTTGCGGTAGGGCTAGAGAAAGGCGGACAGATCGGAAAAATTGAAATTCATCCTACCGATGCCAACATTGTTTTCGCGGCTGTTTTGGGTAATCCTTTTGGCCCTAACCCTGAGCGTGGTGTGTATCGCACAAAAGACGGTGGCAAAAACTGGGATAAAGTTTTGTTTGTGAATGACAACACCGGTGCGATGGATATTGTGATGGACCCGAACAACCCACGCATACTCTATGCTGCTATGTGGCAAGTGCAACGTAAACCCTGGACAGTGATTGATGGAGGTGCCGATGGTGGCGTGTGGCAATCGAAAGATGGTGGCGACAATTGGACAAAGCTTGAGGCAGGGTTGCCCACAGGCGTATTAGGAAAAATAGGAATTGCCGTCTCCCCTGTTAACTCTGAGCGTGTGTGGGTTTTGTTGGAAACTCCTGACGATGCGAAAGGCGGATTATATCGCTCCGATGATGGTGCCAAGTCATTTACTCGCATCAGTGGTGATCGTGAACTGAGAACACGGCATTGGTATTACACTCATGTGTTTGCCGATCCGAAAGATCAGGAAACCGTTTATGTCAACAATGTGCGCTTCTGGAAATCAGTAGATGGCGGAAAGAACTTTTCTTCCATTCGGGTACCGCATGGCGATTGTCATGACCTCTGGATCAATCCGAATGACCCTAAAATCATGATTCACAGTAACGATGGCGGAGCTTGCGTCTCACTAAATGGCGGAGCTACCTGGTCATCACAATTCAATCAACCCACTTCCGAGTTGTATCGTGTTGAAGTAGACAATGCTTTCCCGTATCGCGTTTATGGATGCCAACAAGACAACACTGGCATTTCGGTGAGCAGTGCGGTAGCAGGCGGTAGCAGTTACCTGCAAGATTGGTTGATCATTGGTGGTGGCGAGAGTGGTCACGTGGCCGTTGATCCGCGCGATCCCAATATTATCTACTCCGGAAACTACACAGGCATTCTTGAAAAATACAATCGCGCTGAAGGTCACTCCCGCATGGTCACTCATTATCCTCAATTGCATGATGGCTTACCGCTGCACAAAGTGAAATATCGGTATCAGTGGAATGCGCCAATCCACATTTCCATTCATAATCCGGATGTGGTGTATCACGCTTCGCAGTTTGTACATAAAACAACCGATGGAGGTCAAACCTGGGAGGTGATCAGTCCAGACTTGACGCTGAACAAAAAAGAATATCAGGAATTGCCCGGTGGTCCCGTGCAATACGATTACACCGGAGTGGAAAATTTCAACACGATTTTTGTGCTGGAAGAGTCACCGCTTGAACAGAACGTGTTATGGGCCGGCACCGATGATGGCCTTGTACACGTGAGTACGGATGGCGGAAAAAACTGGAAGAATGTAACACCTGCAGGAATACCAGCTCTTGCCACCGTAAATTCAATCGACATCTCTGCCCACAAAAAAGGCAAAGTGTATGTCACTGCGCACAACTACCGGCTAAGTGATTTCAAACCCTATGTTTTTAAAACAGAAGATTACGGAAAAACATGGACTGCTATCACCAATGGAATTACAGCAGATCATTTTACACGTGTAGTGCGTGAAGACCCTAATCGTGAAGGGCTATTATTTGCAGGAACAGAATTTGGAATGTTTGCTTCTTTGGATGATGGTAAGACATGGAATGAGTTTCAATTGAATCTTCCGCGCGTTCCTGTCACCGATCTATTAATCAAAAATCAGGACCTCGTGATTTCAACACAAGGCCGTTCATTTTGGATTTTGGATAACCTAACCCCGTTACATCAATGGAAATCAGAAGCTGCCAATGAAAAAGTAACGTTGTTCGCACCCCGAAATAGTTACCGCGCTCAACTTGGTGGCTTTTATGGAAACGGTGCCCCCACACCTGCGCCTCGTGGCACCATCATTGATTTTTATTTGAAAGAAAAGCCAGACACATCAACGCGGGTGAAGCTTGAAATACTGGATGCAAATGGCGTGGCAAGAAAAGTGTTTCACTCCAAGCCAGATGCAGATGCAAAAGAGCAATTGCTTACTGTAAAGAAAGGCTTGAATCGCATCACATGGGATAATACTTACAATGCCTTAGACATTACGCCTGGCACCATCCTCGCGTATGGGTATACCGAAGGCCCGCAAGCTGCTACTGGAAACTATTCGGTGCGATTAACTGCTGGCGGCAAAAGCTTAACCCAAAAATTCTCTATCAAAAAAGATCCACGCTGGAAAGCAACTGATGCGGACCTGCAGGCGCAATATGATTTAACCATTAAAGTATACGATGAAATTAATCGCGTTCACCAAACCATTCGCAAGCTGCGTGCTGTGCGTAACCAAAGCAATGATTTGGTGACTCGGGCTGAAAAAGCCGGCAAAGGAACCGTGTTGAAAAAACTGGCCGATGATATGAATAAAAAAATCACTGAGCTGGAAGAAAAATTGATTCAAACCAAAAACAAAGCGGGCCAAGATCCCATCAACTATCCGCCTATGTTTGACGATCAACTCGACTGGCTGTATTTAGTCGTCAACAATCAAGATGCAAAACCCACTCAAGGATGCTATGACTTGTACAACGATCTGAAAAAAGAAAGTGACGGCTATCATCGCACCTTCGATGAAATCATTGCGAAGGATTTGAAGACGTTTAATGACCAGGTGTTGAAAGATGGCGCTGGAGGAGTAATCATTGAAGGCGTCAAGTAATTGAGTTTTTTTGAAATTACACGAAGTGGGAGCTATGATTATGCTCCCACTCTTTTTGTATATGTAAAATGATTTCAGCACAGTATATGCTATGAACGAATCGGAGAACTCAGAACAAGTGATTAAATCATTTTCAATCATCAAAAATTGGAAGAAATACACATTTGAATTTGTGATGCTCTTCCTGGCGGTATTTCTTGGTTTTGTTGCGGAGAACATTCGCGAAGATTTTGCTGAGAAGCAACAGGCCACAGAACTTGCCAAAAGCTTTTACGAAGAGTTAAAAAATGATTCCATCACGGTGGCCGCCAAAATTGAAGGGAGAATTAAAAAGGAAAAATCGATCAAATACATGATCAGCTTTTTTAAAGACAGCAGTCTTACCACTTCCTCTAAAGCTTTGTCTATAAATTTTATTCATGCCATAACCGCTCGAACGCCAATTATTTTTACTCCGCGGACAGTGGTAATGGAACAGCTGAAGAGTTCAGGATCGCTCCGTTATTTCAAGAATGAGGAATTACAAAAGCTCATTGGCGACCTTTCTGTTGCGATTGACTACATCCTGGCAAGGCAAGATTATGAAAACGCCATTTTTAACAATTACATCGAAGAAATCATGACCTCGCACATGGATTTCGAATTCCAATCCAAATTATTTAGTGGCAATGGAATTTTTGATCGCTTGCAGGAATATGAAAATAGCGATGAGTATATCCCTTTTCATCTATCTCAAATTGAAAAAATCGATCGACAAGCAATTGTAAACGTATTGGGTTATTACCATACCAATGGGTTGCTTTCTACCCGACTGATTCCTTTTGAACAGTACCGGGAAGTAAACGCTGGGCTATTGAAGGAACTCCGGAGAGAGTACAATTTGCAGTAGCGTAGCAAAGCGTGACTTCAAACAGAATGCTTTTAATCATTCAATCCTTTTCCATTGAGAATAGCGGGTATTGATTTTTCAATTCTCGCTTCCCTGGTCTGAGATTGTTTTGGTGCTGAGAAAAACAACAAATATCCGCGCTGCCGCCCTGGTGTCAATGCTTCAAAGGCCGCCTTCAATGCTTTATTCTTACTTAACTTCTTCTGAAACTCTTCGGGAATAGTATACGCTGCTGTCTTCTTAAGCGTCACCTTCAAGCCCGCCCGTTCCACTTCGATTGCTTCGTAGATATAAGCTTTCAGAACTTTCGTCAGCTTAGCGATTTCCTTAACATTCGTAAATCTCGCCTGGCGTGCAGCTTGCACATTCTCGGTTTGTTGAATTAGGATACCCTGAGTGTCTTTTAACAGCGCTCCTTTAAAAAACAGCAAAGCACAATATTCTTTAAAGGTGTGTATGAGCACGATGTTATTCTTTCGAATTTTGCTGTCCGATTGTTTAGTTGTATACGTGTAACACGGGCAACCCCACTTCAATTCCTCCGTGAGTTCGCAATCAAGAATAATCGCTCTCAATTTCCTGATTTCATTCTGCCATTGCTTTTCTTTATTGAAATAAAAATCAACTTTAGGATTCATAGCATGAGAACTGACTTGAAATTTTACTTCTGAAATTTAAACGATGAGCGAACCACGAAAGCCCCTCGCAGCATAATATGACTCCGCTCCATTGTGATAAATAAACACCGTACCATAGCGGTAATCGGCAAAGATGGCCCCACCAAGTTTTCGAATAGCAGCAGGTGTACGTATCCAGCTGGATGTTTTCGTATCGAACGAACCAAGCTTCTGCAATTGCCTGTATTCCTCTTCCGACAAAATTTCAATGCCCATGTCCGCAGCCATTTGAATAGCGCTGTTTTCCGGCTTATGTTCTTTTCGTGATTCGAGTGCTTCATGATCATAACAAATACTCCTGCGCCCCTTGGGGCTCTCAGCACAGCAATCATAAAAAATATACTCGCCCGTTTTCTTGTCGTAATCAACCACATCAGGCTCACCCCCGGTGTCTTCCATTTTACTTAGCGACCAAAGTTTGGCTGCGCTCGCTTCAAGCCTCGATTGCACCTTGGCCCACTCAAGACCTTTGTGGCGATGCATGTTTTTTTCAAAACGTTCCTTCAGCGTGTTCAATAATTCAACACGTTGTTTTGATGGCAATTCCTTTTTCATTTTACTACAATATTATTGATTACCGGGAAAAAGTCTCCGGTCTGTCGGCCTAAAATACCAGGACACTATCGTTAGCACTAGCAATAATGCCGGCCCGAAAAATTCCATGGCACCGTCTCGCACGGCAAGGTGAGAAAACAGTGCTCCTGACATTACAAAGAAAAAACCAGCATAGGCCCACTCTTTTATCAAAGGGAATTTAGGAATTAGAACGATGATTACTCCCAAAATTTTCCATACACCAAGAATGGTAAGGATGTACAGAGGGTAGCCCAAATGCGTAATGCTATCTGCACCACCCGATCCTTCCTTCATTTTTATTAATTGCACTATGCCTGTTGATATCATTCCCAATCCAAGCCAGATGGTGGATACCCAATAAATGATTTTGTTACGTTTACTCATACGGTGTTATTTTAATTTGCTGACAATGTCTTGAAGGCGATTGTGGGCCATATTGATACCTTGGGCGAAGGGTAACTGTAGCATCTTGTCGCGAAGGGCTACCGATCGATACACCACATGCATAGTGAGCTTACTGGTGGTATCCGTGAGTTTTTGAAATTCGAGAAATTCTAACTGAACATCAAAAGGCGAATGCTCCATTTCAAATGTTCGGGTGATTTTCTGATGAGGAACAAACTCATGGATGGTGCCATTAAATCCGTGTTGATTCCCCTTGGGGTCGGTGGTTACAAATTGATAGCTGCCATGCTTCCTGTTTTCCAGCTTCACTACTTTTGTTCCCATCCATTGCTCCACAATTTCCGGTTCTTCATAGGCCTTAAAAAGTAATTCCACTGGCAGATCAAATTCGCGCGTGATGACAAGCTCCTGCTTGCCTTCTTCGGCATTGACTTTTGTTTTGCGTTCCATGCAGTTTATTTTTTTGATTTGCTCGTTTTAGCAGACGAAGGATATTTCTTCATGATCGCTTCCAGCTTATTAAACCGATCATCCCACAAGTTGCGAAAGGGTTCAATAAAATCGGATACCTCCTTCATCTTCTTTGCATTGATGAGATAGTAAATTTCACGTCCACTCTGCTCTTGCTTAAGCAATTCACATTCGGTGAGTATTTGCAGATGCTTGGAAACAGTAGGTCGTGCGGTATCAAAGTTTGAAGCGATGGCTCCTGCCGTCATGGATTGCGAAGCCACCAATAGCAGGATAGCCCTTCTGGTGGGGTCTGCTATTGCTTGAAATACATCTCGTCTCAAATTCATTGCGTAGTCATTTGACTACAAATATAAATGTAGCCACTTAACTACGCAACACTTATTTTAAGAAAAATTGACCGTTGAGGGTTATATGAAAAAAATAAGAGGTCTCGACTTCTAAGCCGCGACCTAAATTCCTGAATTTTTGATGATGTGACTAGTTCACTTTAATCAACTCCACCTCAAAGATCAATGTTGCGTGAGGCGGAATCTGGCCAGAACCGCGGGCTCCATAGCCAAGATCAGATGGAATGTAGAGTATCCATTTGTCGCCTTCCTTCATCAGTTGGAGCGCTTCTGTCCATCCGCTAATCACCTGGTTCAAGTAAAACGAAGCGGGTTGTCCTCGCTGAACAGAGCTATCAAATACGGCTCCGTTGGTTAGGGTACCGGTGTAATGCACGGTGACGTTATCGTTTGGTCCTGGGCTTTTGCCCGCACCAGTCGTAACAATTTTGTATTGTAATCCGCTTGCAGTAGTCGTTATGCCTGCGTTCTTTTTATTGTTTTCGAGAAACAACATTCCTTCTTCGCGCACTTTTGCCGTTTTCAAATCCATGGCTTGTTGCATGTACTGTTGTACCACCGTCATACATTGCTGTTGATCCATTGCAGGAGTCTTGTTGGTGAACACATCTTTGATTGCGGCTGCAATAGCCTCTACATCCAGCGAATCGCCACCTTGATTTTTAATGTTTGTGCCGATGAGTACGCCCATTCCGTAGCCGGCTTTTTTGTGTGGATCATTCAAGTCCATTTCTTTTGGTTTTTTTAATTGTTCGATTTCCGATTGAAGGGCTTTCACCTTTGCCTCTAATTCTTTTTTGGACTGCGCATTCAACAGTAATGATATTGAAACTAAAATCGCAGTAATTAAATACTTCATGGCCTTTGTAAAATTTGGGTGCGAATATACGAAGAGACTTAAAACGAAAATACCTCTGATAAGAGTTGTAACATTACTTAGAAACGTTAAGCCCAGCGAAATAGCCTTCCGTACCAACATCAACGAATAGTCCTATGCCTCCGGAAAGATCAGTGCCATGCTTTAGATCATTCACTATTAAAGACGGGTACTTGCCATTGTTGAGATATAATTTCGCGGAATTTCCTTTTACAATAATTTTCATTTTTATCCATTCATTCAAGCCCATGTCCGCATAAGACTCGTACTTCTCAGGTGATTCTTTTCGTAGTCTTGAAAATTTATAATCGGGATAGGAAAAATATTGAATGGAATGATTTCGTCTCACCTGATCTTCGGCCCGGCCATTGGTCGGCCGAATATAAATGCATTCAAATTTTGAGTTATCATCGCTGATGCGAAAAGCAATGCCAATGAAGCCGCGGGCTGATTCAGAAGCATCGGCACGAAGTTTACTCAGCACGCTTACTTCAATAACTCCATCTTTAAAATTAACTCCCTTTATTTTGACGAAAGTCGGCTCATCAACCTCTTTCACAGTAGAATCCTTCACCACTTGCACAGTGCTTATCTTTCCAAGATTTAGAAGGGACATGTACACGTTTGTGGGCTCCAACACAGAGCTAGTCAAATCAATTTTTTGAGCCGACACGTGAGTGAGGGCTGATATCATTAACATTGCCAAGAATGAGTGAATAGAGATAGTAGTGGTCTTCATTTTACATTCAGAGTAATAAAGTTAATCAAATGCCTACTGAAATATTTATAAAAAAGGGTCGCCCTTTCGAAACGACCCCTTCAGTTTATATGAATGCTTCAACTATTTATTTACACCGGGTAAGTTTCCTGACGGGCTCACCTGCTCATTAGCAAACGATGGGGCTTTACGCACAGCAGGATATACTTCGTCCAGCGTATTACCATCGTATAGTCTTCCATTCTTCATCACCTGGAAAATGGTATTTGTATTGCGAAGATTTTCAAGAGGGTTCTTATCCAGAATGATCAGGTCAGCAAGTTTACCGGCTTCAATGCTTCCCACATCCCCATCCAAACCCAATGCTCTGGCACCATGGATTGTTGCCACCTTCAACGCATTGTGATTACTCATGCCGCCAGAGGCCACACTCCAAAGTTCCCAATGGTATCCAAGTCCTTGCAGCTGTCCGTGGGAGCCAATACCTGCATTACCTCCCGCTTTCACCAGGTCATTTACAAATACTGCATGATCTTGAAACACGTGCTCTTCCGGCATAAACCAACCTGGTCTTCTTCTTGATTTTTGATCAAGCTCTGATTTTGCAGTGAACGTGTTGAGCTTTGAATCGCTATTCACCTTCTCAGTAGCATAGTAAAAATTTTCGGCCCAAGGGCCACCATACGCTACCAACAACGTAGGGGTATAAGTCATTTTTGCTTCCGCAATGGCAGTAGTCAAATCTTTATACAAGGGATAAATGGGTAAAGCATGCTCGTGACCAGGGTACCCGTCAATCAAGTTGGTAAGATTCAATTTGAAATCCAGTCCTCCCTCGGTAGTAGGCATTAACTGCTGCTCCTTTGCGGCCTGGATAATCCACTGACGATGTTGACGATTTCCCGTGAGGTACATTTTAATCGTCTTCGTATTATAATATTCTGAATACTGTTTCAAAATATCTTTCGCCTGATCTGCATCCTTTAAATTATAAGCCCAGTAGCCAACCCCGGGGCCGGTTGAATAAATTCTTGGGCCTAAAATTTCTCCGGTCTCCACCATATCAGCATACGTGAGCACATCGGTAGTAGCGGTTTGCGGATCGCGTGTAGTGGTTACTCCATACGCCAGGTTTGCTGCATAAGGCCACACCTGACTTTTATGAATTCCCCACGCTGGCCACATGTGTGCATGGGTATCTACAAATCCGGGAACGATGGTCTTTCCTTTCAAGTCAACTTTTTTCACCGAGGCATCCACTGGAATGGAGCCTGCTACACCTAATTGTTTAATGCGTGCATTCTCAATCAATACATCGCCCGATTCAATAACCTCATCCCCTTTCATGGTAATGATGCGAGCATTCTGAAGAAGGATTTTTCCTTGCGGGATATCCTTTTGAACAGTGACCTTTACTCGTAGCTCAGCAGGTTTATAATTTTCATCCTTTTTCTCTGCGCCTTTGTCTGCAGTGGTCTTATCATCTTTCTTCTCCTCTGCCTTGCCCTCTTCTTTTTTCCTTTCTTCCTCGGCCTTCTTGCGCTTCAGCTCCTCCTCTTTTGCTTTGGCCTCATCCAGATTGTACGTAAAAAATGCATTGCCAAGAGAAAAATAGACTGTCTTTCCGTTTACACTCCAGGAAGGAAATTCTCCTCCCAGCTTGGTTAGTTTACGTGCCGGGAACTGCGCTTTGTCTGCTTCTGCTACTGAAATCTTAGGTGTTTCCCCTCCAGTTTTCGGAACGGTGACTACATAAATTTCATTATTGATTTTTGCCAGTGCCTGATCTCCTTCTGGTGCCATAAGGATTACCGCAGCATTGGAAGGTTCGCGTTGTGGTTCTGTTGCAGATTCTACCAGCATGCAATGATTTTCATCTGCTACTTGTCCGTAAGTCATGATACCACTCACCTTTATAATGGTTTTTTCATCGGTGCCATCCCAACGCATGGAGAGTAAACCCTTTTGCCCGCTGTAGAGATAAATTCGATCGCTGCCTTTTACAAAATGAGGATTGGCTCTGCCCTTTGCTTTTGCGATAACATTAACAGGGCCACCATCGCCACTGATCCATGCGATGTCTGATTGATTGGCAAACGTAACCGGGTCTGGATCTTCTTTGAAATTAAAGGATGAACCGCGCATCACAACAATCTTGTTGCCTTGAAACGCCCACGCAGGGGTTGAATACAAAGCGGCCTCGGTGGTCAGCTTCACAGGCTTTGCAGCCTTTGTTTTGAAATTAATTTTATAAACATGCCCACCATTGCCTTCCCAACTTACCCATGCAAGCTGAGCTCCATCCGGGCTCCACGTAGGTTGGGCTTCGGTGAAATTATTAGTGCTCACTCGTTTTGGTGTTCCGTTAGGCAAGTCCATTGTGTACAATCTATTGAGTGCTGTGAAAGCAAGTTGCTTACCATCGGGAGATACTGCCGCATCGCGAATCTGAGTCGCGATCATATCCTTATCATCTTTGATGGGATATTTAAAATCTACACGAGGGCCAACTAAAAATTCTGTTTCTATTTCGAACGGCACATTGATCGCTGCTCCACCGGCCACCGGTATTCTGTAAATCTTACCACCATAAGATGTTACTACTTCTTTGCTATCGGGTGTGAATGACATTGCCGGCAACACTCCCATTGGGGCGATAGATTCCTGCTCATCGCGCTGCACAGGATAAGCAAGCCATTTCTCTTCGCCTGTTTTGAAGTCACGTAAAATCAAACCGGTTTGATCATTGTAACGCGAGCCATACACCAGCCATTTTCCATCCGGTGAAAGGGTGGGTGAAAATGCAGAGCCATACCGTGCCGTTTCAACTTGTGTTTCTCCCGTCTCACGATCATAGATGGCGAGTTGATATTGTGGCAATTGCGCATTGTAATTCCAGGCTGATGTGCGTTGTGAAAACCAAATGTAACGGCCATCCTGACCGAATGCTGGTTCTACCGTCTTCAGATTATCAGGAGCCTTGATAAGTTGTGCGCCTGATCCGCCATCCTTATGAAACATCCACAACTTGAGATTGCGAGTACCGCGTGAACCAATGATATAATTACCATCGGGAGTCCATTCTGCCGATTGATAATGATCGGTGTTACCTTTCGTTACTTGCAATGAGTCCTTTTTATCCAGGGCAAACCACCAAATGTTTTCGCCACCACTGCGGTCAGATACAAATAAGAGTTTTGTTCCATCTGGGCTAAACTTAGGATGTGAGTCAAACATCATCCCAGACGTAAACTGAGTTGGCTTACCGCCCGTGATGGGCATCGTGTAAATGTCACCCAGAAAATCAAAGGCAATGGTCTTTCCATCGGGGCTTACATCCAATGACATCCATGTTCCTTCTGAAGTTTTGATGGGAATTCTACGGGCGACTTCCAGCGGAAGATCACGTTTCTTTTTTGGCTTTTCCTTTTTTACGGTGTCCGCCTTGGTATCTTTCTTTTCTTGTGTCCATCCGCATACGGACACAAAAAGCAGAGCAGTGAAAAGTATAATTCGATTCATAGATTAACTGAATTTTAGAAAGTAATGATAACGAAAGAACAGGGCGAAGAATGAAAGGTTTTATATGGATGGAAAAAAGTACCAAACATCGCTCAATCAAATTCGTTTCTACGGTGACGATGACTATGAAAGAAAAAATCTTCAACGCAATCCGACTACTTTTTCATTTTGGTTACCAGGAAGCCATGTCTTGTTTCTTTGCGGTATCCATTCTTGCCATGCTCATGCTTACCCGCTATGGCCCGTCATTGCCGCTGCCCCGTTACGATGTTATGCTGCTCTTCTGCCTGGTTGTGCAGGTGGCTATGGTATGGCTTTTCAAAATGGAAACGGTGGACGAACTAAAAGTGATCTGTCTGTTTCACGTGCTGGGCACTACCATGGAATTATTCAAAATACAAATGGGCTCGTGGTCATATCCTGGCGATGCCTATTCCAAACTGTGGGGTGTGCCCTTGTATGGAGGATTTATGTATGCCAGTGTAGCGAGCTACATCACGCAAGCCTGGCGCAGGTTAAAATTGCAGATTGAATATTTCCCAAGCGCATCGATAAACCTGTTGATCGGAAGTTTGATTTATCTGAATTTCTTCACACACCATTTCGTTTATGACATTCGCTACATTTTGTTGCTCTCTGTTTTGATTGTATACTGGAAAACGAAAGTTCACTTTCAGGTGGCGGAAGTAAAATTCAAAATGCCATTGGTGCTGGCTTTCTCACTCACGGGGTTCTTCATCTGGGTTGCCGAAAACATTGCCACATTCTTTGGTGCGTGGCAATATCCTGATCAGGCACATAATTGGAAGCTGGTTCATCCCGGCAAGGTAAATGCCTGGTTGCTCCTATTCATTGTCAGCTTTTTAATTGTGGCTCAACTGAAGCGGGTAAAAGCAAATCGCTCGGGCTTTGCGGATTTTCTTTGAAAGGATTTCAATTAAGACTCACCTTCAAAATCAGTGTGTCATTCAGCTTGGATGGGTCTTTAATTTTATCTTTCTCCAGCTTTCGCATCTGACTGTTCGCAATAAAGTAAAACCAGTTGCCCACCACAACTCCGGTGGTAGGAATTTCAAAATCAGGATGATCAGCAACCAGTACGCGTGCCTTTGTAATCGCATCACGCGTATTGTTTAAGTAATATTGATTGACAGAAACAGGGTAGATGATGTTTTGAATGCCTACCAGCGATTGTTCATAGGTGCTCAATCCATCAATGCCAATCGGGAAGTAGTCACCAAAGGGTAATGATTTGAATTCTTTTGTTTCGATTTCCATTCTAAAAAAACCAATAGAGGCGTTGACCACTAATGCCTGATCACCAAGCAAAGCGATTCCATTGATGTCACGGAGTCGATCATGCTTGAGCCAGAGTTCGGGCACAGTCAGAGAAGCGTGCACACGATACACCGCACCAAAATCTGAATCGGAAATAAAAGCGTCACCATGTTTTGTGATGACGAGGTCATTAAACAAATGTTTCTCACCGGCAAAAGGGAAAATCCATTTTTGAATCAACTTACCGGTGGCTACATCATATTGATGAACCATGGCCATTCCTTTTTCATTTCCCTCAGCCGAATTGCTACACGCCCATAATTTCCCATTCACTACTTTCATTCCCAACACCTGCCCCAATCCATCCTGGGCCGTGGTAGTAAAATCACTTGCGCGTTGCTGAGCATCAACTTTCACAATTTTATTTTTATGAATGCTGCTGATGTAAAATGCTTTTGTGGCGGCATCATATGCAATCCCTTCGGGAATCAAATCTTTCTCTGATAAACGAAAAGCTATCTCCACTTTTTGAGCAAACACGCTGTTGCTGCTCAAAAGAAACACAAAAGCTATCAGGCGCATCATTTCGGGAACTGCTTCCTATCCAATTTCGGCAAGAGAGTCAATGCATTCTTGTAATAAATCTTTTTTAAAACATCATCCGACAACCCAATGCCATACATTCTCCAAAAGGCGTGGTAACGTTTATGGTACTTGAAATACTCATCCTCTGTCTCTAACACGCGGAAATACGTTTCGTATTCTTCCGGCACCCAACTGTCTTTGCCAAACAAAACACGATCCTGGTATTTGGTGAGAAAAGCTTTTGCTGCGCGTGGTTGCCTTCCCAATTCGGCAATCACCGCGCCAATTTCGGTATACATGTTTGGATATTGATCCAGCAATTGTCCCAACTTAATCAGATCATTTCCAAACCAGCCCAGGTGTGCATTGATGAATTTGGTTTTCGGATGCTTTTGAAAAACATTGTGCTGCTCGGCAATGATGGTTTCCCACGAAGCAAATGTTTCGTCATATCTTCTGCGCGGATGTAGTTTTAATTCAAGCCAGCGTTCGTTCAGGCTATCGATTGGATCCCAAAATTGTTTAGGATCGGCCGCGTGAATAAGCACGGGTATTCCCAACTCTCCGCATTTAGCCCACACCGGATCGATGCGAGGATCATTCACAGGAATGCGCTTGCCACTTTTATCTTTTGATGAGATGCCGAGGCTTTTGTAAATCTTTAACCCCATCGCTCCGCGTTTCACATCTTCTTCCAGTTGCTTGCTGGTGCGTGCGGCCCATTCGGGGTTATCGATGTCATTGAAGTTGATATTGGTAAACAGCACAAAGCGGTTGGGATATCGCTTGTTAATATTCTCTATTGATTTTTCCAGGTGATCGCCTGTGCCACCGAATCCTCTTCCACTCAAATTCACCATCACCCCCATGTTTAAAGCATCCATCTTCTCGATGAGCTCTTTAAAATCAGAAGTATTCATGTTGCCCTGATGATTGTGAATATCAATGAACGGAAACTTCGCTCGCTTCAATCGGTGCTCCTCCACTTTTAGGGATGATGGTGGATCGTAGGATTCAAAATCCATTTTCATTTCCAATGGCTTCTCCGCTCCCTGGCCGAAAGAGCAAAGTGAACCAAAGGCTAAAAGACAGGCGATAATATTCTTTTTCATAATTCGAGCTTTACGCTGCCAATATACGAGGATGGCCGTGATGGAGTTGATAAAATATTGTTAATGGAAAATTGAAAGCCCGGTGCGGTAAGGTCATGCACGAATCGGTAGCCGCTCTGCCGATCAAGACTTGCTGTCCACTGAACAATTTCCTATGTCAAAAGCATTTTGAAGGCGCTGCATCCCTTTGTAACTTGCTCTTGAAATCCGAAGAATGAAAAATCTACTTTTACTTTTGCTGATGCTTCCTCTCCCGATGTTGGCTCAAAACAATGACGCACTGGAGGCTGCCCGAAAAAAAATTGAAGCAAAAAACTTTACCGCTGCTAAGGCTGATCTCACAAAAATTTTGGAGGGCAATCCGAAAAATAAAGTAGCGTACACGCTGCGTGGTCGTGCGCGCATGGGCTTGCAGGATTTCTATGGCGCCATTGGTGATTTGAATTTTTCATTGGAGATTGATTCTACCCAGGCCGATGCTTTCAACTATAGGGGCGAATCAAAAATTAACCTGGGCGATGATGAAGGGGCCATCATAGACCTTGATAAGGCCATCCGGTACAATCCTAAATTTGCCGATGCGTACACCAATCGTGGCTTTGCCAAGTACAATATCGAAGATCTTCAGGGATCATATTTTGATTTTTCAAAAGCACTGGAAATTGGCCCGGCCGATGCCGATAAGTATTTTAACCGTGGCATTGTAAAAGCAGAACTGGGTGAGTTTGTGAGCGCTATTGACGATTATTCCAAAGCCATTGAGCTTGATAAGAATGACGGCAACCTCTACAGCTATCGTGGTGTGGCATATTATAATACCGGCAATTTTGATTTGGCCATTGCCGATTATGATCAGGCCATCAAACTGGATGCAAAGGATGCGCTGAAGTATGAAAACCGTGCGCTTGCAAAAGCCGCAAAGGAAGATTTGAAAGGCGCACTTGAAGATTATAACAAGTCTATTGAACTTGACAGTGAAGATCCTGAAACATTCAATCTGAGAGGTGTGCTAAAACACACTTTGCAAGATTATGATGGCGCCATTGGCGATTATACAAAGGCGATTGAGTTGGATGGTACCAACCCAACTTATTTTGATAATCGGGCCCTAAGTAAAACCGAAAAAGAAAACTATGCCGGGGCCGTAGAAGATTATACGTTCTCCATTGAGCTTTATCCCAGTGATCCGGAAACATACTATCAGCGAGGATTGGTAAAGCTGTTGATGAATAATAATTACGATGCCTGTCTCGATCTGAAGCATGCCGAGGAACTTGGATCACAAGAAGCAAAGGCAGCGATCAAGAAGAATTGCAAATGATGTTGTAGCAGCGTCATCGCGAGGAACATAAGAGAATGTGCGAAGGTGGTGACGTGGCGATCTCTCTTAAGTGGTAAGCAAGAGGGGATTGCTTCAGTCGTTCCTTCCTCGCAATGACGGGGTGTGATAGAACTTAGGACTGACCCAGTCGCTCTACGTCATCGCGAGGAACAGCAGAGAAGGTGCGAAGGAGTGACGTGGCGATCTCTTAAGGTTGTAACTAAAGGGGATTGCTTCGGTCGTTCCTCCCTCGCAATGACGGGGTGTGATAGAACTTAGGACTGACCTAGTCGCTCTACGTCATCGCGAGGAACAGAAGAGAATGTGTGAAGGAGTGACGTGGCGATCTCCTTTAGTGGTAAGCTACAGGAGATTGCTTCGGTCGTTCCTCCCTCGCAATGACGGGGTGTGATAGAGATTCGGACTGACCTATAAATTAAATTCATTGGCTAACTGATTCATCGGCACATTGAAAATCGCAATCATCCTCAACGGCATCTCACGCAAGAAGAAAAAGTTTTATACTCAAATTCTTCCTCCGTTACAACAAGCATTCGACATCACAGTATTTGAAACACAGCGTGCGGGCCATGCATCAACGCTTGCTTCTGAAGCGGCTAATAAAAAATTTGACCTCATTCTTGCTGCCGGTGGCGATGGTACACTCAATCAAGTAGTAAATGGTATTTTTTCAGGCGGTGAAGCAGGGGAACATCTGCCGGTCATTGGAATTATTCCACTCGGCACCGGAAATGATTTTGCAAAGATGTGTGGTGTGAAAGCAAGCGGGCATCAGATAGCGTCACTTATTCAACAATCATCTTTCAAATTCACGGATGTTGGAAAAATTGAATGTAGTGATGAATCCGGAAATTCAATAGTCAGGTATTTCATCAATGTTGCAAGCATTGGCATGGGGCCGGAGGTTGTACACAGGCTGAGCAAAAGTGATCGCTCGTTGGGGCCAACGCTCACCTATCTGAAAGCGATTACCGCAACATTTTTTACACACAAACCTCAACCTGTTTTAGTTGAGACTGATCTCTGGCAATGGCAAGGGATGGCAAGGGTGGTTGCCATAGCAAATGGAAAATCCTTTGGGAACTCGATCTATATTGCACCCGATGCTTTAGCTGAGGATGGTAAATTATCCTCATTCATAGCCGGTAATCTTTCATTGATAAAATTTGTGCTTGCCCTGCAAGCGCTTAAAGGCGGAAAAAAACTGAAGGACAAAAAAATTCATTATGCGGAAGGAGTTTCCTTCAGATTATCTTCATCACAAATGACACCCATTGAAGCGGAGGGTGAGTTGCAAGGAATATTGCCAGCATCAATAAGTGTGTTACCTTCAAGAATAAGAGTATTGCGTTAAAAAAATCGCCAGGCATTTTTTTACCTGGCGATCTTCAGGTTACTAAAAAAGATCACTTTTTATTGACTACCAGAGTGCTGGCGATAATGTCATGCAAGGCTTGTTTTTTTGCGGTAAAGCCAGCGATGATGTACCCTATTCCAACCGTAAAATTTGAAATGATCTTACAGAGGTTGCGTACTAGGGCCTTGGAAAAATCAAGTTTGCCGCCATTCATGTCGGTCACCATAATATTCAGTGCCATTTTGCCAATGCTTCCTTGAAATTTTGACGACTCCATCAGTGAATGATACAGTATGTCCACAACTGTTTTGACTACCCAAGCCACTCCTATCATTGCCGTCACTGCGCCAATCAACGCAGCTACGTCAATTTCATCGGGATTGGAAAAATCAAAAGGGAAACCTCCACCAACGGAGAATCCCATGGCCACCAAAATGGGGGTTAGTGCGAGCCAGTTCAATATTCCAAGAATGATCGCATCAATGATCAACGCCACGAAGCGTTTCCAAAAACCTGCATATTGTTCCATGATATTAGGGGTTAATTAAGGTTATAGAAAGGTATCGAAAGCTTTTGAACTCCCAAAAATTCTCATTCATTCACTACCTTTATTTTTTTAAAGCATTCAATTTTGAATAGTCTACTCGAAAAAGAATACGTCAAACTGGAGCAGCAGCGTGAAGTTATTGTGAGTTGGATTAACTCGTTATCAACGGGCGCTTTTCATGAAAAGCCCAATCCAAAAAAATGGTCCATTAACCAAATCCTTTCACACATCGTTTCGTCTGAGCGCCTTGCTGTCTCCTACGTTAGCAAAAAAAGACTAGGCATCGCCACACTGCCCAATACAGGCATCAAAGAAGATTTGATCATGATGATTGTGGTAATCTCTCAACGCCTGCCTCTGCTAAAATTTAAAGCGCCCAAAACCGTGGCGGAGAATACACTACTGCACGAAAGTCCGGAAGCGCTGATCAAAAACTGGGATGAGGTGCGAGCGGATTTAAAAGAACTTCTTGAAAAATTTACGGATGACGAAATCAAACGCACCACGTTTAAGCATCCCATTGCCGGCATGCTTAATGTAAAGCAAGGTGTACGGTTTCTGCGTGAGCACATCATTCATCATACTCCACAGATCAAAAGATTGCTTCCATGAGCAAATTCATGATTGCCATTGTTCTGTTGGGTTTACTCTGCTGCACGGGCGATCCCAGGAAATACGCGCACGATGTTGGCTATATTGATTCTGCTTCCGCTTTGGGCGACAAGAATTTTAAAGTTTGTTACGATCGTATCTTTCAATACTACAACAGCAATCCTAACGCTGCATACAAGCAGGGTAAAAAAGAGATGCAAAAAAAATTGCTAGCCAATTTCCCTACAGGAAAATACAACGACTCGGGCTACTTAACTTTTCGTTTCGTCATCAACTGTAAGGGCGAAGCAGGAAGATTCGAAATCAACGAAACAAACCTTCAGTACGAGGTCATTGAATTTAATCAGGAATTGAAAGAGCTTTTGCTTAGAGAGATTATGCATCTCAAAGAATGGACACCTCTTCAATTCGAGGGCAAGGCATACGATGCTTATCGATACATTACTTTTAAAATGATTAATGGTGAGATCACTGAGATACTTCCTTAGCCTTGCCGGAATTTTTCTATTGGCTACCGCGTGCGATGATTCGAAACACGAGGAGTCACAGCTTTCGCCTGAGGAAAGCAAAAAACGCTCTGCACAAATTTTTGAAGAAGCCATGCGTCATCCGCAGGGAAGCCCTGAATGCATGACCTTGATTGAAAAAGCTATTCAAACCAATACCAATAATGCCGAAGCCTGGCGCGAACTTTCCGTTGCTTACCTGAAGCGTGGATATCCTCACTTATGGAAACCGCTTTTTGACAGTGCCGTGAAAAAAGATCCTATCGCCTGGCAAGGATGGCGTGGGTCCAACCGCTATTATTTCTACCGCGACTACGAAGGAGCTATTGCAGATTTTAATGCGACCGACACACTCACACCAAAATTTACCGATCACCCCAATGGCGAAAGTGTTGATTACCTGAGAGGCCTTTGTTATCTGGGCCTCAAAGATTATTCAAACGCTAAAAAATATTTCGGCCGATGCATTGCCGAAGTAACCGAACGCAGCGGTGAAGATTGGGTGGATGTAAATGTTTTTTTCTACCAAGGCATAACTCATCATTACCTGCAACAAACCGATTCAGCCTTGGTGTATTTCGACAAAGGCATAAAGTATTATGATAATTTTTCTGAGTGCTACTACCATAAAGCCAGAATTCTTTTAGCCATGGGTCAAAAAGAAGAGGCAAAGCGTTTGGTCATCAAAGGAAAAGAACTTTTTGAAAAAGGATATTCCCTTCATCACGATTATGTGGAGATGGCCGAACAACTTTACCGCTCAGATTTTGAAGAACTAGAACATAAAATCAATAGGGCTTTGCAGTAAAAATATTACTCCAGCTTGGCCCTTATTTCCTCTACCTTCTGCTTGGCTTCTTTTTTTCCCTTCTCCAGTGCCTTTTCATAGAGTTGAAGCGCTTCCTCGTATGTTTCTCTCTTCTTGTTCGGGGCAAGCTTGGTTCGTTTAGCTGCTTCTTCCAGGGCTGCTGCCTGGGCAAAGTAACTGTCGGCCTCGGTGATTTTCATTATTCTTACCAGCTCATTGATGCGGATTTGAAGAAGCTTGAGCTCGCTCTTTTTTGAATCGAGGCGCATTTCAATTTCATTCAGCTCAGCAGTCTTGATTTTCACCTCCGTGTTAAGCTCTGCATTTTCTTCCATGATGCCGATTTCTTCATTTCGGATGCGCAACTCATCTTTGAGTGCATCAATAATAACGATGTAGGACTCAGACATGAATGTGTTCTCCGCCATGGATGCCTCCAACTCACGAACTTTCTCCTCGGTGGATTTGATGTAATCTTTAAGTTCCATCATTCGCTGGGAGTAATCCAATCCTTCCTTTTTTGTTTCTGACGAAATCAAGTGGATGGAGTGGCGTGTGGCATCTATAGAATCCAATAAAACATTTACTGTTTTTAAGCTCTCAATCATTTTTGTGCTGGCCGATAGCTGCATCCTCAATGAGTCGTTTTCATTTTTCAACTGCACCGAATCGGAACTGCAGGAAGTAAGCGAAGCCACTGCGAATAATGTACCTACAGCAAAACAAATTGGTTTTGCACGTAGCGAATTTTCAAAAACTGACATGATTTACAGGAATTAGGGGTTTGGTATGGATTTTAGTTTCAAGGATCGGCAAAATAATAGATTTCACCTGTCCACCCGCAGACTGACTATGCAGACTGTCGTTAACTTGGATTAATTATTCGTTTTGTTCTTTATTCGGTAGAGACGAAACAATCAGGGCGTCCGCACATAAAAAATTTGTTGAACTCCTGTTAAAATTATTTCACATTTACTAAACTCCATTTTTGCAGCTATGAAAAAACTACTTCTGGTTCTCTTTATCTTCTCGAATTATTTTGCGCTGGCCCAAACCACGCTGCAAAGCCCTGCCGAATTTCTTGGCTATGAGTTGGGCGATCGTTTTACACGCCATCATCGCATGGTAGAATACTTTAAACATGTAGACGATGCGATGCCCAATGTAAAAATGATGCAGTATGGCGAAACGTACGAGCACCGCCCGTTGATTTATGCCATTATCACTTCGCCTGAAAATTTTGCTAACCTGGAACAGATCCGGCAGGATAATTTAAAAAGAGCTGAAGGTACCTCAGCCGGCAGCAAGGTTGCCATCGTGTGGTTGAGCTACAATGTTCATGGCAATGAGGCCAATTCGATGGAAGCCTCTATGAAAACGATTTATGAATTGGTTAACCCTGCCAATACCAAGAGCAAAGAGTGGTTGAAAAACACAGTAGTCATTATGGATCCGTGTATTAATCCGGATGGACGTGATCGCTATGCGAATTTTTACAATCAATATGGAAACAATCCGCCCAATCCCGATCCACAAGCACGCGAGCATCGTGAGCCTTGGCCTGGCGGTAGAGCAAACCATTACCTGTTTGACCTAAACCGCGACTGGGCGTGGGAAACACAAACCGAATCGCAGAGCAGAATAAAACTGTATAATCAATGGCTGCCACACGTTCATGTTGATTTTCATGAGCAAGGATACAACAGCCCTTATTACTTCGCACCGGCAGCCGAGCCATTTCATGAAGTGATCACCAACTGGCAACGTGAATTTCAAACCACTATCGGCAAGAACAATGCGAAGTATTTTGATGAGCAAGGGTGGTTGTATTTTACTAAAGAGCGTTTCGATTTGTATTATCCCAGCTATGGTGATACATACCCAACCTATAGTGGCTCCATTGGCATGACCTATGAGAAGGGTGGGATTGGCGCAGGCCTTACCGTAACCACAAACGAGGGAGACCCGATGACGTTGAAAGATCGCCTCACGCATCATTACACCACGGGCATGTCTACCGTTGAAGTTTCTTCACAAAATGCCACGCGATTGGTAGATGAGTTTGAAAAATTCTTCAGAGAGAATAATACCCTGAATGTTCCTTACAAAACGTATGTGATCAAAGGTGAAAACAACCCTGATAAGCTCACCAAAATTACAGCATGGTTGAGCACACATAATATTCAGTATGGTCATCCTGCAGCAAGGCCTGCGCGAGGTTTTGATTATCAAACTCAGTCACAAGCAAATTTTAATCTTACGGCAGAAGATATTGTAATTAATGTGGCGCAGCCCAAAGGACGATTTATTACTACGGTGTTTGAACCCCAATCAAAACTTACCGACTCGCTGACGTACGATGTAACCGCCTGGAATTTGATGTACAGTTACGATTTGAAAGGCTATGCTGTAGCCGAAAAAATTGCAGTTGCAAAACCCTATCAGGCAAAGGCTTTTACGCAAGAGCCAATTGCCGCAAAACCGTACGCTTATATTTTTAAATACCAAAGCTTAAATGATGTGGAATTTCTGGCGGCCATCATGCAAAAGGGTATTAAAGTTCGCTCATCGCGCAATGCCTTTACGGTAGCAGGTCAAACTTTTGATCCGGGTACACTCATCATTACGCGGAGAAACAATGAAGGCATTGCCGATTTTGATAATGTGGTGCAGACCACCGCAAAAAAATTGGGCAGAAAAATTTATGCCTCCACCACTGGCTTTGTTGATCGAGGTCAGGATTTTGGTTCATCTGATGTTTCTTATCTGAAGCCACCAAAAGTAGCGGTGCTGGGTGGCGACCAAACAGAATCGCTCAACCACGGCCAGCTCTGGCATTATTTTGAGCAGCAGATTCATTATCCGCTCACCGTTATTGCTACGGATCTTTTTCGCAATACGGATTTAAGCAAGTACACCGTGCTGGTGGTGCCCGATGGAAATTACCGCATGTTTGATGATGCTACATTGGAGTCTATCGGGAAATGGGTGAGTGATGGAGGCCGCCTGATTTTATTGGCCAACAGCACATCATCCTTCGCTGACAAAAAAGGATTCAGCCTGAAAGTATTTGCGAGTGATGATGCAAAAAAGCAAGCCGAGAAAGCTGAAAAGGAACAGAAAGAAAAAGAAGGGCCAATAAAATATGGAGATGCTGAGCGCAAAGAGTTAAGCAATTCAATTTTTGGTGCCATCTATAAAGTGACGCTGGATAAAACCCATCCTCTGGCGTTTGGTCTTGGCGATTATTACTACTCACTGCGTACCAACGAACTTCACTACAGTTACCTTGACAAGGGTTGGAGTGTAGGAATCATCAAAGGAAAACAAAAACCGCTGATCGGCTTTGCAGGATATAAGATCAACAAGCAGTTAGAAAACACGCTCGTGTTTGGTGTTGAAGATAAAGGCAGGGGCCAGGTGGTGTACATGGTGGATAATCCTGTATTCCGAGCATTCTGGGAAAACGGAAAGATGCTGTTCTCGAATGCGGTGTTTATGGTAGGACAGTAAAGACACGTAGGATAAACTTTAAAAAAATCCCTGACGGAGACGTTGGGGATTTTTGTTTCCGAACGCGAATGTAACAACTCAATCAGTCGTGATTGGCTTTTCTAAATCAATTACTAAACAAACTATTCAATTCCAATTCAATCTGACTCACAATGTAGGAGAAGTCTTCAACGCGCTCCACAAAATCCAGGTTGTTCACATCAATGATGAGCAGCTTACCGGCTTTATATCCATCAATCCATGTTTCGTAATGCTCGTTCAGGTTTTTCAAATACTCCAGCTTGATATTGTATTCAAAATCACGATTGCGCTTGGCAATCTGGTGCACGAGTTTCGGAATATCAGACTTTAAATAAATAAGTAAGTCCGGAGGTTGCACAAAGCTCGTCATGGAATTAAAAATGTCCAGGTAGCTTTGATAGTCGCGATCGTTGATGTGACCGCTGCTGTGAAGGTTGGCTGCAAAAATGTGGGCATCTTCATAAATCGTTCTATCCTGAATGATCGTTTTTCCGCTTTCGCGGATTTGGCGTACCTGGTTAAAGCGGCTGTTCAAAAAATAAATTTGCAAATGAAATGCCCAGCGCGTCATATCCGAATAAAAATCGCGCAGGTATGGATTGTGATCTACCGATTCATAGAGCGGTGTCCAACCATAATGTTTAGAAAGTTTCTCGGCAAGGGTTGTTTTGCCGCATCCAATGTTTCCGGAAACGGCTATATGCTTTATTTTTTTCACAAGGGAAAGGTAGAAAATTTTTAAGAGGCGCGAAGATCGTATTTTTTACCTTTTCACCATGAAATCAAAAAATAATTTCTTGCCATTTAAACACCAACATCCACAATGGCCCGAAGCGGAATATCAATCCCTCCGTGAACTTCCACATAATCATCTTCCCAATCGATCAGGTCAGAAGTAATTTCTACAAACTCCCCATTTTCTAGTTGCAGTACAAGGCGAATCAACTCATGATCAGAATTGGTCAGTGCCATCGCAGTGCGAAGACGGTGCTCCCGCTCCTGACGATCTTCGGCTGTGCGCAGGGCATCATGGTTTGCAAAATGAAGGTCGTGAATCTGGCTGAGTTCTACTTTTCTGGCATTCATAATACCTCCTTATTTTATATAAGGAATATACCAAATCTTGCGGAAAGAGTAAATGACGCTGACATCCTAAAATTTTGGGGTCGCGATATCTTGAAACCCTGAGCCATGCGAATTCTGATTATCTTCGTCAAATTTTCTTTTTGAGCTATGCGCAACTACCTTCTCCTTAGTCTGCTTATCATAATTGTCTTCTCCTGTAATTTTGAAGAAGAGGAAAAATGTGCGTTCATACCGCAGGCACCACCGGCTGTAACAGTAAGGCTTTCTTCCCTTCAGGATTCGCTTCCATCTATTACTTCAAAAAAACAATTAGTGGATTACTTTGCGCGGCACACCGTTCAGCGCGATTACTTTTTCAACCGCGAAGCGTATCCCAATGATTCCGTTTTCATTAATACACTCTTCAGTCGGTTTACACATCCCGCATTAGATACCGTACTATTGCAAACAAAAGAAGTATTTGGAAATGGTGATGCATTGAAAACTGAGTTTGAGCAAGCGTTTTCGAATGTCAAATATTATTACCCCGATTTTCAAATCCCTCACGTTGAAACGGTAATCACCGGGCTTGAGAGCGATCTTTTTGTGAGCGATACACTGATTATCGTTGGGCTTGATTATTTTTTAGGTAAGAATTCTAAATATCGCCCTAACATGTATGAATATATGCTGCGCAGGTATGAGAAGAATTTCGTGGTGCCCTCCTCCATGCTGCTGTTAGGTATTGACGCACGCGTAAACACTAACAATCCTGAAGACAAAACCGTGCTTGCCGATATGATCACCTATGGCAAGGCTTATTATTTTGCCAAGCAAATGCTTCCCTGCGTGGCCGATAGTACGTTCATCGGCTACACCGATGCGGAAATGAAAGGCGCGCGTGCCAACCAGGATTTGATCTGGAAGCGGCTGGTGGAAGACGAAGTTTTCTTTAACACGAGCCAGCGCATCAAACAGAAATATATTGCCGAGCGCCCCAAGACTATTGAAGTGGGTGAGCAATGCCCGGGTCGTATCGGCACGTGGGTAGGATGGCAAATTGTACGTGAGTATATGAAGCGTCATCCGGAAGTTTCTCTTCCCGAGTTGATGCAAACCAGCAATGCTCAAAAGATTTTCAAAGAATCGAAATATCGCCCGGAAATTCAAAATCAGTAAGCTGAACTGACCGCTGATCCTAAAAGGTATTGGCTGCTCAGACTTTATTGATTAGGTTGTTCACTTAAATTTTTTTAAATGAAGCCAACCATTTTTACGAAGCTATCGCTCATGATGCTCCTGGAGTACTTTATTTGGGGAGCATGGTATGTAACCATGGGCACGTACATGTCCGAATTTCTTCACTCTTCGGGTGTGCAGATTGGCGCTGCGTATAGCGCCCTCGCGATTGCCACAATGATCTCACCATTTTTTGTAGGCATGGTGGCCGACCGTTTTTTTGCCGCACAAAAAATTATGGGGGTGCTTCACCTCATTGGAGGTGCTTTGCTTTTCATGGCCACGCAAATTCAGGATAACACCGCTTTCTATTGGGTGATTGTAATTTATTCACTGTTATATATGCCAACCATTGCGCTATCCAACAATATTGCTTTCCAACAAATGAGCGATCCGGGAAAACAGTTTCCATGGATACGGGTGTTTGGAACCTTAGGGTGGATTGTGGCGGGTTTGATGATTGGTTTTCTAGGCATTGAAAAAACGCCCTCCACATTTCACATGGCCGCTGGCGCCTCAGTTCTATTAGGTATTGTCAGTTTTGTGTTACCCAATACGCCTCCGAAAGGAAAAGGAGCTGATGCTTCGAGCGCTTTGGGCAGTGATGCCTTTGTTCTTTTCAAAGATCGCCCTTACCTCATCTTCTTCATTGCGGCCATTTTAGTGTGCATTCCTCTTTCGTTCTATTATGGCTTTGCCAATCTCTTTCTCAATGAATTGGGAATGGAGAATGCCGCCAGCAAAATGATTTTGGGACAAGTGTCTGAGGCTGTATTCATTCTGGCCATCCCATTTTTATTCAACAGCATAGGTGTAAAGAAGATGCTATTGCTGGGAATGGGCGCCTGGATATTGCGTTACATTCTATTCTCCTTTGGTAATATTGAAACCGCCAGCTGGATGCTTTATGGAGGGATATTACTTCACGGCATTTGTTATGACTTCTTCTTTGTTACTGGCTACATGTATACCGAGAAGAAAGCAGGAGAGAAAATCAAAAATGCTGCGCAGGGCTTATTCACTTTTGCTACATACGGTGTGGGCATGTTCATCGGTACCTGGTTTTCAGGATTCACTACGGAATACTACACCACAGAAGGAACACATCAATGGTCGGGAATCTGGATGGTGCCTGTGTACATCGCGGTGGCGGTGTTGATCTATTTTATTTTATTTTTCAAAGAGAAATCAGAAATCAAGGCAGCCTAATTTTGAACATCCTTGTGCAGGTACAATGGGTAAATATTTACTTCACACATTAACTTCATTTCCATGAATATAGCAATGCTAGGCACCGGCTTTATCGGTCGCTTCTATGCCGATTCGTTGCAAGGCTATCGCAGCAAAGACAAAATTGTTTCGGTGTATTCCCGCAAGGAAGAAAGTGTACAAAAATTTGCCCGCGATTACAATGTGGCCTTTGCTACCACGCAACTGGAGGAAGCCATTGCAAGACCAGAGGTACAGATCGTTTGCATCTCACTACCCAATAATCTGCATGAAGAGGCGGTGATGCTCTGTTGTAAACACAAGAAAGCAGTGATGACTACAAAGCCGCTTGGTAGAAATGCCGAGGAAGCAAAGCGAATGCTGGATGCGGTAGAGAAGGCCGGTATTTTCAATGGCTACCTCGAAGATCTGGTATACACACCAAAATTTTTAAAAGCTCACGAAAGTGTAAAGAACGGAGCGCTGGGAAGAATTCTCTGGGCGAAGTCGCGCGAGACGCACCCCGGGCCACACAGTGATTGGTTTTGGGATATGGAGCAAGCCGGTGGTGGTTGTATTTTAGATCTCGGCTGTCATTGCGTGGAAATTGCGCGAAGCTATATCGGCAAAGACATCAAACCGATTGAGGTGATGTGTTGGGCCGATACTCAAGTAAAGCCTATCGATGCAGAAGATCATGCCATTGGATTAGTGAAATATGAAAACGGTGCAATCGGTCAGTTTGAAGTGAGCTGGACATTCCGCGGTGGCCTTGACTTGCGTGATGAAGTAATGGGCAGTGAAGGCACTATTTGGATCAACAGCTTTTTGCGCACCGGTTTTGATATGTTTACCACTGGCAAAGGTGGCAATTACATTGCCGAAAAAGCAGAAAGCAATACAGGGTGGCTTTTTCCCGTAGGCGATGAGTTGAACGAGCTCGGGTACAACCATATGTTCATGGATATGTTCAATGCATTGGAGAAAGGCGTGGCACCAAAAGAAACATTTTACGATGGCTATGTGGTAAACGCCATTCTTGATGCGGCCTATCGATCCGCCAAAACAAAACTTTGGGAGCCGGTGAAGCTTGATGTTTGGCGTGGCAAAACAGGAATTTCGAAAGACAGCCACCTTACCGAATACGATGCACAGCATTACCTTGTAAAAGAAGAAGTCACTCACTATGGAGCGCGAAAGGTAATCTTGAAAAATAAATCCACAGGAAAAATATCGGAGCAAATACTTTAATATGACAATGTCATGAATGCTATCGCTACGATGACGGAGCATGACCGGTTATCGCTTGAGCGGCAATCACGCGGGCAAAAGAAGACTTTGTTTTTCTTTTCTGGATTTTCTGTTGCTGGCGTTATTACAGTATTGTTTGGTCTGGTGTTCACTCCACAAGCACAGTGGCCTGCGGTAGCAAGCGTCTTTGTGCTGCTTTTCTTGTTGGGATCAATTATCGCCTGGCGCGAATACAATAAGATTTACACCGACCTCGAGTATGGAGTGAAAGAAAGAATTGAGGGCATTGTATCGCGCAAGCAAATTTCACAAGGGAATTCCAAAATTCAGTATGATGCCGCCACACTTCAGCGCATTGCACTTCGGGAGGAGGAGGAAGAGTCGGGCAGAAAAATTACACGTTATGGTGTGTTGGATATTGAGATTGACCGGGCCACACGACACTGGTATGGCGTTATCATCAACAAAGAAAATTACAACGTTGGAATTCAAAACTATCTGGCCGTTGCTGAGGGTGATCATGTTGTACTCGAGATTGCCCCGAAATCGAAGCGAGTATTATCGCTGATCAAAGAAAGCAATATTCACCAGCCCCAATTCTCAGCGTAAAATTTTGTGCCTGGAAACATGGCCACTAATTGCGGGCTTAGCTCTTTCCACGCATTCGTCAAATTTGCTTTAGCCTGCTTGTCCCAATTATCTCCAAAAGTTTTCAATTCCTTTTCGGTAAGAAAAATTTGTTCGCCCACATCAAACGAAACAACTTTTACCTGGCAATTGCTTTTAATGATCTCTAACTTTTTCAATTTTGTCCTCAGCGACTTAATATATTCCTTCTTCTCAGCATCGGTAGAGGCAGGGTCAAGTGAGAATTGAATGTGAATCCACTGCGTTTCCTTCTTCACGGTGGCAGCAACGGTTTCCTCCGTTAATTTTTCCAGATCATCAATCCAGAAAAACTCCATGGGCAATTTCTCGTCAATAGGATTTTTTTCACGGCTCAAGAATGCCGTTTGCTGAGCGTAGGTAAAGAGTGAAGCCAGCCAAAAAACAAGACCAACGATTACTTTCATCACCATTAATTTCAGTAAAAATCCTGTGCGATCAAAGAAGAATCACTTATGATTATGTGGCATCACTATAAATAGGTATTGGCTGTTCAGTTTGAACTACTGATGTAGCCGAAATCAATGAGTTGATCCGCTGTTTTAAGAGGGTAAGTTTGCCCATCGCGCATTACGTAAAGCCGATCGGTAATTTCAGTCACTTGCCGATAAAGGTGGTCGGTGATGATGATTCCTTTCTTCTGTTTTTGTTCCTGAATTACTTTTTTAATCACCTCAATGTGCACAGGCATTATTCCCGAAAAGGGTTCGTCCAAAATGCAAAACTGCCTATTGGAAAACAGGATCATAAGTGTTTCTATCAGTCGAATGCTTCCACCGGAAAATTCCGCTGGCTTTTGAGTTAAGGCGTTTTCTAAATGCGGAAAAACCTGAAGAATTTTTTGTTTGTCAACTTGAAATAGGCTTAAGGCTTTATCGATTGGGAGGAATGTGGGGATAAGCGAATCCTGAGGAAGGTAGGCAATCTGTTTTTTCGAAAGGTAGTTTCCCGCCAATGCCTTGCCGTCTATTCGCACAGATTTATGCTCTGCACTCATCGATCCAAAGACTACTTTCATCAGGCAGGATTTTCCCGACCCATTTCTTCCCAGCAATCCAACCACTTCTCCTACCTGGCATTTCATGGCAACACTGGATAGCACACGGTGTAAATCAAATTCAAGAAAGATGCTGTCAAACTCCAGAAGAGACTTCATCAAAAGAGCTTTATGGTAATTAACATCAAGCTCAGTGCAATGGAAATATCCAGCAGAAAGCACTTCACAAACAATTCACCTTTCGAGTAGCCAAGGTTATGGAAAAAATAAAACTGCTCCTGCCGAAAAAGATAGATATACCATCCGAGCAAAAAATTAACAACTACTTTGAACAGCAAGAGTAACGGGATGGCGTAACCACTTTGTGATTTATACAATGAGACACAACAGAGTATGCTCACCCCAATTGCAACTGCATCAACATTTCTATAGAAAATGAGAATTACCCTCATGCGCTATCACAAGAGGCAATTATTATACCAAGGCAGCTATTGAAAAAGCTTTTGAAACTGCTCCGACAACTGCTTTCGCGAATACTTCTTCTCAGCGAGCTGGCGGGCTGACATTTGATATTGTCTTAAGATATCTTTGTCCTCGACAAACGGAGTTATTTTCTTCACAAACTCAGTGGGCCGGTGCGGGTCGGTATAAAACCCACACGATGCATTTTCAATCTCATTTTTTATCCATCCTCCAAAATTGATCACGATCAATTTGCCTGCTGCCAGTCCGTCAAAAAACTTGTTGGGCGATCCCGTCTCCAAAATGGACACTGGCTTATAGCAGATGAAGGTTGCATCGGTAACATTCATCAGTTCTCGCACACCATCGCGGTTTGTAAAATCAACAAAGGTTAGGTTGGTGAGCATGAGATGATCTGCATGTGCCTTCAGGCGAGCGAGTAATGCTCCATCACCACACAGGAAGAATTGAACCGGAAGCTGCGCCTTGCGCGATGCATTGGCGCACTCGATAAAATAATCAAGCCCGTTGGCCACACCCACTGCGCCAATGTAGGAGACAACAAACTTTCCTTGTGTCTTATACTTTTGTTCCAGCTCGGGCAATTTCTTTTCGGGTTTGTAAAAATCACAATCAGCCATGTTGGGGATCATGTACACTTTTACTGTGCTTACTTTTTTCTCAATGGCAGATTTTATCGCTGGCGAAAGCGCCACAATCGCATGAGCGGATTTATAAATACGTTTTTCAAGGCTATATAATGACTGTGCAAACAAATAGTTGTTGACGAACCCCATTTGAATAGGCGCATCCGGCCATAAGTCGCCTACCTCAAAAATATAAGGCAGGTTACTCCTGTATTTAATCCATAGTGCGGCAATTCCTACCGTAAGCGGAACGGAAATCGCATAACAGAAATCAAACTTTTTCAGCTTGCCCGTAAGGCGTATTGCGCCCATTACATATTTAATAAAGGAAAAACTGCGCTCGGCAAAGCCGTACCGATTTTCATATTTCACCGGCAAACGATGAACTTCAACACCCTCAAGATTCATCATCGAATAGGCCGGTTCGCTTGAACCAGTGATCACCACCACCGTGTGCCCTGCATCAGCCAACGCTTTGGCCAGGTAATAAGAGCGTATGGCCCCTCCCTGTTGCGGTATATTAAAGTGCTGATGAAGAATCAGAATATTCACGGGTGCAAAGAAAAGGAAACCAACGGTTTCACCTCGATTGTTTTTTGCTAATTTGTTTTTATGAAGTTAAAACCCTTTCAACTGGAGCGATACTTTGCTCAGTATGAGTTCACCGCAAAATACCTCCTCTCAAGTTCCGATTGCGATGGCCTTTCGCTTGCAGAAGTTCTCGCCCTGGCTACACCTGAAGAACGAGCCGTGTGGCAAAATCAAAAACTTGGCTATACCGAATCGTTGGGCTGGCCCGCCCTACGAGAAGAAATTTCAACACTATATTCAGGAGTAAACCCTGAAGAAGTTGTGGTGATGTCACCCGGTGAGGTGAATTTCATTTACATGAATACACTGCTTGAAAAGACGGATCATGTGATTTGTATGGCCCCGGCATATCAGTCGCTGTATGAAGTTGTGAATGGAATTGGGTGCGAAGTTTCCTTTTGGAATCCTGTTGAGAATGAGCTTAATCGGTGGCATTATGATACCGATCAGTTAGAGCGTCTTGTTCAGAAAACCACCAAGCTCCTCATCATTAACTTTCCGCACAATCCTACGGGGTTCGTACCCCATCAGCAAGATTATGACGCCATTATTTCATTTGCGCGTAAACACGCACTCCATATTTTTTCAGACGAGATGTATCGCTTGCTCACGCGCAAAAAAGAAGATACTCTCAATCCTGTTTGCGAAGTTTACGAACGAGGCGTTTCACTTTGGGGTATGGCCAAAACTTTTGCCCTGGCGGGCTTGCGTCTTGGTTGGGTGGTGTGTAAAGATAAAAAGCTGCGAAATGAAATAGCAGGCTATAAAGATTATCTCACCATTTGCAGCAGCACCCCCAGCGAAATACTTTCCTGGATTGCACTACGTCACTGTGATGTTATCGTATCGGCCAACAATAAAATGATTGCAGAAAATGTAATGCTGTTCGCTTCCTTTTGCGAAAAACACTCATCCTTTTTCTCATTTCATCCGCCCAAAGCGGGTTCAACAGCTTTCGTAAAATTACTTAGCGGTACGCCCGCACTCCAGTTCAGTGAAAAATTGGTTAGCGAAACCGGTATCATGGCATTGCCGTCCGAAATGTTTGATTTTGGAAATCAACATTTGCGCATTGGCTTCGGCCGGGCCAGTATGAATGAAACGTTGAGCGTTCTTGATCACTACTTAACTGCACAGAAATGAAATTATTGACTTCCGCTTTTATTGTATTGGCGCTTGGCCTTCAGGCGCAACCAAAATCACTACAACTTTTTAATGGCAAAGATCTTTCGGGATGGAAAATATATGGAACAGAGAAATGGTTTGTGGAAAAAGGTAATCTGGTTTGCGAAAGTGGACCTGATAAACAGTATGGATATCTCGCCACGGAAGCAGAATTCAAAGACTTTGAACTTACGTTGGAATTTAAGCAAGTGAGCAATGGCAATAGCGGTGTCTTTTTTCATAGTCAGATTGAAGGAACAAAAATCAGTGGCTGGCAGGCGGAAGTAGCGCCCCTGGACAAACATACCGGAGGCATTTATGAATCCTACGGCAGGGGTTGGCTCATTCAGCCCGAAAAAGAAAAAGAGAAATTACTGAAGGAAGGTAAATGGAACAAAATGAAAATTGTGGTGATGGGAAATGTGGTAACTACCTGGCTCAACGGCACACAAATGATCACCCTTACCGATGAGCAGATTGGATCGTGCTCAGGAAAAATTGCCCTTCAAATTCATGATGGCGGTGGCGTGAAAGTGTATTGGAGGAAATTGAACATCAAAGCACGCTGAGCGCACTTATGCTTCTCCTCCTTTCCGAAAGAAGAGCATATTCAATTCCGAATGAAGCCTCTATCGTTTTTCTTGCAATCCTTTTGCGTACTGCAGGATGTTGGCAATTGTTGCCGCAGAAGGTTGCAGTTGGGTTGCGTCCATTTCTTTCGTCAGGACAGACAACTCACGGTATTGCAGTTGCAATTCTGAATCGCAGATCAGGGCCTTGTTAATCTCCTTCGTCTCCTCCTCCGAGGTCTCGTGGTATATATACCTGATCAGGTCGTTTTGGGTAAAAGTTTTTATCATAGGCGATATTATTTTTTATCATTTTCTTTCGAAGGTTGATCAACGCATAGCGCATTCTCCCCAGGGCGGTGTTAATGCTCACATCGGTTCGCTCAGCAATTTCCTGAAAACTCATTTGCAAAAAGTGGCGCATGATCAACACCTGCTTCTGTTCCACAGGTAGCTCTTTAATAAAGTCGCGAAGGCGTGTTTTATTGTCCTTCATCATCTGAATAGTTTCAGAAGAATCTTCCGCAAACTGGAGGGAGTCAAACACACGGCTTCCGTCTTCCAAAATCACCTCCGGGTAGCGCTTGTTTTTGCGGAAATGGTCGATGGCCAGGTTGTGGGCAATGCGGCAAATCCAGGGTAAAAATTTGCCTTCTTCATTGTACCGACCACTTTTAATTGTGTTAACCGCCTTGATGAAGGTGTCCTGCAAGAGGTCCTCCGCCTGGTAGCGATCTTTAACAATTAAATAAATAGCGGTATAAATACGCGATTTGTGTCTGTGAAGCAGCATTTCAAAAGCCTCTTCGTTACCGGTTTGATAGAGCGAAACCAACTGGCTGTCGCTACATCTCTTGTCTATCATTCTTCTTGCTTTTAGGGTAACGTAGAAGTCTTAATCGATAGTGTGAGGGGTTACGCGTTTAGTTTTGAAATGAAAAGATAGAAATATTTATAAATAGCGCAAAAATTTTTGAAAAAAATCTTGCCTTCTGTGTAAATTCTTTTGCTACTTGAACCCGATTTTTTCGCTTGAACAAAAACCAATGGCCGCTACTAAAAAAAGATTAATTAAGAGTCTGGAAAACCTTTCAGAAGATCTGAAAGACCTGTTACGAGATCAATATCCGAATGGCTATGAAGCCAGCATTACCCGGATTACCAATGCCAAAAGAGAGCCCATCTTTGTTTTTCCGCTGGAGACGGAAGATGCCGTATACCTGGTGAAAGTACCCGCTACCAAAAACAGCGATGGTGAGTACGATGTTGAGTCTGGCGCCAAGCAAGAATTTGACAGTTCAGAGGACGATGACTTTCGCGGTGGCTCGAGTGATGATGACTTTGACAGTGGAAGTGATAACAGCGACTACGATGAAGAGGATGGAGGTGGCCGTGGTGGCAAAGAGGCCAGCTACGATCCTGATTTTGACGCCTGATACAGACTTTATTATATCCACAAATGGAACACCATCCTCACCGATGGTGTTTTTTATTTTAAAACGAACCTGGCTTTTTTAACGTTAGTGATTCTTTACTTTTGCAGCGCTCATGAATTTTGCTTCCACAGACGATTCTCATTTGGATGAACTCGATCCAAAAGAATACATCATCATCAAACGCGCGCGGGTCAATAACCTGAAAAATTTAAGTGTCGCCATTCCGCGGAATAAGCTGGTAGTGGTTACAGGCCTGTCAGGTTCAGGCAAGTCATCGTTGGCATTTGATACATTGTTTGCAGAGGGCCAGCGCATGTATGTAGAGAGCCTGAGTTCGTATGCCCGCCAGTTTTTGGGCAGGATGGAAAAGCCCGAGGTGGATTACATCCGCGGTGTTTCTCCGGCCATCGCCATTGAACAAAAGGTAAACACACGCAATCCGCGCTCTACCGTGGGCACAACCACTGAAATTTACGATTACCTGAAGCTGCTGTTTGCACGTGTGGGTAAAACCTATTCCCCCATAAGTGGTAAGGAAGTGAAGCGCGATTCTGTAACCGATGTGGTGGACTATATTAACACTCAAGCGGAGGGAACGCGTGTGATGGTCTCTTGCCCATTAAAAATTCAGAAAGGGAGAAAAATCCTGGACGAACTAAATCTTTTGATGAGCAAAGGATTTACCCGTGTGCTGATAGACGGAGAGGTGAAATTTATTGAGGAGCTGACAGGAACAACAGCAACGGTCGAAGAAGCACCTTCTTCAAAAAAGAAAAAAGCAACAGTCAAGTCAAAAAAGCTGGAGGGCGAATTTGAAATTCTGATCGACCGTGCCGCGGTAAATGCTCACGATGAAGATCTGGTTTTTCGCTTATCCGATTCTGTTCAAACCGCATTCTTTGAAGGACACGGAGATTGCTTCATTTATGCGGAAGGGAAACCCAAAAGAAATTTTTCAGATCGTTTTGAGTTGGATGGCATCACCTTCACCGAGCCGTCCATTAATCTTTTCAGTTTTAACAATCCCTTTGGCGCCTGTCAAACGTGCGAAGGATTTGGAAAAATTCTAGGCATTGATGAAGATCTTGTCATTCCGGATAAAAGTTTATCGGTGTACGAAGGTGCTATTGCTCCCTGGCGTGGTGATGTCATGAGTCAGTGGGCCAAGCCCCTGTTGAAAAACGGAATCAAGTTTGATTTTCCGATCCATCGCGCGTATCATGAACTTACGCAGAAGCAAAAAGATTTGCTGTGGCGAGGCAACGAATACTTTGAAGGAATAAATGCTTTCTTCAAATACCTGGAATCAAAAACACACAAAATACAGTATCGCGTAATGCTTTCGCGTTATCGCGGAAGAACCACATGCCCGGATTGCCGCGGCACCAAGCTGAGAAAAGATGCTTCGTACGTAAAGATTGCGGATACTTCAATCACCGATTTAGTATTGATGCCCATTGAAGATGTGCTGGTCTTTTTCGAAAAACTGAAATTACCGGCATACGAACAAAAAGTTTCCGATCGTATCCTCACCGAAATCAAGTCGCGATTGGAGTACATGGTGAAGGTGGGATTGGGCTATCTCACCATGAATCGTGTTACCTCTACACTTTCGGGTGGCGAATTTCAACGCATCAAATTGGCTACTTCTTTGGGAAGCGCCCTGGTTGGTTCCATGTACATTATGGACGAGCCCAGCATTGGCTTGCACCCACGCGACACCGCCCGAATGGTAGAGGTGCTAAAGTCTTTGCGCGACATGGGCAACACCGTGATTGTAGTAGAGCATGAAGAGGAGATCATGCGCGCAGCGGATCAAATTATTGACATCGGGCCTGATGCCGGATCGCATGGAGGACAGCTTGTATTTCAGGGTTCCCTCAACGACATCAAAGGAAAAGTGCAATCGCACACCACTGACTACTTGAGTGGTCAGGAAAAAATTCCTTTACCACTACACCGCAGAAAGTGGAAAGACTCCATTTTGATTACCGGTGCGCGCGAAAACAATCTGAAAAATTTAAAAGTAAAATTTCCGTTAGGGGTGCTCACGGTTGTTACCGGGGTGAGCGGATCAGGAAAATCGACATTAATTAAAAAAATTCTGTTTCCCGTAGTGGGCAGGGCTACCGGCACCGTTGGCGAAACTCCAGGCAAATACGATCAGGCCGAAGGTGATTTGTCACAGATTACTCAGGTAGAATTTGTTGATCAAAATCCGATTGGCAAATCTTCACGATCAAACCCTATCAGTTATGTAAAAGCTTACGATGCTATTCGCCAATTGTATGCCGATCAAACACTTTCTGTGCAACGTGGTTATAAGCCTTCTCATTTTTCATTCAATGTGGAGGGAGGGCGATGCGAAACCTGTGAGGGAGAAGGTGAAATCAAAGTAGAGATGCAGTTTATGGCTGATATCTTTTTGAAATGCGAAAGTTGCCATGGCAAGCGATTCAAACAAGAAGTGCTCGAGATTGAGCACAAAGGAAAAAATATTGCCGATGTGCTGGACATGACGGTAGAAGAGGGGCTGGAATTTTTTAAAGATAAAAAAGGTGTTTACGAAAAGATTCTTCCACTCTTTGAAGTAGGGCTTGGCTATGTGAAGTTAGGTCAGTCTTCCAACTCTCTTTCGGGGGGCGAAGCGCAGCGCGTAAAACTTGCTTCTTTTCTCGGGAAAAATTCTTCCGATAAAAAGGATCACATTCTATTCATTTTTGATGAGCCTACCACGGGCTTGCACTTCCACGATATTTCCAAACTACTGAAAGCCATCAATGCGCTGGTGGATGAGGGACACACCGTCATCATCATTGAACACAATCTTGAAGTAATCAAATGTGCCGACTGGATTATTGATCTTGGCCCCGAAGGAGGAGAGAAAAACGGTGGTAATCTTTTGTTTGAAGGCACACCTGAGGAGATGGTGAAAAAATCCAAGAGCTATACAGCGCAGTTTTTGAAAGGGAAACTTGAAAGGTAAATTTTTTAAAGGATGCGATTGGCCTTTGTTATTTATTGTGTGCTCGTCTCGTCATTTGTGTTTGCTCAATCTTCTGGCTTGAAAATATCCCAAATTGACGATAACTTTTTTGTTTACACTACCTACAATGCTTACGGTGGCAGTCTTTATCCGTCAAACAGTATGTATGCAGTAACTTCCGAAGGTATTGTAATGATTGATACGCCATGGGATACCACTCAATTTCAACCACTCCTCGACAGCATTGAAAAACGACATCATAAAAAAGTGGTCTTGTGCATTGCCACACACCATCATGAAGATCGCACCGGTGGTCTTGCTTTTCTTCGAGCCAAAGGCATTAAAACATTTTCAAGCAAGCAAACTCTGGAACTTTGTAAACTGAAGAACAAGCGTTCTGCCCAATTCAGCTTTCAGAAAGACACTACGTTTACAGTTGGCGAATATACTTTCCAATCATTTTATCCTGGAGAGGGGCACACATCGGATAACATTATGATCTGGGTTCCTCTTGCTAAAATCCTGTACGGTGGATGTTTCATCAAAAGTCATGAGACCAATGATCTTGGCAATATTGCCGATGCCAACATTCCCGCATGGGAGGGCTCATTAAAAAAATCAATAAAAAGATTTCCAAAGCTTAATTATGTCATACCCGGCCATCTGGATTGGAATGATACTAATGCGATCGCCCACACTTTATATCTCGTGAAAAACCATCTTAAGAAAGGGAAGTAAGTTTTAATCCAATTATTGCAATCCAGGTCCTTAGTCTAATCCTACCGAAATTCAATCGGACGGGTTGCAAGATTCCAACATAGGGCGGGCTCGAAATCCATTTTGTCGAACCTGTAAATGAAGCGTTTACAATCATAAAGCTAGATTACCTCTCACCTTAATAAAACTACAATTTCTTATCTTGGATAATTAACTCCTGCATAAGTCATGTCATCCAATCCACGAAGAAAATTTATTGGGCAACTTCTCGCAACAACGATTGCCGGGCTTGCTCTTCCTCATTCAACAAATGCACGTGAAGGTATTACTGCTCCAACTCGCGCAGATGATGAGGCCTACTGGGAAAATCTGAAGAAGCAATTTGTCGTGCCATCAAACCTCACCATGATGAACGCGGCCAATCTTTGTCCGAGCCCCATTGCCGTGCATGAACGTGTGATCGAACTTACCAAAGCATTGAATAAGGATGTCTCATTTCAATTTCGTTCTGTGTTTAGTCGATTTAGAAAAGAGTCGCTTTGGCAGTTGGCCCAGTTTATTGGCGCTGATGTTGCTGAAGTTGGTATCACCCGAAACACCAGCGAGAGCAATTGCATGATTGTGCACGGCCTTGATTTAAAACCTGAAGACGAAATTATTTTGTGGGAGCAAAATCACCCTTCCAACAAAGAAGTTTGGATGAGCCAGTCGAGGCGGTTGGGGTTCAGTGTGAAGATGGTAGCTGTTCCTGCTAATCCATCCACAGTAAATGAATTGATTGATCCATTCGCTAATGCCATAACACCCAAAACCAAACTGATTGCTTTTTCGCATATCTCCAACGTGAGTGGGCTGGCACTGCCTGCCAAGGCTATTTGTCAAATGGCAAAATCACAAGGCATCATGACACTGGTGGATGGGGCACAATCGCTTGGATCGATGAACATCAATCTGCACGAGATGGGCTGCTCATTCTATTCAGCCAGCACACACAAGTGGCTGATGGGGCCTTTTGAAAATGGCATTCTATACATTCAAAAAGAATTTTTTAACTCCATCTGGCCAGCAATTATTGGTGGAGGCTGGAAGGCGGCCACAACGGTAGATGAACAGCTTTGTGTTTTAGGCCAGCGTAATGACCCTTCTCCAGCGGCACTGATTGAAACGCTCAAGTTTCACGAAACAGTAGGAAGAAAAAATATTGAAGCTCGTGTGGTGCAGCTCAGCACGTATCTCAAAGAACAAATCAAAAAGAGAGTGCCGCAAGCAACATTCATTACGCCCATGGCTCCCGAGTTTAGTGGTGGCATCGTTATCATCAACCTTCCCGGCAGGGAAATTCATGCATTAAATGATCGGTTCTATAATTTACACGGCATTGCTGCCGCTCCATCGGGAGGCATTCGCTTTTCACCCCATGTCTACAATACTTTGAAAGATATTGACAAAGTGGTGAAGGCTATTGTCGCGTTGGCTTAGCACATTTGCCCTCTGGATTTCCAATTTATTCCATTCGCATGCCTGATTGACCGATCAGGCAATTAATGGCACCTTTCTCCGTTTCACAACGTACTTCCTTCAATTGAAACCCAAACTGGCAGGTATGTGTAACCTATTTGTCAATTAACAGTATACCTTCCTGCTATCCCCAACCCAATGAAGTTAACTGCCTTTGCGTTGTTGCTACTAAGCTGTTTTACTGCCCATGCACAAACCGACTCCACCAAGCACTATACCACGGCTATGGTGCAAGGCACGCCACCAGAAATTGATGGACTTATCAATGATGAGGCCTGGAATCAGGTGGAATGGGCCGGGGGAGATTTTAGACAGGTTAATCCCGATAAAGGCAAGCCGGCATCCGTGCAAACCAAATTCAAAATTTTATACGATGCCAAAAATTTGTACGTGGTCTTCCGATGCTACGATCCTGACCCCAGCAAGATCGTAAGTCGGATGTCGCGCAGAGATGGGTTTGATGGTGATTGGGTTGAAATTAACATCGACAGTTATTACGATAAACGTACGGCATTTTCATTTACTTCTTCTGTTTCAGGAGTGAAAGGCGATGAGTATGTATCCAACAATGGCGATGATTGGGATACCAGTTGGGATCCGATCTGGTATTTAAAAACCAGCATTGATAGTGAAGGATGGGTAGCAGAATTGCGAATTCCACTAAGTCAATTGCGCTTTGCCGATAAGCCGGAGCTAACGTGGGGCATACAAGTGCAGCGAAGGTTTTTCAGAAACCAAGAACGTTCACAATGGCAATATATCCCGCCCGATGCCGCAGGCTTTGTTCACCTCATGGGTGAAATGAATGGCATCAAAGGAATTAAGCCACAAAAGCAATTGGAGATTCAACCTTACGTGGTGACCAAGGCAGAAACATTTCAAAAAGAAGAAGGCAATCCATACGTCACCGGCTCTTCTTCTGCGGCAAGCTTTGGAATGGACACCAAGATTGGAATCACCAGCGACATTACGCTGGACCTTACTGTAAATCCAGACTTCGGGCAAGTGGAAGCTGATCCCTCGCGGGTGAACCTCACGGCTTTTGAACTTTACTTTCAGGAGCGCAGGCCATTTTTTATTGAAGGAAACAACACCCTCAATTTTCCCGTGGCTTCCAATGATAATAACCTGTTTTACTCCAGGCGCATTGGGCGATCACCACAAACTTCTGCCGTTACCGATCTTAGCGGTAACGATGGCGTGAAAGAGTATGTAAAGCCAAACGGACGAACCACCATACTCGGTGCCGCCAAACTTACGGGCAAAAATAAAAAAGGGTTATCGTGGGGAGTTTTGGAAAGTGTTACCTCACGTGAGTTTTCAGAAATTGACAGCCTTGGCTACAAGCGCAATCAGATCACAGAGCCACTAACGAATTATTTCGTGTCGCGTATTCAGCAAGACATCCGTAAAGGTAATACGGTGGTGGGTGGAATGTTTACCGCAACCAACCGAAAGATTGAAGACCCGCGATTAAACTGGCTGCACAAGAATGCGTATTCAGGCGGCATTGACTTTTTGCATCACTGGATGAATCGTAAATACTATGTGAGCGGCAAGGCAATGATGAGTCATGTGCAAGGAAGTGAAGAAGCAATTGCAAGCACACAACTTTCCTCCGAGCGCTATTTTCAACGACCGGATAATGATCACACCACTTTTAATCCATCACGCAAATCCTTGACGGGAACGGGCGGCCAGTTGATCATCGGCAAAAAGAGCGGCAATCTGGTTTCCGATCTTGGTGTTACCTGGCAATCGCCCGAACTGGAACTGAATGATATTGGATTTCTTCAGCAAACGGATATTATCTCTCAGTGGCTTTGGATGCAGTACCGCATTTTGCAACCCAAAGGCATCACGCGTTGGCAGCGTTTCAACATCAATGAATGGAGAGACTATGATTTTGGCGGACGCAATCTCAGTGAAGGCTATAACATCAACGCACATGCAGAGTGGAAAAACCTTTGGCAATCAGGTGGAGGTGTTACCTACATCGCTCGCAATGCATCCAACAATGATTTGCGTGGAGGCCCAACATTGCGTTATCCGGGTGGCACATTTTTTTGGATGTACACGCGCACCGACTCCAGAAAAAAATTAAGTGTTCAGTTCAATCCTAATTTCGGATTTGGTAATGATCACTATTCCCGCAATGCAAGCGTTGACCTGGGTATTACTTACAGGCCAACCAATGCGCTCAATATTTCCATCTCACCAAACATCAGTCACAATAAAAATCAAATGCAATACGTAGCTACAGCTGATGTGGCCGGAGAACCGCGCTATATTGTTGGAGAAATTAATCAAACCACACTTCGAGTGGTGATGCGCGCTACGTACATGATTACACCTAATCTTTCGATTCAATACTACGGCCAGCCGTTTGGCACCAGCGGTCAATACAGTAATTTTAAATCGATTGTAGATGCAAAAGCAAGCGAGTATCGCGGGCGCTATCGAGCCATTACACCAAGTGCATTAATCGATGGAATGTATGCGGTTGATGAAAACAACGACAATACTTCCGATTACTCTTTTGGTAAACCGGATTTTAACTTTGGTCAGTTTCGCTCAAACATGGTGATGCGTTGGGAGTATATTCCCGGCTCTACATTCTTTCTGGTGTGGACGCGCGAACGCAATGGAGCATTTTATGATACCGGAGAAGGCCATCGCGCCTATTCGTTTGACTTCAGCGAAAAGGGGCATAACATTTTTTTGATGAAGTTTACCTATCGTTTTAGGCTATAGGCCAATGTTTTAATCATCCATCCATTCAAAGTGGCTTGATGCAAATGGATTAAACACTTCCTCCGATTTTATTTGTATCTTAGATTCTTAAGAGCTGCGTTTTTTTCGAGGCTTAACCTGAATGTTTTAAAATCTAAAATCAAACACTATGAAAACAATGAGTAAAATTTTGCTAATGATGGTTTTTGTTTTCGTGGCCTCACTGGCTGCCAATGCACAAAGCGCGAACCCGAAGGCTGATTCCGTAAAGAAGGACAAAGAGAAAAAGGAAAAGGTAGCCAAAGAGGAGAAAGATAAAGATGATAAAGGCGAGAAGAAAGAGGACAAGGCAGATAAAGGAGACAAGGGAAAAGACGGAAAAGCAATTGCTGCTGAAAAATCGAAAGGAAAATCTGAAGCAAAAGGTGATAACGGCAAGGCAAAAGGTAAAGACAAGGACAAGGAAAAGGGTGACAAGGATAAAGACAAAGGCAAAGACGGAAAAGCCAAGGGCAAAGAGAAAAAAGATAACTAGCGCAAGTGCCTTTGCGCAATCATAAAGTTGAGGCTGTCTTCTACGTGTGTTAAATTAAACATAAGAGACGGCCTCAATTTTTTACAAGGGCTGTTGTTCTTTTTCTTTTCTACGGGTGCCCCCATACAATTCATACTCCAGCAAACGACAATCAAGCTTGGCCGTATAAAATTCAATTCTGCGGTTGGCCTTCAGTCCGATTTTTTTTGCGAGATCTAAATTGCCGGTAAAGATATATCCAAAATATCCCTGGCATTTTTTCTTTAGAAAATCTCCCACACGCGAATAGGTAACTTCCAGCTCGGAAATTTCTCCTAATCGTTCACCGTATTCCGGATTGAAGTACACAACACCTGGAGGTTCAGGCAATGGAGTAACCTCAAAATCACAAACAGAAAACTCAATGAGATCAGCCACACCGGCAATGGCCGCATTTACTTTCGAAATATCGATGGCATCATCACTGATGTCGGTGGCGATTACTTTCAAGCCAGGCACTTCCACGACTTGATCTTTTATTTTCTTTAGCTCAGCTTGGTACGCAACTTCATCGTAGCCCAGTACATGCATAAAGGAATAATTCTTTCTGAATAATCCTGGCCTGCGATTGGTGGCCAACAGCACTGCTTCAATCGCCACGGTGGCCGAGCCACACATCGGATTGACAAACGGTGATTTGCGATCCCACTTGGTGGCCATCACAGTAGCGGCAGCCAATGCTTCGAGCATAGGAGCTTTGCCTGGAATTTTGCGATAACCATGTTTGGCCAACGTTTCTCCCGAAGTATCTAAAAAAACTTCTGCCCTGTTCTCTTTCCAATACAAATGAATAACCGTCTTGCTTAAGTCTGGTCCTGAATCGGGGCGCTTCAGTTTTTCCCTGCGCATGCGATCGGCTATGCCATCTTTCACTTTCACATTAATAAACAGTTCATTGTTAACGGTGAAATGCGTTGCATTGCTGGTGACCGAAAAATATCCATCGGGCGACAGAAGGTCTTCCCACGGAAAACGAATAAGCTCTTCATAGATATCTTCGGGGCTGTTAGCATTAAACTCCATCAGTGAAAAAAGCACCTGGCTTGCGCAGCGAAGATTAAGATTAAGCCGGATACAATCATTCACGGTTCCCTTCAACTCAACACCTGTAATGAATGTTCGCACTGGTTGAAACCCAAGATCGCGCACTTCTTGCTCAAGGTATGGAGATAGTCGTTTATTGCAGGTGATGATTATTCTTGAGGATGTAGGAATCATGGGAGCGAAATATATGCAAGCAAGTTACTTCAAAATCTTATTGTAGCTCGCCACCACGCCTCGTATCAGCGATGAGCTAAAACCCTGATGCTCCATCTCATTCAATCCGGCAATGGTGCAGCCCTTAGGGGTAGTCACTTTATCGATCTCCTCTTCGGGATGTCGGTTGAGTTTCAGTAATAATTCTGCCGATCCTTTTACCGTTTGTGCCGCAATGAGGCTCGCTGTTTTTGCATCAAACCCTATTTCAATTCCACCCTGTGTTGCCGCACGAATAAATCGAAGTGCGAAGGCAATTCCACAAGCGCCTAACACCGTGGCAGCATCCATTAATTTTTCATCGATGGAAATGGTGATGCCGAGCTGATCAAATAAATCGGTGACGTACTTCACCTGATCGCCTGATGCGCCTTCATGACAAAGACACGTGACAGATTCCTGAATGGCGATTGCCGTGTTGGGCATTGCTCTGAAAATTGGTACACCAGGAATAATTTGAGAAAGATCTTTTACGAACACTCCCGTTACCACGCTAATAATAATGTGCCTGCCAGGATCAAATGATTGCTTCAGTCCGCTCAACACTTCTCTAACATTGTAGGGCTTGAGCGCCACAATGATCACCTCACTTTTTGCAATGGCTTCTGCATTATTGTCGGTGACGGAAACACCCCGATTTTTGAGTGGCTCCAATAACGCTACTGTTCTTCGTGTTACCGTAATCTGATCGGGCGTGGCAAAGCCGCTTTTCAATAGTCCCTCTGCAATGGCGATCCCTAAGTTTCCTCCACCAATGATGGCAATTTTCTTCGCTGTCATTTAAATCTGAATTGAATTCTTCGATTTGAAGGTAAGGAGGATTTTGCTTTGGCCATTAAACCTTCATTTTGTTGCATTTAAATCGTTTGCAATTTTAGGACTTCTACTAACTTGTAGCCGAATTTTACAAACCCTGACCTTCAAAACCCATGAACCCCCACGACATACTTGCCCAGGTTAAGCAACGCAATGCTAACGAGCCTGAGTTTCTTCAGGCCGCTGAAGAAGTTATTCTTTCTGTTGCTCCTGTTCTGGAGCGCAATCCGGAATTTATTCGATTAAAATTACTGGAGCGCATGTTGGAGCCTGAGCGTCTCATTTCTTTTCGCATCAATTGGATTGATGATAAAGGAGTAGTGCAGGTAAACCGGGGCTATCGTGTGCAAATGAATAGCGCCATCGGACCATATAAAGGAGGGCTACGCTTTCATCCTTCAGTTACGCAAAGTGTGTTGAAGTTTCTTGCCTTCGAACAGATTTTTAAAAATGCCCTTACGGGGATACCCATGGGTGGCGGAAAAGGCGGAAGTGATTTTGATCCAAAAGGAAAATCGGAAAATGAAATCATGAAGTTCTGCCAGGCTTTCATGGGTGAACTGGCCCGTCATATCAATCATCGCCTGGATGTACCAGCCGGAGATATTGGTGTTGGTGGAAGAGAAATTGGTTATCTCTTTGGCGCATACAAGAAAATTAAAAATGAATTCACCGGTGTGCTCACCGGCAAAGGTATTGGCTGGGGCGGAAGTTTGATTCGCACAGAAGCAACAGGCTACGGCCTTATTTATTTTGCTGAGAATATGTTGCAGAACATCGGCAGCTCCATCAAAGGGAAAACCTGCCTTGTATCCGGCTCAGGAAATGTTTCGCAATACGCTATTGAAAAGATCCTTCACTTTGGCGGAAAGGCCATCACCGCTTCCGATTCTAATGGAATTATCATTGATGAAGTTGGCTTTACACAAGAAAAGCTGGAGTTTTTAAAAGATCTGAAAAACAATCGCAGAGGGCGCATAAAAGAGTATGCCGATAAGTACAAGTGCGTTTATAAAGAAGTTGATGCAAAGGCTGATCACAATCCACTTTGGGATGTGAAGGCAGATTGCGCATTCCCGTGCGCAACGCAAAATGAAATCAACGCAAAAGATGCACAGAACCTGGTGAAGAATGGCGTGAAGCTTTTGGCAGAAGGCGCAAACATGCCTACTACCATTGAGGGCATCAATATTGTACTGGATAACGGCATCATGTATGCACCCGGCAAGGCATCCAATGCCGGTGGTGTAGCTACTTCGGGTTTGGAAATGACACAAAACTACATGGGCGCTAACTGGACGCGCGAAGAAGTTGATGCCAAGCTAGTCGGCATCATGAAAAATATACACGACACATCCCTGGCGGCAGCAAAAGAATATGGCAAGCCCGGTAATTATATGGCGGGTGCCAACATTGCAGGCTTCATGAAAGTAGCCAAAGCCATGCAAGCCCAGGGTGTGATCTAAGATTTTCTCCCTTACCTAACCCCAAAAACCCCGACCGAAAGGTTGGGGTTTTTAATTTTGGTCCAATGGACACAATTTTTATTACATCCTGAATTTTCGCTGATTTGCCGTTTCACTATTATTGTATAAGTCAAATTTAAATTATGAAAGTAATTTTCATAGTTATTGCATGCTATCTTCTTTCGCAGGAAGCAGCAGCGCAGTATTTCAAATCTGAAGCGAGATTCTCATTGGGGGTTCAATTTTATGGCGGTGTTGGTTTTAATCAATCCCCTTCCAGGCACGATAACAATTATTTTGTCACCGGTTATGCCGGATCATTAGCGAATGGATTCGGAATCTACAATCTGGTGAAACTAAAAAAAGATAGTACGGGAATAATTGGCCAGTACCTCAAGTACTCTATTGGTTATGGTGCAAGAGCTGGGTTCTTTAGTCTCAACGGACAGGTCGTAAAAATTTCTAGAGCCTCTATTGATCTCGAAATTGCTTTCCCGATTAAACTTATGTCTATGGATGATGCTCAATTAATTCTTGGTGTTGGGCCTCTCGCTGTAATTCCGCTCGGGGAACGTCAAAGATCAGCAAGCTCCAATTATTCCGTTGTTCCTGATCATCGTTTGGTTTTTCCGGGAGCGGTGTTCGAGTTGACCGGGTATTTTCACCATTACAAAAGCTTTTTTGGTGCGAAATATTTTCTAGAAAGTACTGACCTCCCGATTGTCTTGATTTCCGTGCAGGTAGGCGCCAACTTATCCTCCTTTCGATTGAGAAAGAAATCGAGGTAGCTCCATCAACTTCAAATTTCACCTCAGTCCTTTGCCACTCATATAAAATAGGGAGCTTCGGTATTATTTGAAGCATCGCCTTCGTCTTTTTGAGTAAATTTCTCATCATATTTCAAGAAACAAACCAATCCAACGAATGAAACGAAGAGACTTTGTACAACTGGCAGGTTTGAGCATGGCCGGAACCATGCTTGCTGTGCCCATGATGGGCAACGTAGTGCCACTGCAGGCACTGCTCGAGTCGCCCCTTCTGGCTGGTGAGAAGAAGGCGCTGGCCGATGTGGCGTTGAACACCGCCAAAAGCAGTGGTGCTACCTATGCAGACATTCGCATCGGTCGCTACCTCAACCAATTCATCAACACGCGTGAGAACAGAGTGCAGAACATTGCGAACACCGAATCGTTTGGCGTGGGCGTACGCGTCATCGTCAATGGCACCTGGGGCTTTGCGTCCACCAACAATGTAACACCCGATGGCATCAAAAAAGCAACCGAGCGGGCAGTGGCCATTGCAAAAGCAAATTCAAAATTTCAAAAAGAACCTGTAAAGTTTGCACCTGCACCGGGTTATGGAGAAGTATCGTGGAACACGCCTATCCAAAAAAATTCTTTTCAGGTACCGGTTTCTGAAAAGGTAGAACTTTTGCTTAGTGCCAACAGTGCTGCACAAAAGAATGGTGCAAGCTTTGCCTCCTCAAATCTTTTCCAGGTGAACGAACAAAAATATTTTGCTTCTACTGATGGATCATACATCGATCAGGATATTCATCGCATCTGGCCAACGTTCACCGTATCGGTGATTGACCGTGCTTCGGGCAAATTCAAATCGCGCGAAGCGATGAGTGCCCCCATGGGTATGGGGTATGAATATATGATTCCAAAAGCAGAGGATAAACTTGCCGGCCCTGCCGGGATGGTACTCTATCGCAACAGTTACGATATTGTGGAAGATGCCACCATCGCTGCCAAACAGGCCAAAGAAATGATTTCAGCAAAATCGGTAGAGCCCGGAAAATATGATATGGTGCTGGAGCCAAATCACCTTGGCCTTACCATTCATGAATCCGTGGGTCACCCGCTGGAGTTGGATCGCATTTTAGGATACGAAGCCAATTATGCGGGCACCAGCTTCGCTACACTGGACAAACTCAAGTCGGGTACATTTAATTACGGCAGCAAGCAGGTAAACATCTTTGCTGATAAGACTCAGCCGTTCTCGTTGGGTGCTGTAGGCTATGATGACGAAGGGGTGAAGTGCAAACGCTGGGATCTTATTAAAGAAGGAATTTTCGTTAACGTTCAAGCCATTCGCGACCAGGTGCATATGCTGGGTCAAAACGAATCGCATGGTTGCTGTTACTCACAAAGCTGGAGCGATGTACAGTTTCAGCGGATGCCAAACGTTTCGCTGGCCCCGGGCAAAGATCCGTATAGCAGTGAGCAGATGATCAAAGATGTGGAGAAAGGAATTTACATCGCAGGTCGTGGCTCCTATTCCATCGATCAGCAACGCTACAATTTTCAGTTTGGCGGCACGGTGTTTTATGAAATCAAGAACGGCCAGATTGCCGGCATGCTCAACGATGTTGCCTATCAATCCAACACGCAGGAGTTCTGGAACAGCTGTGCAAAAGTATGTGATGAAAAAGATTACAGACTTTTCGGTTCATTCTTCGATGGCAAAGGTCAGCCTTCGCAGGTAAGTGCCGTATCGCACGGAAGTTCTACAGCACGCTTCAATGGTGTGAATGTGATCAATACCGGAAGAACAATCTAATCGTTACTCGTTGTTGGTTGGTCGTTATTCGCGATCAGCCAACAACGATCAACGAACAACCAATAACGATTAATAAACAACGAATTATGGCAATACTCTCAAAAGAAGAAGCTAAAAAGATTTTAGAGAAAGCGGTTAGCTTCTCAAAAGCCGATGGCTGCGAAGTAACGCTGAATGGTAATGATGGCGGAAACATCCGCTATGCGCGGAACAGCGTATCCACCTCTGGCGAAGACAGCAACCTGAACCTGGGCATTCAATCCTTCTTTGGAAAAAAATCAGGTGCCGCAACGATCAATGAATTTGATGATGCCTCACTTGAAAAGGTGGTGAGACGTTCGGAAGAACTCGCGAGGCTTGCTCCAGAAAATCCAGAGTTTATGGATCCACTCAGCCCGCAAACGTATGGAGCAGATTCCAAAACATTTTCGGATGCTACCGCTAAAATAACCCCTGAGTATCGGGCGCAGGCTGCTGCCAACAGCATTAACCCTGCCGCTGCAAAAGATGTTACCGCGGCCGGGTTTCTGGAAGACAGCCGCGGATTCAATGCATACCTCAACAGCAAAGGCTTGTATGCTTACAACCAGGCCACATCTGTAGACTTTACCGTTACCATGCGCAGTAATGATGGCACCGGTTCTGGCTGGGTAGCGCGCAACTTTAATGATGTAAGCAAACTCAATACTTCTGAGGCTTCCAAAATCGCCATTGACAAAGCATTGCAATCGCGCAACGCAAAGGCGATTGAGCCGGGTAAATACACGGTGATTCTTGAGCCAAGCGCAGCCAACGATTTGATTAGCTTGATGGGTGGTGCATTCAATGCCCGTACTGCAGACGAAGGCAGAAGCTTCATGTCAAAAAAAGGAGGAGGAAATAAGCTTGGTGAAAAAATTGTAGACGAACGCGTTTCGATTTACACTGACCCCTGGAATGAGGAAGTTCCCACGGGCGTATGGGCTGGTAATGGTCTGCCGCGCAAGAAAATGGATTTCATTCGCAACGGTGAGGTAAAGAATCTGATCTACGATCGCTTCTGGGCATCGCAAAAAAATGTGGAAGCTGTTCCGTTTCCAGGAAATAGAATAATGGATGGCGGCACAGCCTCCATTGAAGACATGATCAAAGACACCAAAAAGGGAATATTGGTTACCCGCTTCTGGTACATTCGGGCGGTTGACCCTCAGACTCTATTGTACACAGGGCTGACACGCGATGGTACTTTCTATATCGAAAATGGAAAGATCAAACACCCGATTAAAAACTTCCGCTTCAATGAAAGTCCGATCATCATGCTGAACAACCTGGAAACCTTGGGCAAACAGATGCGGGTAAGCGGTGGTGGTGGTCCGGGTGGCGGTGGAGCATCGCTCATTCCCGCAATGAAAATTCGTGACTTTACCTTCACAAGTTTGTCTGATGCAGTGTAGACGTGAGACGAAAAATGTGAGACGTGAAACGACAAACGTGAAGCATTAGAATCGAAAACAAATCCCTGACGTAAGCGTTGGGGATTTTTTTTGATTCACTTTGTATCTTGAAACATGAAATCAAAAATACATCGGTTCAAAGCGCTGCTAGAAAAGCCGGAGAAAGATGGCGACATGGCGTACATCGCTATTCCTTTTGATGTAGAAGAAATATATCACACCAAAGGCCAGGTAAAAGTAAAAGCAACTTTTAACGGTCATCCCTATCGCGGGGTGATGGCCAATATGGGCATGGGGAGCCACATCATTGGCGTTCGTAAAGACATCCGTGCCGCTATTGGCAAGCAGGTGGGCGATGTGATTGATGTTACGGTTGAAAAAGATGAGGAGGAGCGCGTGGTTGAAGTGCCGGAAGAGTTGATCCGGTTATTAGCAAAAAATCAGAAAGCAAAAACATTTTTTGATACGCTTTCCTTCACCAATCGCAAAGAATATGCGGTGTGGATAAGTTCCGCAAAGAAAGAAGAGACCAAAGCGAAGCGGTTAAAAGAAGTTGTTCCAAAACTGCTGGCCGGAAAGAAAAACCCTACTGAAAAATAAAATGCACTATGGAACCAGCCGATTTACAACCAGGTAATTTTTATAAGGTCTTTTTTGAGAAAGACATTCCAATAGAATTCAAGTTCATAGAAACTAAAGCGGATGGAAGAATAGTTTGTGAAAAGCGAAATGGCGAGCGCTTTGATTTCAATACACTCCCTCAACACTTGAATATCCGGATGTTGTATCCTGGTTGGTAGGGCAGCTAAAAGACAGACCAAAGAATAATGGTAATCAATACAATAATAGCAATGATGGCCCCTATTACTCTACCCCTTACCACGTTCTTGCCTTCGTAAAATTTATTATACGCTGCAAAAAGTGGATGGTGCCTCCAGGGGTTATTATCATCTTTCGCGTCCTCAGCCATGAAAAGGTTGATTTTTATCGATTTGTCTCCGCAAAGATATTATTCTTAACTCAATTTAATACTACAGTTGGCTCACTACGTATCATATGCAAGGTTTGTCAAATAATTAAATCTTTCCGCTAACCCAAAGCAAGCCATTACTTATATTTGGTTAGCACCTACATTCTCCATGGTCAGGGTTGTACTTCTCTTTTTTTTGCTGACAACGTTTCTCTCGACATCGGCTCAGACTAAGTTGGACAGCACCGTTGTTGTTTTGGAAAAAAACAATCCCACCACCGCCTGCCTTGCTTTAGGCAAACTAACGGAAGATCGTTATTTGCAAAATCTTGCGCCTGCAACAAGATTTGATTCACTCCTCATGAGCATGGTGCAGCAAATCGAAAAAAAAATTAAACATCCATCGCTCCAAATCCAGGCCATCATCAGCACTCATTTTGGCGAGCAACTGATTTTGAAAAAGAATACCAAAGTGGGGTTAATGCACCTGAATCGTGCGCGTGGTCTGGCTCAGCAGGCACAAGGTGCCGCATTATTTGTGTATTACGATCGCTATGCCAACGTTTGCTCCAAACTTGCCCGTGTTGATTCCGCTTTGTTCTACTCCAAAATGCTGTTGGATCATTCCCGCTCGCTGAAGAATGATAGCCTCGAGTTGATGGCCCTGCACAAAGTGGGTATTCTCTGTTATGCCATTGAACAATACCAGCAAGCCTGCCGCTATTTCAAAATCATCACTCAACGCGGTACGGATGAGAAGTTGCTGCGCAACAGTTATAACACCATTGGTCTTTGCTATCGCAATCAGAAGATTTATGACTCTGCTCTTTTCTATTTTGATAAAGGGTTAGCACTCGCGCAAAAGTACGATACACTCTACATGGGATTGATCAATGGAAACATTGGCGACACTTATTCTTTGGAAGGCAATTATCCTCAAGCGATTGCTTACCTCGAAAGAGAATTGCAATTCAGTACCATCAAGCGTGTGACAAAAGTTGCCGTGGATTGTATGAACTCCCTCACCGAGTTATACCTGAAGGTGGGCGATCTGAAAAAGGCCGATGTACTTTACCAACGACTGTCGCTTTACGCTCCTGGTTGGAAAGATCCCAAAGTCAGTTTGAATTACTATAAACTTTCGTCTCATTACTATCAAAAGAAAAATCAATATGAGCGTGCGCTGCATTACTTAACCCGTTATGAAGCGCTCCATGACAGTCTTGCTTCCGTTCACAACATTCAGCGAGCGGCAGAGGTAAGTGCCCAATACGATTTTGATCATCAGCAAAGAGAGATCAATGTTCTGCACCAGCAAAATCTCCTTCAGCAAGCCAAAAATCGCCAGAAGAATTATTTGCTTATCGGCATCATCGTGATCACGCTATTAATTGCCGGGCTGCTCATGGCCTTGTTTTTTAACTATCGGCAAAAGCGAAAATCATTAGCCATTATTGAGGAGAAAAATCACTCGCTCGAAAAGGTGAATGAAGAACTGCTCTCCAGTGTTGAAAAAATAGAAGAGCAAAATCAAAAAATTTCAGAACTGGCTGCTCATCTCACGGAAGTGAATGCCTCGAAGGACAAATTGTTTTCGATCATTGGTCATGATCTGCGAAGCCCGATCCATTCGCTGAAAGGATTGCTTAAACTTGCCACGAGCGGAAACTTAAGCGCAGAAGAATTTCAAATGCTCTCGATCAAGCTGATGCAAAGCGTAGAGCATACGGATTTTACATTGAACAATTTGCTGCAGTGGGCACGCACCCAAATGCAGGGTATTGCGGCAGTACCTGCGTTAATTGATTTTAATCCATTGATTCAAGAGAATATCAATTTCCTGGCAGACGTTGCACAGCGTAAACACATTTCCCTGATCAGTACCGTGGCAGAAAATACGGTTGCCTTTGCAGATGCTAACCAAGTGAGCCTGGTCATTCGCAACCTTATCAGCAATGCAATAAAATTTACGCCCGATCACGGGCAGGTAGTAGTTAGCGCTGCCATCAGTGATGGCACAGTGCAAATCAATGTGACTGACTCTGGGCAGGGCATGAGCGAAGACGTGATGAATAGGTTGTTCAAAATAGATCATCACCTTACCACGCCCGGTACGCAAGGAGAAAAGGGTTCGGGCCTCGGGTTGCTCTTGTGCAAAGAGATGATTGAAAAAAATCACGGCCGCATTGGTGCGTTCAGCAAACCCGGTAAGGGATCTACCTTTTGGTTTGCCTTGCCTGCGGCAGAAAAGTAAAGCCTGAAATTATTTCTGAAAAACATTGTCCGCTTCCGATCAAAAAATTGATTGACCACTTATAAAATCGTAACTCGAATCAGGAACTTTCCTGAGTCTTAACCGTCTCATTCTTTAATGAACATTTAACCCCAAACACACTTGAAACGAAGAGATTTTATTTACCTGACCGGCATGGGCGCTTCGGGCGCTGCGTTGCTATCGGGCATTCCGGTGATGGGCAATCCGATTGCTCCCGAGCGTGCCCTGGAAAAAATTGATGTGGCCTTGAAAAAACAAATGGCAGACGTTGCGCTAAATGCTGCACGGGCCAAAGGTGCCACCTACACGGATGTGCGCATTGGCCGCTACCTCAACCAGTTTGTGGTAACGCGTGAAGACAAAGTGCAAAACATTGTAAACACCGAGTCGTATGGAATGGGCATACGTGTAATCGCCAATGGAAGCTGGGGCTTTGCAGCCAGCGATAAGATGGACAAAGACAGTATTGCTAAAACAGCAGAGCTGGCCGTAGCTATTGCCAAGGAAAATTCACGATTGCTCATTGAACCTGTTCGCCTGGCTCCGCAAAAAGGGTATGGTGAAGTGAGTTGGAAAGCACCCATCGAAAAAAATTCCTTTGAAGTGCCCATCAAAGAAAAAGTAGATCTGCTGCTGGGTGTGAATGATGCCGCCATGAAATCCGGTGCGGATTATATCACCTCTATTCTTTTTCTGGTGAATGAACAGAAATATTTTGCTTCTTCCGATGGATCGTACATCGATCAGGATATTCATCGCATCTGGCCAACGTTCTTCCTTACTAAAATCGATAAGACTTCGGGAAAATTTGAAACGCGCAACGCGCTGAGTTCCCCAATGGGCATGGGCTATGAATATTTGTATGCTCGCCCTCAAGATAAAATTCAAGGGGTGACCACCCTGTATAAAGGTCGCTACGATATGCTGGAAGACGCCAAAGCAGCAGGAGCTCAGGCAGGCGAAAAACTGAAAGCTAAATCCGTAGAACCCGGAAAATATGATCTCGTTCTCGATCCCTCACACTTGTGGTTAACGATCCACGAATCTACGGGTCACCCCAGTGAGCTCGACCGCGTGCTTGGCTATGAAGCTAACTTTGCCGGTACCAGCTTCCTCACGCTTGACAAGTGGGAGTCGAAGAAATTCAATTATGGCAGCAACATCGTCAACATAGTTGCCGACAAAACACAAGTGGGTTCGCTGGGCGCTGTTGGCTATGACGATGAAGGTGTGAAGTGTGGTCAGTGGGATATTATCAAAGATGGGATTCTGGTAAACTATCAGGCCATTCGCGATCAGGCGCACATTCTTGGGCTGAAAGAATCTCAAGGCTGCTGCTATGCCGACAATTGGAGCAGTGTGCAGTTTCAGCGCATGCCCAACATTTCTCTTCAACCCGGCAAAGAGAAGAAAAGCATTGATGACTTGATCAAAGGCGTAGAGAAAGGAATTTACATTGTTGGTGACGGATCGTTCTCCATTGATCAGCAGCGTTACAATTTCCAGTTTGGGGGACAATTGTATTACGAAATCAAGAATGGGAAAATTGAAGGCATGCTGCGCGATGTGGCTTATCAATCCAACACGCAAGAGTTTTGGAATTCGTGTTCGGCCATTGCCGATGCTAATGATTATCGACTGGGTGGATCATTCTTTGATGGAAAGGGTCAGCCTTCGCAGTCCAGCGCAGTATCGCATGGATCATCTACTGCACGCTTCAATGGTGTAAACGTCATTAACACTGGAAGAACCATTTAAAAATTCGTTGATCGTTGGTCGTTATTTTTTGTTCGATGAATGCACACGAACAACCATCAACGAACAATCATCAACGAAACGGTACCATAAATAACTAACCACGAATAACGAATCAGTATGCCGATATTATCAAAAGAAGAAGCTCGTGCATTGTTAACAAAAGTGCTGAGCTACTCGAAAGCCGATGAGTGCGAAGTAAATCTGAACGGAAGTGACAGCGGTAACATACGCTATGCGCGCAACTCCGTTTCTACCTCCGGAAAAATTAGTCAGACCACGCTGGTGGTGTCCTCCGCGTTTGGTAAAAAATTAGGTGTCGCCACCATCAATGAATTTGATGACGCCTCTTTAGAAAAAGTAGTACGCAGAGCAGAAGAGCTTGCACAACTGGCTCCTGAAAATCCGGAGTTTGTTTCTTTCCTGGGACCACAGACGTATGCAGAACCAATTGCCTATGTGCCCGCCACGGCCAACATCACTCCCAAACTTCGCTCAGACGCTGTTGCGGATAGTTTGAAAGTAGCGAAAGACAGCAAAGCAGTAGCCGCAGGTTTTTGGGAAGACAATGCATCCTTTGCCGCGATGATGAACTCGAAAGGATTGTTTGCCTACCACACCTCCACGAATGTAAACTTCTCTATCACTGTCCGCACCGAAGATGGAAAAGGTTCGGGCTATGCTACGCGAGGATATAATGATGTTACCAAACTCAACACCAAACTGGCCACCGAAATTGCTACGCAAAAAGCAGTGCAATCGGCCAGTGCAAAAGCGATAGAACCGGGCAAGTACACCGTCATTTTAGAGCCTGCCGCTGCAGCCGTATTGCTGGAGCGAATCTTTTTTGGATTGGATGCACGCCAGGCCGATGAAGGCAGAAGCTTCCTCAGTTTGCCCGGAGGTAAAACACGTCTTGGTGAAAAACTCGTAGATGAACGCGTAAATATTTATTCCGATCCGCTCAATCCTGAACTGCCCACAAGCACCTGGAACGGTGATGGCCGTCCACAAGAAAAAGTGAACTGGATAGAAAAAGGTGTTGTAAAAAATCTTTCTTACTCTCGCTACTGGGCACAGAAAAAAGGAGTGAAGGCAGTGCCCGGCCCCGATGGCGCGATCATGGAGGGTGGCACTAAATCGTTGGAAGATTTGATTAAAGGAACCAAGAAAGGAATTTTGGTTACACGCTTGTGGTACATCCGTGATGTAGATCCTCAAACATTGTTACTGACAGGGCTTACGCGCGATGGTACTTTTTATATTGAAAACGGAAAGATTATGTACCCGATCAAAAACTTCCGCTTCAATGAAAGCCCGGTGATCATGCTCAACAATTTGGAAGAGCTTGGCAAGCCAGAGCGTACGGTAAGCGTTGAATCGAACGTAAACTATTTGTTGCCCCCGATGAAGATCCGGGACTTTACTTTTTCGAGTTTATCCGATGCGGTATAGTGGAGAGACGTAAGACTTAAGTAGAAAGACATAAGACTTACGATCTAAATGGTAGCATAAATCCCTGACGGTAAGCGTTGGGGATTTTTTTGTGGGATGGATAAGGGAAGTATATGCAATTGCATATATTCGGAGGTTGCCAGCAATTGGGTCGGCTCCGTGGATACTGACGACAAACATTTTAAATCCGAATAACAACAAAGAGAACAATGAAAGGGATAATACACTTTACCTTGCTGACTTTAATACTGACTTCTTGTTTGATTAAAGAAGACTCAGTAAGTGAGTCAAATGTGTATGGCCTCTACAAAAGAGACTACTAACTAACGAATTCATTTGCCTTGACAAGAATAAGAACTATACATACTACACTAAAGATGACGGGCAACTAAAAATCTTAACAAGTAACGTTTGGGACTTTGACTTAACAAATGGTGAGTCACGGATATGGCTAAGCAAGTTTGACTATTTGATAGCCTTAAAAAAATATACAAAGACTCCTTATGGAATATCCACTCCAATTTTATACTCTCATGCAAAAAAGGCAACTGTAATAAGAATGAGTGTTGACGACCATTTTGAGGACTTTATTAAAATTGACTCGCTATGTACTGCGAAGTGAATGAGTTCAGTTTTTTGACCTGTGACAACGACCTCGGACACTTTAAATTTAATGGACGACAAATTAGAGAATCGTTACATTAACGTACGAAACCCAATGCAATTCCGCAGGAGTCTAAGAATAGACTTTAAGGCTTACACTTCGAAGCCTGAAAACAATACTTTTCTCCATCCATTGGAATTTTTGCTTTCTTATCCAAGATGCCATCGAGGCGAAGGTTGGCAATCGAAGGACCATCATCATTCATTGAAACAAGGGTAACGTGATCAAAGGCCATGTCGCTTTTTTCATCCTGACCTCCGCCTGTGGTGGCCACCATGATGTAGTCATGTTTGTTCCGTTCTGTGTACGAGTATTTGTGAAAGTGTCCGTTAATCACCGTATAATTTCGTGACGCTAATGCTGCTTCAATGCGCGATAAGTTGCCGCTGCCTTCACGCTGCCACACGGGCTTGTGCATGAGCACAAACGTCCAGCGTACCGTTGGGTTTTCGCTGATCACTTTTTCAAAGTATGCCGATTGTGCATCGCTGACTTCGCCAGTAGCCCGTTCTGGCATTTTAAAATATTCGGTTTGCTGCGCGAGTTCTGTCTTGCCACTATCAAGCAACGCAAGTGCATGCTTGCGCGCCCGATAAATCTCCCACATGCGATCTTCACTGTAATCTTCTGAGTCCATCATCAGAAACAACACATTCTGATAAATAAAATGATAATACCTGCGGCCGTACCGGTGTTCCCAATAGTTGCGCATGGCAGGATTTGTCAAATCATGATTGCCTCCCACATGAAAAAAAGGAGCTTTCGCTTTATTGATGCGCTCATCAAAGTGATCGTATTCCCTTTTTAGCTGCACCGTATCTTCGGTGCCGCCTTCAATCAGGTCGCCAATGCTCAAAATAAACTCGGGCCTCAGCAGGTTAAGCTGTTCCACAGCCACATCAAGAACACCTTCGCGCTCTCCGCTGTTGAGATCGCCAATAATGGCAAATGTGAATTGATCCTGCGGCTTTCCGGTAGGCACATAATTCCAGGGATTTTTGGTGGAGGCCACATCCTGAATAAAGGAAGAAGGTTTTTGCTTGCATTGGATGCTGAGGAAAACGGTAAGCGCAAGAAGTACATTAACAGGCTTTTTCATGGACGGATGATTAGATGTGCAATAAGTTATTTCTTTTTTTGCAGGTGTATCAAAAATCAGAACCAATTATTCGGAGCTACCGTGAATACCGTGCAACCTATTTAACAATACAACGTTCTACTGGTCCTGGTTTTATCGATTCGTTTTAGATTTAACGATCCGTCTTGGAAACTGATATTCGTAAATATTCAGAGGACTACCGCACTCACCTGCTTGATGTGTGGGAGAAATCGGTTTTGGCAACGCATCATTTTCTGCTGAAGGACGATTTTCAAATCATCAAATCCATTGTAAAGACTATTGATTTTAATGCCTTCGATGTTTACTGTCTATTTGAAGGGGAAGAGCTTTTGGGGTTTCTGGGAGTTGCTCATCAAAAGGTGGAAATGCTTTTTCTTTCACCCTCCAGCATCGGAAAGGGTTATGGTAAAAAGTTACTGATGTTTGCCGTAGAAGAACTTAAGGCCGACCAGGTGGATGTGAATGAACAAAATGAAGCTGCGGTAGTCTTTTATCAGAAGATGGGGTTCAAAACATATGAGCGCACCGAAAAGGATGATCAGGGCAATGCCTATCCCTTGTTAAGAATGCGACTTGAGACGAATAGCATTTAAAAAAAGAATAACATGGAACAACACTTCATCTTCACGGACAAAGAGTTTGAGCAACAATTTTCCATGGGCACATTTCCCGTTGCGCTCTTCACGCACGAGGCGCATCTTCGCCTGGCGTGGATTCATGTAACACAATACGGTGTAGAGAAGGCCATACAAAACATTACCTTACAACTGCGGCAATTTGTGAAACTTGCCGGTGCCGAGTCAAAATATAATCACACCTTAACGATTGCAGCCGTAAAAATGGTGGCTCACTTTGCTGCGCGTTCTTCCGCTCAGAATTTTAACGATTTCATCTCGGAGTTTCCAAGGCTAAAATCAAACTTCAAAGAGCTAATTCACGCACACTACTCTGCTGATATCTTCCATTCAGAAACAGCAAAGATCAAATATCTTGAACCCGATTTGCTGCCGTTTGAATGAGTACAGCCTTGGGAAAACAACATCCGCTGATATAATTTTTCTTCAAAATACAGAAGGATAAGCGCACCTTTAACGTTGCAAATGAACGGCAACAAATTTTTCTTCACGCGTTTACAATATGAATCTGGCGATTGGGATGTTGATCAGCGCATGCCCGTGAATGTACTTAACTCGCTCATTGAATATACCACGCTGCCCATTGAAACGAAGGAAAACATCATCGCCCTGAGTAGTGATGAAATTTTCCGCTGCCCCTTCTGCTATCTCAGTGGCCACAAGCTCGTAGAGTTCACGGCAAAAGAAAAAGAGAATTTTGAAAAGTATGTGCGTAACGGAGGCTTCGTGTTTGTTGATGATTGCAACCATGACATTGACGGTCTTTTTGCCAAATCTTTTGAGGCGCAAATGGAAGTTATTTTTGGAAATCAGTCACTGAAAAAAATTCCAAACAATCATTCACTTTACTCATCCTTCTTCAAATTTGAAGGTCCGCCCACTACTGCCCAAGAGCTCAATGGATGGGGTGACGATATCGTACACGACTACCTGAAAGCCATCGAAATAAAAAAAAGAATCGGGGTGTTGTATAGTAATAAAGACTATGGCTGCGAGTGGGACTATGATTTCAGAAACAAGCGCTTTTACAAAATTGATAACACCCGCTTTAGTGTGAACATTGTGATGTATGCATTGACCAGCTAGGAATTAAACGCCCACAATCCACCAATTAGAAATGGAAAGTGTAAATTACTCTACCTTAACTTCAATCACTTTTTAACCCTCCAACCTATGCGAGTTTACCGTTGCCTTATTGTTATGCTCCTCTGCTTCAGCAATGCTTTTGCGTTGCAAGCCCAACAAATTGACGAGGCTTACAATAAAAAAATTAAAGAACACACTACCGATCCAAAATTTTTACCTGCATCGGTATTGAATGTGGTGGATCACCCCACCATTCCTTCTCCGCTAAAGTTTTTCGGAACCATCATTGGTGAGCCAGGCGTTATGCACCGCACCACTGACATTTATCGCTACTACCAAAAGCTTTCGGAAACCTCACCGCTGTTAAAAATGCAACAGGTGGGCACCACAGAGGAAGGGCGTCCCATTCATCTCATTGTGATTGCTAATGATGATGGGTTGAAAAGGCTGGATCATTATAAAAATCAATTAGCACTGCTGGCCGACCCGCGCAAAGTAAACCCTGCTGATGTTTCCAAAATCATTGGCGACTCCAAGCCAATCTTCTATTTGAATGGTGGGCTTCATTCTCCAGAAATGGGATCACCGGAAATGTTGATGGAGTTGGCCTACCGGTTAATTACCGATCAATCAGACGCTATCAAAAATATTATTAACAACACCATCGTGCTGATCAATCCGGTTTCTGAGCCGGACGGTCGCGATAAGCAGGTGGATTGGTACTATCGCTTTACAAAATCAAGAACAGAATTTGACGATGGCTTCAGGCGCACCCCACCGTATTGGGGAAAATATGTTTTCCATGACAACAACCGCGATGGTATTCAGATCTCTCAACAACTCACCAAAGCAATTTTCAAAATCTATTACGAGTGGCACCCTACGGTAATGCTGGATCTTCATGAGTCTGTGCCGCTCTTATACATCTCCACCGGCACCGGGCCTTACAACGAAACGATTGATCCCATCGCCATTGGCGAATGGCAGATCATGGCCAACCATGACATCACTACGCTGGCTGCGCAGGGTATGCCGGGCGCTTTTACGTGGGCGTTTTATGATGGCTGGTGGCCAGGCTATGGCATTTGGGTTGCCAACAATCACAATTCCATCGGCCGCTTTTACGAAACGTTTGGCAACGCGGGCGCTAACACGTACCTCCGCGATTTGTCGGATCAAAGTTATGCCGGTGATCCTGCCACATCACGCGAATGGTATCGGCCTGATCCGCCAACACAAAAAGTTTTTTGGTCGGCCCGCAATAACATCAACTACATGGAGGCCGGTGTGCTGGCATCGCTCACGTACACGGCAGATAATAGTCGCACGCTGCTTCAAAACTTCTATCAGAAAAGTTTAAACAACATCACAAAAGGAAAACAGGATAAACCGAAGGCCTTTATCATTCCAAAGAATCAAAAAGATCCTGCCATGGCTGCGTACCTCGTGAATCAACTTCGCGAACAAGGCATTGAGGTGCATCGCGCAGAAAGCGGAGACAAGAAAGGTGATTATGTGGTGTTGATGGAACAACCGTATCGCAACCTCGCCATCTCGCTATTAACGAAACAGAATTATCCTAAAGAAGCGAAGTTTCCTCCTTATGATGACATTGCCTGGACGCTCGGTTATTTGTATGGTGTGGATGTGAAGCAGGAGGACAGTTTGAAATACAACCTTGCCGATCTTAAACTCGCTGCACAAGAAGTGAAGTACACTGGAAGTATTCAGGGCGAAGGCCCCAATTATGTTTTGAATTATAAGGCACAGAACAATGTGTTGTCTGCCATTCATTGGATAAAAGAGCAAAATAAAACCAGTAAGGTTGTCGTGCTGGATTCCACCACCATGATCGCCAACGTGAAAGACACCCTTGCTGCCGGAGCAATTATTTTCAATGGCATCACCTCCGCGCAAGCCAATCAACTTGCTGCACAGTTTGGGTTGGATCTCGTTGCCACCTCCTCATCGCCTTCCACAAAAAAGCAGCACGAGGTAACACTGCCAAAGATTGCTATTTATCACAGCTGGACGTACACACAAGACGAAGGCTGGGCTCGCTACACGTTTGATCAGCGAAAAATTCCATACACTTCGATCGACAAAGATGATTTGCGATTGGGGCAGCTAAGAAAAAAGTTTGATGTGATCGTCATTCCCAGAATCACTGGTAACGTGAGCAACTTCATTCACGAGATACCAAAAAAATATGGGCCCATGCCGTACACCAAAACTGCGGAGTTTCCTTCGCATGGCACGCCCGATGCCACTAATGACATGACCGGTGGGCCGGGATTTGAGGGCATCAAAGAACTGCAATTGTTTGTAGAGCAAGGTGGAGTTTTAATTACACTGGACAACTCATCTGCATTGGTTGCTGAGGCCGGAATAGCGCGTGATCTGAGAAGTGTAACGGCAGCAGGATTGTTTCACCCCGGCTCGGTGGTGAATGTGAAAACCAGAAATGCAAAGAGCCCGATCTTGTATGGCTTCCCCGAATCTTTCCCCATCTTCCGTGGCAACGGGCCGCTTCTGCAAACTGAAAAATACGATCGTAAAATGATGTTGTTGCAATACGGCTTTAAACCGCTGAAAGATGAAGAGGAATACAAAGGGGTGATCATGGGCAAGCCGGAGGTGCAAGCCAAAAAAGATGCTGGCGATAAAAAGCCTGCAAAAAAGGAAGAGCCCTACGTGCTTTCAGGAATGGTGCGCAATGAGCAAACGATTATCGGGCATGGTGCAATCTTTAATGTGCCGGTTGGCGCAGGCAGGGTGATTGCGTTTACGTTCGATCCTCTTCATCGTTTCCTGAATCATCATGATGCACCGCTTCTCTGGAATGCCATCATCAATTGGAACCAGTTAAATAAATAGTTAATCATTTTAATTTTAAAGTGCGTTTAAATTTCAGTTTGGTATTATTTCGCGAACAACTATTATGAATCAAAATTTGGAGGTGGCCGAGAAGTCTGTGCAGGATGTGATCGCTAGTCTTGGAAAATTAAAACAGGAAATCGGCAAAGTGATTGTGGGCCAGGAGGAAATCATCGATCAGATGCTGATCACTTTTTTGGCCGGTGGTCATGCCTTGCTGGAAGGTGTTCCGGGATTGGCAAAAACACTGATGATCCGCACCTTGTCAGAAGCGATTGACCTTAAGTTTAGACGCATCCAGTTTACACCTGATCTCATGCCTTCCGATATTATCGGTACGGAAATCCTCGAAGAAGATCACACCACCGGCAAGCGCATTTTCAAATTCAATAAAGGCCCCATATTTGCCAACATTATTTTGGCGGATGAGATCAACCGTACTTCTCCTAAAACACAAGCAGCTTTGCTCGAAGCGATGCAGGAGTTTGAGGTAACGTATGCAGGAGTCTCCTATCCGCTTGAGCGCCCGTTTTTTATTCTTGCTACACAAAACCCGATTGAACAATCCGGAACGTTTCCATTGCCAGAAGCACAGCTCGATCGTTTTTTGCTCTACATAAAAGTAAGCTACCCCACTGCTGACGAAGAGATTTCAATTTTGGAAAGCACCACAGGGAGAAAGAAAAGTGAAATTCAGAAAGTAATTACCGGTCATCAAATCATTGAAGCGCAAAAGCTGGTACGCGAAGTGCACATCAACACTGACCTGGTTGATCTGGTGAGCCGCATCGTGCGTGCCACACGCGGAGAGCTGAGCGACAGTCATTATGTGAAGGAGTGGGTGCGCTGGGGTGCGGGGCCGCGCGCGGGTCAGGCAATGATTTTGACAGCCAAAGCCCGTGCCTTGCTGTGCGGAAATTTTTCTGTAACGCTGGAAGATATTGAGCACGTAGCTTATCCTGTATTGCGCCATCGCATTCTCATGAATTTCAAGGCTGAGGCGGAAGGCGTAACATCAATTGATGTGACCAAACATCTTTTACAAACCATCGGCATTCGCAAAAGTATTTAAATGTGGACGCGCGCCTCAAAGAATTATTAAAACCAGAAATTCTCAACACCGTCAGTGGGCTTGAATTGGTGGCGCGTGTGATCACCGAAGGTTTCATGAGTGGCAGCAATAAAAGCCAGTCTGTTGGATCAGGCCAGGAGTTTAGTCAATACCGAAGTTACCAGCCGGGCGATGATCTGCGGCAGTTAGATTGGAAAATGTTTGCACGATCAGAGCGCTACTACATCAAGCAAGCCGAAATTGAAACCAACATCACCGTAAAATTTATGGTTGATGCAAGCCACTCGATGGCATACAAAGAAGGCGATCTCACCAAATTGCATTATGCCAAAGTGATCATTGCTGCACTGGCTTACCTCGCACGCAAGCAAAGCGACACCTTTGGATTATATGCGGTAAACGACAAAAATTTAAAGGTGGTAGCTCCTCGTTTTGAGCAACAACAGTTTTTGAGATTTCTGAACGAGCTCGTCAACTTAAAAAGCGAGGGCACGTGGAAAAACGCGGGCATCGAACAACTTTACGATCACCACGGCAAAGAGATTATTGTTTTCGTGACAGATTTGTACGATGATGCTGAAGATTTGCAGCAATTTATTTCGCGATTGAAAACACCTCGCAATGAGGTAATTGTTTTTCACTTGATGGGAAGGCGTGAGGTTGAATTTGATTTTGATGGGTCGTTTACGTTCGAAGACCTGGAAACAGGCGTACGCACCAAAGCAAATTCTACGCTTCAGCAAAAAGAATATAAAGAGCGTGTTACCGATTGGCTACAGTATTCACGCACCTGGATGCTGGAGAAGCAAATCAACTATTACGTTTTTTACCTTGACGAACCGATCGATACGGTTCTCTATAATTTTCTCACCGTTCGCAAACGCCAATTGAAATGATGTCGTTTGCCAATCCTGCCTTTTTATGGAGCTTGTTGGGATTGTCCGTTCCGATTGCAATTCATTTTCTCAGTCGCAAAGAAGGGCTAATCATCAAGCTGGGAAGTTTGCGGCACGTGCACGAAACCAGCACTCAACAGTTTAAGGGAATACGGCTTAACGAGATTTTGTTACTCATTCTTCGTTCGCTCATAATCCTTTGCGTGAGCTTAATGTTGAGCGGACTGCAATTCAGTAGTGAGGGAGATAAAAAGTGGATTGTTGCGGAAGCCGGAGTAGAAAAAAATCCGGCAATAAAAAAAATGATGGATAGTTTGATTACACAGGGCTACGAGCGTCATGCGCTTTCATCATTCAGCGGAAGAAACGGGCACAGCAATGCTTCATTAAGATTGTCGATGCGGAATATAAACTACTATTCAACCATTGAACTCCTTCAAAAAGAAAATTTATCAGAGGCTGTTGTGTTTGCGTTCAATCGATTGGAGCAATTTCAGGGAAAGCGCATTCCAGTTCCAGCTAACATAAAATGGATTGGTGTTGACCCTGAACCGAAAGAATATGTTCTAAAAGCAGTTCAACAAAAAGATAGTGTTTGGCTCCGCATAGGAAACACCAATGCAACTGTCACGGCATTTACCAACCAAAAAACGAAATCGGTAAACGATTCAATTCCTGTTGAGTCTGCTAAACAGATCGCTATATTAATTGTGCATGACCAGTATCAGCAGCAGGAGCGATCTATTCTCAAGGCCTCATTAAAAGCGATTGATGAGATTACTCCTGATAACTTTCTCCTTGTTGAAAAACTTGAAACAGATTTTGCCGCCTCCGACAGTGCTGCCTGGTGTTTTTGGATTAGTCAGAAAAAACATCGCTCTGACAACAGCAAAACCATATTGCTCGAGCCCGAAAATACCTCACAACTAATTGAACAACGCGAGCCAATGTTATGGCGCATTACAAAATCGATCGATGAAGAAACCGCTTTACGCGAAGGCTTGACTGTTGCGCTTGCGTCATTATTAACGCAGGATGTCGCTCACCTTGAAGTTGCCCGTGCCAACGATCAGCGCATGGCTTTGGAAAAAGAATTGTGGTCCGCATCAGATGATGAGCGTGCAAGTGCTATTGCAAACACAGACTCCAGTACTGCTCCCTACATACTGATGATCCTTATGCTCCTCATCATAATTGAACGCTTTGTCGCTTACCATCACAATCAATGACGAGCACCTCCTCACGATATCTCATCAATCGATTAAAGCAGCGGTACTTTACCAGCCAGCTGATCGAAATCATTTTTATTTCGGTGGGATTTGGTGTAATCATGTACAGTGTAATTAATTTCTGGACTCAAGATATAACTGTCCTCTTATCACTGGCGGTCGGGGCCGGATTGGGTTGTTTTATCAGTATGTATTTTAAACATCGGCTGCATCAAATAAACGAAGCTCTTCTGATTCGTTTCCTGAATCAGCGCTATCCGCAGCTTGAACAAAGTGCTGACCTGCTGTTGCGCAACGCGGAGGACCTTGGTTTTTTGCAACAATTGCAGCGCGCCAAAGTTGAAGACGCGTTTTCAAAACTGTATGCAGAAGTCCGCTTACCCAATCATCTTCTTCGATCATCAATCATCCTCATCGCTTGTGTTGCATTATCCGTTGTGCTCACCTCGTTTTTTTCTCCGGTACATTTCCGCCAAAGAGATGCACAAAAACATCAGGAAGAAAATTCGAACATTATCGAGCAGAGGCTTCCACCTTCCATTCAATCCGCTGTGGTGAGCATTCATCCGCCAGCGTATACTGGTCTTCCTGAGTTTCAGTCAAAAGACCTGCAGGTGCAGCTCGCTGAAGGAAGCATTGTTCGATGGAAACTTAACTTCACTCATGAGGTGGAACGCGCTAAAATAATTTTTTCCGGTCGCGATAGTGCTGAATTAAAAAAAGAGGCTTCGTCCTTCGTGTTCTCAAAAAAAATTGAAGCGTCAGGCTTTTATCAAATTCAATGGAGCGACCAGGGCAAAATCCATCGTTCTGATTATTTTAAAATTGACGTAACCTTTGATCAGGCTCCAAAAGTTGCCATCACCAACTTAAATCAATTTACGCGACTTTCATTCTCGGATTTGCAAGAGATTGGTGTGAATTCGCAATTGAGCGATGACTACAATCTTACTCAATCGCATATCATCGCTACCGTAAGCAAAGGAAGTGGTGAATCAGTAAAATTTAGAGAGGAGAAATTACAGTTTGAACAACCTAAAGTAATTGGTGGCAAACAAGTGCTGGCTCAGGTTACCTTAAACTTAAAAAAACTCGGCTTAGAACCCGGTGATGAATTGTACTTTTATGTGGAAGCTTTTGATAATAAAACTCCGCAGCCCAACCGAAGTCGAACAGAAACTTTTTTTGTAGCTCTTCACGATACCACCACCCAAACCGGTGTTGACGAGGAAGGACTGGGTGTGGATTTAATGCCCGATTACTTTCGCAGTCAGCGCCAGATAATTATTGACACCGAAAAACTTTTAAAGGAAAAGAAGAAATTAGCAAAAGCCATTTTCAACTCCACCAGTAATGAGTTGGGCTTTGATCAGAAGACGCTCCGCCTGAAGTATGGAGAATTTTTAGGTGAAGAAGCGGAGTCAGGCATTGGCATTGAGGCCGCACATTTACCGGATGCAGACGATAAGGAAGAAGAAGACGTGACCAAAAAATTTGGGCATCAACACGACAAAGAAAATGAACACAACCTAGTGCAGGAAAAGAAAGACCATGATCATGAAAAGGAGGTAAATGATCCGGAAGCGAAGGAAGATCCGATCGCAGCATTTGCCCATAGTCATGACAATACCGAAGAAGCAACTTTTTTTGTGCAGTCGGTAAGAGCAAAACTAAAGGCGGCCCTTACGGTGATGTGGGATGCCGAACTTTACCTGCGATTGTTTCAGCCGGAGAAATCATTGCCGTATCAATACACTGCATTGAAATTGTTGAAAGAAATCAGCAACGACTCACGCATCTACGTTCATCGCACTGGTTTTGATCCTCCGCCACTAAAAGAGGAAAAGCGACTTACGGCCGATCTTTCAGAAGTTAATCCCACTGATGTTTTGTATCAGAAAGAAAACGTGAATGAACTTGTAAACATCCGTGCTGCCTTGCAGGTGGTAGAAAAAATGATTCAGCAAGAATCCTACGAAGTTACCGCACCAATTCAAGCCACCTTCACAAAAGCTGGTCAGGAGTTTGCAGCCCTTACGCTCGAGAATCCCGCCCTTTTATCTGGCCTGTCACTATTAAAATCCTTTTCAGAAAATCGTATTGTAAAATCGGAAAAGCAAAAATCAGCATTTGCCTTGCGTGCATTTTTATCGAGAGCGCTGCCCACTGCGGCTGCCGCCCCATCACAATCTTTAGGCGCGCAGCATCCGCTTGATCAACTGTTTTTAAAACAACTGGAGGAAATCAAGCATGAATAATTTACAGTTTGATCCGATCTTCTCCTCCTGGTTTCTGTTACCCATTGTACTGATTTTTGCTATGCTTGGCTGGCGTGAGTATCATCGAACGATTAAGTACAGATTGTTGAGAATGCTGGCCTTGAGTGCTGTTCTCATTGCTATTATTGGCCTCACTCTGCAGCCTTCGATAAAAAAGGAGGTCGATATTGCTGGAATTGTCTTGCTCACTCCTGATTACAGGATAAATTCGGTTGATAGTCTCCTTCGCAAGCATCACGATTTAAAAGTGGTTGGCATAGAAGGCACCTCTCCGTATGGTGATTCCGAGTTGATTTCATTTAACACATTATCGGAAGTTGCTGCTCAAGTCCGATTTATTGTGGGAAGGGGCTTGCCGGCTCATGTGCTTGAAGGGCTGAATACAATTCACTTCAAATTCATTCCTGCAGCTTTGCCCTTAGGCATAACCGAATTACAAATCCCTCATAACGTTGTAGTGCATCAACAGCAAATGTTGAGTGGAACGATCAACGCTTCGGAAAATTCTACTCTTGTGTTGAGCGGACCTGAAGGCGTTGAGGATTCCTTGCGCGTGCCGAAGGGATTGCATCCCTTCCGGCTTTCATTCTTACCAAAACAAGTGGGTCAATTTGTTTATCATTTAGAATTCAGCGCAGATGGAAATAGTCAAACGGAGCCGGTGCCCATTGATGTTAGCCCCGAACGGAAACTGAACATTCTTTTCCTTCAGAAATTTCCCACAGCGGAAATGCGTGCGCTCAAAAATTTTCTTGCCAATAAAGGCCACTCATTGGTGTTGCGCTACCAGGTATCCAAAGAGGAGTACCGATACGAATACGCAAACAGTAGTAATCAAATCATCAAAGAGCTATCAGGAAATTTACTCGGTCAATTTGATTTACTTATTGCGGATGAGTTTATTTTGAAAAGCCTCAACGAAAGAGAGCGTGAATCATTAACACGTTCCGTTGGTGAAGGTCTTGGTGTTATTGCAATACTGAATGAGGCTCCCAAAGATTTGCAATGGCTATTGCCGATTCGATTCAAACCAACAGAAAAAGACACCACTAAAATTTTGCTTAGCACAGCCTATTTCACGCTGCCTGTTCCTCGTTTTGAAATTTCTCCAGATTCATACCTCTACCCGGTGCTCACGAACAATGGCAGAATAATATCCGGATCTGTTTTTCATGGGTTGGGAAAGGTGAGTTTTCAATTGTTACAGGAAACTTATCGGATACAGTTGCAAGGAGATGAATTGGACTATGCTGCAATCTGGTCTGAATTAATTTCAATGACTGCCCGTCCATTGATCAAGGATAAAATTACGATCCGCTCTGCCTTTCCTTTTTATGCCGATGAGCCATTAACTATCGACATCATCTCTTCGGGCAGCGAACCAAAATTAAATTCCGATGGCTCTGCGGCTCCGCTCACCGAACATGCAATGATCGATAATTATTGGCATGGAAAAATTTGGGCAAGCACGGCTGGTTGGCGCCAACTAAAACTTACTGGTGATTCTGTGTCGCTAAATTATTTTGTTGCAAAAGAGGAAAATTGGAAATCTCTTCGCGCGGCAAATACACGATCACAAAATCGCAGCCTGCAATCACCACGCGATAGCGAAATGACAACCCGTGCGGTGCAAGAGCGAAAAGTTTCCTCACTATTATTTTTTCTCCTCTTCCTTTTCGGTTATGGATTTTTATGGCTGGCACCAAAGCTGTGAGGTCATTTCATCCAGCAAAAATTATCATTCTACTGAGAATCTAATTTGTAGTTTGTACGTTTGTTATTGCTCTGCTCTCTATGTCAACTACAAACGATCTTAGGCTCCAAACTTCAACACGCCAAATTTTGGGAATGGCGCTGCCCATTTCGCTGGCCATGCTGGTGCCGCAGATCAACTTTATCACCAACAATATTTTTCTTAGCGGGCTCGGTGAGCATGAGTTAGCCAGTGCCGGCATCACTGGCGTGTTCTACCTCATCTTTGCGGTGATTGGCAACGGGCTCAACAACGGGCTTCAGGCGCTCATCGCACGAAGGGCTGGGCAAAATCTTCCAAAGGAAATTGGAAAACTTTTCTTTCATGGTGTATGGGTGGCACTGGCAATTGCTGCCTTGGGCATTGGCCTTACCTATCTGGTTGCGCCTTCCATTTTGCGGGCCACTATACATGATCCCATCATTGCCGAACAGGTGATTAGCTTTTTGCTGATTCGCATTTGGGGGCTTCCGTTTTTGTATCTCTATGTCATGCGCAATGCTCTGCTGGTGGGCACCAATCAAACCAAATTCCTGGTGTGGGGCACATTGTCGGAAGCCTTAGTAAATGTGTTTCTCGATTATGGCTTAATCTACGGTCACTTCGGGTTGCCACAGCTTGGCTTCAATGGTGCTGCCTACGCCTCCATCATTGCTGAAGCCACAGGGCTTATAGTAATCTATGCAGTAATTCATTTGAAAGGCCTGCACAAATCTTTCGCATTCTTCGAAGAAATCAAATGGGACTTTTCTGTTACAAAGCTCATTTCCATTCAATCGCTTCCGCTGATTCTTCAATACGCCATCAGCATTATCAGTTGGGAGTATTTTTACATTCTAATCGAGCACCACGGGCCGCGTGCGCTGGCAATCTCAAATACGATGCGCAACATTTTTGGCTTGTTCGGCATCTTCAGTTGGGCTTTCGCCTCCACCACCAATACGATGGTGAGCAACATCATTGGTCAGAACAGAAAAGAAGAAGTGTTGCCACTCATCAACAAAATTGTGAAAATCAGTTTTTCCATATCGCTGGTAATTTTCATTCTTTTAAATATAGCACCACAGCTTTTCCTCTCGTTCTATGGACAGGGTGATGCCTTCATCACGGAAGGGATACCGGTGGTGCGCATTGTGTCGGTAGCGTTGCTGATGATGTCCATCGGCACGGTATGGCTTAATGCGGTGACTGGCACAGGCAATACACAAATAAATCTGATGATCGAATTCATAACCATCGTCATTTACAGTGTTTATGTTTACCTGGTGTTGGAATATTGGAACATGGCCATCACCTGGGGTTGGGGCAGTGAGTGGGTGTATTGGCTTAGCATGTTCTCCATGGCTTTTGTGTACATGCGCTCTGGCAAATGGAAAAGTAAAATGATTTAAAATATATGCGGTTATTGTTTGCATTGATTTTGTTGCTGTCTTTCGCCTCTGCGTTTGGTCAGGGTGAAAAGATTATTGTTGCCACTTATCGCTATTCGGATAATGATCGATTAAAAAACATAACGCCCTTTTCAGATTACCTCGCCAAGACTTGCCGCTGTGAAGTGCAAACCAAAAGCTACGAATCGGTAGGGGCCATGTTGGAGGCCATGAAAAACGGAGAGCCTTCAATCGTATTCATGAATACTTTTGGCTACTTGTTATTACGCGAAAACAACAGCCTGTATGCTACCGCTGCCGCTTTAAAAGTAGCGAAAGACAAAAAGAGCACGTATCAAAGTGTTATCATCGTAAATAAATCTGTCGCGGTCAATTCACTTGAGGAGTTGAAGTCGAAAGCCGCATCATTATCATTGCTGCTGGTTAATCCGGGCTCTACTTCGGGTAACCTTGTGCCACGCATTGAGTTGGCATCTCAGGGTATGTCAGATGCAGAGCAGTCGTTCAAAAAAGTTTCTTATTCCAAAAATCATTTGCTCACGCTAAAAGAAGTGGCAGAAGGAAAAGCCGATGTTGGCGCCTTTGGCAGCGAAGAGTTTGACAAAGTGCAAAAGATGGATGCAACCCTGGCGGGAAAAGTGAAACTACTCTGGACTTCTGCTGATATTCCATTAGGACCCGTTGTGTATAAAAAAGAATTATCTAAATCTGTGCGCCACTGTTTGGAAGAAGCATTGCTTTCATTGCATGAAAAAAATAAAATCGTGTTGGAATCCATTAAGGGCGGATGGACAGAAGCCATACCGGCCGATCGCTATGTAAAAATCGGTGACCACGATTATGAAAGCTGGCTCAAGAAAGCAAATGAATCGGCAGCCATGACGATCATAAAGAAATTCGCTCAGTAGATTGGTATTCCCGCAGATATCGCGGATTAACGCAGATTCTGAATAAATCTTCTGCGACAATCTGCGCGATCTGCGGGGAAAATAAATTTAGTAACCAGTCCTTATCCCCTTCTCAATTGCAGGAATTCCTTTCTTCATCCATTCCGGCTCTGGTGCTCCTTTTAAATAATAGTCGAAGAATTGCATGAGGCGAACGTTATAGTCTTCACGATTTTGTCGTTGTTGCAAATTGTGCACCTCCTCATTGTACACCAGCATCCACACAGGCTTTTGAAGTCTACGCAAGGCCATATAAAATTCAATGCCCTGATACCATGGCACTGCATCATCTTTATCATTCTGCATAATCAGCACAGGGGTTTGGATTTTATCTGCAAAGAATAATGGGGAGTTTTCGATGTAGTACATGGGCTTCTGCCATAGTGTGCCGCCTATTCTACTTTGCGAATGCTCGTATTGAAACATGCGACTAAGGCCTGTGCCCCAACGAATGCCACCATAAGCGCTAGTCATGTTTACTACTGCGGCACCGGCACCCGCTGCTTTGAATAAATTACTCCGGGTGATAATATAAGCCGTTTGATAACCGCCCCAACTTTGCCCTTGTATGCCAATGTTTTTTTCATCGACAAAACCTTTTGCAATTAAAGAGCTTACGCCAGGAAGAATAGAGTTGTAGGCACTCTCCCCGGGGAAACCAATTTTATAGACGATGTCTGGAATAAACACCAGGTAACCATTGCTCACACAATACGTGCGTTGAATGATTGACCATGATGGTTGTGGCTTGAAATGACTGTTAAGTTCATCGCTGCTTCGGTCATAGAAATAAACGATCATCGGGTACTTCTTTTTCGGATCAAAGTTTTCTGGTTTATAAAGCAATCCTTTAAGCGACACGTTATCCAAAGAAGTCCAGCTTACCATCTCCACACTTCCCCACAAGTAATTCTTTATTTGTGGATTGGCGTTGGTAATTTTTTTGGGTGCCACCAGATTGGTATTGCTCAGCCACACGTCCGGGTTCTCGCTAAAATTTTCTCGCGTGAATAAAATCTTATCACTTTGCAGCGCTTTAATTGTGCCTGCATAGCGATGCTCACTCATCACTAGCTTTTTCAACTCACCCGTTTTCAGCGAAAGCTTGTAATAGCCCCATGCTTTGGTGGTTTCATCAAAAGACGAGAGCAGAAGCTCGGCATCTGCTTTAATGAAGCGCTCTTCCGGGTTAAGCCTTATGTTGCGGAAAACAATCTTTTGGTCGCGGCCTACTTTTGTCAGATTCACCGCTGGCGTTGCTCCCTGCGGATCGAGCGACCAAATGTCGTAGCGATCGTAAACCAACAGGCGTTGATCATTTTCTAACCAACCGGCCAAACCATAGGCTGAGGGGAAATCAGGCTCATCATTTTCTTCATCAGCAAATTTTTTATTGATGGATGTTGTGAGGTTTGTGGTCTTTCGAGATGCGATGGAATAACTAAACCATGCGGTGTCAGGCAGACTAAACCAAAATAAATAATTCGCCTTTGGCGAGATGTTCACGTTTCCTTTCAGCTTCTCCAACACCTTTGTCTTTGATCCATCACTGACGTTTATAATGAAAGCATCCCGATAGACATTGGGATCGTGGAAAGAATGCCAACGATACGCACGATCAGAAAGGCCAAGGGCAACACTTGCATTTCCTTCATCAGCCAAGGTTACGTCTGGTACCGTTTCATTTGAAAGCGAAGTGAGTTTCTTACTCGCCAGATTTACCACATAATAATAGCTCCGCTTCTTTTCATTTTCTGCCTGCTTGTTCTGTTGTGTTTGAAGCACACTGTCTCTCCAATTCCACACTTCTACCTTGATGATTTCTTCTTCCAGTTTTGTGGTGTCCTGAACCAATGGCACCGGGGCAAGGCCTAAAAATAATTTACTTCCATCCTTCGAGAAGGCTGGAGCAAAATGCTCACTGACCATCCAATTACCAGGCGCACCTGAGGTCTTCTCACTCACCAGAAGATTTGCTTGCTGATCGCCTGCTTTCCAGTGATGAAGTTTAAAGTAATGAATGGGTGCTTTCGTAGTGTCTTCGTCTAACAAGAAACTCACCTGCTGCCCATCTTCACTGATCGAAAGACCTTTGTATTTGAATTTGCTCTTTCCTTGATGCAGCTGTTGCAACGTTTGACTTTGAAGGTTGTACCAATACATTCCTGGGGCAAGGGTACTATCGTTGCCTGTTGATGCAAACAGCAAGCCCTGACCAAACTTGGCAAATGCATATTCTTTTACAAAGCCAAAAGACATCTCGCTTCCGTCCGAGAGCTTTCGCAATACCAGTGTGTAGCCGTTGTCATCACTGTTTTTCTTAATCTTTTTCTTCTTGGCCGGTGCCGTTGTTTTTTTAACAGTATCTGCTTTTCCATTGGCCGCTTTTTTCTCTTCTGGTTTTACCTCTAATTGAAAGGCTAACCAATTACCTGCCTTCTCTGGAATTTTATACGACTTTACATTGCCAATCTTAAGTAGCTTGCGCGAATTGAAGTCAAAAATTCCAAGTGAATCTTTAGGCAAGTCTTCTTTCTTCTTCTTCTGCCTGCGCATCTCTTTCACTTTCTCCTTCTGTGGTTTTATTTTAAACACAGCATGCTTACTATCGAAGGTAAGGGCGACTTCAGCCGCGCACTGAGCAGAATCTTTTTTGAAGGTAGTGAGGTTATAAAAATCAATTTTCCCGTCACCATCTTGTGGGTTGATCACGATGGCAGCATTGTTACCATCATTTGTCAACGCTTTATAGGAAATATCTTTCCAGTTGTCATACACATCGTGTGTGAGTGGCTTCTTTTGAACCACAGGAGAAGCAGATTTCTTTTGAGCCCATCCCGCTAAGGAAAAAGCACAACACAAAACAAGGAGTAGTTTATTCATGGTTATCAGGTTGAATATTAAAGCTAATGATGGATTGTGGCATATGGAACAAAGTTTTGGATGAGAGGTAATAAATCTTGTGTGAGGATAAAACCTTTCGGGATAAGAAACCGGCTGACGTGGTTAGCTTGACAAAATCACTTAGCTTGTCATGTAAACAGCGTTGTCATGAACCTCAATTATCTGAAGCGAATCTTTCTTCCGGGCATCATTCTTCAATCGGTGCTAATTGGTGGCGGTTATGCAACCGGGCGCGAAATTGTTGAGTATGGAGCAAAGTTTGGCGCCAATGGTTGGGTGAGTGGACTTGCCATATTTTTTGGTTTCTCGTTGTTGGCAACCTTATCGATGGAGGCCTGCCGACAGTGGCAAGTATATGATTATAAATCGTTGTTGAACAAACTGATTGGCAGGGGATGGATTGTCTATGAAATAATTTATGTGATGGGCGCCATTCTTGTCATTGCCGTGATGGCTGCTGCGGCAGGAGAAATCATCAATCAAACGCTGGGCGTTGATCGCTGGGTGGGCGTGGTGGTGATCATTGTATTGGTGGGCTTTCTGAATTATAAAGGCGATGATGCAATTGCCAAATTGGAAACCATCGGCACGATTGCACTTTTTGGCGCCTACCTGCTTTTTGCTTACTCTGTTTTTAGCTTTCGCGGATCGGATATTGTTAATGTATTTGCCACATGGGATACGCGCTACTTTTCTGAAAGCTCTGGTCTTGGCACCGTTATCTGGACGGGCCTGTTGTATGTAGGCTACAACCTGGGCGTTTACCCAGCTTCCTTTTTTACTTTCAAAGCCATCCAAACCAGGCGCGATAGTATTTTAGCCGGCTTCATCTCCGGACTGCTGATGACCATACCGTGGTTCTTAACTTACTTTGCTATTCTCGCTTACTATCCCGACAAGCAGATTTTGGAGGCTACTGTACCTTGGTTGGAAATGCTTAAACCCTTTCATCCCGCCTTCATTATTATTTTCGGAATAGTGGTAGGCTGGACGCTTGTAGAAACTGCTACAGGAATGATTCATGCGATCATTCATCGCATAGAAAATGAAATGAAGGAGAAGCAGGCCGCTCCCATGAAAAAAATCACCAAGGCCTATATTTCTATTGCCGCACTTATGGCAGCACTACTGCTTGCACAAATCGGCATCATTGATTTGGTAGCGAAAGGCTATGGTGCCATGGCATATGCTATGATTGCCGTTTTTGGCTTGCCTCTGATATTGAATTCTTACCGACTGCTAATCAAACGTTAAAAAGATTTCCTTTTATCATTCATCACTCTTGACATTGCATTGTCTTGTGATTACGAAGCTTATCGCTATTCGACATTTGCAATGTCGAACCACAGATAAAAAAGGATTTGTAATCCGACTATTTCCATAACCTGCAAAAAAATTAACTTTAGCCTATGCGATATTCTTATATCATCAAAGATCAGCATGCTCCTATCGCTGTTCGACATTTGCAATGTCGAACCTCAGATAAAAAAGGATTTGCAATCCGACTATAACCTGCAAAAAAAATTAACTTTAAGCTGTGGGATATTCTTATACCATCAAAGATCAACATGCTCCGCATTTTGTAACTTTTACCGTACATCAATGGGTTGATGTTTTTACCCGGCAGGAGTATGTCGAAATCCTATTGGACAGCATTCGCCATTGTCAACAGCAGAAGGGTTCAAAGATTTATGCCTGGATGGTGATGAGTAATCACTGTCATTTCATTCTTCGCGCGGAAGGACATAAGTTAAGTGATGTGATTCGTGATTTCAAAAAATATACTGCGAAGAAAATAATGGAGGCGATTGATCGGAATGAGAAGGAGAGTAGAAAGCGTTGGCTTAAGTGGTTGTTGACAAAAGATGGGCATATCTGGTTTTGGGAGTAAGGCTATCATGGTGAAGAAATTATCACTAAGGAATTTTTTGACTCAAAGGCAAATTACATTCATCTGAATCCTGTGCGAGCGGGTTGGGTTGAAAAGGAAGAAGAGTATCGGTATAGTAGCTGTTGTGATTTTTATGGAACCCGCAAAGGGCTTTTGGAATTAGAAATGCTTTAGATATCGTGGATTACAAATCCATGCTTATCTATCGTTCGACATTACAAATGTCGAACAGCTTGGGATGATAGAAGATGAGCCCAGTTTGAATTTAATACTTTATGTACTTTCCCGTATTATCTAGATGACTAATTTGAAGCTCAACAAGATCTTGATTTCCTAAAGATGATATATCTAATTTGAAAACGGCTCTAATATTATTCTGATTTGTGAAAATTGGTTCTGACCACCCATCGGACCTAATTTTATATTTCGTTTGAATCCATTTAAAAAAATCTTCATTATATAACCAAACACTATTATTCACAACTCTAATGAAATAAGATACACTTGTGTTAGGTCTAAAGAAAAGCTCTATATACCCCGAACCACAATTATATGTAACTACCTTTTCATAATTACTCTTATCTACTGGCTCTATTACACTTCTGGGACAGTTTTTAATTATATATAGTATCGTTGGGTTCTCATTTTCTTTAAAATAAATTTCATAAAATGTTTTATTTAGTAAGTCAGGACTATTTTGAATGATGTGTTCAACATAATTCAAAAATCTATTATTCATCTTAATTACCCAATCTTCTTTTGTTGATTGACTATATGTTTTTATGTTCAGGATTAATAAAAAAAGAGCGAAACAGATTTTTAAGTAAAAATTATGATGTCTCATAAGCAGATTGGAGTATTACTAAAATTAACGATTAGCCCTATAATCCGCAACAAAATCCATTAATCCTACTTATAGCTTTTAATCGGCTGTAGCCGAGCAACTGTATGAGAAAATATTTTTATGTTGCATAAAATCATTTCGTTTTAACAAATGGAATCTGAAATAGAATTTGATGACAAGAGCTTCCACTTGGTTCGTAAGAATCTTAATATCCTTAGTATTTTGATTATTCTCTTGGCATTCACAAATGCTAGTCTAGAATCTTTGAATTTCTTAGGGATACAATTAAGATTAGATTCTCATCGATTCTACATAGCACTGTTAACCATGTACCTGTATTTTATTTGGAGATTTTGGACGAAGCTTAAAATTAGAGAGGGCTTTTGGAACGATTTCACAAAGTATTTTCTTGAGAATAAAGATGCTTTGGCGAGTAAATATAATTTTGAAAGATATCGGCATGCGTTCGCCCAACAATCAGAAGAATTAAGTCAAGCAATTAAGAATGATCCAAAATTTAGAGTAATACAAATTAGCTTCAATCGAGATTCCCAAAGTCTTCTTGAGTTAAGAATGGTGGCTAACTTTTACATAGAATTTAGACGATTAAATAACTCATCAGATTTACAACTTGCGCATAGCTTTAGAGTATCAAGACTATTTTTTGTTCGAAAACTTTTAAGATTTTGCGTGGCACATGATAAGTTTGGCGACTACCTCTTCCCATTAGTCCCTGTTACCGTAAATCTTTTTTTATTTCTTTTGAACCATGAATGGCAAGGTAGTTTACATTCACTAATATATGATGAATAAGGTACAATGCTTGAAGGTTATCGGCAACTTGTCGTTATTATCACAACGCCAACATTCTGACAGTCGCTCTACGAGCCGCTCGGCTCCAGCCGAGTGACAACTGTAATCAGGCATCTTACCTTTATTACCGCAAGCCAAAATTCTAAGCTGTTCGACATTTGAAATGTCGAACCATAGATAAAAAAGGATTTGCAATCCGACTTCTACCGCAACGCCAAAATCCCTTTCTCTTTCAATTCCAACACCGACTCTCCAACCAAATATTCATCCACCGCGCGCGCGGCCTCTCTTCCTTCGCTAATGGCCCACACCACTAAGCTCTGGCCTCTGCGCATGTCACCTGCTACAAACACACCGTCAACATTAGTGTGGTGGCGTTTTGATTTTACGTTTCCACGCTCATCGATCTCCACACCAAGTTGCTCCAGTAGTCCTTTATGCTGTGGATGTAAAAATCCAAGGGCAAGCAATGCAAGTTCACATGGGATAATTTTTTCCGAGCCTGGAATTTCGGTGAATGATGGCGCTTTACCGGGTTCATTCTTCCATTCAATCTCCGCGAGTTTCAACGCTTTCAGATTTCCTTTTTCATCACCTATAAATTCTTTCGTCACCACTGACCATTGACGTTCGCAGCCTTCTTCGTGTGAGGTAGACGTGCGCAAGATCATCGGCCAGCTTGGCCACGGCATGGTTTCGTTGCGATCTTTTGGTGGCTTGGATAAAATTTCAATTTGAGTAATGGATGCTGCGCCATGTCGTGCCGATGTTCCTACGCAATCCGAGCCGGTATCACCACCGCCAATAACTACTACATTTTTTTGTGCTGCGGTAAGCTCTGCGGTTGTAATATGCTTTCCGCTCACGCGCTGATTTTGCTGGGTGAGAAAATCCATGGCAAAGTGAACGCCATTCAATGCTCTGCCGGGAATAGGGAGATCGCGTGGAATCGTTGACCCTCCTGTCAACACAATCGCATCAAACTCATCCTGAAGTTGGCGCGCGGAATAATTCACACCCACATTAGTATTAGGCAAAAATTTTATTCCTTCTTCTTTCATCAGGTCAAGGCGTCTGTCCAGAATGCGTTTGTCTAATTTGAAATCCGGAATGCCATAGCGCAGCAATCCACCAATTTCATCGGCTCGTTCAAATACCGTTACCCAATGTCCTGCATAATTTAGTTGCGCTGCAGCCGCTAACCCTGAAGGTCCTGATCCAACAATAGCAACTTTCTTTCCGGTGCGATTAGCCGGAACACGCGGCTTTGCATAACCTTCCTCAAATGCTTTTTCAATGATTGTCTTTTCGATGTATTCAATAGCAACCGCAGGTTTATTGATACCCAACACACACGAAGCCTCGCACGGTGCTGGACAAATGCGCCCGGTGAATTCCGGAAAATTATTGGTGAGTGTTAGTATCTCATACGCCAACTTCCAGTTTTGCTGATAGACGGCATCGTTGAATTCCGGAATAATGTTTCCGAGCGGGCAGCCGTTATGACAAAACGGAACGCCACAATCCATACAGCGCGCAGCTTGCCTGATGGTGAGTGCAGGATCGACAGACGACTCCACTTCAAAATAATCCTTAACCCTTTGCTTCACATCGCGCTTTGGTGGCAGCTGTCTTCCTTCTTCTAAAAATCCTGTTGGTTTTCCCATGATTCGTTGTTCGTTATCCGTTGTTCGTTGATCATGTGGTTATCGAATAACCAACAACGATCAGCGATGAACGACTACACCGTTACTTTTAAGTTTTTCTGTTTTCGTTTCTCCAAAACTGTCTTATAATCTATTGGCATAATCTTAATAAACTGTTGCAATGCACCACTCCAATAACTTAAAATGTGCGCTGCGGTATCACTGTTGGTTAGTCGCTGATGTTCCTGAATGCGCTGCTTGAGCAATTCTTTGTCATCTGCATCGAGCGGATCGAGCATCACCATTTCCATGTTGCAGTTGCGCGCAAACGTTTTGTTCACGTCCCACACGTACGCAACACCACCGCTCATTCCTGCAGCAAAGTTTCTTCCGGTGTCTCCCAACACAATTACTGTTCCTCCGGTCATGTATTCACAACCGTGATCACCAACGCCTTCCACTACTACATTCACTCCGGAATTGCGAACCGCGAATCGCTCGCCCGCCATGCCGCGTATGTACGCTTCACCAGAAGTTGCTCCATAAAAGGCTACGTTACCGGCAATACTATTTTTAGAAGGATTGTATTTCGTTTCATCGTGCGGATATAAAATCAATCGCGCACCACTCAGCCCTTTACCAAAATAGTCGTTGGCATCTCCTTCCAATTCAAACGTCATTCCTTTGGTTGCGAAAGCGCCAAAACTTTGGCCCGCTGTTCCTTTGAATTTAAAATGAATCGTATCGGGCGGAAGCCCCTGTGCTAAAAATGCTTTTGAGATTTCATTTGAAAGCATGGTGCCGGTACTGCGATCCTGATTGGAAATAGAAAAACTTCCTTTCACAGATTCTGCCTTCGTCAGCGCTGGTTTTGAAATGCGTATGAGTTCGCGGTCCAGCACATGATCGATTTCGTGATCTTGCTCTTCCTGTTTATACAAGGCACTCTCCAGGCTCATTGGTTCTTTGAAGAGCAGAGCAGAAAGATCTAGGTGTTGATATTTCCAGTGATGATCGAGGTTGGCAAGCGACAGGTAGTCGGTCTGTCCCACCATTTCATTCACGGTGCGAAAGCCTAATTCGGCCATTACTTCGCGTAACTCTTCAGCTAAGAAATGAAACAGGTTTACTACGTGCTCCGGCTTGCCTGTGTACAATGCGCGCAGTTCTTCATTTTGCGTGGCCACTCCGACAGGACAGGTATTCAAATGACATTTGCGCATCATGATGCAGCCTGTGGTGACCAACGCTGCCGTTGCCACGCCCCATTCTTCTGCGCCAAGCAATGCTGCAATAGCTAAATCTTTTCCTGTGCGAATTTGTCCATCCGTTTGCAGCACTACTCTACCCCGCAATTTATTTCGCACCAGTGTTTGGTGCGCTTCGGCAAGGCCAAGCTCCCACGGCAAGCCGGCATGACGAATAGAACTCAAAGGCGATGCACCGGTTCCTCCATCGTGACCTGAAATTAAAATCACATCGGCATGAGCTTTGGCAACACCGGAAGCAATCGTTCCTACTCCTGCTTCTGAAACTAACTTGACATTTATGCGCGCTTCCCGATTTGCATTTTTCAAATCAAAAATCAACTGCGCCAAATCTTCGATCGAATAAATATCATGATGAGGTGGTGGTGATATTAATCCTACACCCGGAGTGGAATGACGAACGCGACCGATCCACTCATCTACCTTATGGCCTGGCAATTGGCCGCCTTCACCGGGCTTCGCTCCCTGCGCCATTTTGATTTGTAATTCTTTCGCATTGCTCAGGTAATAGCTTGTTACACCAAATCGACCAGAGGCGACTTGCTTGATGGCAGAATTTTCCCAATCGCCATTTGCTTTGCGCTGAAAACGGATCTCATCTTCTCCGCCTTCACCGCTGTTGCTTTTTCCTCCGATGCGATTCATAGCAATGGCGAGTGTGCTGTGCGCTTCATGCGAAATTGATCCAAACGACATTGCTCCGGTTGCAAAACGTTTGAAGATTGCTTCCGCAGGTTCTACTTCAGAAAGTGGAATTGACTTTCCAATTTTAAACTTCAACAAGCTGCGCAGCGTAATCGCTTTTTCACTTTGCTCATCAATCAGCTTTGAGTATTTCTTGAAAAGTGCATAATCCTTCGTCTTGGTGGATTGCTGAAGGAGATGTATGGTCTGCGGATTGAACATGTGAGCCTCTCCGCGTTGCTTCCATTGATATACGCCACCCACAGCAAGGTGTGGATTTGAAGTTGCCGTAGTGGGAAAAGCAAGTTTATGCTTTGCCAATGCTTCACGCGCAATATCATCAAGTGTCAGGCCTCCAATGCGCGAAACTGTGCCGGTGAAATAAGCATTGACAACTTCTTTGCTGATGCCCAGCGCTTCAAAAATCTGCGCACCATGATAAGATTGCAGTGTGCTGATGCCCATCTTGCTCATGATCTTGAGCAACTCACCGCCCACAGCTTTTTTATAATTATAAATCGCTTTCTCTTCCGTCAATTCTTCTTTGAAGAGATTGCGCTTCTTCATGTCATGAATAGTTTGGTACACGAGGTAAGGATTAACACCCGAAGCGCCATAGCCAATCAACGTTGCATAGTGATGTGTTTCCCACACATCGCCTGCCTCCACCAGCAATCCCACTTTACCACGCAGTCCCTTTCGAATCAAATCATGATGCACTGCAGACACCGCCAGCAACGATGGAATCTGCGCATGGCCACTATCAAAGCTGCGATCCGAAAGTATGATAATGGTAAAGCCATCTTCAATCGCATCGGTTACATATTGACAAACCCGATTCAATCCTTTCTCAAGCGAGCCTGGCTTGCCATCCGCCTTAAAATACGTATAGATGGTTTTGGTTTGTAAATGCCGATGATCGATGTATCGGATTTTTTCTAATTCATTGTTTGACAAAATCGGTGTTGGCAACTCCAACGTGATGCAATGCTCGGGCGATTCTTCCAATAGGTTAAGTGAGCCGCCCACATGCGAAGCCAATGACATCACCATCCGCTCGCGAATCGGATCGATGGGTGGGTTGGTAACTTGTGCAAATAATTGCTTGAAATAGCTTGAAAGATGTTGTGCTTGTAATGATAACACAGCCAAGGGTGTATCATTTCCCATAGAGCCCAGCGCTTCCTTTCCGGTCTCACACATCTGCGAAAGAATGATTCTCAAATCTTCCGAAGTATATCCAAAGGAAATTTGTCTCTTTAGAAATGTAACGGGATCGTACTTGTGAAAACTTCCACCCGGTTCAGGCAAATCTTGCAACCGAACTTTATTTTCTTTTACCCATTTGCCATAAGGTTTTTGCGTGCAGATGGATTTCTTCAACTCATCATCGCTGATAATGCGGCCCTGCTCCAGATCAACAATAAACATCTTTCCAGGCTGCAATCTTCCTTTTGTTACCACCTTGGCGGGATCAACATCCAACACGCCAACTTCCGATGCCATGATTACAATGTCATCATCCGTTACTACAAAACGCGAAGGGCGCAGGCCATTACGGTCGAGTGTGGCTCCAACAATTTTACCATCGGTGAAGGTAATTGAAGCCGGTCCATCCCAGGGCTCCATGAGGTTCGCATGGTATTCATAAAAGTCGCGCTTCTCTTCGCTCATACTTTCGTTGCCATCCCACGCTTCGGGGATCAGCATCATCATCACATGAGGCAACGAGCGACCAGCATGCACAAGCAGTTCGATGGCGTTATCCAGGTTTGAAGAATCGGACTGCACGGGGTTGCAGATGGGAAGAATCATATCCAATTCCTCGCGTGTGAAATGAGATGAGGCAAAAAATGCTTCTTTCGATTTCAGCCAGTTAATATTTCCACGAATGGTGTTGATCTCGCCATTGTGTGCAATGAAACGAAATGGTTGTGCCAACCTCCACGATGGAAATGTGTTTGTAGAAAAGCGCGAATGAATAACCGCGAGTGCAGAAACAACCTCCTCATTTTCCAGGTCATGAAAATAGGGGCGAAGTTGATGCGAGGTAAGCATGCCTTTGTAGGCAATGGTTTTATACGAGAGTGAAGCAAAATAAAAATCGTTGTTAACTCCCTTTACGGATTCAGTGATGATTCGCGTGGAATATTTTCTAAGAATGAAAAGCTTGCGTTCAAAATCATCGGAAGAAGAAATGGCATCCGGTTTTTTGATGAACACCTGCTCCATCACTGGCTCTGCTTTTAACGCGCTATCACCAAGATCTGCGTTGCTCACGGGTAGTGCACGATATCCCAACAGCGTCATCTTCATCTTTTTGATCTGGCGGTTGAGCACCGTTCTGCATTCTTCTCTCACTTTCGCATCGCGCGGAAAAAAAACAAGACCCACACCGTACTGCCCGTATGCAGGAAGATGAATGTTGAGCTTTCTGCATTCACTGTTAAAAAACTCATGTGGTATCTGGATGAGAATGCCGGCACCATCTCCCGTGTTGGGCTCACAACCACATGCACCGCGGTGACTCATGCGCTCCAGCATCGTGAGTGCATCCGTTACGATGTGATGTGATTTTCTTCCTTTAATGTTGGCGATGAAGCCGACTCCACACGAGTCGTGTTCGAAATCAGGATGATACAATCCCTGTTGATCTTGCTCTCTCAATTTTTTCTCTGGTCTAGGTTACTGCAGACTTAGCACAGATTAAATTTAAGGGGAATGAGAATCGATGCGAAGAAGTTGAAAGAGAATCTGAAAAAATATTTTAAAAACCAACTAACAGTTAGTAGCGGAAACGGTTGTAATTTTTCCGTGATCGTTGTTGACTTTTTTTATTGGTGTTGAGAAATGATTTTACCGAAGACTTTAGACAAGGGCAATCATGATTCTTTTCTTTTACAAAAACGGATTAGCAGAATAAACTTCTATCTTCAAATTTCATTTACTGATTATGCAAAGAGTTACACTCATTCTGCTTTCATCCATCATTGTTCTTTCCTGTCAGGCGCCAAAAGATGAAGCATCAAAATTTATCGAAGATGGCAAATACCAATTGCTTTGGAGCGATGAGTTTAATCGTGATGGACGTCCGGATTCGTCATATTGGTCGTTTGAGAAAGGATTTGTGCGCAATCAGGAGTTGCAATGGTATCAAAGAGAAAATGCCTACTGTAAAAATGGTCTACTGATTATTGAAGGAAGACGAGAGCAAATTAAAAATGATGGCTATGATTCCCTGAACGAGCGATGGCAATCACAAAGAAAATTTGCCGAATACACCGCTGCGAGTTTAAAAACAAAAGACAAGTTTGATTTTCAGTACGGAATCCTCCTGGTAAGAGCTAAGATCGATACTGCGATGGGTCTGTGGCCGGCCATTTGGACACTGGGTGCCGAACGCCCTTGGCCTTCGAATGGGGAAATTGACGTGATGGAATTTTATCGGTGGCAAAATGAGGCGACTATACTCGCGAATGCAGCATGGCTGGGAAACAATAACGAGGCCTTGTGGGATGGCGCGAAAATTTCACTGAAACATTTTACTGAGCGCAATCCAGGCTGGTCGAACGAATTTCACATCTGGAAAATGGAATGGACACCCACCACTATTGAATTATTTCTCGATGATGAGTTGTTGAATCAAATTGACGTTACTAAAACCATTAATCCGGATGGGTTCAATCCCTTTCATCAAAGGCATTACCTCTTATTGAACCTCGCGATCGGGCAAAATGGTGGCGATCCTTCGGGTAGTTCATTTCCACGGCAATATCAAATCGATTATGTGAGAGTGTATCAAACAGTGGAATAAAACCACTAATTAAAAAGTGCAAGAGGCTACAGGCAAATGCTAATCGATCCCCTTTCAATCCGTGTCAATCTCTTCTGCTTCAAAGGGCAGCGTGCTCCAATCACTCCACTGACCCTTTACCTTAGCGCGAACTTTCCAACTCCAGTTTTTTGAATTGTGGCACCTCGGTCTGAGTCCCTCAGACCGAAATGAAATTGAAATGGTTTGTGAGGACACAAACCATGGTGAAGGAAACAATCACGGCATAGTTTTGCTAGAATCGCGACCAAGTTTCTTTATCTCCTTTTCTATGATGTCAAAGGATTTCTCGAGTGGATGAATAAGTATTTCATTGTCGTCAGATTTTGCTTTTACTGTTCCGAAGTAATGTCTTTTACTATCGCTCATGAATGCTATAACAGTTATGGGTGTGTTCTTGGGGAGTAGGAATACAAAGCTGTCGTTTGTCTTATTGAAGCTTTCCGGATACAAGACGGAGTTCAAACTATCCAGCACAACAGCAACGGTTGAATTTCTAAGATCGGATCTTACCAGGAAAGGAAATAGGTCTTCATTAATAAATATGTCACAATTAAGGTAGCCCAAGCTTGCCGTTTCAAAAACATAATAATCAAATGGATCTACTAATTGATTATAATTTATGGATTGATACTTGGTTCCTATAGTGTCGCTCATCGGCACTCTGCTCAATATGGATTTAAAATCATTTTTATTTTCGCTTGATAGTAGTATTGTATCTTGTCCAATTAAAAATTCAAACATAACTGCAATATCCACCTGCCCTGAATTAAAGTTTTTTCTTGTTTTCTTTATAAGAACAATCGTGTCATTCGAGGTTGGCTCTAATAAACTCCATCTCATTTCCTTGTCGTATTCTCTTCTTCCGCTAAATAAATTTGCGGTCCTTGAGTCTTCCATCCTAGGAAACATTATTGTCATTGGCTGATCGTTTTCCAACATAAGTGTACTGGTATCTGATTTTGCTTGAATGGAAATCATACCAGAAGATATTAGAATTCTCCCGTCAACTGTGTTTGTTGATAGTCTATTTTTGATGAAGTCCTCCTTTGAGTAAAATTCCTTTAATTCAATTTGAATCTGCCCATCAACTTTCCGGTCATAGCTGGTACGAAATGAATTGGCTCTAAACTTTAAAATTGTTCCTTTAGCTCCAACTACGGTTGTGTCCTTATTCGCATTGATAGTAAAAGATTGTGGTTTTTCATTTTCCTCCAGAAAAATTTCATGTGATTCATTTTGTGTACAAGCAGAAAAGAGTGGTATACAAATAACCAATGCTAGATATTTCATCAAGAATTTTTTTCCTATTAATCCAATCAATTCAAAAAAGTCACGAATGGCAGAGGTGAGTAACCAAGCGCCCAATAGACACTAATCGATTCCCTTGCAATCCGTGTTGATCTCTTCTGCTTCAAAGGGCAGCGTGCTCCAATCAGTCCATTCGCCCTTCACTTTAGCGCGAACTTTCCAATTCCAGTTTTTTGAATTGTAAGGCGTGATGTAGCACCGATCACAGAGGTACTGGTATTGTGAATTAGTGACATAGGTGTCAACCGCAGGATAAATTGCATTGAGCCCCTTTACATAGATATGATACTGCTCTGCATCAGAAACATCGTTCCAATCAAAATCCCATATTATAGGATTGCTTTTATCCCAGCAGCCATTATCTAAAATTTCATCTTTGTCAGGGGACAGTAAAGCGGGACCCACCGCCAGAGATGAAACAGGGTTTTTCAAACCCGTAATAGACTCTGATGGATCTGCGCAGGCACATAAGCCAAAGCATAAAAAGTAGATTATCTTTTTCATGATAAGAAAGTTATGTTTTTGAAGAACTCCATTTTCATAGCAAGGAACTAAAATTCAAGAATTTCAATGAAAACAGGATCCTCAATTCGTAACAGTTTTTTTCTACTTCTTCTCTTCTGCAACAATACTTGTTGACTTGCTAATAGACATCAACTCCTGCATGGTGCGCTTCATGCTATCGGAAGATCCATCAAGGAATATTGTGTTGCCTTTTCCGTGCTCTGCAAAATGACGGATCGCCTCCGTCCACATCGAAAATAAAATAAAAGATGAGTCCAGGTTTGCGGTTTGCATTTCCTTGGCTGCTTGAGACATTCCTTTTGCCACTTCTTCGCGGAAGAGCGCAACGCCTTGTCCGCGCAACTGAGCTGCAATTTTTTCGGCTTCAGCAGCAATCTTAATGGCATTACCATCTGCTTCTGCGGCTTTGGTTTTAGTAATGAGCAACGCCTGGCCTTCATTCTCCGCTGCCGCTCTTAAATTGTTAGAGGCCACAACTTTCGCCATCGACTTCATAATCGTTTCGTCAAAGGCGATGTCGTTCAGCTGTAAATCGATTAGGTGATAGCCCCATCCTTCCAGTGTGTGATCCAACTGTTGCTTCACTTCCTGCACAATCTCTGTGCGCAGCGCCAAAATTTCAGATTGCTTTTTGGTAGCCACAAAACTGCGTATCGATCCTTCAATGGTTCGCACCAAAGCGGTCATCAGGCTTTGTTCATCCAAAAATTTAAACGCCACATTTTTAATGGTATCCTCTTCCTGGTTCAATACAGAAAAGAGCAACATTGCTTTGAAATTTACATTGGCCTGATCTTGTGTGGTGGCCTGAAATTCTAACTCAACGGATCGGTTCTGAATAGAAACCCTCGAATAGATTTTTTCAATCAATGGAATTTTAATGTTCAAGCCCGGCCTAAGAATGCGCTGATACTTTCCAAAGACGGTTACTACGGCAATGGTGCCTTGTTTTACTGTAACAAATAACGTGAAGAGGGCCACGAGCCCTAAGAAGAACGCGGCCATAATAATTGTTTCTTGCATGGGTGGTTGGATTTTACCTTAAATATAAAAATTAAGAAATGCCTAGCATGACAAGAGAAATTCAAAAAAAACCGCTGAGCACAAAGAGGCCACAGCGAAAAGGAATGACGAGATTGTTGGCATTATTTTATCTCAATACAGATTGGGATTTCGCGTGTCTCTCCCCTATTTTTGACCCTTCCTTAACCGATCTTATACAACACACCATGAAAAGAGATAAGCTGATTTTTGATCTCATTGAAAAAGAAAAGCAACGCCAGGAGCATGGCATCGAACTGATTGCTTCCGAAAACTTCACCTCACCACAAGTAATGAAAGCACAAGGCTCTGTGCTTACCAACAAGTATGCGGAGGGACTTCCCGGCAAGCGTTATTATGGGGGTTGTGAAGTTGTGGATGAAGTAGAACAACTGGCCATTGATCGGATAAAGAAATTGTTTGGTGCCGAGTGGGCCAACGTGCAACCACACTCTGGCGCGCAGGCAAACGCAGCGGTAATGTTGGCCTGCCTGAAGCCCGGAGATAAAATATTAGGTTTTGACCTTTCGCATGGTGGGCACCTCACGCACGGATCCCCCGTAAACTTTTCAGGAAAGCTTTATCAGCCTTCGTTCTATGGTGTGGAAAAAGAAACCGGCACCATCGACTTTAACAAAGTTTTGGAAATTGCTCAGCGCGAAAAACCAAAAATGATTGTGTGCGGAGCGTCTGCTTACAGTCGCGATTGGGATTACAAAAAGTTGCGAGAAGCTGCTGACAGTGTAGGCGCGGTGTTGCTGGCTGATATTTCTCATCCGGCAGGATTGATTGCCCGCGGTTTGTTGAACGACCCGATGGAGCATTGTCATATCGTAACCACTACCACCCACAAAACGTTGCGTGGCCCGCGCGGTGGGTTGATCATGATAGGAAAAAACATCGACAATCCATTTGGACTGAAAACTCCAAAAGGAGAATTGCGTAAGCTAGGATCTGTTTTGGATTCAGGAGTTTTCCCAGGCACACAAGGCGGCCCGCTTGAGCATGTAATTGCTGCCAAAGCGGTCGCATTTGAAGAAGCCCTGAGTGATGAATACCTGGAATACATTGTGCAAGTAGCCAAGAACGCAAAAGCCATGGCCGATGCTTTTGTCCAAAAAGGATACAAAATCATTTCCGGTGGCACCGACAATCATTTGATGCTCATCGATCTTCGTTCAAAAAACCTGCCTACCGGTCAGGCAGGCCTTACGGGAAAACTTGCTGAAGAAGCATTGATACAGGCCGACATCACCATTAATAAAAACATGGTGCCGTTTGATACGCAATCACCCATGGTCACTTCGGGTATGCGCATTGGAACCCCTGCGGTAACCACACGGGGCATGAAGGAAAAAGATGTAGTTAAAGTAGTTGACCTTATTGATGAAGCCTTGAAAAAACCAGAAGATGCAAAGCACCTGAAAGGCGTGAAGCGCAAGGTGAACGGCTTCATGAAGAAGTTTCCGCTGTTCTCTTAAAGAAGTCTCTTATTTGGTAACAAAGCTGCCTGTAGCACTAATTGTCTTGCAGGACACTATTATTTCCCGCAGATTGCGCCCTTAAACGAATCTGTGGGAATTTTTTTGAGTTATGTCTGAAGAAAAAGAAATGTCCTTTTTGGATCACCTCGAAGAGTTGCGTTGGCATGTGGTGCGTTCCGTTTCTGCCATTTTCATCATGATGATTTTGGCATTTATTTTTACCCGCGAAATTTTTGATTACATCATTTTTGCCCCGGGCAAGCCGAACTTCATTACGTTCCAATGGCTTTGCCGATTAGGAGAGGCCACGGGCGTGAGTGGCTTGTGTGTTACCGAAATCCCCATGAAAATACAAAGTCGCTTTTTGATGGGGCAGTTTACCATGCAGTTGCAGGCGTCCTTTGTCATTGGCCTGATCGTGGCGTTCCCGTATGTGTTTTGGGAAATCTGGCGCTTTGTAAAGCCGGGGCTTTACAACAATGAAAAGAAAGGATCGAAGGGTGCCGTTTTCTCCGTATCGTTTTTGTTTTTGCTGGGCGTCAGTTTTGGATATTTTATTTTGAGCCCGATGACAATCGCCTTCCTGGCAAATTATTCCATCAGCGACAGCATCTCGAATGAGTTTGATATTACCTCGTACGTATCAACGATCACCGCATTGGTGTTTGGCAGCGGATTGTTATTTCAACTTCCTGTAGTGGTGTATTTTCTTACCAAAGTAGGCCTCATCACACCACAGTTTATGAGGCAGTATCGCAAGCATGCTGTGATTGTCATTTTGATTATTGGTGCTATCATCACCCCAAGCCCCGACCCGCTGAGCCAATCTTTGATTTCCATTCCATTGTATGTGCTTTACGAAATCAGTATCTTCATCTCAGCAATTGAATTAAAGAAAAAACAAAAACGTGAAGCGGCTTCGCTTGCTGCCGACCAACAATTTTAATGATGCCAACACTCGCCATCGGTGCCGATCATGCCGGCTATGAATACAAAGAGCATCTGAAAAAATGGCTCGGGCAAAACGGATATGCCTTCCATGATTTTGGAACACACTCCTCCGATTCGGCCGATTATCCTGACTTTGCACACCCGGTAGCGAGTGCTGTGGAAGAAAAGAAATTTGATCTCGGTCTGCTCATCTGCGGAAGCGCCAATGGTGTGGCCATGACGGCCAATAAGCATCAGGGAATTCGCGCAGCCATTTGCTGGAATGAAGAGCTTGCCGGCCTTGCACGTCAGCATAACAATGCCAACATTCTGTGCCTGCCTTCGCGTTTCATTTCAACCGCTGACGCTGAAAAGATTTTAGATCGATTTTTAAATTCAAGCTTTGAAGGCGGCCGCCACGAGCGCAGAGTAACGAAGATCAGTTGCTGATCCGGTAATAATAAATTCCCTCTCTCCGATATTGTTGCTTCAATAAAGGGATGCGATCGAAGTATCGCTGCATGTAATTCTTTTCATCTACGATTACATCCGGCATATCTTCACGGATAGCCTTGTCTACCAACACCACATTTTCATAGTAGTCAGGCTCTTCCAAAATTGGTTTAGCCAACTCCCAATTCAAAAATGCTGACGCAAAACGATTGTGTTGGTAAATCTCTACCTCGGATGAAAGCATCAATACTTTTTTATCCGTGATGTTGTGTTTTGACTGCTTCGGAAAAAGAGACGTGTAGTTTATGGATTTGATCTTACCGTTCCGCGCCAGCGAAGCGATCAGAACGATTCCTATTAAAAATATCCAAAGCATGACGTCTGCAATTCGCTTCCTTCTGATGAGCAGCAAATAATGACTGATCAAATACGCAAGCGTGGGGATAAATGTAAAATAGCTGTGCGGTGTGCGCTGATGCGTGAGGAAAATCTCAAATACAGCTATCACCAGCCACAGCAGCATTACCTGCAAAAGTTGTGATTGATATTTTGTAAAGTGCGCCTCGCGATTTAACATCACCAGCGAAAAGAGAAAATAAACCGCTGGAATTGCACCAAGCCATAACATTGATTTAAACGACACAAGGCTCTGTGTGGCGGCAGCAAAATTAGGCACATAAAAATTCTGCAGCAGGAAGTGGTGGTTGCCCCAGAAGAAATAAAAAGTAAGCAGCAGGCCATGGGGAAATGCAAATCCAAAAAGTAATAAAATTGCTTTTCGAAAGGAAAGCCTCGTGAAAATGATGAGGATCAGCAGCGCACCTGGTAAGAAAACTGTATAAGTGAAAACAAAGAGTGAGGCAATGCCAACGTAAAGTCCGATATTAAAAACGATTTCTTCGCGCTCCACACGAAATTCGATCTCCTTAAAAATATTATTCAGTGCCAGCAGCAGAAAAGTTGACGCGAGCAGTTCGGGCGAAAGTGAAAGCAGGTCGAACGAAAAAAAGCTGAGGATGGCAAAAAGGAATGCCGGCAAATAAGTGCTTTCATTGTACGCCTTGGTATTGATCAAAACGATTGCAAAGAAAGCCGCCTGAATAAAGATCAGGATTGCCGCCAAAATGTGCTGTGCCAATGCTGATCTGCCCCAGAGAAAATTCAGCCAACTGCTAACCCATGCTGCCATCGGTGCAGTGTTATCAAAAACCTGAACATACATGGTTTTTCCCTGGTGAAGCGTTTCGCCCAGCACCGTTAACTTGAGCTCTTGCAGCGTTAGCGATGGTGCATTAATAAAAATGGGAAGGCTGAGAAAAATAATTGCCAGCAACACCGCCAGCAGGCGATAAGGATCATTAATGCGGAAGAAGCGTAGCAGCACAGTTTTTTTCGGATGCAATTAAATTAAAAAGTATTAAAACAAACTCATCACCACCCCGACTTTTGTACCTTTACTCCATGAGCAGCACCGTGCGACAACAGAAATTTGGAAAACTGATTCAAAAGGAACTCAGCGATATTTTTTTAAAAGATAAGCGAAGCATTCTCGACCAGGCATTCATCACCATTGCCGAAGTGAAAATGAGCCCTGACCTCAGCGTGGCCAAAGTGTATATCAGCATGACACTGGCCAAAGATAAAAACACAACCCTTGATCGACTCAATTCTCATAAGAGTGAAATCCGAAAGGCCCTTGGTGATAAAATCCGAAAGCAAGTGCGCATCATTCCAGAGCTCGCTTTTTTTATTGACGAGGTAGAAGAAAACGCTCAGCGCCTGGAAGATCTGATCAACAAACTGCACATCCCCAAGGAAGAAAAGGACTAACGAAAAATTGTACTCGCCTTGAATTTTCCACTGTTCATTGCCAAGCGATACTTTCTTTCCAAGCGGAAAAAAAACTTCATCAACATCATCTCCTTGCTCTCCATGGTAGGAGTGGCCTTCGCTACGGCTGCACTCATTGTTGTGCTGTCGGTATTCAATGGCTTGGAAGATTTGCTGCGTTCGCTGTACACCTCATTCGATCCGGAAATAAAAATTGAAGCCTTGAGGGGCAAATCGTTTGAGGTAACCGAACCTTTCTTAAATCAGATCAAGGCAATTGAAGGTGTAGAAATCGTTACGGAAGTGATTGAAGACTACGCTTACGTGCGCTACCGCGAATCGGATATGGTACTTACCATAAAAGGAGTGAGTAACAATTTTCTGGATCAGCACAGACTGGATGATCACATCACGGAAGGTGAACTTAAGCTTGAGAAAGACAGTGTTAACTATGCCATTATCGGGCGTGGTGTTCAGTATGCGTTAACCATTGCTGTTCAGGAAAACTTTTTTCCGTTGCAGGTTTTTTACATCAAAAAGCTTAAAGGCGCCTCGCTCGATCCGTCTTCACTTTATTCGCGAAAGCTCATTCAGCCAGGCGCAGTCTTTTCTATCGAAAAAAATTATGACGACAATTTTGTTTTTCTGCCCCTACGCTTTGCGCAGGACCTGCTGGACTACGGCAATAAACGTACGTCATTAGAAGTGAAGACAGCTAAAGGTGCAAACCTCGCAAAGGTGCAAGAGAATTTAAAAAGACTACTTGGAGAAAACTTTCAGGTGATGACAAATGAAGAGCAGCACAAAGATCTCTATCGCCTATTGAAAGTAGAAAAGCTGTTTACTTTCCTTGCGCTGGTTCTTCTGATTTTAGTGGCATCGATTAATATTTTCTTTTCCTTAATGATGCTGGTGATTGAAAAGAAAAAAGACATTGCAATTCTGTCATCTTTTGGCGCGCCTGAATTACTGATTAAAAAAATATTTCTCACCGAAGGGGCCTTAATCGCTTTTGTTGGGGCAGCCGCGGGGTTGGCATTAGGCGCGTTCATCTGCTGGCTTCAGGATACGGTTGGCCTTGTGGGAATGGGAATGGAGAACGCCATCGTGGCAAACTATCCTGTGAAGATGAAAGTCACAGATTTTTTTTCTGTCTCGCTGGTAATCGTGTTAATTACTTTGCTCATTTCATTCTATCCCGCCCGGCTTGCTGCCAAGTCTTTTTCGTTGCGGGATATTTAGAATAGAATTTGAGGATAGCCTCAACTCCGAAGGTGAATACTCCTCTTTACTTTCACAATTTTTAACAATACCCTATAAGCCTCAACGTGAAGGACCAATGGCCGAAGCCCTCTATGTAATGACGGTGTAGTAAATTGCCGGTTTTAGGCAAAATTTATCCGAAGTAATTGTCTATTTTGCAATTCGGCTTATTCTGTAATGGGTCAATTTCGCGGTTTTTGACTGCTCAAAGCCTCGTTACAGCAAGCTCAGGCTTATGAAAGTATCTGCTTCTCAACCGTTTCAAATTATCTATTCGCTGTACCAGCACGAATACCTGGGCTATATTTTCGAGTCCTTTATTGTGCACCTGGACGAGAACGGGAAGCTTACCTATCAGCACCAAAACATCTCTTCCAAAAATGCGCGTGAGTTTAATAAAGGTCTCGACTCACGTGATTTTGAGTTGATCGAATTAATGGACAGCATGAATCAGGATGCTGTGCTGAAACACTTTTCGAAAAAATTGATGAAGCCTGCTGAGTTTTTCAGCAAAGTCTTTCATAAAGAAAAAGGTGATGAGTTAGTGCAGGAGCAGATTGAGGCTTACATGGAGAAACGAAGGGCAGCTGTGCTGGAGAAAATGAAAGGCAAAATGCTTTTCGAGATGGGCAATGATGGTGAGCCTACATGGCGCAAACTGGAAGTACTGGAGAAGCGAGCCAACATTCAATTTCATTTTCAGCGCAGTGAAGAGAACACCAACTACTACCCTACCATTACCTATGATGGCAAAAAGGTGGACATTCCCAACCCTGCTGCCTACCTCGTGTGCAAGCATCCTGCATGGATGGTGCTCAATGGTAAACTTTATGGCTTTGAGAAAAACGTTGATGGAAAAAAGCTTCAACCGTTTCTAACCAAGAAGCACGTAGTCATTCCAAAAAATCTGGAAGAAACATACTACAATCGGTTTGTTGCTCCACTCATCGCATCGTTTGATGATATTGAAGCCTATGGCTTTGAGATCAATAAAAATGAGTACGACCCACATCCGTTGCTCACCATTTCAGAATTGCCTCCGGCCAATTCAAAAGAAGTACTCAACCTTTTTGATGACTCGCACCATCCGTCCGGTCCTTCACATGACGAGGCTGGCAAAATTGTGTTTGATCTTTCTTTTCGGTATGGCAAACATAAATTTCGTGGCGATGCCTTCGGACCAGTGAGTGTTACGGTGGAGAAGAAGGACAATGATTATGTGTTTCATCGCGTGAAGCGCAATACCGAAGTCGAGAAGAAATCGGCTCAAACTCTGGTAAAACTTGGACTGCCACTGAAAGGATTTCGCACGGCTGTTGATAAAGCACATGCCTTTTCGTGGTTGAACGAAAACCGGGTAAACCTCCTCAACCTGGGCTTTGAAGTAAGCCAGCCCGAAAATCGCGATAAGAAATATTTTGTTGGTAAGGCTGTCATTGAGCTCGAAGTAAAAGAAGGCATCGACTGGTTTGATATTCATGCCAAAATTCGCTTCGGTGAATTTGAAATTTCATTTAAGGAACTGCGCAAGCTCATCCTGAAAAAGAAAGTAGAATTCAAATTGCCTAATGGAGAGATTGCCATCATTCCCGATGCGTGGCTCATCAAATATGGCGACTTGTTTGCGCTGAGCGAAACTCATGGCGACAACGAAAAGCCGGTGTTAAAAAAATATCACCTGGGGCTGCTGAAAGAATTACAGGATGGAAATCTGGCGAAAGTTCACATGAGCGATCGCCTACGCAATCTCGAATCGTTCAGTGGAATAAAGGATTACCCGCTGTCACCAAATTTTCAGGGTCAGTTGCGTCCTTATCAAAAAGCAGGCTACAACTGGCTGCGCTTTTTGAATGAATTTCATTTGGGTGGCTGTCTTGCAGATGATATGGGTCTTGGAAAAACCGTGCAAACACTGGCGCTGCTGCAATCAGAAAAAGAAAAAGGCAATGCCGGCACATCCCTGCTGGTGATGCCCACCTCGCTTATTTACAATTGGGAAATGGAAGCGGCCAAGTTCACACCCGATTTAAAAATTTTGAACTACACCGGAACGCTGCGCAATAAAGACATCGCTCGGTTTTCGAAGTTTGATGTGGTGATCACTTCTTATGGCATCACCCGATTAGATATTGATTCATTAGAAAAATTCAGATTCAACTACATCATTCTTGACGAATCGCAGGTAATCAAAAACCCGACCTCAAATATCGCCAAGGCGGTAATGCAGTTGAAATCAAAGTTTCGCCTCACCCTTACCGGTACACCACTGGAAAACACCACGCTGGATCTTTGGTCGCAAATGACCTTCATTAACCCGGGCTTGTTGGGAGGACAAACCTTCTTCAAAAACGAATATCAGATACCCATTGAAAAGAAAGGCGATGAAGTAAAAACAAAAAAGCTGAATGCGATCATCAAGCCCTTCATTTTAAGACGACTCAAGTCTCAAGTAGCTACTGACCTTCCTGAAAAGATCGAGAATGTCTATTACACCAACATGACTTCGGAACAGGAAGAAAAGTATGAAGAAGCAAAATCATTTTACCGCCACAAGATTTTGGATTCCATCGACAAAGACGGCATCAACAATTCGCGCATGATGATTTTGGAAGGCCTTACAAAACTGCGACAGCTTTCCAACCACCCGCGCATGGTTGACACACATTACAAAGGAGACTCGGGTAAGCTGGAAGATGTTTCGCACATGATTGAAAACGCTTTGCTGGAAGGGCACAAGCTTTTGATCTTTAGTCAATTTGTAAAGCACCTCGATATTGTAAAGGAGTTGCTGAAAAGTCGCAAAATTCCTTATGCGTACCTGGATGGCTCAAGTACTGATCGCAAAGAGCAGGTAGAGAAATTCAACAAAGACCCTAACCTGAAAATTTTTCTCATCTCCATAAAGGCCGGAGGCTTAGGACTAAATTTAACAGAGGCCGATTACGTATTCATTCTCGACCCCTGGTGGAACCCCGCTGTGGAAGCACAGGCAACTGACCGTGCCCACCGTATTGGTCAAAAGAAAAAAGTGTTTACTTATAAATTCATCACGCGTAACACTGTAGAGGAGAAGATTCTCACCCTGCAAAAGCATAAGCTGAAGCTCTCTGAAAATTTAATTCAAAACGAAGAGAGCGTGATTAAACAATTGACCAGGGAAGATATTGAGATGATGTTGGCGTAAGCAGCGTTGTTGGCTATTCGTTCTTCGTTGTTGGTTTTTGTCCAACTAATTTTCTAGAAGGATTGATTTGTATTCTGCTTCATCAAAACCAAGCAGCACTATTTTTCCATTTTCTTCCACCAAGGGTCGTTTAATAACACTGGTTTTCTCCATCATCAAAGCAATGGCCGCATTTTCGTTGGTGATCCCTTTTTGAACCGTCTCATCTATTTGTCTCCAGGTAGTGCCGCGTTTATTCACAAGGGTCTCCCAGCCTACCTGTTTGCTCCATGTTCTTAGTTTTTCCTGTGAAATGCCTTTTGATTTATAATCGTGAAATTCAAACTCCACCTTATGCTTTGTCAACCATTGCAATGCTGATTTTACGGTGTTGCAGTTCTTTATTCCATATACTGTCATGGCGATGTCTCTTAATTGTCTTGATTTTGTTCGAGATGTCTTGTCTTCCACCGGTTGTGCGACCATAACCAGCCTGATGGATTTTCCATAATCAATTTCTCCACGGCTTTTGCATAGTTGGCTACACACTGAGTATCTTCTTTTGAATACGGAGGTTCCGAAATTTTCTCTAACTCCATTTCATAAAAACCTCTCTTCACGCGCTTGATCTTCGCAAACACCGTTGGGCACTGAATCATGTGCGCCAATTGATTTGCCCCCAGAAAAAAAACAGTTTCCTGATTCAAGAATGTGGTTTCAAATCGCTTGTCATTCTCGTGACCGGGATACTGATCGGCTACAATGGCAATACCTCTTAAAATATTTCTTCGCTTGAACGACTCGCGCGCAACTTCATAGCGCTTGATCGGATAGGCCCCAAAACGCGTGCGTGACTGAACGGAAAACTTTTCAAACAATTCACTCTTCACAGGCTGATAAACAAAATCGATTGGGTAGGGCAAGTACAAGCTACCTGCGGTGAGCAACCACTCCCAATTAAATTGGTGTGATGCCAGCATCACTACGCATTGTCCTTTGTCTTTATAAGGCAGCACCAAGTGTGGGTTTGTATACACCATGCGTTTGCGTAATTCTTCTTTGCTGATGGTAAGCAGTTTCAGTGTCTCCACACCGTAGTCGCAAAGATTTTTGTAGAATTCCTTTTGAATCTGTTTTCGCTCCTCCACCGATTTACCCGGAAAAGCATTGCTCAGATTTTTCCACACCATTTTCTTGCGATAGCCTAAAACATAGTATGTGACAAAAAAGAGAAAGTCAGAAATGTAGTATAGCGCAGCAAGCGGAAGTCTGGAAAGTAGCTTCAGAAAAAACATGGGTTCAAAATTAAGCGATTGTTTTGATTACTTTTGCCCGTCATTATTTTTTTGAAAATCATGCGCGACAAGGTTGTTATTATTACAGGAGGCTCCTCAGGAATAGGCAAGGCCATGGCCGAAGTATTTGGAAAAAACGGATCGAAAGTGTTGATCACGGGAAGGAACAAGGCCGACCTTGATGCAACCGTTAATGAGCTTCAGCAAAAAGGGATTACTATTGAAGGCTTTGCCAACGATGTGAGTGTAGAGGACGATAACAAAAAAATGGCCCAGGAAGCAATGCGGCTCTATGGCCGAATTGATGTTTTAATTAACAATGCCGGCATTTCCATGCGCGCTTTATTTGAAGAGGTGGAGATGAGTGTTGTGAAAAAAGTGATGGACATCAACTTTTACGGAGTGCTGTATGCCACGCAAGCCTGCATTTCCGAAATCATAAAGAACAAAGGATCGGTTGTGGGCATTTCATCGATAGCCGGTTACCGCGGATTGCCCGCCCGCACCGGGTATTCTGCATCAAAGTTTGCACTCAACGGCTTTCTGGAAGTATTGCGAACAGAAATGCTTTACAAAGGTGTACACGTACTCACCGCCTGTCCCGGATTCACCGCTTCAAATATTCGAAAGCGTGCGTTAACAAAAGACGGAACGGCTCAAGGTGAATCACCACGGGCTGAAGAAAAAATGATGACGGCCGAAGAATGTGCACAGCACATCTACAACGCCACGGTTCATCGCAAAAACTCGCTCATTCTTACCACACAGGGAAAGCTTGCCGTTTGGATGAACAAGCTTTTTCCACGTATGGCAGATAAGTTAGTGTATAATGTAATGGCCAAAGAGGCGAATGCTCCTATCAAATAATTCAGGTCTTGCTCAGAAAAACCAACTTGACGTTATCAGCCTTACTTACATTTTTATAAAAATCAATTAGCTCCTGATAAGTCTCCTTTGAATACCTTCCCTTCCACACTTTCATAGTGCGGGTGTAAATGATTTTTCCCTGATCAAACTTCACCGAAGCGTTATACTCTCCAAATTTTGATTTAATAACGGTTGGTTCTGGCAGGAACTCCGGATAAATACTTTCCGGCAGTTCTAGAATGACCGTGTCGCGATCAATATAGTTTGAATGTCGTACCACTTGCGTTTTTCGATCCGCAACCTTCTCAGGGATGTAAGAAATTTTATTCATGAGATTGGGTGTAACAAAAAATCGCTTCCCGCTAACACTGGCAAATCGATTTAGAGTTAAATCCAGATTAACCGTTGCCGATGGAATCATGTTCTTTTGAGCGGATATTGAAAAAGAATTTAGTGTGAACGTAGGGAGATTTATAAAATTCTGTAACCATTTTTTTTGCTCATCCTGATGTTGATCAACCATTTCACTGAGACCGCCATTTTCGTATTGAATACCGGAGTAGGATGTTCTCACTTTTGCCAGGGCATTTCCACTCGCATCAATCTTTACCTCGGCAGTTCTGGATTGCAGGTTTTGATCAGGAGTATAAGAGGTTGTTCTCACTATTTTACCGCCATCTTCGGTGATCATCAATGCTGAACGATCTTCAGTAAAGCTTCCGAGATATCCGAAAGGCTTTGTCTGGCTGGTGCATTCCAGCCACAGTGTATCTCTTCCGTTGGGCACGGCCACTACTACGTGATTTGCCTGATGACTCGGAAAATCCAGCATCACTTCCGGCTCATTTTCTCCTGCCTGAATAGTCGTGTAGTAACTCTTAATGCCAGCCTCTTTTAGCATGGCAATAGTGTAGTTTGATAATGCCTTGCAGTCGCCATAACCTGTCTCATCTACTTCGCGCGCTGTAAATGGCTGCAAACCGCCTATACCGAGTTGAATACCCACATATCTTGTTTTACTTTGCAGGTACTCATAAATACGTTTTGTTTTTTCCTGAGTGGTGCTCGCCCCTTTTGTAAGCTCCTTTATCTTTTGTTTGGTTTGCTCCGGTAATTCATCTCTTCCCAAATTCAATTTTGAGTTCCACTTGCCATATTCTTTCCATGAGCTCATATTACCTGAATAACCCTCATACTCAAATTGACTCGGTGCTACTATAATTTGAGGGCAAACTTCTAATCGATGCGGACCATTAGGCTCAAATTTTATTGGCACAAGGTTTTCGTATGACCATAAAATCGATTCATTTCCATCGGGCTGTTTTGATCGTTTTCCGTTATCCTCAATGTTTATGATTTTGTAACGTGGCGTTAATGCTTGCGGAAAAATGAGTTGATAAGAAATCTTTTGAACAGAAACCTTCTCATCTGAAATGAACACAGAGCCAGGAATGCTATAGAGGTATTTATATTCGACTTCGTAATCGAACTCAACCGTATACGGATAAGTGACCTGCACAAGATTGACCGATTTGAGACGCTGATCACTGTAAAGACTTACACCATCAAAAGCTGCCTGGTCATATATCTCGCTGTTTTTTAATCGCTTTATTTGCTTACCACTTGCATCGAAGGCAAACGCGTTGAAGTCATTTATTTTGGTAAGCTTATTATATCCAATTGTTTTGCGTGCATACGTCTTTCCATTTTCATTGAAGATCGTGACCGCAAAATGTGCCCGCAGCACCGCGTGACTTTTGTCAATAATCCGATAACTCACATGATCTTCGCGCACCACAACATTTACATTCTCCCTCAGCGTCTCGGGAATCTCTGAAACAGGGTATTTTTGCTCCGCACTCGCTCCTAAAAAGCAAGACGCGCAGCACAGAATTGTGATTGTAAAATTTCTAATTCTCATTTTCTGCCTACTTCTTTTTTATGACAATTTGTTCATCCTGCTTAGCAACAACTTGATTATAAAACTCCTTTAACAAGCTATACTCATCCTGTGGAAACAGACTCTTATTAATCTGAAAATTGCTGGTAATATTGATGACGTTCCCCACTGTTGATGCATTGTAGGTATATCGTCCTGCGTTTCCTGGAAGTCCAATTACCCGACTTTTTGGAAGTTCATCTACCTGATAGCCATCAGGGATTTTGATTTTGCATATGTAGACCTGCTCTTGTGCATTTCCATAATCCACCGGATAAACCCTCACCTCTTGTGTGAACGGGTTTGTGGCTATCTGTGGAACAACAAATGGATTGAGGTACATTACGGATCCGTTTTGGGTGACATGTTCATTCAACACCACGTCATGAATTTCTTTTACTGATTTTTCAAACTCTTTCAAATCTTGAAATACTGTTTTTTCAAATTGCCATGGTTTGCTGGCCGTGTACGTTTTTACATACTCCTCTTCTCCTTTAGCATGATATTCTTCACGCATTTCATGAGCATCATACCCATCTCTTGTGAAATTCAATTTGCCTTTCAGTACACCATCATCTGCCAAGATGAAGTCGGCCATTACTGTTGTTTTTGACTTTGCCTTGGAAACAATGTCTATCCATCCATGATGTGAATTTGATATCACAAGCCCTTGACCATTGAGGCATCGGCTCGGTATTACATTGAAGGGAAGATACTTTTCAGTTGCATCCAACAAGATAGTATTGCCGTCCAAACGTAATCCGCAAATCACGTAGTTGAATTGCTTGGCCATTGGGTACTGCTGTCTCACAAAGCCATGATCACGAGTACTAATTAATACTGGATCTACATAAAATCCCGCCTTGGCCAACATTACCGTCAAAAGCATGTTAATATCTGCTGCTGTTCCCTTTTTCTTTTCCAGCACTTTTTTGAAATTATCCGGGTATTTGTCTTCCGTGCCGTCCCATTCTACATTTTGTTTTACGTAGTTTACGAGTGCTGCAATCTTTTGCATTGGGTCAGTCATATCTTTGATTACCTCCTCAGTTTTTTCCTTCAAAAACGTAGAACCTAAAATCAACTTTCCAAATTCGCTGTCTCGCATAAGGTCATCATTATACTTCTGCCACGATCCCATGATCTCTTGAGTGGGAGCGTTGGTGTAGTTGATATGCGAAAGAGCAAAGTTGATCCGGGATATATAATCATCTTCGCAAGTCATGTAGGGCTCCTGCTTAAATGCTGGAATATCTCTGGCGGTCCAATGGTGGGCAGTCACATTTTGGCCGAATTGGAACTTCTCCTCTGACGTGTAATTTGTAATGGGCACATAGCCCTGCATATATCGTTCATAGATGAATTTTTTAGGAATCACTGCCCAATACTCGCTATGAATAACAGGGATGGTCCGCTGAAATTGCCAGTTCGGAAAGTTAGTGTAGAACTCTGACGCGATTTTATAGGTATATTCAATTACTGATCCTTCTTTTACATTGGGAAGGGTGAATTTTTCTTGATCAAAGTATCGGTTAAATTTCTCTTCAAAAATCGACTCTTCTGTCATTTTTGATTCCACTATTTTACCTTCTTCAAGATTGTAAGTAGATGCCCTTAGACTATTTACCTTTTCATAACTGCTGCCGGAGTGATACAGGAGGATGGAGCCATTCGCCCACTCAAGTCCTTCTCTTTTCAGAATCTTGATTCGTACATGCCGCTCAAACACAAGTCGGATATAATTGCCAACGGAAATGTACGCGTTGCCGTAATCAAAGAGCACCACCGCGCTGGCAGAAGAGTCTCTGTCATACACCGTCATTTTCAATTCATCAAAAGACACTTCGCCAAACTTGGCCGGGGATTTCTGTGCTGCCGCACAAATCGATAAAAGCGAACATACTGCCACTATGCAGAGGTTTTTTAACATGGGATTAGATTTGGGTAAAAAAATACGTCAGCATCCTATAGGGCTGACATCAAAAAAAATCGAGTGGGCTATTTCGAGTTATTCCTGATGGCTCAAAAATAATAAAAGTCTTTACGATACAAACTTTATATTTGAAACAATTTCACTCTCCTCTTCGTGGCAAAATCCAAAACACTTTTCTTCTGTCAATCTTGCGGCTATGAGTCGCCCAAGTGGATTGGCAAATGTCCTTCCTGCAATTCGTGGAATTCTTTTGTGGAGGAAGTTGTGAGCAAAGCTGAGTCTACCAAAAACGAATGGCGAACAGAAGGAGCTAGGACGAAATCAGACAAGCCGAAGACATTAAATGAAATCGCTTCTTCTGGTGAGGTCAGAATAGAAACTCCCGATAAGGAATTCAATCGTGTTTTGGGAGGCGGAATAGTACCGGGATCATTGGTGTTGATTGGCGGAGAACCCGGCATCGGAAAATCAACGTTGATGCTGCAGTTAGGGCTAATGCTGAAAACACTTAAGGTACTCTACGTTTCTGGTGAAGAAAGTGATCAGCAAATTAAAATGCGGGCCGAGCGCTTGTTTCCAAAAGGTGTGGCCGGTCACGAAAACTTTTTTGTGATGACAGAGACCAACACCAAAACGATTTTCAATGCCATCGAATCGCTGGAGCCACAGCTGTTGGTGATTGATTCCATTCAAACGCTTCATTCGCATCAACTGGATTCGGCTGCCGGAAGTATTGGACAGGTGCGGCAGTGTACCGCAGAGCTGATGAAGTTTGCAAAGGAAACGTATACCCCGGTTTTTCTGGTGGGCCACATCACCAAAGACGGAATGCTGGCGGGGCCAAAAGTTTTAGAACACATGGTTGATACCGTGTTACAATTTGAGGGCGATCGTCATCTGGCGTATCGCATTTTGCGCACCACCAAAAATCGGTTCGGCTCTACTTCTGAAATTGGTATTTATGAAATGCTGGGAAGCGGCTTGCGTGAAGTTTCCAATCCTTCTGAAATACTCATTTCACAAAAAGACGGAAACCTGAGTGGTGTTACCATTGGCGCCACCATGGAGGGCAATCGCCCGCTACTCATCGAGATACAATCATTGGTGAGCCCGGCATCGTACGGCACGCCACAACGTACGCCTACGGGTTTCGATCACAAGCGGCTAAACATGTTGCTGGCCGTGCTGGAGAAACGATGCGGATTTCGTGTGGGCACGCAAGATGTTTTTTTGAACATGGCGGGCGGCATCAGTGTGGAAGATCCTGCCATTGATTTGGCGGTTTGTGTATCCATTATTTCGTCAATGGAAGAAGTGCCTGTGTCTGATAAAATTTGCTTTGCAGCCGAAGTGGGGCTGGGCGGAGAACTTCGTGCGGTAAATCGAATCGACCAACGAATATCGGAGGCGGAAAAATTAGGTTTTGAAAAAATCTACATCAGCAAATACAGCCAAAAGGCACTTGACCTTAAAAAAGTAAAAATAGAAGTAAAGTCCTTTGGCAAATTGCCTGATGTGTTTCGCGATTTGTTTGGTCAGTAGATATTAAAAGAGCAAAGTGGAAGATTTATTGATTTCATGGGGAGTATCTGAAAATGTATTTAGCTTCATTGTTCTTCCCCTATTAATTTTTCTAGCTCGCATTTGCGATGTCTCCATCAACACCATTCGCATCATTTACATGTTGGGCGGCCGAAGGATTACCGCTACACTATTGGGATTTTTCGAAGCTTTCATTTGGCTGTTGGTTATCCGTCAAATTTTTCAACACCTGGATAATTGGTTGTGTTATGTGGCCTACCCAGCGGGTTTTGCTGCGGGTGTGTACGTGGGCATGATCATCGAAGAGCGCATTGCTTATGGAAAAGTGATTGTGCGCATCATTACCCGAAAAGAAATTCAAGAGTTGATTGCTTATCTCAATACAAACTCTTTTCGTTTCACTCGTGTGGTGGCGGAAGGACCTGAAGGAACAGAAAATCTGGTGTTCACCGTTCTGGATCGTGAACATCTGGATGACCTGCTCAATAAATTGAAAGCGATTTTGCCCTCTGCCTTTTACACCATCGAAAAAGTAAAAGCTGCCGGTGAAGGCGGTGCTTTGCCTGAAGAGCAAGGTGGATTTAAATTATTTACCTGGCTGCGAGGAGTGATTAGAAATTGATTTTCCCTGCAATCCTCCGGTGTGAAGTAAAAGAATTGTGCTTCCGCTTCTGAAGAAGTCTTTCTTTATTAAATCAAACACGCCAAAAAACATTTTAGCGTTGTACACCTGATCGAGCGGAATGTGAAACTGTTGTTCTATTTCGTTTATGAGTGGGAAAAGCGCGGGGGTGGTTTTTGCATACCCACCAAAATGATAATCCATCATCAGGTGCCAGTTTAATTTCGAGGTAAAGCCTTTGATTTCCTCTTTCAAAAAATCAGCGCCTTTCAACACCGGAAATCCAAGGATTGTTTTTGATTCGGGAGTGCCCTCAATCATTCCGGCCGCAGTGCCGCCAGTGCCAACCGCAAGACAGAGGTAATCAAAATCAATTTCGCGGCAGAGGTTGTTTGCAAACTCTGAGCAACCTTTCACTGCAAGGGCATTTGTTCCTCCTTCCGGAATCATGTAAAATTTTCCAAACCGGTCTTTCAGTTCATTCAAAAACTCCTCCTCTGTTTTGTGTCGATATGCTTCGCGCGAAACGTAATGCAATTGCATTCCGCATTCGCGAGCAAACGACAATGTTGAATTCAGCGGGAACGTTTCTTCTCCGCGAATGATGCCCACCGATTTTAATCCTAACTCTTTCGCGGCAGCGGCCGTTGCAAAAATGTGATTGGAGTATGCACCACCAAAGGTCAGAAGAGTATCATGCCCCTGATTGATTGCTGTCGCCAGATTGTATTTCAATTTCCACCACTTATTTCCGGAAACAAAGGGATGATTTTGATCTTCCCGCTTCACAAAAACCTGAATGCCCTTCTGATCAAAAACAGGGCTTGTAAGTTGCTGAATTGGGGTATTTTGATATTTAATCAACTCGTTTGAATGGTTTTACTAAAGATATTAGCATCTTTGGCTTGTGGAAGAATCGAATTACTTCAAAGGTCGCGGGGCCCAAATCAAAACAGAGAATAAGTTTCTGAAAGCACAGTATGTTACCGATCATATTGAAGGCCTTGACGAACCGTTGCTTGAAAACCCGACCACACAAATTTTCATCGAAAATCCGAAAAAGATTGTCAACAAAGTAGCGAGTCCGGATTTAAGCATGATGTATTCCATGAACCCTTATCAGGGGTGCGAACACGGATGCATTTATTGCTACGCACGAAACACTCACGAATACTATGGCTTCAGCGCAGGCCTGGATTTTGAAAGCAAAATTATTGTGAAGAAAAATGCTGCTGCACTTTTGGAGCAACATCTGCTGAATCGCAATTGGAATGCAGTGCCGATTATGCTTAGTGGCAACACTGATTGCTATCAGCCACAGGAAAAAAAATTTGAGATTACCCGAAGCATGTTGAAAGTAATGGCCAACTATCGCCATCCTGTTGGACTGATCACCAAGAATAGTCTCATTCTGCGCGACATTGATCTATTGCAAGATTTGGCGAAAGACAACCTCGTTCATGTTTACCTGTCAATCACCACACTGGACGAAGAACTCAGGCGAATATTGGAGCCGCGCACCGCCAGTTCACTGAAGCGATTGAAAACCATTGAAGCGCTTGCGAAAGCTGGTGTTCCTGTTGGCGTAATGAATGCACCGATTATTCCGGGTTTAAATCACCATGAAATTCCGGCCGTACTGAAAGCTGCTGCCGAGCATGGTGCCCGCGCTGCCGGGATGACCGTTGTGCGATTGAATGGCTCCATCGGTAAAATTTTTGAAGACTGGCTGCGCAAAAACTTTCCTGATCGTTTCGAAAAAGTGTGGAATCAAATCTGCTCGTTTCATGGTGGAAGCGTTAATGATTCGCAATTTGGCAGGCGCATGTCCGGTGAAGGAAACATTGCAGATGCCATTCACCAACTTTATCGCGCGGCTAAAAAGAAACATTTTGTGGGTCAACAAATGCCAGCCTACGATCTCACTAAATTCCGCAAGGGCGGAAGTTTAAGTTTGTTTTGATTAATTGCACGACACACTGCTATTCCCGCACGGCAAAGATGACTAAAATCACCATCCTCGTGGAATTAATTGCATTTCTTCATTGTCTAAAGACTGATTACCTTTGCTTTCGTGAAGCGATTTGTTGCACTTTGTTTGCTCGTTCTTTACCTGGTCTCCTTTACGGAAGTCAGCGAAATAATGCGCCTGCCCATTTTGTTGGAACACTACGTGGAGCATAAGAGCAAGGCAGAGGGCCAATTGTCCTTTCTGGAGTTCATCACCATGCATTACCAAACCAACGAAGCGCATGATGAAACGGATAACACACTTCCTTTTAAAGGGCATGACCACTCATGCTGCAGCCCCACGGTGATGTTGCCTCTTCACAAACTGGCGCTCAGCGATCTTTCGCATCATGTCACTTCAGACTATTCCTCTATCTATTTGCAGCATGAGCCTGCGCTGCGCTCTGTTGATATTTTTCAGCCTCCGAAAATCTAATTTTCTACGCATTGACCCAGGGTTCGTCTGGTTCAATTCACCGTATTCTTAGTCAACACATCATTACTCATTTTTCAGGGTGAGCAATCGCCTGTTTTTAGTTTAAAGATTTTTATGCTGAACGCTATCATTCGTTTTTCGATCCGAAATAAATTTATTGTTGGGCTGTTTACCCTTGGCCTCATCGTCTGGGGAGGATATTCCTTCACCAAACTTCCCATCGATGCGGTTCCCGACATTACTAACAATCAGGTGCAAGTAATCACCTCAGTGCCCTCACTGGGTGCTGCCGACATTGAGCGCCTCGTTACGTTTCCAATCGAACAGGTCAACAGCAACATTCCCGGATTGATTGAGCTGCGAAGTTTTTCCCGCTTTGGCTTGTCGCTGGTGACAATAGTTTTTGATGATGAAACGAATGTGTATTGGGCACGGCAGCAGGTAGCCGAACGCCTTCAAATTGTGAAAGACCAAATTCCCAAAGGGCTTGGTGTGCCAGTGATGGCACCTGTAACCACGGGGCTCGGAGAAATCTACCAATATGTGGTGAAAGCAAAGAAAGGATATGAAGCCAAATATGATATCACAGAACTGCGCACCATTCAGGACTGGATTGTACGAAGACAACTTTTGAGAGTGCAGGGTGTGGCGGATGTGAGCAGCTTTGGCGGAAAACTAAAACAGTATGAGATTGCCGTTGACCCGAACAAATTAAAATCGTTTGGTCTCACCATGAGCGATGTGTTCACCTCGCTTGAATCCAACAACCAAAACACCGGAGGAGCATACATCGAAAAACAATCAACAGTACTCTACATCCGAAGCGAGGGCTTGATCGGCAACCTGTCCGACATCAGCAACATTGCAGTAAAGAGCACCGCTAATGGCACGCCTCTGTTCATCAAAGATGTAGCGGAGGTTCGCATAGGCCATGCCATTCGTTACGGGGCAATGACCTACAACGGAGAGGGAGAAGTAAGCGGTGCAGTAGTGATGATGTTGAAGGGAGCCAACAGCAGTGCTGTCATTAAAGATGTAAAAGCTAAGATTGAACAAATCAAAAAAATTCTGCCGGAAGGCGTAGAGATTGAAGCATTCCTCGATCGTACAAAAATGGTGAACAACGCAATTGGCACCGTAGAAACGAACCTGATGGAGGGGGCGCTCATCGTAGTGTTTGTTCTTGTTTTGTTTCTCGGAAATTTCAGAGCAGGAATTTTAGTGGCCTCGGTAATTCCGCTGTCGCTTCTGTTTGCGGTGATCATGATGAACGTATTTGGTGTGAGCGGCAACCTGATGAGCCTCGGTGCTTTGGACTTTGGATTGATTGTGGATGGTGCCGTCATTATTGTAGAGGCCGTCATGCATCAGCTCCACAGCAAAACATATGATAACCTCAATGCACTGAGTCAGCAGCAAATGGATGAAGAAGTAAATCACTCTGCCGGCAAAATGATGAACAGCGCAGTGTTTGGTCAGGTGATCATCCTGATTGTGTACTTGCCGATCTTCAGTTTACAGGGCATAGAAGGAAAGATGTTTAAGCCCATGGCTCAGACGGTTGCTTTCGCGCTGATGGGTGCTTTCATTCTATCGCTCACCTACATTCCCATGATGAGCTCCGTTTTTCTCAGTAAGAAAATTAAACACAGCAAAAACATTTCTGATCGGATGATGGAAAAAATTGAACGCGTCTATCGAGGGTTGTTAGAGCAGGTCTTGAATTTTCCGAAGGCAATTGTCACTGGCGCTATTATCTTATTCATTGGTGCACTTATTACACTTACTTTCCTCGGTGGTGAATTTATTCCTGCCTTGGAAGAGGGCGATTTTGCTGTTGATACTCGGGTGCTCACGGGCAGCAATCTCAATGTGTCTGTAGAGGCTACTTTAAAAGGAGAAAAAATATTGAAGGAGCAATTTCCCGAGGTGATAAAAGTGGTGGGCAAAACGGGTAGCGGTGAAGTGCCTACCGATCCTATGCCCATTGAAGCGAGTGATTTGATGATTATTTTAAAAGACAAAGAAGAGTGGACTTCGGCTAAAACATTTAACGAGCTTGCCGAAAAAATGGGTAAGGCTCTTGAAGCTGTGCCGGGTGTAACGTTTGGTTTTCAATACCCGGTTCAAATGCGTTTCAATGAACTAATGACGGGCGCACGGCAAGATGTAGTGTGTAAAATATTTGGCGAAAATCTGGATACACTGGCTTATTACGCCAACAAGCTTGGCAACATCGTGAATACCGTTGATGGAAGTGCTAACCTTTATGTTGAGGCTGTTTCGGGGTTACCCCAAATCGTAATCAATTATAATCGCGCTGCCATTGCGCAGTATGGCCTCAACATCACAACGATCAATAACATTGTAAACACCGCCTTTGCCGGACAAAGCACGGGCATGGTGTATGAAGATGAAAAACGCTTTGACCTGGTTGTGCGCATGGCCGGTGAGCAGCGCAAAAATCTTGGCGATGTTCAAAACCTGCTGATCCCATCTCCAAAAGGAGATCAGGTTCCGCTCTATCAATTGGCCGAAGTTCAAATCAAAGACGGCCCCAATCAGATTCAGCGCGAAGATGCAAGGCGAAGAATTATTATAGGGTTCAATGTGCGTGGCCGCGATGTGCAATCCATTGTAGAAGAATTACAAGGCAAGGTCGATCAACAAATCAAATTCCCTCCAGGCTACTATATCACCTACGGAGGAGCCTTTGAAAATCTCAATGAAGCAAAACAGCGGCTGAGCATTGCCGTACCGGTTTCTTTGCTCATGATTTTTTTGATGCTGTTTTTTGCTTTCAATTCCGTGAAGCACGGGTTACTGATTTATTCTGCTATTCCGCTCTCGGCCATCGGTGGTGTTTTTGCATTGGCCACACGAGGGATGCCATTTAGTATCAGTGCCGGTGTGGGCTTCATCGCATTATTTGGTGTAGCGGTGTTGAACGGAATTGTATTGGTGGCAGAGTTCAATAGACTAAAAGCCGATGGACTTCATGATCTGAAAAACATTGTGATCTCAGGAACAAAAGTTCGCTTGCGCCCGGTGCTCATGACCGCGCTAGTTGCATCCCTTGGCTTTATGCCGATGGCCCTCAGCAATGGAGCAGGTGCTGAGGTACAGCGCCCCTTAGCCACCGTGGTGATTGGCGGTTTACTGATTGCTACACTGCTTACATTATTTGTTCTTCCTGTGCTCTACATTCTCTTCGAATCTGGTTTCAAAAAGAAAAAGAATGTAATGCCTGTTGGTGTTTTCGTGATTGGATTACTACTACTCTCTGCAAATGCCCCACAGGCATCCGCGCAAACACCCATTTCATTTAGGGCAGCGATTGATACTGCCTTGGCAAACAATCTCACCGTAAAAAATGAGCGACTGAAGGCAGAGTACCAACAACAACTGATCAAGACTGCCGCTGATGCACCCAAGACTACTGTTGTTGGCGAATATGGGCAGATCAACAGCCGCTATAACGACAATCGTATTTCCATTGGGCAGAGCTTAAGCTTCCCCACCGTTTATGCTCAACAAAAATCGGTATTGAAGGAAGAATGGAGAAGCAGTGTGCTGAACGTTGCGGTGAAAGAATTAGAATTAAAGAAGCAGGTGTCGCAGGTGTTTTATGCTTTGCTGTATTTGCAAAATAAGAAGAAGTTGCTCCTGCAAAATGACAGCCTTTACAGCGAGTTCTTAACCAAAGCAAGTTTACGGTTCACTACCGGAGAAAGTAATGTACTGGAAAAAACCACCGCAGAACTGCAGCGCGGCCAAATAGCCATTCAACTCAACCAACTGATTGCCGATCAGGATCTGTTACAACTTCAATTTCAGTTGCTCTTAAACTCAACCGCCAAGTTCATTCCGGACGAGCGCGAGTTTAAACTGAGCAAAACCGAATTCATCGATACAGGTTTTGTAGATGATCATCCCAGTATCAGGCTATTGCAACAACAAAAATTCGTGTCGCTTAGAAGCACGCGGTTAGAGCAATCACGGCTGCTTCCGGATATCCTGTTTGGCTACAATAACATGAGCATGCTGGGGTATGGTGCCGATGAAAAATTCTATGACAATCGATCGGCTCGCTTTCAGTCAGGGCAAATTGGCATAGGCATTCCACTGTTTTTTGGAGCACAGCGAGCCCGAATCAACGCTTCAAAATCAATTCAAAGAATCAGTGAAACAAATTATCAGTTGGGAAAACAAATGCTAAGTGTAGAGTATGCCAAAGCCCTGACTCAGCTTACTAATTTCTCAAAGTCGGTTGATTATTACGAACAGTCTGGACTTAAGAATGCATCGCTCATAACCGAAACGGCCAACAAGCAATTCGCTAATGGCGGAATCAATTACCTGGAGTGGGTGATGTTGACGAATCAAGCCATTTCCATTCGTGCCGAATATTTAAATGCGATCAACAATCTTAATGAGAGCATCATTCACCTTAATTACCTCACCAACAAGTAACATTTTCAAATTTGACAAGCAATGAAAAAATCAACGTTATATTTCGGTAGTCTGTTTCTGATTTCAGTACTAGCCTCGTGTTCCTCAAAAAATGAAGTTTCTTCCGAAACAGATTCAACGGCAGTTGAAAATTCTATTTCGTTATCAGAAGCTCAGCATGAAAATGCAGGAATTCAAATCGGCAAAATTGAACAGCGCCCCATCTCAAGCACTCTCAAGGTAAACGGCCGCGTGGATGTGCCTCCACAAAATATGATTTCAGTTAGCGTGCCCATGGGAGGTTATTTGAAATCTACCAAGTTGCTTCCGGGCATGCACCTTAATAAAGGAGAGGTGATTGCTATCATGGAAGATCAGCTATACATTCAATTACAACAGGATTACCTCACGGCCAAGGCGCGTTTAACATTCACTGCTAAAGAATATCAGCGCCAGCAAGAGCTCAATCAAAGCAAGGCCAGCAGTGATAAGGTTTTTCAACAAGCAGAGGCAGATTATGCCACAGAAAAAATCAATGTGAAATCGCTTGGCGAGAGGCTAAAGCTCATTGGCATCAATCCTGACGAACTTACGGATAGCAATCTTTCCAAAAGCATCAACCTGTATTCACCTATTGATGGCTATGTTTCTCGTGTAAATGTGAACATAGGAAAGTACACGCAACCCAGCGAAGTATTATTTGAGCTGATCAACCCTGCCGACATCCACCTTGCGCTCACCATTTTTGAAAAGGATCTGAATAAAATCGCCATCGGTCAGAAAGTTTTGGCGTACACCAATAATCAGCCCGGCAAAAAATATGAATGTGAAATAATCCTTATCGGAAAAAATCTTTCGGCAGAAAGGAGTACTGAGGTGCACAGTCACTTTGAGCATTACGATAAGAGTTTGATCCCCGGCATGTATATGAATGCCGAGATAGAGCTGAAAAACAATCAGGCCTACACCTTGCCTGAGGAGGCCATCGTTCGCTATCAAAACAATCAGTATATTTTTGTCCAGGAAGGCGCTCAACAATACACACTAACCGAAGTGAAGGCAGGAGATTCTGAAAATGGTTTTACTGAGATTATTGGAGGTGAAAATCTCGTTGGTAAAAGCATCGTTATCAAAGGAGCTTACAATTTGTTGATGGCCATGAAAAACAAAGTTGAAGAGGAGTAGTAAAATTAATTGCAGGCTGAGCGGAGTCGAAGCCCGGCAAATTGAAATAGTAGATGACAAGTTACTGGTTGTATGCATTAGGATTTATCGCGCAGGGGCTCTTCGGGGCAAGGTCCATTGTGCAGTGGATTCAATCTGAGCGGGCGGGTAAAGTTGTTTCTCCTTCATTGTTTTGGGTTTTCAGTCTTACGGGAAGTTTTCTTTTTATGATCTACGGTTTGTTCCGGTTGGATCCCGTGATTCTCATCGGTCAGGTCATTTCATTTTATATCTATATCCGCAACCTTCAATTGAAAAAAGTGTGGAGCAATATTCCATCGTTTTTTCGATATCTGATTTTGGTGTGGCCTTTCATTTTGTTTCCCGTTTGGTTCCGGCTTTGGCCTTCAGATTTTGAGCAAACGTTCTCTGCTCGATATTTATCTGATGTTTTTTTAATCATCGGTGGAGCGGGCCAATTAATGCTCAACTTCCGATACGTATACCAGTGGTATCAATCCGAAAAAGTAAGCGAGTCAATTTTGCCATTAGGGTTTTGGTTGATTAGTCTTGCCGCTTCGATCATGGTGGTGGTTTATTCCATCTACCGAAACGATCCGGTTTTGCTGGTAGCGCAATCGTTGGGGATTATTGTCTATTTGCGAAATATTTATTTTGCAATAAAAAATCCATTAGCTCCGGTTAGCACAAAATCATGAGCGATCCAACATTTTTACTCTCTCTTTCTTCACATGCCGTTCAGGATTTTGTTTTCGCCCGCGAGCATGATGATGAATTGGAACTCACGTTAAAAAAAGAAATTCTTGGGTTGCCCGCATCGCTCATCGCGAATCAAATTTCCGGCAGGAGGAAAGCACGTTTAAAATTACCAACATGGTATCGCACAAAAGGAATTGTGTATCCTCCTTCGCTCAACCTGGAGCAAAGTTCTTCTGAGGCAACTGCAAAATTCAAGAGCGAGATTGTCAGAGAAATTTTCGGTTCAAAGCGAATCGTTGCAGCAGATCTTACCGGTGGTTTTGGTGTGGATAGTTTTTATTTGAGCGCTGTTTGCGAAAACGTTAGTCTCGTTGAGTCCAACGAAGAGTTGCTAAAATATACACAGCACAATCATCGCGTGCTTGGCGCGAAGAATATTCATTACGAAAGCACCACGGCTGAAATTTTTCTTGCTTCCCTTCAAAATTCTGTTGATCTCTTTTTCATCGATCCCTCTAGGAGAAGTGATGCCAGAAAAGTCTTTCGCCTTGCCGATTGTTCGCCCAACATTGTTCAGCTCCAGGGAGTGTTGCTGAAAAAGTCAATCGCTGTGCTCGTGAAATGTTCACCGATGCTCGACATTCAGCAGGCGATCAACGATTTGCAAAATGTGAAATTGATTTGGGTTGTGTCGGTAGGAAACGAGTGTAAGGAATTACTTTTTCTGTTAGATCCTACTTTTCGGGGAGAACCAACCATCAAAGCAATCACGCTTTACGAAAGTGGTCTGGTACATGATTCTTATGAATTTACTTTTACGCGCGAGCGGGGCGCCTCTGTTCCATTCTCAGAGCCTCTTGCTTTTTTGTATGAACCTAATGCCTCCATATTAAAAGGAGGTGCATTCAAATCTGTTGGCCACGATTTCGGTCTTTCAAAGTTTCATGTCAATACGCACCTCTATACTTCATCAGAATTAAAAGAGAATTTTCCCGGAAGGATATTTAGCGTTATCTGTGCTCACGCTGGCGAACCCGAAATAAAATCACTTTTGCCCAATCGTCAGGCGAATGTGATTACTCGAAACTATCCCCTAACAGCAGACGCATTGAAAAAAAAACTGAAACTAAAAGATGGAGGAGATTTTTATCTTATCGGTTATTCTTCGCCAAAGAAGAAAATCATTTCACTAGCGACTCGGGTAAAATAACACCCATCACCAGATAAGCGAGGTAGAAGAATACACTCAGCGATCCGTAAACAATAATCACCTTCTTACGGTTCTGCACATCTTCCCACCAAAGCAGTGCCCACGGCTTAATTAATCCCAGCAGCATAAATACCAGACAGGTAATGCTCAGCAACCAAAACATCAGGCGAACGTAATACATAGCACAAAGGTAATGGATGTTTATAACAACAGTCCCTTTCCTACTCTGTTAACAAACCTTTTTGCAACAAAGTAATTATCGAAAGCCTTCCTTGGAATTTGCCTGAACTATCTCAATATTATTTTCGAACAATACGGTTTGACTCCGAAGAGAAAACTGATATTCATTTTATTCTTTACGAGCGGACGATTGAAATCAATATCATGACCTTGCACATGGAGAAAGAACGCATTAACGATTCTATAAAAACAAAGCAATTCGTGAAGGAGCAGGAAGTCCTTGGCGATTTCAACCTACAGGAAGACTTCCTGGACATGCTCATCGAGAAAGTGTATGACAAGGAAACCAAAACCGTTCGACTTAACAGCGGTAAGCAACTCATGGTTGCATAAAAAAGGAAAGACTAATAACTCACTTTAGCGCCAAATTTTGAAGCCATTCCTGAATAATTCTCGGAAGCCCTTTGTTTCATGATGCTCCATTTGGATCCAAAATACCTCGTATAGGTATCATTAGTATCCGATCTCACAAATTCTACCCTTAACGCTGTGGGCCGATTTAACCTTGAGTAGGGGATAAATTTCCCATCATCAAAAAATCCAATAAAGTCAAATCCAATAAAAGCCCCACTCAGCGGAAATACGATGGCCTTTTCAGACACATCAACTACAACATGATGCTTATTTTTATTTACTCGAATTAGAATATTTTCGAGTAATAAATCTTTCCCGGGTAAGCCATTTTCATTTTCATATACCCTTAGTTTGATTGCTACCTCGTACCTATCATCTTTTTCAATTGTCGGATTTAGATTAAAAATCAATTGATCAATAATCCCCTCTGTTCCCAAATCGTTCCTTAAAAGTTTGGCAAATTGGTTGGGGCCGGTCATTAGAAATGGAGACCGTCCGCTTGTATGCCCAATATTAGTTGTTCTTAATCTTCCCCGCTTTTTAACCAAAACATCATTTAAAACCGTTACATCTTCATCAAGATAAATCACCGATTTTAAGTTTGAGATAGATACGATTATGGCTTTAAAGCCGAGCGAAGAAAAAATGAGCGTGTCTTTTAAGGTTGCCTCAATAGTAAACAGCCCGGAATTGTCTGTTGCAGTGCCCCTGGAAGTGTTTTTAATGCCTATCGAAACGAAAGGTAAACCTTCATTGGATTGTTTGCTTCGAACAATGCCACTGAAGGTTTGCCCCAGAAGAGATGAATTTGATAAAAAAAATAAGGACAGTAATAATGTTAGCCCTGCGGTTCTACGCTTTGTGCGCATACTTTATCATATGTTGTTCTTGTTGACCATGTAATACCGAATAAATGGTACTCCTCAGTAGTTTCAATCACTGCACATCCATCAGAATCGATCCACGAATGTTGTGCAGTTATTTCCCAACCAGTTGCGTTAGCTTGATGAGGTATTGACAAAAATACGACTACAACAAGTAATAAAGAAAGTGCCTTTAATTTTTTCATTTTTGAGGGTGATTAATTTGTTAATAATAACTACGAAATTTATGTATCATTGAATTTAGATGATAACAATATAGATGCATCATATTAGTCTTAAAAAACCTGAAAAATCAGGTATGATAGACACATGATATTTACGGTATTTTTGATTTATGACATCTTCTGTTCCATCATCTTTTCTTTTAGCAGACGATCACAACCTCGTTCGGAAGGCATTCATCCGTTTGCTCTCCTCGGATTTTCCAAATGCAACCTTTCATCAAGCTAATAATGGTCAAGAGGCGCTGAAAATTCTATCACAGTATCCCCTTGACGTGTTGTTCCTTGATGTATCGATGCCTGAATTCGATGGATATCAACTACACTCTATTGTTAAAAAGCAGTATCCTAAGCTTAAAACAATTCTCATTACCTCGCATGATACTGAAGAGGTCATTCTTCATTTTATTAAAGACGGCATTGATGGTATTTGCTTAAAAGGTGAGGATATTGAATTATCGGAGGTAATACGCACTGTTTGGAGAGGAGACCGTTGGTTTTCAAAAATAGTTTATGACAAAATGCTTCGTAGCCTCCAACACTTGAACTCGGTTTCGCTACCACTCTCAGAACAAAAGCGAAAATTGATTCGACATATAGCCGATGGAAAATCAAGCCGCGAAATAGCTGAAATTATGAACTTAGGTGAGAAAACTGTTAATAGTTATAGGCAAAATCTTTTAAGAATAACCCAAACCCGGAATACGGATGAGCTTGTAGCATTTGCTTTTTGTAATGGATTAATGGGTAAATGACTTGATTGGGTAGCACCGGCTCAAAAAGACAGTTGCGAGCTGGATCGAGTTGAAATAGTAGATTAAGCGAAGCCGAAATAGTGGGTTGAGCGAGTCGAAAGCCGGTTCTATTAAATTATATTTGCGCCCTATTTTAAAAGTCGCTGAATTGAAGGCGAATGATTTTCTTTCCATCTATCGATCCGATAGCCTGGTGCAAACGCTTGGTGAAGGGATACGTACAGCCAAATCAGAAGTATTTCATCTAAAAGGATTGCATGGCAGCATGGATGCAATTCTGCTGGCGGCCACGTATAAGTCCGTTCGCAGCAGTCATTTGGTGGTACTGCACGATAAAGAAGAGGCGTCCTATTTTCTCAACGATCTTCAAAATCTGCTGGGCGAAAAGGAAATTCTTTTCTTCCCGATGTCGTACAAGCGCCCGTATGAGTATGATGAAGTTGAGAACGCAAACATTTTGATGCGGGCAGAAGTGCTTGCACATCTTAGCAATCATCCGGAGGGGAATATTATCATAACCTACCCGGAAGCGCTTTCGGAAAAAGTGATTTCAAAAAAATCTCTTGCTACCAATACGTTTGTTGTCAAAAAAGGCGAGCGCCTGGATCACGCTTTCCTCGAAGAGTTTCTTCATTCTTACGATTTCGAAAAAACCGATTTCGTGAGTGAGGCCGGCCAGTTTGCCGTGCGCGGTGGTATCATCGATGTGTTTTCGTTTGCTCACGAACTGCCGTATCGTATCGAGCTTTTTGGTGATGAGGTGGATAGTATTCGCAGCTTCGATCCTGGTTCACAACTTTCGGTTGAAACCATGGAAACGGTGAGCTTGATGCCCAACGTACAAACACGACTAATTCAAGAGGAGCGTCAATCCATTTTAGAGTTCATTTCTCCGTCCACCAAAGTGTGGTTGAAAGATGCCGAGCTGATTGTGGACGTTCTTGATAAATGCTTTGATCGTGTAACAAAGAGCTTCGATAAAGTTCTTCGTGAAAGCGGCTTTACCAAGGTGGTGATGGAGCCTTATCAGTTGTTCGAAAAAGGAGATAGCTTCATTCAGCGCCTGTCTGATTTTTCACGAATTGAATTTGGTTCTCGTTTTTATTTCAAGCCCAAAAAAGTTCAGGAGTTTCGTTCGGCCTCCCAGCCATCGTTCAACAAAAATTTTGAATTATTGGCGGCCAATCTTTTAGATTTTCAAGTACAGGGCTACAGCAATTTGATTGCAGCAGAGCAACCCAAACAAACAGAACGGTTGCATGGCGTTTTCGAAGAGATACATCCGGAGCTCAATTTTCAATCGCTGGAGATTGCGCTCCGTGGCGGATTTGTGGATCATCAGCTAAAGCTGGTGTGCTATACTGACCATCAGATTTTCGAGCGGTTTCATCGCGCCAAGAGTAAAGAAAAGTTTTCAAAGTCAAAGGCAATTACCTTTCGCGAGCTGCAGTCCATGCAACCTGGTGATTTTGTTACGCACATCGATTATGGGATCGGAAAGTTTGCAGGCTTGGAAAAAAAAGAGGTGGGTGGCAAAGAGCAAGAGGCCATCCGGCTGGTGTTCAAAGACAATGATTTACTCTACGTTAACATTCACTCGCTCCACAAAATCTCAAAATACTCGGGTAAGGATGGTACGCCTCCGGCCATCAGCAAACTAGGAAGTGGTGAGTGGGAAAGCAAGAAGGCCAAGGCAAAGAAGAAGGTAAAGGACATCGCCAAAGAGCTCATCGATTTGTATGCTAAGCGCAAGCAAGCTCCGGGTTTCGCTTTTGCCAGTGATGGATTTATGCAGGCCGAGCTTGAATCATCGTTTATTTATGAAGATACGCCAGATCAGGCCAAAGCAACAGAAGATGTAAAGCGTGATATGCAACAAGCACACCCGATGGATCGCCTCGTGTGTGGGGATGTTGGTTTTGGAAAAACGGAAGTGGCCGTGCGCGCTGCTTTCAAAGCGGCTACAGAAGGAAAGCAAGTGGCTGTGCTGGTGCCTACCACCATTTTGGCCATGCAACACTATCGCACATTTGCTGAACGTCTTTCTTCTTTTCCTATAAAAATCGAATATGTCTCCCGATTCAAAACGGACAAAGAGATCAAACAAATCATTGAAGAAGTTAAAGAAGGGAAGGTTAACATTATTATCGGCACCCATCGCGTGGTGAGTAAAGATGTTGAGTTCAAGGATCTGGGACTTTTGATAATTGATGAAGAGCAGAAGTTTGGTGTAAAGGTGAAAGATCGCCTGAAGGAGTTGAAAGTGAATGTGGATGTGCTGACACTAACCGCCACGCCAATTCCACGCACGCTGCATTTTTCATTGATGGGCGCGCGCGATTTAAGCATCATCAGCACGCCTCCTCCCAATCGACAGCCGGTTACTACTGAGCTTCACACCTATAATGAAGAAATCATTCGGGATGCGGTGAGCCACGAATTGCAACGAAGAGGTCAGGTTTTCTTCGTGCACAACAAAGTAAGCGACATCGAGCAAGTGGCGAATGTTATATTCAAACTTGTGCCTGATGCGCGCATCGGAATCGCCCACGGACAAATGGATGGCGACAAACTTGAAAAGGTGATGTTGAAATTTATCGAAGGTGAGTACGATGTACTCGTCTCTACAAACATCATTGAATCCGGCCTTGATATTCCCAATGCAAACACCATCATCATTCATCAGGCGCACATGTTTGGGTTGAGTGATTTGCACCAGATGCGCGGCCGCGTTGGCCGATCGAACAAAAAAGCATATTGCTATTTGCTCACTCCGCCCAGTTCAGTGCTTAGTTCAGATTCGCGCAAGCGTCTTGCCGCGTTGGAGGAGTTTTCGGAATTGGGTGATGGCTTCAAGGTGGCCATGCGCGATCTTGATATTCGCGGAGCTGGAAATTTACTCGGTGCCGAGCAAACAGGATTTATTACTGATCTTGGTTTTGATACCTATCACAAAATTTTGGATGATGCCATTCAGGAATTAAAAGAAACAGAGTTTAAGGAACTGTTTGCCGAAGAGCTTTCGGAGAAAGCAAAACTACTGGTGCAGGATTGCTCCATCGAAACAGACTTGGAAATTCTCATACCCGACACCTACATCGGCAACACCAGCGAACGATTGCAGCTGTATTCAACGTTAGACAATATTCGCACTGAGGAAGACCTGGAGAAATTTTCAACTTCACTTCGCGATCGCTTTGGCCCGATACCGGAACAAGTCTATCAGCTTATTTCTTCTGTTCGCCTTCGCTGGATGGGTGAGCAGTTGGGTCTTGAGAAAATTGCTTTAAAGGCAGGGAAGCTAAAGGCAAACTTCTTTATGGGTAAAGATGATTATTTCAAATCTGACTTGTTCGGAAAAATTTTGGCCTTTGTTCAAAGTAACTCAAAGCAATGCAAATTGAGGGATACTGCAGGAAAGCTTGTGCTCACCATTGATGCAATTGATTCTGTAGAGCGGGCTATCGCGATGCTTTTGCCAATTACCGACTACAATTTTAAGTCAGCAAGAGAAATTTCGTCAAGATAAGGGTTGAGCCCATCCTGATCGTCAAATGCATTTATCATCAGTACTTTTTTGTAGGTAGGTGAGTAATACACCTCGATGAAAAATCCATCGGCTTTATACAAATAGATCTTCGCGTCAGCGAGTCTCCTCATCATCAGGTAGTTTGAGTAACTGGTAACGATATCGCACTTTCGCTCAAACGATGCATACTGAAAATCTTCAAGGCTGAGAATCATAAAGCTTAGGCCATTTAGCTTTCACTCGTTAGCAAAACCATGCCAAACACTAAACCTCAAGTTTTCAGCAAGTTCTCATTGCTGTAGATTACCAGAAAAAGAAATTTTTCCCAAAAATGGATAGGCAATAAGTAAAGATGATGGACGTTTTGATCGGGCCGATGTACCTCTATCAGGGATTTATCAATAAAATCACTACCCTTTGGAAAACATCTATTTATCTATTTATATTAGCGGTTACTTTAAATTTAAAAGACTGAAACAAATGAAGTATTTGAAGGGACTCTTGTTTTTGGTTGGATTATCATTTTTTATATCCTCCTGTTCCCTGTTTGGTAACAAGGGAGGGAAGCCAACCGCCCAAAATCCTGGTCAGCTTAGTACAGCTACCGGATTAAAATATACCAACGACAAAGCCGAAGGCTTTGAAGTGAGCGAATACAACTCACAGCCCGATGCACCAAACATGGTGTTCATCGAAGGTGGTAGAGCAGTGTTGGGCTCTTTCGAAGAAGATGTTATGGCTTATCGTGATAATGTGGAGCGCACCGTTTCAGTTGCTTCTTTTTATATGGATGAGACCGAGATCGCCAATATTCATTGGCTTGAATACCTCTACTACCTGACTACCGACTCTACCAAAGTTGACGGTGGAAAGGCTTACAGAGAGGCGCTTCCTGACACATTGGTGTGGAGATCCAAACTTGCCTTCAACGATCCTTATGTTGAATATTATTTAAGATATCCTGGCTTCCGTTACTTCCCTGTTGTAGGTGTAAAGTGGAAGCAAGCCAACAACTATGCTAAGTGGCGTACTGCAAAAGTGAATTTCGACTTAGGCGAAAAAGCTGGTGTAGAAGCTCCTGAGCAAAGCACTGGAGCTGGCCGAGTTCCTATCGAAAATGGTTATACAATTCCTGCTTATCGCTTACCAACAGAGGCAGAGTGGGAGTATGCCGCTCAAGCTTTGATTGGAACACAGTGGTTAGAAGAAATGCAAACCCACCAGAGACTTTATCCTTGGGATGGTCACGCCTTAAGAAATCCCTATGGAAAGCAGATGGGATATTTCCTTGCTAACTTCAAGAGAGGTCGTGGTGACTATGCCGGTATTGCAGGTCGTTTGAACGATGGCGCGTTGATCACTTCTTACATTTATGAATATCCTCCAAATGATTACGGCCTGTACAATATGGCCGGTAACGTAAGCGAGTGGGTAATGGATGTTTATCGTCCGCTTTCACATCAGGACTTTGATGATCTTAACCCCATCCGTAGAGATGATTTCATCGATAGCCACGGAGATTACAAGAACCGTTATGAGAGAGTTGAGCAAGATTCAACGATTACACTTCCTGACGGAACAACTAAGAACATGAAGTTTTACACCTACACTAAGAATCCTGAGAAGTTCATTTCTCTTGTCTCTGATAAGGTTCGTGTTTATAAAGGTGGTTCATGGAAAGATGTTGCTTACTGGATGTCTCCCGGTACAAGAAGATTCCTTGACGAAGATTCTGCTACCGCAACCATTGGTTTCCGGTGCGCAATGATTCGTGCCGGATCTAACTTCTAAGACCTTCTAATAAATCAAAATAGAAAAACCCTCCAGTCGGAGGGTTTTTTGTTTTATTGCAAGTCGGGATTATTGCGCTTCCGCGATACAAGCTATACTCAGTTCAGAGCAGCCGGATTCAATCAAATGGTGACCACACGCTTCAAGGGTTGCACCTGTAGTAATCACGTCATCCACCAAAAGCACCCGTTTATTTTTGAGCGCCTCATGATTGCTCACGCCAAATACATTCTTCACGTTTTCCCAGCGTTCCGAGCGGTTCATTTTCGTTTGAGTTGCTGTGTTTTCTCTTCGAATAGAGATGCTTTCAGCCCATGGCACACCCATGACGGAACTTATGCCTTCAGCAAATTTCGCACTTTGATTATACCCTCTCTTACGGTGGCGGGCCGGATGAAGGGGTACTGGAATGATCAAATCAATGCCGTGTGTTCCGGTGCTGATAATTTCTTTGCCGAGCAGCTTTCCTAATTTTATTCCTACCTCCGGATGATTATTATATTTCAGTTCGTGCAGTAATTTTTGTGCAATGCCCGACTTTCTAAATTTCAGAAATGCCGTGGCGCTTTGCAGAGGAAGCCGGCCCATCAATCTTGATTTTACAGGATTGTCATCATAGAAGGAATAGTTTGTCTTGGGCAAATCCCGAATGCAGTGCGTACAAAGAATTTCCTCTCCTTTAAACAAGGCATTTGCACAGCCAAGACAATAATTCGGAAAAAATAATCCGATAAAGTCCAATACTGTACCTTTCAAAAAACGCATCACATTTGAATTACCATTGTTTGACGCCATCTTTGCCTCTGGTATTACTAAATGATTTCAACCATGAGCCTCGTAAAGCAATTTAATGATTATCGAAGCAAGATGAACGAGAAGATTCTCGGTTCGGATAGCCTTATTATCAAGCGTATTTTTAACCTCGATACCAACGCCTACCAGGAAGGAGAGCTGGACATAAAATCAAAGGAGTTGATTGGCCTTACGTGCTCACTCGTTTTGCGTTGCGATGACTGTGTGAAATACCATTTGGGCAATTGCTATAAAGTGGGATTTACCACCGCACAAATAAATGAGGCGATGGGTGTGGCAACGCTAATTGGCGGCACCATTGTGATCCCTCACCTGCGCAGAGCTTTTGAATACTGGGAAGAATTACAAAACGGATAATGTTTAAGCGCGATCTCGACCTGGATAGGTCCTGGAATAACCTTTTGGTTGAACTTGAAAAGTTGCTCGGTAAAAAACCGAAGGATTTGAATGGTGTACTATTCATTATTGGCGTGCAAGAACTTGGCAAGGGAACAAAACCCTTTTCAAAAGAAGAGAAACAAGACCTGATGCACATTGCCATTTGTAGGGTGTTAAGCCCTTCAGGCTATTACGAGTTGATCGGTTCTGACCAAGATGGATGGCCGCATTGGAAGCCTCTTAAAAAACTACCCCATTTTGACCTGCTTGAACAAGAAAAACTATTGAAGCAGCACGTCTTAGAGTACTTTGAGCAAGAATATCAGTGGCAACTCACAGGAGCGAACCGTTCATCCTAAGTTCAGGACTGAGGTTTGGTATTCGGTTTAGCATCTTCTTATCTTAGTAAGTTAAAACTATACTTTATCGAAGCGCGTTTTACTTATTATCATGATTGAGGGGATAAAGTCAATTGATCAAAAAGTAACTTCCTTTAAGCGAAAGTACTATTTGAATTTGCTTTTGCGCGGCCTGCTGCTTACCGCTTCTGTTGTACTCATCTATTTTGTGTTAGCCGCAGTGCTTGAGTATAATCTCTGGCTGGGAAAATCTTTTCGACTTTTAATCTTCACGCTCTTTTTTGTTCTGGTTGGTGTTTGTGTTTTCCTCTTTTTGAAAGAACCTCTGCAATGGTGGATTGCTAAACGAGGGCTTGGTGAAGAGGAATCAGCGCGCATTATTGGCGACCGGTTTCCCTCGATTAAAGATCGATTGTTGAATTTAATTCAGCTTACTTCTATTGGGCAAAAGAGTGCCTTACTTCAGGCCAGCATTGCACAAAAATCAAGTTCCTTTGAAGGCATCTCATTTGAAAGTGCCATTGATCTTTATGAAAACAAGCGCTACCTAAAGCTCTTCCTTATTCCCCTGGTGCTTATTGCGTCTCTGTTTATCATTAACAAAAGTATCCTTACGCAAAGCACAACGCGTATTGTAAAATTCAATGAAGAGTTTTCTCCGCAAGCTCCATTTCTCTTCGTCATTGAAAATAAAAACCTCTCCGCATTTTTGCATGAAGACTTTACCATCAAACTTCGGTTAAAGGGATCTGTCATTCCTGATGCTACATATCTACTCCAGGGAAAGCAGCGATTGAAAATGATTTCCTCTGAACCGGGTTTGTTCGAGTACACCTTTGAGAAAATTCAAGATGAGCTTGATATACAGTTCGAGGCTTCCGGTTTTTACTCACAGCTGTACAGAATTAATCTCATCAGTCGGCCCGAGTTAATTCAGATGAAAGCCCTGCTGAACTATCCTGGATATCTTGGTAAAAACAAAACAGAACTATTTAATGTCGGAAACCTCGAAGTACCGGAAGGAACAAAAGTTACCTGGACCATCGGTACTGACAACGCTGCGAAAGCTTCCATTCTATTCTCTGAAAAAGGGATACCAAATGAAATGCAGATAATTGATAATCAGCACTTTAATTTCAGTAAAGAGTTTCGAAATCCTGATGAATATTCCATCATTTTGGAGAACGATAAAAGTAAAAACAAGGACCAGATTTCGTATTCAGTGAATGTGGTTAAAGATGCATATCCGCAGATTGTTGTAAATGATTTGCGTGACTCCATTTTATACAAATCTATCTTTTTGGGAGGCGTGCTATCCGATGATTATGGTATCACAAAGCTCAAACTGAATTATCAAATTATTTCAAATACTGCCACCTCACCGGTGAAAGAAATTTCTATTCCGATTTTTGATAGACGTCAGCAACAAAATTTTTTCTACCAGTGGTCAGTTGATTCACTAAAGCTTAATCCGGGAGATAAGATTAATTACTACTTACAGGTGTGGGATAACGATGGCGTAAACGGTCACAAGGCTACACGTTCTGCAAACTATCTTTTTGCGCTGCCCACCAATGAAGAACTGAAAACCAACATCGCTCAATCACAACAATCTGCCGAAAATAAAATTGATCAAAGCCTTAAGAAGGCGAGCGATTTAAAAGAGTCGATTAACGAAGCGCAGCAAAAACTGAAAGGCAAGCAATCGCTGGAGTGGCAAGACAAAAAAATGTTGGAGGAAATTGTTCAGCAAAAGCAAAAGCTTGATCAGGCCATCAAGGAGCTGCAGAAGGAGAACACACTGCTGGAACAAAAGAAGGAGACCTTTTCAGAAGAGAGCGAGCGCATCAAAGAAAAATCTGATCAGATTCAAAAACTGATGAATGAATTGCTCGATGAGGAAACCAAAAAACTTTTTGAAGAACTTGAAAAACTCTTGAAGGAAAACTCTGATTTATCGCAGATCCAAAAGATGCTTGAAAAGATGGATCGCAAAGAAATCAACCTGGAGAAAGAGCTGGAGCGTACGCTGGAATTATTTAAGCAATTGCAATACGATTACAAGCTTGAACAATCCATTGAAGAAATTAAAGAGCAGACCAAAGCCCAGGAAGACCTTTTAAAGAAAACAGAGGGTCTTGATAAAAAGTCCGATAAGGAAAATTCGGGGGACGATAATAAGGATGGAGAAAAATCCAGCAGTGAAAAATTGGCCAATGAACAGGAAGAGTTGAACAATAAATTTCAAGACTTTAAGAAGGAATTGAAGGAATTAGAAAAGTTAGGAGAGGAGTTAGATAAGGGAGATGTGCCTGGCGATGAACAGATGGAACAAATTGAAAAGTCGCAAGAGAACAGTAAAGAATCCTTGAAGCAAGGCAAGCCTAAGAAATCGACCGAGCATCAGAAGAACACCATCAATCAGATGAAGCAAGCCAAAGATCAACTGGAAGGAATGCAAAGTTCGATGGAAATGGAGATGGACATGGAGAATCTTGAATCGTTACGCCAAATACTTCATGGACTGATCAAACTCTCTTACGACCAGGAGTCGTTGATGAAGGATTTTAATGCCGTACAACAGACCGACCCAAAGTATGTTCAGCTATCACAGCAGCAATTAAAGGTTAAAGATGATGCTAAAGTTCTGGAAGACAGCCTTTTAGCTCTTTCTAAGCGCGATGCTTTTATGGCTTCAGTGGTTACAAAAGAAGTGGGAGAGCTAAATGATCATATTGATAAATCCGTAGGCCACATCAAGGATAGAAGAAAATCGAACGCCAGTAGCGAGATGCAATTTTCTATGACTGGAATTAATAATCTGGCCTTGATGCTGAACGACCGATACAATCAAATGATGAACATGATGGCTAGCTCAATGCCTCAAATGGGAAAGGGCAAGGGAAAAAAACAATCAAAGATGCCCAAGAGTTTGAGTGACCTTCAAAAGCAATTGAACCAACAAATACAACAGCTAAAGAATGGGAACATGCCTGGTAGGCAATTGTCCGAGCAGTTGGCAAAGACTGCCGCTGAGCAGGAACGTATTAGAAGAGCCTTGGAAGAGATGCAGCAAAAACTGAAGCAAGAAGGTGGCAAAGGCATCGGTGATGATATTCCTTTGAAGATGGAGCAAACCGAAATGGACTTGGTGAATAAAAACATAACAGAGATGACCATTCGCAGACAGCAAGAGATATTAACCCGATTGCTGGAAACCGAGAAGTCGATGAGGGAACAAAACATGGATGAGGAGCGTAAGGGAGAGACCGCAAAGGACTATCAGAAAGAAATCCCAAAGGCTTTTGAAGAATATTTAAGATTAAAAGAAAAAGAAGTAGAATTGTTGAAAACGGTTCCACCAAAGCTGTTTCCATATTATAAGAAAGAAGTAAACGACTATTTTAAGAGAATCGAAAAACAAGACTAAACGCGTTGGCAGGCATGAAGAATATCCGCATTGAAATTCCCTCTCTTTCTGAAAACATTCGAATGATTGAAAGCTTCATTGATAACGCAAAAGAAAAATATCAGCTGGATGATGATATCTACGGCAACATCATGATTGCTGTGACAGAGGCCGTGAACAACGCGATAAAGCATGGCAATCAAAATAATTCTTCGAAGAATGTTTCATTATCCTTATTTCTGGAGGAGGGTCTTATTCGGTTCTGTATTGAGGATGAGGGTACTGGTTTTGATTATAATCATTTGCCCGACCCCACTGCGCCTGAGAATCTGGAGAAACCCGGTGGCCGTGGCATCTTTTTGATGAAGCATCTTTCTGATGAGGTTACATTCAAGGAAAAAGGAAAGGTTGTTGAGCTTTCGTTCTACATCAACTCCTAAGATGAGTTCGATCCGTTTTTTCTCAGAAAAGACATCCTTCAAGCTTCCTCATCCCATTAAGACCTCCAAGTGGATCAAGCAGGTAATTGAAAACCATAAATACCGACTAGTTGAGCTCAACTACATTTTTTGCTCGGATGACTTTCTCCTGGAAATGAATCAGTCATTTCTAAATCACAACACCCTCACAGACATTATCACCTTTGATTATTCAAAACAGCGGAAGACTATTTCCGGGGAGATTTACATCAGCATCGATCGGGTAAGGGAGAATGCCAAGAATTTTGAGGTGGATTTCGATCAGGAGCTCCATCGAGTGATTATCCATGGAGTCCTTCACTTATTGGGCGGAAAGGATAAAACAAAGGAGCAAAAAAGCGCCATGCGCAAAAAAGAGGAAGCTTGTCTATCTTTGCGTAAATAAGTTCCACGTGAAACACTTAGGGTTGAGTTTTGTGTTTCGTTCCACGTGGAACAGTAAATAACGATGTTTCAAGAATACGATGTAATTGTGATTGGAGCTGGCCATGCCGGTTGTGAGGCTGCAGCCGCTGCGGCCAACATGGGCTCAAAAGTCTTACTGGTGACCATGAACATGAACACCATTGCACAAATGTCGTGCAACCCGGCCATGGGAGGCGTAGCGAAGGGCCAGATAGTTCGGGAGATTGATGCACTGGGTGGATACTCCGGCATTATCTCTGACAAATCTATGCTTCAGTTCCGGATGCTGAATCTCTCAAAAGGACCGGCCATGTGGAGCCCCAGAACGCAAAACGATCGTATGCGATTTGCCGAAGAGTGGAGATTGGCCCTGGAGTCAACTCCTAATGTGGATTTCTGGCAAGAAATGGCGACAGGGTTAATTGTGAAAGACAAACGCGTAGTGGGAATCCGAACAGCGTTAGGAATAGAAATTAAGGCCAAGGCCGTAGTGCTTACAAACGGCACCTTCCTGAATGGGAAAATACACATAGGCGAAAAAAACTTTGGTGGAGGTAGAGCTGCGGAAAAGGCTGCGAGCGGAATAACGGAACAGCTAATAGAATTAGGATTTGAGGCCGGTAGAATGAAAACCGGAACGCCCCCGAGAATTGATGGTCGTTCACTTGACTATTCTAAAATGGAAGAGCAAAAGGGTGATGAAAACCCGAGCAAGTTTTCCTATTCAGATACAGAGCCCCTGAAAAAACAATTGAGCTGCTGGATAACCTACACCAACGATACTGTTCATAAGGAACTCGAAAAGGGCTTCGATAAGTCACCAATGTTTCAGGGTCGCATTAAGGGATTAGGCCCTCGCTACTGCCCATCCATTGAGGATAAAATAAATCGATTCGCAGAACGGGATCGCCATCAAATATTTGTAGAGCCCGAAGGTTGGAATACAATCGAAATATATGTGAATGGGTTTTCTACCTCTTTGCCTGAAGACATACAATACCAGGCGCTCACGAAGATTCCAGGATTCGAGAAAGCGAAGATGTTCAGACCTGGTTATGCCATTGAATACGACTTCTTTCCACCTACCCAATTAAAAACTACATTAGAGACTCAACTAATTGACAATCTGTATTTTGCTGGTCAAATCAATGGAACAACCGGATACGAAGAAGCTGCATGTCAGGGCTTGATGGCTGGCATCAATGCTCATAATAAGGTACATGAAAAAGACCCATTCGTCTTAAAAAGATCAGAGGCATACATTGGAGTACTCATTGACGATCTGGTAAACAAAGGCACACAAGAGCCTTACCGAATGTTCACCTCCCGAGCGGAGTACCGAATACTACTGAGGCAAGACAACGCAGACTTGCGCCTCACGGAAATTGGCCATCAAATTGGACTAGCGGATAACCAACGATTCGAGAAAGTCAAACAAAAGAAAAAAGCGATTGACAATGCTCTCTCAGATTTAAAAGACCTTAAAGTTTCTCCAGAAATATCAAATGAAGGCTTGACGACATTGAACACCGCTACGCTGACTGAAAAAGTTTCTGCACTATCACTTTTGCGAAGACCGCAAATTGGGATTTATGATCTTATGAAGCTTGAGCCCGGCATTAAATCAAAACTTGATTCCTATCACGATGACGTGCTTCAACAAGTCGAGATTGCAGTGAAGTATGAAAGTTACATTGATCGAGAACAAAAACTCGCAACCAAAATAGAAAGCCTTGAAAATTTCAAGATAAATTCTGATTTCGACTACGACAGGGTAAAAGCTTTATCTTCCGAAGCTCGAGAAAAATTGAAACGAATAAAGCCCGAAACTATCGGGCAAATGTCGCGCATCAGCGGAGTATCTCCTGCGGATGTTTCAGTATTAACTGTATACCTCGGCCGTTAATGAACTCAGAAAAAATTTCGAGTTGCCCGATTTGCGGCACCACTATTCTACAAGACTTCATCACAGCAAAAGATTACACGTGCAGCGGAGAAAGTTTTAAGATTGAGAACTGTAGCAACTGCACCCTCGGTATTACAAATCCAAGACCAGTTCAAGCCGAGATATCAAAATACTATCAATCTCAAAACTACATTTCTCATACAGGAGGCACGAGCAATCTTGTTGACACTCTCTATCGCTCAGCAAGAAATTATACTCAACGATGGAAAAAGAAAATTATTGAAAAGCATCAAACAACTACTGGAACAATTCTTGATTTTGGTTGTGGCACTGGCGAGTTTCTTACCTATCTGAAATCACAAGGGTGGCAAACCACCGGAATAGAACCGACAGAAACGGCCAGAAAAAAAGCACTACAAAATCTTGAAGAAAACGTCTACATGAATCTGACCGAAGTAGATGCAAAACAATTTGATATAATCACTCTTTGGCATGTTGCTGAACACCTTCATGACTTGAATGAAACAATGCTCAGGTTAAAGAGCAATCTTAAAAAAGGAGGAACGATTTTCATTGCAGTACCAAATTATGAATCTGCAGATGCAAAACGATATGGATCTCATTGGGCCGCGTATGATGTGCCGCGCCATCTGTGGCACTTTTCGCAAAAAGCTATGAATTTGCTATTGGAAAAATCAGGGTTTGCCATCCAGGAGATTGTTCCCATGAAACTGGATGCTTTATACATTTCCTATTTGTCGGAGTCGTATAAACATCCCAACATTCCAAAGCCTTTGAATCTTCTTACAGGATGTTGGCATGGTTTACGCTCTAACCAGGCAGCTAAAAAAACAAAAAACTTCTCCAGCTTGATCTATATTGCAAAAGCATGATCAGACTCGCAGCACTCTCTTTTATTATAATTCACTTTTTAATCGGTTGCGCAAATCAATCTTCACCCACAGGAGGACCGACCGACAAAACTCCACCAGAGCTCAAATCATCCGTTCCCACAGACAATCAAAAAAATTATACGGGAAAGACGATTGAGCTGACCTTTGACGAAAACATCAAACTTAAAGATCCGAAGGACGAAATACTCATAACACCTGGAGTGGGAAAAAAAACCAAATTTACCGCCAAGGGAAAAAAACTAATCATCGAACCAGAACTGCCTTGGGCAGAAAACACAACCTATAGTATTTCATTCCGCGAAGGGGTTCAAGACATCACCGAAGGAAACCCAGCCGAAAATCTTCAATTGGCCTTCAGCACAGGAGCAACCATTGACTCACTAAAAATCACAGGAGAAGTTTCTCAAACATTTAAACAAGATGTGCCGGACAAAATAACAGTAGCAATCTATCAAAGCGACACATTTGACATCTTTTCTCACGCCCCTACCTATTTCACTTTTGCTGATAAAAAAGGAAAATTCACCATCAAAAATCTAAAAGCAGGTTCGTTTTTTATCTACGCATTTGAAGACAAAAACAAGAATCTCAAGATAGAAAGTAAAGCAGAGCGTTTCACATTTCTAAAACACAAGGTAAACTCAGGGGACACCACCAAAATCAAATTGGCTCTCATTAGAGTTGACGCCCGACCACTAAAGTTGACAACCATTCGGAACACCTCAAAGATTTCATCCATTCGGTTCAACAAAGAATTAGAAGCAATAACACTAAAGGGACTGAAAAATGATATGGTCAACCACTTCGGTTCCTCTAAAAATGAACTAATGATCTATCACAACTTAGCATTTAACGATTCTATTAGAATAAGCATCTCTGCTAAAGACAGTGTGAATCAAAAGTTAGACACCGCAGTGTACATTAAAAATACCAACGCCAAATATGTAAATGTTCAATATAAGGCAAACGTCAAAGCTTCACGATACTCAATTGCGGACAAAGAGTTCCAAGCAACTTTGATAGTCAACAAACCATCAAAGCTAAACCTAGATAGTATCTATTTTTCAACCGACTCCACCTCATTCGAATCCATCAAAAAGGAAAGCTACGGATACGATACCATCAACAATACTATATTCATTAAAACCGCACTGCCGAAACAAGACAGTACAAAGCCAGGTAAAAAACCCGTGATACAATTCTCGAAAGGATCTTTGATTTCCATTGAAAAGGATACTCTAAAGGGATTTGAGATTCCAACAACAGAATTAAAGGAAGATCAAACCGGAACATTACTAATAGAGATTGACACAAAACAAAATAGCTACATCATTCAACTACTAAGAGACGATAACAGCATTGTTGAGTCACTGCCTAACATTAAGAAGTATACCTTCAATTACCTGGAACCAAAGACTTATAAGATCCAAATAATCCTAGACGAAAATAAAAATGGCAAATGGGATGCCGGGAACTTTTACCAGAAAATCGAACCTGAGAAAGTAATAATTTATAAGAACTCAGAAGGATCCAGTTCTATCCCAATGAGAGCAAACTGGGAGCAAGGGCCCTTGAAGATAACCTTCTGAATCGATTGTGGAAAAGTAAATAATTGGTGAAAAAAATTACCAATCAATCAAAATTACCCGAACTCTCGTTCAATAGTGTTGATTAACCAGACCAAGACTCATGTCATTAACATCCGTTGATAATTAGTAAATTCGTACTAACATTTAACGAAGCTGTGGATAACTCACCCCATCTCAATAAAATCTCTCAAAAGACAATCCATCATTTGAAAAACATTCCACAAACCAAACACACAAAGCATCCAATCTAACGTTATTCACAAATCCACATGAATAATAACTCTTATATTATTTTAAATAAATATATAATTAAGATATACACAGTGCTTTTGTTTGTGGCTTTTGCAACGGCCACGTTTGCGCAAGACCAGCAGGACATCCAAATTGCCAATGAATATTTTTTAAAAGGCGAAAAACAAAAGGCCCTTGCCATCTATGAATCACTTGCGAAAAAACAAGAAAACATTACAGCTATCCACACTAACTATCTCAACCTGCTGCTTGATTTGGGTTACTCAAAACAGGCTGAAGAATACGTTGAAAAGCTCATCAGGCGCGATGACAAAATTTATTACCGTCTTGATCTTGGGCTGATCTGGATAAAATCAGGAGATGTAGCAAAAGCTGATAAATATTTAAAAGCGCTAATCAAAAATGAAACGGGCGATCCATACAAAATCAAAGGAATTTCAGATTACCTAGCCTCCAGAAATGTAGTGGACTATGCGGTGTATGCTTTGCAACAATGTCGACAAGAACAAGGCAATCCCGGGCTTTTTATTCTCGAACTGGCAAATCTGTACCGTATCCAGGGAAAGCGCGATGAAATGGTGGAGGAATACCTGCGGTACGTAACGCAAACACCGGCAAACATCTCCTATGTAAAAAATTTAATGCAAGTGCTTCTCTCAAAACCCGAAGAACTTGAAAGCCTGGAAAAGCTACTTTTCGATCGGGTTCAAAAGGGTCAGGATTCTGATGTGATTTCCGATTTATTGGTTTGGGTCAACCTTCAGCAAAAGAATTTTTATGGCGCATTTGTTCAGGCGCGCGCATACGATAAACGTTATAGAAAAGAACAATCCAAAACATTAGAGATCGCCCAGATCTCGCTCAACAATCAGGATTTTGACAATGCAGAAAGAGCATTCTTATTCGTGATTAAAGACTTTGCGAATACAGAAAATTACCTACCTGCCCGGCTCGGTTTAATCCGTGCACGCGAGGCAAAAGTTAAACGCAACTTCCCGGTGAATACCGATTCGGTTCGATTTTTAATACACGAATATCATTTATTCAAAAAACAGTACCCTGATCAGCCGGCTTCTTTTGAGGCCGCGATAAGCGAAGCCGGTTTACATGCACAATATCTAAATGAAAATGATTCGGCTATTACAGAGCTGAACACACTCATCCTTAATCCACGCGTATCGCCATTGCTCAAATCAAAAGCGAAAATTGACCTGGGTGATATTTACCTGTTGAATGAACAACCGTGGGAGTCCACCTTGCTTTACTCACAGGTAGAAAAATCGCAACGGGAAGCCACGCTTGGGTACGAAGCAAAACTGAAAAACGCGAAGCTATCTTATTTCAAAGGCGACTTTGCCTTGGCGCAAGCCCATCTCGATATTTTAAAACAAGCAACCACAAGAGAGATAGCCAATGATGCCATGGAACTAAGCATGCGCATCAAAGAGAATACAACATTTGATACTACGGGAGCTGCACTAAAAGAATATGCAGCCATTGAATTGTTACTGTATCAAAATAAATTGAAGGAAGCCTTTCAGCGCATCGAATCATTTAAAGGCGAAAAAATTATTACAGATGTTCAGGAGGCGTTCACAAAAGGACTGCGCGTAGGAGATACCATACGAAGTGCCAACCTTTCTGCCGTTACCATCCTGGATGACTTGTATTGGCTCGAGGCAAACCTGAGAATGAAAATGGGAGAATTTGAAGCCTCAATTGCACTACTGAAAAAAATCGATAAGGATTACCCGGACGATATTCTGGCAGATGATGCGTATTTTTTGCAAGGCGATATTTATGAACGGCTACTCAAAGACAATCAAAAGGCCATGGAAATCTATCGCGAATTCCTAAATAAATATCCAGGAAGTGTTTACGCAGCCGAAGCCCGAAAACGGTACCGTCTCTTGCGCGGAGATTTTTCTGACCAGCCCAATCAATAAGTAAATTTCTATGAAGAGATTTGGCTTAGTGGTGGGTGTCCTGGTTGGCCTTGGAATTTTAATGTCGGCAGTTTTCATGGCAAACCTTCGCAAAAAGGATAAGGCACTAAGTCCTGAAGACAAAGCCCGTTACCGCGATGCTGAACTTGAACTCGTAGTGTTTTATAATAGACCATTCAAGAAAAGCAGAAAAATTTTCGGAGAGCTTGTGCCTTTTGGTCAGCTGTGGCGCACAGGCGCAAATGAAGCCACCATCTTTGCCTGTAATGAAAACATTCTTATGAATGGCCAAAAGTTAAGTTCTGGCCGCTATCACCTGATCACCATTCCGTACCAAGACAGGTGGACCGTCATTATCAATTCAGACATACCGGGATGGGGCATTGAAAAGAAGACCGGAAAAGTTTATCACAATCCAAAAACTGATGTTCTCGTCTTTGATACACCCGTCATCAAGCAATCCAAATCGTACGAGCAGTTTACCATCTCTTTTGATAAAGAAGGAGAGAAACTATTTCTCTCCATGCGGTGGGATAGCACCCGCGTAAATATTCCCATTCAAAAAATTGAGGAGGACTAGCCGTAGCCTATTTTGCGAAAATCACTTTGTAAATTTCTTCGCGCATTTTTTGAATTTGATCCGTTGCCGGGCTATCGAGCAATGTGCACAGGTTTACTCCAAGGAAAAGAGTAACATCGTGCTCAGGATAATGATAAAGGATACAACCAGCACCAAGGCCGCCACCACTATGACCCCAGCCGATGTTAGTCTTATCCACCGTGTAGTCAAGACCCAGCCCGTATGTTGGTTCTCCCTTTGAATTATTTACCCATTGTTTCATTTGTTCAAGCGATGCGGAGGAAATCAGTTTTCCACCCAGCAACCCATCTAAAAAAGTGACGTAGTCAGATGCCGTAGCCACAATGCTATCATCACCCATCATGGAAAGAATGTTGTTGAGTTGGTGGGTAGAAATATTTTCCAACGCGCCTGTGCTGAAGCGATCAAGATAAGAATTTACCAATCCTTTGTTTATGGTTGAAGACACCTCTTCGCGATAATACGTACTGGAAAGGTTTAGCGGCTCAATAATATTTTTTCGAATAATGGCAGCGTGTGATTCACCCGTAACGTGTTCTGCGATGAACGCCAGAATAGTATAACCCGAGTTGCAATATGAATATTTGGTGCCCGGATAAAAGGCCGCCTTCTTGTTCAAAATAAAACTCAGCAAAAAATCTTTCGACCAGACTTTGTCTCCATTATTCAAAAGGTACGTGGCCTGACCATAGTCATACGCATAATCAAACATACCCGAAGTATGATTGAGTAACATGCGCACGGTAATCACATCACTGTAGTTAATTCCTCTCCAGATTTTTTCGGGCAAATAATTTCTAATGGATTGATCCAGTTGTAATTTATTTTTCTCTGCTAATTGTAAAATGGTAACAGCCGTGTACGTTTTGGCCACACTTTGCGAATACAATAGATTACACGGCTGCATGGCTATACGATCTTCTATTTTGGCAAATCCGGCTGCACCAGTCCAATATTCATTTCCTTTGCGGATGGCCATGGAGACGCCAGGAATACCAAGCTTGGTATAACGTGAAATAATTTCCTGCAACTGATCACTCTGCAAATAGTTGTTGTTGATCACATTGCTGCAGCTTGCCGCAGATGTGGAAAGATCCAGCTCAGCACAACTAAAAAAAAGGATCGGAACGATTAAGACATATTTCATACAAATTAAAATTTGAAACGACTGCCAATGTGAATAAATGAGGTAGGCATAACCGTAATGCCACGACTATACCCGGTAATGGCCATCACCTCATACTGCAAGAAGGGCGATGCATTGAAGGAGCTACCGCGAATATTATTATAACTTAAACCAAACGCTCCATGAACCTGAACAAAGAGCTTTCCCTTTCCATCTTTTACCCACTCTCCGTTTTTTTGAGTATAGCTTTGGGTGGGATGCAAAATGTAACCGAGGCCTGTTCCTAATCTAAAATCGGCCCGAAGATCTTTTGCAATTTTTGGTCGATACACAAAATCGGAATGAAAGTAAACGCTACGCCCATTGAAGCGATTGAAGTAATACCCGAACTCGAGCGATTGGCGGAGGTTATCTTTCGAATTCCAAGGGAGTTCAGCGCCAACTTTAAACCCCAGGTTCCGAAAATTATTTCCTGGTTTGTGCAGCGGAGTGGACACAGCATGGAAGCTGATCCCGATTAAAAAAGACGCTCCCGACCAACCTGTTTTTACTTTTTCCTGTGCCCCGCACAAGAAGGGGATTAGCAGGAGGATTGTTAAAAGTACTCGCATCGACTATCAATTTTATGATGCAAGCAACGGCAAAAAACCAGACTAGTGATCCTTTTTTTAAGCTATTCAGGTGAGATGTAGCAAAAGCATAGGCGAAGTGTCTGTAAAAAATTACCCTTCCATCCACTTTTTGAAACCGGGGGCGCGAAGGCGACTAATCATCACCGGGTTTTCAACATCTCCCTTTATAAAAACAGCCAGCTTTCCATTTTCCTCCTTTCGGATTTGATCCACAATGGATCGTGTAAGAATGCATTGACGATTGGCTCGAAAGAAATCATCTGGGCGTAGGATTTTTTCAAGCCTATCAAGAGTGTAACCGGGCAATGGTATTTTACCTTCGGAAGTGATGCCATACACCAACTCGTTTGATACAAAAAAGAACGTAAACGATTCAAAGGCAATTCGCTTTTGAACTTTTCCGCTCTTGATAAGTAGATGAGCATCAGAGGAGGTGTTTTTCTGATTGCGCGTTTGCTGATACCTGCGAAAGAAATAAAGCGATAAGTATAAGAAGCTAATGAAGATGGCCCAGATGATAAAAATGAAAATATCGTGCCTGTAAAAATTTTTTGGAATAGGCTTATCGGTGGCAATGAAATTCACCAGCTCTGTTAGTGAAATCAAGATCACCAGGATGATTGCGCAAACCGAAGGAATCTGAATCATCAGTCGTTTGGCCAAATGCGACTCCCAAGGCATGCGCTTGTCTAATCTTAAAATAAACCAGCGAGCCGCAAACCACGCGCAGTATCCCTCGAGTGTGTCGAGCACAAACGTGAGGAGGAAAAACCAGGTGAACCCCATAGTGGTATAGGTGAGGTAATAATTAAAAAGACTGATGGCAGGAATGAGAAGAATCACCAGCCATCGATCGCGATAATCAACCGGGGCCACGTTAAGGTTATCCATAAAACAAAAATGGCTGAATTTCTTCAGCCATTACTAACAAAAGCATATTCAAATTTTATTCACTACGCAGTGATTTCACTGGATTGTTTGAAGCGGCCTTGAACGATTGAAAGCTCATGGTTGCCCATGCAATGCCAAATGCTGCTAATCCCGCCAAGGCATAAACACCAATGCCAATTTCTGTTTTATAAGTATAATCTTTCAGCCACCAGTCGATGCCGTACCACGCTAAGGGTGCAGCAAGCACAAATGAAATGACAACCAGTTTTCCAAAATCTTTTGACAGCATGAGCACGATGCTGGAAACGCTGGCGCCTAAAACTTTTCGAATCCCGATTTCTTTGGTGCGTTGCTCAGCAGTGAATGCGGTGAGGGCGAATAACCCAAGGCAGGCAATGACTACCGCAAGCGATGCAAACACCCCAAAAACTTTCGCTAATCGATTTTCAGCCGCGTACATTTTACCAAAACTTTCATCGAGGAAAGAGTAGCTGAACGGCTGGCCGGGCGCCATTTCCTTCCATTTGCTTTCGATTAGAGTAATGACTGGCTGTGTGTCTTTTGATTCGAACCGGAAAGAAATCAGGCCGTTATTTCGTTTGCTTAAGAACAACATCACAGGCGATACATTTTGCTTGAGCGATTCGAAATGAAAATTTTCTACGACACCAATTACAGTAAGAGTTTCAAGATTGTTTTTATCAGGAGCACCATCAATCCCATTTCCAAAGGTTGCAATTTTACTTCCTACGGCAGCCCCTGAAAAATTAAATGCTTTTGCGGCAGCTTCATTTAGTATTACTGCGGTGGAATCGGAGGGGAACTCAGCAGAAAAATCGCGGCCTTCTTTAATGGTCATGCCCAGCGTTTTAATGTAATCATAGTCCACGCGCCAGTTTTGTAGACTCACCATGTTATCCTGAGTGGCGGGTTTGCCTTCGGCCCACCATGGGGTATCACTGCGCCACATTCCCTCCACAGGCAGGTAGCCTGAAATGGTAGCACTTTGCATGCGACTGTCACGCATGATTTCATTCTTGAAGGAAAGTTGCTGATCACCTAGCGCAAAAGCATCGTCAATCATGATCACCTGATCTTTATTAAAACCAAGCTTTTTGTTTTGGATATAATTCAATTGCCGGTTTACTGCCAATGTGCCGATGACCAGGAAGATGGAGATGGTAAATTGGAAGACCACTAGCGAACTGCGAATCATTCCGCTTTTCATTCCCAGGGCAACGTTTCCCTTTAACACATTTGCCGGCTTAAAAGCCGATAGGAAAAACGAAGGATAGACACCGGCAAGAAACCCGATCAACAATACGCCCCCAACGATCATTGCATATAACAGAGGATTGCCAAAAGGAATGACTAACTCTCTGCGCGAAAGCTCATTGAAAAAAGGTAACAAAAGATAGGCGAAACCAATGGCCAACAGAAATGAAACAAAACTCAGCAAAACAGATTCAGTTAAAAACTGACGCACCAGGTGTGAGCGAAGCGAACCCATGACTTTGCGCACGCCCACTTCCTTTGCCCGGTTGGCGGAACGCGCAGTGGACAGGTTCATGAAATTAATGCAAGCAATAATGAGAATGAATAATGCCACGGCAACAAACATGTACACGTAACTGATGTCAAAGTTTGGATCAAACTCACCCTGCAAGGAACTTTTCAAATGAATGTCTGTCAACGGTTGAAGGCGGTACTCGATTTTATTTCCGGCCTCCTTAAATTTATCCAATGTGAAATCACTGCCAAGCACATCAGCAATCTGTGGCATCATGCGCTTTAAAATCAACTCAGGAAATTTTGCCTCCAATGCCGCAGCACTCGCGCCTTCTTTTAGTAAAATGTAGGTTTGAAAATTATTACTTAACCATATGGGCGACTTGGCCTCATCCAGTCCCTCCATGGCGATCAGCACATCAAAATGAAAGTGACTTGTGCTGGGCATATTTTCGTACACAGCCGTTACTTTCATGTTCCATTTATTGTCGAGGATCAATGTTTGCCCGATGGCATTTTCGCCCGGAAAAAATTTCTGTGCAATGCGATTGCTGATGGCGATGCTGTTGGGTTCTGCCAGAGCGTTATCCGGATTTCCGGCAAGCACAGGTGCCGTAAAAATTTTGAAAAAATCTTTATCCGCCCAAATCACATTATTCTCTTTGATATTTTCAGTGGTGCGCTTGATCAGATATGAACCCCTTTCCCGAAAGCGAATGGCTGCTTCAACTTCAGGATAATCAGAAGCCAGCGTGGCTGCCATGGGCGCTGGCGCATAGGTCATGTTGTAATGATTGCCGCCAAATTTGATTTCACCATTCAGGCGATAAATGCGATCGGCCTTTTCGTGATGCTTGTCATAACTCACCTCATTAAAAACAAAAAGCAAAATGATGAAGCACACCGCAATACCAATGGATAACCCGGCCACATTGATAAAGGAATAAAAACTGTGCTTGCGCAGATTTCGCAGCGCAATGATGAAGTAGTTTCTTAACATGATTTTCGGTTTTGAATTTTCAACTTTTAATGTTTGCTGTTGTGTTTCGCGCAAGCCAGCAGTGTGGCCAAAAGATTTTAGTACATGGTGATAGGCATCAATGAAACGCTCGCCCTTTTCCATCTTGCTTTCTACGGCTGAGCAGATGTGATCAATCAATTCATCCTGCAATCCATCCAGCACAAGACCACGATAGTTCAGGTCTTTGATGATGTAATCAATATGTTCGTTGGTGAGCTGCACGCTACTGAATCATTTGAACCTGCAATACATTGCCCATGGTGCGGATGAATTCTACAAACTCATTTACCCGATCCTTCACCAGGCTTCTGCCTTCAGCGGTTAGTACATAATACTTTCTCACACGCTTACCCATCATCACCGTTTCGGTTTTCAGCAGCCCCTCGGCTTCAAGCTTGTGTAAGGCAGGATACAGTGCGCCCTCGGTTAGGACCAAACGGCTGTCCGATAATTCCTTTACACGCTGCGTGATTTCGTAGCCGTACATGCGCCCGTGGTCTTTCAGCACCTTTAGCAGGATGGTTTGGAGTGTTCCCTTGAGTAATTCAGGTGAATGCATAATGGATCAATACATAAGAGATTTATGTATTAGACGCCCAATTGTACGAAGAGGTTGCACGGGATTGATCAAATACAGTGAAAACCGGGCCGGGGTGTGTAACTAAAGTCACCAAAATCAGGTGATTACAATCACTGCACAGAATGAGGCGCATCATAGTAAAGTGGTTGGCCAGAACCCACCTTTACAGCGCTAAAACCCAGAAGTCATGAAAAATTTAGTAATCATCGGAGCCGGAACAGCTGGCACTATGATGGCGAATAAACTCTACAAAGAGTTGGACGAACGCCTATGGCAAATTACGATCATCGACCGTGATAATAAACATTATTACCAGCCAGGATTTTTATTTATCCCCTTCGGTATATACTCGCCTGAGGAGGTGATCAAGCCAAGAACGGACTTCATTCCCGAAGACGTAACATTTTTGATGGATGAAGTAGAAAAAATAGATGGCGACCAAAATCGCTTGCGCATGAGAAGCGGTCGCGTTTTGAATTATGATGTACTCATTGTTGCCACAGGAGTAGAAACCGTACCCGAAGAAACCCCGGGCCTTAAGGAAGAGCGTTGGTACAAAGACATTTTTGATTTTTACACCTATGAGGGCGCTGTTGCACTGGCGGAAAAACTTAAAACGTGGGAAGGTGGCAAGCTGGTGATCAACCTTGCTGAAACACAAATTAAATGCCCGGTTGCTCCATTGGAGTTTGCCTTTCTGGCAGATGCTTTCTTCACGGAGAAAAAAATGCGCAGCAAAGTAGACATCAAGTATGTAACTCCACTTTCCGGTGCATTCACGAAACCCAAGGCAACACAAATGCTGAGCAAACTCATGGATGAAAAACACATTGAAGTTGTCCCAGATTTTTATCTGGCCAGTGTTGATAATGAAAAGAAGGCGATTGTTTCGTATGATGGAAGCGAAGTTCCTTTTGACTTACTCATCACCATCCCTGTAAACAAAGGAGTTAAGATGGTTGAACGCAGCGGCATGGGCGATGAAGATGGATTGAACTTTGTGATGACCGACAAGTACAGTCTTCAATCAAAAAAATATAAAAACGTTTTTGTTATCGGAGACACCACAAACCTTCCGGCATCTAAGGCAGGATCAGTAGCACACTTTGAAGCAGAAATTCTCACCGAAAACATTATCAGCTTTATTCATAACGAACCGATGGAAGCGCAATTTGATGGTCATGCCAACTGCTTCATCGAAACCGGTTATGGCAAAGCCGCATTGATTGATTTCAATTATGATACAGAGCCCCTGCCAGGCAAGTTTCCATTCGCCACCGTAGGCCCCATGGATTTACTAAAACCAACGCGCGCTAATCACATGGGTAAGCTTGCGTTCCGCTGGGTTTATTGGCACATGCTGCTTACCGGCAAAAAAATTCCAATACCCTCACACATGTCGATGAGCGGCAAACAATTGAAAGAAGAAAAGAAAGAATCACTCGTATTATAAAATTTCAAAACAAGAACAGTATGGAAACCTTAGTAATGAATCAAACACTGCCCACCAACGCAGAAGGATATTTGCTCGATTATAAACAGTGGACCCGCGAATGGGCAATGGATGTAGCCAACAGCTATAACCTTACCCTTACCGACAAACATTGGGAAGTCATCAATTGGTTGCGTCAGAAACAAACAGAAGGCGTTGCCCTTACCATTCGTAAAGTTGGCAATTCAGGAGTTGTGGATATCAAGCAATTCTATCAACTATTTCCTGGCGGCCCATTGAAAATCTCCAGCAAAATAGCCGGCATACCTAAACCTGTAAGTTGTATTTAACGCATCACCCTTTAACGAATAGTGTTATGATTGATATACTTGAAAAACCTGTCACCGCGAGCATTGCTGCTCCGGTAAAGAAGGAAGAAAAAAAAGTAAAGAAAGTGCTCATCATTGTCTCCAAAGGAAAATTGGAAGACGTGTATGCCGGATTGGTGATGGCGAATGGCGCATTGATGGAAGGCATTGACGCAAAAATGTTCTTTACCTTTTTTGGCTTAGAAGCTATCACCAAAAAAAATGCGGATCATCTTCACACAGCAACGGTGGGTAATCCTGCGTTCATGCCTGGCATGCCAACCATGGTTGCCGGTCTGCCAGGGTTCGAAGCCTTCGCTTCGTACATGATGAAAAAAGAAATGGACAAACTGGATATGCCGCACGTTACGGAATTTATACAAATGATTGAAGCAGCCGGTGGCGAGATTTATGCCTGCAAGTTGGCAGCCGATATGTTCCATCTGAAGAAGGAGGATTTTCTGCCAGAAGTAAAAGACATCATCACCGTGGGTGATATGTACGCATTGGCGGATGGGGAAGGCACTCAGATTATTTTTATTTGAAATAGCTGGGTGTTCATTAGCGAACCGCCCCGACTTGTCGGGGCGGTTATTTTGTAGAGATGAATAATGATGTGACTAAAACACCATACCGATTTTGTACGATACCGTATTGACACGAGCCAAATTATACTCCACACCCAGTTGCACCTTCGCTAATTTGATCACAGCACCAGCCATTGCCTGACCATCAAAAATATGCTCGTTTTCAAGCGTCACTTTATCGGTTTTTTCAATGGCGCGGGAAGCAGAACTCGAAACGCCAACATAAGGAGCAACAGAAGCCCAGTCGGAGTAAATTCTAAATTCTTTGCTTGCCACGAAATCTACTCCGGCAACACTGAGATTTAAATCTTCCGGCCCGTACATGGATGTGTAACTCGCACGAGCAGAAACAGCCCATTTCTTTTCATCAAAATTCAGTAAGTTGTATTGTAGCTGCGCTCCCCAAAATCCATAATTGGCGCCAAAACTTTTCGTCCAATAAACACCAACATCCATTTTATCGGTGATGCCCACGCGTGCCGTAATGCCGGGGAATTTCAAGCGCGAACCTTCCTTTAACCAATGCTCAGAATCAGGATGCACGAAAGTATTATTCCAGGCTTCATCATTATCATTAAAAGCGGTGGCCCACTGAAGAATAGAGACCTCAAAGTTTTTGGCACCCAAAGGCTTGGCATCTTTTACAGGACGGAAGTACGCGACCATGGCAGCCTCAGCGGCAAACTGGTGCCAGGCTTCTTGTGTTAGTGAAGGATCGAGTTGGAAGGAACATTCTTTCCACTTAGGATTGACATGCAACGTGGCATCATGTGTTTGACCGTGTGCAAAGGTGGCTGCGCCCATCCATACCAGAAGCACTGCAACCCAATTCATTTTTTTCATAGTGTGTTATTTTTTGTGATTGATTTTTTTCGCGCAGGCCTACGGGCAACTGCTTACAAGGCCCATGAACGGGCATAGTTTGGGGCAAGACGATGAAAAATGAGGCGAAATGGGCCTTCCCTATAGGATGAAACCATTTTGCAAGTAGAACTTTAACCGATTGGGCCGCAGGGCTCGGATTTCAATCCTAAATTAGGTGAGAGTCGTCAGACCGCTGATTGCATTTATAAAGAGCGGTCAGACGACTTTTTAATTTCGCTCCGGTATGAGTTCTTCTCCAGCAGGATTAATCCATGTTATTGCGAGCAATGTTCTTTCGATTTCGCCACGCAAAAAAGATCGCAACAAAATATCCGCCCAACAAAAACGGAAACAGCGTAACCGAAAAATAAGTGAGACTGAGCACAACCACATAAACAGAATCGTTGCCGGATGTTTCTGTCCTGCTCAAGCCCGCCATGATATCAAAAACTACATGTTCAAGATTGAGGATGGCCAGGGCTGTGATGATGAAAGTCAAAGGCAGCAGCGCAACGAGCGTTACTTCAATCCATCGCAACTGCGCGAAGCGCCTTAAGAAAAGAAACAGCAAAACTACACGCCATGTGGCCACCGCTGCCAAAAACCAAATATTGGTTTGCCGCGCATCTTGAAGCGACATGAATTTCTCTACCGGAATAGCATAGAGTATAGCCGGAGGCGACACTAACGTAACAAATACAAGTACCCTGAAATAATTCCAACCGGCTGGCTTTAGTGGCCAAACAATCAGCCAAATCAGCAACGCCAGAGCAAACACATTAGATGATAGAACCAACCCCCAGTGTTTGTAAAAGTTCAGCCTTGGGATTATCCCAATACCGGCCCATGCCCACCAGGCAGGTAAAGAAAAGGCCGATAACAAGGTGCGTTGTCTTGAAGTCTTCGATATCGTGACGGGTGAAGCGGAATGTTAATACCCTTAGCATTGCATTCATTGAGGCAAGTTAGAGTTTTCTGATGATCGTAAGCCACCGACATTGAAGCCTTTCTCCAAGAGCGATTTGGCAAGCTAATTAACTTGAGAGTCGTCAGACCGCTGATTGCATTTGTAAAGAGCGGTCAGACGACTTTTGGTTGAAAGATGATGCAGCATTAGTGCAATACTCTTTGCTAACTTTCAGCCGGTAATTTTTTACAATTGAGAAATCATAAACAAATCCTTACGGAGCGCCTTACCCTAAATCAATTTACGTTGGATGACCATGAGTTTATCCGGGCATTGGTAAACACAAAAGGATGGATTGAATTTATTGGTGAGCGAAATGTTCACTCCAAAGAAGGCGCGATAAAGTATGTGCAGGAACTTCTCAATTTGCCCAACCTGATTTATTGGGTGGTAAGAGAAAAAGTAACACAGCATTCATTAGGTGTCGTGACCATTATCAAACGATCTTACCTCGATCATTCGGATATAGGCTTTGCATTTATGCCACAGTTTAGCGGAAGCGGTTATGCCTTTGAAGCGGCCAGTGCGTTGCTATTACAGGCGAGGCAGTATCCGGAATATCAGACCATGCTCGCCACCATTGTTCCCACGAATGTGAAATCCATCCGATTGCTGACAAAGCTTGGATTTTATTTTGAACGTGAAATTGTTGTGGAGGCCGAAACGCTGCATGTGTATAGCAATGCGTTAAAAACTCCCGAGGTCTGAGCGGAGTCAAAGACCGAGTTAAGTTGCCGCCATCAATTATCCTTGTACTTGGTTATGTCCAGCGCCAGGCCCATGTAGTTACCATTGGGCAGCATGGAATTGTTCCAATTGAACCACATTGTTTTTCCTTCTCGGTTTACAATACTCGTTTCCATGGATAGGATTTCTTTTGGGAGAATAGGATAATTTAAAATATACTCGCGGCTAATCCAACCACTCTGTAAATCGCGCGAACTCCACCATCCATTCTTAACCAACTCACTCGGATCGTATCCTAAAAGATTCTTCACCGAGGGGCTCACAAAAACAATTTCACCTTCCTTGTTCGCTACAATCGAAAGTACGTTGAGCTTTTCCAGATTGGAGTGAGTTTTTTTCACGCTCTCAATGAGTTTGAGCCGCACTCTAATGACTATTGCAAAAACACCGAGGGCGATCATCAGGTTTGAGAATGCCATCAGATTTTCGCTGCCTAAATTTAAATACACCAGCGCAACCTGTGCGGCTAGAAAAATCAGCGCGCACTGTACTCCGTAAAAAAGCAAACTGTTGATGATAATTGAACTTGCGCCCACTACTAAGATCAGAATAATGACGGCATTGGGATTAAACTTATTCAACAGCACAAACGCTATCACATAAAGCAGCGTGGCCAGGTATAAGAAGAATGAAAAGTAGGTGACCACCACCCCGCGCTTATATCGAAAAAAAGAGACAATGAAAAAAAGACAACCTAATCCAATAATCGTCCAGCGTACCTCGTCAAAATCATTCAGGCCGGGAAGAAAGCGATCGTATAAAAGCTTGGTTACGGCAGCGGTAATGGTAAAGAGGGCGATGACCGATCGAACAGAGCCTATCGATTGTCGTAGCAAGACTTTTGAAACAAAGCGACTGTTGGATTCAGGGTTCATAGGGGTTGGGAAAGATGGCAACGTAGAACATTTTTTCTCAACTTAAAAATGACAATGGTGCTAATTATTACATCAACCGAGGAACACAGTGACTGGGTAAATTGAATAGCGATACCGCGAAATCTTAACTAGATTAGCAAGCGTAAATCCAGGCAATGTCAAACATCAATCTCATCATCGAAGAACGCGCTGCCGACATCGGAAAATTTATGGTGGGCCGATTATTACCGTTTCGCCAGAAGCGAATGGTGGGACCATTTATTTACATCGATCACATGGGCCCCGTGAAATTAAGTGAGCGCGAAAACTTTGATGTGCTGCCCCATCCGCACATCGGCTTATCTACACTCACATTTTTATTTGAGGGCAGCATCATGCATCGTGATACGCTGGGCAACGAAGTGGAAATAAAGCCGGGTGAAGTAAACTGGATGACGGCCGGAAAAGGAATAGTGCACTCCGAGCGTACACCAGAATATTTGCGCCATAGCGATAAGAGCATGCACGGCTTACAAATCTGGGTAGCGCTACCAAAACACCTGGAGCAAATGAATCCGGAATTTTTCCACATCGACAAAAGTCAAATTCCTGCGTGGAGTGAGGGCGATGTGCAATTTAAGTTGGTGGCGGGTGAAGCGTTTGGTCGCAAGTCGGCCGTGCCGGTGTACAGCAGATTATTCATGATCGAAATAAAAAGCGCGACCCGCCAAACGCTCTCCATCGGCAAGCACCTTTATGGCGAATCGGGTTTGTACATTTTGGAAGGCGGCATAGAAAGCGATGGCAACGTGTATCAACCCAAGCAGATTTTAGTCGCCAGGGATAGCACCCTTTGTGAATTTACAATCTTGCCGAACAGCACGATTTATATTTTTGGTGGCGAACCCTTTGCGGAAGAGCGTTTCATCGACTGGAATTTTGTTTCTTCTGATCGTGAGTTGATTGAGCAAGCAAAACAAGAGTGGCGCGAACAAAAATTTCCGAAGATAAAAGGAGAGACGGAATTCGTGCCGCTGCCTGTTTATCCCAAGCCGAAGCAGTAGGGGACAAACTGACGTACGAGGAAGTCAAATGCCAGTCGCATTTTGACTTGACACTATAACTTGGAATAACTTTTATAAATCCAAGTGCCTTCTTTTCGTTCATACAAGAAAACTCCGCTTTCATAAATAGTTCCTTTGAGGTCTTCGATATGAAAGCAGATTAGTAATTTCTTTTTTGATGTTTTGATTTTGGAAATTGTGAAGAATCGAGAGATGCCAAAGCCAAAAAGATCACCGTAATGAGAAAATACAAGGTCATGATTTGTTTTTGAAATGATGCGATGAGGTGACCGCGGTAATAGTTTATAGTCTGACCTTCCTGAAAGAACTTCCTTACCGTTAAAATCTGATCGCTTTGAAAAACGGGAAAACTCCTGAAAATTGGATTCAGTCCCTTCCGAAAATAAATATAGGGTATCAATATCCTGAGCCCCCGAAGTTAAAATGCTACTAAGGCAAAGTATACCCAAAATGATGGCTCGATTCATCAAATAGTCCTCCCAAATAAACTTATGATTACTTATCGCTAAAACAATAAGGCACAGAGCTTATTTGCCCTCCCGATAAGATTCATAAATCTATTGATTGTCTTTCAGCTTATACCTAAATATCCCTTCCGCCAAATTGTTTCCTTTACATCCTCTATGCAAAAAAAATCTCAGTGGTGGCCCCCTTCATAATCTTTGAAATTGTAAAAAAACGTCTAATTCCAAAATGAAATAAGTAATTAAGCTGAAAATACACCATGTTGAATTCCTTGTACTCTAATACCGCATGATAAATCAATGGAAGTGCCTTATAGTTAGTCCTTCCAAATAAGACCCCCTTCCCAGCTACGCTTGAAGGTTTTGTAAAGTCTTTAAAATGACGATAATTTGCTTCAACGCCATTGCTGAAAACCCTTAACATATCAAACTCCTGAGAGTATGAAAGACTACACACAAAAAGTCCAATAAAAAATACAAGGATCTTTTTCAATCAGATATTCTGTTAATTAGGTAATGTTTCGAAACTCATCAGTCATCATTCCGATCAAGAGTTTTTACGGTCCTATAGGCTTAGATTTGTCATTCAAATCTAAAATAAACTTTCGGGTATTCCTGATTTGTTTCGTTGCATTCGAAAGACCATTTGAGAAATCGGAACCAGCATCAGTCCGGCTAGGGCAAAAGTGACAAACGCTACACGCAAGCTAAGCGCATGAGCAATGTAGCCGATCAACGCAGGCCCGATGAGCATGCCCACAATGCTGTAGGTAGCGATGATGGAGATGGTAACACCAGGGGAATATTTGGTGGAGGCTCCGGCCAATAAAAACGTCATCGGTATCACGGCAGCAGCGCCTAGCCCCACCAAACAGAATCCGATTAATGATGTCCAGAAGAATGGGTAGACTACGGCTAATCCTATGCCGGCAAAGATCAGAGATGCACTCATCAAAAATGTTTTAGGCATTCCAATTCTTTCGATGATCCTGTCGGAAGCGAATCGCGAAAGCGCCATGCAGATCATGAACAATAGATAGCCAAGCGTGAAAAGATTGACGTTCACCACTTCTTTGAAATACACGCCACTCCAATCAAACATTCCGCCCTCGCAGATGGCCGCGAAGAAAGCTAACAGCCCAAGGTAAACAATGTATGGATCGGGATTAAGCGGACTTAGTTTGGTGCCCGATGGCGCCTTATCATTTTTCAACAAAAAGCGAGAGGCATATAACGCAGCGATAATGGTGACGATGGAGATGATGAGCAAATGCATTTGCATGGAAACGTTCAGAGCCACAAATAAAGTAGAGATGCTCACGCCTGCGATCCCTCCGGTGCTCCACAACCCGTGAAACGCGCCATTGATTTTGCGATCAAATTGTTTTTGTAACGCAACGGCCTGTGTGTTTACCGAGATATTCATGATGCGAATGCTAAAGGAATACAGGCACACCGAACAGATTAGCAAAAAAGTGGTAGGCGCCCAACCGATGAGCGCCATGGCGATGGCCATCGAAATAGTAGCAACCGTCATGGGCTGGCGCGTATCAAAATGAGAGACGAGCCACCCTGAAATGGGCAGCCCGATTAACGAGCTGATGGGCAGGAAAAGCAAAATTGTTCCCAGCTCAGCTTCGTTGTAACCGAAGGTTTCTTTTATAGTAGGGATGCGGGAGGTCCAGGAAGAAAAGCAAACCCCCGATAGAAAGAAAAAGACACTTAACGAAATGCGATGTTTGTTTTTCTGATCCATAAACAATGACGGTGCGAATATCCTAAAATTTTGACTTTGCATTTTTTTGTAACTTGATCAAATCATTCAACTAAAAGACTCATGAACAAGTTTAGCGTAGCGATCATCACCTTTTTTGTGCTCGGTTGTAGCCAGCAAAAGGAAACACCGTCCAGATCAATCGATAAAATTGCGGTTGATTATGTTCGCCTCGCGCTGGTTATTGGTCAGTATGATGCGCCTTTTGTTGATGCTTATTATGGACCCGATTCGCTCAAGCCGCTGGCGCCAGCCGCCTCTGTATTTCCAAAAGACAGTTTGCTCAAGGTGGTTCGCACACTGAAAGAGGAGGCGGAAACGATTTTTAAAACGGATAGTCTCAGCGCTGCGGCTGCACGGGCATCCTGGATTTCTGATCAACTCGTTTCTTTTGAGAGGCGGATAAAAATTTTCTCAGGGGAGTATGGAACGTTTGACGAAGAATCGAAAGGTCTTTTCGGTACGGCAGCACCGAGCTACTCTGAAGATTATTACAAAAATTTGGTTGATCAATTGGACAAGTCCCTTCCTGGAAAAGGAACGGTACCCGAGCGATTTCAAAAACTCGCCAACCGATTCATTATTCCAAAAAACAAATTAGATACTGTTTTCAAAGCAGCGATTGCAGAATGCAGAAAGAGAACGCTGCAGCATTATGCATTGCCAGCGGAAGAAGATTTTAAACTGGAATTTGTCACCAACAAATCCTGGAGTGGATACAACTGGTACAAAGGGAATTTTCAAAGCGTTATTCAAATCAATACCGACATCAATATTTTCATCGATCGCGCCATTGATGTAGGCAGTCACGAAAGTTATCCGGGCCACCACGTGTACAACATGTTGCTGGAAAAAAATCTTTATCGCGACAAAGGGCTTATCGAGATTTCGGTATATCCGTTGTACAGCCCTCAATCACTCATTGCCGAGGGGAGCGCAAACTATGGTATCAATGTAGTTTTTCCAGGCAATGAAAAAGTGAAGTTTGCACGCGAGGTATTGTTACCCTTGGCGGGATTGGATACAGCAGGCACAGCATTATATTTTAAAGTATTGGAGGCCAAGGGAAAATTGAATTACGCTCGCAATGAAGTTGGCCGTGGTTTACTTTCTGGTACCATGAGCGAGGAGAACGCGATGCGTTGGCTGCAAGAGTATGGATTGTATAATAAAGAGGCCGCAGAAAAATCCATCAGCTTTATTCGCGGCCAGCGTAGTTATGTGATCAACTACAACTATGGTGCTGATTTGGTTGCACAGTACATCGAGCGAATGGGAGGCACTGATCCGGAAACGCGTTGGAAAATTTTTGAAAAACTGTTGAGCAATCAGGTTCGAATTCGTGAACTGACATCTAAATAGAGACGAACTGTGCATGAATTTAGATTTACCTTGTAAACTCGTTTGACACCTTACTGTATGCAGCATAAACTAACTCTCCTCTTAGTATTCATCACCATACAACTTTCGTCTGCGCAACAACCACTTTCTTTGCGGAAGACGATTGAAACCAACCAGAGAAATATACGCCTCGATGTTCCCATGACGAACGTCATTCGCAAAGCCTTCAAAGATGGCACGCGAGATTTTTCTGGGAGACCAGGCCCCAACTATTGGCAACTCCAAACAGACTATACTATTCAGGCAACGCTGAATCCCGCAACGCAAACTATTCGTGGCAGTGAGAAAATTTCTGTTACCAACAACAGCAAAGAAGATCTTACTCGTATTGTTCTACGCCTCGACCACAATATTTTCAGGAGTGAGGTGCCACGTGGATTTTCCACTCCAGCTGAAACTACCGAAGGCATGGTGATTACCAGCCTAATCGTTGACGGCAAAAAAGTCGATCTTGGTGCAATTCCGAGTAATGACCGAAACGCACCTCCCCGTCTGGCAGTATCAGGTCTCAATCGTACAGTCGCACAAATCACACTTGATACTCCGATCAAAGGAGGAAGCAAAACTTTACTTGAGATTGAGTGGAACACAAAACTACCCGGTGGTCCTAATGGTAGCGGTCATCGCATGACGCAGCGATGGGATAACACGCTTTTTCAACCGACACAGTGGTATCCACGTCTGGCAAAATACGATGACCTAAGAGGTTGGGAGACAAGTATTTACAATGGCCCTTCTGAATTTTATAATAACTTCGGAAAGTTTGATGTTCACCTTACGCTACCGGCTGGCTGGTTGGTGAGTGGCACAGGGCTTCTTCAAAATGCAAAAGATGTGCTATCGCCTGTTGTTCAACAGCGATTGACAACGGTCACATCAACGGATGATGAAGTAACGATTGTTGGAGAGTCTGAGCGTGGCCCAGGCACAGCGACCGCAGCCGGTGAAACACTGACATGGCATTTTGTTGCCGACAATGTAAACGACTTTGCGTGGGCAACCTCACGCAACTTTATCTGGAAGGCCACTCGTGCAAACATCCCAACAAAGGGCTACGTGCCCATTCATATGCTTTATCTTCCCGATCGTGCGCGCTTTTTTGAAAAGGCTGGAAAGAACGCACGTCACGCGCTTGAATTTTATTCTAAGTTGTGGATACCCTATCCATTTCCGCAGCTGACGTTGCAAGACGGCCCCAGTGCTGGCATGGAGTATCCGATGGTGATCAATTCCAATCAAGGAGCAGCCGATCACGAAACCGGACATCAATGGTGGCCCATGACGGTAGGAAACAACGAAACACGATATGGCTGGATGGATGAAGGGTTCAATCAGTACATGAATATTCTTTCTGATGCTGACGCGGACGGAAAACCCGCCAGCCTGGATGGACTTGGCCAGAGCTATGGAAAAATTGCTGGCGGTGAAAGTGAAGCCCCTATGATGTGGAGCGCTAACGATGCGGGAACAGGATATGGTTTTCAAACTTATGGCAAGGCACCTCTGATGCTTTCGATGTTAGGTGGAATTGTGGGCGATGAAGCCGTGCAAAAAGCAATGAAAGAATATGCAAAAGTTTGGAGCTTCAAGCACCCTTCTCCATGGGACTACATGTTTTTCATGAACAACGCGCTCGGGCAAAATCTCGAATGGTTTTGGTATTACTGGCTGTTCACCACTGAATCGGTGGAAGGCTCTATCAGGGAAGTGCAAGTTTCACAAAAGATGACGCGGGTAGTTGTTCACCAAGCAGGTCAGATGCCATCGCCAGTTGTGTTGAAAATAGAATTCGAGGAGTCAGGCTCAGAGATCAAAAGCATGCCCAATGCTAAATCGGTTGACAAAAATACCGTGATTGTTACCTGGCCTGTAGATGTGTGGTTCAATGGCAGCCGTACGTTCAATGCAGACTTAACCTTAGGCGAGCGTAAGATCAAAAAGATTACACTCGATCCATTCGGAAGATTTCCAGATGCGGAGCCCAAGGACAATGTGTGGCCAGCTGAGAAATAAGGCTTTTTTCAGATCATGCTTGTTGGTAAAACACCAACGGTGGCGTGGCAATAAGAATTAGAAACGCAGAAAATATTTTTGACTAGATGGCCACAATGCCAGGACAACAATGCTCAACCCGACTAACGAAAACACCGGTTGAAGAATAATGTATTCCTGAACAATCATTAATTGCACATCAATCCAAATGATGAGGATGATGCCAACGTAAAGTGAAAATGTCCAGCCCCAAAACTGATTACGAAACAAATTGAATCGATTTGGCCAATGCCAGTTGGGTTTTAAGATCAGAACAAAAAATAATAGAGTGGGCAACACACCAAGAAGCAGAGCAAGTACAAGACCGGGAATAAAAAAATTGGCGAACACAGAATGAAGTTGCGGCACATTCATTCCCAAACCCGCCCCCGTAGAATCATGAATAAGCGACACGCCACCAAACATTCCACAAACGCCTTGAAACAAGAGTACGATTGCCAAAAGGTAAAATGAAAAGGGTCGTTTCATACCAGCAGCAAAAGAGACTCAGCTTTTTCAAGCACGAGCTTCTTAAGTTCATTCATCGCTCGCTCAACTTCGGGCGATAGACCGACATTCAGATTGGCAATATCTTTCACCGTCATCACAAACAAATAAATTTTGGGAAGCTTACCCATCAGGCTCAGACTTTCCACCAGGTCTTTCAATCCGATTTCGTGTGTGCTCATGGCTTTGGGAAAATCCTGTGAGAACTTCGGCTCAATGAGTCGAATCGTTCCCACAGGATAATGATCCAGCGTTGCATCAACCATGATCACGACAGGATACTTCTCCAGATATTCCATGAGTTGAAATCCTGCCGTACCGCCATCCAGCAGATCGATGCCTTCCGGCAATTTTTCTTTTTCCAGGGCTTTGATCAAATGAACACCAAGACCCTCATCCCCCATCAGGTAATTGCCAATGCCGAGGATCAACAAGGAGTGCTCGTTCATTTTTTCTTTTCTTCCTCGCGAAGGTTTTTTTGAAACGTCTCCTCTTCAATAAATTTCCATCCTCCGCCCATGCTGGAGATTTCACCGTGACCTTCAACGTAATCGTGATAGAACACAAGGTAAACGTGCACTACGGCAAAGAGGATGAAAAACCACATGGCCCAGTGATGCACTAAACGCATGAGAAAATCGCCACCAAATAAAGCAGGCACCCAGCTGAACAGATTGGGAAACCACCAATCGCTCATGGCAGAGTACAAACCAAAGCCGGTGAGGCATTGCAAACCAAAAGCAAGGAAGGTGAGAAAGTAAATGAATCCTGCCAGCCGGTTGTGCCCGATCGTGTGGAAGTTGTATCCTTTCGTCATGAAGATATCCGACTTCAATACTTTCCACATGTCTTTAAAGTATTGTGCGTTGGTGGGAACAAAATTGCTCCACTGCGCATACTTGTTGCCGACAAATCCCCAATAGATTCTGAACATGAAATTGAAAAAGAAAAGGTAGGCCGCTAAAAAATGAATGAATCGCGTAGTGCCAAACCAGTAGGAAGAACTTGCTTCGCGACTGGTAAGAATTGCCGGAGGATTGCCGATGATAAAACCTGTGCCAATCAAGGCGAGGATGCATAGTGCATTTATCCAATGATAGTAACGCACAGGCAATTGCCACACAAATACTCTTCTGAGTTTGTGCGCTTTCGAATAAGTTGTTGCATTCATAACCTGTGCATTAGAGTACTTTCACTTTGCTCACCTGTTTTCCTTCTTCATCATAAAGGTGTACCGCGCACGCCAGGCATGGATCGAACGAGTGAATCGTGCGCAGAATTTCTACCGGCTGATTGACATCGTGTATAGGAGTATCTTTCAGCGCAGCTTCATAAGCCGATGATTTTCCTTCTTTGTCGCGAGGCGAGGCATTCCAGGTGGAGGGCACCACTAACTGATAGTTGGCAATTTTCTGATCTTCGATGACGATCCAATGTGCCAATGCTCCGCGTGGTGCTTCGGTATGCCCTACGCCCATGGCTTTTGCCGGCCAGGTTTCGGGTTTGAATTTTTCCATGTTGGCCATACGCGTGTCACCGTTTTTAATATTGCTGATCAGCTGATCATAAAACTCCAGCGACCATTGTGATACCAATACAGATTCTAACCCGCGCGCAGCGGTGCGGCCGAGTGTAGAGAATAACGCTGCTGCCGGAACATTGAGTTTGCTCAGCGTGCTGTCCACTACTTCTTTAAAATCCGGACGACCACTGGCGTAGCCTACCAGCACACGCGCCAGTGGCCCTACTTCCATAGCGTTGCCCTTCCAGCGTGGTGTTTTCAGGAAGCTGTATTTGTCTTCTACGTTGAGCTGATCAAACGGAGGTTTCGGGCCGGTGTAGTTCAGTTTCGTTTCGCCTTTCCAGGGATGCAAGCCCACCTCATCGCCACCGGCATATTCGTACCAGCTGTGACTGATGAATTCCTGCACTTCATTGTCGCTGCGCAAATCCACTTCGTGCACATGACTTAGGTCTTTGTTGAGAATAGCTCCTGCCGGAAATTTATAATTCTGAACATCCGTGTAAGCGCTGGTGGACAAGTCACCGTAGACCAGATAGTTTCCTAATCCTCCACCGATGGCGCCCCAATCCAGATAGTAAGGCGCTACCGCCAGTAGATCCGGGATGTAAACCTGTTCAATAAATTCTTTGCCTTGTTTGAGTAATTGCTGAACATAGGCGAGGCGCTCGGCATTGATACCACTCACATCGTCCAGACTGATAGAGCACGCCATGCCGCCCACCAGGAAATTAGGATGTGGATTTTTTCCGCCAAAAATGGTGTGCACTTTGGCAATCTCTTTTTGCCACTCTAAGGCTTCGAGATAGTGCGCCACTCCGATCAAATTAATTTCTGCGGGAAGTTTGTAGGCAGGGTGGCCCCAATATCCATTCGCAAAAATTCCAAGCTGACCACTTTCTACAAATTTGGTCAGTCGCTTTTGCAGATCAGAAAAATAACCAGGCGAGCTCTTTGGCCAATGGGAAATGCTTTGCGCGATCTCCGAAGTTTTTTTCGGATCAGCTTTTAAAGCGCTGACCACATCTACCCAATCGAGCGCGTGTAAATGATAGAAGTGAATGACATGGTCTTGCATGCTTTGCGCGCAAAACATGAGGTTGCGCACCAGCTCAGCATTGGGCGGAACAACAATTCCCAACGCATCTTCCACCGCACGGATGGAAGCGAGTGAATGCACCGTAGTGCAAACACCACACACTCGACCTACAAAGGCCCACGCATCGCGCGGATCGCGGCCACGCAATATTTCCTCAATGAGGCGCACCATCGTGCCCGAGCTGTACGCCTCCGAAATTTTACCATCTTTTATATCTGCTTCGATCCGCAAGTGCCCTTCTATGCGCGTGATGGGATCGACTACTATTCGCTGTGCCATAATGATTAATCGTTTTTGAGTTCTTGTTCAGATTGTTTGCCTTCACTGATCAGGTCTTCTACCAGTTTGTGCTTGCGCAGATTGGTGGCCACGGCATGCGCTACAATACCCGAGGCGGTTACACCCAAAGCGATCACACCAATCTCATCGGCATTCTCTTCAATACCAAATCCTCCGGCACTGGCCTGACGCTCGTAGATGGGTCCATTGTCCCAGAAACTTTCTTCGCTGCAACCAAAACATCCATGACCGGATTGAATGGGATAGCTCGTGCCATTGTTCCACCGCATAACACCACAAGCATTGTAGGTGCTCGGCCCTTTACATCCCACTTTGTACAGACAATAACCTCGTTTTGCATTTTCATCATCGAAGGTCTCCACAAACATTCCCGCATCGTAGTAAGGTCTGCGATAGCAACTATCATGAACGCGTTTTGAATAAAATGCTTTCGGACGACCAACGCTGTCGAGTGCCGGCAATGTTCCAAACGTAATGATGTGAACCAATACGCCCGCCATTACTTCACCAATCGGAGGGCAGCCGGGAACTTTGATCAACGGTTTTCCTTTTATGATTTTATGAATCGGAGTGGCTTTGGTAGGATTTGGTTTTGCGGCCTGCACACAACCATTGCTCGCGCAGCTTCCCCAGCAGATGACCGCTTTTGCTCCCTCCGCTGCTTCGTGCAAAATATCGAGTGACGATTTGCCACCGATCATACAATACACACCATCGGCACCAGCCGGAACAGATCCTTCTACACAGAGCACATATTCACCACGATAGTCTTTCATGGTTTTTTGCATGGCGGCTTCTGCCTGATGCCCGGCTGCGGCCATTAATGTTTCCGTATAGTCCAGCGAAATTTTATCCAGAATGATGTCGGCAACGATAGGATGCGAAGAGCGAATGAACGACTCACTGCAGCAGGTGCACTCCTGAAAGTGCAGCCAGATTACCGGTACCCTCGGATTTGTTTTTAGTGCGTTGGCCACCTGGGCCACACCGGATGATTGCAAGCCCATATAGGCGGCCATCATCGTGCAGAATTTCATGAAGTCCCTTCTCGAATATCCTTTGTCGAGGAGCTCTTCATAGTAGGTTGTGCGTTTTGTTATGGTTTCCTGAATCATGATGATTACTTGTTTAGATTCATTCTTAGGAATTGCCTGAAAAAAATTTAGAAAAGCATTAACAAGTTTACTTCTCCCCTTCATTCTGACACATGATTTTATTCATACTGCGCAATGACTTTTATCATCACAGAAATGCATGCTTCAGGACTATCTTCGGTTCTACAATTAAAAATCATTTGCAAATGAAAAAGGCATTAACCTATCTGGCAGCGATGGTCATCATGATGGCGGTATCGCTGAATACGGTGGCACATCCCGGACATGGAAATGATAATCCGTTGGCACCGGGGCATTATGTGAGCAATCCTCAACATGCGCTTCCAATAGTGCTAACCTTGGCAATGGCCGTGGTGGTATCGTGGATTTTGAATAAGAGGGAAAATCGGGCAAACAAAAAGTAAATCATTATGCATGAGTTATCCATCGTGATGAGCATCATCGATATCGCTGAAGAGGAGGTGAAAAAAAATCATGCTCACAAAGTAGATGCGATTGAGTTGGAAGTTGGGTCCCTTGCCGGAGTGGAAATGGAGGCGTTGGATTTTTCTTGGGAGGCGATTGTGCGCGATACGGTGCTGCAAGATGCAGAGCGGATAATTGACAATGTTCAGGCCATTGCGCGCTGCACCAATTGCGGTTGCGAATATCCGGTGAAAGAAGCCTTTGAACCTTGTCCGGCTTGTAGCGATGTTTTTGTGCAGTACCTGCAAGGAAAAGAACTGAGAGTGAAAGCGCTCACGCTTTCGTAACCTAAAGAGCAACATTAACCAACAACAAACCATGTGTGCAACCTGTGGATGTGATCAACCCGGAGGAGTAACCATCACCCGAATTGGTGGTGATCAAAATTATTTCAAAGCGATCAACCTTTCGGGATCAATTCTTAGTCATCATCACACTGTTGAAAAGGGCGAGAAGAGGCGAATTGAATTGGAGAAAAATATTTTGGGCAAGAACAACCAACAGGCAGAACACAATCGCTATCATTTTGAGTCGTCACACATTTTGGCCATCAACCTGGTGAGCTCACCGGGGTCAGGCAAAACATCATTGCTCGAAAAAACATTGAGTGAGACAAAAGATTATTTCAAATCGTATGTAATCGAAGGCGACCAGCAAACACTGAATGATGCCAATCGTATTGCTGCCACCGGATCGGAAGTAGTGCAGATCAATACCGGCAAAGGTTGTCACCTGGATGCAGACATGATTCACCGCGCCATTCATCAGCTTGATCCGCAGGAAAACTCCATTGTGTTCATCGAAAATGTTGGCAACCTCGTTTGCCCCGCCATGTTTGATCTGGGCGAGAACTCACGCGTGGCCATCATCAGCGTAACAGAAGGCGAGGATAAGCCACTGAAATATCCTGACATGTTTGAATCGAGCAATCTCTGCATCATTAATAAAATTGACTTGCTGCCGTATGTGAATTTCAACCTGGAGAAGGTGAAAGAGTTTGCACACAAAGTAAATCCCCGCTTGTCTTTCATTGAAGTTTCTGCCACAACAGGCGAGGGGATGAGTAAATGGTATGACTGGCTCAAAGCCCGCTTTGACCTGATACAAAAACAGTATTCAGAGGCTAACACTTTAATCTCATAACAAATATGATCGCGTACCATATTCACATCGAAGGGCAAGTTCAAGGTGTAGGTTTCAGGCCTTATGTATGGCGATTGGCCAAAGAATTTTATCTCTCAGGCTGGGTAAGCAACGGTGTGGATGGTGTGCACATTGAAATTTGTGGTGACGAACGCCTGTGCCGTAAATTTTATTATTCACTGGTGCACAATGCACCGCAAAGTGCGCGCATCACACGGCATGCTATTTATGAAATTGAAAATGAATTCTGGACCGATTTTCAGATTCGCGAAAGCAATGAGGATGGAGTGCCAACCTTACTGGTTACTCCTGACTTAGGAATGTGTCATCACTGTCGTGAAGAAATCGAGAAGGAAGGCAACACCCGATATCATTATGCCTTTACTACCTGCACGCAATGCGGGCCTCGGTACTCCATCCTGCAAAAACTTCCTTATGATCGGGCGAACACCACGATGAAGGATTTTGTCATGTGTGAAACCTGTGGAAAGGAATTTCAGTCACCAGCTGATCGAAGATATTTTTCACAAACCAACTCGTGTCCCAATTGTGCCATTCAACTTGAGTTGCTGAATTCTTCAGGCCACTCGCTCACAACAACGACCGAGATTGTACTTCAGCTAACAACAAGCGCTTTGAAAGAAGGAAAAGTTGTGGCAATGAAAGGCATCGGTGGATTTTTATTGCTGGCAGATGCTACGAACGAACAAGCAGTGAACCTTCTCCGCCATCGGAAACATCGCCCTACCAAACCTTTTGCGTTGCTCTACCCATCATTGGAAATACTTTGCGAAGATGCATTCATTACCGAAGATGAGCAGGAGGCGTTGCAAAGCATTGAAGCGCCCATTGTGTTGGTGCAAACAAAACAAAACCCAAAATCGAACCTCGCTTTATCAGCCATTGCTCCGCAGCTTGATCATATTGGGGCAATGCTGCCGTATACACCGCTTATGGCGTTGCTTATGAAAGCATGGAAATCTCCACTCATTGCCACCAGCGGCAATGAAAGTGGCTCGCCCATTTTTTACGATAACGAACAAGCATTACATCACCTTAACAACATTGCAGACTTCTTTATCATCAACAACCGAGACATTACGCTGCCACAAGACGATAGTGTGGTGCGCTTCACAAAAGAGCATCAAAGAATAATAATCCGAAGGTCGCGCGGCCTCGCGCCCACGTTTCTTCCACACCCTTTTGTAAACGAAAGCAAAACATGGCTTGCCATGGGTGGCGATATGAAAAGTGCATTTGCCCTCTTGAACCAACGTAACGTTTACATCAGCCAATTTCTGGGAGACCTTGAAAACTTTCAATCGCAGGAAAGCTTTGAACACACCCTTTCGCATTGGCGCAAAATGCTTGATGCTGACCCTACTCACGTTTTGGTAGACAAGCATCCGGTTTACTTCTCTTCCATGCTAGGGAAAAAAATTACTCGTGAGAGCCGCTTATCGCCAATACTGGTTCAGCATCACCACGCTCATTTTAGCGCAGTACTGGCCGAAAACAATTTATTGGAAAGTAACGAGCCTGTGTTGGGTGTAATCTGGGATGGCACGGGCTGGGGCGATGATGGCAACATCTGGGGGGGAGAGTTTTTTGTTTATGAATCCGGAGCCATTGAGCGCCTGGTACATCTTGATTATTTCGATCATTTTTTGGGCGACAAAGTTTCCAGAGAACCCAGACTGTGCGCCATGTCGCTATGCAAAAATATTCCGGAAGCGGAGGAGTTGCTGAAACCCAAGTTTTCATTTATAGAATGGAACCTCTATAAAACCATACTGGAACAAAAAGATTTGCTTCAAACTTCCAGTATCGGCCGACTGTTTGATGGCGTGGCTTCCTTGCTTGGTTTGTGTGACATTTCTTCTTACGAAGGCGAAGCCGCTATGTATCTGGAAGCCCTGGCTTCAAAAGCTCCGGTTGAAAATGCTCTTCCACGCGCACGATGGAATACCGGCAAGCACTTTTCACTTCAAAATGCAATGCGACAATTGGTAGATGAAATCAAGAGAGGAACACCAAAAGAAATTATTGCGTATCATTTCCACCAGGATTTGGTGCAGTGGATTGCCAAGGTGGCAACGCGTCAAGGGATTTCTAAAATCGCTTTTAGCGGAGGTGTTTTTCAAAATGCACTGCTGGTAGATTTAATTCATCAGCAACTGAGCGATCATCACCAGCTTTATTTCCATGACCAACTTTCGCCCAATGATGAAAATATAGCGTTGGGCCAGTTGGCATGGCTTTACATTCAGCAGCACGTATTGAAATCGAATGAAGCAAAGCGTAAAACAGAGTATCAACTTATCTAAAGACTAAAGCAATGTGCCTGGCCATTCCCGGAAAAGTTGTTTCCATCACCGCGCAGTTAGATGAAACATTTCGCTATGCTAAAGTTTCGTTTGGCGGAATTATGAAAGAGGTGAACCTGGCCATGCTGCCGGAAGCAAAAGTGGGTGATTACATTCTGGTTCATGTGGGTGTTGCCATTAGCACGGTCGATGAAGAAGAAGCCCACAAGACATTTGACTACATCAAGCAGGTGGGTGAACTGGAGGAATTGAGGCATCAAGAGGATAGGTGCCAAGCACTCAAATCGAACCATCCAATAGTATGAAGTACTTATCCGAATACCGAGATGGTGAATTGGTGAAAGAATATCTCACGCAAATAAAAGCCATTACCACCCGGCCATGGACACTCATGGAAATTTGTGGAGGACAAACGCACAGCCTGGTGAAGAATGGTATTCTGGAAATGTTGCCCAAAGAAATTACCATGGTGCATGGCCCAGGTTGCCCGGTGTGTGTTACCCCATTAGGTATTATTGACGAAGCGATTGAATTAGCGTCTCGCAAGGATGTGATCTTATGCTCGTTTGGTGACATGCTTCGTGTGCCGGGCTCCTCAAAAAGTTTGCTGGAAGCAAAAGCCGAAGGCGGTGATGTGCGAATTGTTTACTCTCCGCTCGAAGCCGTGAGAATTGCCCAGGAAAATCCGACAAAAGAAGTTGTATTTTTTGCTGTTGGTTTTGAGACTACAGCACCAGCCAATGCGCTCTCCGTGGTACATGCAGAAAAAATGGGAGTGATGAATTATAGCATTCTGGCTTCGCACGTGCTGGTGCCGCCTGCAATGGAAGCAATTCTTAGCGATCCGGAAAGCCGCATCAATGCTTTTTTAGCTGCGGGTCACGTATGCACCATCATGGGATTGGATGAGTATTTTCCCATCGTAGAAAAATATAATATTCCCGTGGTGATCACCGGCTTCGAACCGGTGGATCTGCTGCAAGGAATATTGATGACCATAACACAACTGGAAAAGGGACAAGCAAAAGTTGAAAACCAATATTCACGAGTGGTGCAGCGCGAAGGAAATCAATTGGCACAGCAAACCATTCATCGGGTCTTTGATGTGAGTGATCGCACCTGGCGAGGCATTGGCACAATACCCATGAGCGGCTACGAAGTGAAAGAGAATTACAAAAACTACAACGCCCGGGTTAAGTTCAACCTCAACATAGGTGAAGTGAAAGAAAACAGTGAGTGTATTTCTGGCGCCATCATGAAAGGGTTAAAGAAACCGTTTCAATGTCCCAACTTCGGCACCAAATGTAAACCAGAGCATCCGTTGGGCGCACCGATGGTGAGCAGCGAAGGAGCATGTGCTGCATACTTTGATTATGCAAGTCACAAGGAGGAGGTGATCGTATGAGTGTCATTGAAAAAACTCTTCAACTCAATTGCCCGATGCCCCAACTGGATTTTGAAGTAATCACCATGGGGCACGGCAGTGGGGGGTTACTCACCCATCGACTTTTGGAATCCGGAGTTTTTGATTTACTGAAAAACGAACACCTCGATCAGCAACACGATGGCGCGCTGCTCAACCTTAACGGACGAATGGCTTTTTCAACCGATAGCTATGTTATTTCTCCCATCTTTTTTCCTGGCGGGAACATTGGTGAGCTGGCCGTGAATGGATCGGTTAACGATTTGGCGATGTGTGGCGCCATGCCGAAATATTTATCGCTTGCATTCATCATCGAAGAAGGATTGCCCATGAGTGATTTCTGGGAGATTCTCGTTTCCATCAAAGAAGCAAGTGAGCGAGCCGGTGTGCAAATTGTAACAGGCGATACCAAAGTGGTGGAAAAAGGAAAGGGCGATCGTATTTTCATCAACACATCGGGTATCGGAGAGATTCACCCTAACGCAATGATTCATTTCAGCCGAGTGAAGCCCGGAGACAAAATTATTGTCAGTGGAAATGTAGCGTCTCATGGTATGGCCATCTTGTCTAGGCGAAAGGGATTAGCGTTTGAAACAACGCTGGAGAGTGACACCAGGGCATTGAATCATACAGTGAAGAAACTACTGGATGCTGTTGGTGCAGATATTCATTTTCTGCGCGACCCAACGCGTGGCGGTGTAGCTACTGTGATGAATGAAGTTGCCGGGCAATCAAAACTTGGCATCGACCTGATTCAAAAAAACATTCCTGTGCTGGAGCAAGTAGAAGGTGCATGCGAAATGCTGGGTCTTGATCCGCTGTATGTTGCCAATGAGGGAATTTTCATTGCTATTGTTGAGGCGGCTCGAGCGGAAGAAGTGATCTCCATTCTTCACCAAGACGCTGAAGGAAAAAGCGCAGCCGTCATTGGTGAGGTCACCACGCAACACCCAGGACAAGTGGTGATGGCCAGCGCCATTGGCGGCAGGCGTGTGGTGAATTTCCTCACCGGAGAGCAACTTCCCCGAATTTGCTGAAACAATAAAAAAGGCCGTCATCGACAGCCTTTCTTAAAGTCATTCCGAATCAGAGGAAGGAATCTTTGAAATAGTATTGTGGACAACTTCAAAGACTAAACTCCTTCAAACATTAATCAGAAAAATCCATAACGCAGTTAGCACCATACGCGCGGTGATCTTTGATGCTCACGCCCAGGTGTGCAAATTCTTTTCCCAACATCACATTGCGATGTTTCTTTTCAGGGCGGTTATCGTCAATCAACAATTGCATGACAATATTAAGGGCATCATCATAGCCATAGCTGCAATTTTCAGCCAACACCGTGTGGCCTTGGTGATAGCGCTTGATGCGGGTGTGCAAATCAGTTCCGTCACTGGACTCATGTCCGATCTTCCCATTCTTACCCATGTCAGTAGCATGATGTGCTGCACTATGATGAAGTTTTTCGTGTGGCACCAACGGGTGAAGGCGTGGGTGTACTTTTAAGTCAGCGTATAAACTTGCCAGATATTCATCCTTTTCAGTATCGTTCTCTTTAACAAATGGATCAAGCACATTTTTGATGAAGGCTTTGCCATCCATTCGGGCAAGGTTGGTGAGCAGGTATATTTTCTTTTCTTCAGGAGTGAGGTATGCAGCAGCAGCAGCAGTATTAGCAGAATCGAGAGTGGATTTTTTCCATAACGTCAAGTCCTGGCAATACACCTCCAGACAAAGCAGACAAAAGAGAAAGCAAACAAGTTTTCGCATGAGTGTTTTTATTGGTTTAAAGCAGTTAAGGTCTTCTCAAAAACAAAGCCAACCTTAAAGTTCTGGTAAATATCGGCATTGAAATAATTATCTTTCCCAAATTGAACGTTCAGATTATGCAAAAAGCTACTATCGGGTACGTACTGACGATTTGTTCGATAATCTGTGGGATATGGTTCGCGCTCACCAGTTGGGTTTGGGCCTATCTGGCCAATGTGTTTATCTCCTTCCCGGTTGGCATTTTTGGTGTTTTGCTGTGGTTGGGTGCAAAAAAAATCAACCCAGATAATAAATGGAATCGGTTAGCCATTATCCTGCACATTGCAGGCACTGCGTCTGCACTGATAACGCTTATCAGCTGGTGGGTGTTGGAAGGGAAGTAAAAAAAACCCGGAGTCACCCGGGATTTAATAATTTCATCATAAAAACAATTACTCACTCCGCAACGACTGTGAAGGATTGGCATGTGCAGCACGCAACGCTTGGGTGCTTACAATCGCGATCGCAAATAATAATGCAATAAGTCCTGTAAGAGGAAATACCCACCACCCAATTTCAGTGCGAATTGTATAGCGTTCCAGGTATTTGTTGAGCAACCACCACGCCAGTGGTGAAGACAATACGAATGAGATAATAACCAATCGCGAAAAATCTTTCGACATCAACCCCACCAGGCTGGGCACCGAAGCACCCAATACTTTTCGTATCCCGATTTCTTTCGTGCGCTGCTCAGCGGTGAACGATGCCAGGCCGAACAACCCGAGACCGGTAATCACAATGGTGAGCGTAGCAAATAAACTGGCAAGTGTGCTGGTGAGATTAATTGTGGTAAATTTTTTCTGAAACTCTACATCAGCAAATCGATACTCAAACGGATAGGCAGGAGAATACTTTTCAAAAATATTTTTAACAGTCGCAATAGACGCTTGAAGGTCTTTTGTCTTTTTCAAACGGATGGAAACGGAGCCACCCCAATCATCCAGAATAACAAACAGTGGTTTTACCGGCTGAAAGGGTGAACCCATCAGCACATTATCCAACACCCCGATCAACTTGCGGTTTCTTCCCCAAAGCGGCAGTTCAGTGCCAATGGGGTCCTTAAGATTCATCAGGTCAATCCCTGCTTTGTTAACGAGAATGGCAGCAGTGTCGCTTTTGAAGTCCTCAGAAAAATCACGGCCCTCCAGAATTTTGATGCCCATTGTTTTGGTGTAATCATATTCGGCCACGATGGTGGTAAAAATGACACGCAAATCTTCAGGCTTACCCGGCCAGCCTAAAAAGTTGTTTGAATTAATATCGGTGATCTCACTGTTTGCCCTTGTTACCGACTCCACCACGCCCGAGTTGAGTAATTCTGATTTGATTGCCTTATAATTCTGCTTCACCTCGCTGGTAAAATCGGTAGCAATAAGATTTTCCTGATCGTAGCCCAGCTGCCGTCCTTTCACCAGTTGTATTTGCTGGTAGATAACGATGGTGCCAATGATCAGTAAAATTGAAAAGCCAAACTGCAATGTCACTAACACTTTTCGCGGGGTGCTGGCATTCTTGCCTACCGTTACTTTTCCTTTCAACACCTTCACCGGCTGAAAGGAGGATAAGTAAAAAGCAGGATAACTACCGGCCACAATACCGGTGATCAAAATAGTGCCCAAAGAGAAGAGCCAGAATTCTGATGATAGATAGTCGATCGCCAGTTTTTTTTGAACCAAGTCGTTATAGTAAGGCAGCAGTAATTGCGCCAGCAAAATCGCAACCGCGAAAGCGAGAAAAGAAATGAAGATGGACTCACCCATAAACTGGGTGATGAGCTCATACCTGCGCGAGCCCACACTTTTGCGAATGCCCACCTCGCGTGCCCTGCGCTCGCTGCGCGCAGTAGCCAGGTTCATAAAGTTGATACAGGCAATTACAATGATGAACACCGCGATAATCGTAAACATTTGCACATAGTCGCTCATGCCACCTGTTTCTACACCATTTTCAAAAGAAGAGTACAGGCGCCAACGCAACATCGGATATAGAAAAAATTCAGGCTTCGTATCTTTTTCCCCATGCTCTTGCAGCATCATGCGCACACGGTTTTCTACCGAAGCATGATTTTTTGGATCGTTGAGTTCCACAAATACTTGAAAGCTGTAGTTGCCCCAATTGGTTGTTTCCCTGCGTACCCATTCATTAACCTGTTCGCGAAATTTCCACGGCATGATAAAATCCAATTCAAACGATGAGTTGGCAGGAACATCCTTTAGCACACCTGTTACCTTCAACTCGTGCGCGTTATCCACACGCACTACCTGATTGATGGGATCTGCATCGCCAAAAAGAGCCTTCGCGGTGGATTGACTGATCACAATGGAGCGAGGATCGTCTAATACTTGAGCCGCATTTCCAGTTAGCAGCGGAAACTCAAACATTTCCAAAAACTCCTCGCTTGCCCAATAACCTTTTTTCGTCAGGCGATTTTCACCCACCGTGAGCAAGTGCGTGCCACCCCAGTCGGTAACCACTGCGCGCTTAATGTTGCTATCGGCCGTCTTCATGGCCTCATAGGTAGGCAAAGGCACAGAGGTCCACGAGCTGATTTTACCGTCAAACTGTGCATTCACCCACACCTGGTAAAGACGATCAGCCTTCGGATGAAATTTATCAAAGCTGGTTTCATCGGCCACCCACAGCAAAATGAGAATGCTGCACGTAATGCCAATGGCCAGGCCGGCAATGTTGATGAATGAATAAAACCCATTGCGAAACAGGTTGCGCACAGTTACGATCAGATAATTTTTAAGCATAGCAACAGAGTTGAATTAGAAGTACTTCGGTAATGACAAAAGGTTTCAACGCGACTTTGAAAATATTTGGCCCGAAGACGGTCAATAGACTTAAAAGTGACCGGCAAGGTTGCATGAATAAAAAAATTGTGGGCGTGCCCCTGCGGGTCGGGCTATCCGCTACAAGTCCGCCCTCGCTCTATTCATCCACACTTCGGGCTTTTCACTTCTATCCCTCATGCACTACCGTCATTTGCATTTACTCATGATGTAGTTTTTCCCTTCCGTCATTGCGAGGAATTAGGGTTGGTTGAGAGAAGGATGACGAAGCAATCCCCATTTAGTTCCGTCTTCACTTCAGGGAGATCGCCACGTCACCCCACGCACTTCCCCCGCTGTTCCTCGCGATGACAGCATGTATATGGTAGTTCTTTTCTATTTCCGTCATTGCGAGGAATGGGGTTGGAATGAGAGGGGAATGACGAAGCAATCCCCAAATAGGTTTGTTTTATTAAAGGAGATCGCCACGTCACCCCTTGCGCACTTCCCCGCGGTTCCTCGCGATGACGGCAATGTATATGGTAGTTCTTTTCTATTCCGTCATTGCGAGGAATGGGGTTGGAATGAGAGGGGAATGACGAAGCAATCCCCAAATAGGTTTGTTTTATTAAAGGAGATCGCCACGTCACCCCTTGCGCACTTCCCCGCGGTTCCTCGCGATGACGGCAATGTATATGGTAATTCTTTTCTATTCCGTCATTGCGAGGAATGGGGTCGGAATGAGAGGGGAATGACGAAGCAATCCCCACTTAGTTGCCCATTCCTTCAAGGATGCTACTTTTCAACGTGTCAAAATACTCACCACCTACTCACCTCTTCGAACAAATCTTTCCAATTAGGATTTACTGTTTGAATCAGAGCAATTTTGTCTGCGCGTGACCCTGCCTTAATTTGCTTTTCGCGAATAATAGCCTCTTGAATGGAATGAAAGACTTCATAATAGACGAGCTTCGTCAAGTTGTATCGTGCTGTAAAACTTCTTGGATATTTTTTATCACGATGCTCAATTGCACGAATGTATAGGTCAGAGGTCACTCCAACGTACAATGTTGTGTGATGAAGATTAGTCATTATGTAAATACAACCACCTCTTTTCATTTCACCAAAATAAAAAATTAACGGTTACTGCCTGCTGAAAAAATAAGCATGACGAAGCAATCTTCAATTAGGTTCGTCTTTATTAAAGGAGATCGCCACGTCACCTCTTACGCACTATCCCCTGCTGTTCCTCGCGATGACGGTTTAGAGATGTAGTTTTTTTTCTCTGTTCCGTCATTGCGAGGAATGAAGTTTGGGTTGAGAGAGGGATGACGAAACAATCCCCATTTAGTTCCGTCTTCACTTCGAGGAGATCGCCACGTCACCCCCGCGCACCTACCCACCCTGTTCCTCGCGATGACGGCTATGAATGTGTTGATTATTTCTGTTCCGTCATTGCGAGGAATTAGGGTTGGTTCAGAGAGGGATGACGAAGCAATCCCCAATTAGGTTTGTCTTTATTAAAGGAGATCGCCACGTCATCTCTTACGCACTATCCCCTGCTGTTCCTCGCGATGACGGCTATGAATGTGTTGATTATTTCTATTCCGTCATTGCGAGGAATTAGGGTTGGTTGAGAGGGGATGACGAAGCAATCCTCAATTAGGTTCGTCATTATTAATTAAAGGAGACCGCCACGTCACCCCTTGCGCACTTCCCCGCGGTTCCTCGCGATGACGGTGAAGGATGAGGAGGAAAGAAGATTTCTGTTCATACCTTTGAAAAAACATTACAAGCCAAACCGAGAAGAATGATCGATTTCACACCAGCAGAACTTCAACAACTCATCACCCATCACATCGGTAACAAGCTAAAAGAAGAAAGCTATTTGCTATCAGAAGAGACCACCGTGGTAAAACCAGACACGCGCGACTATCTGCTGAAATATTTTCTTGCCACCGCAAAGGCTGAGGAGGTCTACTGTTTCACACATCCTGTTCAGTTATATCAGAACGATGTCTTCGCTGCTGCGGAAAGTATTTTCAAAAACCAGGACAATTTTGTGGAAGCATCTCAAAACCTGGCCAAGCTGCTGTATGAATACTCCGTTCATCCAAAAATAATGGAAGGCGAACTCAACGTGGCCTACTTCACCAACGCTGTGCTTGATGACAAAAAGATGGATGCCATCGGTGTGTTTAAATCCGAAAAGAACGTGCCTTTTCTAAAAATGAAAAACACTAAGGCGCGCTTTGTCATCGATCATGATTTTGGTTTTGAAATCGATCGGATTGATAAAGGCTGCATTATTTTTAATACCCAAAAGATCGATGGCTATCGTGTTTTTATTATCGACAATGCCAGCAAATCGGAAGAAGCAAAATATTGGAAAGATGCTTTTTTGAAAGTGAAGCCCGTTGCCAACGAGTTTCACCAGACCAACCAAATCATGAGCATCACCAAAGACTTTGTTACCAAAAAGCTTTCGGAGGAATTTGAGGTGACCAAGGCCGATCAAATTGATTTACTCAATCGTTCGGTAGATTACTTCAAAACGCACGACAGTTTCAATAAAAAAGAATTTGAAAAGGAAGTCCTTCAAGATACGGGCATCATCAAATCATTTCGGAATTTTGATTCGAACTTCCGCACTCAACATGATATCGAATTAGGTGATGACTTTGACATTTCATTACCCGCGGTGAAAAAACAAGCAAGAGTATTCAAGAGTGTGTTGAAACTGGATAAAAACTTTCACATCTACATTCATGGCAATCGTGAGCTGATTGAGCAAGGCGTTGATAAAGATGGAAGGAAGTATTACAAGATTTATTTCGAAAAAGAAACCTAGTGCCGTTCGTGTAACCGGCCTGCTTAAAGTTTGCAACAAATCTTCCACCCGGAAAATACTTTTCATTGAGTTGAACGCTTTGTGTATCTTAATCCATTCTCCTGAACGCACACAACACAAACAGTTATGATTAAATCGCTACTATCGGCAATCGCATTGCTTTTTGCATCGATGCCCGCCTTCACACAGACCACTGAAGTTTACTTTGCTTCCTTTCCGTGCTTAAGCCCTGATGGGAAAACCGTGGTGTTTACGTATGACGGTGATCTTTGGAAGGTGGCCTCGGAAGGGGGCATGGCAATGCGCATCACCGCCATGCAAGGTGAAGAAATACGCGCCAAATATTCTCCTGATGGAAAGTGGATTGCCTTTACCGGAGCACAAAGTGGCAATCAGGATGTTTATGTCATGCCTGCCGCAGGAGGCGAAATACGCCAGCTCACGTTTCATGAAGCGTATGATCATGTGGACAACTGGAGTTGGGATTCGCAAACAATCTATTTCACCTCCAATCGCTATAGCAGGTTTTCTGGTCATAAAGTTTCAGTAAATGGAGGCACACCCGTGCGCCTGTTCGATAACTATTTTCATACCGTTCACAATATGGCCGAGCACCCCTCCGGGGAATTGTTCTTTAGCGAAACAGGCGAAAGTAAAGGGCAAGCCTATCGTAAAAAATACAAAGGCGCTTACAATCCGGAGATTCAATCCTACAATGCAAAAACGGGTGTCTATAAAAAATATACCGATTATCAGGGCAAAGACATGTGGCCCACTATCGACCGTAACGGAAAAATTTATTTTGTGTCGGACGAAGCAAACGGAGAGTATAATCTCTACACATTCGAAGGCCAAACAAAAACAGCACTGACGCAATTCCCCACGGCTATTCGCTTTCCGGTTGTAAGTGCCGATGGCAGCGCTGTCGTATTTGAAAAAGACTTTCAACTATTTCTGTTCGATCCCAAATCCAAAACTTCACGTAAAATTCCTATTCAGGTGATCGCTAACATTACTGCCGAGCGTGAGAAGGACTTTGACGTAAAAGATAAAATCGAAACGTTTGATGTTTCGGATGACGGAAAGAAAATTGTTTTTGTTTCGCGTGGTGAATTGTTTGTGTCTGACATAAAAGGAAAAATTGTTCAGCAATTAAAAACGAATCCACTGGGTCGTGTGCTGGAAGCAAAGTGGCTGGCCGATAACAAAACGGTTTTTTATGCACAAACGACCAGCAACGGTTTTGCTAATTTGTTTACGATCGCTGCCGATGGCAAAAGCGCTGAAAAACAACTTACCAATGATGCGCAAAATAACCGTGACGTATCGCTAAGTGCCGATCGCACCAAAGCGGTTTTTCTCAGTGGAAGAAACGATGTTCGACTGATTGATCTCAAAACGTTTCAAAGCCAAACTGTGGTGAAGGATGAGCTTTGGGGATTTCAAGGCTCCACACCATACCTATCGCCCAATGGTGAATATGTATTGTACACCGCCAGGCGAAATTTTGAGGAAGATATTTTTCTTTTCAACCTGAATACCAAAACACAAATCAACATCACGCAAACGGGTGTGACAGAAAACAGCCCATATTGGTCGCCCGATGGTAAGTATATTTATTTTACATCAAACCGTCTCCGTCCCGGCTACCCGTATGGACTAAGTGATGGAAGAGTGTATCGCTTGCCATTGGAAAAATTTGACGAGGACTTTAAGTCAGATAAGTACAATAAGCTTTTTGAAGAGAAGCCGGCCGAAGCAAAGAAAGAAGATGACAAATCGAAAGACCCCAAGAAAGAAGATCCTAAACCGGCCACGGCTCCCGTAAAAACGCTTTCGCTAAATCTGGAAGGCATCATGGAGCGCATTGAATTGGTAAGCCCCAATTTTGGAACTCAAGGAGAGGCGAGGGTTTTTCAAAAAGAGGAGAAAACATTTGTGATCTACTCCTCCAATCACGATGAAAACAAAAACAATCTCTGGATGACCACCTACGAAGCTTTTGAAAAATCAAAGACAGAGAAAATAGAAGGGGCTGCAACCGGAAGCACGGAAGTGATAAAGTCGGGCGATAAGTTTTATGCACTGGTTGGAGGAGCCGTTCACTCCCTCAATCTGGAATCCAAAAAGGCAGAGAAGATTGACATTGCATTTACCTTCCGCAGAAACCTGAAGAATGAATTTGACCAGATGTTCATCGAAACATGGGCCAATGTGAAAGAAAATTTCTACAACGAAACTTTTCATGGACTGAATTGGGAGGCGAAGCGCGATGAATACGCAGCTTATCTGCCGCACGTGCAAACGCGTGCCGACTTGCGCACGCTGATCACCAACTTATTGGGCGAGTTGAATTCATCGCACACAGGATTTACCTCCAATGGCGATGAAGAAAAAACTTTTTATACCACGCGCACTCAGGCTACCGGAATTGTTTTCGATCAACAAAATCCGTGGACAGTTTCTTCCATTGTGAAATACAGCGCGGCCGATAAAAAAGGAAAAAATATTATGCCGGGCGATGTGCTGGTAAGCGTAAATGGGGTAACAGTAAACCCATCGCAAAACCGTGAATACTATTTTTCCAGACCCTCGCTCGATTCAGAAATACAACTTGGATTTAAACGCGGCACCACAGAATATACCGTGAAGCTTCATCCGCAAAATTTTGGTGAAGTTAATGATCTGCAGTACGATGAATGGATAGCCTCGAATCAAAAACGCGTGGATGAAAAAAGCAAAAAGCGAATTGCCTATGCATACATGAAAAACATGGGTGTGGGTGAGCTCAACAAATTTATTATCGACATGACATCAGAAGCCTACAATCGTGATGCGCTGATTTTGGATTTGCGCTACAATACAGGCGGCAATGTGCATGATAACGTGTTGCAGTTCTTGAGTCAGCGACCTTATTTAAAATGGAAATACCGCGAAGGCGAGTTTACGGTGCAGCCAAACTTCACACCTGCCGGCAAGCCGATGGTGATATTAGTGAATGAGCAATCCTTGAGCGATGCAGAAATGACTACCGCTGGATTTAAAGAATTGAAGCTTGGAAAAGTGATTGGAACAGAAACCTACCGATGGATCATTTTCACCTCGGGCAAGGGCCTGGTGGATGGTTCTTTTTATCGCCTGCCCTCGTGGGGATGCTACACGCTGGATGGAAAAAACCTGGAGGCCACGGGTGTGACGCCTGATATTTTTGTGCCGATGGATTTTAAAGATCGCCTTGAAGGTCGCGATCCTCAAATTGACAAGGCGGTAGAAGAAATTATGAAGGAGTTGAAATAATAATCTAAAACCTCGACCTCATTTGTGAGAAGCAAGCCTGTGAAATGGGTTCTGAAATTAGTCTTCCCTCTGGTTTGTGAGGACACCAACCAGGGGAAATAATAGAATCATGAAATTACTTACCCGGCCCCACTCGCCTCAGAACAAAACTTTCCACACTTCGGCCTGAGTCCTCTCAGGCCGAAATTTCTGGCTCCACTTTGATGATAAAAATCCTCTACCTCGGTCGGAGACCTCAGACCGAAACAGAAGGTGATAAAAATCACCTCTCCATTAGATACTAATCATTCTTCAAGACCACTACCGGGCCGACCTTGAATGCAAATTCATTGTGACTTATGTGGCGTACAATTTTTATCATTTTCATTGCCCTTCATGGACTGATTCATCTGATGGGTTTTGTCAAGGCTTTTCACCTTGCGGAAATATCACAACTCACGCAGCCCATCAGCAAACTCAATGGCATCCTTTGGATGCTCGGCATGTTGCTTATGATCACAACAGCCGTTGCTTTTGGACTTGAAAAAAACTGGTGGTGGCAAATAGCCCTCGTTGCCGTTGTATGCTCTCAGGTTGCCATCTTCACCAGTTGGCATGATGCCCGCTTCGGCACGATAGCCAATGCAATTATATTGGTCATTACCATTGCCAATTTTGTCGGTTGGAGTTTCTTCCGATCGTACGAAAAGGAACTTAGAAAGGACAGTGCGCCACCCATCAGTGCCACCACACCCAAGCAAACGAACACATTCACAAAAGCTTAGCGAGGCGTTTGGCCGTTTGTGTTGAAAAAACCAAATGCATTCAGGGTTGTTTCTTATCTTAGAAACCTAAACACAAACAACTATGAAACGTACTGCCACGGCCAATTGGAAAGGAACCGGAAAAGAAGGAAAAGGAGTATTAACCACTGCGAGCACGGTGCTCAGCAATACTCAATATTCATTTAACTCACGCTTTGCGGAAGGCGTAGGCACCAACCCTGAAGAGTTAGTGGCTGCTGCCCACTCGGGCTGCTTCGCCATGAAGTTGAGTTTTGTTTTGAATGAGGCAGGATTCACTGCAGAAGACCTCACGGTAACGTGCTCCATCAATTTTGAAAATGGTGCCATCACCGAAAGCCATTTGAACCTGAAAGCAAAGGTGCCCGGCATTAGCAAAGAAAAATTTGATGCCTGCGCTGCTGACGCAAAAGCCAATTGCCCGATTAGTAAGTTGTTGAATACGAACATCACGCTCGAAGCCGTTTTAGTTTAATCTTTTTCTGTTCAGTTCATGTCTTTTCAGGGGTTGACTGCATTGATAGTATGCTTTTGTGCAGCACTGCCCTTTACCGTATCAAGTCAGTCAATCCCTCAAAAAGATCTTAGACTTTGGCTCAAGGCCGATGCAGGTGTTGAGACACAGGGGGATCGAGTTATTTCCTGGGAAGATCAGAGCGAGCAGCACATTCAGGCGATTACTACATCAAAAAACCCACCTCGCCTCATTAAGGAAGATGGAATTCCCGCAATCTCTTTTAATGGAAAAGATAACGGAATGAGTACATCGGCTACTCAAACATTTCCATCCAAGCGGGGAACTATCATCGTGGTTTCAAAAGTAAAAGCACAAAGCAAAACATCAAGTGTAGGAACAGGAACGCTCGTCTCTACATACCATGGTGATGGTATAACCTGGCAACTGGGGTTATCATTTAAACGATTTTCATTTTATGATGGTGCGGGAGGTGAGGGCTTCCCAGCGCTGGAATCTACTCCGTTAAAATGGTCCATCATAACTCTTGTTCGAGACACGGACACGTCAATGCTCGTATACTTGAACGGAAGGAAAGAAGTGGTCATCAATGTTCAAAACAATCAGCCCTCCGTAAATGAAATCAAAATTGGATACAATAAAACCAAAATAATCTCTGATCAGGTTGGCGAGGTATTCAATGGTGACATTGCCGAAGTTATTATTTACGATGTTGCAGTAAATGCTGAGAGCATAGACGCCATTCACCGCTATTTATCACGGAAATATAATCTAAAACTTACGCCACCGCCTTTTCAAGAAACAACTTGGTTTTATGGCCTGGTAGTATTGTTAGTCGCGATGTTCGCCTTTGCAATTTCAAGAGTGATTGTACAGCGTAAACTTAGGAAGCAACTGGCCGAATTGCTGTTGCAAAAGCAAATTGACGGTGAACGTCAACGCATTTCACGCGAAATGCATGATGAGATTGGTGCAGGACTTACGCAAATTGTACTAATGAGTGAGTCGGCAAAAGGCAAGCTCACAGCTCGGTCGAGAGAACTTGAAGAAATTGTTCAGACGAGTCGCAGGCTGGTTGGCAATATGAGTGAGATCATCTGGAGCATGAATCCGGAAAACAAATCCTTATCTCAATTGCTAGGATACCTGAGAGAGCAGTTGAATGCACAGTTAGAGTATTCTAACATCCATTATAATATAGAGCTGCCAGAAGGAGGAGACATCGTTCTCACCAACGAGCAACGCAGGAATATTTTATTGATTTCGCGAGAAATCGTAAACAATACCATAAAGCACAGTCAATCAACATACCTTGAAGTGAAAGCTATTCTTCAGGACGGAGAACTACAGTTTGAAATCAAGGATAATGGGATCGGGTTTACTCTGAATGATATTTCCTTTGGCAATGGCTTAAACAATATTCGACATCGGGTTCGTCAATTAGGAGGAACGTTGACTTTGTTGTCAGAGCCTGGCAAAGGGTGCTCTTTTAAATGGAGTGTGCGGTTGATATCTACTACTTAATTCACATTTTTTATTGTGAATAATGTTTAAAACTTAGTCGTTGTGAAAGTAAGTTCAATCGCAATCATTGAGGATGATGATAAGGTTCGCCACTACCTGGCAGAACAAATTCGGCAACGCACCGTCATTGAAGAATTGCGTTTATACAAAGACGCAGAAACTGCGCTTGCCGAACTTTCCTCTAGCCCGGTGGAGATCGGCTTGTTTGATGTGAACCTCCCAGGCATGAGCGGTATAGATTGTATTCAGCGGCTGAAAATTATTCACCCTAAAATGCAAATGATGGTACTTACCGTTTATGACAATGCAGACACGATTTTTAATGCTCTGAAGGCAGGAGCCACAAGCTATTTGTTAAAGAGTACACCTCCTGAAAAATTAGTTGAGGCCATTGATGAGGTTTATCAAGGCGGCTCACCCATTAGCAGTCAAATTGCACGCAAAGTAATTGAGGCATTTGCAGCGCGTGAAAAACCTAATCAATTTCTTCAAGCACTAACCCGCAGAGAACAGGAAATTCTTGAGCTGCTTAGCCAGGGGTTTCGCTATCAGGAAATCGCAGACAAATTATTTCTGAGCCTGGATACCGTGCGCACGCACGTGCGTAACATCTATGAAAAACTCCAAGTAAATAGCCGCGTGGAAGCGCTGAAGAAGACCGGATTTCTTTAGCCGTTCTTCAGCATGAATTAAGAAATACTCATTTCATGTGATGTGCTGAAGTAGACAGATGGATAGCTTTGATCTGTCTATAGTTTGGCTTTATGAACAAATGCTTTTCGCTGCGAATTCGAAAATCTTGGTATCGTTTTACAATAATTTTACTTTTCCCGTTGCTCGGTGCATGTGCTACCGTTGTTCACGGCTGGAATCACAAACTCAAAGCACCGGTTTGGATTGGCGACAAAAAAGGAAAAGTGTTTGTGGAGGGCAAGGAATATGATGTGAATTTAGTCGTCTCCGGTGCGGACGTTTCCAGAAAGACTACCAATTACTACACCTACACAACCACTATCACAACGCAAACACTGTACTTTAATGAAGCCGTGCTGGTATTTCCCAAACAGAAATACATCACTGTAGAGATTCGCGATACCGATAATACCACTGTTTTGGAGAGCTATCTTCTGCGAAGAGACCCTAACTATGGCCACTTCTTCTTGAATTTTTTTCTCAGCGCAGGTGCTGGTTCGATCGTTGATTTGGCAGATAATCTGGCGTATGACTGGGAACTGGTGGCTTATCGAAACTTCAATTGATTTATGAAAATAAAATTAACAGGGATGGTCATCCTGCTAAGCTCGTGTGCTAGTATCATCAACCTTGACAACAATAAAAGCTGGAAAATGGGGATAGATGTGGTCACGGAAAAACCGGATCCTATTGAAGTAGTCGTAAACGGAAAACCTGCACTGTACTACAGATTGTATACTAGCAACTCCTATCATGTTGATCGTGTGATCCTTCGTAAACCTAAAGAACAGTTGGCAATGACCATTACTCAGAATGGCATTTCACGATCGGGTGTAATTTATGGGCACAAAGTCAAAGGCCTCTTTTGGATTTCCGGCTTGTGGGTTCTGGTTGATCACGCTAAGGGTACGCTCCGTCAATATCCGGCAGTAGTGTTTGAAGATATGAATGAGAAAACAGCCCATCGTAACGATTAATAACCTTACTAACTAAATATCTAAAACCATGAAAAAATTAAGTCTCTTATGTTTTGTATTGCTCACAGTTCTATTTGCTCAAGCGCAAGTTGCCACCGGCATCAAAGCCTCGCCAGAGGGCAAAATGGGTGAGTTCAGCGAGTGGAAAAAAGTAGACGTGTCGTTTGATGATGGCGGAAAAGCCACGATCGAGTATCGGATTGCACTTGCTACCAGAAAAGGAATTGGGTGCCATTATGATCTGGAAGTGAAAAACACATCCGACATCACGCTCACCGTTCGAATGAAGTCATCCTACTATGATAAACTTGTGAAAAGCCAATTTGGTGAAGAGATAAAAGAAAAGCTAAAAGCCGGCAAAAGTGTGGTAGGCCGCTTGATTGCTCAGGGATGCAAGAAAGAAAAGGGCTCCAATGCCGATGACTATGCTTCCTGCATTGCTTGCGATTTTGAAGCAAGTATTTATGTAAGCAAATAGTTCAAATTAATAGTCACCCCCTTCTAAAGCCCATCTCATCTGGTACAATGCCGGGTAGATGGGCTTAGCTTTTTGTCACTCATTGCCTAGAAGCAAGCCTCACGACCCAGTTTAAATTAAGAAGCTATCCATGGGAAAATATTTTTTCAATATAGTATGCACGCATAACAAATTTTGCTACATTCGTTACCTCGAATGAAACGCGAAGAAACCGTAGACTTTCACATCCGCAGTGCCTGGCACGCCATCGCCCGCATGTACAATCAGCAGGCGGCTCAATATGATGCCACCATGGCCATGGGCTTTGTACTGCTCAATATTGATAGTGAAGAAGGAGTGCCTGCCACCAAGATCGCACCGCAAATGGGATTGGAAACGCGCAGCCTCACCCGAATTTTAAAATCATTGGAGGAGCGAGGTATTATTCAGCGCAAAGCGGATTTAACCGACAAACGATCCGTGCGGATTTTTCTTACCAAAGATGGAAAGAAGAGGAAGGAAAAGGCGCGCGAAACGGTGCTGAGATTTAATGAAGTGGTGCGTGAGCAGATCAGCGAAAACAAACTGAAAACCTTTTTTGAGGTAATTCAGCAGATTAACAAGCTGGCTGAAAAGACTACTATTTACGAGTCAGAAATTAGGTAAATTAACTAATGATACGATAGGCCATCGGCACATCGATGATTGGCACATTGAAAAATTAACGTATGAAACGATCGATTAAAAAAGTTGCAGTTCTTGGTTCAGGCATTATGGGCTCGCGCATTGCGTGCCACTTCGCCAACATTGGCGTGGATGTATTGTTGCTGGACATTGCTCCCAGAGAATTAACCGAAGACGAAAAGAAAAAAGGACTGACGCTGGATCATCCTGCTGTGAAAAACAGAATTGTGAACGCTGCTTTTGACGCAACGCTCAAAGCAAATCCTGCTTCGCTCTTCAGTAAGAAATTCGCTTCACGCGTAAAGCTGGGCAATTTCACTGACGACATGCCTAAGATCAAAAACTACGACTGGACGATTGAAGTAGTAGTGGAAAATCTGGACATCAAAAAGAAAGTTTACGAAGAAGTAGAAAAATACAGAGCCCCGGGAACGCTTATTACATCGAACACTTCGGGCATTCCGATTCATTTGATGGCGGAGGGAAGAAGCGAAGATTTTCAAAAACACTTTGCGGGCACGCACTTCTTCAACCCTCCACGCTACCTGAAATTGTTGGAGATCATTCCCACCACGAAGACTGATCCGGAGATCACTAAATTTCTGATGCACTATGGCGATTTGTTTTTAGGCAAGACCACCGTACTGTGCAAAGACACTCCCGCCTTCATCGGCAATCGTGTGGGCATTTATGGTTTGCTGAAAGTGATTGACTCAATGAGTAAGTTTGATCTGAACGTAGATGAGATTGATAAACTAACAGGGCCTGTCATTGGAAGACCAAAATCAGCAACATTTAGAACATCGGATGTGGTGGGATTGGATACGCTCGTAAAAGTTTCGAATAACCTTTACGCTGGTTTGGTGAAAGATGAAGGCAGAGAAATGTTCAAACTACCTGCCGTGGTTAACAAACTGGAAGAGAACAAATGGTTGGGCGACAAAACCGGTCAAGGATTTTATAAGAAAACAAAAGGAGCGAAGGGAGAAACCGAAATCCTTACGCTCAATCTCAAAACATTAGAATACAAGCCGAAAGCCAAAGTAAAATTTGCAACGCTTGAAACCACCAAGACGATTGATAATCTCAAAGATCGCTTCAAAGTTTTGCTGGCGGGCAAAGACAAAGCGGGAGACTTTTATCGTGATGCGTTTTATGATTTGTTCAAATATGTAACCAACCGCATTCCTGAAATCAGCGATGAACTGTTTCGCATTGACGATGCAGTGTGCGGAGGTTTTGGTTGGGAACTCGGCCCTTTCGAGACGTGGGATGCCGTTGGTGTTGAAAAAAGTATTCCACTCATGGAAGCGGCCGGCTACAAACCCAATCAGTGGGTGTACGACATGCTCGCATCGGGCAATAAGTCATTCTATAAAGTAGAAGGCGGTCAGAAAAAATATTACGACATCCCCACCAAATCCTACAAGTCAATTCCCGGAAGGGAGAACTTTATCATTCTTGAAAACAAGAGTGAAAACATCATTTGGAAAAACGCTGATTCAAAAATCACCGACCTGGGCGATGGCATCATCAACTTCGCATGGCATTCAAAAAGCTATACCCTTGGTGGTAGCGTGATCGAAGGGTTGAACAAATCCATCGACCTGGCAGAAAAAAATCATCGTGGATTAGTTATTGGTCATCAGGGCTCTGATTTTTCACTCGGTGCCAATCTTGGTTTAGTATTCATGTATGCGATCGATCAGGATTATGATGAGATCGACTTCATGATTCGTGCATTCCAAAATTCGGTAATGCGCATTCGTTATTCATCTGTTCCAGTAATTGTTTGCCCACAAAGCAGAACGCTGGGTGGTGGTTGCGAAATGACGATGCATGCCGACATCGCGCAAGCTGCCGCTGAAACGTATATCGGCTTGGTGGAAGTGGGTGTAGGACTGATACCCGGAGGTGGAGGCACAAAAGAATTTACCAAGCGCGTGAGCGATGCACTGCAGGAAGGTGATGTGGAGTTGAATGCACTTCAAAATGCGTTCATGACCATCGCGACAGCAAAAGTGGCAACGTCAGCCGAAGAGGCGCGTGAACTTGGCATCCTGAAAAAACTCGATCGTGTATCGATGAACAAAGACCGACAGATTGCGGATGCCAAAGAAGCAGCACTCGAATTGGCAAACGCAGGCTACACAATGCCGCAGCAGGCCAGGAACATTAAAGTAATGGGCCGCACAGGGCAGGCGTTGTTCCTTGCGGGATTACAAGGCATGCGCATGGGAAATTATATCTCCGAGCACGATGCCAAAGTAGCCAAATGGATAGCCAACGTTATGTGCGGAGGCGACCTGACTTCACCACAAGAAGTGAGCGAACAATATTTATTAGATCTTGAGCGCGAAGCTTTCTTATCGCTAACAGGAGAGAAGAAAACACTGGAAAGAATTCAGGCAATATTGACGGGAGGTAAACCTCTTAGAAATTAAAAGTAGGCAGTAGGCAGATCGCGGTTGGCAGTAAAAAAAGTAGACAGATACCGGTAAGTAATAATGGCGAAGTCAAAGGGACATAGGGATTTGATTGTTTATCAGAAGGCATTTGCTTTGGCCATGAAGATCTTTCATGCTTCAAAATCTTTTCCTAAAGAGGAGACTTATTCTCTTACGGATCAGATCCGAAGATCGTCAAGGTCTGTTTGCTCTTGTATTGCCGAGGCCTATCGAAAGAGGAAATATCAGGGGTATTTCGTTAATAAAACCTCAGATGCTGATGGAGAAAATAGTGAGACTATTGTTTGGCTTGAGTTCGCGCTTGCTTCAGAATATTTGACTCACGAGATTTTTGTTGAATTGGAAAATGATGCCGAGGAAATTGGCCGAATGCTCAATAGCATGATCGAAAATCCCGAAAAGTTTTTACCAAAGGAAAATCAACTAATAAAGACATAAACAAATTAAGTAGCCAGACTGCCTACTGCCGTCTGCCTGCTGCCAACTTAAAAAATAAAAATATGGACGCATACATTGTAGCAGGTTTCAGAACCGGAGTGGGGAAAGCAAAAAAGGGTGGATTTCGTTTTACTAGGCCCGATGACTTGGCAGCAGATGTGATCAAACATTTGGTGAAATCAATTCCAGGCTTGGAAAATAAAATGGTGGATGACTTGATTGTCGGCAATGCAGTACCCGAAGCAGAACAAGGCATGCAGATGGGTCGCATGATTTCGTTGCTTGCATTGGGCATTGATACTCCGGGCATGGTGGTGAATCGCTATTGCGGATCGGGCGTTGAGACGATTGCCATTGCCAGTCAGCGGATACAAGCAGGTCAGGCTGATGTGATCATTGCAGGCGGAACAGAGTCAATGTCGCTCGTGCCTGTGATGGGATTTCGCACGGCCTTGAATTATGAGATTGCCAAAAACACCCCCACGTACTACACCAGCATGGGACTTACCGCAGAGGAAGTTTCGAAACAATATAAAGTCACACGCGAAGAGCAAGATCAGTTTTCATATGAATCACATATGAAAGCCGCTGCCGCCTGGAAGGAAGGAAAATTTAAAGATGAAGTAGTGCCCATTACCGTGAAGGAAGTGTACGTGGATGAAAACATGAAAAAGAAGACCAGTGAATTTATAGTGGCCACCGATGAGGGCATTCGTGCCGACACCACAGTGGAGGGTCTCTCAAAATTGAAACCTGTGTTTGCTGCCGGTGGCGTGGTGACAGCCGGAAACTCTTCACAGACTTCGGATGGTGCCGCGTTTGTTGCGGTGATGAGTGAGCGGATGGTAAAGCAATTAAACTTAAAACCCATTGCACGAATGGTGAGCTATGCCACAGCTGGTGTGGATCCACGCATCATGGGCATTGGCCCCGTGGCCGCCATACCAAAGGCATTAAGGATTGCAGGGTTGAATTTGCAAGACATCGACTTGATTGAATTGAATGAAGCATTCGCAGCGCAGTCGTTGGCCGTAGTGAAAGAACTCGGCATCGATCGTAAAAAACTAAATGTAAATGGAGGCGCCATTGCCGTAGGCCATCCGCTCGGTTCATCCGGTGCGCGTTTGTCGGTGCAGTTGTTTAATGAATTGCGCAGGCAAAAGAAAAAGTACGGCATGGTAACGGCATGTGTAGGTGGAGGACAGGGAGTGGCAGGGATTTATGAATTATTGAATTAGACATAAGTAGCAAGTAGTAAGACATAAGAGCGGTGCACAACTTTAAAGAATTAAAAGTTTGGAATCTATCCAGGGAACTGGTCAAAGAAGTTTATGTGCTTACTGCAAACTTCCCTGCTGAAGAAAAATTTGGTCTAATCTCTCAGCTGCGCAGATGTGTGGTGTCTATTCCGACAAATATTGCAGAAGGCTGCGGAAGAAATACTGACAAGGATTTCGCACAATTTTTAAATATCAGCTTAGGATCCGCGTATGAATTGGAAACTCTGCTGATACTCGCGATGGATGTCAACTTCATTTCGAATGAACAACTTGAACAGTTAACAACTAAAATTTCAGAGATACAAAAAATGACTTTTGGCTTAATCAAGACATTGCGCCAACAGTCTTATGTCTAATGTCTTGATACTTACGTCATCAAAAACACTATGAGTACCATAACACAAACCAAAAACGCAATCAAAGGAGGCGAGTTCCTCATTCGCGAAACGCAGGCACATGAAATCTTTATTCCGGAAGAGTGGAGTGAAGAGCAGAAGATGGTGGCCAATACTTGTTTGGATTTTATCAAACAGGAGATCACACCACGATTGGATGAAATTGATTCGATGAAAGATCCCAAGTTGATGCCTTCGTTGCTCGACAAAGCCGGTGCATTAGGTTTGCTCGGCACGTCTGTTCCCGAAAGCCTGGGCGGATTTGGAATGTCGTTCAACACCACGATGCTCGTGGCCGAAATGCTGGGCGGTGCTCACTCGTTTGCTGTTGCATATGGTGCCCACACCGGTATCGGTACGCTGCCGATTCTCTATTATGGAACTGAAGAGCAAAAGAAAAAATATGTTCCCAAACTCGCCACAGGTGAGTGGAAAGCTTGCTACTGTTTGACCGAACCCGATTCCGGTTCTGATGCCAACAGTGGCAAAACAAAAGCAGCGCTTTCGGCAGACGGAAAGCACTACATCATCAACGGACAGAAAATGTGGATCACCAACGGTGGCTTTGCCGATGTGATGATCGTGTTTGCTAAAATTGATAACGACAAAAACCTCACAGCATTTATTGTGGAGCGCTCGTATGGCGGCATCACGATGAATGAAGAAGAGAAGAAGATGGGTATCAAAGGATCTTCTACCCGCCAGATTTTCTTCAACGACTGCAAAGTGCCTGTGGAGAATATGTTAAGTGAGCGTGAGAATGGATTTAAGATCGCAGTGAATGTGTTGAATATTGGTCGCATCAAACTGGGTTCTGGCGCGGTGGGAGGAAGTAAGTTTGCAACATCGAAGGCGATCAACTATGCCAAGGAGCGCAAGCAGTTTGGAACACCCATTGCCAACTTCGGGGCAATCAAACATAAGATTGCTGAAATGGTCACACAGATTTTTGCTTCTGAGTCGGCTCATTACCGTGCCGGACAAAATATTGATGACGCTTATGACGCGCTCGTGGCCGGTGGCATGGAGTCTGGAAAAGCAAGGTTGAAATCATTAGAGGAATATGCGATCGAGTGCGCCATCTTAAAAGTTCATGGATCAGAAGTTTTGGACTTCACCGTAGATGAAGGCGTACAGATTTATGGCGGCATGGGCTTCTCTGCCGAAGGCCCGATGGATCGTGCGTATCGCGATGCGCGCATCAACCGAATCTTTGAAGGCACGAATGAAATCAATCGTCTTCTCACCATCGACATGCTGATGAAGCGTGCCATGAAAGGAACACTCGATTTGATGACACCGGCAATGGCGGTGCAAAAAGAATTGGTTTCCATTCCTGACTTTGGTGCAGATGAGGACACCGCCATTTTTGCAAAAGAGAAAAAAGTGCTGCGCAATTTGAAGAAGGCCGGACTGATGGTATCGGGTGCGGCTGTACAGAAGTTCATGATGAAGTTATCCGATGAGCAGGAAGTGTTGATGAACCTTGCCGACATGTTGATTGAAGGATATGTAGCCGAGTCTGTTCTGCTGCGCGTGGAGAAACTCATTGGCTTGCGTGGAGAGAAAGCATGTGAAATTCAAAAAGAAATGGCGATGGTGTATTTGCACAGTGCGGTAGAGAAAGCCGCCAGTGCCGGCAAGCAAGCGATCTATTCTTTTGCCGAAGGTGATGAGTTGCGATTGATGCTGATGGGCTTGAAACGCTTTACCAAAATAGATCCTTACAACTTGAAAGAAGCCAGACGCAAGATTGCGAATTATGCGATTGAGAAAGGGGAATATCCTTTTTAGACGTAAGACATAAGTAGTAAGACATAAGTCAAAACCCGGGAGTGATTCCGGGTTTTTTGTTTTGTATGCGTGATAAACAAAAGTCGTCTGACTACGCTTTACAAATACAATCAGCGGTCTGGCGGCTCTTAAGTTAATTGACTTATCAACCCTCTTGGAGATGTAATCTATTCATACCTCAACGACTTCACCGGGTTGATAGTGGCGGCTTTCAGGGTGTGGATGCTAACAGTAAACAATGCTATCACCACAACTAACAAACTTGGCAATGCAAAAATCCACCACGACAATGAAATCCGGTTGGCGAAATCGGTTAACCAATTGTCCATAAGCCACCATGTGAATGGGGTTGCCAACACAATGGCAGTGCCCATCAATAAAATATAATCGCGCCCCACCAAAGTAAGAATGCTGGGAACAGATGCACCCAACACCTTGCGCACGCCAATTTCCTTAGTTCGTTGCAGCGCAGTGAGTGATGACAAACCAAACAAGCCTAAACATGCAATGAAAATCGCCAAACCTGAAAATAATCCAAAGGCTTTTCCGAACTGCTGATCGGCTTTGTATTGTTGATTGTAATGATCGTCCAGAAAAAAATAATTGAAAGGATTGCCGGGGAAGAACTCCCGCCACGCGGTTTCAAATTTTGATAAAGACTCCTTCACATTTGCTGTGTTAAATTTGATCGAGTAAAATCCACCAGGCGCTTTGTTGTAACGGAAGATGAGGGGCTCAAAATCTTTTTTCATGGTCTCCTGCCGATAATTCTTCACCACACCTACAATGCGAAAGGTGTCTCCCCAAAAATGAATTTGAGTATCAATAGCTTTCTCGGCTGAATCAAAGCCCATTTGTCGCACGGCTGATTCATTGACCAATACATTAACATGCTCATTGGGAACATCGCCTGAAAAACTTCGACCAGCAATGGCTTCGAGTCCGTAGGAAGGAATGAAATCATGATCCATCATAATGATGCGATACTGCTTTTGCTCTGCTTCGCTTTGCGAGAGTGTGCGTATTCCGCCTGCATTCCAATCGGGCGAAGACCCGGGAATAGACGTAGAGGCAGCCACTCCACTTACTTCAGGAAATTGATTGAGGCGCTCTTTGAAGACTTCGTACTTTTGATCATAGGTAGAATCTGTGATGTTTGGTGACCGCATCACTAGTGTCTGATTGATGTCAATGCCAAGCTTTTCGCTACGCATATAATTGATTTGAGTGTAAACGATAAACGTTCCCACCATCAGTGTTATGGAAGCCATAAACTGTGTCACCACCATTCCTTTGCGGAAGAGCACACCTTGGCCGGTATTTTTGAATCTCCCCTTTAGCACTTCTACCGGCTTGAAAGCAGAGAGCACAAAAGCGGGATACAACCCGGATAGCATGGCCCCCCCTGCAATTAAAACAGTTAACCACACCCAAAATAGATTTTGCTGGAACAGAGCATAGCCGATCTCACGATCGGTAAATTCACTAAACCAAGGTGTAAGCAATAGCACTGCACCGATGGCTACGGTTGCTGCAAGAGTATTCAATACCAATGATTCAATCAGAAACTGTTGAATAAGTTGCCTGCGAAATCCGCCCATCACTTTACGCACACCTACTTCGCGTGCACGCTCAATGGATTTGGCGGTAGAGAGATTGACATAATTAATCCAGGCGATAATAATAATCAGCATACCAATGATCATCAGAAAATGGGTAGTGTCACGACTGCCATTGTCTTTGAACTCACCAATAAAATTCGAATCAAGATGAATGTCCGTAACAGGCATTAGGTAAAATTTCATCCCTGCATTGTAATTAATCAGATCTTTACCCGCTTTCTGTTCTACCAGCGTTGGTATTTTCGCTTCAAGGGCTGCCACGTCAGTATTCTCGTTTAGAAGAATGTAGGTAAGGAATCCATCCCACTGCCAATCGTTTAATTCGGCTTCACTATTTCTGCCCACTAACTTTGCATATGTTGCAAACGACAGAAGGGCATCCACTTTCATGTGAGAGATTTCGGGAAGATCGGCAAACACTCCCGTCACCAGGTATTCTACCTTTCCGTTGTTGCGCATCGTTTTTCCTACGGGGTTTTCATTACTAAAGTATTTTTTTGCCAACGACTGGGAGAGCACAATCTTGTTGGGGCCGTTCAATACGGTGGAGTCATCGCCACTCAAGAGAGGATAACCAAAAGCACTAAAGAAATCCTGGCTGGCATAATAGACATTTTCCTCTTTGAAAAAAGTGTCACCATAGGAAAGAAGCGCATTGCTGGACTGCATGCGTACATACGCTTTCACTTCGGGAAAAGTAGCCTTTAGATCTAACCCGATACCCGCACATCCTGCCGCCCATCGGGTGGAAAGTTCACCTTTGTCAAACCGATCGAGGTGTACGCGGTACAGGCGATCGGAATTCGCCCAGAATTTGTCATAGCTCAACTCGTGAAGAGCATACTGCACAATCAATATAAAGGCTGTCATGCCAATGGCCAGGCCTGAAACATTGATCATTGTAAATGCGCGGTTTTTGGAGATGTAGCGCATGACAGAAGTAAAATAATTCTTCAGCATTGGATGAGGGTTTACTCGTATACTCAAGCGAATGATAAAAGTTACTTCAATCTGAGCAAATTGAAAGGCATTTCTAAAGGAATATCGCGGACTTTATTTTCTTAAAAGCCTAAGCGAGAAAATGCAGTTGAATTGGTTCAATCTTGCCCTTGAGAGTTCTTAATTAACCTTTTCAAATCCTTCTCCAACATTGGATCGCTCGGTAGTTTTGCGTTCCAATCGGAGACATCGCCATTCAAGTTGATCATCACACCGGCAGGAGTTTCTTTTACGTGAAATGTTTTTAAAGCATCGGCCCGTGAGCCAACCCGATAGTTGATGATGCCGTCTGCATAGAAATTATATTTGGCCAAAGTCTGTTGCCATTCGGCATCGTCATCGTCAAGCGAAAGAAAAATAAACGTAATATCGTTTCTGTATTTTTTGTTCAGTTGTTTGGCAAGTTCCAACTCTCTGAGGTAAGGTCTAAAATCGCCAGACCAAAAGAACACATAAAGCGCGCGTTTTCCTCTTGCAAAATTTCTAAACCAGCTAAACTTCTGTTCTCCGTTTTTTCCACCATCACGCACGTTCATCTCGTATTGTTGATAGAGATAAAACTGCTTGTTGAGCGATGCACCACCACCAAGGTCGCGAATGATGGCATCTTCCAGAGGTGTGGTTTTTAAAACCGTGTTGTTGCTCCAGTAAACAGAGTCATATGGAATGCGCAGTAATTGTTCTCTGCTTAACACCTGGCCAGAGAATTTTTCACTAAAGTCTGTTCGCATATCAACAGAAATAAGATCGATGCGAAAAGAGTGAGTACTCTTTTCACTAAGATACGTTTCGCCCTCACGAATAAGATGATAGGGATAATAACCATCGTTATCCTTGCGATAATAGGCAGATGTGTGTACGCTACTGTGACCATACTCTTTCAGCTCTTCAGCCTTTACAATAGCATAGTCGCGCGTAGTGATAAAGAGAGAACCTGAAAAGCGTGGCTGAGTAACGTAGCTGCCTGTGGTAGTGAGCAGCGAATCTTTTTTATAGTCGTAGCTGATTTCATACACCTCGTTACCATCATAGGTTGTGATGCCGATGAAGTAAAACCGATAATCGTCAAAATCAACTTTGAGATTGCTCACATCGGTGAAGAACGACATGTGAAGACTATGTTGAGGAGTTTGATACCCAGCAATATCAGCTTGCAAAATATTGCCGACTGAAATAGGCTCATGACCTTGCGCCATCACGGTGTTGTCTAAACTTCTGCGCAGCTGCGTTACCCGTATTTCTTCTTTTTCACCCGCTGCATTTTGCGTGGAGCGATAGCCATAATGCTTCCACACGTCTACCGAAGCTTCGATTAAACGACCGTAAACAGAATCATCTTTGCAATAGTGACGGTAAAAGTATTTCTGCAGAAAGGGTTGATGAATGTAATTATCAGCAATGTGATTAAACGCTTTGCGAACAACCTTTTTTGGATTGACAGCCTTACTTAAAACGTACACTTCGCCCAGCTGAGTAGCGTTAGGCTTCAGTTGGATAGACTGAATATTTTCACTTGTGCTGATTTGAAAAGATTCATACCCGATGCACGTGATCTTTAGCGTGACCACACCTGTAACGGAAAGCGAAAACTCTCCATTGAGATTTGAGCTGGTGCCTTTGGAGGTACCCAAAATACCCACCGAAGCAAACGGTACAGGGTTACCGGTTTCTGCATCTACAATTTTTCCCTCAATGATGTGTTGAGCGGTAGCGGTGGCAGTAGTTAAGATTATTACCAGTGCCAAGTAAAAATTGTGCACTAAAGATTTAGCCATCTGTTTAAGCTCAATAAATAATAAGGTCTCAAGGACATGAAAGTAATATAAGCTAAGCAATAACAATTGTTACAATTAATTAAAATGTTCAAATTTTACTGGCATATAAAACCAAATTGTAAATTTAATTATGCAATTGGATGATGACGCTGCAACAGAAAGTCAACTTTCTAAGCAAGAGAGCAATTGGGCCAAGAGGCAAGACATACATATTTTAATTCAATCCAAATGGCCTGCATATCTTGTTGAAATTATTGTGATCATCATTGGTATTTCAATATCTTTTTTGATTGATAGTATAAAGGAAAACTCGGCAGAACGCCAGTTGGAAAGAACATATTTGCATGGCTTGGTGAGCGATATAGAGAGGGATATAGACAGTTTGGAATATTTGATAAAGAAGAATGACTCAGTAATCGCCTCCGTTAATCGACTATTGGTCTTTATTGATAAACGGGATAAGATAGAGGAAGACATGTTTCAATATGGGTCAGATGTTGGCTTTATGTTAAGGAGACCCAAATTTTACTCAATCAATGCCACTTTTTTGGACTTAAAATCAGGAAACCTTCAGATGGTCAAAGATTCGGAGATTCGTAAGAGTCTTTTTTTGTACTATACTTTTGTTGAAACAATCTATGACTTTCAAGAAACGGAGGAATATGCAACAATCAATTTGCTGCAGCCCTATCTGTATAAAAATTTCTATATCGGTAAACTAAATGGCATAACGATCTTACTCCCAAATGCGACTAACTTTTCAAACACGACAGACAAGATGTTTATTAACATTGTTGGAACAAGAAAACTGAGCAGAGTTGAACATACACAACTTATAGAGAAGGGAAGATTTATGGCTTTAGAATTGAAGAAAAAATTGACTCTCCGTTTAAATGATCTCTAATCTTTAGAACCAAGCTTAAAGAAGATGGGCAGTACCATACGCTGCCGCACGGGCTTACCCCGTTGCCGACCTGGATTCCATGGAGGTGCAAGCTTTAGTACGCGCATAGCCTCTTCATCGCAGCCTGCACCAATTCCTTTTACCACAATGATGTCAGTGAGCGATCCATCTTTGTTCACGACAAATTCAATGAACACCTTTCCTTCCACTTGCATCCTTCGGGCCTGCGCAGGGTAGCGTAAATTCTCGGACACAAATTCATAAAATTTGGAAATGCCCTCTTTGGGCATGGCAGCCGTTTCTACTACCACAAATATTTCGTCCGTGGTTTCTTCCACCTCGGGTGCGGCCGGTTGATATACGAGATCAGGCATTTTGGTTTGCTGGTTCACCTCCATGTTAAAATCCATTTTGGTTTCTTCCTTGATCTCAATCTCATCAGGCACTTCAACAATTCGAGGTTGTACAAGAATGGCAGGTGGTGGCTCCTGCATTTTTGTGATGGGCACTTCTATCATTGGTTCAAACGTGTTTGAACCTTTTGAAATGAGATCTACAGCAGAAGCCTCGGTCTGTTTCCAATCGAAGGCAAAATTTACCAACGAAAGTGAGATGGCTAAACTTGCACTAAAAATGAGGCCTTTATACCTGCCTAAATCTGCGGTGGGGGTCTTCTTAGCTTCCATAATTCAGGCGTTTATCGCAATCTGAATTTGCAACCAGGCAGAGCAAAAAAGAATGAGGGTTATCAAGCCGGATAATGATCTTTGTTAGGATAAGATTCTCCCGGAAGAAAAGGAAATTTGTATGTCTTCGGCTATGCCATAGCAATAGGAACTTAAAAAGGCTTTATTTTCGATCCTTATTTTAACACCCTATGTCTAAGGCTAATCCAGCAATTGTTGCTGAAACCGATGTTACACTCATTGGCGCAGGAATTATGAGCGCCACCCTGGGCATCATGCTCAAGGAATTGAACCCCGACATTACCATTCAGATTTTTGAACGAGCAGATGAGCCGGGCACCGAAAGCTCTGATGCCTGGAACAATGCCGGCACCGGCCACTCAGCATTTTGTGAACTGAATTACACCCCGCATAAACCTGACGGATCAATTGATATTTCCAAAGCCATAAAAATTTGTCAGGATTTTGAAATCTCACGCGAGTTTTGGGCCTACCTGGTGGAGAAGGGCTATGTGAGCGATCCTTCAACGTTTATCCGGCAGGTGCCGCACATGAGTTTTGTGTGGGGAAACGATAACGTTAACTATTTGAAGAAGCGGTACGATGCCATGCACACCAGCATTTTGTTTCGTGACATGCAATACACCGAAGATCGTGCCCTCATTAATCAGTGGGCACCACTCATTATGAAGAACCGTAATGGGAAAGATCCGGTGGCAGCAACCAATACATTAATTGGAACGGATGTAAACTTTGGTGCACTTACCCGCCAGTTGATTTCCAAACTGCAAAGCATGCCAGGGGTTACCGTGCATTACAATATTGAAGTGTATGACATTGATCCGCATAAGCGCGGTGGATGGGAAGTCGAAACCGAACATATGCTCACCGGTGAAAAGATCGATTGTCGCACTCAATTTGTATTTATAGGCGCAGGTGGAGCTACTCTTCATTTATTAAAAGACGCAGAGATAAAGGAACGCAAAGGCTATGGCGGTTTTCCGGTAAGCGGACTTTGGTTAAAATGCAACAACGAAGAGTTGATTCAAATGCACAATGCGAAAGTGTATGGCAAAGCTTCGGTAGGCTCACCGCCCATGTCGGTGCCGCACGTAGACACCCGCATGATTGACGGTAAAAAAGAATTACTCTTCGGCCCCTTTGCGGGATTTTCCATGCGCTTTTTAAAATCAGGATCGCAAATGGATCTTGCAAAATCATTCCGATTGGACAACCTTGTGCCAATGATTTCTGCAGGTCTTAGCAATGTTCCGCTGACGAAGTACCTGATCAATCAGGTGCGCCTATCGCATGAAGACCGTGTGAAAACACTGCAAGAGTATGTGCCCATTGCAGAACTTAAAGATTGGGAGCTGAAAAGAGCCGGACAACGGGTGCAAGTGATCAAGAAAGATGAAGGCCTTCGTGGTAAATTGGAGTTTGGCACCGAAGCGGTTGTAGCATCAGATGGAAGTGTAGCAGCATTGTTAGGTGCTTCACCGGGAGCATCAACCGCAGCAGCGATTATGTTTGGCATTTTGCCGCGGTGCTTCAAAAAGCAAAGTCAAGCCGATGCGTGGCAAGCCAAGCTTAAAGAAATGGCACCTTCACTTGGAATGTCCCTGGCAAAAGATGAGCAAGCTATGCAGACATCACGCCAGCGCACAGCAAGAATTTTAAAAATTGCTTAATGAAAAGTACGCGATTTTATAAATATCACTGATCACGTTCACATCAATGAGTTGGTATGAATGAAACCAGTAAAGGAGTTTTCCAGTCAATGCTTGATGGTGGCCTGATCAGACAGGATCATCCGGAAATGATTCGTGCATGGGAATTTGTTGCCAGAACAATAAGCCTTTCACCAGGACTCAACGCATCAACCAGCATTGATGAAATTCGAATGCGACTAAGTGATATTATTGGTTATGATATCGATAAAAGTACGGTAGTCTTTGTACCTTTTTATACCAACTTTGGAAGACACATTCGGCTAGGAAAAAATATTTTCATTAATCATGCTTGTACCTTCTTAGACTTAGGAGGTATCACGATTGAGGACAATGTTCAGATTGGACCCAAAGTAAATCTCATTACTGAGAACCATCCCATTGATCCTAATAATCGAAAGACACTGGACCTCAAATCAATTTACATTAAACAGAATGTATGGATAGGTGCTGCGGCAACAATACTTCCGGGTGTTACCATTGGCGAAAATTCAGTAATTGCCGCAGGTGCGGTAGTAAGAAATAATGTGGAGGCCAACACCATTGTCGCAGGCGTGCCAGCAAAAGTGGTAAGAAAGATTTAACAGGGAAATGCAGCGCAAACTTTAAATCATGAGCGGAATACAACCATCGCTGCCTAAATGGATACTCATTGTATCGGGGCTTTTTGCTTTGCTTGAAATCATGGTGAGTGTATCGATCTGCATTTCACCAGAGTCAGTTTTAGAATCGGTTGATCTTAATGCAAGAGGCGTTGACTACCTTATGTACATGTGGGCAGCACGACAATTTGCCCTCGGCTTTATCTTTGCATTTGCCACTTTTAAAAAATCCATCCCGATGCTTACCATTACGTATATCTTCTTTTTGGTAATGTTTGTGGGGGATGTACTAATTGGAATTTCACAACAAGAGACTTCGCTCATCATTAGTGCTTTGGTAATGTGTGCTGTTTCTTTGGCGATGATTTTTGCACTCAATAAAAGGAAGTAGAACTTTTTAAGGTTTATTTCTCCTGGCAAATATTTCTTTTTGCAGCTTAATGTCTGCGTCTCCTGTGGCGTGAATAACTACCTGAATATTATCACGCGTGATGATGTATTGATGCAGGGAGGCATCAAACCGCGATAAGCTCACATCCATTTTGCTGCCGAGTTTGCCCTTTTCAATTCCTTGCAAGATGAGTGATGGCAAAGCGGTGATCACCTTTTCAAGGCGAACACTCAAATGAGGTCTTACACGATTAATAATATCGTCATGAGAGAACCAATCGGCTGCCTGCACCAGGCTCTGTTCGGAGTTTACATCGAATTTAAAATCATCAATCACCAGTGATTGAGCTGCCGGGTTGTATGCTAAAATTCCTGTAAGGTATAGCCTTGCCTTTATGTCACCAGCAAGATTGAGGCGCATCGCCAAGCCATTGTCTGTTCCATAAATTTCTGTGGATTTGATTCGAACTTTATTTCCCTGAAAATTGAAATGCATAGTATCAGTAACCTGATTCATAATTTTATTCACATCACTGAATGGGATGGTTGCCAGCACAAAGGCATCTAAACCCTTCACAGTCGATTTATCCGCATGCTGCTGCCCCAACTGAACACGATCAGATTTCAGCATATTCGTATCCACTACGGCAAGAAGCTTTGTTTTCAGATTAACGTGTAGTTTTAGAGTGTCTTTCGTAGAGCTCCCCATTCGTTCGCTCATGCTTACGGGCTCAGCTTTGAGCCAAACCAATTTCAATTGCCGGTTGATGAGTACAGGCTTTTGAATATTCATCCATAATTTAGCAAGTATATCTTCCACCTTGATCAATCCGCCCACCGAATCATCAATTTTGCTGGTAATCTTTTTTTCATTCCTGAATATTAATTTTTCAATCTTCGAGCTGAGATCAAATTTGATTCCTGCCAGGCGAAAGACAGGCTGTTCAACCCATTTTACTTTTACTATGGACGTATTTGTTTTTAGTTTCCACCGATTGGTAATATCTAAGTCACTTCGGAGTGTGACAATTACTTTAGTTTCTACTGGAGCGCGATTTTTCATGCTCACGCCCAACACACGACCGTGCATCGTTCCGGCAATTTGCAACGGTACCTGATAAGTCAATTGAGATCCACCGTTATAGTTAATGGTAACAGGTTTGAATCGGTTAATCACCAGAAACAAGCTGTCACCTTTTTGATTCATGGCAATCGGTGCTTCAAATACCTTGTTATCAAGTTTTTGATTGAGCATTGCCTCCAATTCTTTGATGGGATAAGAAATGGGTACGGTAATATCCGATATGGGCACAGTTAGAACAGAATCTAACTGAGTCTTCAAAGGTTCCGGAGCCTCGATAGTTTTACAACTGTATAGAAGTGTTATGGATGTCCAGAAAATAACCCATATGCCTGGTTGCTTAACCATGATGGTGAGCTTTCAGAGTGAAGTTAACCAGAACGGTTGGCACTTCAACTCAAATGATGGGCTTTTGTAAAATGAAGAAGCCTGTAAGCATTATCACATGCTACACTTCCACTGCAAATCTGAATGCGCAAGAACTTTCCGGGCTAATGATAAATTCGATTATATCACTAAATTTCTTTTATGAAATATCAAATAACACCCTTTACAATCATACTGGCCGTTGTGGTGGTTTACGCTCTTTATTCTGTTTTTATTACCCCGTCCGGGGAAAAAACCATGATGGGATTTACCATGGTTGGTTTTTTAGTTCCCACGCTAGTGCTCATGGCCGCGGCAGATTATCTCATGCAGAAGTATATCAGCAAAACATGGATTCTTTACTCCGCGCAGATTGTTTTGGTGGTTGGCTTTGTTGCTTATACTATGATGAGTAATGCCCAGAGAAAATTTGTGATGAGTAATCAGTTTTATGGAAAATTTATTGTGGTTGTTTTTGATGTAGAAGGTTCAGAAGCGTTGCCAACCACCAACAGCTTTGAGGTGAGATTACCCGATGATGGAATTTTGTTTACATCCACCAAAAAAGAAGATAGTAAATTGGACAAGCTCAATCAGCTGCTAACACGGCCCGGAAATGCCATCGATTATCCGGACGATTATGAATTTTTTAGAGACGAGGCCGGTACGGTCACGATGGATTCAAAAGTGTACCATTTTCAAAGTTGGGCCACCAATGCCTTCAGTGTGAAGCCTGATAAAATGGAGCAAATCAAAGAGGCTATTCAAAAAAAGATGAAGCCATAATCGCATGAAGAAAAGCGATGTATTATTGAAGTCATGGTCAAAAGAATCTCCAAGCCGATTAGTCTATTATTTGTCCGTTTTTGAATCTGGGAAAATTGAATTCTTTTATGAGTCACCCACCTGGGAAAACACGAATGTTACAACGTTTACGGTAGACGCATTTTTTAATAACCAATTCGATCCACGCATAAAGCAATATCTGGGAGATCAAAATTTTAAAGAGATCATAAAATTTATTGAGCTTACATTTAAAAAATGAGCCCTCATCCGAAAATGACCAGGAAGATTTTCAACTCAAATAATTTGCTACCGTTACTTTTTGTTTTCTCCTAAAGGCAATTCCACTTTCTCACCCCAAAGATATTTATTGAACCATTGTAAGTTATGCCAGTTGGCCGCGAGGCGTTCTTTTGGTTTTGAAATGCCGTGACCGAACCCTTTGTACACGATTAGTTCTGCAGGAACATTTTTATCGCGCAAGCCCTGTAGTAGCTCATAGGCGTTAGCGATGGGAACGCGTTTATCCAATTCACCATGTTGAATGAGTGTGGGAGTTTTCGCTTTGTTGATGTTCGTCATCGGAGATGTCTTTTTGTAAATGGCTTCGTCACTCCACGGAGTTGCTTTTAAATATTGACGCGTGAACGGATGTATGTCGGTATTCACATAGTAGGTCATCCAATTGCTGATGCCGGCCCCTACCGAAATTGCTTTGAAGGCATCGGTGTTGGTGGTGAGGAATGCTGAAATATATCCGCCCTGGCTCCAGCCCATGCTCCCCATTTTTGTTTTGTCGATCATCCCTTTTTTGTCGAGGTAATCAATTCCACTCATCACATCCCACATGTCGCCCACGCCAAGGTTTTTCACATTCAACGACCGAAAGGCTTCCCCATAACCGGCCGAGCCGCGATAGTTGGGACGCAGCACAAGACAACCCTTGTCCAGCCATTGCAGGATGGGATAAACACTTCCGGGCACTGGTGTGGGAGTATCAATACCAGTAGGCCCACCGTGGATCATCACCAGCAATGGATATTTTTTTGATGGATCATAATTCGCGGGCTTGTGTAGCACCCCTTCAATGGTAGCACCATCCTTGCTACTCCAACTGATCACCTCACTCTTAGCTACTTTCCATTTTTCAATCTGCTCACTTATGGAACTGATTTGCGCTATGCCTTTAGCGCCAGAGCGAAAGACTTCCGTGAGCTGATCGCCATTGCGACCGGTGAAAGCAAAAGCTTGACCATCGTCACTAAACGAAACAGCAAAGATTTGCTCGGGAGAATTTTTAAAGACAGTATGTACTCCGGTGGCCGGGTCAATGCGATAAAGTGGTCGTTTGGTTTTGTTCCAGAGCGATCCATAAATACCGGTGCTGTTCCAGGTAAACCCTCCAAGATCTTCGTCTAAATCTTTGGCCAGCGGGCGCACGCTTTTTGTATCGATGTTGATGGCAAAGAGCTTTGAATTTTTATAAAAGTTGGCAAGTGTGTCGCTCTCGTTGCTCGTGTACAAAATTTCTTTCGAGTCGGGCGACCAATCTTCAAAAGAATCTGAACTTGGATTGGTGACCACCGCGGTAATTTTTCTTGATGATAAATCCACAACAGAAATATCTGACTTGATGAACGAATTAATAAGTGGATCGGGCTGATGACTAAAAGCAACCTTGGTGCCATCAGGAGAAACTGAAAAACCGGTGACGGTAAATTTTCCCTCCGTAATGCGTTTTGCTTTTGGCCACTCAATGCATCCTGCCTTTACCTTCAGGGAGTCAACCGTTTCGTAACATGGTTTTTCTGAAGGATCTGCCATTTCGGGATTGAAATCAATCTGCCACAAGTGTGATAAAGTGAATTCTTTGTCATCTGCTTCAAAAGCACCGTAACGCTTCTCGCGATCTTTTTTGTTCTTATCTTCTTTTTCTGCTTTCACAAACACAAACCGTTTGCCATCAGGATGCCACTCATAAAATGAAACACCTTCTTCTTCCTTGGTCATGGCACGTGCTTCACCACCATTTACACGGATCACATAAATCTGATTTTTATTTCCACGATCGGATAGAAAGGAAATCCATTCGCCAGTGGGTGAGAAGAGTGGTGCCATGCTGCTGTTTTTTGGATAATTGGTTAATTGAAAGGGTTTGCCTCCCTCGCGCCAAAGCCACAACTCAGTATCGTAGCGGTTGTCATTCCAATCAGTCGTTTGCACGGTGTATACAATCGTTTTTCCATCGGGCGAAAGTTGCGCACTGCCAACACTGCGCAGTGAAATGACATCTTCGATAGAAGGAACAATGGATTGAGCATTTGCCACAATGGCCAATGCCGAAAGCATGACAGCAAAAATCTTTTTCATAAACAGCGGGTTAACCAATTCTACAAAAGAATCATTAAACCATGAAAAGGATTTTTATCAGCGGTAGCGCGTTGCCTGTAATCAGGCGGATGGCTCTTTCAGGTTTAGTTGCTTTAAAAATGGCTTCCAGCGTGCGTCCTTGCGTAAGGTTTTAAAAGCAGGGTCTACCAAAATTTCGGTAAGACCGCCATCGCGCAATTGATAGGAGCGATTCAACCATTCAAAGGCGGCATCAATTTCTGATCGAAAGGCGTAGGTGGCGGCAATCTGGTAGGCTGCGCCTTCTGTATATTTTTCGATGAGTTCCTTCAAAACTTTATTGGCCTCTTCGTCTCGATGGAGTTGAGCATACGCCAATGATAAACCGGATAGTTTCCACAATTCATCGCCTTCTTTTTCCAGCGATTCCAGAGCAGCCTTTCCTTCATTGCGCGCCAATTGAATGCGTGCCAATTGGTAGTAGGCACTGGCGTAATCGGGTGTAATCTCCAGCACTTTGCGAATGGCTTCTTCTGATTTTTTCCAATCGCCTTTGTAAAAATATTCCAGCGAAAGTCCGTTATAGCCCGCTGGCCGCAAAGGATCTGCGGTGATGGCTTTGTTGTAAAGTGCGATGGCCTCATCCACATGACCCAGGCAACCTTGAATGGCTGCCGAGTTATTCAATGCGGAAGCGTTTGTAGGATCAAGATCAAGCGCACGCGAAAACACTTCATTGGCTTGAGAAAAATTAAGATCGTAATACATGTTTATCCAGCCAATGTTATCCAGAGCTTCCGCTAATTCAGGATTTAGGCTTAATGCTTTTTCAGATGCCTTTCTTGCCAGAGTGTAACCTTCTTCGGTTGGAATATATCCATAGCCCGCCTGGTATGAATAAACGCTTCCAAGTTCGGCCCATGCAGGAGCCGCAGTGGAATCCAGCGATAATGCCTCTTGAAGCTTTTCAATCGCCTTTTCAAAGTTTTGCTTTGATCGGGTATCGGCCAGAAATTTTCCCTCAAGGTAAAGGTTATAAGCCTCGGGGCTCATCGAATTATTGGTCACACTTTTTAATAAAGTCAATTGCAGTTCGCTCACCACGGCAGCAGCAATTTCATCTTGCACATTGAAAATATCATCGAGCGTGCGATCATAAATTTCACTCCACAGGTTTGAGCCATCCTCAGCCTTGATGAGCTGAACGGTAATGCGCAGCCTGTCGCCCGACTTGCGCACGCTTCCTTCCAGCAGATTTGCAACGCCCAGCTTTTCGCCAATGGCACGCAAATCTTCGTTCTTTCCCTTAAAGGCAAAAGAAGAGGTTCGAGCGATTACCTTCAAATCAGGAATTTTTCCCAGCAGAATGATCAGCTCCTCGCTGAGTCCATCACTAAAGTATTCCTGCTCCTTGTCGTTACTCATGTTTACAAAAGGAATCACCGCAATGGATTTGGCCGAGACGCTGGCAGAGGGTTTTTTATCGGAGCTTACAAAGCGATCAACAATTAGAAGCAAAACGGCTACCACCAGTCCGCCCATAATAATTGTATTGAGGCGACCGGATGATTGGTTTGATGACGCGGCTTCATCAGCCTCTTCTGTCTTGCCGTTGAATCGGCTGGCCGTCCACTCGAACGCGTAGGCAAGCACAAGCCACACCGGGAACCCGCACAACAACACATAAATCACATAGCGCAAGGAGTGCGAAGGAATCTCCAACACGGAGAAAAGAATATCCGACACTTGAAGCAATGCCCATGACACCACGCCATAGGTAATAGCAGCTTTCACCACATTTCTTCGCTTCAGTTCGTGAAAAAAATTCTTCATGCTGCCTATAGATTCAGGTTAGGCGGCAATATAGACAAATTGATAAATCCTGAATACTTACTTTAGCCTATAATCATGCGAGTAACTTACTCAAACACTTCGGGCTGTAATAGTTTACCGGGCTACTATTCGTACTTCAGGGTTTCTGCAGGATTCATGTTGGCTGTTTTGTGGGTTTGAGAAGTAATCGTCAAAAGAGCCAATCCCATTAAAATGATTATCCCGATCAGGATATCCCAAATACTAATGCTCACGCTGTAGTATTGAATTTTCGACAATATGTAGTCGAAAATCACCACAGTGATCGGAATGGAAATTACGATAGCCCAGGACATAAGCTTGAGATATTCTTTGGAAAGTAAATAGGTGATACTGCTTACTGAAGCTCCCAACACTTTTCGGATACCCACTTCTTTGGTTTTGGACTCAGCCGTGTAGACCACCATCCCGAGCATACCAAGCAAAGAAATGGTAATGGCAAGCAGGCCAAGGAAGCCAATAATTTTTAGCATAGCAACATACATTTGATAGCCATCCCGTAGCTCTTCTTCAAAAAAATCAGCCTTCAACTTATTCGCATTTTCAAATTTCTTCCAGGTATTTTCAAATTGAGTAAACATGGTAAACGCATCCACTGAAGTGACATTGAGGTTGGCATAGGCAAACCGATTTGGATTCATGCGAAAGAAAAATTTGTTGATGGGATAACGGAGTGGTGCGAAGTGGAAATTTTTCAGCACTCCAATTACTTCGAGCGGCTGATTCTCCACCAAAAATGTACGACCAATCGCATCAATGGGCTGATCGATTGAATATGCTTTTAAAAACTCCTCGTTGACAATGATGAACCGCTCGCGTTGCCAATTTTCGGAAGGAAAGTTTTTCCCCGCCAGAAATTTGAGCCCAAGGTTGGGAATGTAGTGCTCATCTATAAAAAGCTGATCTACTTCAATGGAATCTTTCTCGCCTGTGTGCACCCATGTTCTGGAGGAACTCAATCCCAAAATGCCGGAAGACATGGATATGGATTGAACAGAAGATAGTTTTGAAAATTCCGACTTGAAAAGCTCAGGCTTTACATCGTATAAAGTGACATCAACCAGATTATGCTTATTGAAACCAAAATCGAAATTGATAGAATAGCGATACTGCCGGCTGAAGACGACCAGAGAAATAATAAATCCAAAAGAAAGGATAAACTGAAAAACAGTAAGAGCTTTTCGTGCACCCATCCCTCCAGCCTTCGATATTCCTTTATTTTTTAACGCCTGAACGGGATTGAGTCGAGCAAAGTAGAACGCTGGAAATGCTCCGGCCAGCAATCCGGTAACAATGGCGAAGGCAACAAACATTGCGATCATGCGACCGGTAAGACTAAAATCTAATGATGATGCGGCCACCAGCATGCTTTGGAATTCAGCACGAATGACCAAAAAGATGAGTAGCCCTCCTACCAAAGAAATGAGCGTGATCACGATGGTTTCCGTGATGAATTGAAAAAAGATTTGATGGTGAACGCTGCCCATGGTTTTGCGCAGACCAATTTCTTTGGCGCGTTTCAAGGCGCGTGCGATGGAGATATTGGTATAGTTAAAGCAAGCGGGCAATAATATCAGTGCAGCCAAAATTCCGAAGATGATCATGCCCTCTGCCTCCCACTTTATGCCAATGGCATGATAGTATTCCGCTCCCATTGCAATTTCTCGCAGTGGCTGCATGTCAAAGGCAACCTTAATGGGCAATGCGCCATAGATTTCGGTCGAAATTTGATGGAGCGATTTTTTGAAGTTACCAACGTCTTTACCAGGTGATAATAGAACGTAGAGATATTGATTGTTGAAGTCTGTCCATTGGTCGGTCAATGATTGGCTACTCACAGACAGTGTGCTGTGCGACACCAGTACTTCAAACAGAAGGTGAGAGTTCCTTGGATGATCCGGCATCACTGCGCCAATCTCAAAAATACTACCATCCTTTAGTTCAATTATTTTCCCCAGCACATCGGTAGTGTTGAAAATTTTTAGCGCGGCCGATTTTGTGATGATTAAACTATTCGGCTTAGCAAGTGCCTTGCTGCCATTTCCTTCAGTTACTTCAAACGTGAAGATGTTTAAGAAATTGGGATCAACGAAATAACCGCTCAATGGAATTGTGCCATGCGGGCTTTTTACTTCTTCATTGAATCCGCGTTGTATCCGTGTCACATCCACTACATCAGGATGATCTTTAATTTTTTCTACCAACAGTATGGGTGAAGTAGCCGATTCACGCTGTTCAACTCCCTCAGTACGTGTAGAAATAATGTTGTAGATATTATCTTGATTGACATGAAAATCGTCATACGTTTTAACATAGCTGTACATGGCAATGAGCAACAAGCTAATAGACATGCCTACCGCCAGGCCAAACGCGTTGAGGATCGAAAAATATTTATACTGGTACAGACTGCGAACAGCTACTTTCACAAAATTTCTGAACATATCCATAGAATAGGCTGCTGAATAATTTCCAAACTGAGCATCGTGTTTACGCTTGCGAATGGCGTATGAAAAAACCAATGACAATACTTGCTTCCAATACAACAACCTGGCGCGATAAACCGATTTTGTTTTGCAGTGAAGTTCAAACCATTCGTTTAAGTCACCTTTCAGATCGTCAACATTGGCTGCACCGCAGTACCAATCAAAAAGTTTTTCGGCAAGGCGAGGAGGGCGCGTGCTCATTTTGCAGGGGACAGTTTTACTTTTGACAAACTCCACAATTCATCGCGCAATGACTTTGTTTCGGTGAGGGCTTTTTTTCCCAAGGAGGTAATCTCGAAAAAACGTTTGCTTCTGCCTCCGCGCTCAGCAGTAGCGCCACCCACCCACGATTTTAGTAAGCCTTTTTCTTCCAACCGGGTGATGGTTGAATGGAGAGCTCCAATACTGATTGAACGATGGCATCGCCCTTCCAATTCCTGTTGAATGGATACACCATAGGCTTCTTCACCCAACGCGCTTATGGTAAGGAGCACTAATTCTTCCAGTTCGCCTAAGTATACCTTCATGCTGTTCTTTTTTGAAAACGTAATGTTAATACGAACCTTGATCTTATTAGTTTCTGTTTTTCAGAAGAAATAGACAAAATAAATTTTTTGCCTCTGGCTAAGGGCGTTATGGGAAGTTAATCTCTTACGCAGCGCACGGAGAAACCACTGCCCTTGGCGATGTAGCCTTTAAACAGATCAGTGGCTTTATAATTGATATTTCGATACAATGCCCAATAGATATTCGACCCTTCCTCGGTTGAACTCCACCAATTCGCCTGCTCGGATAATACGGCAAACTTTCCCTGGAAACTTCTGCTCGCTGCGGGTAATCCGGTGAACTCGTAAACATCAGAGCCATTTTTGCCGGCACTCCAGCCTTCTGCGCTTTTTAGTTTAGTGGCCGATGACACACCAGTAAAAGTTGCCAAGGCGGTCCAATCATCATCGGTAGGCACGCGCCAACCTGCGGGGCAGAGTTTTCGTGGGTCACTCACCGCGTACCAATTGTAAAGCTTTCCATACGTGATTCCATTTTGCGGATCGTTGTTAAAATAGCACCAGGCAGGCAATCCATTTTTACCGGCATTGCGCCACTCGTCTTCGTTTTTTGCCTCAACGATTTTAGCGCCATTCGCAAAGTGATCAACATTCAAATTTCTGTTCATCCACTCTAGCTTATCGATAGCAATCACCTTGGTACTGCTTGCATCTTCATAGCCGATATCAATCGCAGAGCTCATTTTTATGTTCCGATCATCAGTTTTCTTGGAAGGTTCAGCAACGATGGTTTCGCTTGTTGTGGGTGCAGTTGTTCCCTCTCCTGGTGTAAAATAAAAATCACCGGTATAATCAGAGGCAATCCAGGGGCGCTGCGCGTCATTAGATTCCTTCGCCACATCGGCAGCAACTTTTTTGAATACTTGCTCAATGTTCAATCCTTCGGCATTTAAATATTTCAGCAACTTTGAAGTGAACAAGCCGTTGTTGCCAGTTCCATCAGAAGCTACAGAGCCAGGCTTGGTGGCATAAACGATATAAGAACCTTTGGGAGATGAGACCATACTCAACCCTTGTTCGCTTGAGCGATAAAATCCCCGAAAAGGATTATTGCGGCACGCATCCAACACAAAAATGTTAAGTGGATTACCCGCTTGCTCAATGGCGCGCATCACATAATCCATATTCATGCATTGATCTTCCATGTCCGCTTTAATTTGTGGATTGGCTGTGGCGGGAATTAAATAATTTGAACCATCTACCTGCATGCCGTGGCCGGAATAAAAAACCATACCCGCACTGTGTGGGTTGTTTTGAAGAAGTTGAAAATAACTCACGATCGCATCCTGCATCTGTCGCTTGGTTTGCGGATCATAAAGCTCAATTACCTGAAACCCTTTTTGCTTCAGTGTTGTGGTCATGTCGTGTGCATCGTTGAGGGTGTTTTGCAATGGAGGAATATGTGTGTAATTCTTCACGCCAATCACCAAGGCAAGACGCTTGGAAACTTCTGTTTGCGCGGATAAAAAATTCGAGCTCAGCAGAAAAGCTACCCATAAGAATAAGCCAACAAATTTCTTCATGAACGATGCATTTTAGTTAAGGAGTTGGTGTTGAGACAAGTCCGGTTAAGTAAAGATAAAAAACAGCATTGATGTTGAGATACGACTGATTAGGATCAATCTTCGAGACGACTGTAATCAACAACCATACCTAAAAGCATTAAGGATATGCAGTCTTCTCAATTACCCATCATCACAAACGCGCCCCAGTAATAAGGGTGATTGTAGGTGTTTTTGAGTTGCAATTGCGCTAATCGAAAGGCTTCTGACTTTGCAGTGCCGTTCATCCAATGTTGATAAAAGGCAGTCATCAACTGCTGCGTGGCGGCATCGTCTACCTTCCATAAACTCATAATAATCGCTTGTGCTCCGGCCGTTTGAAAAGCGCGTTGCAATCCGTATACACCTTCTCCATTCTGAACTTCACCCTTTCCGGTTTCGCAGGCACTCAGCACCACAAGATCGGTTTTATCCAGGTTAAGGTTTGCAGCTTCATAGGCTGTGAGGATACCATTCTCTTCTTCTAACCGGAAATTATTTTGAATGTAGTTCGAAGCTCCGCTGAGCAAAAGACCGGACCGGAGCAAAGGATTTTGTTTTGCGTACTCTGCAGCCGCACCAAGTTTAAAAGTGGAGGAAGTTTCTTTTTCATCTACAAAAAATCCGTGTGTAGCAATGTGCAATACACGCGGAAAATCAATCGACTTCAATGCTTTTTCGGTGGCGAGCTCATCAGTGTAATTGGTAGTTTGCCAGTGGTGCGAATCGAGAATATTTTTTACTTGCCTGATTTCGGTTTGTGTGCCCGGAAGCTCGGCTATGCCGGTAGCATCCTGATCATCCAATGCCGCCAGATCTAAATCGCGCTTTAAGTTTTCTGCTTTTTCTTTAATGCGCTGCTTGCCCAAAAAATATTTGGGATAGCCAAAGAGGGAAGCCGTAGCAACGCCTGCTCGGGTAGTGCGTTTTGACTTGAGCAGCAATAGATCTTTGGTGTTTGAAACAATGGTAAGATTCTTACTCTCCACCAAAAATTTTCCGTCACTATCGGCCAGCGTGTTGAGATTGATTTGATTGTACACACCATCCAACGACAGGTATATCCTCGTTTTGCCTGCAAGGGCAGCCTCCAGCGGTTGCCAAAATTGTTGATATGAAAATTTGTCTTCCAGATGTGCTGCGATGGCATTTTTATAATATTTGATCGCGCGTGTTTCCAGTTTTTTCCCATCGGGTAACAACACGAGTTTTGGATTTTGTTTTGTTTCGCTGGTGAGCACGAGTGCAGCATAGATCACACTGTCCCTCAAGTAACGATCGTAATAGCGGAAGCGAATGATTTCTACTGCAGCCTCTTGCTGAGTTAAGGATCGCTGCACCTCTCGCCACGTGGTAACTTTACTCTGCCCTCCTTTATCCTGTGCTAAATCTTCTGCGGAGATGTTCAGTTCTTTTTCAATGTTTTTGGCGGAAAGTTCGAGTGAATCAATGAATGGTTTTTTAGTTTTTAATTCTGATTCCGTTGAAGTGTAAAGTTGCGCAAGTCGCTCACGCACATCTACCCAATCGTAATAATGACGAATCATCTCCTGATCGCGACTGGAGAGAATACGCTTTTTAATTTTGTTGGATGCACTCAACAGTATGGCCTTTGTTTCCAACTGGTTGTTATACATGTCTCCAAGAATAGCAGGGTTTTGCTTGGAACGGAGCACGGCAAATGTGTTGAAGTATTCAAAGTCCGCTTTTATGTCATTCCAGAATTGAGCCTTTTCTTCATCGCTGAGGAAATAAAAATTTTGGCGTGCATAGCGAATCAACGTGTTCGTCACATCCAGCCAATACTTTTCAGACTTGTCCAGTTTCCCCCACGCCTGATAAAGCCCTGCATAATTGTCGGTAATGACGGCATACGATACGGGGGACAGTTCTACTTTCAGATTTTTTCGAAGTTCAGCTGATTGCAACAAAAGTTTTTCGGCCGTAATAAAATCACCCTTGGCCATTGCAGTAAGGGAATAGTTGTTAAGGTACGTGGCATAGTAGGACGTATTGGTGGCTTTCGCCAATTCCAAAACTTCCATGCAATACTTAAAGTGTGCAGCGGCAGCATCGAAGTTTCTTAATTCTAATTCCGCAAGGCCAATGAGATTATGAATATCACGCACCGTATAATGACTCATTGAGAGTTCATTTTCAAAATAAGTAAGTAGCTCTTTGCCCTGAGTTACCACCTCGTCAAATTTTCCCACAGAATAAAAAAGATTAACAAGGCTGAATCGCTTCATTTGGTAATCGAAATCTTTACCGCTGCGTTGTTCGGTCAGGTTGATGATTTCGTTCCACGTTTTTTCTGCATTTCGGTACTGCCCCATCTTTTCATAAAAACCCGCCAATGATTCAAGTGCGTTGATGTGATCGTAAAAATTCGTTTCTTTTTTGGGAGCGGTGATGGTTAATGTGCGTTGCAGCAACTCCTCCGCCTCCTGATTTTTATCGCGCCACGAAAGAATTTTTGCATGCAACAAAGTATAGCGCGAATAGGCAACACTGTTTGGACCATAATCCGGATGTTCCTGCATCACGCGCGATGCCAACGCGATAGTCTCTTCGGCCGCTGCAGCACGATTGGTGTTATAATAAAACTGGGCAACCTCCTTCAAATAGTAGGCATAGTCAGAATGCTTTTCGCCCAAAATGCTTTTCGCGATTTGAAGGCTCTTCAGGTAGAGCGCTTCTGCTTCATCATTTTTATCCAGGTTGTATTTCACTTTGCCCAGCACCTCCAGGGCATCTAAATAATCATACGACTGAGTGCCCAGAAAGGAAGCGGTGAGATCGAGAAATTTTGTATAAGCCAATTCTGCTTTTGGATAGTCGGAAGCATCCAGATAATTGGAAGCAAGATTGCGCAGCGCGTGCGAGTATGTGGTATTGTTCTTACCCACCATTTTTTCGAATGCCTTCAATACTTCATTATAAATTTTTTCTGCCTCCAGGTAGAGCTCCTGAGCCTGGTACTGACGAGCCAATGACCACCGAAGATCCATATAGATCATGTTTTCTTTGCCGATCACTTCTTCAGCAGCCGATAACGATTTCAGTAAAAATTTTTCTGCGTTTGCATAATCATTTAGTTTCCGATAGTCATAAGCAATATCACGAAGCACATCGGTGTAGGTAGAGATGTCGTTGGCTTTATTGCTTTCATAATAGGCAAGTGCTTTTTCATTATACTGAATAGCGCCTTGGTAGTCGTACTCTGCACGGATCAGATCGGCCATTTTATTATTAGCAGATGCGTGATTTCCTTGCTGCTGCCGTGTGGGCGTATCACCTATTTTCTTGAAAATGTTTTCCAGCAAGGCTTTGGCTTTAGTGTTCTCGCCTTTGTCTTTATATAAGCCAGCCAAAACAATTTCAGACTCTATGTATGACCTGCTATTTTCCGTGTTGAAAAGCCCATAGATGGATAATCCCTTTTCATAAAGCTTTACGGCCTCATCATTATTGTCTTTAGCATTATATACTAATGCCACCGCGCGAAGCACATCGGCATACAATTCACTTTTTTCATACCCAATTACTTCCAAAATTTGTTTGGCATGTAACCAGATTTCCTGGGCCCGATCATACTGATATTGCACAAAATAAATTTCAGCTTTACCGTCAAGCAAGATGGCCTCAAAGCGACTATTCAAAAGATTGCGAGATGTAAGCACATCGTTCATTTTTTGATACACCAGGTTGGCACTGTCCAGATAAGATAAATTGAGGTAATTGTTGGCCAATAGGCCCATGTCACTGAAGTAATTTTCGAATTCAGGAATATCTTTCTTCTCAACCAGATCGATGGTTTTCTTCAGCCAGTAAACTGCATTTGTTCGTTGTGAAAAGGCATTGTAACTGTAAGCCGTTTTTCGAACACAGTATAATCCGATATCGCTGAGAGGGTCAATAACGGAGACATCATCATAAAGCTGGCGCAGTACGGGAAGTATGTTTTCTGAAAAATTCCAATCATAATTGTATTCAGACCATTTTTGCCGAAGCGCAAACACATCAGGATGAGTTTTGCCCTTTCTTGCCTCCAGTTGTGCAACCTCCTCACTGAAAAGCTGGTCTGCTTCCGGAGCCCTTCCCAGTTGCTTATAGGCAACCGCTTTATTGTACAGATAAACGTTGTAGTTGATGAGATCATTTTCCCTGCGACTCTGAGCTAATAGCGAATCGTAGATTGGTAAAGCTTCGGCATGTCGCTTTACATTTCCGTAGAGGTTGGCCAGGTCATTCAGTGATGAAGCATAATTGGCGCTGTTTTTTCCTTCCAGCTTTTCTACCAGCCGAATATTTTCTAAAAGATGAGGCAAGGCCTTTTCATAATCATACCTACCGTACTGATAGATGTAGGCTTTGAGGTAGGGAGGCACAGCTTGTGCCTTGTCATTTTTGTTGTAGTACTTTTTTGCAACACGGTCGGCCCACTCGGCACACTTCCAGGCCTGATCAAACAGATTTAATTTTACAAGTTTGTAAACGCTGTCGCGTATGTTGTAGGGCGTCTCTTTAAACCCGTGGATGTAATTGATAAACTCATCCTTTTTACCATTGGATTTGTAGTAGCGTGCAAGGCCATGTCGTTTGCCATTTTCAAAATGAGTGATCGCGATTACATTTCCCGTGAGGGAGTCATAGCTTTTCCATTTGCCTTGAGGTTTGCCATTGATGTTGAGCCCCTCTTCATTAAGCTGGCCGTTACTAAAATAGCGCTCAGTCCAGCCGTGTAGTTTGCTGTGCAGGGATTGGCTTACGGTCCACTTCGCACCGTTGTTGTGAAAACTGCGAAACAAACCTTCGTAATCACCATGAACATAAATATACTGCCCACTCAGCTGCCCATTTTCAAAATACCAGGTCCAGTTGCCTTCGCGCAAGCCGTTTTCATAATAGCCGGTGCTTTCGATTTGACCGTTAATAAAATAGCTGATGTATAAACTATCGCGCTTGCCGTCTTTGAAGTAACCGATGTCTTTAATTTTTCCGTTGGCATAATAATTAATGGCCCGACCATGCAAATTGCCAAGCCGCAAATCTTCTTCTGCATCGAGTGTTCCTCCCTCCAGGTAATATTTCCACAGGCCATCCTTCTTGTCATAAACCTTTTCGCCTTCGGCCTTGATGTTGCCATTTTCGAAGTAGGAAATGAAATGGCCATGAAGGGTATCACGGGAGTAACCGGATTTTTCAACGAGCGCTCCGCTCTCCGAATAGAATTTTATGATGCCTTCATACTTTCCTTTACTGAGATTTCCCTCAGCGCTTAACTTTCCATTACTGTGATAGAATTTCCAAGGCCCCTCATTACCATTATTCAGCATTTCACCTTCCGACTTTTTGTTTCCGTTGGGATAATAATAAACCCAGGGGCCTGTGGATCTTCCTGCGGTGTCATAGCTTCCTTTTTGCATCAGGTATTTTGCACCATCATAATACGTTTCCCAATACCCGAATTTTTTATCGTTGCGGTACATCCCACTTTCCTCCAACACCCCCTGAGCATTATACCATTCCCACTTTCCATCGCGCAAGCCATTTTTGTAATCGCATTTGCTTTTGAGTGTACCATCTTCGTAGTAGTAAACCCACACGCCTTCGCGCTGATCGTTTAGCCAATTGCCCTTGCCCTCAACTTTTCCACTGGGAAAGAAATAGGTAGTCACCTGATGCGCGCTATCGATGTAAATGGTTTCATTTGTTCGTACTTCATTTTCATCGTAGAAATTCCATTTATCAACGTATGCTCCATCTTTAAGCATTCCATCGCGTATTAATTTGCCTGTCGGGGAAAACTCCTGATAGAGCCCATTAATTTTTCCGTTTTGGTAGGTGAGCTTATCTTTTACCTTACCATTTTGGTGGAACGAAAGGCAAGGACCATCAAACACATCAGGACTAATTGATTTCAAATACACTTCCTGCTTCTTTTGCCCTGTGCGGAAAAAATCGCGCACTTTACCGATAGGCTTGCCGGCCTCAAACTTTACAAGCCTGTAAAAGCGGGCCGAGTCGAGATTAGTGGTCTCTTTTTCAAAAGAGCTATCATATAATATAGTCCAGTGCCCGGTGCGCAAGCCATTTTCATCTAGCTTGTTGGGCGAAACGGGGACGTACTGAGAATAGCCAAAGAATGGAATGAGAAAAAGAGCCAGCGTAAAGCGCAACATCACCGGATAGATTTAGCCGAAACAAATTTTGCGAAAGATGTTGTAAAACAAAATCCGCAACGATCGGTATTGACGGTCAGTGGAAATACGGATTTGTACATTTCGTTTCTGCTAAGCGCCCATTTGCTACACCTTAATTGTTGTTTTTACGGCTTCAGTTTTAAATGATTTCGATACCGTGCCCAGTGCCCTTAATTTTCCGTTTCTGAGCCAATAAACATAACTTGATAAGGACAAGTAAACGCAAAATCCTGAAAACCATGAGAAGGTACGGCATCGTTGTTTCAGTCATATTCTTAATGCAGCTTACCGGTTGGGCACAAACACTCACGCTGGAGCAGTGCTATGAACAGGCACGCCAGAATTATCCACTGATTGTTCAAAAAGAACTCATTTCAAAAAGCAAAGAGTTTACGATTTCAAATGCACACTCCGGTTATCTCCCTCAGGCGGCTATTTATGCACAAGCAACCTATCAATCGGATGTAACGCGTGTGCCCATTGATAATCCTGCTTTTAACATCAAGCCATTGTCGAAAGATCAGTATAAAATTTATGGCGAGATAAATCAAATGCTTTACGATGGAGGCACAATCAGGAGAAATTCTGCATTGCAGGAAACCAGCGCGCAAGTGGAAGATCAACGTGTGGAGGTAGAGCTCTTCAAAATTAAGGAGCGCATCAATCAGTTATACTTCGGCATATTGTTGCTGGATCAGCAAACAACTCAAATTGACTTATTGAAAAAAGATATTCAAACCTCGCAGGCGAAAGTGAATGCATCCATCGAAAACGGAACATCCTTCCGAATGAACGCAGACATTCTGCAGGCTGAATTACTAAAAGCGGAGCAAAGAACGATTGAAGTAAAAGCTTCTCGCAAAGCGTACTTAGATATGCTTGGTATTTTTATCAAACAGGATTTGCCGGAAAGCACATCGCTTACTATTCCTGTGATGCCGGAGATATTGTTGAATGATGAAATCAAACGACCTGAATTAACTCTTTTCAACACACAACGATTGTTGGTGCGCAGTCAGTACGAACTCACCAGCACAAAAAATTCTCCTCGTGCCGGATTGTTTCTGCAGGGTGGTTATGGCAAGCCCGGACTTAATCAATTGAAAAATGAATTTGCAACGTACTACATAGGAGGATTAAGGCTGAGTTGGAATCTTTCAGGATTTTATAATTCAAAACGCGATAAACAATTGATGGAGGTGAACACCAAACAGGTAGACACTCAGCAAGAACTGTTTTTATTCAACACAAAACTTTCGCTCAGACAAAGCTCAGCAGAGGTGACTAAGCTTCAGGATTTGCTTAAGATAGACGATCAGCTCATCAGCTTACGCTCCAAAATAAAAGAAACGGCCAAGGCTCAGCTCGACAATGGAGTGATCTCCGCTAACGATTACTTGCGCGAGTTAAATGCCGAAGATCAGGTAAAACAAAACGCACTGCTTCATCGCACCCAACTGATGATGGCCCAAGTGAATTTTGTAACAACAAGAGGAAATTAAAAAATGGAAGAGCACGATCTCACCGGAAAAATAATTGAATGCGCTATTAAGGTACATCGTGCATTTGGCCCAGGCTTGCTCGAATCAGCATATCAAGAGTGTTTGTACTTTGAATTGGTAAGGAACGGTTTGATGGTAGAGAAGGAGAAAGCGCTACCGCTGGTGTACGATGACGTTAAATTAGATTGTGGGTATCGAATCGATTTGTTAGTGGAGAAAAAAGTGATTGTGGAGGTGAAGTCGGTAGATGCGTTGGGTGACATTCACCTGGCTCAAGTGTTAACATATCTTAAATTAAATAAAACCAGGATTGGACTGTTGCTGAATTTTAATGTATTAAAAATGACGGATGGAATTAAGAGAGTGGTGAATGGATATTAACTTTTTCACCACAGAGCACACAGAGAGCCACAGAGAATGCCTCTGTGAAATCTCCGCGAACTCAGTGACCTCTGTGGTTAAAAGGTTAGAGTCACCATAGAGAACACAAAGAACCACAGAGAATGGCTCTGCGAACTTGGCGACTCCTCGGTTAATAGAATTGATCATAAATAAATTAAGTATGAATAAATATTTTCTTTTTCTAATGGTTGCACTTGCCTCCTGCTCCGGCAACGACAACGACTTTGATGCTACCGGAAACTTTGAAGCGGATGAAATCATTGTGTCGGCAGAAGGCTCTGGCAAAATTGTTAAGCTTGACATCAAAGAAGGTGAGACGCTGGAAGCTGGTCAAGCGGTTGGTTTTATTGATACTACGCAATTACAACTACGCAAAAAGCAATTGAAGTATTCGATAAATGCCGTGCTGGCCCGCATGCCCGATGCCTCTTCGCAGCTCTCCACCATTTCAGAGCAATTGGCAACAGCCAATCGCGAAAAGCAGCGTGTGGAAAATCTACTTAAGGCAGACGCAGCCACGAAAAAACAGCTCGATGATTTAAACGCTCAAATTGATTTATTGAAAAAGCAGTATGATGCCATGCAAAAATCATTGAGCATTACTACACGCTCCTTGCAAAGTGAAACGCTTCCACTGAAAGCACAATTGGATCAGGTGGAAGATCAGCTAAAGAAATCAGTTATTGTCAATCCCCATGCGGGCCTGATTCTAACCCAATATGCTATGCAGGACGAGGTGGTGAATGCCGGGAAGGCCCTATACAAAATTGCTGACCTCAGCACCATCACCCTTCGCATCTACATTTCAGGAAGCCAGCTGTCACAGATAAAAATCGGACAAGATGTATCGGTGCAAGTAGATGACGGTGAAAAGAAATACAAAAAATATACTGGCAAGATCACGTGGGTTTCTGATAAAGCCGAGTTTACACCCAAAACGATCCAAACAAAAGAAGAGCGGGCCAACCTGGTTTACGCTGTGAAAATCTCTGTGAAGAATGACGGGTACTTGAAGTTAGGAATGTATGGAGAGGTTAAGTTTTAGTTGTTCGTTGCTGGTTCTTCGTTGTTCGCGCTAAACAGGATTAACCAACAACTACTCACAATCAACCAACAACGAATGAAAGCTGTTCAAGTCAAAAATATTAAGAAGTCTTTCAACTCAGAGAAAACAGAAATCATTGCGCTTAACGATGTTTCGTTTGACGTGGAGCGCGGGGAATTGTTTGGAATCATTGGCCCTGATGGTGCCGGTAAAACAACACTATTTCGAATTCTCACCACCCTTATGTTTGCCAACAGCGGCACTGCTACAGTGGATGATTATGATGTGGTGAAGAACTTCAAAGAAATTCGTAAACGTGTGGGCTACATGCCCGGCAAGTTTTCGCTTTATCAGGATTTGACCGTGGAGGAAAACCTATCCTTCTTTGCTACGCTTTTCAACACCACGATTGAAGAGAATTATGATTTGGTTAAAGACATTTATATCCAGATCGAAAAATTCAAAAAGAGAAAAGCTGGAGCGCTTTCAGGAGGGATGAAACAGAAGCTTGCCCTTAGTTGTGCGCTCATTCACAAACCTTCTGTTTTGTTTTTAGATGAACCTACCACAGGTGTAGATGCTGTTTCGCGCAAAGAGTTTTGGGAATTGCTGCGCAATCTGCAAAAGCAGCATATTACCATTGTTGTCTCCACGCCCTATATGGACGAAGCAAGTTTATGTGATCGGGTTGCGCTGATACAGCAAGGAAAAATTTTAGACATTGATTCGCCCACGGGTATTACCAAAAAATTTGGAAGTCCGTTGTGGTCTTTTCAATCCCAAAAAATGTTTGCGCTTATGCAGGATTTGCGATCGCTGGAAGAAGTGCAATCGTGTTACCCTTTTGGACAGGTACACCACGTAACACTTACACGCGGAAGTGATGTAGCGACCGTACAGCAAAGATTAAAACATCACCAACTGACGATCGAGCAAATTCAACCAACGATTGAGGATTGTTTTATGGAACTAATGACAAAATAGACGTGAGACATTAGATATAAAATGAAGACTTCTCACATGCCCCGTCTTACTACGTACGTCTTGGTACTGATGTCTTATTACTGGATACTAAAATGAAAGCAATAGCTGTAGAAAATCTTACCAAACGCTTCGGCAACTTCACAGCCGTGGATGCCATCAGTTTTGAGGTAGAGCCCGGAGAGATTTTTGGGTTTTTGGGTGCGAATGGTGCAGGTAAAACTACTGCCATGCGAATGCTTTGCGGATTATCATTTCCAACCAGCGGCAAAGCAACCGTAGCCGGATTTGACTTGTATCAGGATGCGGAAAAAATCAAAAAGAGCATCGGGTACATGAGCCAGAAATTTTCACTGTACGAAGACCTTACCGTGCGCGAAAACATTCGATTCTATGGCGGCATCTATGGACTTACAGACGATCAGATAAAATCAAAAACAGATCAGATGCTTCGCACTTTGGCAATGGAAAAGGAAGGGAAAGCATTAGTAAAATCTTTACCACTGGGGTGGAGGCAAAAGCTTTCATTCTCCGTGGCCATGGTGCACGAACCTAAAATTGTTTTTTTGGATGAACCCACGGGTGGTGTTGATCCCATCACGCGCAGAGAATTCTGGACATTGATTTATGAAGCAGCTGCCAACGGAACAACTGTTTTTGTGACCACTCACTACATGGACGAAGCCGAATATTGTGGCCGCGTAAGCATTATGGTAGACGGGCGCATTGATGCGTTGGGAACGCCAACTGAGTTGAAACAAACATTTTCAGCTGATGATATGGGTGAAGTGTTTTTGAAACTGGCAAGGAAAGCAAAAAGAGGTGATGATTAAATCGTTGTTTGTTCTTGGTTGTTCATTATTCGTAACCAAGAACTATCAACGAGCAACCAACAACGAAATTAAATGAAACAATTTCTATTCTTCGTTCGCAAAGAGTTTCTGCACGTGTGGCGGGACAGCCGCACGCTGTTTATTCTGTTTGCCATGCCGCTGATGCAGATTTTGATTTTTGGATTTGCATTGACCAACGAAGTAAAAAATACCCGCATCGGCATTTTAGATAATTCGAAAGACGAAGTGACGCGCGCAATCATTAAGCGAATTGAAGCAAGCCAGTACTTTGATATTGTATCCACCATCTCCTCCAATGCTGAATTAGAGAATGTGTTCCGCGAAGGAAAAATAAAACTGGCGGTGGTTTTTCCACCACAGTTTCAGGAGCACCTGCTACACGAAAACAAAGGCGACATTCAGTTAGTGGCCGATGCTACCGATCCTAACGTAGCCAATACGTTGGTTAACTATGCCTCGGCAATTATTTACGATTATCAAAACGATATGCCAGGTGCACAAGAGTTGCCCTATACCATTCAAACTGAAATGCGAATGTTGTACAATCCGCAGCTGAAAGGTTCTTACAGTTTTGTGCCGGGCGTGATGGCAATGGTACTCATGCTGGTATGCACCATGATGACCTCTATTTCCATTGTGCGCGAAAAAGAATTGGGTACAATGGAAGTCATTTTGGTTTCGCCCATCATCCCCATTCGCGTAATCATCGCCAAGATGGTGCCGTATTTTATTCTTTCATCCGTAAACATTGCCTCCATCTTGCTGCTCAGTGTATTTGTGCTGGATGTTCCCATCCAAGGAAATCTGTTTTTGCTGGTTGCAGAATGTTTGCTGTTTACAATTTGTGTGCTCTCCCTGGGATTACTGATTTCCACTGTAGCGGCATCACAGCAAGTAGCGATGTTGATTTCATTAATGGGAATGTTTTTACCCACCATTATGCTCAGCGGCTTTATGTTTCCTATCGAGAATATTCCACTGCCCCTGCAAATCATGTCCAATATCGTTCCATCCAAATGGTTCTACTACATCGTGAAAAACATTATGATTAAGGGCCTTGGCTTTGAACACGTGTGGAAAGAGACACTGATCCTTTTTGGAATGGTGGTATTTCTAATGACCGTGAGTATTACAAAATTTAAGACACGATTAGAATGAGAGCATTACTGATCTTATTGGAAAAGGAATTCCGCCAGATTTTTCGAAACCCGGCCATTCTGCGCATGATCTTCATGATGCCATCGGTCCAACTTTTGATTATGCCCCTGGCAGCGGATTATGAAGTTAAAAATGTAAAGGTTTGCGTGGTAGATTATGATCACTCCACCTATTCGCAAAAACTTATCGACAAGATTACGGCAACCGAGTATTTCACCTTGGTAGACTACACCGACTCTTACCAAAAAGCATTGACCTACGTGGAGCATGATGAGGCAGATTTGGTATTGCAAATACCCGCTCAATTTGAGCGGCAGCTGATTCGTGAAGATGAATCAAAATTATTTTTGGCAATCAACGCGATCAATGGAGCAAAAGCAAATTTGGGAGGGGCTTACCTGAGAAGTATCATCGGTGATTTTAATCGTGATATTCGATTGGAGTGGCTGCAATTGCCGCGCATGAATCCGCAGCCAATGATTCAGATTTCCTCGGTTAATTGGTTTAACCCATTGATGAATTATAAATTCTTTATGGTGCCTGGCATCCTGGTGATATTAGTGACGATGGTGGGCGCATTTCTCACCGCGCTCAACATCGTAAAAGAAAAAGAACTCGGCACAATTGAGCAAATCAATGTTACTCCTATTCGAAAGTATCAGTTCATTCTCGGTAAGCTGATTCCTTTTTGGGTACTGGGGCTAATGATTCTCTCAATCGGTCTGTTTATCTCCTGGCTATTTTATGGCATTGTGCCGCTGGGTAGCTTTGTTACCATTTACATTTTTGCAGCTGTATTTTTACTGTCAGTATTAGGACTTGGGTTGCTCGTATCCACCATGGCCAACACACAACAACAAGCCATGCTGCTCTCCTTTTTCCTCATGATGATTTTCATTTTGCTGGGTGGACTTTACACTTCCATCGACAGCATGCCGCTGTGGGCCCAGGCATTTACGAAGATCAATCCAGTATCGTATTTTATTGAAGTGATGCGCATGGTGGTGCTGAAGGGCAGCACGCTTTACGATGTACGCTTTCATTTGCTGGCCGTTTTTATTTTTGCGATTATCCTCAACGGCCTGGCGGTATGGAATTACAAAAAGAGAAGTTAGCGGCCTGTACTGTTCGGTTTTGTTCGCAGCCACTGTTCGTTTCTTTTACACATCAGCCGGTGCGATCACTTTAACATTGCGAAATCACTGTGGAAATGAAGATTTGAAAGTTGAGAATGATTTTTGCCGTGATCCGATAAAACGACCAAACTATGAATCGCTCCACTTCTTCCAATGTGCTGATTGCGCTGTTGATCATTTTTACTTTTCCACTTTGGATAGGATTGATCGGTGCGGTGTTTGGACTAATCTTCGGATTGATTGGCGGATTCTTCGGATTAATAGGTGGAATTTTTGGTGCCGTATTTGGCGCTATTGGCGCGATGTTCAATGGAATCTTTCACGGAGTTTTTGGATGGGGATGGCATGGCTTGCCACACATTCATTTTAACAAATACGTTTTTCTGGCTATCGTAATTCTGGTTGCCGTGGCCATCCATAAGCATCAGCAAAAGAAATAGCGGCCCCGTAGGAGAAAATTAAATGATGTTAATAGCGATTAGTTAAGTCTCAGTGTTGCCTTCAGTGCTTCAACATGATTGCGAAGCGCATCCTGCCATTTTATGTCAGCATCCCACTGTTTTCCCAGATAGGCGCTTCCTTCTTCAAGATTTTTGAAGTAGAATTTATAAATCATTTTTTCGGCTGGAATAGTTTTAACCTGCGGCTGACCGTTTTCATACGCCACTGAGTTCAGCGCATTAGCGAGTTGCGACAAATCGTACCCCAAAAATTCTTTTGCGGAACTTCCCTGAGTGTGAACGTAGCGAAGCGCCACTACAAAACCTTGTTGTAAAAGCTCTTTCTCTTCAAGGGTTGCATCAACCATTTCAAACTTTACAGGAAGATTTGCTTTTAAGAACTGTTCGAGCTGTTGATCTGCTTCAGGATTTCCCCACCGGGGAACAGCGACTTTTTTTGTGCGCACATCATAGCTGAACGCTTCATTTCTGCCACCACGAAAATATTTTACAGTCACTTCCCGCTCTGGGATGTCGTTGATTAAAAAATTTTGCTTTTTCTGATTGCTCAACGCAAGCTGGTATACCGTGCGCAATGCTAATGTGAGCGAAGGTTCTTTTACCTGCCAGGCGGTTTGGCCATCATCAATCAGATCTTTTTTACCATTAGTCCTGGTAAAAATTAGTTCAACTTCTGTGGCAGCTTTTCTCAGCAGCACAAAAAAGCGAATTCCACGATTGTTAAAATAGTCGGAGAACGATTTTGTAAAATCCGGCCCGGCAAAGATGCGCGCTTCTTCAAAGTAGGCCACGGCATCAATACCCGTTTGTTGAAAAGATTTTTGAATCTCCGCGAGATCGTCACCGGTAAATGAAGGAGTATAGATCACCACAGATCGCGAAGAAAGCAATGCCTCGGGCACTACGTTGGTCATCACAAGTTTTGATTCAACACTGCGCTCAGGCCATACAGACTGGGCCCCACCGATATATCCGGCAAGGAAAATGAAAATAAAAATTGCCAGTCGCTTCATGCAAACTTTTAGGAACCGCTAAACTAAAAAACTAAAGATGAATAAATACGCCTTCATCGGTATCTTTCATCGGAAAGGTAATAAGATCACGACAGCGCTCTTCACACTCTCTGCCTGTAACGATATTAAATCGATATCCGTGCCAGGGGCAAATAATTTCTCCTAAATAATTTACAGATCCTTTGGTGAGCGACTCACCATTGTGAGGGCAGCGCTCTTCGGTGGCGTAGAATTTGCCTGCCCGCGCCAGCAAACAAATACGCCTGCCATCCAGCAACAGCAATCTCGGCTGGTTTTCTCCCAATGCTGCAATGCCATCTTGCCGGCTATTGAATATTTTTATCCACTCCACCCTGTTTTCCTTATCTTGAATTCCAAATTAGCAAAAACCATATGAAGAAAATTTTGGGAATCTTCCTCTTCGCTTTCCTCACGATGAATGCATGGGCACAAACACCCCTTAAACTTCAGCAAAAAATGGAGCAGCAGGCAAAAGAGTTAGAAGGAAAATTAATTGAGTGGCGAAGGTATTTTCACGAACGTCCCGAACTTTCCAATCTTGAAGTAAATACCGGGGCAAAAATTGCTGAACTTCTGAAAGGCTTAGGCATTGAGGTACAATATCCGGTTGCCAAAAATGGTGTTGTGGGAATATTAAAAGGAGCAAAGCCAGGACCGGTAGTTGCGCTGCGCGCTGATATTGATGGCCTTCCTGTAACAGAGCGAAACGGATTGCCCTTTGCATCAAAAATAAAAACGATTTATAACGGACAGGAAACCGGAGTGATGCATGCCTGCGGGCATGACGGTCACATGTCCATCTTGCTCACAGTGGCCGAAATTTTAAGTAAAAACAAAAGTGAACTTAAGGGCACTGTAAAATTTATTTTTCAACCTGCCGAAGAGGGAGTGAGCGCAAGCGAAGGACCAGCCGGAGCAGCGCTAATGATCAAAGAAGGAGTGCTGGAAAATCCGAAAGTGGATGCCGTTTTTGGTTTACATCTTCAATCGCTGGAGCCTTCGGGCCGGTTAAGTTATCGCCCGGGTGCATTGATGGCTGCAGTGGATGGTTTTGATATTGTGGTGAAGGGCAAAGGCGCTCATGGCGCCACACCGTGGGAAAGTGTTGACCCTATTGTGGTGTCTGCGGAAATCATAGATGGTCTTCAAACCATCGTGAGCCGACAAACAGATCTTACGCTTGGTGCTGCGGTAATTACCGTAGGAAGTTTGCATGCAGGCATTCGCAGAAATGTAATTCCTGAAACGTCCACGTTACAAGGAACCATTCGCACGTTTGGCTCGGAGGCGCAAAAACGTGTTCATGAGAAAATCATCACCACCGCCACAAAGATTGCCGAAGCGCATGGTGCCACAGCAGAAGTAACGATTGATGTGATGTATCCCGCCACCATTAATAATGCTGCACTTACACAAGCGATGATTCCGTCATTGGTCAAAGCCGTGGGTGCGGATAAAGTAACCGAGATATCACCGGTGACGATGGCTGAAGATTTCTCATTCTTTCAGCAACAAGTGCCCGGATTATTTTTCTTTTTGGGCGCCTATCCTTCAGAGATGAAATTACAACGGCAGCCTACCCACCATACGGCAGATTTTATGCTGGATGAAAAAGCGTTGATTCAGGGAGTGAAGGCTCTAACGTTGCTCACCACCGATTACATGTACATGAATTCAAAATAAACCTTGACGGGAAAGATTATTCAACTTTTTATTTTTAAAAACTATGATCAGAAACACAGTAACGCTCTCATTAATTTTTGTTTCGCAGATCCTGATGGCACAAGTGAGCCCAAAGCTTCAGCAAAAAATAGATCAGCAGGCAAAAGAATTGGAATCAAAAGTAATTGAATGGAGAAGATACATTCATCAAAATCCTGAGCTTTCCAACCGTGAAACAAAAACCGGTGCCATGGTAGCGGAGCACTTAAAATCGCTGGGCATAGAGGTGCAGTACCCGGTAGCAAAAACCGGTGTGGTGGGAATTTTGAAAGGAGCTAAACCCGGGCCTGTTATTGCGCTGCGTGCCGACATGGATGCGCTGCCAGTTACTGAGCGCAACAGTTTGCCGTTTGCGTCAAAAGTAAAAACTGTTTTTAACGGACAGGAAACCGGAGTAATGCACGCGTGTGGCCACGATTCGCACGTGGCAGTTCTAATGGGTGTTGCTGAAATTCTTTCGAAGAATAAGGCCGACTTAAAGGGCACAGTAAAATTTATTTTTCAGCCCGCTGAAGAAGGCGCACCCGCGGGTGAAGAAGGCGGAGCGAAGCTGATGGTGAAGGAGGGAGTTTTAGAAAATCCAAAAGTAGATGTGATTTTTGGAATGCACATTCAATCCATTTCTCCGATTGGAAAAATTACTTACAAGCCTGCCGGCATGATGGCAGCTTCGGATTGGTTTAGTATTAAGGTGAAAGGAAGACAATCACATGGCGCAGCGCCATGGATGGGCGTTGACCCAATTGTGGTGAGTGCGCAAATCATTAACGGGTTACAAACTATTGTAAGTCGCCAGACGGAACTGACAAAGGAAGCTGCCGTAATTACCGTAGGAAGAATACAATCAGGCTTGCGCGAAAACATTATTCCCGAAGAGGCATTTATGGCAGGCACTATTCGCACACTGGATGAGGACATGCAAAATAAAATTCATGAGAAGATAAGACTCACCGCTACAAAAATTGCGGAGAGTGCCGGTGCCACGGCAGAAGTGACGATCGACAAACGAACCCCGGTAACCTATAACGATCCTGCGCTCACCGAAAAAATGGCGAAGAGCCTTGAACGGGCTGCGGGTGTCGGCAATGCGTATCGTATTCCTGCGGTGACGGGGGCAGAAGATTTTTCAGAATTTCAGAAAAAAGTACCGGGCTTGTTTTTCTTTGTGGGTGCTATGCCTGCGGACCAAAACATGAGCACAGTACCCGCGCACCATACGCCTGATTTTATGATCGATGAACGGGGCATTATTACAGGATTGAAAGGAATGCTTAACGTGACATTGGATTACATGTACATGACGAAATAATAACGGTTCATTCACCGACCTCGGTCTGAGTTCGCTCAGGCCGAGACTCCGGTGAACGTAAATCGATTTTATTAAAAGCTTAGACCAATGCCTGAACAACCTCACTTCGCGCCTCAACTTTACATTCCTTCCGGCACATCCGATTTGAGTTTTTATTCCGAGGGTATTGGCGCGCAGGAGTTGTATCGCTTCACCAACGATGATGGATCAGTGCATGTAGCGGAATTCTCCATTCACGGAACGATTTTTCATGTGCACGAGAATAACCGTCCGGAAAACGGACAGTTGCTGCCGCAATCAATAAATGGTGTTACTTGTTTGATAGGACTTTTTGTTGATGATGTTGAATTTTATGTGCAGCGTGCCATCAACCACGGTGCTCAACTTGTGATGCCCACCACAGATTTCGATTATCATTATCGCCAGGCAGAAATAAAAGATCCATTTGGGCATGTATGGGTTTTTCAGAAAAGGATTTGATAAGCATCATTCCTTAACGTATTCCCAATCCATCAATAAAAGTGTTACCTGATTTGCTTCACTCCGTTACAACCACCGCGAGTTGGGTACCTTTTTGATTGATGCTCAAACGGGTTACGCCTTTCAGCACCTCCTGCCCGGATTTTACTTCCAGGGCAGTCCATGTTTTGTTCAAAGCCGGATCAAGAATAAAAAAACCGGTACCATCACTCATGATGATTTTTTTATCAGGGGTCCAGGTGTAATCTTCTCGTCCGGGCAGTGTGGTGCAAATTGAAGTCGTGACGCCCGTTGCAATATCCCAGCGCATTACTTGCCAATCATTTTCTGCGTTCTTCTGAACAAAGCTCATGGCATTCTCCCCCGGAATTTTATGCAGCGACCGTCCAATTTTTTGCGTGATGATTTTTGCCTCTTTAGTTTTCACATTATATAGCTGCAATGAATTGGGTTCGCCTAAAACAAAAATGATGACCCGATCGGAATCCACCCACGCATGATACCCAACGATCAAGTTATCGATCAATACAGTAGGTGCTCCACCCTTGATGGGATACTTGCCTAGATCCTGCGCGCCATTATCACGTTGGATGATACAGGAAATGAATTTACGATCGGGAGTTAGCGTTGGAGAATATTCTCGTTCATTAGTTGAGGTGAATGCTGTGCTCGATTTCTTTTTCACATCGTATACCTTAATGTCAGAACGACCTTCTGCATTAAAAGAAGAATAGTAAATTTTATTCGCCTTGCCTTCAAAATAAGGTTGATTATCATAACCCACATGCTGCGAAATATTTTTTGGATTGGATAGCGTTAATGTTCCTGACGGTGATTTCGCAATATCAAAAAGATAAATCTCCGAACCGACTTGAGAAAAGGCACGGGCAGAGACAAGGAGAAATAGCAACGTAATTGAGCGCATGATCATTAATTTAACTCAGGAAGCTAACGAAAATTCAGTCAAGACATTCCAGTGTTTTCCATCATGCTTGAGAAGGGCAATGCGATCGGCCATAAACGTATGGGTGAATGGTTGATGTTGAAATTCTTCCATAGCCTGAAAATATAATAGCTTTCTCAAATCGCGAAAAGCAAGAGTTATGTGAGGATGATACGGCAGATCCTGATAGTGAGGATGAAACAATTTGAGCTTGACTTTGCACCATTGCATTAATTGTTGCTGAAACATTGACAGCGATTCATTCTGAAGCACATGGATGAAAACCACCCTTGGCTCAAATCCATTGAATCCATTTAATTGAACTGAAAATGATTTTTGATTCGCAGTGAACGCTCTCAATGCAGCGATTAACTCATCTTCTTTTTTTTCCTTCCACTGAAAAGGCATGTGCAGGGTAATGTGTGGAGGAGAATTAAGCGAAGCCTTGCTTTTGTATTTTTCAGCAAAATATTTTTTCAGCGCCAAGGCTTCTTCGCGCACAGGTGAAGGAGGAAGGATGGCGATGAAGTAAAGCTGGTATCCGGGAGGGGGCATACTAACCCAAGGTCAGAAATTTTTTCCATTGCTCCGACTCGGCTACATCCTTAATTGCCTCATTTCTCTGCTGCAATATTCGCTGCATGTAATTTTTCAACACAAGCTTGTCAAACAACTGGCCAAAAATGCCTGCTGGCACAGCATACTGAAACTCATCGATCATGAGCGTAACATCGCCCTCCTTGCGAAAAATATGCTGATGTTCCATTTTACTAAATGCACCTTTTAGCATTATGTCTTCAAACAAAAAAGGGCGATCTACTTTTGTCATCAGTGTCGTGAGCTTTTGCAGAACACCAAAGTGCCGGGCCCGCCAGGTTACGGTTTCACCTTGTTCCAGAAGTCCTGAAATTTTTCCGGACACCGCCTGCTCTCCGGATTCTTTCATCGAATCCTTGTGCAAATCAAGGCTGCGTGCCAGATCAAAGCATCTTTCGATGGGTGCCGCAATTCTGGTTTCTAGTTTAATGATCGTCATTTGTTTTGCACCAGGTCTTTGATAGCGGATGGTAATGTTGGAAAATGAAATTGAAAACCTTGAGCGAGTAATTTTGATGGCATCACCCACCGACTTTTCAGCACAAGCTCCGTTTCCGTTCCGATTAGCCAGGCGCCAATTTTTAATAGCCATGCTGGCGTTGGGATGCCAAGGGGAATTTTCATTGCTGCTCGCAGTGTTTTCATAAAAGTTTGATTCTGCACAGGATCAGGTGAGGCGGCATTGTAGGTTCCGGAGATTTCTTCATGTTCAGAAACCCATTCCACAATTCTCACCAGATCTTTTTCGTGAATCCAACTGATTCGCTGCACGCCATTTCCCTGATGGCCTCCGAGGCCAAATGTTGTAAGATTCATTAAGCGTGTAAATGCCCCGTCCTGATTTCCTAAAACAATGGAAGTTCTGAGTAATACTTTTCGGCAACTTAGATTCTGTTCTGCAAACTTCTTTTCCCACGCTTTGCATACCTCTACCGAAAATCCACTTCCAATTTCCCCGGTCGTTTCATCCATGGCTCGGTCTTCTGCATGTCGGTAGATCGTAGCCGATCCCATCTGAATCCAAAGCGCTGGCGGATGTTTCGCCTTTTGAAAGGCACGACTTAAAGCATCCACCGAATCAAGGCGCGAATTCAAAATTTCGGTTTTATTCTTTTCGTGATAGCGACAGTTAACATTTTTGCCGGTAAGGTTAATGAGCATATCCGCGCCATCCAGAGAAGTTTCCCAAGGGCCACTGGTTTTCCCGTCCCACACCACGGTAATGATATTGTCCTTGGCGGGAGCTGGTTTGCGACTAAGAATGATGATGTCCTTAGTCTTTGATTTGAAATGATTGGCGATGGCCGATCCGATGAATCCACTGCCGCCTGCAATTACAATTTTGTTCATAAACATTTATACAATAGCGATGAGAACCAGCACCCGATAAACCACCCAACTCAACGACATGCCCGCAGGGAGTTTTAGAATTTTTATCCTTCGTGCGTGTTCTAGAAACATAGCGCCTACAATCACTACAAACCAAATTAAAAACCCAATTGGATCCATCGCTGAAAAGACATTTGAGATAAGGAATGATGGCAAAAGCAGGAGTGAGCCGATCAGTGAAATGGTCATCATATTGCCAAGGTAAATTAGAATCGCCTCCGCGTTTAATCGGAAAACAAAACGCGCCACCATCATCTGAAATAAAATCTGTCCCCCACAAATCAAAAACTCCCGAAAAAAGTTTGTCTGACCAACCCAATGCTGAAGTAGTGAAGCGTACGATTGGAGAACGAGGGACGAAACTATCCAGCAGAGGATGATGTATGCCCAGCGATAGCAAGTATTAAAATCCGGCACACAGCTTTCGGCCGTCACTATTCCCCTTCCCGGAGCGATGACTTTACGATTGAAGGAAATAAAGGAATAAAAACTCTTCATCGCTTTTTGAAAGAGCGGAACTTGAAACAACGACTTGAAAAATGGAAATCGGTTTTCAATAATCTTTAAAAGACTATCAAGACCGTAGACAACTTCTCCGTTCGCGCGGTTGACCAATGCGATTTCGTTTCTGGCCCTGCTCTTATCAAAGTCAATTTGATGACAAACTTCATGATAAGCTGCGCGTCCGTTTTGGTCCAGCATACCGGTCTTCACAAAAGCGCCTGTATAAAGATTGCACAGTGGGCACTCTGCGTCATAAATGATGACATGGTCGTGAAGCGTTTTCATACATCAGAAGCTTAGGTGTGGAAGAAAATTTCCTCTCTTGGGCTGACGCGGGAAAACGGAGAGGCGGGTCAGATTAAAATAATAGGAAGCCAAAATCCAGGGAACAACAATCAGTCCAAGCACCTTCAGATAGGGAACCGATTCGAAATTGAATCGACTGCCTTGTGATAAAATAATCAGCCATACGATGGAAACGAAAAGGTAAATCAATCGGTGCGTTCTGAATTGGGCGGTAGCGATGGAGCAGATAATTGCACTTATCAATTGCCAGGGTCCAAGCACGATTTGGATCCACATCAGTTGGAATGGCCAATTCGCTTCCGTGCTCAAGAATAGCAATACACCGAGGCCAAACAAAAGAAGAATAGCCTGAACTCCGAAATCGATCCATTTTATAGTTTTCATATTTTCAGAATTTTATGAAAGTTTATAGTAAAAAAATTATTTCATCATTTTCAGCATAGCATTCCAAAACCAGCTCTCTTCCGATTTGATAAACGTCTCAAGCAATCCATCTGATTTTTCGGCAAAGGCTTTTAGTTCTTTTGTTACTTTACGAAACTCCTTTGTTTCTTCTGAGCCATCGCTTTCCACCGAAGAAACAGAGCGAAGTGTTTTTAGAATGGGTTCCAGTTCTCTCTTCCTTCTTTCTTTGGCCACTTGTCGCGCCAGCGCCCAGATGTCTTTTTCGGATTTGAAATATTCTTTGCGTTCACCGGGCACAGAAATTCGGGAAATGATATTCCAATCGATGAGCGCCCGGATGTTCATGTTGGCATTGCCTCTTGAAATATTAAGTTCTTTCATGATTTCTTCGGCAGAAAGGGGCTTGGGGGAAATCATCAGCAACGCATGAATCTGGGCCATCACTTTATTCAATCCCCAACTGTAGCCCAAATTGCCCCAGGCTTGTATCAATTCCTCTTTTGCTGCTTCGTACTTCATATACGGATCAAAGATATAAATTGTTTTGTACTTTCAATATTTATTGAAAGTTTATTTTTCTTGTTCACGCTTTTCTAATTGCCTTTGATACCAGGCCGCGTTGGCATGATCGATATTGGCCAGGCTCCGATATACTTCTGTCAACGTGCTGTCCTGGCCCAATGCTTCTTTATAATACTTAAGGGCATTAACAGTGTTCCCCTGTTTCGCGTAGGCATCGCCCATATGTTGAAGCATTCCGGCATCTCGGATTTCAAATTTGTAAGCCTTTTCAAAACATACTACGGCCGAATCTTCACGATTCATGGCCAGGTAGTCATCGCCCAAGAGGTAGTAAGCGTGGCCGTAATCAGGGTGAGCCTTCACGCACTGCAGCAAAAGTTTAATAGACATTTGATAATCTTGCTTGGAGTAGTATACCAGCCCTTTATTGTAAAGCCCATATTGATTTTCCGGATCGCGCGCTAGTACTTTATCATAGAAGAACAAAGCAGAGTCATATTGTGCTTGATTGTAATATTGATTTCCCCGATCGGTAAGATCGTCCTCGCTGAGTGATTCTAGATCATTCGTTTTGTTTTCTGAATCTGAAGATGAACCACCAAAAAAAGTATTAGCGATCACCAACAGAAAAATAAACATGGTAGCGATGAAGCCAATTAATTTTAGTTTCCCTGGTGACATGGCCAGCAGTGAATCAATCATTCCGGAAAAACGAGACTCTTCCTTTTTCCAGTCTTTTTGTTGTGGATCGAAATCAACGCTTAGTTGCGGCCGATGAAACCAGGCAAGAAAGAAAAAGTAAGCGCTGGCACCACCCAATATCCAAAAGAAGTAGCCACCGATGGGCCATAGAAAGGCTAATAAAAAAATAAAAACTAACGCTAAGCGCGTGTAATGTTTTACTTTTACCGGATCTGGGGTTTCCATCGTTGCGAACCGAATTAAAAGTTACCACTATTATTTCAATTCGCTTCATTGGCTACCCGAGTTTCGAGATAAACCTTTGCAAATGAAAAACCTGATCCTAGCACTTTGCCTTTTGCCTTACTGTTTATCAGCTCAATTTCAAAAAGTAGAGCAGATTACCTGGGGTGAGCGCATTAACGCTCCAATTAAAATAGAAGTAACCAGAAATAACGGTAAGTTGATTTTCTCTGCCACTAACAGTTCGTACTACCCTTACCGTGTAGAATTAGAATTCAAAGGCCAAGTCAACCTGAGTCCGATGATGAGCAAATATGAACAAATTGTGAACCCAGGCCTATCCAGATTAATTGAGTTTCAGGTGGTGCGGCCCAACGAAGGGTTCGACTACACTTATTCGGTCAAATATCAATTGGGCAACCCAGACGATGAGCCCGAGTTGAAGTTCCCCTATTTGTTCCCGATTGCAAAAGGAAAGACAATTCAATTCCATGTTCAGCAAAGCCCTGATGGATTGGCAAAATTTAGAAATCTTTATTCTACTCAGGAGGGCGATACGATATTTGCCATCCGCAAAGGAATTGTAACGTCCTTACCTAACAACTCAAAGCAAGTTGATCGTTTTTTGATTGCTACGGTGGAAATTCTCCATGCAGATGGAACCGTTGCGATTTACAAAAATGTAGATCCGGAAGTTTTTGTGAAGCATGGAGACAAAGTATTTCCCGGTCAACCGCTGGGAATAGTACTTCCTGGTCGTCCGATTGATGTGAGCGTCTTTGGCTTTCAGAAAGACGGAAGAATTGTGAGCATTGAGCACTTCTTTGCGCTGAACGAGACAGAACTTATCTCCTCGCGAAAGGTCGAGGAAGGAATGATCGTTGACCATCCAATAGAAATCATAAAAAAAGAGTTGACCAAGCGCGAACTTAAAAAGCTTGGTCAACCCAGATATTCGAAATAAGAGGGAATTACAAATTCTCTAAAATAAAATCAGTCATTTGTGTGCTGAGATGCTGGCGCACTACGCCACCTCTGAAACCGTGTGCCTGATCGGGATAATAAAACGAACGGAATTGTTTTCCTGCGCGAATCAACGCATCCTCCAGGGCAACGGAGTTTTGAAAATGCACATTGTCATCTCCTGTTCCGTGAATGAGTAAAAACTTTCCTTTCAGATTGGCAGCATGTGTGGTTGGCGAGTTATCATCATACCCGCTGGCGTTTAACTGCGGTGTAGACATGAGACGCTCGGTATAGATGGTATCATAAAATCTCCAGTTGGTAACCGGTGCACCGGCAATACCGAGTTTATAAACGCCAGCACCTTTCGTCATGACGAGTGAGGTCATGTAACCACCATAGCTCCATCCGTGAATTCCAATTCGACTTTCATCAATGTAGTCAAGCGAGCCAAGGTGTTTTGCCGCTGCCAACAAATCTTCCAACTCGTACTTCCCCAATTGCTTGTAGGTCATCTTCACAAATTTCTCACCACGAAACTGTGAACCACGTGTGTCTACCACGGCAACTAAAATTCCCTTTTGAGCCAGCATCTGAAACCAATAGTAATTACCTCCTGCTCCAAAAGAGTTGCTGACACTTGGCGCTCTCGGCCCGCTGTATTGAAATACAAACACCGGATAATTTTTGGTAGCATCAAAGTTTTTGGGCTTTACAAAATAACCATCCAGTGAAGTTGCACCATCGGCACTTTTGTAAGTAAAAAACTCTTTGCTGGTCACTCCATATTCTTCCAGCTTTTTCTTCAGTGCCTCATTGCTTTCCAGCACCTTTACAAGGGTGTTTCCTTTCGTTTTGTAGAGCGATACTGTGAGGGGTTGTGAAGCATTGCTGTAATAATCAATATAAAACTGAAAGTCTTCACTCATATTGATGCTATGCGAGCCAACCTCTTTTGAAAGTTTGGTTTTCTTTTTTCCGTCAAATGAAACTGTCCAGAATGTTCTGTTCAGGTAGCCACCTTCCGTAGATAAGTAGTAAACCTGCTTTGCCTTTTCATCAACACCAACCAAATCAGTTACCTCCCAGTCGCCAGTAGTGATTGCATTCAACAGTTTTCCGGTGGCATCGTACAAATACAAATGCTTGTAGCCACTGCGCTCACTGGTCACGATCATATTTTTCTGATCGGCTGTGTACGTCAACTCATCCGTATACTCAACGTCTACGTAGGTCTCACTTTTTTCCTGAAGCACCATGGTGCTGGCCCCGGTTGCAGCATTTACATGTATTAAATCCATTTGATTTTGCAGGCGATTCATTTTGCGAATGGCCAGCATGTTGGTGTTAGCCGTCCACTTCATGCGAGGGATATAAAAATCTTTATCGTTGCCGAGATCAGCTTTTGTTTTCGTTTTGGTATTCACATCATAGAACCAAATCTCTACCACAGAATTTGCCTCACCTGCTTTGGGATACTTGAAGCGATAATCTTCTGGATAAAGCTGGCCTTTATTCCACTTCTGCATATTGTATTCGCGTACGTTGGATTCATCAAAGCGATAGTAGGCAAGGCGTGCACCATCGGGCGACCATGCAAAAGCTTGCGCGAAACCATACTCCTCTTCATAAACCCAGTCGGTAGTGCCGTTGATGATCGAATTGAATTTACCATCGCTAGTCACTTGTACTTCGCTCATATCACTGAGGTTCATGAAGAACAAATTGTTACCGCGGGCAAAGGCTACTTTGGAGGCATCGTCAGAAAATGTAGCGTACTGTTGCTTCCCATTTTTAGAAAGCTTAGTCAATGACTTTGTGGCCAGGTCATACACATAATACTCAGCTTTGAACGATCTGCGATAGATGCTTTCAAATTCAGTGACTAAAAGGATTTTCTTTTCGTCTTTACTAAAGGCGTAATCCTGAATGGTGATTTTGGGAGTAAGTGCTGCACCATCCACAAGGGTCTCAGCAGTTTGCCCGGTGGTAATGTCGTACTTCCAGATTTTGTTTTCGCTGATGCTGGTGTAAAACTTGCCATCATTCATCCAGTTGATGCCCGTCACCGACCGCTGGGCAAAAGTATTTTGAAGGGTAAAATCTTCGATGGTGATTGCCTTCTGCGCTTGCGCTGTGGTAAGCATGACACTCAAGGCAACAATCAGTAATTTTTTCATAGGATAGGTTGAGATTTAAAGCCTCAAGTTTTAAGATTATTATTGAATAAACAAGAGGTGGCGTTAGGAGTGGCGACCTACCACATGTCAATATTATTTCATGGATTAACAAATTTCTATCCTTCTGAGGCAGCCCTTGCTCTTTTTCTTGCAACAGCTGTCTCAATTTCATCACCTTGGTGACCCAAAATATAGAGAGCGTAAATTGCCACAATGGAAGCAATTATCGAAGCCGCGACTGGAGTTATGAACACAGCGTTTCAGCCACGTACCTAAACCGTAAAATAATATAGAATTTTCACTTTGAATTGAAATAAAAAAACCTATATTGTAATAGTTAAAATGAACTAACATGAAAAAAATAACTCAAATTAATTTGTGTTTGGCTTTTTTCTGTCTTTTTTCAAACTCGGTCAATGCATTCTATGCTCATCTTTACGGGCCAAGCTACACTTGCCCAAATTCGGAATTATCCTACTATTACGATGACGATTACGGAGGCGGTAATGTTGAAGTCACAGTTACAAATGGAGAAATATTTGATGAAATTAGTCAAACGTGGGTGACTTATTTCTCATTTTATGAGGGTGACTTGGCCTATGGCTCACCGAATTGGCCGTTTAGAATTCGCTGGAACAATAGTCTGAACGGCATAATCGGAAACATCCATATAAGAATTTGCGATTCTGGATTGCCTTTTATTTGTTCGAATGGAGACAAAGACGTCACTTTTGGACCCTCTCCTTATCTTCCAACAATTTCAGGTAGTGGCACACTCCTAAATTGCCTAAGTCAACAACAGAGTTATTCCGTATTAAACCTACAGGAGGGTTGGGAGTTATACAGCTGGAGTTTTTCAAGTAATATAGTAAGGGTAGGAACGGGGAGTAATCCTATAACGGTCCAAGGTACAAATACAACTTATCAGGGTATGGAAACCTTAACGGGTGTTTTCCAATTTTCAACCGGAGGAAATGCTTGCGGAACACAAAATGTGGAAAAAAATATATGGTTGGGCGCTCCTTCTTATAATAACCAAACGGTTGATGGAAATGCATACTATTCAGGTTATCAAGTTTGCCCAGGAAGTCATTGGGCTGGAGTGGGTTGGAGTGGTCAAGTAAATTCGACATCATGGCAGGTTTGGACCGGAGGATCCTACTACACAACAAATACAACTTGTGATTTTACCATTCCAACCAATGGCTATAGTTATTACATTTCGGTTAGCGCAACAAACTCCTGTGGAACAAGTTCAGTCGTGAGTTACTACTTGAATAGAAAAATGTATGGATGCGGCTCATATTATATGATGGCATATCCAAATCCAGTTAATGAAGAATTGACCGTAAGGACTACTTTCAAAAGTAACAACCCTTCTCAATCAGAACTGAAGGCGATACCAGATGAATTGATCCTATTTGACAGGTTTAACAATAAAATTCTTACCGAACATCCAAGAGACTCAATTTCTACTCTGAATATAAAGAATGTACCTTCTGGTGAATATTTTCTAAAAGTTAAACTGGATGGAAAGGAACATACTAAAAGGATAATAAAAGAATAGTTTTTTGGTTAGGGTTTAGGTATGCGCAGTACTTATTTACTAGTTTGCTTTCTCGTTTCAACATCGGGTTATTGTCAGCTTAGTGATAAATCACTAAAGAAAATTGGAGGATATCTAAACCCTAATCATTTTTCGCAATCCTATGGTTTCACCCTTAGCGTGGAGTTGGAAAAAGCTTTTGTTAATTCAAAACTGACTCATGGCTTTAGATTGGATTACATGAGGGCCAGACCGTTTGCAACCCCAAATAAATTTTTTACCGGATATGAAAATCTGATCGTGGGCTATAATTTAAAAGTTTATCCTTTTCTGAATTCGTCAAACGGCAACTACAAAGGCTATTTCATTGGTTTGCATCCGAGCTTTTTTGTCAAGGTTCAAGACCGATATCGATACGGCCCCGGTATTGGATTGCTTACCGGCTATCAGGCTTGGATTAAGAGAAAATTCACGATCTGCCCGGAACTGGGGATAATCTATATGAAAAATGTCAATAATAAGATTTATTCAAATTCAAGAGACTTATATTTCTATTCTCTTATTTCTGTAAAAGTGGGTTTTACCTTTTAGGTTCTACGTTTTCAATCTGGATTTTGCAAATGGTAAGTGCCAATCAGACGCCTACCAACCTGAACCTTCACTCCAAAGTAATAATTACGAGCAGGAGCGGGATTAAAGTAGCGGCTTCCGATAGCATTCAGATCATTGCCTAAACTATACCGCTGATCCAATAGATTATCAATCCCCGCATATACTTCTGTCTTCCACTTTTTGCGCGTAACATAATGCCCCGCCCGAGCCCCGAGGAGGGTATACGCGTTGGCATAAACGGAATTGGCATCGTCCAAAGGCAACTTGGTTGTGTGATTGAAGGTCAAATGAAAATAAGCATGATCCTTGGTTTCAAGATCTATCCCTCCCGTGAAAATATCTCGTGGAGTTCCTGTAAGCCGATTGCCTGAATAGGAGACATCATTTTTATAATAGTTTTTAAAAGTATAATCGGTAAGCGTAATGCTCGTCCATAGTTTGAATGTTTTTAGTTTTGAAGATCCACCAAGTTTTGACATCCACGCGCTGGAAACCTCCGCGCCATTTTGACGTGTGCTTCCCGCATTCACAAAATAATCCGCTCCGTCAGCCGCCCTGCGCACCACAATGGTTTCGTCCAACGCAAAGTGATACAGTGCTACGTCCAGTTGAATCGTGCGATTTTTCAAAAACCCTTTTGAGCCAATTTCTAGCTGCGTTCCTTTCTCTGGTTTTAGGTCTACATTAATTTCTCCGGTGGAGGGCCTCACTTCCGCAAGTGTTGGTGGGGCGTAACCAAAACTGATATTGCTGTAGACGGAAAATTGATCGTTGAGTTTTTTGGTGACTGCTGCGCGAGGCGTTACTACAGGGTGATATTTTTTTGATTGCTCGTTTGTCGGAATGGTGCGAAGTTGCGTGACCGTATAATTCAGTCCATTGATGCTCAGCCCTCCTGTAAGTATCCATGATTGATAACTGATTTCTCCCTGACCAAACAGGCTGTAGGTGAATGTTCGAACCTCATCATCACTTTGAAGTACACCTGGGAACCCCTGGAGGTTTTGATAGGTTTTGATGGGAGAGTATCCATGCTGCATTTCGCCACCGCCCAACAAGGTCAACTTTGTTTCACCGATCTGTGCTGAAAAATCCGTCACGCTCCGCGCTCCAAAATTTTGCTCAAGCCTTCGTTCATAATTTCGAATGGCAGGATTTTGAAACTGTACAAAATTGCCATACACGCCAGTGCGATTGTGTAGATTTTTTGTGAACTGATATTCATGCGAAATACCGCTGTAAAATGAGCGGAGTGAAACGCCTGCATTTTGATCTATTGCACCGAGCGAAGCGCCAACGGTTGGCCTTGCCAATTTAGGATTGGTATTCATCTCGGTTTCTGTGAGTGCACCGGGGGTTTGATAATATAAATCGCTAAAAAGCAATACCGCTTCCAGCACTTGGTGATCGGCAAGATCAAAGCGAAACGTACTGTTCACGGCATCGCGCACCATTCTCGTCTGTTGGCGATAGCCATCGGACTGCTGATGCAAATACTGAACATGATGACTTGAATTGTCGTCACCATCGCGCAAAGCAATCTGCAGTGATTGTAACCCGTATGAACCCGAAAGCGTGGCCAGAGAGACTGAACGCTCATTTCGCGGATACAGACTTTCCATCAGTACCACGCCACCGGTGCCAGCGCCATACAAGCTTGATCCCGGTCCTTTAATAATTTCCAGTTGATTAATGGAGCCGGCATCCAATTGATTGAGATACGTGTTGCCACCAGGATCGGTAAGCGGCAATTGATTCCAATATACTTTCACGTTGCGCACGCCAAAAGGAGCGCGCAACGAACTACCCCTGACGGATAGTCGATAACTGCCGGGTGAACGCTCTTCCATGCGCACACCAGCCACCGTATTCACCGCAGACACAACTGAAACATTGCTAAATCGACTTAAGTCTTTTGAATCCACAAAACCAATGGCAGCGGACACCTGATGCAAGGGGCGCTGAGCAGCATAAGCTTTAATAGTTAGCTCATCGAGTGTGCGAACGCTGTCGTTAGCGGCAGGCGTTTGCTGAGCAATGGACCAGGTACTCAGTAATAAAAGCATTGGAATAATGCAATACGGATTCATCATCCAACAAAGGGATGAAGGGTTTGCGAGAAAAGCAATGGTTAAAGGAAGTTATCGAGCAAAATCAGCTCAAAGGATTTTAAGATTTTTTTTAAGAAGTCAATCCAAGAGCATTTTTATTACGTTAGGCAAAACCGAAAAATTTACTTAAGTTTACTAATACCATCCTCATATTCTTTAGTGCTCCTCGATTGCTAGTTGGCCGCGAAAATCTGGGCAGGTTACGTGAAATTGATTTTTGGTTGATGGAATCATTTTCTGACTTGAGTTTTCTTAAATCTTTAACCTAACCCAATCAATTATGAAAAGAATAATTTTATGGAGTGCCGCCATGTTGTTCACACTCACGACACTTGCTCAGGCGGATTATCAGCAATGGGAAGTCATGAACATCATTCCCAAAATAGACAAACTGGATTTGTTCAAAAAAGGACTGGCGGCTCATAACAAAAAGTATCATGCCTCGGGTCCATACAAGGTTGGTGTTTCGAGTGTGATAACAGGACCTAGCTCTGGTGCCTATTCTTGGATCATGGGACCTTGCACCTGGACTGAGCTCGATGCTCGTCCGGTAAAAGGAGAGCATGATTTGGATTGGGATAAAAATGTTACTCCCTACTGCGAATCGATTGGCGAAGTATCTTACTGGAGACTTGACAAAGATGTTAATTACAATGCTCCCAATTCTGCCACATTTTTGAAATCTCGTCTCCGCTTCCACACAGTGTATCAAGGAAAGCAAGAACGAGTATCAGAACTATTTAAGAAAATAGCAGAGGTATATAAGAAAAAAGCATACCCCGCATCCTATCATGCTTATTGGAGAATGGGAGCATCAGCAGGGCCACATGTGGCCGTTTCGATTGATTTTGCAAAATGGGCTCACTTTGACAATGCAAGCACCATTGCCAAAGACTTTGATGAAGTGCATGGAGCAAACAGTTGGAATCGCTTTATGGAAGATCTCGCGCTGTGCATAGATCTGTCTAAGTCATTCGATGAGTTGAATGAATATGACCCTTCACTAAGCGGAGGTAATTAAATCATTCTGAATTTTAAGATCGGTCTGAGATAAAACTCAGACCGCTTTATTTTTAGGTCAACTCCTAACGACCCAAGTAGCCATAAAAGCCAAAATGTAATGTCGGCATCGTACGAAAAGCATAATGCCTATAGCCCACACCGTTTTCCGGAGTTAATGAATATTGAACTTGGTACAGCACGCCAAAATTATTGTGATCCCGTTTCAGCGTAAGTGCTGGTTCTAAAAAAAAGGGAGCCTTGTATTGTAGATTATTTCCCGAATAGTCCACGTAGTCTTTCAAATTCACTACTGTCATACGAAACGAGAAAGAAAACTCGGTCTTCTTCTTTCGTGAAGTGACTACCGGTTGAAAAAAATATTTGGTAAAATGGGTATATCCTCCCCTTTTCCCACCCGTTCCAGGCGCTGCGCTTTCACCAAAACTAAAGTCTGCAAATCCCCATCCAGTTCCTCCTAAGAGGTAAACCATATTACTATCTCTGTTAACAGCATAATGACAGAGACCAAGCTCTAATAGTCTGGATTCGCGGGTATAATTCCATGACTTCCCATCATCTATAGTAGGTAATTTCCCTTTATAGCCATAGCCGTTTGCAATTGCAGCCCATCCCTTCACCATCGAATAGTTCATCTGAATATTTTGAGCGGTAATGCTTCCACTCCAATCTCCTTTCTTTTTTATGGAGGGTATGGCCTGCATGTTAGGTTTGTACGTACCGTAATAGCAGCCACTTAATAAAAGGCAAAACATCAGCAGAGCAATCCTCATCCTCGTAAGTTTTCACGGTAATGTACCACCAGTTGAAATCCTGCTTTAATACAAATCGATCATTAGTTGACACTTTCAAATTGAAGCGCTCTACCCGATATTTATAATTATCAATCAAATAAATCACCCGGATTTAAAAGCCTCATTTGATCTGGATTCGGGATTTCAAATCCTGAATAGCTGCAGAGAAATTTATGACTACGCTGTTCGACATTTGAAAATGTCGAACGACAGATAAGGTGGATTTCAAATCCATGCGATTTCTAGAAAATTAAATGAACGGTAAAGAGTCATCCAATGACAGTCGCTAAATTTCTGAAGTAAACCCCTGTACTATGAAAAAAACATTACTCATATTATTATCTGTTGGCTTGATTTCGCCATTGCTGGCGCAACCCTCCGAGCCGGTGGACACCGCAACAGTTCGCAAAATTAAAGACGAAGGTTTTAAACGGTCGAAGCTCATGGGCAACCTGAGCATGCTCACCGATGTGTATGGTCCGCGCCTTTCGAATTCTCCCAATCATAAAAAAGCTGCCGATTATGCAAAGGCAACACTGGAATCGTATGGACTACAGAATGTGCAAATCGATTATTGGGGTGAAGAGTTTGGCCGTGGCTGGCAGCTGAAAAAATTCAGCTTGCAAAGTATTGAGCCTGGCAACACTCCGATCATTGCTTATCCTAAGGCATGGTCACCCGGCATTAAAGGCACCATGACTACCGATGCCATTTATTTGGATGTGAAAGCAGAAGCCGATTTAGCAAAATATAAAGGCAAACTAAAAGACAAGATTGTTTTGCTCAGCAACACTGTTGCTGTAAAGCCGGGCTTTGCTCCGGATGCTACACGCTATCAGGACTCAACGTTATTGGATATGGCAAATGCCGGCATGACTGAACCGTTTGGTGGCCGCGGAGGATTTGGCGGAAATCGCGATGCGCAAAAGCTGGCATTTTTAAAGTGGGATTTTTGTATGAAGGAGGGAGCGCTTGCCGTATTTGAAGCCAGCCCCAGCGCACGCCTGGAAGACGGAACAATTTTAGTGGGCGCAGCCACCGTTCCTTATCCACCGGAGGTTCCTCAAAATAAGCGCGAAAGCTCTCGCAGTGCCAATGCACCAAAAATTTTACCTCAGATTGTCATCGCAGCGGAGCATTACAATCGTATGGTGCGTCAATTGCAAAGTGGCACCAATGTAAAACTAGAACTCGCGCTTGAAACCGAATTCACACCTGCAGCACAGGGCTTCAATGTGATTGGCGAAATTCCGGGCACTGATTTAAAAGATGAAGTAGTGATGATTGGTGCACACCTTGACTCATGGCACGGGGGCACAGGCGCAACGGATAACGCAGCAGGTTCGGCCGTAATGATGGAAGCCATGCGCATTATCAAATCAATCGGTGGTCAGCCAAGAAGAACAATTCGTATTGCTTTATGGGGTGGCGAAGAGCAAGGATTGCTAGGATCACGCTCGTATGTAAAGCGCAATTTTGGTGAGCGTTTGGATCGCGTACAACCATGGGATTCGATTGTGCTGAAACCAGCTTCTCAAAAAATTTCTGCATACTTCAATATGGATAATGGAACAGGAAAATATAGGGGTGTGTATATGCAGGGCAATGAAGCCATGCGGCCGATCTTCCGCGCGTGGTTAAAGCCGTTTGAGAAAATGGGAGCCTCCACACTGACCATTCAGAATACGGGAAGCACCGATCACATTCCGTTTGATGCTATTGGTATTCCTGGTTTTCAATTCATACAAGACCCGATTGAATACTTTACACGCACGCATCATACCACTATGGACGTGTATGATAAAGTGATTGAAGATGACTTGAAGCATAATGCAGTGATTACCGCGTCCTTTGCCTGGATGGCGGCTAATCGAAAGGATTTGTTGCCGAGAAAATATACACCTCCGCAGGGTGTTTCCCTTCAACCCAATCGATAAGGCCAAAGGTAAAACATCATCAATACGAGGCTGTCTCAAAAGCTGCTTTTTCATTCCGACCGCGGGGAGGAATCATTGAAAATGGTTTCACTACGCTACTTCAAAGATTTCTCGTTCCTCGAAATGACAATTCAAAAGAGCTTTTGAGACAGCCTCCTTTTATGCGAAGACTGGAGTGTAAATCAATTCGCAGTAACTCCCACTGATTTCGTTGGCAGAAAAATCTCTGCAATCATACATCGCGCACTTCCCCCTCCAATGGTTTCAATGATGTTAATCGGTAGAGGCACAAATTCCGAGCATTTTTCTATTACTGCTTTTTGGTCGTAAGTCAGACTATCATAGGCACTTTGGGAAAGCGCTAAAAGATTTCTTCCTTCTTTGGATTTCAAGCCGAGCATATTCCCCGCAAAGTGATTCATCTGATCAAAACTAATGTCAATGATTTCGTGACCTGAAATTTCAAGTGACTCTACAACCATATTTCTTTCTGCGCCAACCGCTATGCTTTCGAGACAGATGACAGCAAATTTTTCGGCTACGCACATCATCACATTAGTGTGATAAATTTCCTGACCCGCGCGATTATGCGCATAAAAACATATTGGTTTATAATTCAGCGTTTGGCAAAGTTCAATGAACAGCTTGCGGTCGGTGCGCGGAGAAAGGCACGCGTAGGCAATCTTGTGCAGATGATCGAAGATGATGCTGCCGGTGCCTTCCAGAAATCGATTCTGCTTTTCATAACCAGAAAAATCGATTACCCTCGTTACGCTAAAATTCTTTTTCAGCGCATCAACAATGTCATTCCTTCGCTCCAATCTTCGGTTGGGTGCACACATGGGATACAGAATGATTGTGCCGTCCTGATGACAGGTAATCCAATTATTAGGAAATATCGAATCAGGTTTATGAGGCATAAGGGTGTCTTCAAAGATGAGGACGGTTACTCCTTTCGACTTTAACTTTTCAGCAAAAGCTTCAAATTCAAGTTTTGCTTGCATGTTAATGGATTCGCTCGGCAGTGTTACCTTATGCTGAAATGAATTGGAGGCGGCCGTATCCGCATTGAAATCAAACCGTGATGGTTTAATCAAGAAGACGGTGTTGGTGACTTGCGAGGTATTCTGCATCCGACATTCGTCAAAAAGCTTTCATCACATCCTCCATGGATTTTGCTCCAGGAAAAAACCCGAGCAACCGAATCATCACACGATCGACCAGCGTATCGGGGCAAGAGGCTCCGCTTGTCAGAATAATTTTTACAGGCTCCTTTCTTGGAAGAAAACCGTTGGCGATAGATTTTTTCTTTTCATGATAATGATAGTGCTGAATTTCACTATCCGACAAAATCTCTTTTTCAGAATTGATAAAGTAGGTTGGGAATTTCCGCTCGCATAACTCTACGATGTGAGAAGTATTGGAGCTGTTGTAGCCGCCAACGACAATTGCAAGATCGGCATCGGTTTCGAGCAATTGATAGGTGGCATCCTGATTATCGTTTGTTGCATAACACAGCGTGTCGCGTGTATCCGCAAAATGATCTTTCAAATTTTCTGATCCGTACTTCTGAATCATCAAACCCTTAAAGTACTCTGCAATGGCTTGTGTCTCCGTGGCTAGCATGGTGGTTTGATTTACTACGCCCACACGCTGCAAGTCGCGCTCCGGATCAAACCCTTCTGAAAATTTCCAGGCAAACTCTTCTACAAATTCTTCTTTCGATTTATTTCCTATCAGGTATTCTCCCAGCGCATGAGCTTCTTCCATATCGCGCACGATTACCGAAGAGGCACCTTGCGCACTGTGCGAAAAAGTGGCGCGCGTTTCTTCATGCTTGGGTTTGCCATGAATAATTACCGTATAGTTTTCTTTCCCCAGCTTATCGGCACGGTTCCACACCTTCTCCACGAATGGACATGTAGTATTATACTTTTGTACTTCAACACCTCTGTCCATCAGCAGGTGTTCAATTTCTATCGTAGTGCCAAAGGCCGGAATAATCACCACATCATCTTTGCCGATTTTTTCCCACGGAATAAACTGTGAGCCATCCGTATCCATGATGAATTGAATGCCACGATTTTGCAGATCTTCATTCACCTCCTGATTGTGAATCATTTGACTGAGCAAGTACACATTCTTGTTCGTGTTCTCTTCCAGCGCGCGATAACTGATCTCAATGGCGTTTTCCACCCCATAACAAAAACCAAAATGGCGCGCGAGGTAAAACTGAACGGGGCCAAAGTCGAGCAGGGTAGGTGAAAAGTCTTGCTTGCGCAAATCCTTTACTCTGCGTGTTTCTTTTATTTTGCCCGTGATGGACGAGCGGTAATATGCCGGGATATCAAACTTTTTGATAAGAGTGCTTTTTGATCTAACCGTAAAGGTAATTGATTGTTTGAAGAGGCAATTGAAAACGTAAGGTCAAAAAAAATCCCCCGAGTGTTTCGGGGGACTTTGCGGCTAAGCTGCCTTCGAGAGTTTATCTTCTTTTATTTTGTGGACTCTTACTTCCTTAGCTTCGAGGTCGAACCATTTGACCTCTACCAAATTTGATTTCAGGTACTTCAACACTTCCACCACCTTACCGTCAATCTTGCTGCGAACGCGTTCGCCTTTTCTAAATAGTTTTCTCATAAAACGGGGTTTAGTACTACATCCTTATCGCAAAAAGATATTCACGAGGATAGTCTTCATAGATCCCCGCGAAGATCACTTGTTCACCTGGTTTTTTCTTTTTCAAAATATCGTTTACCTCTTTGGCTGATTTCACGGGCGTATCATTTACATGTGTAATGATGAATCCTTCCTGCATGTCTGTGTATCGGGCTATTTTCCCGTTCTCCAAAGACTTCACTTTTGCTCCGCCTGCTAAGTCTAGTTTCTTTAAGGTTTTCGAATCTAAATCTTCTAATTGAATTCCCAAAGCTTCAGCCGCTTCTTTTTCTTCCTTCATCACGTTGCCAACCTTGCCATCTTTGTTCTTCAACGTAACGGTATACACCAGTTCCTTGCCTTTTCTGTTCACCGTTACCTTCACTTTATCGCCAGGCCGTTTCTGCCCGATGTATTCAATCAATGCCGTGCTTGACTTAATTGGAGTTTCGTCCAGCTTAGTAACCACATCGCCTTCTTTCAGACCGGCCTCTTTGGCGGCACTCTTGTCAGGATCGTTGCCATAGCCGGCAACATAGGCACCTTCTGATACGGCCAGGTCATTCTCTTTGGCAAACTCACCGTTGATACTTTGAACATTTATTCCCAACCAGCCGCGCTGCACCATGCCATAAGCAATTAAATCTTCCACTACTTTGCTCACGATATTTGCAGGCACCGCAAAACCATAGCCTGAGTATGCACCGGTAGGGCTGGCGATAGCCGTGTTAATTCCCAAAAGTCCACCTTGTAAATCTACCAGTGCGCCACCGCTGTTACCCGGATTGATGGCGGCATCAGTTTGAATGAAAGATTCAATCGCAGTGCGCCCTCCGGGTTGTACATTATTTCTGTTGATGATGTTGATATCTCTACCCTTGGCGCTGATGATACCGGCTGTTACCGTTGAGTTCAGATTAAAGGGATTGCCCACCGCTAAAACCCATTCGCCAACTTTTGCCAGATCAGAGTTGACAAATGAAAGGTGAGGCAATTGCTTTTCGTTGATGCGAAGTACCGCTAAGTCAGTGTCAGGATCGGTACCAATAACCTCGGCCTTGAGTTGACGGTTATCAGACAGCGTTACTTCCACAATCTCTGCGCCATCCACCACGTGATTGTTTGTAACGATATATCCATTTTCATTAATGATCACACCAGAGCCGGTACTTTGAGAAGGGCCTTGTTGCTCAAAGGGTTCGTTAAAAAAGAATTGACGGAATTGTTCTGGTATTTGCTGGTCGCCTCTTCGGGACGCGGATATTCCTTTAGAAGTAGATTTAATGTGCACCACTGCTTTCGTCACTTTTTCTGCAGTAACGGTAAAGTCCATGGGCACCAATTCGCCTTTGCTATTGGTGGTGTATGCTACTTGAGAAACGGGCACCCCGGAGATGTGCTCTATTTTTACACCCTGATTTTTTTCACCCATCCATTGAGTAGCCACAATGGTAATCATGCTGCCCAGCATGGCGGCAAGCAGAAGTGTTCCAAATCTTTTCATACCTGTATCAAAAATTTTAAGGTTAATAATCTGTGCAGATGAGATGAGCTACAGATTGAAAAAGTTGTAATGCTATTTCTCGTTCGCTTCTCATCCTCGCCCTGAAAAATCAAAAGAAATGCCAGTGCATAGTAAACGTCAGCAGTACTGGTTTAGGTTCACCAGAAACTGACAAAATTTCCATCGGATGCTAGATTACTGCCTGACTAAAAATCATTTTCGGGATTGCCCGGCATCTCGCAGCGCTGAAAAATCGCTATGTTTAAACCATGATTTGTAAAGGCGTTGTTCAGTTAAAAAAGGGGAGAGAGTTTTCCGTTAACCGGTTTCATCCATGGATATTTTCCGGGGCCATTCAGCAGATGACAGGCCAACCCGAGGATGGCGATTGGGTGGAGGTGAAGGATTATAAAAACACTACGCTGGCCTTTGGGCATTACCAGAAGGGAAGCATTACCATTCGTGTGCTGAGTTTTGGAAAAGATGAGCCAAAAGAAGATTTCTGGATAAAGAAATTGAGTGCAGCATTGAACCTTAGAAAAAGTGCCAGCCTGCCACATGAGTTTACTAACTGTTTTCGCTTGGTGCATGGCGAAGGCGATGGCTTGCCGGGCCTGGTCATCGACATTTATAATGGGGCTGCAATAGTGCAGGCACATTCAGCGGGCATGCAGGCCGATCGGCAATTAATTTCTGACGCGTTGGTGAATGTATTTTCCGAATCCTTAAAGGCAGTTTATTTTAAAAGCGCAGCGAAAGAAAATAACAATGAGGGTGAATACCTTTTTGGAATGGAAGCTGTGCCCCACATTGTGTTGGAACATGGTCAAAAATTTTACGTGGATTGGGAGGCCGGACAAAAAACGGGTTTCTTCTTAGACCAGCGTGAAAACCGAAAATTGGTAGGTGAGTTTTCAAAAGGCAAATCTGTGCTGAATACTTTCTGCTACACGGGAGGATTTTCTGTTTATGCACTGCAACAAGGCGCTGCGCTGGTTCATTCTGTGGATGCGAGCGAAAAAGCAATCGAGCTCACACGAAAAAACATTAAGCTCAATGGCTTTGACGATCATCAGCATGAATGCTTTGTCATGGATACGTTTGATTTTCTAAAAAACAGAAAAGACGAATATGATTTAATCATTCTGGATCCACCCGCTTTTGCGAAACATCGCGATGCTCGCCATCAGGCCATGAAGGGTTATCAACGATTGAATGCCGAAGCGATGCAAAAGATAAAACCGGGAGGAATATTGTTCACGTTCTCATGCTCTCAGGTGGTGGATCGTCAGTTGTTTTATGACACCATTGTTTCGGCTGCCATCCAAACCGGGCGCGAGATAAAAGTTTTACACCACCTTTCACAACCGGCCGATCATCCTGTCTCTATTTATCACCCGGAAGGAGAGTACCTAAAGGGGCTTGTGCTTTATGTAGCGTAAATAACCATTACCATTCTAAATTATATGAAAAGAGTATCGCTGATCCTGATTTTTCTTGCATGCGTTTTCACCGCGTGGACTCAAGACGATAAAAAATGGAAAGGAAAATTTGAACAACTCGATTATTTGCTTCCTACACCCAATGATGTTCGCTCGGGCTCAGGAGCGCCTGGTGCAAAGTACTGGCAACAAAGAGCAGACTACCTCATCGATGCTGAAATAGATGAACCCACCAACACGCTCAACGGAAAAGAAACCATCACGTACTTCAACAATTCACCCGATGTGCTGAAATTTCTTTGGTTACAGCTCGATCAGAATGTGAACAAGAAAGGCAATGAAGATTTTGGATATCTTTTTAATGGAATAAAAGATTCTGTTTCCTCTTTGCAGATACAGCGCCTGGCGCGACCAGTAAAATTTGAAGCAGGGTATACCATCAAATCGGTAAGCGACAAAGTGGGAAATGCACTCCCTATTGCAATCAACAATACCATGATGCGCGTTGATCTTCCGGAAGCAATCAAAACGGGAGAGAGTTTTACGTTTAATGTCGAGTGGTCGTATCCCATTACAGACCGCAGCCAGTTCCTGCTTTCACGCGAAGGCTATGAATATTTTCCTGCCGATAAAAATAGCATTTACCTGATTGCACATTGGTTTCCTCGCATGTGTGTTTACGATGACATTGAAGGTTGGCAGAACAAACAATTTCAGCGACTCGGTGAGTTTGCGCTGGAGTTTGGAAATTATAAAGTGAACATCACTGTGCCTTCCGATCATGTGGTGGCTGCAACAGGGGTACTTCAAAACACCAAGGAACTCTTAAGCTCGAAAGAAATAGAACGACTAGAGCAGGCAAGAACTTCGTTTGACAAACCGCTTTTTGTAATTACTGAAGAGGAGGCTCGCGCCAAAGAGAAAACAAAGGCCACCACAAGAAAGACATGGCGCTTTCACGCGGATAATGTCAGGGACTTTGCGTTTGCCAGCTCACGCAAATTTATCTGGGATGCACAGGCCGTGAAGCTGCCCACCAATACCGTTTTGTGCATGTCGTTCTATCCGAAAGAAGGATTGCCGGTGTGGCCTTTAGAATCTACAAAAGCAATTAAGAATGCCATCGAAGTTTATTCAAAGTATACGTTTGATTATCCTTATCCTGTTGCCATTTCTGTAAACACCGCTAACCTGGGCATGGAATTTCCCATGATCAGTTTCAACGGAGGTCGCCCGCTCAATGGCAAAATGTCGGATGCAGCGCTGGATGGAATGGTTACCACCATCATTCACGAAGTGGGGCACAACTATTTTCCCATGATTGTTAGCAGTGATGAGCGCCAGTGGATGTGGATGGACGAAGGCATGAATACATTCCTGCACACCCGCACTCAAGCAGAACGATACCCTCAATTTCATCACACCAAGCCAAAAGATATTGTTCCTTACATGAAGGGCGATAAAAACATTATGCGCCCGATCATGACCACCTCCGACAATGAGGCGATTACTGCTTTTGGAAATAATTTTTATGAGAAACCAACCGTGGCACTTACCATTTTGCGCGAGACGATTATCGGCCCTGAGCTTTTTGATCGTGCGTTTAAAGAATATGCAAATCGGTGGATGTACAAACATCCGAAGCCGGCAGATTTTTTCCGCACAATGGAAGACTTGACAGCGGTTGACCTGGACTGGTTCTGGCGTGGTTGGTTTTATGGAACCGACAACGTGGATGTTTCGGTGGAGGATGTACAATGGTTTAAAATGAAATCGGACATGGTTGATCTTGAAAAGAAAACCATCAAAACAAAATCAGGCGATCTTGCTGCTGCACAAGGAAATGGAAACAACAATGGTTTTGCAAATGGCCCTAAAGAGTTTAAAGTGTTTAATGCGCCCGATGCAGCCTATGGCCAGTATACGAGCAGACTGGATGAAGCTGCTGTTAGAAGAAATCTGGAGGGCAAAAACATCTATCAGGTCAAATTCAAAAATGTGGGCGGACTGGTAACTCCGCTAGTCATTGAATGGACCTTTAAAGACGGATCAAAAGAGTTGGAAACCATACCTGCGGAAGCATGGCGGATTAATGAAAGTGAATTAACTCGCGTGTTTGTAAAGGAGAAGGAAGTCATCAACATGGTTTTGGATCCTAACCTTGAGCTTGCCGATGTAGAGATGACCAACAACACCTTTCCAAGAAAACCTGCGGAATCGAAGTTTGATGAATTGAAGAAAAAGAATTGATGATAATCCAAAATAAAAAATGCGTCTGACCTTTGAGCCAGACGCATTTTTTTTGGCGCTTCTGTTTCGCTAAGGATGCTTGGTGTAGCGCTCGAAGAATTCAATCACACGAAGCATATGATCCATCATGCGGCCTGGATTTCCACTTCGGGTAAGTTCATGACCTTCCTTTGGATAGCGAATGTACTCCACCGGTTTGTTCATAATCTTAAGACTTTTATACAACACCTCAGACTGAATCACGCCTGTGCGCAAATCCTGATCGCCATGAATGATCAGCAAAGGGGTATTAATGTTGCTCACATAACTCAGCGGAGAGTTTGCATCCAGAATAGCGCGTGTTTCCTTTTCCCATGGATAACCGCCAAAGTGATCAGGCACTAATCGCCACGCATTGCCTTCGCCCATAAACGTTGTGAGGTCATACACTCCGCGCTGCGCATTAGCTGCTTTGAACCGATTATCATGACCAACAATCCACGCCACCATGTAACCGGCATAGCTTCCTCCTTCAACAAAGAGTTGATCTTTATCAATCCAATTCACAGACTTCATCGCCTCATCAAGTGAAGCTAAAATATCTCCAGCCGGTGAAGTGCCCCAATCGCGGTAATTCGCGCGCTTAAACTTGTCACCATAACCACCACTGCCGCGAGGGTTGCAATAGACTACTCCATAACCCCAACTGTTTTCAAGCTGGTACTCATGCCACATCGAGAAAACACCAGGCCCCCACATGGCCGATGGGCCGCCATGAATGTTGAGAATCGTTGGATATTTTACGCCTTCCTTTTTGCCGATTGGCTCCATCACCCAATACTGAACCTTTGTGCCATCTGGCCGGGTAAGCCAATACTCTTTTGGTGTGATGATGACTTTATCTTTCACCCAATCTTCATTGAGTCGGGTAAGTTGTTTGGTTGATTTGTCTTTGAGACTCAAACTAAATATCTCCCAGGGATTTTTTGTTTCTGTTAGAGCATAAACTACTTTATCGCCACGAACATCAAAATCATTTACACCATTGTCGTTGCCAAAAAATTTTGTGATCAGTCCTCCCTTGGCGGGAACACTGTACAGCGGAATATCACCATCAACTTGTGCAGTAAAATAAATTGTTTTGCTGTCGGCAGACCATATTGAATTTCCAGCATCGCGATCCAGCGACTGCGTGATGATCGCTGGCTTTTCACCGGAGGCACTCACCACGGCCAATTGATTTTGTGCATAAAATCTTCCTTCCGTTGTGCTGGCATTAAAAGAAATCATCAAACCATCGGGCGAATATTGTGGGCTGGAAATACTATAGCCCGTCCACTTTAAAAACTCTTTGGCGGTTTTAGATTCAACATCAAGGAACCACAGATCGGAATCACGCTCACGATCAGGGTGAATTTCATACTTCTTAGAGTCGCAAATAATTTTCTTTCCATCGGGAGACCACTCAGCATTATTAAAATCCTGAAAGCCATTGGTAAGTTGGATCGCTTTCTCTTCACTATTCACGGCCTTGATAAATAAATGAGCAAAAGACTCATCAGGTTGCAAGTTCAGTTCTCCCTGAACGTCCTGTCGATTGAGTACACGTGGATTACTTTCGCTTGCATTTTTCGAAAGCCAGGCGCGAACTTCTTCAAGAGATCCGTCCGGTGAATTGATGACTTTCTTTTTTTCTTCAGCCTTCATGCCTTTGAAGTTGGGTTCGTCACCTTGTGTGCGACCGGGCCGCTCGTATGTCCAGGTAACGTTGCCTTCAATGGCATAGTGAGGAATGGAGGAAGTATACAAAATCTTTTTTCCATCCGGTGACCAGCGTGGGCGAGAGGCGCCAAACTCTGCTTTGGTAATGGCGCGCGCTTCACCGCCCGTCAACGAGAGCAACCATATCTGTGACTTATCACCATCGGCCCGCACAAAGGCAATTTTCTTTCCATCGGGTGACCACTGTGGCTGACCATCATTTTTATCGCCAAAAGTCAGTTGAAGAGGCTCCTCTTTTCCGGCAACATCCAGCAAGTAGAGTTGGCGTGTGTAGTAGTATTCATTTTCATTCTTCACCGCCTTGCGCGTAACTACCATTACGGCTTTGGTGCCATCGGGTGAAATCTGAATTTGATTGGCGGTCGCAATCTTCATCAGATCAGAGGCAACAATTGGTTTTTTGGTTTGAGCGAAAGCGAGACTCAGCAAGAACATCGTCAATACGCTGAGGAATATTTTTTTTTGCATAATAAATAGAAGATTATAGCCTGAAATGTGAAACTATTTTGTCGATAATCGAAAAAAAAAGTGAACAATGGTTGCGCGGAGGTGTAAACTGCAACAAATGCTTTTAAAAAGCGCAACACCGAAGCTAAATGACTTTCTTCGAATGAAGATGTTTTCTGAGGATAGGCTGCAAGGCAAACAAAGGCCGGAAGAGAGAATTTTTTTCATGGCTATTGAATTAATGCTTTCGAATCGTGAGCGATTCTGCTTATAAAGAAGTTAATTCATTTCTTTCCACTTCAAATATGGGAGCAGAGAGGTTCGCATTGTCGCAATTTATAGGCAAAAAAATCGGGAGATTGTTTTTGAGCAAACTCCCGATGATGCTTTGAAGCGAACCGTTTTTATTCCTTCTGGATTTTTTTAATCACGATACCGTCATCAGAGATAAATTGAATCAGATACAAGCCAACAGGCCATACACGGATATCTATAACTTGCTCAGTTTGCGCAGCCAAATACTGAGCGCTAAGTTCTACTCCCTGAATATTCAGGTATCGAACTCTCCACTCACTGTTAGAGTTGTTTCGCACAAGCAGATGATCTTGTGCAGGAGAAGGATAGACTTGTATGGCCTCTGTGTGCTTTTCTAGAATTCCTGTAACCAATGTGATGGGTAAGCTAATACTAACCTCATTTGAAAAATCCGACTTCCCAGCTTTGTTCACTGCGCGTACCCGGTATTTGTAACTCACGACTCCATTCACAAATGTTTTATCCGAATAGGTAATTGCATCCTTGCTAAGGGTTTGATAGATCAATTCAGAGGAAGTTCCTGCTGTTCTTAATAATTCATAACTCTCTTCCCATGAGGCATTGTCATTCCAAGTGATCACAACTTCATTATTGATCAGTTCTGCTTTCACATTGGTGGGAGCCTCAGGACTCAAGAGCAATGCAGTGGCGCTGGTTGTAACAAGCGCAGAATTGCCAAAGGTATTGATGGCTCGAAGACGGTAATTATAAAACGTTCCGGGGATAACAGTCTTATCGGCATACACAACTGTATTGGCCGGTAAAGTGGCTAACAGTGTATAGATTGTTGAGCTTCCCTGAGCCCTGGAAATCTCAAAGCCGGTTTCGTTCGCGGAGGCATCTACCCACGACAAATCGATTTGAGCCTGAGTGTTGCTTGCCACTTTGAACGTATTGGGCACCGTGGGAGGAATTCCAGCTGTTCGAACAGAGACAACATTTGAAAATTCGCTGGAAGAGGAATTGTAAGCCAGGATCTTATAAAAATATTCTTTATCCGCTGTCAGCGAAGAGTTTTGTGCAGTGGTGGCATTGGCTCCTACGGTAAATAGTTTTACGTAGGTTAGTCCACCATCATCTGATCGATAAATTTCAAAACCGGTTTCATTACTTGAATTGTCCACCCAGTTTAACACCACATTTTGACCCGATGCTTGGGCGGTAAGATTTGTTGGAGCAGCCGGTGGAGCCAGCAAATTAAAGGCGGGCATCGTGTAGACCCACGATGAAACACCCGCACCGTTGGTGGCCTTCAAACGATATTGGTAGCTGGTGCCCGTTGTTAAATTCTCATGCAAGTAGGTTATAGCATTCGCTGGCAATGTGACTACCGGTGTATAAGCCGCCCCGGCTATTGAAACCTCTAAAACAAATTGAGATTCATTATCGGATTTGTCTTCCCAGGTAATGTTGAGTGATGTCAGCGAGTTAAATGTCGCTTTTATATTAACGGGCGAAAGAGGTCTTAAGACATTCCCGGGAATGAATGAATAAAAATCATTGAGATAGGTTGATCCATCACGTCCACCAAAAATATATCCCTTGTCACCAATGGAAAAGGCTACGCCACTGGCACGAACAGGCCCCGGCAGATCCAATGCGGGTAGCCAACCGGGAGAGCTGTTTACATAAATAGTCTTTCGGGTGCGCACTTGAGTGGAAAAATCTCCTTCTTCTCCGGCAGAGATAATGGCATTGTCGCGAATGACAAAAGCAGCAGATCCTCCTTTTCCAGTGCTGAAGTAGTCGAGGTATTGTGTCCAGGTATCGGTCGTTGGATCATAACCCCAAAGATCTTTTAGGTTAGGATTAAGCCCACCATAGCCCATGGCCACATAGCCACGTGTGTTGATGGTGAAGCCGGTGGCCCCAATTCTTCCGATGCCACCAAAATCTGCTTTTCTTATCCAAAGATTATTAACGGGATCATAACGATAGAAGGCTTTCGTGTTATTGAGTCCGGTATTGCCAAGACCTACATAGCCAAAACCATCAATTACAAAGCTAATCCCTGAGGTAATGCCGGCTCCTGCATTAAAATCTTCGGGGAAATCTGCTTTTGCTGTCCAGGTATTAGCAATGGGATCATACTCATAAAAATCTCTTTTGAACCCGTTGCCACTAAAGTCGTTGCCGGTTCCCACATAGGCTTTTCCGTTGATCACAAACGCGACTGCTCCAATTCTTGCCTTGCCTGGAAAATTTGCTTTAGGGGTCCACGCACCCGTGCCGGAATCAAATTCCCACAAATCATTCAATGCACCACTTGCATCTCGTCCTAATCCCACAAACGCTTTTGTGCCGATGGTAAATGCAATGCCAGATGCTCTTCCTGCCAGAGCAGGGGTAGGTAAGGCTTCTGACCATTCCCCATAGGATCCATCGCGAAGTCCAAAACCAAACGTTCCGGATGAATTTGAATCACCATTGGCGTTGGTAGCTTTTATTTCCACGCTGATCGAGACGGGAGCATTTTCAAACATGAACGAAGTCACATTGGCTCCAACCGTTCCAACTTGATTGCCGCTGTTAAATATTTTAAAACCCGTTTCATTGGACGAGTTATCCGTCCAGGTAATCTTAACTTTATTGTAGGCATACTGCAACACGTTCAACCCGGATGGCGGTGCGGGCAAATCTTTCAGCGTAAAGCGATTGGTCTCATTAGAAAAGGCTGATGCAGAGGCACCGTTGATGGCGCGTACTTTGTAAAAATATTGCGTGTCCTGAGTAAGCCCGGTGTCGGTATAGTTTACGGCTGAGGTGCCATTCGGCCCGATGGTGGCGGCAAGAATAAAATTAGAATTGTTTCCAGCGGATCGATAGATTTCAAAACCGGTTTCATTGGAAGAATTATCAAACCAGGCTAAACCAATACTGCTGAAGGTAGTACCGTTGGTAGTGGTACCCAGGCTCGAGGGTGCATTCGGTACGGGTGGCAGCGTGGTGGAATTTACCTGATTAGAAAAGCCAGTAGTCGTTGTAGCATTCACTCCCCGAACACGATAATAGTATACCGTTGATGGTAAAAGATTAGTGTCGTTGAAGGTGGTTATTCCAGCGGCTGTAAAACCTACCGTTTGAAAAGAAGCATTGTTCGTTTGCGATCTTTGAATTTCAAAACCAGTTTCCCCCGTAATGGCTTCACTCCAATTTAAAGTTAGGGTTGTGGAAGCAACATTGGAAGCTTGGAGAACAGTAGGCGCTGGTTGAGCCGCGACAGAAGCTGTTTCTGAAAGCCTTGATAAACCTGCTGCCAATGTGTTAATGTCTGATCTGGAAATACCACCACCAACATAAAAGGAGGTGGTTGTGGAGGGACGAAGTGCAGTAACATCTCCGCTCACCAACATTGTCGTGGGAACTTTCGGTCCGTTCAGATCAAGCAGGTCCAGAAAGGTTCCGGTTGGGGCTGCATTAAAGGAAAAATCGTTTCTGGCCTTGCCCACCAAAATGCGATTGTTAAAAAGAGCAAGACGGTAAATTTTAAAGGAACTATTAACGGGCTCATTGTAAACGAAACTGGCATCACGCACACCGCTATCGTTAACTTTTATCAGCGAGTTCACAGCTACATTTTCATAGCTCGTAAAGTTTCCACCCATCAGAATTTTACCATCGGGTAAAAAGAGGGCATCTTCAACAATCTGGGAGTTGATACTTGTAAATTTATTATTGAAAGTAATCTCTTTCGCTCCGGTGCTGGAGGCCAGACTCACAAAAGCACTAATCGTACCACCGCCAAAGAGGGTTTGCACGAGAATGAATTTTCCATCGGAAGTTCTGACGTCCATCTTCTTGATGGCATCGGTGGCGCCTTGATAGCCATCGGTGGCGTTGAACGTTGGATCGAACGTACCATCGCTATTCAAGCGCGCAAAGTGTTTTCGGTTATTTCCATTCACTTGTGTGAAGGATCCTCCCAAAACGATTTTGCTATCTCCTTGCACATAAATATCCCGAACACCATCGTTGCCAAAACTCTTTGTCAGTGTGGTGGTGAAGGTTGCATCCAAGGTGCCGGTACCGCTCAATCGGGCAATTGATGATTTTGCCGTGCCATTGTAGTTATAATACTCGCCACCAACAAGTACATTGGATCCCTGAAGTTCAATATCATTGACAATACCATCAAAGCCGGTGCCCACAACAAAGGCACCATCCACCGCTCCGGTGTTGGTTAATTTTACCAGGCCTCTTCTATCGGTTCCGTTCACCAAAACAAAATCTCCGCCCACAAGCAAACTCCCTCCTGCCAATTCTTTGATTGCCATGATTTTAGAAGGGCCAATGGGCCTGGGCAAATAGCCCGCATCTAATGTACCGGTTGCGCTCGTGCGGGCAACGGATAGTGTAATGGTTCCATTAAAGAGGGGAAAGTCGCCTACAATAATAAATTTTCCATCTGCTTGTACTTCCAACCCATTCACACTAAACCCAGAACTCGATGGCCCGGTACCAGGATCATAACTGTTGTCCCATGTGCCATCGCTGTTGTGCAAGGAAACCCTGATCGCTGACTTGCCACCAAAAAGCAAAATCTTATTGGATGGCAGTACTTTCATTTTACTCACGGGCCCGGCATTGAAACCGGCAGAGGGTGTGAAGGTATTGTCAAACGTACCGTCCGTATTGATTCTCGCGAGGTTCTGTGCGTTGCTTGTGCCGCTATTGAACTGGGTAAAACCTCCGCATATCAGAATCTTGTTATCACTTTGCAGGGCGATGTCATAAACCGAGGCGTTAGGACCGGTGCCGTTATTCGTTAGAAAGGTTTGGTCGGTTGTTCCATCCGCATTTAACCTTACAAAATGATTTACGGCTGCTCCATTTGCATTGTTCACATTGCCTAACAATATTTTATTATCTGGCTGAACGACCAGCGGATAACGACTGATTCCAGATGCGGTGACCACACCTGTGAAGCTCGTATCCACCGATCCATCGGTATTCAGTCTCACCAATTCATTTCGTGCCACTGAATTAAACGAAGTAAAACCACCGCGCACAATGATTTTCCCATCGCTTTGCAGCGCAAGATTATAGAGGGTTTTATTATTTGCTCCTGTGCCTACATTAAAAGTATTATCAATTGCTCCCGTGGAGGATAATCTCACCAGTCCGTTTGCTGTTGCGTTGTTGAATGAGGTAAACGTGCCCGCCAGCAATATTTTACCATCGGGTTGAATCAGGATTGCATTTACCTGGGCATTCATACCGGTTCCGGGATCAAAGGCAGCGTCAAGTGTTCCATCCGTGTTGAGTCGCACAATGCCTCCCAACTTTTTGGTGGAGCCAATGCCCAAAAAATTTCCAGCGATGATTACTTTATCATCGGCCTGTTTCGCCATGGCTGTGATGCGAACAGGCCCTGAGAAAACAGTTTGAAAGGTGGCATCGTTTGTTTGTGAGTAGGAGAGAGAAAATGTAAGAACTAAGACAAGGGGTAGTAGAAATCTAATCATGCAGTAGGTTTAGTAAGCGGCAAAAGTACTAACCCCTTCTGTGTGGTACAACTTGCCAACGAACGTTCCCGTAGGGGAATCGTTGGGCTATTTATTTTTATCTAGAACTTTCAAAGAAACGCCAATAGTGAACCTGCGTTTATCAAAAAAGATTAAAAATCTATTTGCTGATTGGGGGCGGCCCATCCGGAATATATGCTTTATATATGTGTCCTCCTCTGCGCTGCTCAAACTCGATGCGAATATCTTTACGGAGTTGTTCATTCTCAAATAAATCAACCATCGTCATGCCCAACGATTTAGCAGCGAGCAGTAATCCTTTATGCCCAATCGACATTCCTCCACAGGCAACTACACTCCAACCATGCCAGGCAGTATTTGCCGGAGCAGTGGTGGCCAGCAAAGTAATCTCAGGCACGATCCAACTGATGTCACCCACATCGGTTGATCCGCCATTGGGATGTTCTTGGGTTTGTTTGAGCGGACGAATGGCACCATCCAAACCTGTTTGCGCTCCACCTTGTGATCGTTGAATATCTTTTGCAAACGCGATCTCTTCCGGAGAGTATTGAATCGGCCCCAAGTACTCTAAATTTTTTTGCAATGCTTCTGCTCCTTTTTTATTTACCAGCAATTCATAGTCTCCCGTTTGCACCGTTACTTTTGATTCCACTCCTGCAATTGCACCGGCACCTTGAGCAATTCCTTTCACACGGGCAAATACTTCTTCTACCCCAGTGCGCTTGCTGTCGCGCACCCACATCCAAACTTTAGCATACTCCGGCACCACATTGGGCACATCACCACCATTCATGATAGCATAATGCATGCGCACGCTGGGGCGAACATGCTCGCGCAACATATTTACACCATGCAAAAAAGCTTCAACACCATCTACGGCACTGCGACCATTCCAGGGATCAGCAGCCGCATGCGCAGCTTTACCTTTAAACTCAACAATAAAGTCCACCATAGCCTGTGAGCTTTGCATGTTGGCAGCAATCTCTACATCCGGATGCCAGTCTAAACAAACATCCAGATCACTAAATAGCCCCTCACGAGCCATATAAATTTTTCCGCCAACACTTTCTTCGGCCGGTGTTCCATAAAAGCGCACGGTGCCTTTCAGTTTTCCTTGTTGAATTAATTCCTTCACCGCCACGGCAGCGCCAAGACTGCCAGCACCAAAAAGATTATGCCCGCAGCCATGACCTGCAGCTCCCACCTGTAATGCTTCTTTTGTTGGTTGTGCTTTCTGTGATATTCCCGGCAAGGCATCAAACTCTCCCATAATTCCGATGATGGGTTTGCCACTGCCAAACTCAGCTGTAAATGCTGTAGGCATACCGGCTACTCCGCGCTTCACGGAAAATCCCTGGGCCTCTGCATAGTCGGCCAATACTTTTGAAGACTGATATTCTTTGAGTGCAGTTTCGGCAAAGGCCCAAACCTGATCGCTCAGGCGAATCAATTCTGTTTGATGCTTTTCTACCGATTGGATAATCGCAGCTTTCGCGGGGTTGACTTTTTGTTTCTGAGCAAACGTGAAAGAGGTGATCAGGAGAATAACAAAGAGGAGGTGGATTTTCATTTCAATTAAATTTGTGGAACCAAGTTAATCCGATTTCCAACCATTTGGAAAGAAGATGGGTCTAAAGAAACATGAAGCGAATTTTAATTTACATCCTGCCCTTAGTAACGCTTGCCGCTTGCAAGGAGTCTCCGATCATCGAAGAAAATCCGGACGCTTGCTCCATTACCGCTACCGTCAAAGATCTTACCGGCCTCGATGGCTGTAACTTTGTTTTTGAGCTGACCGATGGAACCAAGCTCATACCCGAACGAAGAACCTACATTCAGGCACCTTCCGCGGAAGCCGACCCAGTATATTATTACCAATTTAAAGATGGCGCAAAGGTGCAAATCGGATTTCAGGATTCGCAAGCGTTGAGTGCTTGTATGGCAGGCCGAATGATTTTTATCACATGCATTAAAAATTTACCTGCAACAGAACAATGAAAAACCTCACACTGATTTTTACCATCATTTTGTTTTTCACCGCGTGCGAAAAAGATAATATGATCGAATCCAAGTCTTGCATTATTGAAGCAACCGTGCGCGATCTTACCGGATTGGATGGATGCGGATTTGTATTTGAATTGAAAGATGGTACCAGGCTTGAACCTGTGCGCTTGTTCTTTTGTGGAACACCTCCACTCCCAAAAGAAGTAACAGAAGATCCGCTTTATAATTTTCAATTCGCGGATGGCAAGAAGGTTAGTATTGGTTATGAAGAGACACATCAGTATGCAAGCATTTGTATGGCTGGCAAAATGGTGAAGATAACTTGTCTCGAAGAGCTCGCTTCCCCGTTGGAAAAGTAAATCAACAGCTTCGTCCTCAGTCTTTACTTTGGTATATGCAATAAATTGTGAAACTTCGTCCCTTTATGGCGAGGTTTCTTTTTTTCTTTTTCTTGTTCATCGCTTCCTTTGCTCAGGGTCAGTCTCCGTTCCTGGATAGTTTGAGGGCCCGGTTAAAAGAACCACTGCCCGACACCAGCCGCATATTAGTAATGATCGAGCTTGCCTATAAGCTCGAAAGCATTAAGCCCGACAGCTTCCGCTATTATTCTGAAAAGGCATTTGGTGATGCACTGCAACTAGATTACTCAAAAGGCCTTGGCCGATATTATTGGGTGCGGGGCATGGAGAAGTTTTACCGCAGTGACTATGACACAGCACTTTCGTATCTGCATCGCTCACTGGAGTTAGCCACAACTACAAAGGATGCGTTTACTCTTGGTCGCGTTTACAACAGCATGGCCAATGTTTACAATGCCTGGGGCCAATACGAGAAGGCATCAGAATATTATTTTAAAAGCCTGAAATTTAAGGAGAAGGTAAACGACAGAACCGGCACGGCCATCACACTGAATAACATAGCAAATGTTTACAACACGCAGGGCCAATACGATAAGGCTTTCGATTATCACACGCGCAGCCTTGCGATGAGACGCAAACTGAAAGACACGGTGGGAATGTGGTTGGTGATGGCGGACATTGGTGAAAATCTGCGCAAGCAGAAAAGGCATGATGAAGGGTTAGATTATTTGATCCGGGCATATCACTTTGCGAAAAGTGGCAACGATGCCTGGGCCATATCAAATATTGCCGCACGTCTGGGCGATTTGTATTTAGAAATGCAAAGCCGCAACGAAGCGCTGCATTATTTCACGGAGGCTTTAGAGTATGCTGAGAAAGGCAGAAGCAAAGAACGAATGGCAAATGCCTACATCATGCTTTCAAAATATCATTTGCAAGAGCAGAATTATTCCACGGCATTAGGCTTTGCTCAAAAAGCTCAAGCCATAGCCCTGGAAATCAAACGCATCATCCTTATTCGTGATGCGGCTTTTCAAATAAGCCTCGCTGCCGAAAAATTAAAACGATTTGATGATGCGCTGGCAGCATTCAAGTTTTTCAGATTGCTTGACGATAGCCTGCTAAATGTAAAAAGCAAACAAGCACTATTTGTGCGCGACTACGAATACAATGACGAGAAAGAAAAACTTGAGCAGGAAAAAAGAGAATTGAATCTGCGCACGGATTTGCAGCGTCAGCGAAGTATTATCGTATTCATCAGCATTGTGTTGCTTTTTGCCTGCATACTTATTTTTACAGCCTACCGGGTTTTGAAAATGAATCAGAAGGCAAAATCAATAATTGAGGCAAAGAATTCAGAAATAGCCAACCAAAACCAATTGCTGCTCGAACAAAAATCGGCAGTCGAACAAATGAATAATCAACTCGGGGAACTGGTGGATCAGCGAACGCAGGAATTAAACACTACCATAAAAGAACTGATTGATAAAAATCAAAACCTTGAACAATTCTCGTTTATCGTTTCACATAATTTGCGCGGCCCCGTTGCTCGCATCCAGGGGTTAGTGAACTTGCTTGCAGATGCAGACAGTCAGCTGCAAAAACAAATCGTGAATCACCTGGCAACATCTTCACAAGATCTTGACCTTGTGCTAAGGGATCTTGGTGTGATCATCAATACACAAAACAGCATCGATAAGATCAAAGAAGAAGTTGATGTGGTGAATGTACTCTACTCGGTTTTGGAGAGCCTGCGCGATGAAGTAAATTCTTCGGATGCAGTCATTGACGTAGTGACAACGAATGATCTCCGCATAACTACCATCAGGCCCTATCTGCAAAGCATCTTGTATAATCTGGTTTCAAATGCGATTAAGTACCGAAATCCTTCCAGAAGGCTGAGCATCCGGATTGTTCTTGAAATGAAATCAAACCAAATGCAGGTTGATGTTGCCGATAATGGATTGGGTATCGCATTGAGCGAAACCAATCATTACAAAGTCTTTGGCTTGTATCAACGCATGCACACGCATGTAGAAGGTAAGGGCCTCGGTCTCTTTTTGGTAAAGAAGCAGGTGGAAGCGTTGGGAGGAACCATTACACTTGAAAGTCAGGTTGGGTTTGGAACCTCTTTCAAAGTACTATTGCCTGCTGGCAAAGAAGTAGAAGCGCTAGCCTGAACGCTAAAACTGATCGCTTGATCCACCCCCACCAGAACTTCCGCCTTCTGGCATATCAGTAGCTATTGCTGGAGAGTGATGGCCACCCAATGTTTGTGAAATTATAAATGCCTGCGCATTCATGCCGGCCCATTTTTCAGAGAGGAGATTTTCGCGTGTGTAGCCTTCTCGAATTATTTTCAGGTAATTCATCAAAGCGAGGGTGATGGCCAGCACACTAATTCCAGCAAGGGTGAGTGTGATTTCTGGATGACCAAAGCTGTAATAGTATTTGAAGGTAAATGCAGAGAAAGCAATTACAAAAAGACTTACCCGCAGCAGCACCACATCTTTATTTTTAATGCCGAAGTACAAATACGTGAGGGGAATGAGAACCGTAAGTACATAAAACAAAAATGCAAACGGAATGTCACCACCAGGCTCTATGTTTAACTCCATCAACTCCACACTGAGCTCGCGCACCACCAGGTAATTTCCACCACAATAAATCAGCAGCAGAAAAATTGCTTCGATAAGAATGAGATTATTGACCCAAAGTTTTGACCGTGAATCTTGTTTAAGACGATGAACATAAAAGTAGAGCGGAGTAAAAATCAGAATAAACGCAAAAGGAATAAGCTGGCGTATGATGCCGCCAAAATTATAAAGCTCATAAAATACTCCTAATGCAAAAGCCAATGCGGCAGCTGCAGTGGTGATCAAATCCAGGTAACGAAAAGCTGAAAACGAAAAAACAATGGCACATGTCCAAATCGTAAGACCAACATTATCAAAATCTGCCAGTCCGGCCACACCACCAATTACAAATCCACACGCGTGGTAGATCAGCGCTTCATTCACACCTGATTTATAATGGTTATTCGCAATGAAAAATCGCTCTACAGCAATGAAGGAGGCAATGCCATAAATTATTGACCCAATGCAAATAAAATTGTCACCTGCATCGGCAACAAAAAGTGCGAGAACACCCGTAGCACCGGAAAGCGCAATCAGCGTTGCTACAAATAACAGAATGCGTATCATCAGGTTGGGATGATAGAGCGCAACGGCATACTCGTTTCGGATGGTCTCAAATTGCTGAGGAGAGATTAAATCGCTTTTCATCCACCGCTTCGTCTCTTTGATGACCGCCAATCGATAGAGTTTATCAAAGTCAAATGCAGCCTTCATGCTTCCTGGCGAAAATGGTTTTTAAACTTGATGACAAAATACACAAAGCCTCCACAGGAGAGAATGGAATAATAAAACCACAAAGCTCCGTCCTCTCGGAATAGTGTCTCCGCCAGTAGGTAGGTGGTGCCAATATATGCCGCGATAAAAGCATACAATAAAAACAAAAACGATTGACTGAGTTTACCAGCATAATATGAAAATGCGCAACCCCCATAAATCAGCAACAGATAAATACCATATACCGCATCGTCAATAAACAAACCTGCTACGCATGCAAAGAAGAAAAGCATTAGACCGAAATTGAGGTAGGTGAAGGTAAAGTGCTTTTTGATATCTCTCTTGTTCAGCAAAACTCCGGCAGCCATCAAAGCTATACCAATGACGATTGCAACAATATGCAAATGGGGCTGCGACCAAAAACTGCTGCTGTACCACCGTTGTGGCGAAACGCTTATGCCCCAGAAAGATGTAAAGGCTGTAATCCCCAACGATAATACTCCGGCATGATCATATCGATAGGCCAAAAAGAAAAACAATATGGCCGACACCAGTGTAGCGCTTCCCAGGTTTTCATCGAGAATAGCATACTGAAACTGCAGGTAGCCGAGAATGGACACGAATAGCAAACTCCCTAGCAATAAAACATAATCGAAATAAGGAGTTGGCCACTTAATTTTTAAATTAGAATATGGAGCAGCGTGTTTAGCAACATACCAGAAACAGATCGCACACAAAATCGACAACAGAATAATGCTAATGAGATGGCCGAGCTCGCCAATGTTCTGATAGATTAAAATTCCGGCACCAGTGGTGAAGAGCATCACCCCCAGGTAAAGCAATGTGCGCAGCTCGTAAAAAACTGAAACAATTTTACCCGAAGTAATCAGATCGATTTTTTCGAACTGATCTTGCGAGATAAGATTTTTATCGAGAAGCTCTTTTGGTAAATTTTTAATCATGCTGGGAATGATAAATCACTTCTCGCAAAAAGCGCCTTTGGCAATATATAGTTTTTTGTAGTCCACGAGTAACACCCCTGCTCGCACCGCGGGATCATTTTCAATCCAGTCTTTTTTTACATCACCTTTTACGATCAGAATCCCTCCATCAAGCTTCCCAAAAATCCCTTCGGTAATGAGGGTCATGGAAGGATCAATCTTTTTCAAATAGTCATCGTGCTGTTTAAATAATTGGGGAGCCTGCTCAATTTCTGCTTTGCCAACTTCGGATGTGTAACGAACAAAGCTGTAATTAACCATTTCGTAAGGTTCACTCACTTTGCAAACCGAACCTGCACGAGGTGTGTAGGGAAACATTTCCAAACGCCAACGATTAGCCTGCACTCCCGGATCGCCCTTCAGCCATTCCATTACCTCGTCATTTGTTTTTGCATTGAATATGAAAATTCCACCACCACCCTCAAAGGGTCCGGCAGCAATCAACTTTCCTTCTTTGGCCATCTTTTCAATATTCGCCATGTGGCCGCTCATGATTCGATCAAGCTCTTCCTTTGGAAGCTCGGCCTTATCAGTACGCTTATTCAAAAACATAAAAATGCGCGAATCCTGCGCCAACGAAATTTGAGCCAGCAAAAGTAACGTGACAAGTAATTTCATCTGGTTAGATTTTTTTCTACTACAATGTCGCAAAAGAGTTTTTCATTTTATTCAAAGCCCGAATGATTTTAGTCGCCCGAAAAAAAATACTGTATTAAAACAATGTTATGCTGTCTCTTTTGCGCTATCACCTTTGCTGCCAATGAGCAGTACCCCGAGGATAATGCAAATTGTTCCCACAAGTTGCAGGAACGAAATCGATTCACTTAAAAAGAAATAAGCCATTAAAATAGTGGATACCGGTCCTACACTTCCAACAATGGCGGCATTGCCAGATCCAATTCGTTTAATCCCTTCGGTAACGAGATAGGAAGGAATAACGGTGGATAAAATTGCCATTAAAAAACTATACACGTACACGAGATTTTCCTGATGAAGGAGAGAACTGCCTCCCACCACCAAAAAATGAGCAAACACGCCTGCCGATGCAAAGCTCATCGCATAGCTATTGAACTTAGATGCACCTACTACAGGAATCAATCGTCCGCTTCCTACAATGTAGCAGGCATACGTGATGGCGCAGATGAAAATGTAAATTGACCCTTCGATAAAACCTGCACGCGAGGCTTCACCCAACTGTGCTTCACTGACAAATGCAATCAACAGACCAACATAGGTGATTCCCAACGCCAACCATTGCACGGGTTTGATTTTTGATTTGAAAATTAAGGACGACATTACTAACACCATGGTGGGGTACATAAAAAGAATAAGCCGCTCAATGCCCGCACTTACAAATTGCAAGCCCTTAAAATCGAGGAGGCTACTCACGTAATAGCCAAGGCAACCCACTACCATCACCTGTACCCATTGCCGCCTGGTAAACTTTATGTTGTCACTTTTTCGGGAAGTGAGCGCAGCGGAAATCACAAAAAAAGGAAGCGAAAAAATCATGCGCAGTGCCAGCAAGGTAATCGCATCAATTGAGGTATCGCGATAAGCAAGTTTTACAAAAATTGCTTTGGTGGAAAAGCACACTGCCCCCAGCAGCGCCAGAATAATTCCCTGAATGAAAAGTGATTGCGATCGAAAAGTAGAAATCATCGAATGGCCTTGAGAACACTCACCAATTTCTGCAGATCTGCTTCGGAGCTATAAACGTTTGGTGAAACACGAATCGCATCACCCCGGTACGAAACAAATAGTTTGTTTTTCTGAAACTGCAATTTTACTTTTTCCATCGATACATCGTTGGGCAATCGAATGCCAAACAAATGATGCCCACGATAATCCCGATCTTCAATCCAAAATCCTGAATCTTGCAGTTGACGAATGGATTTGCTCGTGATGCTTTCGCAGTATTGCTGAATGTTTTCAGGTTTCCATTTATTCAATTGCTTAATGGCGGCAAGCAACATGGGCACGAGAATAAAATTACTATGCTCACCCATTTCGTAGCGCAGCGCACCGGGTTGATAATTGGGTTGATAATTTACCAGCCCTGAAAAATCTTCGCTGTTCAATCGGTTGATCCAATTTTCCTCAACGGGATTTCCGGTGGCAAAATAGTCTCCATAGTACGCAAGTCCCAAAGAGTAGGCGCCCAGGAGCCACTTGTATCCTGCACAGATCAGCGCATCTGGCTGAATGATCGAGACATCAAAAGGTAATGCGCCTACCGATTGTGTTCCGTCAATGACGAGAAGTGCTCCTACATCACGCGTTCGCTTTCGAATGGCAGGCAAATCAAAGCGTGTTCCATCAGCCCAATGGACATTTCCGATAGCAACCATTTTTGTTTTGGGTGTGATTGCTTCCAGAATTTTTTCATTCCACTGTTTGCCACGATGCTGCAGCACAGCAGGAGCAGTAACAATTTTCAAATTCGCCTTGCGCTCTCCACACAAACTTTGCCACGGATAGAAATTGCTGGGGAATTGTTCACCGGCCACCACGATTTCGTCTCCACTTTGCAGTGCGAGATTTTTAGCAACATTGGCCATGCCATAACTCACCGATGGGATGATGACAATTTTTTTTGGATCGTTTACATGAATTAGCTTCGCATATTCTTGCCTCAGCAATTCCGAATCGGTAAAAAAATCTTGCTGACTAACCAGCGCAGGGTTTCTCTTTTGGCGCAATCCTCTTACCCCGGCTTTCTCTACGGATTTAAGCAAGGGAGACATATAGGCACCATTCAGGTAACGAATACCTTTAGGAAGGGAAAATTTTGAGCGTTGATTTGATAGCATGATTTAAAATTATTTGGCAGTGATCCAATTAAAAACAAAAAACATCAGAATGAGTTAATCGGCAAAAACCATCTAAAGGTTTTTCTCGCAGGCAATTGCATGTAAAATGGCATTTGATCGATAAACTTACCCTAATCGAGCCGATTCTTTCAACCTTTAGGTTACAATATTTGCCTGAGTTCAATAAATGCCTACAAATACTTATGAGAGCACCTTCTGAAGTTTACAAGGGGATAGAATTTGTTCGTCTTTATTCGCTTCCGGTCGAGCAATCGGAAAAAATCAGACAATCGCTAGGGCGAGACAGAATTATCAAAATTTTGAAGGAAGAAACACTGCTCACCGATTGTATTCAATATTCAGATTATCTCAGTTGGTATCATGAAAGTTATCGACCCGAGACCATGCAGGTGATCACCGCCAAGCCCAGAACGGGTGAAGTTCTGGCGCCTGTTTTTAAAATCAATTAATCCCAAACTCCTTCCGGTAGAATTTCTACCACATTGCCAATAGGATCGTTAAAGTAAAATGATTCCTTGTTGTTTTTCCACTGCAAGGTGTCGATGATGGTGATTCCCTTCGCCAGAATTTTTTGTTTGTGCGATTCATACTCGTGAGAAGACACCTCAAACGCAAAATGATAGTGCCCCGATGAGTAATGTGGTGGGGGAGACTTCTTAAGCTTCGAGTCATTTGGATTGAAGCACAGCAAAACACTAGAGCCTGCCCCAAAGAAAATGTGTCTGCCTTCAGCATAAGAAATAATCGGTAACTCAAGCAAGTGATGGTAAAATCCCTTTGCCAATTCAAGGTCCTCGAAATAGAGGCAGGTTTCTTTTATTTGTTTAAAGTTCATGCTCGCATAAAGCTTTTTTTACTGTCAGGTACTCGCTCCATATCTCTTCTAAAATCTGCGCGGCAGATTTAATTTCTTTTATTTGTGAGGCCACCTGTCCGATTTCCAGTTCTCCCTCTACCAAGTCACCCTCAAATATTCCTTTCTTCGCGCGGCCACGGCCCAACAACATTTTCATCTCATCTAATGAAGCGCCCAGCTCTTCGGCCTGAATCATTTGTTGATAAAAAGAATTTTTGATCAGACGTACCGGGGTGAGTTTCTTCATCGTAAGCATGGTATCACCTTCCGGTAACGCGACTAATTTTTTTTTAAAGTTTTCATGCGCAGATGACTCAAGACTGGCGGCAAACAGTGTTCCTATTTGTACCCCCTCTGCCCCGAGTATCTCAGTTGCCAGCATAGCTCGCCCTGAGCCAATCCCGCCTGCTGCCATTACCGGAATACTCACGGCATCTTTCACCATTGGAACAAGGCAAAGCGTTGTGGTTTCCTCTCGCCCGTTGTGTCCCCCGGCTTCAAAACCCTCGGCAACAACTGCATCCACCCCTGCTTGCTCACTTTTACGCGCAAATTTTGCGCTGGAAACCACATGCACCACTTTTACTCCCCTCTCTTTTAGGAATTTTGTCCAGGTGGCAGGACTTCCGGCAGACGTGAAGACAATTTTTACTTCCTGCTTAATCAAAATCTCCATGATGCGATCAATTTCAGGATAAAGCAGAGGAACATTTACTCCAAATGGTTTTGAAGTTGCTGCCTTACACTTGACTATGTGCTCTTGCAGCACTTCGGGGTGCATAGAGCCGGCACCAATAAGACCCAGTCCGCCCGAATTACTCACCGCGGATGCTAATCTCCATCCGCTACACCAGACCATACCGGCCTGAACAATAGGGTAGCGGATGCCAAATAATTCAGTTATTCTATTTCTCATTTTTTGAAGGTTTGTAAGGCTACAATGCTGAATATCTGAATATTATATCAGACCTGTTTTGAGGGGATAATTTTTTGTTGAGACAATAGTTGTCCACAAAGAACAGATTAATGGAATTGATGATAAAACACTAAAAATCAGAATGTTAACTGTTAACATTGGCGCAATGTGGATAAGTGTCTAAGTTTGTGGAATTCTTTTTGGCTTCGTTTTTGGAAGTTTCTAAGTGCCTGAAATTAACCATTTTACTCTCCATCAAACTTCGATCTTACATTCTGACAACTTACCTTAAATTTGATCACAATAAATGAAATTTATGACTCGCCACCTATTGGTATATGCCTTAGTGCTTAGCGCCACGATTGCGAATGGCCAGCAAGCTGCCTTGATAAAGTTGAAGGACCTTCAAAAAGTAATGGCGGCTACAGATCGCGTTCAGGTGATCAATTTTTGGGCTACCTGGTGTGCGCCTTGCATCAAAGAATTGCCTCAATTTGAAAAATTGAATGAGACCAACCAGAAGGTGAAGGTTACGCTCGTCAGTATGGATTACGATCTTGACCCCGATCCCGCAAAAGTGAACCGGTTTGTTTCAAAAAAAGGCCTCAAATCAGAGGTAGTAATCCTGACGGAAAAAGATCCTAATTCGTGGATTGATAAAATTGAGAAAAGCTGGAATGGTTCGATCCCCGCCACACTCATAATCAATGCCAAAACCGGTAAAAGAAAATTCATTGAAAAAGAGCTCCATGAAGGCGATCTTGACAAAATGATCGAGGAGGTAATGTAAATACCCTCAAGGACGGGATAGAATTAAACATTGAACGAATTTAATTTCAGACCAATAAATTTTAGAATTATGAAAAGACCGATGATGTTAATATTGGCTTTTGTCGTGCTCTTTGCGGGAGCGCCTGTGAAGGAAGGCTACGTGGTGGGTGACACCGCAACCGACTTCAAATTGAAAAATGTAGATGGCAAAGTTGTTTCGCTGGCAGATTATAAAAGCGCAAAAGGGTTCATTGTTATTTTTGATTGCAATACCTGCCCTTATTCAAAGGCATACAACGAGCGCATCATTGCGCTGAATGAAAAATATGCCAGCCAGGGTTTCCCGGTGGTAGCCATCAACTCCAATGACCCAACGATATCCGAAGGCGATTCGTTTGATGAGATGGTAAAGGTAGCGAAGGCAAAAAAGTACAAACACCCCTACCTCTTTGATGAAACTCAAACTATTGCGAAAGCCTATGGAGCAACCAATACTCCTCATGTTTTCATCTTAACCAAAAAAGGGAATGAGCTAAAAGTTGCTTACATCGGTGCCATTGATGACAGCGCCCGTGATGCAGCGGCAGTATCTAAGCGCTATGTAGAAGATGCGGTCAATGCATTACTAAGCAACAAGGAAGTGAGTATAACAAAAACAAAAGCAATAGGATGTACCATTAAATGGAAGAGTGCTTAAGACACTTTGTCAATCATTCAGCAAAAGTCGTCCTATTAAAGGCGACTTTTTTGTTTCCATTAAGATGCTAATTACCATTTGCAATGGTGAATCTTAAATAAAGCGAAATTTATAATGCGTGACGAACTAAACTTTTAGTGAGATTGAATCATCGAAAGAATATCATCTACGTACTCACGAGAATTGTTGAGACGAGGGACCTTGTTCTGGCCACCTAATTTACCTCGCTTTTTCATCCAATTATAAAACGTACCAGAAGCTACGCTATGAATTTTTGGTTTTACCAAGGCAATGTCATGAGCGCGCTTGGCATCATAGTCTGAATTAATTTTACGCAAAGTGTTATCCAGTGTTTGAGTAAAGTCATCCAAATCATTTGGCTGAACTTTAAACTCTACAATCCATTCGTGACCTCCACGTTTTGATTTTTCCAGATAGATAGGCGCAGCAGTATAGTTGTCAATAACGGCTCCAGTTTTCTCGCACGCCTGCGTAATGGCTGTCTCCGCATTTTCAACGATGATCTCCTCTCCAAAGGCGTTGATAAAATGTTTGGTGCGCCCGGAAATTTTGATGCGATATGGTGAAATGCTCGTGAACTTGATGGTGTCTCCAATATTGTAACGCCACAAGCCTGCATTGGTAGTGATCACCATCGCATAGTTTTTACCAATCTCAACCTCCGAAAGATTTATGGCGTCAGGGTAGTCCTTACCCAATTCATCTGTGGGAATGAATTCATAATACACACCATAATCCAGCATCAGCAAAAGTTCATCAGAGTCAGACCGATCTTGAATTCCAAAAAAACCCTCGCTTGCATTGTAGGTTTCCCAGTAACTCATTTTTTCAGAGGGAATGATCGACTTGAATAAATTTTTATACGGGGCAAAGGAAACAGCTCCGTGGAAAAAGACTTCCAGATTGGGCCAAACTTCTGCTATCGACTTCTTCTTTTCAAACTCAAGGATGAATTGCAAAAGCAGGACCGTCCAGGTAGGAACTCCTGCAATGTGAGTTACATTAACTTTTGCGGTTTCGCGTGCAAGCTTTTCAATTTTCTCTTCCCAATTATTCATCAGCGCCACCTCCAGGCTTGGGGTGCGAATGAACTGCGCCCAGGGCGGAAGGTTTTGCATGATCACTGCCGACACATCGCCATAGCGAGACGAAGAGCTGGGGTCATACTCATTGACTTGATAACTTCCTCCCACGGCCAATCCCTTTCCGGAAAATATTTGTGTTTCGGGATGATTGTTAACATAGATGGAATACAGATCTTTTCCTCCTTTGAAGTGACAATCTTCCAGTGCCTCGGGAGTAACCGGAATAAATTTACTACGTGCATTGGTGGTGCCGGATGATTTTGCAAACCACTTTACCTCCGAAGGCCACAAAATATTTTGTTCGCCACGCATGAGCCGCTCGATATAAGGAAACAATTGCTCATAGGAGTGAACCGGCACACGATTTTTGAAATCTTCATAGTTCAAAAGATCATCGAAAGAATACTTCTGGCCAAACTCAGTGTAGCGCGCAGAGGTCAGAAGCTTTTTGAGTAGCTCATCCTGCACTTCGTGCGGGTACTTCATGAAGAGCTCCATTTGATGGATGCGCTTCTTCATGACCCAGGTGAGTATGGAGTTTAGGATTTGCATAAAGCCAAGTCTCGAAAATAAAGAGATTAAAACCTAAACACCAAATGAATAAAAGGCGTGGGTGCGATTATTTTGAAAGGCAAGCCTAACCTTCCACTTTGGCTCTTCGCAATTGGAAGTTTTGACCGAGATAAACTTTGCGTACTAGCGGATCGTTCGCCAGCTCTTCGGCCGTTCCTACTTTAAATAATTTTCCTTCTACCATCAGATAGGCGCGGTCAGTGATGGAAAGAGTCTCATCTACATTATGATCAGAGATCAGAATGCCGATATTTTTCTTTTTTAGCCTGGCTACAATACCTTGAATTTCTTCCACCGCAATCGGATCTACTCCTGCAAAAGGCTCATCCAATAATACAAAGTGCGGATCAACAGCAAGTGCGCGTGCAATTTCTGTTCTTCTACGCTCTCCACCGGAGAGTACCATTCCAAGATTATTGCGTACATGAGTTAAACTGAACTCCTCGAGTAAGGTCTCCACTTTTTCTTTTCGTTCCTTCTTACTCATATCGCGCATTTCAAGAGGGGCCATGATATTTTCTTCTACCGTAAGTTTACGAAATACGGAAGCCTCCTGGGCGAGGTAGCCAATGCCGAGTTTGGCGCGCTGATACATGGGCAGTTCGGTAATGTTCTGATCATCCAGATAGATCGTTCCTTCGTTAGGCTTAATCAAACCAACGATCATGTAAAAGCTGGTCGTCTTTCCTGCTCCATTGGGCCCAAGCAATCCTACAATTTCACCTTGCTCTACTTGCACCGATACGTTGTTAACCACGGTGCGTTTCTTATAGCGTTTTACGAGGCTTTCTGCGCGCAATAACATATTTTATTCCGGTTTAATATCCCGTATTCTAAACTGTAAACTAGTGTTGCCATTAAACACATTTTCCTCAATTGTATACGCCATCCTGAATGGGTTTCCTTTCAGAAGAAAATCGTAATGCTCCATCAAATCAAATCCAATGGCGTTGAACACATTATGCTGTCCGTCTTGCGAAGCAACAAATCGCAAATGTCGATCTTTAAATGATGCCAGCGAATCATCGAGCACCATTACATTTCTGGATTCAAACACGGGCTTGTGATTTTCGGGGCCAAATGGGGCCATCTGTTTGAGCACCGAATAAAACTTTGGGTTGATGGTATCAAACTTTAGTGCCACATCAATTTCAATTACAGGTGTTTGCATTTCTTCGGTGATGGATTGCGCAACCACTTGTTCAAATCGTTCCTGGAAGGCAGTGAGGTTTGAAGGATCAAGTGTGAGCCCGGCTGCGTATTTATGACCGCCAAATTTTTCCAGCAAGTCGCTGCAATCGGAAATGGCCTGATAAAGATCAAAATCTTTGATGCTGCGGGCAGAGCCGGTGATTTTATCGTTAGATTCAGTCAGGATCACAGTTGGGCGATAATATTTCTCCACACACCGAGCAGCAACTATGCCAATTACTCCTTTATGCCAGGTGTTTTTAAACAATACAGTTGATTTTGCCTGGCGCAGCGTGTCATTGCCTTCAATCATTGCGATTGCCTCTTCGGTTATAGAGCTATCGAACTCTCTCCGTAAATCATTTTTAAGATTTATTTTTTCTGCCAGTGCGTTTGCCTCTTCGTCTGTCTCCGCAATTAACAATTCTACGGCTCCGCGGGCATGGGCTACGCGCCCGGCAGCATTGATGCGTGGCCCGAGCGTAAACACAATGCCCGACACATCGAGATCATTTTTGAGGGCTGCAATTTCTTTTAATGCCTTCAGTCCGGGTGAAGGATTTTGATTTAGCTTCTGCAAACCAAAATGAGTGAGCACACGATTCTCGTCTGAAATAGGAACGATATCCGAGGCAATACTTACGGCTACCAGATCCAGGTATTCATATACTTCTTCTTCCTTTCGATAAGTTTGAGCGAAGGCTTGCATGAGTTTAAACCCAAGTCCGCAACCACTCAATTCTTTGAATGGATAATCACAGTCATCGCGCTTAGGGTCAAGCACTGCTACCGCGTTTGGAATATTTCCTCCGGGTAAGTGATGATCGCAAATGATGAAGTCAATTCCTTTATGGCTTGCCAGTGTTACCATATCAGAAGCTTTAATCCCAAGATCCAAGGCGATGATGAGTGAAAAATTATTTTCCTCCGCCCAGATGATGCCTGCTTCCGAAACGCCATAGCCTTCGGCATACCGATCAGGAATATAAAAATCGCAGTGGGGATAGAAGCTCTTGAGATAATGAAATACAAGTGACACGGCTGTAGTTCCATCTACATCATAATCGCCATAAATCAGTATTTTTTCTTGTTGATCAATGGCGCGTTTTAACCGATCCACCGCATGGCGCATGTCGGTCATCAAAAAAGGATCGTGAAGATGTTGAAGCGATGGCCTGAAAAATTTCTTGGCGGAATCAAAATCATTAATACCGCGCTGGATCAAAATAGCAGTAAGGTAGGGATTGATGTTAAGCTCTTTGCTTAACACTTCTACATGCTGAGAAGAAGGAAATGATTTTGTGGCCCACCGTTTCTGCATCACCTGTATCGTTCGAGGTTTTCTGATCCCTCAGCAAAAATAGCAATAGTAATCATTGGGGCTAATATTAAAGCAATGGAGTTATCTCCAATCAAAATGGTTAAAAATAAAAGCCCTGACTAAAAGTGGCTGACACACCTTCTATCAAATAAAAAAGACAGCACGGTGCGCTGTCTTTCTATTCTAAAAAAAATGTCTCTAATTATTTTCCTCCGGCCTTATCGGCAGTTACACCTTCAAGCACGTCTTTAATTTCAACACGCTGACCATCTTTGAAAGGTACGATCCAGGCATCTTTCACGCCCATCTCACGCATGTACTTCTTAAATTTGTCAGCTTCCCAATAATCACGGAAAATACCGATGGTAAAGCGTTGTTCGCCTTTATCAGTGGCCTCGCCACCAAAGTTGGGATTGTTATCAAAATACTTGGAAAGATCTTTATTCTTGAACGCTCCGATCTGCACTTTGAAGACGACCCCTTTCGAAAAATCCATTGAATTTACTGGAGGAGCTTCTTTCAATTGTGCGATGGTAGCATTAGCAGAAGTAAGCTCACTTCTCATTTTTGAGAGTTGATCTTCCAGCTCGGCAATGCGCGTGTTCTTTTCACTCATTTGTGAGTTCAGCGTGCCTACTTGTCCTTTCAAGGTGGTTACTTCAGTATCCGCAACCTGCTTTTGTTCGGTCAGGTCTTTTAGGTTGGCAGGATTTCTTGCGTATTCTTTAGCTTTCTTTTTCCACTCTTTTTTCTCCGCTTTGGAGAGCTGGGCGAAAACTTGCATGCCGCAAAAAATCAAAGCCAGGCAGACGACAACAACTTTAGTTTTCATTTAGTAATTGGGTTTATTCAAAGTTAAAAGTAAATAATTTTTTAGCCATGCCCAAACGGACAAGTCTTGGCACGAGCTTACCTTAGAGACTTCCCACCATCTTCTCAGGCCTCACCCACTCATCAAACTGCTGAGAGGTTACAAGCCCTAATTCAATGGCTGCTTCACGCAGGGTCTTGTTTTCCTTGTGAGCTTTCTTCGCAATTTTAGCGGCATTCTCGTAGCCTATGTGAGTATTCAATGACGTCACCAACATCAACGAATTTTCCATATGCTGCTTGATGATGGAGAGGTTAGGTTCAATACCCACTGCGCATTTATCGTTGAACGAAACACACGCATCGCCAATTAATCGTGCTGACTGCAATACATTGGCTGCGATAACAGGCTTGAACACATTGAGTTCGAAATGCCCCATCGAACCACCAACCGAAACAGTAACATCATTACCAATCACCTGGGCGCACACCATGGTGAGTGCCTCGGGTTGTGTGGGGTTAACTTTTCCCGGCATAATGGATGAACCTGGTTCGTTATCAGGAATAATGATTTCGCCAATGCCTGAGCGCGGACCGGAACTAAGCATACGAATGTCGTTGGCAATTTTCATAAAGGCTACGGCCGCTCTTTTTAATGCACCGGATAGTTCAACCATGGCATCGTGCGCTGCCAATGATTCAAATTTATTGGGAGCAGTAACGAATGGATAACCCGTCAGCTCAGCGATGCGCTTAGCCACTAATACATCATATCCTTTGGGGGTGTTAAGGCCAGTGCCTACCGCAGTGCCACCCAATGCCAGTTCGCGCACAGCTTCCATCGCATTGTTAATAGCACGCATGCTGTTGTCAATTTGCTGCACATATCCTGAAAACTCTTGACCAAGCGTGAGTGGTGTGGCATCCATAAAATGAGTGCGACCCGTCTTCACAATGTTTTTATAATCTGCTGCTTTTTTTGCAAGTGTATCGCGAAGTTTTTTCATTCCAGGCAAGGTCACTTCGCTCACTAATTTATAGGCGGCAATGTGCATGGCCGTGGGGAAGGTATCGTTGGAAGATTGTGATTTGTTCACATCATCATTGGGGTGTAAAACCTTTTTCTCATCGGTAAGTTTGCCACCACTAAGCACGTGCGCCCGATACGCTATCACTTCATTCGCATTCATGTTACTTTGAGTGCCTGACCCTGTTTGCCATATCACCAGGGGAAATTGATCATCCAATTTTCCGACTATAACTTCATCGCACACTTTGGCAATCATGTCTTTTTTGTCTGCTGCCAGTACGCCCAGTTCATGGTTTGCCATCGCGGCTGCCTTTTTCAAAAAACCGAAGGCGTAAATAATTTCTTTCGGCATGCTGGCTTCAGGCCCGATTTTAAAATTATTTCGTGAACGCTCCGTTTGTGCGCCCCAATATTTATCGGCAGGTACTTGCACCTCGCCCATGGTATCTTTTTCAATGCGAAAGCTCATATGATTAAAGGGTTAGTTAACAAAAGTAAAAATTCAAATTAATACCGTCATGATAAATGACGAAGATCAGCCACCTGGTCCAAAATCCACCCGGTTAAACTCATGCGAACACGGCTCGCGGGCAACACTTCATGCTCAAGTTGATCGCTGCGAAAGCAAATCAAACGACCGGCTTCAGGGAGCACATCCTTTTCCTCGTTGGGCAAATAAAGTCTTAGTTGTCCACCTTCTGTCTCTTTCCAGTTTTCATTGAGATAGCAAATGACAGACAACTTACGATGATCGTCTTTCTTAAACTGATCGAGATGGCGCTTGTAATAGGTGCCTACCGGGTACATGGTTTGGTGCACCTCGTAATCCTTCAAGCTTAAAAACAAATTCTGATTTAAATAGGTGATGAGTTCTTGCAGGCGATTTAAATAAACCATCAACGCAGGATGAGCAGAGAACCGATCGATCCACTGAATATAATCTCCCCGGATGGATTCGTTGATTTGTTTCTCTTGCAATTTGCCAATGCCAGCCTTCCTGAAGTGTAACAATCCGTTTTGAAATCCGTCAGTGCAGAGAATATCTTTCACCTCCTCTGCCGATAAGAAATGGTCCAGGATTGCGTAACCGTGCTCAGCAAGTCCGTCAGCAATCAGAGTAAACTGACGCGTGGTGTGAGAATTCATGAGGCGAATTTAGCAGCAAGGATTAACTTTGAGCGGTATGAAAAAAACTTTTTACTTAAAAAATCTGGTTGGGCTTGGCTTAATGTTTCTCTTATTCTCGTGCGCCCCCAAAGAGGACATTCAGTTTAAAGAGGTGAAAGACATTGTAGTGGAATCCAATGCTAAAGGTGAGCCGATATTAAAAGGCAGAGCGATCTTCTTTAATCCCAACAAAATCAAAATGAAATTGCGCAAAGCGAACATTGAAATTCTCGTGAACGATAAAAAATCTGCGTTTGTTAAGCAAGATTACAATCTCACCATCATGCCTCAATCTGATTTTGAAGTTCCGGTAGAGGCACAGTTAGCGTTAAAGGAAATCGGCTTGCTAGATGCCATCATGGGATTGTTTGGCGGGAAAAAATACAAAGTTCAATTTGTAGGAACCATCAGCGCAAGCGTGCATGGCGTGCGGGTGAGGGTACCGGTGAATTATTCGGAGGAAATGAGGATCAAGCTTTGATTAAAGCTAAAATCAATTGAATAGAAAAAAGTCATCTTCTTTACCTTCCAGAATTGCCACCAGCGAGTCGATGACGGTTTCATCTTTAATCACGTAATCGCGAACTCCTTTTTGAATGAAACTGAGCACCATGTTTCCATCATCAATGGCACTCAACAAAATCACTTTGTTGTTTTCAGTAATCCTGGATTTTATTTTCTCGTAAAGATCAATGCCACTCATGCCCGGCAATTTATAGTCGATGATCATCACATCGGGCAGCGTTTGTTCAGAGGCAGTTAATGCAGCTTCTGCGGAGCTAAAATGCCGGATTGAATAATTGGAATTTAAAGCCAGCGATCTTTTTATGAACTCTGCGTAAATCTCATCGTCTTCAACTAAGTAAATCGTCATGTCTGCCAACTTTTTAAGACATGCAATATAATTAACCTTGGGATTTATATGGAATACTGAAAATGGAATTAATCCGAGGACTTATTGATCAGGTGGAATGCTGTTTTTTGAGCCAGGTTAAAAACCTAATCCCATCGATGACGAGTATACGAAAACCACTAGGGCTGCAGCAATTCCTACCAGCAGTATGATTTTTTTGCGTATCGGCATGGCTATCTTTACCAATGCTCAAAACTAAAGTGCCGCCCACTGGTATGAAAATAGAACTAACCGAAGTGTGGTTTCCGGGTACTGAAATGTGCAGGTAAGGATTTAAAATTTATTGAAGCTGCCTGCGATAAAGTTGTATGGTGTTTTCCAATCCATAGTAAAGGGCATCGCAGATCAAGGCATGACCAATGGATACCTCATCAAGGTTGGGAAGCGAGTTTTTCAGATACGCGAGATTATGCAGATCAAGATCGTGACCGGCATTTATACCAAGCCCAAGTTGGTGAGCGGCTTCAGCAGCAGTGATATAAGGTTTCACAGCGGCTTCTTTGCTTTGGTGAAAATGACTGGCGTAAGGCTCGGTGTACAATTCTATCCGATCAGCACCAACTGCGGCTGCACCTTTCACCATCGCTTCATTCGGATCAACAAAAATGGACACCCGCACACCAAATGATTTTAGCTCGCTGACAATTTGCTTGAGAAAATCATGATGCACTACCGTGTCCCAGCCAGCATTGGAAGTAATTGCATCCGGTTTGTCTGGCACAAGGGTGGCTTGCGCAGGCTTTACCTCACGGATAAGGCCCACATACCTAGTGTCAGGATAACCCTCAATATTGAACTCGGTGGTCACTACCTTTTTTAGTGCAATCACATCGCTGTAGCGAATGTGCCGCTCGTCAGGGCGTGGGTGTACAGTAATCCCTTCAGCGCCAAAGCGCTCGCAATCCTGCGCTACCTTAATTACATCTGGATTGTTTCCGCCACGCGCATTTCGCAGCGTAGCAATTTTGTTAATATTAACGCTCAGTCTGGTCATGATTTTATGGATTGACCAATTCTTCAATAATTTTGCGTGAAGTTACACTAACCAACTAACACTATGAACCTGAAAGAACAAATTGATGCCGATATAAAAAAAGCAATGCTCAGCAAAAACAAAGAAGAGTTGCTGGCCTTGCGCAGCATAAAGTCTATGATCCTGCTGGCCGAAACAGAAAAAGGTGGCAGTGGTGATGTGAGCAGCGAAGTTGGAAACAAAATTTTGATGAAAGCAGCCAAGCAGCGAAAGGAGTCAGCAGAAATTTTTCAAAAAGAAGGAAGGGAAGATCTTTATCAGAAAGAACTTTTCGAGTTGGAAGTAATCAGTCGTTATCTGCCCAAGCAAATGTCAGAAGAAGAGATACAGTCCGAAGTGAAAAAAATTATTGAGCAGGTAGGTGCGAAGGGCCCTCAGGACATGGGAAAAGTGATGGGCACTGCTACCAAACAATTGGCAGGCAAAGCGGATGGCAAAATGATTTCTGAACTTGTTAAAAAACTTCTTGCCTCTTGAGTACTGCCGATATAGTTATTTTACTAATTGCCGCCCTTGGCGCCTATAGCGGATACAAGGAAGGATTTCTGATGGAGTTGTTTAGTGTGGTGGCCATTGTGCTGGGGATTTTTGGTGGCTTCAAATTGATGGGCGAAGGGATGATCTTGCTGCAAGGCCGCTTCAATGCCGACACGGAGTATCTCCCTTATATTTCGTTCATTGTCATCTTCATTGTGATTGTAATTGTGGTGAACCTGCTGGGCAAACTGATCAGGCACTCGATGGATAAATCTTTTCTGGGAAGAGTGGATCAGTGGATGGGATTGTCGCTGGGTGTTTTTAAAACATTGTTCATGATGAGTGTTGCTATCTGGCTCATGGACTCACTTAAATTTTCATTAAAGGATGAGTGGACTGCCGGTTCATGGCTCTATCCGTTTACGGCAACATTGGCTCCTAAGCTTGCTTCTTGGGCCGGTAATTTGGTGCCATTCTTCAAAGAAATTTTCAGGCAGTTCTAAGGTTCAGTTTTTTTTGCTTACTTATCGATAAATATGATTTGGCTATGGCCCTGAGCGTAAAGGAAGAAAATGGATTTAAGTTTGTGGACGAGGGCAGCGGCCGTGTGCTAATGTTATTGCACGGACTTTTTGGTGCATTAAGCAATTGGGAGGGTGTGGTCAATCACTACTCTACACACTTCCGGGTAATCATCCCCATGCTTCCCATTTATGAAATGCCGATTAAAGAAGCAGGCCTTGTTGGCTTGCGTGAGTTTGTTGAAAGCTTTGTTGCCGAAAAGAAACTGGATGATATGATCATCATCGGAAATTCACTTGGCGGCCATGTGGGATTGCTGTATACACTTAATAATCCGGGCAAAGTTTCGAAACTTGTCCTCACTGGAAGTTCAGGTCTTTTCGAAAACACGATGGGTGGTTCCTATCCGCGCAGAGGAAGTTACGATTACATCCGGGAGCGTGTAGCATATACATTTTATGATCCTACGGTGGCATCAAAAGAATTGGTTGACGAAGTTTTTGAAACCACCAAAAGCATACCTAAGTGCATGCGCATTGTTGCCATTGCAAAATCGGCTCAGCGAAATAATCTGGCGGAGGAATTGGTAAACATCAAAGTGCCAACGTTACTGGTTTGGGGTTTGAATGATACCATCACACCTCCACTGGTCGGTCATGAATTTAACCGATTGATACCCAATTCGCAATTGAAGTTTATTGACAAATGCTGCCATGCTCCCATGATGGAACATCCGCAAAAATTCAATGAGATTGTAGAGGATTTTTTAGTGAAATGATTTCACTAACTTGATGTTACTTGTGCAAGGCAAGTCTGATTAAAATAAAAATAAGAGCCCGTGATTGCCGAAGAATTGATTAACCATATGATACCCCCGCTCAAAGTCACAGACGATGGGCATAAGGCGATTGTGTGGATGGAAGAATTTCGCTGCAATCATTTGCCTGTAGTTGATGATGGAGAATTGTTAGGATTTATTTCTGAAGAAATAATTCTGGAATCCAACGAGATTGGAAAAAAACTTGGAGACTTTGAACTGACAGGCCAGCAATGTTTTGTTCCTTTAGACGCACACTTTTTTGACATCCTGAAAATAGCAGCCGACAATAAGTTACAAATTGTAGGCGTGCTCAACGAAGAGCAAAAATATGTAGGCGTAATCACGGTGCAAGACATTATGTATTCCTTCGCACAAACGGCCTCTATACAAATGCCTGGCGGAATACTGGTACTCTCCATGGATTTGATTGACTATTCACTTGCCGAAATCAGCCGCTATGTGGAAGAGAATAATGCCAAGGTGATCAGCAGCACCATGATTGAAGACCCGATGGACAAAGGCAAAATCAAAGTGACATTAAAAATCAATCAGAAAGACTTAAATAGAATTGTAGCCACGTTAGAGCGATTCAACTATCGTGTTATTGGAAGATACCAGGAAGCCAAACAAGACATGGGCGAGAAAGACCGACTGGATATGCTCTTAAAATATCTTGATATCTAAAATCTCTAAATCGTAGCCATGCGCATCGGCATTCACGGCAAAGATTTTCAGCAAAAGTCATCTCGTTTCATAGAGCGCGTGCTGGAGTATTTAAAAAAATATCAGGCAGATATTTGGGTCTCCGATAAATTCATGAAGCAGCTGCGATCATCACGCATTCATGAATTTAAACTGAAAACATTTGATCTTGGCGATAACCTTCGGCATCTCGATTTTTTCTTTTCGCTCGGTGGCGATGGTACATTGTTGGAATCCATTACCTACATCGGCAAAACGGAAGTTCCGATTTTAGGAATCAATACCGGGCGACTGGGATTTTTAGCAACGACAAACAGAGATGAAGTTGAGCAAGCGCTGGACGGAATCTTCAAAGGGAATTTTACCATTGATAGCCGCATTGCACTGAAACTGATTTCGTCTCCCAAATTATTTGGCAACCTCAATTTTGCACTCAATGACTTTACCATCATGAAGAAGGACACATCTTCAATGATTACCGTGCATGTGTTTGTAGATGGTCAGCTTCTTAATTCGTATTGGTCTGATGGAATTATAGTGGCCACACCCACCGGCTCAACCGGATATTCATTAAGCTGTGGAGGGCCGCTTGTTTTTCCGCAATCCGAAAGTTTTGTGATTACTGCAGTAAGTCCTCACAATTTGGGCACAAGGCCTATTGTGATTTCCGACTCCTCTGAAATCACCTTTCAAATAGAAGGAAGAAGTAAAAAATACCTCGTTTCATTGGATTCGCGCTTCGAAACCGTTGATGAATCGGTAAAGTTAAAAATCAAAAAAGAGCGATTTAAAGTCAAACTGGTGCAGCTATCCGGACAACACTATTTCAACACACTCCGACAAAAACTGAATTGGGGTTTGGATGCCCGCAATTAGAACTCATAAGAGCCTTAAATTTCAGGTTTATTTTTTTAGCTTTGCTGTTCGCTTAATCTTGTCTTTATGAGAACGTTGCGCTTGGTGTCCCTTTCCTTTGTTTTGGCGGTGTTAGCCTCATCGGTTGCTTTCGGGCAATTGAATAGAAAGGCAATCAAAAAGAATAATAAGCGCATTTCGAATTATAAAGGAAAGAAAACCGGATTTGGTAAAGACAGAGTTTACAGTGCAGTTGGGTTCTCTCTAGATGCGATTAACTACTACGGAGACCTCGCCCCCAAGCCACAAAAAGTAAGTACAGACATTTCGTTCACCCGGCCAGGCTTAGGCATTTCGTTCAACCACCGATTTGGACCCCGCTATACATTACAAGCTCAATTCATGTATGGCACTCTGAAAGGCTCAGATGCGGAATCAGCAGATAAGGGAGATTTGAGCAACGGCCTCTATCGCTATCAGAGAAATTTATCTTTCCGAAATAGAATTAAGGAACTGTCAGTAGTTGCCTATTTTGATTTGTATAAAAATGAGTTAACCTACATCAGCCGGGTGAATTGGACACCCTACGTGTTTCTTGGCGTTGCCGGATTTATGCACAACCCCGAAGCCCTTGCACCTGCTACAGACCTGCAGGGAGCTCCCCTGGCGGAAGCGGGGCAATGGGTGAAACTACAACCACTGGGAACAGAAGGACAATACTCAACGCTTGACCCAACAGATGCAAACGCTGGAATTAAACCATATAAGACTACCCAAATTGCCATCCCATTTGGTATTGGTGCCCGCTTCAGAATAAATGAAGTGATGGATATATGGGCCGACCTTGGTTTCCGTTATACATTCACCGATTATCTGGATGATGTGAGCCAAAACTATGTTGACTTAGGTGTATTGAAAAGCCCTCTGGCGCAGGCCATGTCCTATCGCTCGGGCGAACTGAATCCAGCGAATAAAGTTACCTACATCGGCAGAGATGGTAAGTCATACGCTGTTCTGGCGGGTTATGGTCAGGAGTTCCGTGACAACATGAGAGGTTCTAAAAATGATCGGGATGTGTATATGGTCACCAGTATTCGGCTCACGTATATTCTGGGTGCTACATTCCATCGTGCTAAATTCAGATAATCGATGAAGAGCATAAGAGTTGTCTTTAATATTTGCGCAGCAGCTCTTATCTCACTCAATGCATCCGCACAAATTTCACAACGTTCAGAAGTAGGAGCCGGCCTGGGTGTGTTTAACTACACAGGCGATCTTGTTCGCACCTATAGTTTGCAGAACTCAAAACCAGCCGCCACTGTTTTTTATCGATCAAACATCAGCAGTGTCATCAGCTTTCGCACTTCACTTACCGGTGGAAAAATCGGAGCAAAGGAAAAACCGATTGATGCCTTTGCAGCGAAGCGCGCGGCTTCGTTCAATTTATTTTTACTCGAGGCGTCCACTGTTTTTGAATATCATTTCTTGAATTGGCGCGATGATGTGAGGAGGCTTCGCTTTACACCGTACCTTTTTGCAGGAATGGCCATGTTTGGCATTTCCGGTAATCAATCCAAGACGGCCCCCTACAGCAATGTGCAACTTTCTATTCCGTTTGGTGGAGGCATGAAGTACGTTTTGAATCCGAAGTACTACATCGCCTTTGAGTTTGGAATGAGAAAGACTTTCTTCGATTATCTGGATAACATTTCGGATGGCGATGTTCAGTTCAAAAATTATCGCTACGGCAATTACTTCGATAAAGACAATTATTTCTTTACGGCCGTCACGCTCACCTACACGTTTTACGATATCCCTTGCCCTTCAAATCCTTATCGCTGAGGAGGGCTAGCCTACAACTTTTTCGAATTGTTTAGCATCTTAAATAAGCCTTGTTTATTCCCTTGAGGATCAGGCAAATTATTGGTCGTAAATCTGAAAAAATGGCTACTTTTGCGCCCTTGTGGCGTCATTAAGAGAAAATATCGACTTCAATAATTTGCCAAAGCATGTGGCCGTTATCATGGACGGCAACGGAAGGTGGGCAAAAGGCAAAGGCGCGGCCCGTATTTTTGGGCATCGCAATGCCATACAGGCAGTGAAGGATGTAGTGGAGGGCTGTGGCGAGTTGGGCGTAAAATATTTGACGCTCTATGCCTTTAGTACGGAGAACTGGGGCAGGCCAAAAGAAGAAGTTGATGGATTGATGGAGTTACTGGTGAATACCCTTCAAAAGGAAATTCACATGCTGCACGAAAACCAGGTGAAGTTGATTACGGTGGGTGACATTAGCCACTTACCTCAGGTGTGCCAGAACAATCTGGCCGAAGCAGTAAAGGCAACCAGCAACAATTCTGGATTGACGCTACTGCTGGCATTGAGCTATAGCGGCCGTTGGGAAATTGTTAAGGCTGTGAAAAAAATCATGGAGCAAACACAACGAGGAGAATTAAAGCCTGAACAGATGACGGAAGACTTGTTTAGCAGTTATTTGGAAACGGCCAACGTTCCTGATCCTGAATTATTAATACGAACCAGTGGTGAGATGAGAATCAGTAATTTTTTGCTTTGGCAGATAGCGTACACAGAAATCTATATCTCCCAAACGCTGTGGCCTGATTTTAGAAAAGAAGATTTATACGAAGCCATCTGTGCCTATCAGAAACGTGAACGAAGATTTGGAAAAGTGCTGAACCCAATCGGTTAATTTAGATGAAGAAATTTGTACTCCTTTTGTTGTTAGTGGGTTTGGGTTTTCAAGCGTCCGCGCAGTTTAGAAAAAACCGACCAGCTGCCTCTACTGTCACGCCCGAAACAATGAACTATGCAAATCCTGCTGAATACCTTATTGCAGGGATTGAAGTTAAAGGGCTTAAAGTATTAGATAAAAATGCAATCGTTTCACTTACCGGACTAAAAATCGGAGACAAAGTAAAAATACCAGGCGATGCCATTTCGGGTGCAATACGAAAACTGTGGAAGCATGGATTGGTGGGCGATGTAACCATCTCCGTTGATCGCATTGAAGATGGTGGAGTATACTTAGCCATCAACCTGGCGGAGCGCCCTCGCTTGGTGGATTTTTATTTTACTGGCATCAACAAATCAAAACAAACCACGCTGAAAGAAGATTTGGATTTGATTCGCGGAAAAATTGTGAACGATGCCATGATTCGCAACGCAGAACTTTCGGTGAAAAAGCATTTTGTGAAAAAGGGATTCCTCAACACTAATGTAAAAGTGTTTCAGGAGTTGGACACGCTCAACCGTGGTGGCGTTCGTTTGCGAATTAATGTTGATCTCAATTCAAAGGTGAAGATCAATGAAATCTTCTTTGAGGGCAACGACAATATTTCGTCCATGGTGTTGAAGCGCAAAATGAAGAAGACCCACGAGCATGCTCGTCTATCGCTCCATCGATTGATCTTGGGTGAAGTGTTGGCATTCAAACCTAAAAAAGTAAAGCAGTTCATGGACTCCAGCTATGACCTAAGCTGGCGCCAGGCCAAAGAGGCCATTAGCCGTCATGTCAAGCTGAATATCTTCAACGCATCAAAATTCATTAAATCAGATTATGAGGAAGATAAGCGTAAACTGATTGCCTACTACAACTCGCAGGGTTATCGCGATGCAGAAATTCTGGAAGACACCGTCTACAATTTTGACAAGTCACATATTGATTTGAGGATCAAAGTAAATGAAGGAAGAAAGTATTACTTCCGCGATATTATCTGGACAGGCAATTATCTTCACACAGCCGCAACACTCAACAAAATCCTCGACATCAAAAAAGGAGACGTGTACAATCAGGAAATGATTGATAAAAAAACAACGTTCAATCCGAAAGGAGCAGACATTAGCGGCCTTTACATGGATGACGGTTATTTATTTTTCCGCGTAACGCCCGTAGAAGTTGCAGTAGTAGGAGACTCAATCGATGTGGAGATGCGCATTTTTGAAGGTGACCAGGCTACCATCGATGAGGTAATCATCAGCGGAAATGAGCGCACCAGTGATCACGTCATTCGCAGAGAATTAAGCACAATCCCCGGGCAGAAGTTCAGACGTTCGGACATTATCCGCACGCAACAGCAGCTTTCACAAATGGGCTACTTCAATCCTCAAAAGGTAGATCAGGACATTCGCCCCAATCCTGCTGACGGAACGGTAGACATCGAATGGAAAGTGGAGGAACAATCCAACGACCAGATTCAATTGTCTGGTGGATGGGGTGGCTATTACGGATTTATTGGAACGCTTGGCTTGTCGTTTAATAATTTCTCCATGAGAAACATTCCTCATCGCGAGAAGTGGAGACCTTTACCCGTGGGTGACGGGCAGCGTTTGTCATTGCAAGGTCAGGCCAATGGTCGCTCTTTCCAAAGTTATAGTCTAAGCTTTACCGAACCGTGGCTCGGTGGCAGAAGGCCCAACTCCTTTACCGTTAGTTTGAATCGTTCCATCTCAAGAAGACCAACGGCAACGTATCAATTCACCAATGATTACTACTTAAAGCAAAGCGGCTTAACCATTGGCTTTGGAAGAAGATTAGAGTGGCCCGATAACTACTTCACATTAACTCATTCATTATCATTCCTCATTTATAACTATCAAAATTATTTTGGCGGCTCATCTTCTGCATTGCCTGCTATTGGTCGAACCAATCAGTTGAAACTGGAGACAACGCTTTCGCGAAACAGTATTGACAATCCGATGTATCCTACTTCGGGCTCAACGATTTCGTTAAGCATGGCCCTTACTCCTCCGTATTCATTGTGGAGAGATCCGGCCTATCTTAAGGACATCAACACGCGCTACAGCTGGATTGAAATGCACAAGTGGATGCTGGACTTCAAATACTACGTGAAGCTGATTGGCAGCAGCAAGCCAAACGGTCGCAGTCTTGTCATCGAAACGAAAGCCCACTTTGGATTTATCGGCAGTTACAAAAAAGGTGTTGACCCAGGTCCGTTCGAAAGATTCTTGTTGGGTGGTGCAGGTTTGGCAGGAGGATTTAACTCCTTCGTATTGGGCCAGGAAATCATTGGCTTGAGAGGCTATCCGGATAACCAAATCACACCTCCACTTTATTCGTTGAGAGGTTCACAACAGGTGAACGGCATTGAAGGAGGAATTGTGTACAACAAGTTTGGAATGGAACTGCGTTACCCGGTAACCACTGGTCAGAGCGCCACAATTTACGGTATGACATTCCTCGAAGCAGGAAATAACTGGGGCAATTACACGGAGTTTAATCCGTTTAAGTTGTACAAATCGGCAGGGGTGGGAGCGAGAATCTTTATGCCGGCATTCGGCTTAATTGGATTGAACTGGGCATATGGATTTGACACGTTGCCCAATTCGAGCAAGAAGAGCGGATCACAATTCCACTTCACGATTGGTCAGCAAATCCGCTAAAAAATGAAGTTTTTAGGCACCACTGTCCTTCTTTTCTTTTTCGGCCTGAATTTTGTCCAAGCACAGAAGTTCGGCTACATCGACTCGGATTTTATTTTGGGTAAGATGCCGGAGTATAGCAAAGCTCAGGGTGAAATCGATCAACTTTCGGCTGCGTGGCAAAAAGAGATTGAAGAGATGCAGCGCAAGGTTGAAGGTCTTTACAGTGCTTATCAGGCCGAGCAGGTTTTACTTACAGAGCTGATGAAGCAGGAACGGTTAGAAGAGATTAACAAGAAGGAAACAGAATTGAAGGAGTATCAGAAAAAGGTTTTTGGTTTTGGGGGGCTGTTTTTTTTGAAAAAACAAGAATTGATTAAACCTTTGCAGGATAAGGTTTTTGATGCGGTGGAAAAGGTGGCGAAATCGAATCGATTGGCCATCATTTTCGATAAGGCCGGTGAACTCGTAATGATTTACACTGATCCGCGTCACGACTATACGGATTTTGTATTAGAAGAACTGGGTCTGGGAGACCCGAATGATAAAGTAAAATAAATTAACCAACTAGAACGAATGAGAACACTATTCCTGGCTGCCTTTCTCGGACTGATGACAGCCGTTACTACCCAAGCACAAACCACACAAAAAATCGGGTATGCCGATTGGAGCTATATCTTCAACCAGCTGCCAGAATTCAAGCAGATTGACAACGAATTAAAAACCCATAGCACACAACTTGAAAATCAGTTGAAGGCGAAGAGCCAGGAATTGGAAACAAAGTACAAAGCATACCAAGCGATGCCTGCTACTACTCCTGATGCTATCCGCGCTGATAAAGAAAGAGAACTTCAGGCCATGCAGGAAAGCATTCAGAAGTTTCAGCAAGATGCTCAAACTTCATTGCAGAACAAGCAAACTTCATTGATGGATCCTGTGTACAAGAAAGTAGGAAAGGCCATAGAAGATGTAGCAAAAGAAAACGGATATTCATTCATCATCAATCCACAGTTATTTAGCGGTGATGACATCCTTTTGTATAGCGATGAAAACTACAACATCTCTAACTTAGTGTTGAAGAAACTTGGAGTAACGGCTACGACCCCTGCCAACAACGCAAACGCTCCTGTAAAGAAGAATTAATTTCCAGTTGAATGTAATAGAAAAACCCTCTGAGCAATCGGAGGGTTTTTTTGTTTATAGACACCTCACTTCTATATACGACTTATACGGTCAGTTAAAGTTTTCATTTTTTATTTTGAATTGTTGAATAATGAATAAGTTTGAGTTCACAAAAAATGCGCTTTAATGAGAATTGCGGCTGTCTTTTTCCTTTCATTTGTAATTAACAACGCTTTTGGCCAAATCAACGAACGTCTTTGGGAGGCAGGTAAACTCACCTGGAAAGATTTTGAAGGCGAGGCCTTTTTGTCTAGTCGTAGCTCCTCTGAGCTTCATTACCAACTCGGATATTCAACGGTTCGAAAAAAAATCAAGGATACAGTTATTTATCGCTTTCAAACCCGAAACTATATCAACACAAGAATTTCATGGATAAAACCCTCTGATAAGACGGAGGAAATGTTGAGATACAATCAGGTACTCTTTGATATTATTGAATTGAGCCGCAGAGATCTCCAAAGAGAGATCAACAGGATTGACAATATTTACCTTGCGGAGGAAAAGTTGAGGGCCATCACTGAAATTTGTTCTTACGAAGTGAAGAAATTTCAAGAAGCAACTTTATTGGGCAGCGATCACGAGACAGTTACTTATTGGCAAAAGCTAATTGAAAAGCAACTTAGTGATAAGCCACTAGAATCAATGCCAAAAATTGTTGACCGAAAATTTGGCTATGGAATGAATATTGGAATGGGATCAGGTCGTTTTACGAAGACATTATCAGATCATTTCTCGAATTCATTCAATTTCATTTTTGGTTTTGATTTAGCCTATAATAAAGCTATCCTCTTTTTGAATGGAACGCTTGCAGGCAATCGAGTTCGAACTGAATTTATGGACAATGGGATCGTTTGGCAAAAGAACATGAAGACTAATGTTGCAATTATTGACGTTTCTCTGGGTCAGACATTATTGGACAATTCACGACACAAGCTCACTCCCTTTTTTGGATTGGGAATTTTGGAGTTCTCGGTTCCTAGCAGTGTGCAAAATTATGAAGCATACCGGATTGTTGATCATCAAATGATTTACGGTATCAACTATGACCTTAAGTGGCGCAAAACCATCAGACTTACACCAGCACCTTATTTTGGCAATTTCAAAGAAAGAGCCGAGCAGAATATTAGATTGAGAATTTACACTACCTCTGGAAAGTTTAGTCAATTTCAAGGTTCGTCTGTGAACTTAACGATTGGATACTCAATCTTTGGCAGGAAAATCGGCATCCAGGATTGATTGGCTTAACCCCATCCGCCACCACCAGGTGTTTCAATATGAATGGAATCTCCGGCTGCTGCTGCAATGCTGTCCACTCCTTTTAGTTTTATTTTAGTGCCGGTTGGTTTTACCAGATACTGATTACCAGTCTTTCCCGATTCGCCACCGTTTACACCATAGGGTTTTTCTTTTCGGTGTTGTGAGAGGATGTTGATCTCGACAGCCTCTTTAAATGTAACGACTCGTACAATCCCATTTCCGCCACGCCACTTTCCTTTGCCGCCAGCCTTCTTACGAATGGAAAATTGCTCCAGGCGAACCGGATAGCGATGCTCCAGAATTTCAGGATCGGTAATGCGCGTATTCGTCATGTGTGAGTGAACGGCATCCGCTCCATCAAATCCTTTGCCTGCACCTGTTCCGCCACCAATGGTTTCGTAATAACCAAAGCGCTCGTTGCCGAAAAGAAAATTGTTCATAGTGCCCTGGCTGCCCGCACTAAGTTTCAACGCTTTCAATAGCGTATCCGTAAGGCGTTGACTGATTTCAGTATTGCCACCGACTACCGCAGGGAGTAAGTCTTCGCGAATGGAGAAATCAGGATTTAATAGCCCATGAGGCAAAACAATCTTCACGTTTTGCAAAAGCCCTTCGTTCATCGCAATTGGTTTGTCTACCCACAAGCGCAGGCAATACAACACTACACTCTGCACAATAGCTTTGGTCGCATTTAAATTTCCGGCATGTTGCGTTGATGAACCTGTAAAATCAACAATCAGCTTTTTATTTTTTGACTCAATTTTGACCGATAGGCGCGCGCCATCGTCCAGCCGCTCCAAAGCGTGAAATTTTTTGGTTTGTGATCGAATGCGGTTAGCAAGTAGATCAGCGGCATACTGTTTTAGCAGATTCATATGCAACGTCACTTCATTTGCCCCATACGATTCGCACAACTGTTGAAGCGATCGTTCGCCTAAATTAACAGAGGCCAGCGCGCCATTCAGATCGGCAAGATTTTCTTCAAGTAAGCGCGTAGGATACTTAGCATTAGTAAAGATTGATTTTACTTGCTCCCAACAAGCTTTATTTTTTCTTACCAAATACGTTGGAGCGATGATGACACCTTCTTCCTGAAGTCGGGTAGCATCCGCTGGCATTGAACCGGGTTTTTTTCCTCCAATTTCCGCGTGGTGAGCCCGGTTCGCCACATATCCTATAAGTTGCTTTTTAAAGTAAACGGGCTTAATAAGGGTAACATCAGGCAGGTGCGATCCGCCAAAACCCGGATGATTGGTGATGATTACATCGCCCTCTTCCATCGCAATTACTTTTTGAACATCGCGCACGCAAACGCCCAGACTCCCAAGATGAACCGGAATGTGTGGCGCGTTTACAACAAGATAGCCCTGAGCATCCAGCACTGCGCAAGAAAAATCAAGGCGCTCTTTTACATTGACGGAGAAGGAAGTTCGTTGCAAAATCGCTCCCATTTCCTGAGCTACTGCCGTAAAGCGATTGCTGAAGAGCTCGATTGACGCGGCTTTATCGGCAGCACCAATCCGTAGATGTTTTGATCCGCCTTTTAATAAAGCATTGTTGTGCTCATCTAACATGAATTGCCACCCATCTTCCACCACGGTTGTGGAATTTTGTGAACCCACGATGGCAGGACCTTCAATCGATGCCCCCGGTTTCAGATTTTCCCATACGTAAGTTTTAATCTGTATTGGCTTTTTATCCGAGATGAATTTTTGTAATGAGTCATGAGCGGGTTGATACGTTGCAGCATTCTTTGTCTCTGTTTTTGTGACGTGCCCCGCAGCAGATACAATCAACCGGATGGATTCTATTTCAATCTCACGATCTGTTAACCAATGGCCAAAAATACTTTCATATCGTGCTTGAAAATCCTTGATAACCTGTTCACTGTTCTCATATTCTATCTCCAATGAACTTTCCTGGCCTTTAAAACGAAGAAACGTAAGTTGTTTATCAATGCGAATGGATGACTGCGAAAACCCCTCTTCACTTAATTTTTCCAACCCTTGCTGATACAGCGCATGAAAGTCGGAATCAAGTTGTTGTTTGACGTGTTCAAACAATTTAAGGATCAGTTTTTCTGCAAAGCGTTCTATCCGGGCATGACCAATTCCATAAGCGCTGAGCAAACCGGCATCGTAGGGGATTAGAATTTTTTTGATGTTGAGCATTTGTGCCAGTGCACAAGCATGCTGACCACCTGCACCGCCAAAGCACAAAAGTGTAAAGTCTGCAGGATTGTGCCCCTGCTGAACAGAAACTTTCTTAATTGCCTCGGCCATTTTTTCATTGGCGATTTGAAGAAATGAATTCAGAACATCTTCAGGCTTTATCTTTTTCTTTGCCTTCCGATTTACTTGTTTCATGATGGCGCTCAATGCCGCTTCCGCTTTTTCGCGATGAAGCGGAACGGAGAATTGATCAACATTAATTTTTCCGAGAAGTAAATTGACATCGGTAATGGTGAGCGGGCCACCCGCACCATAGCATGCAGGACCAGGGGAAGCACCTGCACTTTGAGGGCCAACGGTAAACCGAAAGCCATCAAATGCGCAAATCGATCCGCCACCGGCCGCGATGGTTTCGATGGCTAACGATGGCGAAAGAATTTTGATATTGCCCACGTGCGACTCATAGCGATAATCAAATCGCCCGTTGTAGAGTGATACATCCGTGCTGGTGCCGCCCATATCAAAAGTGATCAGATGATCGTGGCCAGAAAGCTTGGCAGCTGTAGCTGCACCAACCACGCCACCCGCGGGGCCACTCAGTAAACTATCCTTTGGAAAAAACTGGTCTGACTGAATCAATCCACCGGCACTGGTCATTATTTTTAGCAAAGCAGTTTCAAGTGCAGCAGTGATTCTGCCAAGGTAATTGTGAATGATAGGCGCCAGGTAAGCATTTGCAACCGTGGTTTCGGTGCGTGGCAGAAATTTTATCTGCCCTGATAATGCATGCGAGGCGCAAACAAATTTGAATCCGGCAGCAACGAATAATTTTTGAACTGCTATCTCATGAGTGGGATTTTTGTAACTGTTCAGAAAAGCAATTGCAACGGATTCAATTTTTTTCTTTTTGAAAGAAGTGATGAGCTCCTGAATACTTTTTGTTGACGGAACACGCAAAACAGCACCATCACTTTCTATTCGCTCGTCAATTTCGTACACGTAATCGTAGAGCGGCAATTCTTTTTGAATGTTCAACGCAAATAAATCGGGCCGCTGTTGTGTGCCGATAAGAAGTAAGTCTTTAAATCCTTTCGTGATGATCAGTCCCGTTCTTGCCCCTTTGCGTTCAAGAATGGCATTTGTTCCTTTTGTGGAACCGAGTTTCATTTCGATGAGAGGAAATTTTTTATTGAGCGGTGTCTCTGTAAGAAAGCGCGCTGCGAGCACCGGTACCTCTTCACCGGATGAGATCTCGACAGTGGCACCTGCTATTTTCCCTGAAATGATTTTGTTAACCCGAACGATTGAGTGCATCAAATCAACCGACACAATTCTGCACTCAAATTTTTTTCTACCAAGAACAGTAAGGTTGAAATTTTTGAACAAGTCGTGCTGAACGGGCCATTGCGTTTGCAGTTGAAATGACTGTGCATCAATTTGCTTTACTACTTTTCCTTTCAGCGCACTATTGCTGGGAATCTTCAGTCGTCTGAATGTACCTTCCGGTGAAATTCCAATACAATCCGTAAAGGTACCACCGGTATCAATCCAGATTTTCCAATGCACTTCGGTCATTAGTCTTTGATCGACAGGATAATTTTTTTCTTCAGCATGCGCACACCCAGTGCTTTACTAAAGGCAACTGTGCCGTCAGGTTTTTGAATCATCAGGGGCTTGGTATATAAAATACTATCAGCACCCATCTTTTGAATGTTATCTCCCAGCGAAGAAACATCTGTGCCTGAAGTATAAGCTTCAATGATTTGTCTTTCGATCGATCGCAACAAGGAATCATTTGGAGTCATGGAGATGATTTCCACATCATAGATCTGTTGGATGGAATCAATCAAATGCTCATTGGAAACAGACTGATCTTTGGCCTCAAAAATTGCTGCAATATCCCGGCCCTGGCGATACGCCTCATCGGTAATCTGAGCTTCCGATACTTTACGCACCTGGTTGAGCTCCATGTTTTCGCGCATCTTTTTGCGTTGCTCATCACTTAGTGAGCCACCACAACGTGTCACTAAAAGTAAAAGGAGGAGTAATCGAAAGTTCATGGTGCTAAAATACAAGATATGCTCAAAAGCACATGATTTTATTAACTTTGCAGCCTTCTTTACGCATATGATTGAAAAGCTGATTGAAATAAAGAACCGATTTGAGGAAGTGGGCCAGTTGCTAGTGCAGCCGGAGACGGTGAAGGACCGCAAGAAATTCAGCCAGCTCAGTAAAGAATATGCCGACCTGGAAAAAGTGGTGAAGAAATTTGACCAGTACCAGGAAGCGATCGATGGCCTTAAGCATGCCAAAGAAGTTCTTCAGAAAGAGAAAGACCCGGACATGCGCGAGTTGGCAAAAATGGAGCTCGAAGATTTGGAGCCAAAAAAAAACGCGTTGGAAGAAGAGATCAAAGAATTGCTGATGCCCAAAGACCCCAACGACTACAAGAATTGCATCTTGGAAATCAGAGCCGGAACGGGCGGAGATGAAGCCGCTATTTTCGCTGGCGATTTGTGGCGAATGTACCAGCGCTTTTGTGACAGGCGTGGTTTTAAAATGTCGGCCTTGGATATCACGGAAGGAACGGCCGGAGGCTACAAAGAAGTAATCAGCAGTATTGAAGGCGAAGGCGCTTACGGTATTTTCAAGTACGAGTCGGGTGTACACCGTGTGCAGCGCGTGCCAGACACCGAGACACAAGGCCGTGTGCATACTTCGGCTGCATCTGTAGTGGTATTGCCGGAGGCTGAGGAGGTAGATGTGGAAATCAATCCTGCGGATATTGAAGTACAAACGGCACGCTCCAGCGGAGCCGGTGGCCAGAATGTAAACAAAGTAGAAACGAAGGTGCAGCTCACGCACAAGCCTACGGGCATCGTGATCACCTGCCAGGTGGAACGCTCACAACACGGAAACCGTGCACGCGCCATGCAAATGCTGCGCACGAAGCTCTACGAAATGGAAGTGGAAAAACAACAGTCTGAGATTGGTGCGTCACGCAGAAGTCAGGTGCGCAGTGGCGATCGTTCTGAAAAGATCAGAACGTATAATTATCCGCAAAGCCGCGTTACCGACCATCGCATCGGCTACACTCAACATAACCTGCCGGCTGTAATGAATGGTGAGGTAGATGAATTCATCAATCAACTCAAGATTGCCGAAACAGCGGAGAAGATGGCGGAAGGGAAGTAGAACTCTATTTCCATATTTCATATTTCTTCTAAGGATTGCTCCTCCTTATCAATGGCAAGGGGAAGGTCTCTATGCCAAATAGTGATCAGCGGTTGCCTGCTTTTTCCTAATTGATTTATTTTTGATCAATTAATCTCTTCATCATGCGACACATTAACATTAATTACCGAAAGATGCTATTATCGGCTCTTGTAGCACTTGCCTTTACTTCCGCGCAAGCGCAACAGGAGGCTTCGAAGGCCAAACTTATCGATCCGGCAAACATGGATTTTACCGTGAAGCCCGGGGATGACTTTATGAATTACTCGGGCGGTATTTGGCTCAAGAATAATCCAGTTCCCGCCAAGGAAACGAGGTGGGGAAGTTTTACCATTCTGCGCGATTTCAACATCAAAGCGGTGCGCGAAATTTTAGCCGAAGCTGCCGCGGATAAAGCAGCCACTCCCGGATCGGTGAAGCGAAGAGTGGGCGATTTTTACTCGGCTGGAATGGATAGCCTGACCATTGAAAAACTTGGCTTTAGTCCGATTCAGTCAGACTATGCGCGTGCTGGATCAGTTCAGACCTCCGCACAGGTATTAGACGAAATTATTTTTCAGCGCACGAATGGCGTTGGCAATCCACTGTTTGGTTTTGGTGTAGGTCAGGATCAGAAGTTTCCAAAAAACATGGTGATCCAAATGAGTCAGGGCGGCACTACATTACCTGATCGTGATTTCTATTTGAAGGAGGATGCGCGCAGCAAAAAAATTCAAGGCGCCTTTAACGCGTACATGATCACACTATTTACCCTGGCGGGAGAATCGGAGGCAACTGCAAAACAAAAAGCCGAAACCGTTTATAAACTGGAGAAGCAACTTGCTACAGCCGCGATGAGCCGTGTGGAAATGCGCGATCCATACAAGCGGTACAATAAATTTTCTGTCGCAGACTTTAGCAAGAAGACACCAACATTTGATTGGTCCAACACACTGATGAAACTCAAAGCTTCCGGTCAGGATAGTGTAATCATCGGTTCACCAAAGTTTTTTTCTGTTGCGGATAGCCTGTTAAAAAATGCACCGGCAAAAGATTGGCAAGCTTACCTGCAATGGAATATTCTTCGGTCTGCCTCACCGTATCTGAGCAAGCCCTTTGTAGATGCAAACTTTGCATACAATCAAACTTTGAGTGGGCAGAAAGTACAAACGCCTCGCTGGCAGCGCATGTCCAATCTCACCGATGGCACCATTGGCGAGTTGCTCGGTCAACTTTATGTAGAAAAACATTTTAAGCCTGTAGCGAAAGCGCGGATGGATCAGATGATTAAGAACCTGGTGAAAGCCTACGAAATCAGGATTAAAAAACTGGAATGGATGAGCGATGCCACCAAGCAAAAGGCATTGGATAAGCTTTATGCATTCACGCCAAAAATAGGATACCCGGAAAAATGGAGAACGTATGAAGGGCTGGAAATTAACCGCGAAACGTTTTTACAGAACCTGAGAAATGCCGGCCGCTGGGCATATGCCGATATGGTTAGCCAGCTTGGCAAACCAGTTGATAAAAAGCGATTTGGTATGACACCGCCTACGGTAAATGCATACTACAATCCTGTGAATAACGAAATTGTTTTTCCGGCAGGCATACTGCAGTATCCATTCTTCCATCCTGATGCTGATGACGCATTTAACTATGGTGGTGTAGGCGCGGTGATCGGCCATGAAATTTCTCACGGCTTCGATGATCAGGGAAGCCAGTATGATAAAGACGGCTCACTGCGCAACTGGTGGACGGCCGATGATCTGGCAAAGTTTAAGGAGCGCGCTAAAAAGCTGCAAGAGCAATACGATGCCTACACTGTGCTAGACACGCTGCATGTTAATGGAAAACTTACGCTGGGTGAAAACATTGGCGATCTCGGTGGATTGAACGCAGCCTACGAAGCATTTAAAATGACCGACCAAGGCAAGTCAACCAAAAAGATTGATGGCTTCACTCCTGACCAGCGTTTCTTCCTGGCGTGGGCACAAGTGTGGCGAAGCAATACCTTGGCGGATACAAAAGCGCAACTGATTGTGACCGACCCGCACTCACCAGCCGAGTATCGCACGATTGGGGCACCTGTGAATATGGATGCATGGTACAAGGCATTTGACATTAAGCCAGGAGATAAACTTTATAAGAAGCCAGAAGACCGTATACGGATCTGGTAAGATTGACCACATCCTCAAAAAATCCCCGAGCAGATCGGGGATTTTTATTTCTAAGAAAAACTTTTCAGAAATGATTGCTCCAAGGATAGAAACACTACCACAGAAAAAATTAATAGGGCAAAAACTAACGATGTCGTTAACGGATAACAGAACGGCCCAGCTATGGCGAAGTTTTATGCCCAGACGAAAGGAAATCATAAACCATATTGGGACAGAATTTTATTCACTTCAGCAATATGATGATCACTACTTTCTTGAATTTAATCCTGCGCGAAGCTTCGAGAAGTGGGCAGCCATAGAGGTGACTGACTTTGATTTAATTCCTGAAGGCATGGTAGCCTTAACACTGTCCTCAGGACTGTATGCCGTGTTTGCCTACAAAGGCCCGTCAAGCAGAGGGCCTCAAATTTTTCAATACATTTTTGGAACATGGTTGCCCTCTTCCGAATATCAATTGGACAACAGGCTTCACTTTGAAGTATTGGGCGAAAAATATAAAAACGATGATCCCGAATCAGAGGAAGAAATTTGGATTCCGATACGGTGCAGGGAATAATTACTGAGATGAATCAAACGGAAGTTTAATTCAGTGTAAGCACTGAATTCATATGTTCATCAGCGAGTTTTGATCCATTGGTACGCTTCCTCTTCATCAGAGAATACTCCAAGTTGCACATTGTAGTTTTTAAATTTCTCCTCCGCATCCAATTTAAATTTTTCCATAGGATATTCGGCAAACAAATCGTCACCCAGAATGACGGCATGAATTTTTACCTGTGCCTCGCGAAAAAGTTTTTCGTCCCACACTTCGGAAAACCATTTTTCGGTTTCGTCATCCACTTCGCCCAGCAACTGGGTATCGGCCAGCCAGGCCATGTTATCATAATCTTTTTTTAGATCCAGGTAATGTTGCAGAATGGTAATCAGGCTTTCGCGAAATACAGCACCCGGGGGCTCCTTTTTCCAGCGGTGCTTGAGCACCGGCAGAGACTCATCCAACTCACATTGCACATAGTCATTTTCAAAAATTGTTTTTGTCATCTTTTTATCACTGAATGAATGAGTGTTTGAATTGATCGAATGAATTTACGGATATTTTTGTACTCTGGCCGGTTGAGCCATTGAACAACTTGTGACCTAATCTGTTTGAAGGATACTTTCTTAGTTATGAAATTTTTGATTTATACTTTTTTAGTTGTTTCGCCATTCATTTGTGCGGCACAACCAACCAATGGAGTGGTGCGTGGCCGTGTGGTGGATAAAAACACTCAGGAGCCCATCATTGGAGCCAATGTGATTCTGGAGAGTAGTAGTAAAGGAGCGGCAACAGATGTTGAAGGAAATTACAAAATATCATCGGTGGCCGTTGGGAGTTATAACATTGTGGCTTCTGCCGTGGGCTATACTTCCCTTACTAAGTTCAACATCAATGTTACCTCCGGAAATGAGCAGATTGTAAATTTTGAATTGGAAGAATCGGCCACCAATCTCAATGAAGTGGTCGTAAAATTTGACCAGGCCCGTTCGGCATCCGCAGCAGACATGGTTACGCCACTTTCTATTCAGGCACTTACTACAGAAGAAATCAGGAGTAACCCCGGTGGTAATTTTGATGTATCCAGAGTGATACAAGCATTGCCTGGTGTAGCGGGTTCGCCATCAGGCAATGTGCGCAATGACATTATCATTCGTGGGGGTGCACCAAATGAAAATGTTTTTTATCTCGATGGCATTGAGATTCCGGTAATCAACCATTTTCAAACTCAGGGGAGTTCGGGCGGGCCTCAGGGCATGTTGAATGTGTCGTTTATTGAAGATGTGAAACTCAGCTCGTCAGCTTTTGATGCACGGTATGATAATGCATTGGCATCGGTGTTTCAATTCAAGCAACGTGAGGGAAACCCTGAACGCTTGTCGGGCAACATACGCCTGAGCGGAACGGAACTTGCGACAACATTTGAGGGGCCGATCAATAAAAAGACTAATTTTTTGTTTTCGGCTCGCAGAAGTTATTTGCAATTCCTGTTCAAACTTATTGACCTTCCCATCCGACCGGATTACTGGGATTTTCAATATAAAGTGACGCATAAGCTAAACTCGAAAACCACTCTCACAGCACTTGGGGTTGGCGCCATTGATCATTTCACCTTAGTGCCGCCTCGCAAAGCCACTGCGGATAATCAATACATTCTCAGCGCTACGCCCGATATCAATCAATGGAATTATACGGCAGGCTTTTCGCTCAGGCGATTGATCGACCATGGATATGTAAATGTCGCGCTCAGTAGAAATGTTTATAATAACCAGGTTGATCGCTTTGAAGATCGTGATGCGAGTGATGAAAGCAAAAGAATTTTTAAAACGAGATCGCAGGAAGATGAAACCAAGTTTCGATTGGATGTGAATAAGTTTTTGGCAGGATGGAAATTTTCTTTTGGTGCAATGGGCCAGCTGGTAAAATTTCAGTCGGACTATTACAATCGTTTTGTAAAGCAACAAACCGACAACAACGGAAATGTGCTTGTGCCAGAGCAATCCATTCGATTTGAGAATTCAATTCAGTTTTTGAAATATGGAGCATTCGCTCAAGCCGCTAATTATTTTTTCAACAATCGACTTTTAATTTCTGGCGGCATTCGAACGGATATGAACTCGTTCACCAATAGTGGAACAAATCCATTGAAGACGCTTTCACCAAGAATCTCATTTGGCTATCAACTGAACAATACACTGACCTGGAATGCTTCTTTTGGAAGATATTTCAAAATTCCTACTTACACGGTGTTGGGCTTCAAGGATAGTAATGGTGCTTTAGTGAACAAAGATGTATCCTACATCCAGTCTACACATTACGTTACCGGTCTTCAATATTTGCCAAAAGAAACCGTAAGATTTTCAGTAGAAGGATTCTACAAACAATATCATGATTACCCTGTATCGGTAAGAGATGGAATTTCGCTAGCGAACCAGGGTGGAGATTTTGGTGCGATTGGAAATGAGCCGGTAATAAGCTCGGGTAAGGGAAATGCATACGGGTTTGAATTTTCCTTTCAGCAAAAGCTCGTGAAAAACACCTTCGCAGTGGTGAGCTATACGTATGTTCGCAGTCAGTTTTCCGGAGCCGATGGAAAAATCATTCCTTCATCATGGGATAATCGACATCTACTTTCAGGCCTTCTTGGGAGGAAGTTTAAGCGAGGCTGGGAGATGGGCATAAAATATCGCCTTGCCGGTGGTGCACCGTATACACCGTTTGATTTGGCAGCATCACAATTGAATTATGTTACGCTGGGCACCGGTATTTTGGATTACACAAAAATTAACACGGTGCGCCTGGATGCATTTAAGCAAATTGATTTGCGCGTTGACAAGAAAATCAACTTCAAACACGCTACGCTCGATTTGTTTTTGGATGTGCAAAATCTTTTTATGTTCAAAACCCCATCCATTCCAAACTACAGTTTTAAGCGCACGGCAGATAATACCGGTTTTGAAACAACCGATGGACAGCCATTAAAAACAAACGGCTCTAATGGAATACCCATTTTGCTGGCCAATGACGATCCATTTTTTGTTCCCACCATCGGCTTTATTTTTGAGTTTTAATTTCTGGCGCAATAACATGATCGGTTTTTCGTAATTTGTATCATGAAAAAAATTCTTTTTCTGATTGTCTGGCTGGCATCATCTAATCTTTACGCACAAGTTGTAGGCAAGGCCTTCCCGGATATGGAGGCAGAAACTGTGGAAGACAAAAAAGTAAATCTACCACTGGATACGAAGGGCAAGCACACCTTATTAGGATTGGCGTATTCCAAAAAATCAGAAGATGAATTGAACACCTGGTTTAGCCCGGTCTATAATAAGTTTATTCGAAAGCCTGAAGGCATGCTGGCAGGGTTGGGTTATGACGTGAATGTTTATTTCGTGCCCATGTTTACCGGTGTGAATGCTGCCGCCACAGGCACTGCCAAAAAGAAAGCATTAAAAAATACAGATCCGCTTCTGCTCCCGTATATTCTTTTTTACAAAGGCGAACTCAAGAAGTACAAAGAGGCACTTGATTTTGAAAAGAAAGATATCCCCTACTTTTTTGTGCTAAGCCCTGATGGAAAAATTCTTTACGCTACCTCGGGCGCGTATAGCGATGAAAAAATGGACGCAGTAGAATACGTGCTCGAATAGCTCAACATCATCGGTTGGGCCTTTTCAAAATAAGCCCTATCTTCCTAGAGTCAATCGTTGCACTTTATGGAAAAGGAACAACCCAAAACATTCGCTCAACTTCTTCCAAAAATTCTAGGAATACTTGAATTTATAGCCATTGTGGTATCGATGATTGGCGTTGGCTTTAAAACCATGCACTGGTATTTTGGAAACGAATTTCTGATTATGGGCTTGGGAACATTGGCCATAACGTTATTCCAAACTTCATTTCTGCCTTCTCCTCAGGCTAATGATGTTTTACAAAACATCGTAAATAAACTAGGATACATTGGCTCATCTGTGGGCATCATTGGGATTTTATTTTCATTGCTTCATTTTAACGGAGCGCATGAAATGATCTTTATCAGTATGCTTACCCTGGGCGGAGTGGTGCTGGCAACGGGCTTCCTTACTATGCGCAAGAATGAATCGCTCACTAAACTGAAACCAATGCTGATGCGTGGCGTTCCTATTCTGTTAATCAGTATTTACTTCCATTATCAACTTCCGCCCCTCGGTACAACAGTATGAATATTTTTATTTTACTCGCCATTGCGCTTGCACCAGGAGTTGCCATTGGGCTTTATGTTTATTTGAAAGATAAGCATGAGCGTGAGCCGGTAGGTCTCTTATTCAGGAGTTTTTTCTACGGAGTGCTTAGTACATTTATCACGCTCGCCATCAGCGTACCGCTGAACATGGTGATCACCATCAACGAAAAGGATGTAACCGAACAAGCCGTACACGCATTTTTGATTGTGGCATTGGTGGAGGAGTTTAGCAAATTCATTTTTGTGCGTGGAGTGCTTTATCGCAATTCCAATTTCAATGAGCCGTTTGATGGCATTGTCTATTCGGTGATGGTGGGGATGGGCTTTGCCACTTTTGAAAATATTTTATACGTAATGGATGGAGGCCTTGAAACGGCTTTGTGGCGCATGTTTACGGCTGTGCCTGCGCATGCGGCTTTTGCGGTGCTTATGGGTTATTATCTTGGCAAGGCAAAATTTGAACATAAGAAGTCGTACTATGCGTTTCATGCGCTGGGCGCTGCAACATTGCTTCACGGTGCTTATGATTACTTCTGGTTTATTGCTTATGTGCCTGGCATTTGGCTTGGTGCTATTGTTTCATTAGTGGCAGGGGTAATTCTCTCTCGCAAAGCCATACGCATTCATCAGGATGCTTCTCCCTTTATCGGGATGAATAATAACACAATGACCGAGAAGGAAGAAATTGTCTAGTATGTATCACCTTATTTACATCAGTCACGCAGTGCAACCTTTTACTGAAAAGGAGCTTATCGCATTGCTGGACATTTCCAGAAAAAACAATAAACAGTTAGGCATTACAGGAATGCTGCTTTACCTCAATGAAAAATTCATTCAGGTCCTGGAAGGAAAAAGGGAAACAGTGAAGGAATTGATTAACAAGATTGAAAAGGATCCTCGTCACAAACGGCTATCTGTGCTGCTTGAAGGGAATACGAGAGCCCGAATATTTCATAATTGGTCGATGGGCTTCAAACATCTGCAGCATCATGACTTTACGAAACTATCTGGATTTACAGACATGGATCAGTTTTTTCACGAACACACCGTTACCAATGACAGCAGCTCGCTTTTGATTTTTTTGAAATTGTTTTACGACAAAAACATGGTTGACCATCCTGAATTAGTATGATATGATTAGAGCAAGCTTATCCGAAAAGGCAAGTGCTTCAGGGTTTAGATTGCGAGGTAAAGAACCTGGTCGCCTGGAAAATTTTAGTGATGCAGTTTTTGCACTGGCGATTACGCTCCTATTGATTTCTACTTCTCCCCCTCAAAACTTTTCGCAGATCAAGAAGTTTACGTTTGATCTTCTCCCGTTTGTGATGTGCTTTTCATTGCTGATAACAATTTGGTTTGAGCATTACACTTTTTTCTCGCGCTATGGCCTTCGCAACAATAAGATCGTAGTGCTTAATTCTGCATTTCTCATCATCGTTTTATTTTATGTTTATCCGCTCAAGTTCCTTACTAAGCTTTCTTTGTATGTGATTGCCATTCCCTTAAAAATTGAATGGCTTCTCACGGATTTGAAGTCCATGATTTCCGGACGCGACATGGGAGATTTGATGATCATTTATGGCGTAGGAGCTGCGTGTGTTTTTTTAGTGTTGGCCATGATGTACAGGCAAGCATACCAAAGCGCAGAAGATTTGGAGTTAACGGAACTGGAAAAGTACGATACTCAATCCAAAGTCAGGTCGAATGTGTTGATGGCGTTGGTTCCTATCTTGTCAGCGCTCATCGCATTTGTGCTAAAGCCACATTGGTCAGCAGGAATGGTGGCAGGGTTTGCGTATTTTCTTTACATGCCCATCATGTTTATTCACGCCCGAAAAGTTATGGCAAAGCGTAAGGAACTTGAAGAGAGAAATTCGGGTAACGAAACAGGACAAGGGGACCAAGCAGAAAACTAAAATCCGTCATCTTCATCCTTCTTCTTTTCTTTCTTTTTAGAAGAAGAAGTGCCGCTGGATAAATCGTACGGAGCCTCAATGCCATAGTAGCTTTGTCGGAAGCGATTGATAAAGCTCAACGCCTCATCATCTGATCCGGGAATGAACACCAACTCGCCCACCTTTGCTTTGCTGGCATTAGTTTTTTTGGTAATGATGTCATTAAACAGCGGATTGGAAGAGTGTACCATCAGTCGATTGTCTTCGTATCCGAAATAATACCAGGCTTCTGGTGATGCTTTAAAGAAAACGTGAAATACCGGGGCGCCATCCTCATTCTTTTTTATTTCCATGAAGCCTTCGTATGCTGCATTGATGTCACTGCGATCGATATGACTGAGGCCTAAGGTGCCTTCACTATAAAAAGCTTTTGATTTTTCTGACCATTTCAGATTGGTATTGGCGAAAACAAGTGGCTTCACCAAAGCGGGCAGTGTAGCCAGTGAGACATATCCCTGCAGCGATTTTTGTTCATAATCCTTCACTGCGCGTTCACCAACAATATCGGAGATTTTGTAAAGTAATTCCGTTTGATCGCCAAGTCCTTCACCTTGGGTGCCTTCGTTTTTGATCACATCAAGCAGGTTGAGTGCCATTGCCTGGTATGCTGCGGCTGGAATGTTCATCTCCGTCATGATGAAGGCATTCATTTTGATTTCATCAGTCTCAAGATTACCAGAGCCCAGTGCCGATGCCGTGAGATTAAAATCCTTTGTTCCTTTAAAGAAGGTCACAGGTCCTTCAAAACGCACTTCTTGTTTCTCTTCATTATATGCAAAAACTTTTCCTGAAAGTTTTTCTCCTGCGGCTTTCTGCCGATCCTCAATTTTAAACTCACCGGTTTCTTTATCAAAAAACAATGAGCCGCTTGGCAGGAAGAAATCATCATCGCTTGGATCTTTCTTATCAAAAACGAAAGTGATGTAAAGGCTATTGTCATCGGCAAAATGTAATCCGGCTTCTACTTTTCTTCCTTCTTCGGTGATGGTGTTGTTAAAATCCAGGTATAGTTCTTTCTCATCTCCGCTCTGTTCGTAACGAAGCCAGGTGTTATAATTTTTGATGTTCTTTAAATCAAGCTTAATGTACCCACGCAATTGAAGTGCAGGTTTGGTGGCATACATCACCATATCTCCTTTGTAATAAATTCGGGGAGCCACAAGAATTTTATCTTGCTCTACTACAGCTCCGTTACCAACAGTCTGCTGAGTAGCAATACCCCGATCTCTTCTTTTACTTTTTGCCTCTTGGGTAATGGCCTCCAAATGGAAGTCAGTCATTTTAATCGCAAACGTATCATTCACAGCATTGACATACTGATAGGTGGCATATCCCGAGAACTCTTTTCGTGAAACAATGTCGACCACACCATCAGTGAGGCGGTGGTATGCGTTGAGCGTATCTAAAACGATGGTCGTGTTTTTGAGTTGGCCGATCTTGGCATTTTCTAAAATTAATACTTCGTTGTTTTCCGGTGTGATGCGCGCATCGGCAACGGTGATAAATGGAATGCCACTTACTTTTAGCTGTTGTGTTTTAATGTCATACTCAGCTTTTTCAGCGTTAAAGTGGAGCGAGTCCAACTCTTTGCGGGTAGTGTAGAAGTAAGAGTTTTCCAGCGGCACATCTGCAGCTTTGTTCATCACAATTTTTTGAGTGTTCAAGTCCCAACGGGCCTCCGGAATGGAAGTCTTGAATTGCGCATAGGGGAACTCAATGGCGGCATCACCTTCATTCTCCGGGCTTATGGTGGCCACATTTTGTGAAAGGTCAAAGTTAAGTTTCACGTCCTTGCCGGATAGCGCAGGCTTTTCAGGGTTATCCGTTTCTACTTCAAACCGGGCATGGCGAGCCCCAAAATATTTCGTGGTGAAATCTAATTCCTTGGAAGAAACTTGCGAACCTCTGGTTTTTAGTTTTCCTGAGCCGGCAACACCAGATTTCGAAACGGTTAATACTCCATTTAGCGATGCCGTATTTGAATATAAGCTGAAAGGATCCTTCAAATTCTTCAGCCTCATTTTATCCTGTTTTGGAAGCCACTTCATTTGATATTCACTCAGCGTAACGTGTGGGAAATCCGCAGCCCCAAATTTCTTTTCCTTTATTTCCCCTACAGATCCCTTGCCCACCACTGAGTCGGGATAGAACACAAAATCCTTTGACTCAACCGAAGCTGCGAGGTATTCAATTTTTCCTACCGCACGAATACCGGCATTATCAAGACTCATGCCTCCATATAGCTTACCATCGCCCTGGTAAAGTTGATATCCTTCTTTGGGGACAGCGTGCGTGAAGCCCAGCGATTGATCTGGCATAGTGTGCAACTTTTCCTTAAAGCTTGGAAACATGCCACTGGAAACAAACGTGCCATCAAAATTGATAGCACCAGGGTCTGCATCGCTCAAGCTATCCAGTTTAAAAGGCGGGGCAACAAAGAAGACAGACTGATCATATGCACCCTTCAATACCTCCTTTCGATTGAAATAGATTACACCTCCTGCGGAAGCATCCAGCCTTGGATAATTGGGTATTTTCTGTTGGCCTGATTTGTTATTGGGAGCGTTGATATAAAGCGTGCCCGATGTTTTGTTAGCCGAGGCGTCCAGCCCTCCGGCAGCGGCAGCAGTTGAATCTGCACCAACCATTGAATTGTTTACTCTTTTCCGCACTCCATTCTTATCGGTAATATAAAATCGAATAGAGTCAATCCGTTTCAAATCAATATGGAAACTGTCGTACTTTAATACAAAACCATGCCCACTGATTTCAAAATTTCCTGCATTGATTGTTCCGTCAAATTTGATATCACGATTTTGAAGGAAGGTGATAATGCTGCTGTCGGGTTTAATTTCCACATTCAGCGAGTCACTCACGGTAAACTCATCTACTCCGCGCACCGTCATGTAGCGCTTATCAAAGTTGATGGTAGCGTTGGCTGAATTATTGGAAATGGAATGAATTTTCAGATTGTCATAATCAACTTTTCCATCTACAGATTCTGCAATATGAAGCGCCTTGTCTTTTACATGAACCTTCCCGGTGGATTGATCAAAATCTATCATCCCTTTTTGCGCCAGAAATTGCATCGCCATCTGCACCTGATCAAACGAAGCTCGCGATTCGGGCACCACATCGGCCATATAAAAATCCTGCATGCCGTTGCGGATCGCATAGTTTGCTACCAGTCTCAAAGGATGGAACTGGAACCCCTGACCTCGCAGAATCCTGAAATCATCCGGATTATAGAAGTCAACAGACTCAATCACCATGGGCGAAATGTTGCCACTGCCTTGCACAAAAATGTTGAGACTGTCGGATTTTAAATCCCACGAAACATCATCGGCATTAAAATCTACATCGAAGAAGGAAGAAGAGAATGGCGCTTTGCGAAGGGAAGAACCGTTATCCTTTACCAAGCTAAGTCGTTGACTTTTGGTATTGTAACTAAACTGCATGGAGGGGTGAACAATAGAGTCGTTGCCCTGAAATAATACGATGCGGGCACTCGATCCAATAATGATTGAATCTTTGAATGCAAATGATTTTGATTGAGCTTTGAATTTACGATCACTCGATCCATTCAATTCAAGTGTGGCTAAACTTCCTTTTACCGAAGCACTGTTGATATTCTGACCAATCAATCCAAACCCTCCGGTGTAGCGTAAACTATCGCCTCCACCCAATCCTGTGATGGCGATATTATTTTCGTACGATCGGAATCGCGGATACGAAGCTGATTTTTTTGTCTTATGACTTACACTTTTAAATTCCAAAATGCCTGGTATTGCTCCAGGTGTTTTGCCCACGTAGGTAAGCTTACCTTGTTCTGCGCGAATGTTAGGAAGCGTAGCAACTTTAAAAGAGAACTTATTCAGATCATAGTAAACCGAATCAGGACTTAGCCCTGCAGGGCTCCAATCAAACCGGCCACCTTCACCCGCAAAAACCCGATCGCGCAAAGAATATTTTCCTTTTGTGTTTTTAAGAACCGCTGAATCAAAGCTCGTAGTAAAAACAAAACTCGCTTTGTTGAATTGAATCACGGGGCCGTACAATTCCGGAAGCACAATTGGTTTTTTCCAATCGGGTGTATTGTAGGTGGTATCGGAAAATGTGTAAGAAGTTGCGGTGTCACTTACCACTACCGGCATTTCGTAGGAGAACCGATAATCGTCATCGCTAACGTGCAGGCGAAAGAACTTTTCGTAATGAAGAGCGTGATGCTCAAAAAAATCGCGTGCGCTCTGAAAAAATAAGTTTGCTTGATTTACATTGTCTTTGGTGATCACCTCACTCACTACACGCAGGTAGCTGCCAAACTTTGTACGATCAATCTTCTCGATGGTTAACGCAGCCACAATTGCGCCATAGTAGTTTACAAATTGTGGTCTTAGGCGATAGCCTTTTTTCTTCATCAGCTTCACGTGGCTGCGCACAAGTTGCTGCTCATCGGGCCCCATGTCATTCCAGGCTAGCGGAAAGGCGGCACCAATAGCAGAGGCATCTACTGCTTTGGTATTTTCAAGAACGAGGCGAATGCTATCCTGAAAGGCATGCTGGTAAGCGGATGTATCCACCTTCTGCCCCCAGGCAAAGGAGACGATTGACAGAAAGAAAACGATATAAGGTAAGACCCTTTTCACGGCTGCAAAAACCCTTCAAATTCGGAAATAAAAGGCTAAAACTCTAATGCCTATAACGCGGGTTTATCCTTTGGATTATAGAAATAGGAACACATCAGTTGCTTTTTTTCAATAACAATGTAGCCCACAATTCGCGCTCATCTCTTTTCAACTCGGTGAGCCCCAAGGGAAGTGCCCGTTGCTTCAGGTCATCAATGTCATGCGTGTAAAAGCCGCTAAGCAATAAAAGTCCGTCATCCTTTAGGAAGGAAGCATAGGAATCCATTTCAGCCAACAGAATATTCTTGTTGATGTTTGCCAGAATGATGTCAAACTTTCCTGATAATGCTACCTCAGCGATCTTCCCTTGTTGAATGTGAATGTTAGTACATTGATTTTTTTCTGCATTCTCCTGGCCGTTCAGCAAGCTCCACTCGTCAATGTCAAAAGCTTCCACTTCAGAAGCTCCAAGTTTGCTGGCCATGATTGAAAGTATGGCAGTGCCGCACCCTGCATCCATCACTCTTTTGCCCTGATGATTCATTTTTAACTGAGCCTTCAGCATCAGGTGTGTGGTTTGATGATGCCCAGTACCAAACGACATCTTTGGCGTGATGATAATTTCGTAGGGATATTTCTTTTCGATGTTATGAAACTCGGCCCGCACCAGGCACTGGTCTTCTACAATGATCGGCTCTACATTTTTTTCCCACTCCTCATTCCAGTTTTGCTTTTGAATTTTATCCTGAAAGAAAAGGAGAGGGTTTACATGATGATATTTTTCCTGAATCTGCTGCAGGTGTTCCGCATCAAAACCGTCTGCTTCAGCATAGGCTTCAAAACCTTTTTCAGTTTCCATGAAGGTATCAAATCCAGCCTCTGCAATTTCAGCCATCAGTATTTCCGAAAATTCCGGATCGCACACAACTTGAAGACGCGTGTAGTACATGCAGTAATGATTCAGTGATTTAATTTGTCAATGAGCCAATGATGTACTATCCGCTCATTGAAAAATTGACGCTTCGGTTAAATTGCTTTAATAATATCTACAAATTCTCTTGACTTGAGCGATGCACCGCCAACAAGGCCACCGTCCACATCTTTGCACGAGAAAAGTTCCTTCGCATTATCGGCTTTCACACTGCCACCATACAAAATGGTGATAGATTCTGCCACAGTTGAACCATATTTAGAGGCGATATGATTGCGGATCACTGCGTGCATATCTTGAGCTTGCTGCGATGTTGCAGTCTTCCCGGTGCCAATCGCCCAAACAGGTTCGTAGGCAATCACTACTTTTTGCAAAGCCTCAGCGCTCAGGTGGAAGAGGCTTTCCTCTACTTGCTGCTTTACTAATTGCTCGTGTGTTCCTTTCTCGCGAATCTCAAGCGGTTCGCCACAGCAGAAAATAGGAGTGAGGTTGTTGGCCAAAACTTTATCTGTTTTTTTGGCAAGTAGTTTTCCGTCCTCACCAAAGTATTGTCTGCGTTCGCTATGGCCAATGATCACGTAAGGAATGCCAATGGATTTGAGCATGGGAGCAGAAACCTCACCGGTGTAAGCGCCAGCGTCATGTTCGCTGCAATTTTGAGCACCCACGAAAATTCTCGCACTGTTTCCGATTTGATTTTTTACAGGAAGCAGGTAAGGAAAAGGTGTGCACAGCACCACCACTACATTTCCGGATACTTCATCGGCACACATGCCCATTACTTCGGAGGTGAGGATGTGAGCTTCTTCCAATGACTTATTCATCTTCCAGTTTCCGGCAACAATTTTTTTTCGCATAAATAGGGATAGTTATTTCATTTCAAATTTAAATGTCTCTCTTGGATGATCCTTTACCAATCGTGCGCTCTTCACAGGGCCGCCATAGGTAACGTGCACCAGATTGGATTGGTCGTCATGAATTTCCATGATCACATTGTTGAGTATTTCAATGGTCTTGGCTTTTTTAAAACCTTCTACTTCAATGTAGCATAGTAAGGCAAGGTCTTCTTTCTCAGATCCAAGGTACGTTATCGGTTTGGCCTTACCGTCAATTTTTATTTGAAGGTGTTCCTTCAAATATTCTGAAACCATCTGATCAGTGGTCAAACCATTTTTTGGATTGATGATATCCAGATCCCGTTCCTGGCGCTTAGCGCGAATGGCCAGCTCAAGGTCATCAATAAAAATGCGCGAAGTGATTTGCAAGGCTTTGTCTTTAGCGCTGTGGTTCACTTCCGTAACCGAAATATGAATGGGGTGCAAAAACGCAATTAAGGAATAGAACAGAACAATCATAATAAGCTATGCCAGTAAACGAACCGCTAAAATACCCTTAATTGTCCTAATTGAAAATAACCTCTATACTTGCAACCTTTCAATGAGACTGTGAACGAATTCCGTCTTTATTTTGGATTAGGGCAGGAGCACATTTTGGATGTGAGGGGTTATGATCACATTCTTTTTGTGGTGGCCCTCTCTGTTATTTATGTGCTGCGCGATTGGAAGCGCATTCTTATTTTAGTTACGGCTTTTACGATAGGCCACTCCGTTACCCTTGCGCTTGCCACACTCAGAATTATTTCGGTCAAAACCGAGTGGATTGAATTCATAATTCCCGTTACAATTTTGGTCACGGCTGCGTCAAATCTTTTTTTGTCGGAAGAGCGCATCAAAGGGCGTTCGGTTCAGCTGAATTATCTCTACGCCCTGTTTTTTGGACTCATTCACGGGATGGGTTTTTCCAATTACCTAAGGGCGCTGTTGGGCGGAACCAAAAACATCGCGGGCCCTTTGTTTGCCTTTAATATTGGATTGGAGTTCGGTCAAATAATAATCGTTGCCCTTTTTCTAATCCTTTCATTTATTGTGGTCGATCTGCTTAAGATCAGGCAAAGGACTTGGATGAAGGTATTATCCACTATGATCATCTTACTAACCCTGACCTTATTTAAAGACAGAATTTTTTGGATGTGATAAAATCAAAAACGTAACCTATAATTTTATGAAGCGAATTGTACTGGTTCTAATTTTAATGAATGCCGCTGTTGCTTTCGCACAGGAGCAGCCTAAATGGCAAGGCAAGTTTGAGCAACTTGAGCAACTTTTGCCTACACCCAATGAGTATCGCGCAGGCAGCGGTGCACCGGGCCCTCGCTACTGGCAGCAAAAAGCCGACTATGTGATTTCCGTTGAGTTGAATGATGACAATCAAAGCATTTCCGGAACAGAGACGATCACCTATACCAACAATGCGCCCGAAACTTTGAAGTACCTGTGGCTTCAGTTAGATCAAAATATTCAGGACAAAGAAAATAATACCTTAAAGACTGCTACCAACTCGGTGATTGATTCTGTGGATGCAAAAACCATGGCCGATCGCTTTCAACTTTATGATTTTGATGGTGGCTTTAAGGTGAAGTCGGTGAAAGACATGTCTGGCAAAGCCCTAAATTCCTTCATCAACAAAACGATGATGCGCGTAGACTTGCCGCAGCCACTGGCTTCGGGTCAGAAATTTTCTTTTCAGGTAGAGTGGAGCTACAACATTAATGATCGCATGCGTGACCGCGCGCGCAGTGGCCTTGAGTTTTTCCCTAAAGATGGCAACTATGTTTACACCATTGCGCAGTTCTTTCCTCGCATGTGTGTGTATGACGATGTGGTGGGCTGGCAGAACAAGCAATTTTTGGGAAGAGGTGAATTCACCCTTCCGTTTGGCGATTATAAAGTAAGGATTACAGTACCTGCCGATCATATTGTTGGCGCCACTGGTGTGCTTAAAAACCCAACGGAAGTATTGACCAAAACAGAACAAGAGCGTTTTGCACAGGCGAAAACAACATTTGATAAGCCTGTTATTATCGTGAATCAAGCTGAGGCAACTGCCAAAGAAAAATCACGAGCCAAGGAAAAGAAAACATGGGAGTTTCATGCCGAAAACGTGCGCGACTTTGCATTCGCCTCTTCACGCAAATTTATTTGGGATGCCATGGCAGTCAAAGTTGGCAACAACACTCCGCTGGCGATGTCTTATTATCCTAAAGAAGGTAATCCACTTTGGGAACAGGAATCAACCAAAGCGGTAAAGAACACGTTGGTGACATACTCCAAGTTTACCATTGATTATCCTTACCCGGTTGCCATTTCTGTTCACGCAGCAAGCATTGGTATGGAGTACCCGATGATCTGTTTCAATTTTGGCCGACCTAATGAAGACGGCACTTTCAATGATGCTACCAAGTGGCGCATGATTGGTGTGATTGTGCATGAAGTGGGGCACAACTTTTTCCCGATGATCATCAATAACGATGAGCGTCAAACCCCATGGATGGATGAGGGTATCAATAGCTTTGTACAATACCTGACCGAGACGGAGTGCTATCCTACCAAGCCAAAAGGAAGAGGCTATGCGCCTAACATGGTGCAGTACATGAAGGGTGATAAAACCATGCAACGCCCTTTGATGACCAACTCAGAACAAATCATACAACTTGGCCCCGAGCAATATGGAAAGGCGGCTACGGCCATGAATATTTTGCGCGAAACCGTTATGGGGCCGGAGCTTTTTGACAAAGCATTCAAAGAGTACGCACAACGATGGGCATTCAAACATCCCAAGCCTGCAGATTTATTTCGCACATTGGAAGATGCATCGGCAGTTGATCTTGATTGGTTCTGGAGGGGCTGGTTCTACACAACGGATAACGTAGACATGTCATTAGATAATGTGAAGTGGTTTAAAGTGCGTAATGAAAAGACCAATCTGGAGAGCAAAGAAAAAAATGTAACCAAAGGAGATCTTGCAAAAGGGAACACAAACCAAAATGCAAACGACTTTAGTAAAGGTCCTAATTTTTTCACTGTGCTCCCTACCGATACCCGCTTCTATGGCGAATTCAAAAACACGATCGATGACAAAGGGGTGATCAGCAAAATGGAGAATAAGAACTTTTATGAGTTGACATTCTCCAACAAAGGAGGCCTTGTAATGCCGATAATTATTGAATGGACTTTTAAAGATGGAAGCAAAGAAATCGAACGGATACCTGCTGAAATCTGGCGCATCAATGAATACAAAGTGTCAAAAGTATTTGCAAAGGAAAAGGAGGTAGTGAATGTTGTGCTCGACCCGATGAAAGAAACAACAGACATTTCTATCGAGGATAATGTTTTTCCACGGGTAAATCAACCGTCTAAATTTGATGAACTGAAAAAGAAGACAAACTAAGATATATTTGCACCCCAAGTGGCAAGTGTCAGGTAAAAACAACTTTTCCTGGCACTTGTTTTTTTAATAATGGAAACGATGAAGATGAACAAAACTATTTTTTTCGCTGCGTTAATCATGTGTGGCAGCGCCCTGGCTCAGCAATGGCAAGGAAAATTTGAGCAGTTAGATCAAAAATTACCAACACCCAATAGTTATCGCGCTGCGTCTGGCGCACCGGGTGTAAACTATTGGCAACAACGTGCCGATTACGAAATTGATGTAGAGTTGAATGATGAAACCCAACTGATCACAGCAAAGGAAATAATCACGTACTACAACAACTCTCCTGAAGAGCTGCGCTACTTATGGCTTCAACTCGATCAAAACAATTTGAGCAAGGAGAGCATGACGGATAAAACAGGCACCAGTACGATTCGCGATTCTGTCCCAACATTATTTTCACCGGCAGCACGCTCTGCTTTTGATTATGATGGTGGATTTAAAATCAAATCCGTAAAGGATGCCACCACCGGAAAAGATCTTCCGTTTACCATCAATTTTACCATGATGCGTGTGGATATCCCCGCTGCACTCAAAACCGGTGGACAATATAAGTTTGTAGTGGAGTGGAGTTACACTGAAAAAGACAGGCTTATGTTTGATGAACGTGGAGGATATGAATTCTTCCCCGAAGATGGAAACTATCTTTATGCAGTAGCACAGTGGTTTCCACGCATGTGCGTGTTTGATGATTATGAAGGCTGGCAGAATAAACAATTTTTGGGAAGGGGCGAGTTTACCCTGGTGTTTGGAAATTATCGCGTACGACTTACTGTGCCATCGGATCACATCGTAGCCGCTACGGGTACGTTACAAAATCCGGAAAAGGTGTTAACCAAAGAACAAATTCAGCGTGTTGAAAAAGCTAAAAAGACATTTGATCAGCCTGTGTTTATTGTAACAGAAGAAGAAGCAAAGAAAAAAGAGAAAGAAAAATCGAAGAAGAAGAGCACGTGGGAATTTTATGCAGAAAACGTGCGCGATTTTGCATTCGCCTCTTCGCGCAAATTCATTTGGGATGCGCAGGCGGTAAGGTTAAATGATAAGACTCCGCTGGCGCAATCCTTTTATCCCAAAGAATCAAATCCACTGTGGTCAAATGAATCAACCAAAGCCATTAAAAATGCACTCGAAGTTTATTCGGCCCGCACGTTTGACTACCCTTATCCTACTGCCATCTCAGTGAACACGGCCAATCAGGGTATGGAGTATCCTATGATCTGTTTTAACGGTGGCCGTCCCGCAAAAGATGGTTCCATTACCGATCGCATTTTGAGAAATACGGTGTCGGTAATTGTGCATGAAGTAGGTCACAATTTCTTTCCGATGATTGTTAACTCAGACGAAAGGCAGTGGACTTGGATGGACGAAGGGCTTAACTCTTTCCTTGAAAAGGAAACGATCCGCGAGCGCTATGTGGGTATGGATTACAGCGGTAACACTCCAAAAGGAATAACAAGTTTCATGAAGGGTGATAAGAACATTATGCGCCCTGTGATGGGATCGTCCGACAATCAAGGTAGAAGTTTTGGGCCTAATGGATACAGTAAACCTGCTGCTGCGCTTACCGTATTGCGCGAAACAGTGATGGGCCCTGAACTTTTCGATAAAGCATTTAAGGAATATTCACAACGTTGGGCTTTCAAACATCCAAAGCCGGCCGATTTCTTCCGCTCTATGGAAGATGCTTCTGCGGTAGACCTGGATTGGTTTTGGAGAGGATGGTTCTATTCAACAGACCATGTAGATGTAGAACTGGACGAAGTGAAGTGGTTCAGAGTAAAAAAGCAGCAAACCGATCTTGAGAATAAAAATGTAAAAGCAAAACAGGGTGACTTGAAAGCCGAGGCCAAGGGTGAGAAGGCAAATGACTTTAGCAAAGGCCCCAAAGAATTCACCATGATCAACACCCCGTCTTCCGTCTATCAGGAGTTCCGCAATACCATTGATGATAAAGCCGTTCGTGCAAAACTTGAAGACAGAAACCTGTACGAAATCACGCTAAAAAATAAAGGAGGATTGATTACTCCTGTGGTGATTGAGTGGACATTTAAAGATGGCAGCAAAGAAATTGAACGACTGCCGGCTGAAATCTGGCGCATTAATGAAACAGAAGTGAAGAAAGTTTTCTTAAAAGAAAAAGAAGTCATCAATGTGGTGATTGATCCTGCTGCCGAGACAGCCGATGTGGAAATTAAAAATAACATATTCCCTAAGCGTGAAGCAGAAAGCAAATTTGATCAGTTAAAGAAGGGGAATTAATAGTTTAATCGATTTTAGTAAAGAGCCTCACCGATTTCGTGAGGCTCTCTTTTTTTTGTAGTAACTCGTTCGACTTTATTTTTTCAATTTACCTTTCAGCTCCCCGATCAACTGAAGGGCATCGTGGTACAATGTGGTCAGTTGTCGCAGGTGATAAATCCTTCCTATTATGAGCGCCTCGAGTTTTTTGTCATTTAACAGTTTCGACCGATCAATGGTCGTCATTTTTCTCTTATCATTTCCGATAATGGACTTTACGATTTGATCGTTGTTATTGATATTATATGCGTCTACGTAAAATTCATAAAAATGTAATTCATACTTTGTAGAGATATAGCTATTCGAAATTGCTTCCCGGATTTTTATTTGTTCATAAAGCCAATCTAGTTTCAACAAATTTCTTTTTATATCACTATCCACCATTCCAATCAGACCTGAATTATTCAGCCCCTGAATCCCAATCCGGGTTGGATTAAAGGAATACTCATAAATCAACTGAGTCAAATTACCTTCTGTGCTTTTATCATCTATCTTCTCACTCCATATTTGATGAATTAGTTCTTCTGCACTTCTTAAACTTGTTTGCGAAGAATTGAGCACTCTTTCCAAATCGAGCGAATCGGCATTTAGATTTAGTACAATGTTGTGATAGTGCTCGGTCAATTGTTCTTTCTTGCCTCTATTCTCCTTCCACTCATTAAACTGTACAGCTAAGACAATACCGATCACTACCAGGAAAATTTCTCCAATTGCATAAAAAACGTAATTCCAGAGTCTCCCGGTGTTTCTCTTCGATAGCTTTTTAAGCAATCCCATCTTACTTGAGTTACGTATGTTACTCTTAATTATTTCTGCGCTACACTATTCACATCAATCCAATACCCGTCCGGATCTTGAAAGAAAATCTGCTTAATTCCGTCTGCTCGAATATTAATTTTATTCTTTACCCCGGGCCAATCTGAGTACACCACGTTCATGGCCTCGAGCGTTTTTATAAATGTGTCGAAGTTGGGAGTTGTTAATGCAAGATGAACTGCTTTGTTGATGGATACGGCCTCCTTAAGTGTTGAAATAAGATGAAGCTCTTTTCCTTCTCCAAAAGAAAACCATCTGATGCCATCCATCTTAGTTCTGTTTGTTATTTCCTGAAGCTTCAAAATTTTACTATAAAAGTCAGCCGAACGATTTACATCTTTTACCGAAAGCGCAAGATGGTTGAGTGTTAAGTTGAAGGTGGCATTTTCTTGTGCCCGCAGGGGTAAAGTCAATAACAGTACCACTGACAATAAACCGATATGCTTCATTGCTGTCTTGTTTTGTATTAAATAAATGTCCTCAATTAAATGTCTTAATCAAAAATCTCCAGCGGTCACATCATTTATCAATGATATCTACATCCAACTGCTGGATCAATGCCTCCTTCTCTGGTGTGAGGGTAAAGAACACGGCAATGTTTTTTGTTTCCCCTTCTATGATAAAGCTTCCGCGCAGTTGATTTTCAGCAATCAGTGGCTGAATATTTTTTATGGCGCCAGCCTCTGCAAAGATTTTTTCACAATTCGTTTTTCGGGAGGCAAGTGATTGATCAGGAAAGAAATTTTCAGCAAAGATGGCTAATGATTTTTCATCAGTCCAGGAGGGAAGAAGCGTTATCAATTGCTCTTTGCGCAGGTTGAGAATTGCTGAGGCAGGTAATACACGAGGCTTCAATCCCGCCAAGGCAATAAGTGTGTCTAGCGCAATGGCATTAGCACCGCTGGGAGCTCCGTAAGTTCTATTGCTAAAGGAGATCACACCAATCCCATAATCAGGATAGATTCTCCACTCGCTGCCAAAGCCGGGCAACCCACCACTGTGTGCCACACGCACAGTGCCGTTGCAATCTTTTCTCCAATTCAACCCCAACCCATAACCAGAGGCGATAGGGCAGGGCTCACCACTTCGTGTTTTGGCATCGGCAAACAAGGTGTTGAAGCGCCAGGGCTGATGCATTTCGCGAATGGAACTTCTTTTCACAGGTCCTACGTCTTCTGAGTTTCTCGCGGGCCACGCACTGAGGTGCAAAGAAACATACTTGCTAAAATCTTCAATCGAACAAATCATGCCCCCCATTGCGCCATACGAACCATCGTGCAGGAGTGCTTCTTCTTTCCACTGCTCATCTTCCCAACGATAGCCGTGCGCCAATTGATCGGCAGGAACTTTTTCAAATTCCCATTGTGTGTCGTTCATGCCCAGTGGCTTTAGAATATGTTGTGTGATATAGTCTTGATAAGGAATACCCGAAACATTGGAGATGATTTTTCCCAACATCGCAAAGCCAAGATTGCTGTACTCATAATTCACCCCTGGCACATTCGATAATGATAATCCATTACGGATAGTGGTCAACAATTCTTCATCGGTGTCGGCCAGTTGCCGATCGCCCCAGGGATTGTCTTCCGGAAAACCGGCCGACATGGTGAGTAAGTTTAGGATGGTGATGGCAGGAGCATCTTTTGTTAGTCGACCGGCCTCGTTGATCTCAGGCAGATAGGTAGAAACCGGATCGGCCAAACTCAATTTTCCTTCATCGCGAAGTTTTAGAATGGCCATCGCAGTAAAGCTCTTGCTCATGGAGGCAATACGATAGAGCGCTTTCGCGGAAGAAGAAATTTTCTTATCCATATTTATTTGCCCCACACTATTGGAATAAATCAGCTGACCACCGGCCACCACACCATAAGCAATGGAAGGGAAATGATTTTTCTCTGCATAATCTTGGTATACTTTGTCAATCACCGGAAAGAAATTGCTCAGCTTAGTAAAGGATGAGGAGTCAGCAAACGTGGGAATGGAATACACTTGTGTAGATTCCTTTGGCTTTATCTCCGGTTTTTTTGATGAACAGCTCAACACAAAAATCGAGAGTGATAGAATTGCCAGTACGGTATTCATGAGAAATTTTCTTTTAATGTTAGTTGATGGAAAATCAGTACTTTCAAATTAGTAAATGCAAATTGATTTATGAAGAAATATCTGGCAGGCATGCTGCTGATAATCGCGCTGAGCGGAAACGCTATAGCGCAATCAGATTATCAACCAACGAGTGAGAACCTAAAGAACAGAGCTTGGTTTCAACAGGCAAGGTTTGGGTTGTTTATTCATTGGGGTGTGTATAGTGTGTTGGGTGATGGTGAGTGGGCAATGAACAATCAGCAGATACCGATTAAAGCCTATGAAAAGTTACCAGGTTTCTTTAATCCCACCGAGTATGATGCAAAGGCTTGGGTGCAAATGGCAAAGGATGCAGGAATGAAATACATCACCATCACTACAAAGCATCACGATGGTTTTGCCATGTGGGATAGTAAGGTGTCCGACTACAACATTGTGAAGAAGACTCCTTATGGTAAAGACATTATCAAAATGCTGGCGGATGAATGTCGTAAAGAAGGAATCAAACTTTTCTTCTATCACTCTCAGCTCGATTGGCATCATCCTGATTATTATCCGCGGGGCTTTACAGGAGGAAGTTACACGGGCCGTGAGGAGAAAGGTGACATGAACAAATACCTTGATTATATGGATGCTCAACTCACTGAACTGTTGACGCAGTATGGTGACGTAGGCGGAATATGGTTTGATGGAATGTGGGATAAAAAAGATGCCGATTGGCGATTGGATAAAACCTATGGATTAATACACCGCTTGCAACCTGCCGCCTTGGTAGGAAGTAATCACCACGTTGCTGCGTATGCCGGAGAGGATTTTCAAATGTTTGAGAAGGATCTTCCTGGACACAACACTACTGGCTTTGCCCCTGAGCAAAAAGTAAGTGACTTACCAAAAGAAATTTGTGAAACCATTAATAACTCGTGGGGATTTCATCTGAAGGATGATCATCACAAGTCGGTGAAAGATATTATTCAATACCTGGTGAAAGCGGCAGGCTATGATGCAAACTTGTTGTTGAACGTGGGCCCTATGCCCAATGGAAAAATTCAGCCCGAACACGTTGATCGTTTAAAACAAGTGGGCGCATGGTTATCAACGTATGGAGAAACAATTTATGGCACCCGCGGTGGTCCGCTTTCCTCGCGCGATTGGGGCGTGACAACACAAAAGGGAAATAAGGTTTATGTTCACATCCTGCAATGGACGGATGAATCGCTGACGATCCCTTCGTGGGGAAAGAAAATCAAATCGGCAAAACTCTTTGCAGATCAGAGCCCAATAAAGTTTGTGGAGAGTGAGTTTGGGGTCACCATCAGAATTCCGCAAAGCAAGCGCAATGAAATTGATACAGTGATTGAAGTGGAGGTGAATTAGTCGGTGTGCCTTAGCTAATATCCCTTAGTCCAACAATTTTATTATTGGCAAACGTAAAGATGGATTTGCCTTTCAGCTTTAGTTCATCTCCTTTCTTTAAGCCATCTGGAAAGTCGATGGCTAAAATGGCATAGTAGTCAATTTCAATTTCAGTTTCTTCTCCTTTATGTTGAAACGAAAGAATGGTTTGCTTGCGCATAGAAAAGTAGCCTTTGCTTTGTTCTGCCTGTTCCTTAAATGCAGCTAATCCTTTCAAAGAAAGATTGGTCACTTCATTTGAGACATTTTCAAACACGATGTTAACATCAAAATCGGCAAGCATCTTTCCGATGTCAAACGTATTATAGCCATCGATGTAGTTGCGGATAATGGCTTCACGAATAACCATAAAATTATCTATTGGCCTCCAAAAAATTTCCCCACCTTATCCAAATCAACATTGCCGCCCGATAGAATTATTCCCACTCGTTTGCCTTTAAATTTCTCCTTGTCTTTCAACACGGCAGCAAATGGCACGGCACATGAAGTTTCTACAATAATTTTTAAACGCTCCCAAATCAAGCGCATGGCTGCAATGATTTCTTCATCCGTCACCGTGATCACTTCCTGAACATTGTCTTTAATGATTGGAAATGTTTTGTCGCCTAGCGTAGTGAGCAAGCCATCGGCAATGGTTTGAGATTGTGCTTGTTCAATTTTTCCGCTTTTCATGGAACGATAAGCATCGTCCGATCCTGCTGGCTCTCCTGCAATAACGGCAGTGCCTGGAGAGAAATATTTTGTGGCAAGCGCTGTTCCGCTCAGCAGTCCACCGCCACCAACGGGGGCGATAATAAAATCCAGTTTACTGGTTTCCTCAAATAGTTCCTTTGCAGCCGTGGCCTGGCCCATCATTACTTCGTAATTATTGAAGGGGTGAATTTCAGTAGCTCCGGTTTTTGCGATTACCTCTGCCAAGGTGGATTCACGCGCCTGAAGTGTTGGCTCACATTCAAATATTTCTCCACCATAACCGCGCACCCCGCGCTTTTTAATTTCAGGAGCTGTTCGGGGCATCACGATATAGGATTTAACACCAAGAATACCAGCTGCACGAGCTAATGCCTGGGCATGATTCCCGGAAGAATGAGTAGCCAAACCTTTTGCACGTTGCTCTGCAGAAAGCGACAATGCAGCATTCATGGCGCCACGAGCTTTAAATGCTCCTACTTTTTGAAAGTTTTCGCACTTAAAGAAAACAGAGCACCCTGCTATTTCATCCAGACTTGCGCTGGTGAGCACTGGGGTGCGATGGATGTACGGGCGAATGCGATCGTGCGCCTGCTCAATACGAAGTTTATCAATAGGATGGTTCATGGGCTAAAAATGATAAAAGATGTAAGTGAAGTGAAATAAGGATTTTTCAAACGGAAATTCGATTAGGGGATCTCTTTTTCGTTAAAAGACTGGATCAGCCCTTTCAGGCGCAAGACCTCCAATAAAGCCAAACTAAGGTCAAGCTAAAGCCAAAAAATTAACCACGTCTCAAATTTCTTACACGGTAAATGACCCAGAAAACCGCAAAAAGCAATACCTATTTTCCGGTAGGAGAAGAATCAATACTGCTTTATAATATTGATCATCAACAAATTAAGAGTAATCCACATTCTTTACACACGGTTGCAGGTATGGGTAACCCAAAAGTGACTCTATGAAAAATTCTTACATCTGTACTATTGCCGTTTATCGAATAATTCTAATCTTTGTCGACCAAAACAGAAAAAACAAAACAATTTACCCCTTATGAAAACAAATAATTGGCTTTCAATCGGCAACCTCACCAAGGTCTTTATGACGCTTGTGTTTGCTGTACTTTGGACAGCTTGTGCTGATGATTCAGCAAAACCTGTAATTACTGATGATGCAGCTGCAAGAATTTCTGACAGCAATCCATTGGCGACTACCGAAACCTACACTTCTACTGTAACACTTTCACAAACAAATGGTGGAGGAACTCAAGTATGGAGCTACGAAATTAATTCAGTAGTTACATGGGTTGGAAGTACTACCACATGGACTTACTCAATTAAACCAACATTGGTTTCTGGTGACAATTCTTCTGTGAAGAATCTGAGCCACACTGTATTGGCTGGCTTTGACAACTGCTTCTGGAGCAATTTGTCAACTTCAGGCATCGCAGAAAGCGATGAGGGTTCAGGAACTGGCTGTAATGTAAGCAAGGGTATCAAGTATGATGCGTTAACAACTCCATACTGGTCTGCAACTTATACTTTCAATGGAGCATTAAAAGTAAATGAGGAAGCAGCAACTTTATATGTTAAAGCAGGCAATGATTGCCAGCCTGTTTCAATCCCTGGTCCTTCATGCGAGGCTTTAGGCTTATCAGGTTCACTTAATCAAATCGCTTGTCAGGAAGGTAATACTTATGCAACAGTTCCTTTTGGTGGAGCTACAGTAACTGCAACTCAAGGTACTGATGTACGCACGGCAACTACAGCCGCTGATGGTTCATATTCATTCAGCAACTTAGGTGGTGTCTGGACACTTTCTGCAACTGGAGTTTATGCAAATGCTTCTACCTCTGTAGAAGTTGGCCCTGCTGATGGCGTTGCCGCTGCAATGACCGTTGACAACAGAGTAAATGGTTCTTGCGCTGCCATCTCTGGCCATGCAGACAGAACAGATTGTGTTAATCAATCTCCTATCACTACAGCTTATGCAGGTGCAAGCGTAATGAGCGGAACTACCGTAGTCGCTACAACCGATGCTAACGGTAACTTCACGATCTCAAATGCGGTGAACGGAACTTACAATTTAACCATTGATGGTGTTTCCTTAACCAGTGTTACCGTTGCTGATTCTCAAGGTAGCTACGCTGCTGGTTCAGTAACCATCAGCTTTATCACTAGTCTTTGCGGTGGTACTGTAAATCCTGCATGCTCATTGTCACAAGGTTACTGGTTTGCTAAGCCACAAGCAGTTTGGGGTAATGGCGGAACCGTAACACTAGGAGGAAAAGTTTACACACAAGCAGAAGGAAAAGCAATCTGGAATACTTCTAACAAAGGAGGATTATTGAATGCGAAAGCAGCCTTCACTCAGGCTTCAGCTATCAAATTGAGCAACGTAGCAGCTTCTGCATCGGTATGGGCTGATGTAGCGATCATTGATGCTTACTTTGCTTCAATCCCTAAGATTAGCGCTACTTCAATTCCTAAAAACAGCACTGCTAATGCTGCCGCTGGTGCCGCTGCTGGCCGCATCGGTCAGTGGATTGATGCTAACCATTGCTCTGAATCAAATTAATTTTCTGAATTGGTATATTCGAAACCGCCCCGACTTGTCGGGGCGGTTTTATTTTATTGCCAGCCTAATAGTTATTTATCTTTGCCATACCTGTGGCGAATCAAATTCAAAAAACCAACCTCTCGTTCTTGCTAAAAGTCCTCATGCTGGCTGCATTAATTGCATCGCATCACTTTGCAAATGCTCAGAACAGATGTGCAATGCCACTAACTACTGAAGACAATAGTCAATTTGAAGGGTGGTTAACGCAAAAGAGAATTGATGCTAGCACCTCAAGTCAAGCACGAAGCTCGGGTGGGGTGTATACCATCAGAGTCGTTGTTCATGTGATTCATCGGGGTGAGCCTATTGGCACCGGAACCAACCTTTCGGAACCACAGATCTTATCACAAATGGAGGTGTTGAATCGCGATTTTAACCGATTTAATAATGATGCGATTAAAACCCCAGAGGAATTTAAATCCATAGCAGGAAGCATGGTTATTGAGTTCAAACTTTCGGGAATCAATCGGGTGCGCGGCACTAAAACAAGCTGGACTATTCAGGATAATGTCTCATTAAAATCTCAAAGTTATTGGGATGCAGAAGATTACTTGAACATATGGGTTTGCGATCTCACCGATTACTTTGGATACACGCAGTTTCCCATTAGCACGTTGCCGGGATTGAATGATTCTCCAACCAACCGTCTCACAGATGGTATTATCGTATCGTATCGTGCCTTCGGATCAAATGACTATGGGAGTTTTGATCTTAAACCATCGCTTAATAAAGGTCGCACCACCGTGCATGAAGTGGGCCACTTCCTGGGCTTGCGCCATATCTGGGGCGATAAGGTTGGTTGTGACGGAACAGATTATGTTGATGACACTCCTTCACAATCGGACAAGACGTTCGGTTGCCCCACGCATCCGCAAGTAGAGTGTTTTGGCGTTCCGAAGATGTTTCAAAACTTCATGGACTTTACCGATGATGCCTGCATGAACCTTTTCACGCAAGGCCAGGTAAACCGCATGGTTACGGTTCTGGAGAACAGCCCGCGCAGAGCAAGCCTGCTACTGCCACTGGGATCGGTAAGTGAAATTAATCAGGCTCCAAAAATTTTTTCACCCAATGGTGACGGGGTTAACGATTTTTGGAAGTGGCCTGATACTTCTTCCTACACTGATTGTACGCTGAGCATTTTTGACATTAATGGAAGAGAAGTATTTGAAATGAAAGCTTATGACAACAGCTGGAATGGTCGCGGTCGTGATGGTCAGTACCTTGAAGCAGGAGCTTACTACTATGTGCTCAAGTGCAATGGTAAGGAGGATGTAACCGGAGGCGTGAGAATTGTGAGATGAAGAATTGCATAAAAAGTGTTTGGATAATTTTTATGACCATGCTCGGGTCGCACGTTGTATTCAGTCAGGCTCCGGTCTTTCGTCAGTTCTATTTTAATCCCTACTTACAAAATCCTGCTTACGCGGGTTCAGCAGAACGGATCGAGTTGGGCCTTGTACATCGCCAACAATGGGTAGGTGTGCCCGAGGGGCCTGTGCTTTCGGGTCTTACCTTTCAATACCCCGTAAAAAAAGTTTCGCTTGGTATGCGTATCCTGTCGGATGAAACAGTCGCGCTGCAGCGCAACGCTGCCATTTTCACGTTTGGCTATAAGGTTATGATTAATACTGATCACACTCTTCGCTTTGGTATTTCAATGGGCGGTGGTTATTCAAAATTAAACCTGGGAGAAACTGACTTTAGCAATGACCCAACCGTCTTAAATGCGGCAGCGAATCAGTCCTACCTCTCTGGAAATTTTGGAATAGTATATTCCTGGAAGGGCCTGCAGTTCGGATTCGCCATTCCTGAAATCATGGGCCAGCTTCATGTGGACAGAGAAGATGAATTCAGTCATTTGAAACGACAAGTTTATACTTTGAGCTACCGCAAAAAGGATCCGCAAAAAGCCATATCCATAAATCCTTATCTCATGTATAGCACCAATTTAGGATCGCAATATTTTCTTGAGGCAGCAGCAATTGCTTATTACAAGCAAAAGGTATGGTTGGGTCTGTCTTATCGCTATCCCGCGGGCCCCGGTCTTTTTCTCGGTTTTCGTATCGTTGAGGGTATTCAACTTAATTATAGCTTTGAATTACCAGCCGACAGCCCCGACTTAGACACGCGATATTCGCAAGAATTCCAAATTCAATTCAACTCTGCGTTGCTAAAACCTAAAAATTAGCCCGATTTCGCCTCTTTTTATCTGGAAGTTCCAAATCGGGATCATTCTTGTCCCAAATCTGGATGGGTAACGAATAAGATACCCATTTTTAACGCTTTTTAGGGCATTTTGTCGAGTGGCACGCTTATTCATATAGAATCAGGACAAACACTTAAAAACCTGGTCTTATGAACGTAATACAACTTCACCAACAAGGCGTGATCAACTACTTGTTCCGCAATGGCCTGATGAGTTCCAGCATGGTCACTTACATTGAGTATTATGAGAAGTTCTCTTCTTACCGTGGCTCTGGCAAAACCTACCGCGAGTCTGTGCGCTTATTGTCAGAAGAGAATAATGTTTCGGAAACTACTATCAAGAAGGCTGTTCGAATTATTGAGGGCACCATGCATAATTAATAAGTGCGTAAGGCGCAATGGATTAGGTTAGGTTTAAACTTTACCTAATCCACATCACTTTTTCTTCAATCGGTTTTCTTTTTCCATCCTTAGCAGGGCCTTTGGGGATACCCACGTGCATAAATCCGCAAAGTTTATCGTGCGTGCCAAGACCAAAGAAAGATTTAGCCTCTTCAAAATTGGTAACGCCACCCGTGCTTAGGTAGCAACCAATGCCATAGGCCGTTGCCGTCAGGTACATGTTTTCCACCGCGCAGAAAACTGCGCCCAATTCTTCCCACTCCGGCAAACTTTGTTTTTCGTCCCGCTTCATGCCAATCGCAATAATGTGAGATGATTCCATCGGTTTCACTTTCAAATTTTCAAACCGCTCCTCACGAAATGTGCCGTTGGCTTCTGTTACTTGTCTATAGCATTCGCTTTGAAAGTCGGCCAGTTTTTTCAGGCCACCTCCACTAAAAACCACAAATCGCCACGGCTCGGTTAGTTTGTGTGTGGGTGCCCAGTTTGCATTCTCCAACATTTGATGAATGATAGCATCATCCACCGTAGCACCACTAAAATCTTTTTGATAAACTGATCTGCGATGGCGGATCAATTCATTAAATGCTTGTACGTCTGCCATCATATTTTTTTCGGAAAGTTAATCATTGAAATTGATGACTCGGGAAATGAGCGCTTGAGAAAATGAAGGCAAAAAGTAAGGCCCGGTACCCCTACCAGGCCTTTAACCCAAACCTAACCTATGAATAGAGTCTGCCTCGTATTCAAGATTTAATGCAAATAACGCTGCGTGTTAGCGATTGTTCAGAATTATTTAAAGAATGGCAAATAATCTACAGCAGTGGTTACCGCTTATCAGAGTAAAGTTCGCCCACCAGGCGCAATCCGTCCAGTGTGAGATTAGGTTCGATAGCATGAAAAAAATTACTGAGCGGACTAATAACAGCAGAGAGTCCGCCTGTTGCAATCACCGGGCAATCTTCCTGAAGCTCTTGGCGCAGCGCTGATACTACATTGCGAACAAGCCCTTCGTAACCAATGAGAATTCCTGACTGAATGGCGGTGACTGTATTTTTTCCGAGAGCAGACTTTGGCATTTCCAGTGGCACATCAAAAAGTTTAGCTGTGTTCTGCGAAAGCGCCTTGATCGCAGTTTTTAAACCTGGGGTGATAGAAACACCTACTATCTTGCCGTTACCGGAAATGGTGGTGAAGGTTAATGCCGTACCAAAATCCACCACAATGCAAGTTCGCTTCATCTTGTTAAATGCTGCCAAGGCATTGGCCACCAGGTCGGAGCCAATTTCGTAAGGATTTAAAACTTCGATCGGAAGTTTTTCATAAACCTTGGGGCCAAGAGTGATTGGTTCTTTTTCAAACAATGTCTTCACCACATTCTTAATTTTTTCTGTGAGACTTGGAACCACACTACTCAGCACAATCACCTCTACATCTTTTTCGGCAATGCCAGCTTCAAAAAAATAATCGCGTATGCGCACGCCAAAAAAAAGCTCTGGCTGATCCGGGCGGGAAGGTATGCGCCAAACAAACTTCCACTGATCGGTTTTCCACAAACCGATGGTAATGTCGCTATTGCCAATGTCAATGGTGAGTTTCACGCTTTAAAATTTGCTCACCCGAAGGTGCAAAAAAATTCTAATTGATTGTAACGCGCGAAACAGATTCTGCCTACAGCTAATCTTGCTTCACCACACTTGCTCCGCTTACCTGTGCATTCACCTGTGGGCTTCCGCGATACACCACCACACTGGCACCACTTGCCGTTACATTTAATTGCTGCGAAACACTTACTCGCCCGGTGCTGGCACCGGAAACAATCAAGCGTGCATCACTCAATGCATAATCAAAGCCACTGAGTAACGATGCACCCGAAATGCTGCCGTCAATTTTTTGCCCTTCACCGGTGAGGCGAAGCTGTGATGCTCCCGAAATATTGCAATAGAGTTCACGAACCTGCAAGTTCAATTGCGCCAATGAAGCGCCAGACAGTGTGACATCCATCCGATCAGAAACAAAATCAGAAACGTGTGCATTCACAGCTCCTGAAAAATTAAAGGAAGACAGTGCTGGCATGGTGATGGTAATGTAGGTGTTGTATTGCCTGTTTCTGTTGGTGAGGTATCGGGCAACTAACGTTGACCCGGTTTTAAAGACACTTAAGTCATCAAGGTTTCTGCGGTCACCTTCAACATTTACAGAAAACTCATTCCCTTTTTGAACATTAACGACAAAGGCATCACCAATTTCCAACTTGTCAAAATCTGTAAGCGCAAAAGAGTGGGTATCACTTTGTTTTGGCCCAGGATCTTCTTCAATACACGAAGTAAACAAAATTGCTACGGCCATAATCATCATCCATTTCATCGCTTTCATAATCATAAACTTTTAAGGTGTTTGCAGATAAGACATCTGAAACCAGGCATACCCCTACTTGCCGGCAGATTAAAATGTTGTGAATGTTTGATCCGATTGTTAAAACTCAATTTTGTAACTCAGGATGGGCAGCAAGGGCAGTTGATACCACTTTTTGATGTCGCCTGTTTCGGGATTAAAATACTGACCACCCAGATTTTGATGATTGGTCGCGTTTTGTAAATCCAAGGCCAGCGTTGATGTAAAGCGCGCGCGATTTTTTTTCAGGCTTAATCGTAAATCACTTCTAAAGTAATTGGGCAATTGTTCGGTGAAGGAAAGACTTTCGATGTATTTCGTTTTTCCTTCTAATGCCGACTGAGCAATGTCAATGGGTGTTGTGCGAAACCCTCCACTGTACAAGGTGCGAATGTTAAGCCCAAAAACCCTGTTGCGTGTTAAATTGTATTCTTTACCAGCGGTAAAACTAAATGCAAAATTTCCATTAAAGCGTGTGTTGCGTAAAACACCATCCAGCGCTTTGTATTTGGAGTCATACACTGATGATGAAAGCAGAAAGTATAAATTGTTGTGTGTGAATTGCTCGAGTGTTAGCTCCACACCGTAGTTGCGTCCAGTTCCTTTGTTCACCAGTGGATCGGTCATGTATCCATCCTCAAGATTATTCAACGCTACGGGGCTATTCAAATCATTTTTCACAGCCATATTGTACAGATGCTGGTAGTAGGTTTCAGCCTTCACACGCAAGTATCGTGAAAGACTTTTGTCATAGGCCATCACAAAGTGCATTGATTTATTAAAACCAAGATTTCGGTTGGGCTTGTAGTAAGTGCCATCAGCATTGGCCACCTGGGCTTCATAAATACCTACCGGTTGCATCTGGCTGTGGATTCCATACCCAAGGCTGATCGATTGTTGTTCATCTAATTCATATTTGATGGAGGCGCGTGGCTCAATGGAAGTTTTGCGATTGCTGGTTTGCATCATGAAGTGCACACCCGAATTGACCGTGATTTTTTCATTAACGCGATAATTAACCTGAGAAAATAATTGATTAATGAAAGCCTGCCCCTTGGCATTTAGTAATTGTTCCATCTCATTTTTGAACTCATTAAATTCCTTATCGCGAAGATTAAATGAGTAACTGTTCAGGTAGAAACCTGATCTCAAACTAAGTTTCGGATTGAACTTGTGATTCAACACAGAACTAAGCGTTGTCTTTTTGTTGATATAGTTAATCCGCATGTTGGTAAAGAAGGTGTAATTCAAATCCAGTTTATCTTCGTCATATCCCTTATCACTTCCAGAAAGTACAAGACTAGACTGCACATAGGTTTTTGGATTGAGTGTGATGGAATGTTTCAACCCAACGGCTGCCGTGTTCGAATAATATTCGCTTGAATATCGATCCCAGATACTTTCCTTCCATTGCAGTGAATCAAATACGGCATTTGTTGTTTGGCTGCTCAGTCCTCCAAAGCCAAAGAGTGAAAAACTCCCAGCGTGTGCTGTGGGCAGATGAAAATTAAAAGAGAGGTCCTGAAAGTCCGTAGTGCCTTCCGTTAATTTCAAGCCCATACCATTCAATATTGAAAGTGTTGAGTAGCGATAGTTGATCAGGTAAGATGCTTTTGAGTGCGATGAGAAAGGCCCCTCTGCAGCAAAATCAAGACCTAGCAGCCCTGCTTGAATGGTGTATTCTCTTTTTTCATTATTTCCTTTGCGGAGATTCAGGTCAAACACACCGGCAAGAGCATTACCATATTCTGCCGGAAAGGCACCGGTGATGAAATCAGAATTGGTTAAAAGCTGTGAACTTAAAATTGAAATGCCTCCGCCAGATGCAGCCACATTTGCAAAGTGATTGGGATTAGGAATTTCAACTCCTTCCATGCGCCATTGCAAACCATAAGGTGAGTTGCCCCGGATCGAAATGGTATTGTTGCCATCACTGGTTTGAACAACTCCAGCATAGGAAGCTACCATGCGTGCGGGATCATTCACCGCGGCTGCATATTTTCTGGTTTCTTCCACAGAAAAAGTGCGAGCGCTAACGGTGGCCATTTCATTCAGCGGTTTGTTCTTTTCGATTTCCGGAGTAACCACGATGGCCTCCATCACGGTAATGTCTTCTTCGATCGGTACAATGAGCACAACTTCCTTCCCGGAGTTCACCACAATGTTTGAGAGCATTTGTTCTTTGTAGCCAACAAAAGAAATTTTAACTGAATGAATACCAACAGGAACTTTTGACAATTTGAAATTCCCCTCTGAATCAGAGGTAGCACCGATCAGCGGATCGCTGCCCACTAAATAAACAGTAGCCCCGGGCAAGGGAGTTTTTGAAATTTTATCGATTACATTTCCACGAATGGTTTGTGTAAGGCTTTGGCCGAAAACAAGCGAGTGGTTAAACAAAACGAAAGACAAAATCAGGTTTGTTGCAATGCGCATGGGTGTTATGTGTTTATAATGCATAGACACCTGAAGTTGCATACACCCCTAATGCTTCTTTCTATTTTATTAGATTTTCAATTATAAGGTCTCCTTCGCTCGTTCATGGAGTTTTAAAACTTACCCTATAATTGGTGATTTGATTGCTAGTGATAAGTACTATATTTCGCGTTCAGCCTCACGGCAGAGGCATTAATTATTTTAAAAATTAAACTAAAAATTATGCGGAAAATTTTACTGTTAGGCTTAGCCTTAGCGATGGTGATCAGCTCTTGGGCGCAAGAGCGTGTGATTACCGGAAAGGTAACATCCCAGGAAGATGGGTCATCGTTACCTGGTGTGAATGTGGTATTAAAAGGAACGACAACCGGAACAGTGACTGATGCAGATGGAAAATTTTCTATTAATGCATCTGGTGCAAACCCGGTTTTGGTATTCTCATTCATTGGATTGAAGACTACCGAAGTAACCGTTGGTGCTAGTTCTGTTGTAGACGTGCAGCTTGAACCAGACGCCAAGCAACTTTCAGAGGTGCTGGTGGTGGGTTACGGAAGCCAAATTAAACAGGACGTTACCGGAAATATTGCCAGCGTAAAGGGTGATGCTATTCGTCAATTGCCTGTGCCAAGTTTCGATCAGGCACTACAAGGCCGCGCGGCCGGTGTGTTTGTTGAAGCCGGAAACGGTAAACTAGGTCAGGGAATTAAAGTGCGCATTCGTGGTGCATCTTCGGTGTCTGCCAGCAACGAACCGTTGTATGTGGTAGATGGTGTGCCGATCACCTCACAAAACCTTTCCAGCAGTGTTGCCTCAACCAACCCATTGGTGGATATCAACTCAAATGATATTGAGTCTGTCGAAATTTTGAAAGACGCTTCAGCTGCGGCTATCTATGGATCAAGAGCTGCCAATGGTGTAGTACTGATTACTACCAAGCGTGGAAAAACAGGCAAAACAAATTTCAACCTCGGGTATTTTACGGGAACAAGTTCTCCTACCGGCCACAGAGAGTGGTTAAATACTCAGGAGTATGTTGAGTTATTTACAGAAGCTAATGGTGGCCTTACTACAAGTTTGATCAACCGCTTCAACCGTTATGGAGCCGCACCATCAACTCAGCCTTCAGGTGTTGCCTACCAATCATGGGCTACTCCTGGCGCTGCGGGCTATGTCGACACCAATTGGGAAGATCAGGTATTTCGCAAGGATGCCGGCATTCAGCAATTGGATTTGAGTGCCAATGGTGGTAATGAGAAGACCAAGTTCTTTGTTTCTGGTGGATTTACTGATCAAAAAGGTATTCTGGTGGCCAATAGCCTAGACCGCATCAACGGAAGACTTAACCTGGATCATCAGGCTACCGAAAAGCTAAGCATTGGATTCAACTTTAGCTTAAGCCGCACGACCAACAAAAAATTGTCTGATGACAATGCGTTCTCAACGCCTATGCAGATTATCGCTTTGTCACCGATGACACCGGTAATTGATCCAAGAACAAATCTTCCTAGCGGAGCTTTGGATTTGGCAACGGGTGCGCCTAATACCAATTATCCTCTTTATTACAATCCGTTGTTGAATGTAGACTATAGCTCTCGTGTGACCACCGTATTTAGAAATTTTGGATCAGCATACGCGGCCTATAAAATTACCAATGACCTGACCTTCCGTTCAGAATTTGGTTACGATCTTCTTTCTCAAAACGAAGAGAACTGGTTCGGTAAGGAAACATCAAGAAACCAGGGAACACCTAACGGATCCGGCTTCAATGCCTGGACACAGGTGTTCAACTATACTACCAACAATTTCTTCCGTTATGTAAAGACTCTCCAAGAGAATCATAACATCGAGGCGATCGCTGGTATGAGCTTCCAAAACTCTAACACTAAGTACAACAGTGTTACCGGTCAGCAGTATCCTAGTAACGCTTACCGCAAGATTACTTCTGCAGCAAGCATCACGGCCGGTACTTCAACGGAAACAGCATTCAGCTTCTTATCTTATTTTGCTCGTGCCAACTATAAGTTCAAGAACAAGTATTTGGTAGGGTTAAGTGGACGTGTGGATGGTTCATCACGATTTGGTTCTGATAGCCGTTATGGATTTTTCCCTGCGGCATCTGCAGGCTGGATCCTCTCGGAAGAATCCTTCATGGAAGGCGCCAAAAACATTTTTGAATTCTTGAAACTGCGCGCCAGCTATGGTGTAACAGGAAATGCAGAAATCGGTAACTTCCCTTCAGCAGGCCTTTATTCAGGTGATGCAGGTTATGCAGGTATTCCAGGACAACGTCCATCGCAATTGCCAAACCCTGATTTGAAATGGGAGAGAACAGTGCAAACGGATATCGGTATCGACTTTGGAATTTTGAATAGCCGCATTACTGGAGAGTTGGACTATTATATCAAAAACACTTCTGACCTTCTTTTGAACGTAAACCTTCCAGGCAATTCTGGCTATAGAACACAGACACGCAACGTTGGAAAGTTGGAAAATAAGGGTATCGAATTGGTAATCAATTCTGAAAACCTTGTTGGAGACTTTAAGTGGAATACCAGCTTCAACTTTGCACGCAATAGAAATAAAGTGTTGGATTTGGATGGTCAGGTGATCACCGGTTCATTCCTGAGCAGAACCCAGGAGGGAAGTCCTATCGGTATATTCTATGGTCCTAAGTACGCAGGTGTTGATCCTGCCAATGGAGATGCACTTTATGAAATCGTAAATGCAGATGGCTCCATCACCAAGACAAACGATTATAATGCGGCAACACAGCAGAAGTTTGGTAATCCCAACCCTGATTTCATTGCCGGTATTACCAACAACTTGTCTTACAAAGGAGTTGATTTCACCTTCTTGTTCCAGGGTGTGTTTGGAAATGACATTTACAATGGTGGTGGAAAATTCATGAGCGCTAATGGCGACTTCTTTGATAATCAAACCAAGGATCAATTGAATCGATGGAGGAAACCAGGAGACATCACCAATGTTCCCCAGGCACGTCTTTTTGGTGCTAACGGAACCGGTGAATCTTCACGCTACATGATGGATGGTACTTACGTTCGCTTGAAGACGGTAACACTTGGTTACAACTTACCAGCTTCTGTGCTCAACAAGTTGAAGTTTAGTAAGCTGCGCGTGTATGCCAGTGCACAAAACTTATTAACCTTCACCAAATATGAAGGATGGGATCCGGAAGTGAACTCCGATTCGTATGCGCAAAATAATACCAACCAGGGTATTGATTTCTACTCTGCGCCTCAGGCAAAGACAATTACGTTTGGTATCAATGTTGGATTTTAAAATTGAAGAGTCATGAGAATAGTTAAATATACATTTTTAGTAGCTGCCGGACTGCTGTCGAGTTGTGGTGACCAGCTTGAAATAAAGCCGTTGAATACGGTGGGCTCATCGCAAGCTGTGAGCACATCAGGCGATGTGGAGGCACTCATTGTAGGTGCATTTACGGGCATGGGTGATGGTGATGTGTACGGAGGAAATATCATGCGTGATGCAGACCTATTGGGCGATGCCGGTGAAATTACCTGGGATGGAACATTTGTTGCCCCCGGAGAAATTTGGGACAAGAATATGTTGATCACCAACGGCCAGGCGCAGGAAACCTGGATTGACAGTTATGTTGCGATCAACAGAGCAAATGTTGTGTTGGCCAATCTTGATAAGGTAACAGCAGACAAGCGCGATCGTGTAGAAGGTGAAGCAAAATTCATCAGAGGAACCCTGTACTTTGAATTGGCTCGCATCTTTGGAAAAACCTGGGTGGATGGGGACCCAACTCAAAATCCTGCCGTGCCACTGATCTTAACCCCGGCTGATGCCAGCAGCATAAGCGCAAAAGTGAAGCGAAATACAGTTGCAGAAGTGTATGCGCAGGTCATTGCTGACCTTAAGGATGCTGAAACAAAATTGCCGACACGTAATGGTATTTTTGCTACAACGTATTCTGCCAGCGCTATTCTCTCGCGTGTTTATTTGATGCAGAATAAATATCTGGAAGCAAGAGATGCCGCAAACCGTGTCATTACGTTGGGTGGATTTTCATTGACGACAACATTTAGTGATGCGTTTGGAAAAACCTCTACCGGATCTACCAGCCGAACTTCAAATGGCTACGCAACCACTGAGGACGTGTTTGCCATTCAGGTAACCAGCCAGGCGGGTGTGAACAACCTGAATACATTCTATGATCCAACTGGCCGTGGTGATATTCCTGTGGAAGATGCACACATTGCTTTGTACGAAGCAGGCGATGCAAGACGGGCATTCTTTGCCACCAGTGGAGGCGTGCGCTATACTCGCAAATTCACCAATCGCTTTGCCAATATTTCTGTAGTACGATTGGCGGAAATGTATTTAACACGTGCGGAAGCTAACCTACGTTTGAGTACAAGCACAGGAGCCACTCCTCTTGCAGATGTAAACCGCATCAGAAAACGTTCTGGTCTTGCAGACTTGTTGACGGTAACTGTGCCTGATGTTTTAAAGGAAAGAAAATTAGAGCTTGCGTTCGAAGGTCACCTGATTCACGATTTGAAGAGAACTCAGCGCTCAGTAGGAGCATTGCCTTATTCATCGCCAAAATTGGTATTCCCAATTCCTCAGCGTGAAACCATCCTCAACTCTGAATTAGTTCAGAATCCAGGATATAACTAAGGATAAGTTTTCAATTGAAAAAAGAGCGCCACATGGCGCTCTTTTTTTGACTTTTTTTGTGAGCTAGAGAAATCGAACACCAACTTTTCCTCCGAGCCACATCTTAAGATTCACGTTGTTTCGATCGGTGTGATCGTAGAATACGTTTGGTTGGTAATCTGTAAATAGTGGAGCATAATCGGTGAAGGTTGTTCGGGTCAGATAGCCATTCAATGTTGCCCCACCGTATAATGATAATTTCTTTGCGAGTTGAAAATCAAAACCAACGTGTACTTTATTCAATAAACTTAGTGCCTGAGTAATATTGCCTTTGTTCACCTGCTGTGAAGTTACGTCCAGGTTCAGGTAGAGCCATCGTGTAATTTTTCGGGCGGTACCTAATCCATAACCAAAACTCCATACATTATAATCTTTGGCGAGGTAATCTGGCTTCATGCCGGCAAAGAGAATATTATAGAATTTGCTCACGCCCGTGCGAAAAGCAATGTTAGTATAAAAAACTTCATCGGCTGAAACTTCAAGCTTATGATAACCACGATTGACAAAACTTACCAGTCCTATGGGCACCCCGCTTAAGCTATCGGCATAATTGAACAAACTGATTTGTGTGCCGCGCACGTTTTTCGCATAGTTGGCAAAGGAAGCAATCTGCGATCCTGAAATATTACCCGTGGCAACATTGGCAAATCCAGCGATTTGTGTTCCTGAGATTCCTTTTGTATTTACGTTCGCAAAACCAGCTACCTGTGAGCCTCGATAAAATCCGAGGTGCACATTGCTGAATCCTGAAACCTGTGCGCCCACAGAAGACCCGTTCGAGTAATTGCTGAATCCTGCCACTTGCACGCCATGCATCGATTTCAGATTAGTGTTCGCAAAGCCTGCTAGCTGCACACCTCTTGCTTCATCTAAATTGGTATTGGCAAAACCTGCGAGCTGAACTGCCTTCACTTCTTTACGATTCAAATTAAAAAAGCCTGCGCCTTGAATACCATACACATTTCCACCCACCAGGTTTCCAAAGCCGGCCACTTGCAACCAACTTACATCACCACGATCAATGTTGGTAAAAAAACCAATTTCAAGTTGTCGTGTACCTAATGAAATTCCACCAAAAAAATTTATCGAGTAGTCGTTAATCACATTGCCACTCAGTCTTCCGTTGGTACTTACAAAAGGTAGAAGCGAAGCTTGAAATTCACGGTAGAGCGTGTCGCTGATGTTTTGAATGTTTGCCTCAGATTCGTAAGGGAAAGATTCCTCTTCCTGTTCAACTTTTTTCTGCACGACCGAATCCGGTTTTTCGATTGTTGCAACAATGGTAACACTGTCGTGATTTACGGGTTTGATGGAAATGGTTAGGTACTGATTAACGGCAGCCGTGATCGCGACAAGCGTATCGCGGTAATTTTTCTTGCTGACTTTTATCGTGGTTACGGGCTGCTTTGAATCAAGTTTTATTTTGTAAAAACCATATTGATCGGTAACAGAAGAAGTGAGCGTAGTTTTTTCGTAAACGCTGGCATCGGCTACTTTTTCACCTGTTGTTTCATCTTCAATATATCCGCTGATGATTACCAGCGTGGAGGACTCTTTGGGCTGTATCGTTGGCGCCTTGGTCAGGATCAAGTGCTTCCCTTTGTCTTTATAGCTTATCGATCCCTTAAAGATTTCATTCAATATTTCGCGCACCGTGTTCCCCTGAGCCTCAAGTGATACAGTTTCGTTTGCTGAAATGATTGCAGCATTGTACGAAAATGAAAAGCCTCCTTGTTGACCGATACGATTGAGAGCAGTGGGGATCGATTCACCAGTGAATGATATGGTAATCTTGCGCTCCAAGATTGGAACAACAGGCGGTTGACTTAGAAGAGGAAGGCTGAGAAAGAAAAACAGAATCGGTAGCGTTGCCTTCATGGAATCATTTTTCGCAGCCTGTTCCATCTAAAATCCATTCACCATTTTTTTTAGTCACCGTAAGGTTCAGCGTTTCTGCAATAATGTCGGCAATGTTTTCAATGTTGTCATTATTGAAGTTTACCGTAAGTCTGCAGCGCCCAATGGCTTTATTGGCAAGTACAATTTTTGATTCGTAGACTTCATTGAGCATTTCTATGGCACTTTGAAGTTCGGTATTGTTAAAGCTGAAGATTTTCGTTTTGTATGCCAAGGCATTGGTATCCAGCCTGGCGATGCGCGAAAATTCCTTGATGGATTTATTATAAATACCAATCTCGCCCGCTTTCAGATTTAAACCCGGATTTTTCAGCGTGTAAAATTGTACCTCTCCGCTCTCCACAAAAACCTGTACAGTATCGCTTCCTGGATAGGCTTTCACATTAAATGCAGTACCAATGTCTTTGATGATCACCTCATCTGTTTCAATCACAAAAGGTTTTGTTTCTTCATGCTTCACTTCAAAGTAGGCTTCTCCCGAGAGCTTAACTTTTCGGGTATTGCTTCGCTTATTATACTCGTACGCCAATTCACTTTTCTTGTTGAGTACGGCAAAGCTTCCATCGGGAAGTGTATCGTTAATGATTTGGTTATCCGAGTTTACCGCTAATAATTCTGATGGAGCATAAAACCACTGAAAGGCAAAAAAGCTGATTCCCAAAACAATGATTACTCCTGCGGCAATTCTCAGCACAGAAGAAAAATTTAAGAAGGTTGGGCTCAGGAAGATTTGTTTTTGCTTTGGGGTGATTTTCGACTTCACTTTTCGCCACGCTGCATCTTCATCAAACTGTAGCTGAACTGAAACAGCGGCAGCTTTTTCAAAAATGGATTTTATCTGATCAAAATAATGCTGATTGGCAGCGCTTTCGCGAACCCAGTCATCTACAAACTGTTGCTCTTCTGCACTTGCCTCCCCGGCAAGCACCTTCCCAATCAAATCATCGATGTGCTCAAACGCTTCTTTCATCCCGTCCAGTCTTTCATAAAAATTAAAAACAAGGGCAGATAGTCTTTGAGTTGCTCGCGCATAATTTTCAAAGCCTTGCCCATATGATTCTCTACCGTCTTCACCGAAATTTGGAGTTGCTCCGCTATTTCGGAATACTTTAACTCCTCAAAGCGGCTTAACTGAAACACCAGCCTGCACTGCTCAGGCAATGTTTTCATGGCTTCCTGTATTTTATTTTCAAGTTCGGTTTTCAACACGGCCTGTGAGACGGGCTCGTGTGAATTTTCTCCAAACGCCACCTGGTAATTGGAATGTTGCTGCTTTACTTTTTCGTGCTTGATCACATTAAGGCACGAGTTGCGTACCATGCGGTAGAGATAGGATTTAAAAGAAGACTCAATGTCCATTGAGTTTCGCTTTTCCCATACGGTAATGAAAGAAGCCTGTACCACTTCTTCGGCCTCGTCACGGTCGTTCAGAAAGGAATAAGCATAGTTGCACAGGGGCTGGTAATAGGTCCTGAAAATCATTTCAAAAGCGCTTTCGTTGCCTTCTCTTACTGAATCAAAGACCTGTTTATCCGGAAACTCCACTGATTTTGAATGTCAATCCGGTGCAATTTACGGTTTATAGGCCTTTGGGTTATAAGACAAGCGAAAGCATCTTTACCCCTACTGCTCTTGCCGAATGATTAATGAACCTTTCGGAAGCTCTCAAAACGATAAACTTCAGGAATTTCAGAGTTATCGTGAACAGAAACCTTCAGGTCTTTGATCACGCCATTGGCTACGTCATAAACCCAGCCGTGAATGTAAGGGCTATGGCGCTTTTCCCATGAGTTTTGAATGATGGAGGTTTTGCTCAGATCGAGTACCTGCTCCATTACATTCAGTTCTATGAATCGGGTTTCACGCTGGCGCGGATCTTCAATTGACTCGAGTTCTTCTTCGTGGAGCCTGTACACATCTTTAATATGGCGAATCCAGTTGTCAATAAGTCCGTATTGTTTATTACCAAGCGCAGCCCGCACGCCTCCGCATCCGTAATGACCACACACGATGACGTGCTTCACTTCCAAAACATTGACGGCATAGTCCAGCACGCTGAGCATACTCATGTCGGTATGCACCACCATGTTGGCAATGTTGCGATGAACGAAAATTTCACCGGGACTTGTTCCGGTAATTTCGTTGGCCGGCACGCGACTGTCGGAGCAACCGATCCACAAGAATTCTGGCGTCTGAATATTTGCCAGACGGTTAAAGAAGTCTCCATCCTCCTGATTCTTTTGAGCCACCCAGGCTTTGTTCTGCAACAAAAGTTGTTCGTATTTTTTCATAGTGATTGATTTAATTTAGTGAAGGTGTACGCCTGCCAGTTCTACCTGAATGTTTTTTGATTTAGACTCTTCCATAAAATCTTCAATGGTCTCAATAATATCCTGATCAATGAACTGGCTCTTTGTGCCATCAATAACCAGCCTGCTCGATCCGGGAATGCGCCCTAATATTTCGCGAAGCGATGCTTTGTGAAGAAACGAAACATCTTTTGTGAATTTGATCAGATAGCGATCATCATCACTAACCATGATCACTGCTTTCTTGAAGTTAGTTTTCAATATGAAGAATACCGATACGATGATGCCCATGAAAACACCCTGCAAAAGATTTGTAAAAGTGACCGCCAGCACGGTAACAATGAAGGGGAGAAACTGACTTAACCCTTTTGCATAAAGTTCTTTGTACGTTGATGGATGTGATAATTTAAATCCGATCACTAATAAAATTCCAGCCAGACTGGCCAGCGGAATCATCTCCAGTACAAAGGGAATGATGAGAAAGGTTGAGAGTAAAAGAATACCATGGGCAATGGCAGAGGCCTTTGATTGTGCACCTGAATTAATGTTTGCCGAACTTCTTACGATGACCGATGTCACCGGCAAACCGCCAATTAACCCGGAGATCAAATTGCCTGTTCCTTGCGCTTTCAGTTCGCGATTGAGCGGTGTAATCCTGCGAAAGGGATCAAGTTTATCACAGGCCTCTATGCTCAGGAGCGTTTCCACGCTGGCAACCAATGCCAACGTAACGGCAACAACGTAGATTTTGGGATTGCTCCATTGGCTGATATCGGGAAATGTGAATAGTGAGGCAAACCCCTCTGATTTTATGCTAGGCAATGAAACCAAATGGCGAGACTCGATGATCAAGGCAGGGAATTGAAGCTTGAAAAGATAATTGAGTGCGATGCCCATCACCACCACACCAAGGGCTGACGGTACAAGCCTGAAAAATTTATAGCGCAACAACTGATTGGAACTCCAAGCCACTATGAGTAAAATGGAAAGTATGCTGATGATGATGGCACCGGGTGTGAAGTAACTTAAGGCATCCAGAATTTCGGTGATCGTATTTTTTCCATCTGATTGAAAAAATGCTTCGTCTCCTTCAAAGTCCACATCGTATCCTACGGCATGAGGAATTTGTTTCAATATTAAAATTAAGCCAATTGCCGCCAACATGCCTTTGATTACTGAATGAGGAAAGAAATGGCCGATGCCTCCTGCTTTAACATAGCCGAGTAAAATTTGAATCAACCCTGCGAGCACAAGCGCGAGCAGAAATGACGAGAAGGAGCCCAGGTCAACAATGGAGGCGTAGACGATGGATGTCAAGCCTGCGGCAGGGCCACTTACACTCAACGGTGATCCGCTAAGCATTCCCACCACAATTCCACCAGTGATGCCTGCCAGCAAGCCGGAAATCAATGGTGCACCTGAAGCAAGTGCTATGCCCAGGCACAGCGGCAGTGCCACTAAAAAAACAACAACAGAGGAATTAAAATCCCGCTCGAAGAAACGCTTAATCATAACTAAAATGAATGGTTAAAAAAATCCTACAAACCGAAATGGGTAACGGGCGCGAAGCCCGCGCAGGATTAGCCTCGTGGAGGCGGTGTTATGATTGTACGATGGAATTCTTCAAAGCGATGCTGCTGCTGCCCCATCAACAACAATTGACTTTTTTGAAAGGCCAAAGAATAGCATTCGCTTATCTCTTTTGTTTCATCAAGATCATCTTCAATTTCAACCTCGGTATCGGCCTCATCGGAAGAGTCTGCGCAATCCTCGGCATCAGAAGGGTCTAAATTTTCGATTGCCTGAGTAGCCTTTGATCCTTTGAATGTAAAACTCGCATAAGAACTTAGTGTGCCCACAATAAAGGTGGCCAGCAAAATGGATACGAACAGGCGAGTTCTCTTTTTCATTTTCGGGGGATTAAAAATACAAATTAGTTTTGTTAGCCACCGTCATAAAACGAAAAAGAGGAGCATTCACCCCTCTTTTAAGAATTAATTCACAATTTTTATTTCACATTTAAATGTGTTCGACCAATCATAATACCCTTTCTGATCTCGGGTAGTCCATTCACTTCAACATAAGGCTCACCGAAGGATGTCAGATGAAATCGATTGGTGGCGGTGATCGCCAGGCGCCCTTCTCCATAAATGCGGGAAGATGCATTTACACTTTCCATCATGCGTGTGTCGATACGATTTTCACCAAACAGGCGAAAGGTTTGTTGCTCGGTAGCCCCTGCATTTATTCTTACTTTGTTTCGTCCATATAATGATGCTTTGAATTTATCGGCCGTTACCTTCGCTAAGGTAATCTCCGCTTCACCGTATGCTTTCAATTTGAATTTTTCACCTGCGATCAGTGAATCGCATGTCACCTCTTCTTCACCACGCACTTCCAGCCTCTTTAGATCGCGATAGGTCACGTATGCTGTAATGTTTGCATTTTGATAAATGCTTACGCGTGATGTGTGATTATTATGATAAATTTTTTTGCGGGTGTCTACAACCCTTGCATGGTCTAAAAATAAATGCAAAGTTTTGCCCGTGATCAGCACGTTGATCTGACTGAGGGAAACATTATCGTAAACCAGGCGAATGTTTTCATGGTCGCCTTTTGCCAGCACGAGATTAATTTTTGGAGAGACAATGATTTTTTCAAACGAGGCCAGGTCTTTTTTCATTTCCTGAGCATTCAGCGATAGCGACAGCATCATCAGGCTGCCCATCAAAAAGCATATTAGTGTCTTCATTTTTTTGTATTTGTAATGAAGACAACCGGATTTCAATTTACCCCCACGCTACAAAGAAAAAATCCCCGGATTCTGCGGTAACAAAATCCGGGGAAATCACTTTGTTTTGAGTTGTTCTGCTACAGGCTCATCATGTCTTTAAACTTGGCTGCTTGCCTGCGGCTTACCTCCACTTTATCACCGCCCCTTAGTTTCACCATCAACCCCCCATTGAACCAAGGCTCAATACCCTCTACCCAGCTGAGATTGACAATGTGCTTACGGCTTGCGCGGAAAAAAGCACGCTCATCAAGGCGCTCATCCAGTGCATTTAATGATTTATGAATCATTGGGCGATTAGCATCAAAGTAAACCTTGATGTAATTACCATCCGATTCGAAAAGGCGTATGTTGGAAAGGCTCACAAACCAGCAGCGCTCACCATCTTTCACAAACACCTGATCTTCCAGGCCCAGCTTTTTGCCAGCACCTCTTCCGCCACGAGCACGTTCTTTTTCCAAAATTTTATGCACTGCTTCGCTGAGGCGATCGGCCTGAATGGGCTTGAGCAAGTAGTCCAGTGCATTTACTTCAAACGCGCGTAGCGCATATTCATCGTAGGCTGTTGTAAATACCACCAGAGGCACGGAGTCCAAAGATTCCAGCAACTGAAAGCCTGTGCGCCCGGGCATTTGAATATCCAAAAACAACAGATCAGGATTTAACTCCGTAATCATTTGTTCGGCCTCATCGGCATTCATGGCTTCTCCTACAATTTCAATGGAGGGATGCTCTTCTAACAATTTCGCCAATTCCTTGCGCGCAAGGCGCTCATCGTCTACAATTAGTGCTCTCATGTTACTGGTAAATGTGGTATATCAATTTCAGTTAAAACAAATTTATCGTTTTCGTTGGCAATCTTAAATCGGGCATGATCACCATATAATAATTTCAAGCGCTGAATGGTATTATTCAACCCCAGCCCACCCCGCTTCTTGCCGTTGATATGGTAGTGGCCACTGTTGCGGATTTTTATTTTGAGCTGGTCATTCTCCACTTTCGTGATGAGTTGGATAACGCCCCCTTCAGTCAGCCGTGAGATACCATGCTTCACACCATTTTCTACTAAGGTTTGTATCATGAGTGGCGGAACCAAAAACTCTTTGGACGCTGGGTCGATATCAAATTCTGCTTTCAGGCGCTCTTCAAAACGAATCATCTCAAGGCCCAGGTAATCGCGTACTATTTTTAATTCATCATCAAATCGCGTCAGCCCTTTTTTTTCTTTTACCAAAGAATTGCGAAGAATATTAGACAATTGATTGATTGCTTGTTTTGATTTGGCAGGATTTTCATCCACCAATGCGCGAATACTGTTCAGGGCATTAAAAATAAAATGTGGATTGATCTGCGATTTGAGATTGCTCAATTCAATTTCTTTTACAAATGCCTCATGCTTTAACGATTTGTTGTAGCGTTCAAAATAATTGTACACAAAATACAACACCGACCAAAGGAAAAAGATGATGGCATAGAAAAGGGCTTGCCCCAGGATGTTGAGCGGATCAAGCGCGGAAGAAGCCTTAAATAATCCAAGCGGAATGGAAACCGGAATGCGCAAAAAGTACATGACGAAGCCCATGGCAAAAACGCTGAGCAGTACACGTGGAATTAACCGCGACATGCCGATGCTTAACCACCGCCAGCGCGTCATCAACTCACGGTACACGTGCGAAATCAATAAACAAAAAATCGCTTCGTAGATGAGGAAAATAATTCGCTGGTTGTTGATTACGCCACCGGATGCGAAATACACTGCTGTTACAATTTGTATGATCGCATAAAGTGCCCATCCACCAATCTGTAGCCCCCAATATAGCCGCTGCTTGTTCACCATTTCCGATCGGCAAAGTTAATAATTGACAGTGGCAACCCGCAGATTTCTTATATGAGTGGAGTTTACTTAGTTCAACTCCTGCTTGAGAAACTTACCGGTGAAGCTGGCGGGATTTTTAGAAACTTCTTCGGGTGTACCGATGGCAATGATTCGCCCGCCTTTTTCTCCGCCTTCTGGGCCCAGATCAATAATGTGATCAGCAGATTTGATCACATCCATGTTGTGTTCAATTACCAAAACGGTGTTCCCTTTGTCTACCAGCTTTTGAAGCACTTCCAGCAAATGACTGATGTCTTGAAAATGAAGGCCGGTAGTAGGTTCATCCAAAATGTACAGCGTTTTGCCGGTGTCGCGTTTAGAAAGTTCGGTAGCCAATTTTACACGTTGCGCTTCTCCACCGGAAAGCGTGGTGGCGTGTTGGCCTAACGAGATATATCCCAGGCCTACTTCGTGCAGTGTTTGAATTTTTCGGAGAATGCGTGGTTGATTTTCAAAAAAAGTCACAGCCTCTTCCACGGTCATGTCCAACACATCGCTGATGGATTTTCCTTTGAAGCGTACTTCCAGCGTTTCGCGGTTGTAGCGTTTTCCCTTGCACGTTTCGCACGGGACATACACATCGGGCAGAAACTCCATCTCAATTAATCGCAAGCCTGCGCCTTCACACGTTTCGCAGCGACCACCTTTTACGTTGAATGAAAATCGTCCGGTTTTATATCCTCTGATTTTTGCCTCGGGCATTTGTGCAAACAGATCGCGTATGTCGGTGAAAACTCCGGTGTAAGTTGCAGGATTGGAGCGCGGTGTGCGGCCAATGGGAGATTGGTCCACTTCAATCACCTTGTCAATATGCTTGAGTCCATCCACGGATTCGTGCGCCAGTGGCTCGGTGCGTGAATTGAAAAAGTGTTTGTTGAGAATAGGGAATAACGTTTCGTGAATGAGTGTTGATTTTCCGCTTCCTGAAACTCCGGTAATGCACGTGAGCACACCGATTGGAAGTTTTAAATCCACATTTTTCAAATTATTGCCACTTGCTTTTTTCAGTGTCAGAAATTCGCCTGTTCCTTTTCTTCTATCCTTCGCGTAATTGATTTTCAACTCGCCACTTAAATATTTGGAAGTTGTACCGTTGCCTTTCAAAAATGTTTCCGGATTGCCTTCGGCCACCACACTTCCTCCATGCCTGCCTGCACCAGGCCCAATGTCAATAATGTAATCCGATTCCAGCATCATGTCTTTGTCGTGCTCCACCACAATTACTGAATTGCCCAAGTCGCGCAAATCTTTTAGCGCTTTGATCAGCTTCACGTTGTCACGCGCATGCAAGCCAATGCTGGGCTCATCTAAAATGTAAAGAACTCCCACCAGTTGTGTTCCAATTTGTGTAGCGAGGCGAATGCGCTGCGCTTCGCCACCACTCAACGTACGCAGTGGTCGGTTAAGGTGAAGATAATCGAGACCAACGTCTAACAAAAAGCCAATACGCTTGCGAATTTCTTTCAACACTTCAGTGGCAATGACGCGTTGCTTATCGTTAATGCGCCCCTCCAATCCTTCAAACCATTTTTGAAGAGATACTATGTTCAGTTCGGCTAATTGGGCAATGTTGGTATTGTCAATTTTGAAATGAAGGGATTCTTTTTTGAGCCTTGCACCGTTGCATTCCGGGCATACTTTCGTGATGGTAAAATCTTCCACCCATTTGCGAATTGCTTCCGAGCCTTCGTCTTTTTGTTTTTGCAAAAAGTTGATGATGCCTTCAAAGCGGGTATTCCATTCCGTGCCGGGATATTTTACGGAAGCCACCGCCACCGGAACATCATCGCCATACAAAAGAATTTTCAGTACGTCTTTTGGAATATCTTTTATTGGCGTGGTGAGAGTGAGTTTGTAGCGCTTTAGTATGGCTTCAATCTTTTTAAAAATCCAGATGTCACGATACTCACCCAACGGAAGAATGCCGCCACGGCTGATGCTTAATTTCTTATCGGGAATGATCGAGTCTTCCGTTATTTCTTCAATGACGCCCAGGCCGGTACAAGAAGGGCACGCGCCATACGGTGAGTTGAATGAAAAATTATTGGGTGCAGGCTCATCGTATGACAAACCTGTTTGTGGATCCATGAGAAATTTAGAGTAATGATGAACTTCGTTATTCGCAGTCATCACCATCATCACGCCCTTGCCTTCTTTTAGCGCCATGTGAACGGATTGGCTGATGCGATGCCGATCTTTTTCATCGGGCACAATGCGATCAATGACAATTTCAATGTCGTGTATTTTGAAACGATCGAGTTGCATCTTGGGCGCAATGTCCTGCACTTCGCCATCCACGCGTACCTTCGTAAAACCTTGCTTGCGGATTTGAACAAACAACTCGCGGTAATGTCCCTTACGCCCTTTGATGATCGGAGCTAACACTACCAGCTTTTGTCCTTTAAAATTTTGAATGATGGCATCCAGAATCTGATCTTCCGATTGGCGCACCATTTTGTTTCCCGTAAGGTAAGAGAAGGCTTCGCCTGCACGCGCGTAAAGCAAGCGCATGAAATCGTAAATCTCCGTAACAGTGCCTACCGTTGATCGCGGATTGCGTGAGGTGGTTTTTTGCTCAATGGAAATCACGGGACTCAAACCATTGATTTTGTCTACATCCGGCCGCTCTAAATTTCCGATGAAACTTCGGGCATAGGCCGAAAAACTTTCCATGTATCTGCGTTGGCCTTCGGCATAAATGGTATCGAAAGCGAGCGAAGATTTTCCGCTTCCGCTGATGCCGGTGATCACTACAAGCTTATTGCGCGGAAAACTTAAGCTGATGTTTTTAAGATTGTGTTCGCGAGCGCCAACAATTTCAATGAATTCGTGGCCGGTAAGGTCTTTAGAAAGTTTTTGGGTGCTGGATTTCGCCATGGAGAAAAATAAGCTGCAAGTAAAAACAAAAAAGGATCAGAGTAAGTTGGCGTTGAAAAGAAATATTTGGCTTTGGCTTGGCTCTGTTTCCTCGGCTTTGACTCCGCCTACGTCAACCAAACATTTAAGCCACCTGCTGAATGGAATTAAAGCCTGCAGGCTGAGCGGAGCCGAAGCCTGCCTTTCCTAAAAAGACACAGTAAGATTCAATAGAAGGGATTCAATCGAGCCAATCGATTCGCCAATTTTCGTGTATTTTGAATTCTGCAGTTGATAGACGAGCGCCAGTTTGGTTTCTGGATCAACGATCCAATATTCTTTTACTCCAAAGCGTTCATAAAGATCTTTCTTTTTGATGAGGTCGTGATCTTTATTTCCAGATGAAAGTATTTCCACTAATAGATCGGGCACACCGTGAATGTGACCATTAGGGTCTATTATCTTTTTGTTATCCGAAAGCACAACAATCAGATCCGGCTGAACTGCATTGCTATGTTCGTCAAAATAGACATCAAATGGTGAGATAAATATTTCTCCTTTGCCTTTATCTTCAATCAAATCACTTAATCTTCTTAATAATTGCTGAAGGACTTTTTGATGATTGCGAACAGGTGATGGCGACATATAAAGTTTATTATCAATCAATTCAGCCAAAGTTCCTTCGGGAAGCATTTTGTATACTTCCATGATGGTGCGTGGCGGAGTTTGGATATCGAAATTCATATGCTAAAGATACGATCTTTTGAAATGTAAAGTTCAAGGCCTAAGCCACCTCTCTGCCCATCACCCACTTCAGCATTTCAAACCAATCCTGCCGATCCAAAACCAGATCGGTTGATTTGGCACACTCAATAATGCGCTCGGGCTTGGTGGTACCGATTACCGGAAAAATGGTGGAAGGATGTTTCAACAGCCAGGCAATGGAAAGCTGGTTGTACGAAGCGTTGTATTTTGCCGCCTTGCCAAAGAGATCGCGTTCTTCCAGCATAAGTTTTCCTCCACCGAGCGGAGACCACGCCATGGCAGATGCTTTAAATTCCATGAGCGTATCCAGGTCGCCATTAAAGAGCGGATCAATTCGCGAAAGCGAAATCTCAATTTGATTAGTCACCAGGGGCATATCCAAATATGATTGAAGCATTCTGAACTGTGAAGGTGTAAAATTAGAAACACCAAAGTGTAGCACTTTTCCTTGTTTCTTCAGCTCACTAAATGCACTGGCAACTTCTTCAGGATTCATCAACGGATCGGGTCGGTGAATCAGCATCACATCAACATGATCCGTGCCAAGCGTTTTTAACGAATTTTCTGCCGACCAAACGATGTGTTCTTTTGAAGTATCGTAATGTTTCACCCAGGTAGCAGATCGCTTGGCGGATGGAAATTTTATGCCACACTTCGTCACTAGTTGCATTTTTTGGCGAAGCGATTTATTCGATCGCAGAATATTTCCGAATAACTCTTCATTGCCATGATCACCATAAATATCAGCATGATCAAAAGTGGTGATGCCTTGGTCAAGCGAAGTATTGATCAACCGTTCGATTACTTCGGAAGAAACGTTGTGCCACCGCCACGCTCCGGCAATGATTCGTGACAACAGTGGACCTTTGGGATGAATTTTTAGTTGCTCCATTCGTTAAAGTTACTTCAAGTCCTTAATTAAAGTAACGAACAACTCAGATAATTTCTCTGCCGATTGTGCGGCTACATCAATGATATTGGTTAAGGCTACCGGAGCGGAGTTGTTATCGCTGGCATTGTTCGTCAGCACAGATATTGCGCAGCAACGCATGCCCAGAAAATTAGCCATGATCACTTCGGGTACGGTTGACATGCCCACTGCATCTGCCCCGATCAATCTCAGGTAGCGGTATTCTGCGCGTGTCTCCAGGGCCGGGCCCATATCCGAAGCGTAGACACCACTGCGCAGTATTATTTTTTTCGATTTGGCGATTGCTTTTACCTTCTTATTTAATGAGCGCGAGTATGGTGTGCTTTGATCAAGAAACGGTGACTTCGATTCATGTTGTGTAACACCCCGCAACGGATTGTCAGGCATCAGATTGATGTGATCTTCCAGCAACATTAGATCTCCCTGGTTCCATTTCAGATTCACATTGCCGGCAGCATTCGATATCAGCATCGTCTCCACGCCCAAATGGCTCATCACCCTTATTGGAAATACAACTTGCTGCTGCGTGTAGCCCTCGTAATAATGAATACGCCCCTGCATGGCAATTACTTTTTGATGGCCGATCGTTCCGTACACAAATTGCCCGCGATGGCCACGAACGGTTGATACAGGAAAAAATGGAATAGAATTATAGGGAATGATAACAGGCTTGCGAATGTGTTTCACAAAAGCATCTCCCAGTCCTGTGCCCAGAATAATGCCAATCGTGGGCCGTAGTGAATACGTCCTTAAATACTCAACTGCTTTTGTTAACTCTTTACTTCCGTGGTGCACAATGATTTGATTTAGAAACCTGAAGATGGAAATTCAAAAATTCAAATTAACTATTCTCCGCCAACTTCCGGCACCGGATTAAACAGTTACCGAACTGACTTTTATCATATTGTTACCCACACACAATCGGTTGTTTTGTGCCGACATAACCTTGCTATTGTGGAAACTCAATTAAAGAAGCCAAGAACACTGGCCGAGCCATTTCGAATAAAAATGGTGGAGCCGCTTAAAATCACCACGGAAGAATATCGGAAACAAACTCTTCAGCGCTGTGGATTCAACCCATTTCAATTACACTCAGATGATGTGTTCATTGATTTGCTTACCGACAGTGGTACAGGTGCGATGAGCGATAAGCAATGGGCAGGTATTATGGTGGGCGATGAAAGTTATGCAGGGGCAGACAGTTGGCTACATCTGGAAGCGGTAGTAAAAGAACTTACCGGCATGCCCTACATACTCCCTACGCATCAGGGAAGAGCTGCCGAGCGCATTCTTTATGGAATTTTAGGGGGCAAGGATAAAGTTTTTATCAGCAATACACACTTCGATACCACCCGCGCGAACATTGAATTTACCGGAGCTACTGCTATTGATATTATCTATGACGAAGCGAATGATCCTGAAATTGATTTGCCTTTTAAAGGCAACATGGATACCAACAAGTTGCGAGCACTGATTGCGCAATACGGAGCAAAAAATATCGCAGCGATTATCATGACCATCACCAATAACTCTTCGGGTGGGCAACCGGTGAGCTTAAGCAATCTCAAAGAAGTGCGAAAGATTTGTGATGAGCATAAGTTGTTAATGGTGATTGATGGATGCCGTGTGGCGGAGAATAGTTATTTCATCAAACACAGAGAAGCTGAGTATTCTGAAAAATCATACGAAGACATTGCAAAAGAGACGCTGCGTTTAGGAGATGCTTTTGTGATGAGTGCCAAGAAAGATGGCTTGGTGAATATTGGTGGCTTACTCACGTTGAAAGATGAAAAACTTAGTCAGCAGTGCACAAACCTGCTGATCATCTCAGAAGGCTTTACAACTTACGGTGGCCTTGCCGGTCGCGATATGGAAGCAATGGCGATTGGATTGAAAGAAGTTTTTGATCCTGATTATCTACACTACCGCATTCGCAGCACAACCTACTTAGGAGAAAAATTAAGAGCGAAGGGAATTCCGGTAGTGTGGCCCATTGGTGGCCACGCGGTGTATATCGATGCTAAAAAATTATACCCAAATATTCCGGTTGATCAATACCCGGGGCAAGCACTTGTGTGCGACCTATACACCAAAGGAGGAATTCGTTGTGTGGAGGTGGGGAGTGTAATGTTTGGAAAATACGATGAACGCGGAGATCTCATCCCTTCAAAAAATGAATTGGTGCGGCTTGCCATTCCGCGAAGGGTGTACACACAAAGCCACATTGATTATGTGATTGATGTATTTGATGACATTCTGGAATTGAGAGATCAGACCTCAGGCTACAAGATCACGTACCAACCTCCCTTCCTTAGGCACTTCACTGCAAAATTTGAAAAAATCTAAAATCAAAATTTCGATATGAGAACAATAACAAAACGGTCGTGGGCCGAGCCATATAAAATGAAGATGGTGGAGCTGCTAAAAATGACCACGCGATCACAGCGCATCAGGGCGATAAAAGAAGCAGGGTATAATACGTTCTTGTTGCGATCGGAAGATGTGTACATCGATTTATTAACCGACAGTGGCACCAACGCCATGAGCGACCGGCAATGGGCGGGCTTGATGGTAGGCGATGAAGCGTATGCAGGAAGTAAGAGTTATTACAAACTGGAGGAAGCCATTCAAAAATATTACGGCTACAAATACATCATCCCAACGCACCAGGGTCGTGGAGCAGAGAATATCCTTTCGAAAGTGTTGATCAAAAAAGGAGACATCGTTCCAGGCAACATGTATTTCACCACCACGCGCCTTCATCAGGAATTGGCTGGTGGACAGTTTCATGACATCATAATTGATGAAGCGCATGACCCACTGAATGAATTTCCATTTAAAGGAAATGTTGATCTTGAAAAATTGGATCGGCTAGTGAAAAAATATGGAGCCGAAAAAATCCCGTATGTCTCCATAGCCACCAATGTGAATATGGCTGGCGGTCAGCCCATCAGCATGAAGAATCTTAAAGAGCTTCGTGCATATACGAAAAAGCATGGCATTCGAATTATCCATGACATGACACGTGTGGCAGAGAATGCTTACTTCATTCAGCAACGTGAAAAAGGCTATCAAAAAAAATCGATTAAGGAAATTGTAAAAGAAATCTGCTCTAACACTGATGGAGCAACTATGAGTGCCAAGAAAGATGCACTCGTAAACATTGGCGGATTTATGGCCACCAATGAATGGGATGTGTTTGAGGAAGCACGCAACCTCGTTGTGGTATATGAGGGATTGCACACGTATGGTGGCTTGGCCGGCCGCGATATGGAAGCAATTGCTATTGGTATTGAAGAAAGCTTGCAGGACAACCATCAGCGTGCTCGTGTAGGTCAGGTAGAATATCTTGGCAACAAAATGGAATCGTATGGCATTCCGATTGTCAAACCTATTGGTGGTCACGGAATTTTTGTGGACGCCAAAGCTTTTCTTCCGCACATTAAGCAAGATGATTTTCCGGCACAGGCGCTGGCCGCAGAAATCTATATCGACTCAGGTGTGCGCACCATGGAGCGTGGAATTGTTTCGGCCGGAAGAAAGCCGGATGGAAAAAATTATTATCCCAATCTTGAGTTGGTTCGCTTCACCATTCCTCGCAGAGTATACACCCAAGCGCATATGGATGTGATTGCTGAATCAGCGGCAGCAGTATTTGAGCGAAGAGATAAAATCAAAGGGCTAAAAATGGTTTACGAGCCGAAATATTTGAGATTCTTTCAAGCTCGATTTGAACCGAAGGGATGATGGATTATTCTCAGTGATCTCTGTGTTCTGCTTTGGTAGTTTTTTACCACAGAGAACACAGAGTTGCACGGAGAGTATACTAAAATTTAACCTCTATTTTCCTGCGTGTTGAAAGCATTTGCCCGCCTTGCTGGCAGTCATGCGCTTGCAGCGAGTGCCATCAGCAGTCTTGCCGCTGCATTGTGCTGTTTTGTCTTTGAGATGTTCATCGGGTTTGCAAACACCACAGGCACCTTTGTTTGCTTTCTTGGCAGCTGCCAATGTGAGGCCTTCGGCATCGCCCGAAAGTTTGCAATCGGCAGTGTGGTATTTTTCACCTTTCGCGGAAGCGTAAACCGTTTGACTGAACCCTTTCATCGAAATGCCGATGAAAAGAAAGAAGGAGAGAATGATAAATTTTTTCATAGTGTTTGAGATTTATTGATCAATTCAAATTGGAAAAAAAACACGAAATAAAAAATCATTGCCAGTAATGTTCAAGCAAGCATAAATTGGGTTTGTGACTTTAGTTACTGACCGCGCCTTTTCGCCAGGGTAAGTTTGTGCAAATTTTAGCAAATGGAAGTTATTGGTTACGCTGCCTCAATTGTTATGGGGCTTTCTTTGGGGTTGATTGGTGGCGGAGGATCGATCTTAACCGTTCCTATCCTGGTGTATTTATTTGGTGCCGATCCGGTGCTGTCAACAGCGTACTCACTTTTTGTTGTAGGGCTAACAAGCCTGGTGGGGTCCGTCAGCCATTTTAAAAAAGGCAATGTTCATCTTAAAACGGCATTAATTTTTGGTGTGCCATCCATCATCTCAGTTTATGCCGTGCGCAAATTTGTTGTGCCCATCATTCCGGATAATTTTTTCACAGTAGGCTCTCTGCAAGTGACGAAGCCACTTTTTGTAATGGTATTGTTTGCAGTGCTGATGTTGCTCGCTTCCGTATCCATGATCCGCAAACCGAAGAAGGAAAGGGAACAAGAGCAGGAGATAAGCTACAATTACTCATTGATTTTTATTGAAGGACTGTTGGTGGGAGGGATAACCGGATTAGTAGGCGCTGGCGGTGGATTTTTAATTATTCCGGCTCTGGTGCTTTTGGCTGGCCTGCCGATGAAGCAAGCCGTGGGAACATCATTATTAATCATTGCACTTAAATCATTGATTGGATTTACCGGTGATTTGGGATCGGGCCTCATCATTGATTATAAATTCATGCTCATCTTTTCCTCCTTTGCCATGGTGGGAATTATTGGTGGCAGCTACCTCACAAAATATATTCCCAACGAGAAACTAAAACCTGCCTTTGGCTGGTTTGTGATGGTAATGGGTGTTTATATCTTAGGCAAAGAACTTCTTTTAAAATGAAAAAGTATATTCCAATAGCATTAGGTATGGTTATAGGTGCTACAGGTGGTTTTCTGTATTGGTATTATATTGGTTGTGCCAGCGGAAGTTGTGCCATTACTTCCTCACCTTTGAATAGTTCGATTTACGGTGCTGCAATGGGCGGCATGCTCATCAACCTCTTTCAAAAAACACCAACAGAATCAAAGCAATAGTTGCTCATCGCATCAGTTCTATTTGTTTCTAATTAGGAAATTTGCCTCGCAGAGTCCGTCCGCAACGGATTGAAAAATTGCATTTTCGGAAATCACTGCTCACCATGGTGCCGCTATCAATGATAATCGTTACCTTCTGTGACATAAGTTACCAACTGACAAAAATCATATTTCATAACTTTGCACAAACGTTGAAAATTAACAACACACAATATGCTTGAATTCATCAAACAACCGTGGCCTTGGTATGTAGCGGGCGTTCTCATTGGGCTCACGGTGCCCGCGCTGCTCTTGCTGGGCAATAAGCACTTTGGCATTTCTTCTTCGCTGCGTCACATTTGTGCAGCGTGCATTCCCGGAAACATTTCATTTTTTAAATACGATTGGAAAAAAGAAATGTGGAATTTGTTTTTTGTGGCTGGGGTAGTGATAGGAGGTGTTGTAGCCACACAATTTTTAAGCAATCCTGAACCCATCATTGTTTCCGAAAAAACCGTGCAGGATTTGCAAGCCCTAAATATTTCGGTTGATCACAACCTGATGCCGGCATCCATCTTTAGTTTTGAAAATCTATTTACCATTCGCGGGCTTTTATTTTTTGTAGTAGGAGGATTTCTGGTAGGCTTTGGTACGCGCTATGCCGGGGGCTGCACAAGCGGTCACTCCATCATGGGTCTGTCCAATTTGCAATGGCCATCGCTTGTGGCTACCTGTTGTTTTATGGCAGGTGGCTTTCTGATGGTGCACGCGATTTTTCCCTGGTTAATGACATTGTAATTTTCAAAAGATACTGATTATGCAAAAAGCAAAAGACGAGTTTGTAGACGCATCCGCAATACAGCACCCTATCGAGTGCGAAGCTCCTAACGATCAAATTGCGCAGGAGTCACTCATTGCATCAAATATCAAATACCTGGTAGTGGGGGTGGTGTTTGGAATTGTATTTGTGAAAGCTGAAATCATTTCATGGTATCGCATTCAGGAAATGTTTCGCTTGCACTCCTTTCACATGTACGGAGTGATTGGCACGGCAGTGATGGTGGGGATGTTATCAGTTTTTCTGATCAAAAAATTCGCAATCAAAACCATGCAAGGCGAAACCGTTGTTTTTCACGATAAGCAATTTCATTGGGGCAATGTAATTGGTGCTACCATGTTTGGATTGGGATGGGCCATCACAGGAGCTTGCCCTGGCCCTTTGTTTGCGCAGATTGGCAATGGATTCCTGGTGGTGATCGTTACGTTGGTCAGTGCCATTGCAGGCACATGGATGTATGGATTGCTGCGCGATAAATTGCCGCATTAACAACCGCATTTGTAATTAAAGTCACTGAAGTCCACATGAATTGATTTCATTTTTGCATAAAGTTTAGAAGTGAAGAACAGTTTTCAAGACATTCAGATGATCGCCAAAGCCATTAAGGCGTTGATGAGTGTGGTATTATTGCTCCTTTTTTTGATGATCATATCCACTGGTGTTTTGTTGATTGATCCTTCAAGAATACAAAGCTGGGTTACCACTAACGAACCGGAAAATGTACAAGTAGTTCAAAAGCAGAGAGTGGCCGATCTATGGATGGCACCTGATGCAAATACAATTCCGCAAGGAGCAGTCGGTGATGAAATTCGCTATGGTAAAGAGTTGATTGCCCATACGTCTGAATTTTTAGGCCCGAAAGGAAAAGTGCTGACCATGAGCAACGGTATGAATTGCCAAAACTGTCATTTGGATGCTGGCACAAAACCCTTTGGAAATAATTACAGTGCCGTAGCTTCTACCTATCCAAAATTTCGACCGCGTTCGGGCACTGAAGAAACAATCGAGAAACGAGTGAACGATTGCTTCGAGCGCAGTTTAAATGGCCAAGCATTGGCAAACGATAGTCGTGAAATGAAAGCGATTGTAGCCTACATAAAATGGGTTGGCGCCAGTGTTCCAAAAGGTGAAAGCCCCAAAGGCGCTGGCCTTGTTGAGCTGGATTACCTCGACCGCGCTGCTGATCCTGCGAAAGGAATGGTGTTATATCAGGAGAAGTGTACGGCATGTCATGGAAAAGAAGGCAATGGTATTGCCAATGCAGAGGGTACCGGCTGGACTTACCCACCCTTGTGGGGTGCAAACAGTTATAATATCGGTGCCGGCCTTTTCAGACTCACTCGTTTTGCCGGATACATAAAAGCAAACATGCCACTGGGAGCAACCTTTGATGCACCTATGCTTACCGATGAAGAGGCCTGGGACATTGCCGCCTACGTTAACTCATTACCGCGCCCAGCAAAAGACCTTAGCAGCGACTGGCCTGATATTTCAAAGAAACCTGTTGACCATCCTTTCGGCCCATTTACAGATGGCTTTGAAGAGAAGCAGCACAAATTTGGCCCGTTCACTCCCATTCGAGAAAAGCGAAAGCAACTCAGCGATCAAAAGGCAAGTGCAAAGTGATGGGGAAGCTGAGTTTAATGTTGGTGATTGTTTTTGCAATCTCTCTGGCGGGCTACAGCCAGCCCCAATGGAAAACACTCACGCAAGTCAATCAAAAGAAAGACACTACTCATCGTTTTATTGGCACACTTGAAGGTCACGTTCGCTCCTTCTACATGGCTACCATCAATCAAGATAATTTCCCCGACTACCATGCGTGGGCACTTGGCGCGGGGTTGGGATATTACTCTCCACAGGTTAAACGCTTTCAGGTTGGAATGTCTGGCTTTTCTGTCCACAACCTCTCCTCATCCATAACATCGCAGGCGCCTTATAGCAATCGTTATGAAATTGGTTTGTTTGATCTGGAGCACCCGGATAGCCAAAAAGACTTTGCACGTGTGGAAGATTTTTTTCTTCGCTACTACCTCAGCAAAAAGAACAGCTCATTTTTTCAGCTAGGAAAATTTCACTTAAAGACACCGCTGATCAACTTGCAGGATGGCCGAATGCTACCCAACCTGCAGCAAGGATTTTGGAGTGAGTGGAACAACTGGAAAAAAGTGAAGGTAAAAGCCGGGTGGATTACCCGCACATCACCACGCTCCACCTCGCGATGGATGGACATAAGTGAGTCTTTGATTTATACGAATGGAAAGGCGGTGAACGGAGTCAAAGCGGATTATTCCCGAAATATTCAAACCCGTGGTGTTGCAATTTTTGGTGTAACCACAAAACCTTCCGAACGATTGGAATTCCAAACCTGGAATTATACCGTAGATCGGTTGTTCAACATGGCGCATCAAAAGCTAGAATGGAATAGAACCCTTGGAAAGAAAAAGCTTGTAATTGGGGCGCAATACTTTTGGCAAAAGTCATTATTCAGAGATTCAACCGCTGTTGAAAAACAATACATCAGCACAACGCATCAATCGCATACGTTTAGCGCGAGGGCGGCTATCACTATTTCAAAACATCAGCAAGAATGGTCGCTTAACTATACCCGCATCACACGGCATGGAAGATTTTTGTTTCCGCGCGAGTGGGGCATTGAACCATTTTACACTTTTATGCAACGCGAACGTAATGAAGGAGCAGGCGATGTTCATGCCGCAACTGTTCAATACACCCGAAGCCTTGATCAACGCAACACACTCACGCTGGTGATTGCAAACGGCTTCTACCACATGCCCTCTGTGCTCAACGCTCCGCTGAATAAGTATTCGATGCCATCGTATTACCAACTAAATGCAAAGCTGCGTTACCAATTCTCAGGCAAGCTGCGCGGCCTTAATGCAGAGTTTCTTTACACATTCAAGCAAAACCTCAGCACTGGCCTGGAAGAACTTCCTGTCTACTACCACAACAAAGTAAATCTGCATCACGCATCGCTGGCGATCGATTATTACTTTTAGGATAGCGGTTTAAGGTTTGATTTTCTTTTCACCATCCCACCCGGTGATGCCCATGGCAAGGTTGTAGAGCGATCCCTTAAAACCTTTTTCTTCCATTATTTTACATGCCTTTGACGAACGTGCTCCGCTACGGCAATACACCAGATAGTTTTTTGATTTATCGAGTTTGGATAAGGCAGTTTCAAATGCATCGGCATTGTTGATGTCTGCAAATAAAGTGGCCTGCGGAATGTACCCTTCACCAACCTCCTTCGGTGTACGCACATCCATCACAAGGGTGTTCGGTTTTTTCAACAGTTCTTTAAATTCTTTGTTATCAATATTCTGAAACATGGGTGTTTGTTTTTGTTAGGCGATCAATTTAAGGATATGTAACTAAAATCACAGTTTTTGTGAGGAGGATTTATGAACTTTGCTCACTCAAAATGAAATAAAAATATGAGATACCTTAAACACACGATGACGGTGGTACTGGTGATGGTTGCGCTTTTCGCAAGTGCTCAGACTTCACAAAAGTTGGCACCTCAGGATTTTGCTAAAAAAATGTCCGAGGCAAAGGGCCCCTTGGTATTGGATGTGCGCACCGATAAAGAATATAAAGAAGGTCACCTCGCCAATGCTGTCAACATAGATTTTTACAAGGATGACTTTAAGTCGCAGCTGAGCAAATTGGATAAAAAGAAACCTGTGTTCGTGTATTGTGCTGCTGGAGGAAGAAGCGGTAAGACAGCTACAACACTTTCGGACCTTGGCTTCAAAGAAATCTATGATTTAAGCGGAGGCATGCAAGCTTGGATGCAGGCGAAGAAGCCCGTGGTGAAATAGCATGTTCCGGGTAAGCTTGTTCATCTTCATGCTCTCGTCATGGTGTGCAAACGCACAGGTGCAAAGCACTGCGTATTCAGTCATGTTGAAGACATTGCTTGCGCACTCTGTCACTGAAGTTTCTGTTCAAGAGGCTGAGCCGATGAAGAATGTTCTCTTTTTAGATGCGCGTGAGCTCTCAGAGTTTCGCGTAAGTCATATCAAAGACGCCATTCATATCGGCTACACCTCCGCGAATTGGGACGTGTTGAACTCTCTTGAAAAAGATACAAGAATCATCGTGTACTGCTCGGTTGGGTATCGCAGCGAAAAAATTGCCGAGCAACTCAGAGATAAAGGGTTTACCAATGTGCAAAATCTCTACGGTGGAATTTTTGAATGGGTAAATCAGGATCGTGTGGTGGTGGATGCGAATCAAAAAGTCACTACAAATGTTCACGCCTACAACAAAACATGGGGCATCTGGTTGAACAAAGGCACTAAAGTTTATGAGTAATCTGATCAAGATTTAAGCACATGGACGAGTATTGGAAAATAATAGTGGATTCATACACAGGTTACTGGAATTACCTGGTGAATGAAATTGCTTACCCCGGCTGGCATAATTATTTCTGGTGGCTGGTTGCGCTTTCACTCATCGTGTGGACTTTTGAAATGATTACACCGTGGCGCAAAGGCCAGTCCATATTTCGCAAAGATTTTTGGCTGGATGGCTTCTATCTTTTCTTCAACTACTTTTTGTTTTCACTCATTGCCTATAATGCCATTTCAAATATTGCCGTAAATCTGTTCAACAATTTTTTGGCACTGGTTGGCATCACCAACCTGGTGGCTATTAATATTCAAAGCTGGCCTGCGTGGGCGAAACTTTTGACAATGTTTGTCATTGCCGATTTTATTCAGTGGAACATTCACCGCTTGTTGCACCGTGTGCCGTGGATGTGGGAGTTTCATAAAGTACATCACTCTGTTGAAGAGATGGGCTTCGCAGCTCACCTGCGCTTTCATTGGATGGAAACCGTGATTTACAAAACACTGCAATACATCCCACTGGCAATGATTGGATTTGGCCTGCAGGACTTCTTCATCATTCACATCATCGCTACGGCCATTGGCCACCTCAATCACTCCAATGTTTACATTACGTATGGGCCGCTCAAGTATATTTTGAATAACCCGGCCATGCACATCTGGCATCATGCTAAAACATTGCCGAATGCCTATGGAGTGAATTATGGATTAAGCCTCAGTGTTTGGGATTATCTTTTTGGCACCGCCTACATTCCGCACAACGGGCGCGATGAGCGATTAGGATTTACAGGTGATGAGAATTTTCCCAAGACGCTCTGGCAGCAATTGATTTATCCGCTATCAAAATTAAAATAGATTTAAGAAATCGCCTCACTACTTTGGTTTTGTAGAGTTGATTTGTGTGACTAATATCACAAATGAGGCGGAGTAGTTTTTGCTACCTTGTGGAGCAAACTATTTTAGCGAATGGAAAAACATAATGAGTTGTGCTGGTGCGGATCGTGCAGCGGCAGTTCCAGAAGAGAATTTATCAAATCAGCCGCATTGCTTGCGGGAGGGCTTACCATTGGCGGGCCTGCGGTGGCGGCTGCGCTAAGTGAAAATGGAGGCAACGCAGAAACGGGTTTTTCAAAAAGTATCAGCGTAAAGCAAGGAAAATCAAATCACATTACGCTGCTCTATACAGCCGATATCCACGGACAGCTCTACACGCACGATGAGTTTTTTCTGGAGCAAGGCAAGCCGGTGTATAAAAAACGCGGTGGCTTTTCTGTTTTGAAAACCATGCTCCATGCATTGAAGTCGGAGAACCCGGAGAACACATTGATTATTGATGCCGGTGATTGCTTTCAGGGTAGCGGTGTGGCCGCGTTATCAAAAGGAGAAGCAATCATTCCGTTGATCAATAATATTGGATATGATCTGATGCTGCCTGGCAACTGGGAGGTGGTGTACGGAAAGGAAATGATGCGAAAGGATTTGGGCGCGTACAATGCAGCAAAAATTTGCGCCAACATGTTTCACAATACCAAAGATGAGCTGAATGGCGAATTTATCTTCCCGCCTTACTGGACAAAAATCATGGGCGGTGTGAAGATCGGATTCATCGGGTACAACGATCCGCTTACTCCCAAGCGCCAATCTCCTGCATACAGTTATGGCATCACCTTTACAAAACCAGAACTGAATGTGACGAAGTACATTCGCCTGTTGCGCGATTATGAAAAATGCAGCTTGGTGTTTTTAGTTACGCATATGGGGCTGGCACAGCAAGTTGATTTAGCAAACAAAGCTTATGTAGATGGCACTGATTTTATTCTAGGCGCTGATACTCATGAACGTGTGCGCAAACCAATTGATGGCAAATTCACGAAAGTGGTGGAGCCGGGAGCATTCGGTTCGTTCGTTTCAAAATTAGATTTTGTAATTGAGAATGGTGTAGTCAAAGATCAGCAATATGCTTTGCTGGATGTCGATCCGGACAAATACAAACCCGATGCCGAGATGATAGCGCTGGTGAGTAAGGTAAGCGAACCATATCAGGCAGAACTCAGCAGAGTAATTGGAAAAACCAAAACGTCACTGGTGCGCTATTACGTGATTGAAAATCCGATGGACAATATGATCACGGATGCACTGATGTGGAAACTTCAACCCGACATTGCGTTGTCGAATGGTTTTCGGTTTTGCCCGCCATTGGTGCCGGATGCAAAAACAGGAGTTGCGGAAATCACCAATGATTTTTTGTGGAGCATGCTGCCGGTAGATTCCAATGCGAGACAGGCAACCGCTACAGGCAAACAAGTTTGGGATTGGATGGAAAAGGAACTACACAATGTGTTTGCGAAAGATCCTGCTGAGCGATTTGGAGGCTGGGTGATCCGCTTTAAAGGCATGGAAGTAAACTTTACGGCCGGCAACGACCACGGTAAGCGCGTGAACTGGATCAGAGTAAAAGGCAAACCAATTGAGCTGACCAAATCGTATTCGATCATCGCATGCGAACGGGAAGGCGATCCGGAAGAAGTATTGTGCCGAATGGATAAGGTTAGCAATCCGCACACATTAGACATAACCCTTCACACGCTGGTGCGCGAATACCTTGCAAAATTTTCTCCGGTAGCGCCCAAAATCGAAGGAAGAATTACGGCTACGGATGTGCCCAATAACCTGCTTTCGCAGCTGGAAGGCTACGATTATGAATTTATTTGAGTGAATGTAAAAAGGCGAGCCATTTGTGACTAACGTCACTGAACAGGCCGCTGACGTCCTTGTATCTTTGCATTGAAATTTAAAGACTCATGGAGCCAAAAAAGACCTTCAACGAAATCATACAAAGTGAAAAACCTGTTTTGGTAGATTTTTTTGCTACGTGGTGCGGACCATGCAAAATGATGCAGCCGATACTTCAGGAGCTAGCAGATCGGATTGACGATAAGGCCACGATCATTAAAGTTGATGTGGATAAAAATCCGATGATCGCTAATAATTATCGCATTCAAGGTGTGCCTACCATGATACTTTTCCGTCAAGGACAGCCAGTGTGGAGACAATCTGGCGTGTTGAATGCGCATCAACTGGAGCAGGTGATCAACCAGTTTTCAGCAGTTGAAGTAAAAAAATAATTCGGTGACCAGAGTCACAGAATATCGCAAAGGTTACCAGCGATCTTTGCATCAGAAAAAATTTTAAAGCAGAAACAAACAAAATCGAAATATGTATTTCCAACACGTTTACGACAAATCATTAGCGCAAGCAAGTTATTTCATCGGATGTCAAAAGGCGGGTGTGGCCATGGTGATCGATCCTAAAAGAGATGTGGATACTTACCTCGACATTGCCAAACAGAACAACATGAAAATTACCCATGTTGCCGAAACACACATTCATGCCGATTTTCTTTCCGGCTCACGTGAATTGGCCGCATTGACAGGTGCAAAAATGTACTTGTCGGATGAAGGTGGCGCAGGATGGCAATATGAATTTGCACACGAAGGCCTGAAGAACGGAGACATCATTTACGTTGGCAACTTAAAAATTGAAGTGCTTCACACACCCGGTCACACCCCCGAGAGCATAAGCTTTTTGCTTACCGATACGCCAGCGAGCGATAAGCCTGTAATGTTCTTCACGGGTGACTTTGTGTTTGTGGGTGACATTGGTCGTCCTGATTTGCTGGAGGAAGCCGCGGGCATCAAAGGAACAAAAGAAGTGGGCGCGAAGCAGATGTATCAGTCCATCAAAAAATTTGAAAGCCTGCCAGACTATATTCAGGTATGGCCTGGCCATGGAGCAGGTTCTGCTTGTGGAAAAGCGTTAGGTGCTGTTCCCAGCACCACCGTAGGTTACGAAAAAGTTAGAAACTGGGCCTTGCAGTATGACAACAACGAGCCCGGCTTTGTGAAATACTTGTTGGAAGATCAGCCTGAGCCACCCAAATATTTTGCCATGATGAAGAAGCTTAATAAAGTTGATCGCCCGCTATTAACAGAGGTGCCCAAGTTGAAAAAACTAAGTGCGCAGGATTTAAAAGCTGCGATGGACAAGGGAATCAAAGTAATTGATACACGATTGAAAGCCGAATTTGCTGCGGGCTTTATTCCGGGCAGCTTAAATATTCAGGGCAACAATGCTTTTGCTACCTGGATGGGATGGTTTCTTTCTTACGATGAACCGTTCATTCTGATTGCAGAAGAAGCAAAGCACGATGACCTGGTGCGTAAGCTGATGCGCATTGGCCTGGATAATATTTATGGCTACGTTGAAAACGTAAACGTATGGACCGAAACAGGCAACACACTTGAAAAGAGCACGGTTATTTCTCTTGAGGAGTTTCAAAATATTTTGAAGACCAACCACACCCAAGTGGTTGACTTGCGTGGAGCAGCAGAATATAAAACGGGCCATATCAAAGGAACCGACAATGTGTTCATTGGTACACTGGAAAAGAATCTCGATAAAATTAAACGCGATCAGCAGGTGGTAATTCACTGCCAGGCGGGCGACCGCTCAGCAATTGGGTTCTCATTGCTCTACAAACATGGTTTTAAAAACATAAAAAACTATTCGGGCGGGATGAGCGAGTGGGTGAATGCTGGAAACGCTGTGGTATCCGAAAATTAAAAAATCAATTAAGAGATATGTTCAATTTATTTTCATTAGGCGCGAAGTCATATGAAGATCTTCGTGGCCAGGAGTTTCAACAAAAGTTTGCCGGCACAAATGGAGCGGTATTAGTCGATGTTCGCACAGCCGGTGAGTTCAGCTCAGGTAGTATTAAAGGCGCCAAGAATATTGACTTCATGTCGTCTTCATTTAAAGATCAGTTTCTAAAACTCGACAAGAGCAAAGAGTATTTTTTGTTCTGCCGCAGTGGCAATCGCAGTGGGCAAGCATGTAGTATTCTTTCCAAAGAGGGCTACAAAGTATACAACCTGGCAGGTGGTATTGGTGCGTGGCCGCGCTAAGCAAAGACTTGGGTGTTGGGGTATGGGTCGACTGTTTTCGGTCGGCCCTGTTTTTTTAGATCAATTGATTATGAAAATTTTTAATGACTGGAGGCTGCTGATGTTTGCCAGCCTCACACTGGGCCTTGCACCTTTTGTGCCGGAGCCTCACCTCTGGGGAAAAATAAAATGGATAGCAGGCGGAGCGGTAGGTATGCAAGCCATCGATTGGCTTGACACACTGTTTCATGGATTGCCTGTGTTCCTGCTGTTGCGTCTTATTGTTATCCTGTTGATGGAAAACAAAACCATCCATACCGTGATTGAGAAACTGAGGGAGCAGCAGATGGGAAAGGGTGATTAGTAGAAGAGCTTTAAAAAAGATAAGGCTGTCGTTGCGTGACAGCCTTTTTTCATTTCGTACCCGGGACGGGAGTTGAACCCGTACAACCTTTAAGGGTCACAGGATTTTAAGTCCTGCGTGTCTACCAATTCCACCACCCGGGCTTGACTTCGTTTTTCGTTAATCGTTGTTGGTTATTCGATTAAAACTAAAAAAGTGTGAGTGGTCTCACACTTTTCACGATTAACCATCAACGAAGAACGATTAACCTATCGTTGAGCGGGAAACGAGACTCGAACTCGCGACCCCGACCTTGGCAAGGTCGTGCTCTACCAACTGAGCTACTCCCGCTTTTCTTTAGCCTATTCGCTAAGGGACTGCAAATTTAATGGACGGTTCTAAATTTCCAAATCAAAGCTTATCAGTAAAGTGCCTTCTTTCTTTTTCCTGGCTGAATTTTTCCTGATTAAACTTCTGAGAATCTCCTTTCGGGATGGAAAGTGACTTGAACTCGTTGCCTTTCAAAACTTTAGCCTGAAATAAGATTTGACCCACATGGTGTGGATAGTGCGCCAGTTGCCGCTGGATAGCCTCCAAAACACTTTGCCCCTCATTACGGATGTAGACAATCTTCGAAAGATCTTCTGGTTTGAGCGGATCAATGGCATCGAATAAGCACTTCCAACCTTTCTCCCAAGCTTCCATCATTGATTTTTTATCAGGGTAGGCTTCTTCAAACTCCGCCTCACGGTTGCGCCAGGCTTTTTCTCCATCGCTGTGGAGGAAGTCCGTCCAGCGTGAAAGCATATTGCCGCTGAGGTGGTGAACAATTAAAGCGATGCTGTTGCTGGCGTTATTCGGTTTGCGCAATACTTCTTCATCCGACAATTGCGCGATAGCGCCTTCGCCAAGTTTCTTGTAATAGCGGAAAAGTTTTCCCGCACTCTCTAAAAAATTCGCTTCGTTAGACTGTGGCATCTTCAACTTCAGTTTCTTTTACTGAAGATGAACGGTGCTCTGCCTCGTATTGTTTCTTAAGTTCTTGTGCGTGCTTCTTGTCTTTAGAATATTTGATGTGATCCGGAACACCTTTCAAATCCCAGATTAAGCCAACTGCGGCCAAGCCCTTTAGAATATAATAGGTTACATCAATCTCCCACCAGAAAAAACCCTGGCGCGATGCCACTTCGTAGTAGTGATGGTTGTTATGCCAGCCTTCGCCCATCGTGACTAAAGCAAGAATCAAATTATTTTTTGACTCATCTCCTGTTGCATAGCGTGGCCGTCCAAACTTGTGCATGATCGAGTTAATGGAAAATGTGCCGTGATATAAAATTACCGTACTTAAAAAGAAGCCAATAAAAAGTGTTGACAGGCCATAGTGAGTAAACATCAGCAAAGGACTTCCACCATTCACCCACGCACCTAATGCGGTGACCACAATCGCAAGAATAGTTGGAGGCACCAGGTAATGTTTATTTAACCAAACCAACTCCGGATATTTTGCATAATCACCAATCACTTTGTAATCCGTCTCTTTAAAGTCAGGGCCAACAATCCAGCCTACATGCGAATACCAGAAGCCATAAATCTTCATGGAATGCGGATCGGCAGGGGTATCGCTGTGGCGATGATGATGACGATGATGTGCGGCCCACCATAATGCACCTTTTTGCGCGGTGGTTTGCGACATGAAGGCAATCACAAACTGAAACCAACGTGATGTCTTATACGATTTGTGAGCAAAGTAACGATGATAGCCGCCCGTTACCCAAAACATGCGGAAGAAGTAAAGAAAAATGCACACCATCCAGTCAAAAAAAGTAGCACCGGTCCAGATGGCCGCCAATGGCAGCAAATGAATAAGAGTGAACGCAATTTCTTGTTTGAGAACCGGCTTCCTTCTCACTTCTGGTACAACGCTGATTGTTTGTTCCATAATCTTCCTATTAGAGTCGCAAAGATAATCTGAAATGATGGGATTCATTCCATGATATTGATCAGGCCGCCAGAGGTCTTACCCCAGTGAGCATTCAAAATTCGCCCTCGAATATTAAATTCAGCATTTCGAACGATTGAAGGATGAAGGAATTTATTTTCAGAATTAAACTAATTGGTAAATTGTGTATCCAAGCGATACCAAATTAAATCCAAAAGACTATGAAAAAATTGACCATGCTCCTTGTCTTCGTTTTGGCTTTTGTAGCTGTAATGGCGCAGGAAAAAGAAAAAGCGAAGGAAGGAAAGGCAAAGACAAAAGGTAAAGCTAAAGCCGAATTAAAGTCGGCAGGCTTTCAACAAATTGATGTAGCACAAGTACCCGATGCGGTGAAAAATGCTTTTAATACAAAAGCAGCAGGCGTTACAAACGTGCGGTGGGAAAAACATACTGCCAAAGGAAAGGCAGACAAATCATTTACCAAATATGTGGCGGTGTATCAGGTTGATGGTGTGAGGGCGCGTTCACGCTTTCGCGAAGATGGCACTGCAATGTCGTCCTCTAAATATATGGGAGCGCAAAAGCTGCCGGAAAATATTCGCAACTCGGCCACTACTAAAAACCCTGGCTTTGAGTTGAAAGGTGGTGAAGAGGTGAAAACCAAAAAAGGCGAAACCTACTATCGTGTTCGCATGAGAAAAGGATCGTCCAAACTCACCACACTGTATGATGCTAATGGCAATGAAGTGGTGAAAGATAACGCACCAGAAGAAGCGCAGGAAGACGAAGGTGATGAGGGCAACTAAATAAAAGACAAAGAATAAATCAAACGTCCATCTTAAAAAGGTGGACGTTTTTATTTTCATCGATCGGAAGGATAAGTAATTCCGCACTGCTTACGGATTTCATCCAGGGTTTCCATCAGCAGTAATGTATCGGCATGAGTTCGTATTGGGCTTTCCCGAAGTCCTTTCAATAAACAATCCGTTACATGTTGAGCCTCGTACTCGTAGCCATTACCCTTGGCGCTTTCAAATGAGAGAACCTCGCGGGTATCCACAATGCCAGGATAAAATTCCAGGCTTGTAGTTGGCCCGTGAAAACGATGAGTCATTCGCAATCGCCCATCCGTGCCGTTAATATCTGCTCCTGTGGCCAGGTTGCAGCTGAACGATGAAAAGAGTTGGGCAATCGCCCCGTTGGAGTAGTTCAGTTGTATCGCGCATTGCTCATCCACACCAGATGCAGCGGGAGTCATCGTTGCAACGATGCGTGCGGGTTTGCCTAAAATATCAAGGGCAAGAAAAAGTGGATAAACACCGATGTCTAATAACGAGCCACCCCCTAGCAAAGGATCATAAATTCTAGGTGCAATGGGTGGTGCCGGTTTGAATCCAAATTCAGCACGAACAGAATTGATCGCGCCCAGCCTTCCTTCTTGCAGATATTGTTTTATGATTTGATAGTGCGGCAGGAATCTTGTCCAGAATGCTTCCATCAAAAAAACTCCCTTTAACCTTGCCAGCGAAATCATTTCAGTGGCTTCGCGATGGTTGATGGCAAAAGCTTTTTCGCACAGCACCGCCTTGCCATGATTCAGGCAAAGCAAAGTATGTTCATGATGGTGGCTATGGGGTGATGCAATATAAATGACGTCTACATCAGGATCTTGCGCCAGTAATTCGTATTGCCCGTGCGCACGGCTTATGGAAAATTCTTTTGCGAACACATCAGCTTTCGATTGTTCGCGTGCACCAACGGCAACCAGCTCAGCATGCTTCACCAGCTTTAGGTCAGCGGCAAACTTGCGGGCAATTTTTCCGCAGCCCAATATTCCCCAGCGGATCTTTGATTTCATCCACGCTAAGCTCGGAAAAAAATGGATTATTCAATCACCACCTGTTTGCTCACCTTGCGCAAGAGTAAGTGCATGGCGCGTTCGAAATCATAATGGTCGTCTGTCAGGCTATGATCCCAAATGCGGGTTACAAAATTTTGTACTTGATCCAAATGTGGTGGTGAACTCAACCAGAACTCAAGTTTTTTCACATCAGCATGTGGCATAGTCTCCAGCGACCGGTTAAGAAAAAGAATGTTAATGCATTCAATCATGATAAAACGAATTTGATTTTTGAATTATTTCAACGATTGCAAAACATGCTAATATTGGCGTTGCTGATGTCCGATGGTAATCGCTTGCAAGGCCTGCCCGGTAACAAAAAGAACAAAATTTAGTTTGTTCTCTGGTGTCTTGAGATCAAAGTTGCCAGTCACCCGTGGACGAAGTAGCTCACTTGTTGGTGTATCTCGATAAAAATATTGATAGGTGTAGTCTGAACTCGGAACATAGAGCTTGAAAGAACCAGAAGGCAAACGTGAAATGTTAAAGGGTGGAAAAGTTGACTGAAAGGATTGATTCATGATAGTCGTTTGATCAAACTTTCCTAAAGAAAACGAAGTGCTCCTGAAATTGAACCGCTCCGAATAATTTGAGCCATAGTAATTCATCAATTCATTCCTTGGTGACGGTTTCGTAAAACGGAAATAAGGCAGCGTATTTTCTTGTGCACGTGATCGCGCGGCAACAAAGACCAGCAGCGAAAGCAATGCCAGTCGAAACAGGGTTTTTACTTTGGTTATCATGTCCCGAAAATACCCTTGATGACACTAATACGGGTAGCAGGATTCATTCATATCCTGCCAAATTTCTATCGAAGAGAGACAAATTACTTTTTCAGGACGGCAAGGATCTCATTGAGCTTCAACAACGCTTCCACCGGGCTGATGGTGTTGATATCAATCTTCTCCAGCATTTCGTGTATGGCTTTTGATTTGGGGTCCATTTCAAACAGGCTCATTTGAGCTGCGGCTTTGGGCAGCTCTTCAAATTTGCGTTTGGATTCATTCTTGCCTGCCCGTCCGTCAGGCGGGTGTTTGTCTTTTTCCAGGAACTGTAAAATTTCATTGGCGCGCAGCACCACTTTGTTGGGCATACCGGCAATTTGCGCTACGTGAATGCCAAAGCTGTGTTCACTTCCTCCTTCTTTCAGCTTGCGCATAAAGATGATTTTGTCGCCAACCTCTTTTACACTTACGTTGAAATTTTTTACGCGCACATGATCTTCGGCCAATTGATTTAACTCGTGGTAGTGTGTGGCAAAAAGTGTTTTCGGCCGGAAGTCTTTATGATTGTGCAAGTATTCTACGATAGCCCATGCAATGGATACGCCATCGTATGTGCTGGTGCCACGACCGATTTCGTCCATCAAAATTAAACTGCGATCGCTCAGGTTGTTCAGAATGCTGGCCGTCTCTGTCATCTCCACCATAAAGGTGGATTCACCCCGCGAAAGATTATCGCTGGCGCCAACGCGGGTAAACACTTTATCAATCAAGCCAACTACTGCATTTTCGGCCGGCACGAAACTTCCCATCTGCGCCATCAGCACAATCAAAGCAGTTTGCCTGAGCAAGGCAGATTTACCGGCCATGTTCGGACCGGTGATGATTAGTATTTGTTGTGTTTCGGTATCGAGGTAAATGTCGTTGGGTACATAGTTCTCACCGATGGGCAATTGCTTTTCAATCACAGGATGTCGTCCGGCTTTGATAGCAAGCCGGGTACTCTCGCTGATTTCAGGTTTTGCGTAACGATTTGTTCTTGCCACTACCGCAAAAGACAACAAGCAATCCAACGAAGCGATTACCCTTGCATTTTGCTGAATTTGTGAAATGAAATCAGCTGTGTGCGTGATCAATTCTTGAAATAGCCGCTGCTCAATAACCAGTAGTTTTTCCTCAGCATGAAGGATTTTCTCTTCATAAACTTTCAACTCCTCGGTAATGTAGCGCTCAGCGTTGACGAGTGTTTGTTTCCGGATCCAATCGGTTGGCACCTTATCCTTATTAGCGTTGCTTACTTCCAGGTAGTATCCAAAAACTTTGTTGTAAGAAATTTTCAGGGAATTAATTCCTGTTCGCTCTACCTCCCGCTTTTGAATCTGGAGCAGAAAATCCTTCCCTGAAAAGGCCATAGCCCTCAACTCATCCAACTCCGGATTAATGCCGTCTTTTATGATGCCTCCCTGATGCACCAGCATGGGCGCATCATCTTTGAGCTCCCGTTCAATTTTTTCCAGCAAGAAATCACATCGATTAAGCTGATCACTTAACTTTTTTAGCTCCTGCACGGATTGCTGTTCCAGCAGGTCTTTCACCGGTCTGATCGCTTGCAATGATCGCTTCAACTGCAACAGCTCGCGCGGATTGATGCGACCCACCGCCACTTTTGAAATGAGGCGCTCGAGATCAGTGATCTGGCGGAAGCATTCAATGATTTTTTCGGTAAGCTCTGTGTTCTCGAAGAAATGGTTCACCACATTTAATCGCTCTTCAATAGCCGATCGCTCTTTCAACGGCAACACCATCCATTTGCGCAATTGACGCGAACCCATGGGCGTGACCGTGTGATCCAAAATTTGAAGCAAGGGTACTCCTCCTTCATGTTGAGAGGACACCAACTCGAGGTTGCGAATGGTGAACTTATCCAGCCACACAAACTTATCTTCATCAATGCGCGATATGGCAGCAATGTGTTGTGTGTCTTTGTGCTCAGTGGCCTCCAGGTAATGAAGAATAGCCCCCGCCGCAATAATGGTTTCATTAAACCCATCAATGCCAAAGCCTTTCAATGAGGCCGTTTTGAATTGATGAATTAGTTTTTCGTGTGCAAAGTCAAATGCATACACCCAGTCATCCAATCCAAACGTAGCGTACGTCTCACTCAACCTCGCTTCAATGGTTTCGCGCTGCGACTTACAAAAGATCACTTCGGCAGGGCCGAGACTTTGTATCAATTTAAAAATGTACTGTTCACTGCCTTGTGCACCATAAAACTCTCCGGTACTGATATCCAAAAATGCAGCGCCAAAAAAATTCTTACTGATGTATACCGAGCAAAGAAAATTATTCTGCTTGCGCTCCAACACGTTATCGTTGAACGATACACCGGGAGTTACCAACTCAGTCACACCTCGCTTCACAATGCCTTTCACAAAGCGAGGATCTTCCAACTGATCACAAATCGCAACACGATGACCTGCCCGCACTAACTTCGGCAAATAGGAATCTAACGCATGATGCGGAAATCCTGCCAACTCAATTTCAGAAGCCGAACCATTGCCGCGCTTGGTTAGTGTAATGTCCAACACTTTTGAGGCTCGGATAGCATCTTCGCCAAAGGTTTCGTAAAAATCGCCCACTCGAAAGAGCAAAAGCGCTCCCGGATACTTCGCCTTGATGGCGTTGTATTGCTTCATGAGTGGGGTTTCAATCGATGGCGCTGACATGAACGGCAAAGATAGAAGTGAAATGCAAATCCGATGTATCGGGATGTAAACTTTGCGCTATTTTTGCAGGATAGTTTCAGATGTCTTTCTGTAGTTGCCTTTCACTGTGATAAAATTTACCCTTTCGTTACTTCGCACAAAGTCTTACGAAACTCAAGTAGTTTTATTAACAGCTTTTCTGGCAATGATCAGGATCATCATTGCACTTTATTTCGACATCATCAGAGTAACACCTAGCCCGGTTGAGTTGCTCACCGATTCCGCACTGTTCCTGGTGTTTGGCACCTTGTTGATCATGGGCCTGCGCAGGGCAAACTTTCAATCCATCAATCCTATTTTTGGATTGTTGATCATTGTGATGCTTGCCCTTAATTTCATTGAGTTCAATGGCGTGAATGGCTTGGCGCGGTTCAATTACTATAGCGGTTTTTTCGTTATCGTTCTGCTCTACTCAGGCTCGCGACTTATTTACCTGTTGATTTTTCAATTTGCGCTGCTCGTTGCTGCCACCTTGGTAACCTATTATCAGGTTCCGTGGATTAGCTTCCTGATGGTCAACTTACCCTTGGAGCCTACTGATTTTCTTTTTGCTTTAGGAGCACTGGGATTGCTGTCTTTTTATCTGAAGGGGATCACGATGGACGAAACAAGAAAGTATGAGGCATTGAGCGACACGCTGCAAGTAAAAGTTGAGGAGGAAAGAGAAATGTATGAAACCTTAACAAAACAAGGATTGGCACTTCAGCAGGCACAACAACAACTGGAGCAGGAGGTAAAGCGTAGATCTAAATCGCTCGAAGCACAGCAACAGGCCATCGAAGAATACATTCATTTGAATACCCGCGTAATGAAGGAGCCCATTCAGCAATTGAATCAAACCCTTGCGGCACTTGAAACGAAAGATAACCTCTCGGAAATGCTAAAAGCTTCGGGTGAAGAATTGCGCACTGTATTTGAGCAAATCACAAAAACACTCGAGTCAGAAGAAGAATTAACCCGATCTAAAATCAGGCTACGATGAATACTTATCTGGAGAAGGAGATACTCATCTATGGATTACTGATTGGAATTGGCTATCAGTTTTATCAGAGTGTCCTCAGCATTTTCCCGGTTCTCTTCCCTATTCAGTTAGCGGTTAATGCTTCCATTACCGTTATTTTAATTCTCCTGCTGATCACTACTAGAAAACGCAGGCATGTACAATTTATCGCCTTCGTATTGCACTTGCTGGCCTTAGCGGGATTTTCCTATTTCTGGATTATGTATGGAGGACTTGCGGGCACCGTAGCGAGTTTCCTTTGCTTTTACATTTTATTCATTGTCATCACTTCGCATGGTTTTTACCAATGGTTTGGATTGGCACTCTTGCTCTTGCAGGTTGGGATATTCCTTTTGTTCCCCCAGAAGCTTGGCATGACCGGCATTCTTGAGCCTGATAAAATTTCGGAAGTTCAAAAATCAATAGACTACCTGGTGATTGCAGCCATCACCATCGCCTTCACGCTTTATATCAAAAAGAAATTCATCTATTACCGGGCACAGTCAGCGCTGCGTCACCAGCAGTTGAATGAAATTGCGAAAAAACTAGCCGATCAAAATCATGAACTCGCTACGCAGGAGGAAGAAACACGCGCCATCAACGAAAACCTTGAAGCATTGGTAGAAGAACGCATCGAAGAAATTGAAAAGAAAAACAAAGCACTTTCCGAGTATGCCTTTATCAACGCGCACATGCTGAGAGGCCCTCTTTGCCGATTCATAGGGCTGATCCAATTAATGGAGAATAATCCTGCTCAATACGATTCCCGGCAACTCAATCAATTGAAAGAATCTGCCAAAGAAATTGATCGGCTGATCAAAACGATTAATGCGGTGGTAAGCTAAAATTGATAGCGCATTAATGCCATTTTTAGGCAAACCAAAATTTACATTCTGGATATACACTTCCGTTTGATGTCATTACTTTTACGGGCATGAAAAAATTGAAGCTGGAAGAGTTGGGTCGTATCACCGTGGGTGAATTTAAAGAGGCACAAAAAATTCCGGTTTGCATTCTTCTGGATAATGTGCGCAGCCTTCACAATGTGGGCTCTGCCTTTCGCACAGCAGACGCCTTTCGGATTGAGAAAATTTATCTGGCAGGAATCACCGGCACACCACCGCATCGCGAAATTCACAAAACAGCACTCGGTGCCACAGAATCCGTTGCTTGGGAATATGGAGAAAAACCGGAAGATATTATTCTGAGACTTAAAGCAGAGGGCTATAAAGTAATTGCAATCGAGCAAACCAACGCCAGCCAGCAACTTCACGACTTTATCCCCACAAAAAATGAAAGACTTTGCCTCGTATTTGGCAATGAAGTGAATGGCGTAAGCGAGTCAGTCATTGATTTAGCGGATATCGCAATCGAAATTCCTCAGCACGGCACTAAACATTCTTTAAATGTATCGGTATGTTTGGGAATTGTAGTGTGGGAAATGTATCAACACTTTGCGCTAAGGGTATGAAGCATACATTTTGTTTTCTCATGTGCGTATCACTGATGTGGCATTCCTATGCGCAGCAAAAGCGAGGGCGTGCGCGCGATTTTGACATTGTTGTTGGTGTATTGCCTACTGGAAAGAACAACGCAATCACCGATGTTGCAGGCGTGTTGGTTGGGCAGGTGACAAAGATTCAGGGCAATGATATCCGCACGGGGGCAACCGTGATTGTTCCGCATGGTGGAAATGTATTTCAGGAGAAAGTACCTGCTGCTGTTTATGTGGGTAATGGCTTTGGAAAATTAGCCGGAAGCACCCAGGTTAATGAACTTGGAAACCTCGAGACTCCCATTGTGCTCACCAATACCTTGAGCGTTCCGGTAGCAATGGAAGCCATTGTTCGTTACACACTAAAGCAAAGTGGTAATGAAAAAATTCAATCGGTAAATGCCGTGGTAGGAGAGACCAACGATGGTTGGCTCAATGACATTCGTGGAATGCATCTGACACAAGAGGATGTGATGAGTGCTTTGCAAAATGCCTCCACCGGAAAAGTGAACGAAGGTGCTGTAGGGGCGGGCACTGGTACAGTGTGTTTTGGTTTCAAAGGAGGTACTGGTACGGCTTCACGTCAGCTGCCTGAAAATTTAGGTGGCTACACGGTGGGTGTGTTGGTGCAAACCAATTTTGGGGGCGTACTTCAAATTGACGGAGTTCCGGTAGGTGAAGAGCTTAAGAAATTTTACCTGAGCGATCAGCTTAAAGAAAAATCAGATGGATCGTGCATGATCGTAGTAGCAACTGATGCACCACTGGATGCTCGAAATCTGGAACGCATTGCAAAACGCGCCATCATGGGCTTAGCAAAGACCGGAGGCATTGCATCTAACGGAAGTGGTGATTATGTGATTGCTTTTTCAACACATTCTGCAGGCCGTGTGTTGCATGATGCAAAAGAGCAGACCTATTCGCCATTGCTTCTGCGCAACGATGCTGTTTCACCATTGTTTATGGCCACCATCGAGGCCACAGAGGAGGCGATTATTAATTCGCTTTTTCAGGCAACAAGCATGGAAGGAAAGGATGGGCATTCGGTGGAGGCGCTGCCGTTGGATAAAGTTTTGCCCATCATGAAAAAATATAACAACGCTCAAAAGAAATAGCATGCACGTTTTTCTAAATGACAAATTTGTTGAGGCTGAAAAAGCCACCCTGCACATCAGCGACCTGGCGATACAACGTGGCTACGGAATTTTTGATTTCTTTCGCGTGCGCGATAATGTGCTGCTGTATGTAGAAGATCACCTCGATCGATTTCTGCAGTCTGCTTCTATCATGCATTTATCGGCATCGTATTCTAAAGAAGAACTACTTTCTGTTTTAAAAGAGTTGATCATCAAGAATAATCTTCCCAATGCTGGCATTCGAATGATCTTAACCGGTGGCTACTCACCGGACGCTTATGAGCCAGCATCTCCCAACATGATCATCATGCAGGGGCCGCTTGCCATTCAGGATTCCCTTACTCCAAAATCGGTCAGCATCATTACCCATGAGTTCGTGCGCGATATTCCGGAAGCAAAAACCATTAACTATACCATGGGCATCTGGCTTCAAAAGAAAATTAAGGAGCTTCATGCCGATGATGTGCTGTATCACCAGGCTGGCGTAGTCACGGAGTTTCCTCGATGCAATTTTTTTATTGTCGCCAAAGATGATACGATTGTAACTCCCGAAAAAAATGCCCTTAAAGGCGTTACAAGAAAAAAAATATTGACGCTGGGGTCCAAGGATTTTGTAGTGAAGGAAGCTGCGATAAACCTGGAGGACATTCGAAATGCAAAGGAGGCATTCCTTACCAGTAGCACCAAACGAATTCAGGCGATTATAAAAATGGATGGTCAGCCGATTGGCAGTGGTGCACCCGGTGAAGTTACCACAGCATTATTAAAAATGTTGATTGAACATGAACTGAATTACGTAAAGGAGCGAAAAGGATAATTGCTTAATGATTACTTTGGCATAAACTTATTTTATGAAACGCATAGGGTTACTTTTTCTAAGTGGATGGTTGTTTTCATCGTTGGCTTTTTCACAAAAAGGCGTGAAGGAGAGTTGCACAATTACCGCTGCGCCAGAGATTGATGCCAGGGTGGAAGATTGGCCAGTGGAGTGGTCGCTCGACCCGGATGGGAAATTTCTATACAACATCTGCAATGATGCAGAAAATCTTTATGTGCGTATAAAAGTTGCCGATGCCACCACTCAGCGAAAAATAGGACTGTTTGGATTTACGCTATGGCTTGATCCATCCGGCAAAAAGAAAAGTAAATTGGGATTGAAGTACCCTATGGGCGTGCATGACAAAAAGGATGATGAGTTGCCCGTATTGCCCGATAATGCGAAACGTGGTGAGTTAGAACGAAACCTGTTAAGAGATGTTGAGGTTTTGGAATTTATTGGGTTAGCAGATGACCCGATTGTTTCCAGTCGGTTGGGTTTAATGAATGGTCTTCAGATTCTGATTGCTGCCACAGAAGATGCTGCCTATGCTTACGAGGTAAAAATTCCATTTAAAGCTTTCCGTATTAAGAAGTCTGAAGTTGAAGTGCTAAGCATTGGCTTCGAGACGGGTCGTTTTGAACCAAAGACGAAAGTCCAAACTGCTAACACTGGCGCCTCACCAAATAGTCTGAGTGCTAGAAATTCTGGTATGTATGGAAATAGCTATTACCAGCAGGCATTTTATGGCAGCGGAGCACAGTCAGAAATGATGAAACCCACGAAGTTGTGGGTGACTGTAAAGCTGAACTAAACAACTTCATCGAATTCACATTCCATCAAACAACAAATAATTAGCACCTTTGCCAGCGTATGTCAGATCGCTATAATCAACGGGGAGTTTCTGCTTCAAAAGAAGATGTGCACAAGGCTATTCAAAACCTTGACAAAGGACTTTTCCCAAAAGCTTTCTGCAAAATTGTTCCGGATCTTTTAGCCAATGACCCTGCATATTGCACGGTAATGCATGCTGATGGAGCAGGAACAAAATCATCTTTAGCATATCTCTATTGGAAGGAGACTGGCGATATTTCCGTTTGGAAAGGTATTGCGCAGGATGCCATCATTATGAATATTGATGATCTCCTTTGTGTTGGCGCTACCGGGCCGATACTTCTTTCCTCTACCATCGGAAGAAATAAAAACCTGATTCCCGGTGAAGTCATTTCAACGATCATCAACGGCACAGAAGAGGTACTTGCTATGCTCCGCCTGTATGGGATGGAAATTCACAGCACGGGTGGAGAGACAGCCGATGTTGGTGATTTGGTTCGCACCATTATTGTAGACAGTACCGTAACCGCCCGCATGAAGAGAGGCGATGTTATTGACAATGCAAAAATTCAGCCCGGAGATGTAATCGTTGGGTTGGCATCGTATGGAAAAGCATCTTACGAAAGTGAATACAATGGAGGCATGGGCAGCAATGGTCTCACGTCCTCTCGCCATGATGTGTTTGCGCATGATTACGCTACAAAGTATCCTGAAACCTACGATAAAGCGGTGCCTGATCATTTGGTGTATTCCGGAAAGTATAAAGTGACAGACGAAATTCCCGGTGCTCCCCTGAATGTTGGTAAGTTGGTGCTTTCGCCTACACGCACCTATACACCCATTATGATGGAAGTATTGAAAGAGTTACGCCAGCACATTCATGGCATTGTTCATTGCAGTGGAGGTGCGCAAACAAAGGTGCTTCACTTTATCGATCAACATCATGTGATCAAAGACAACCTGTTTGAGATCCCGCCCTTGTTTAAAATGATTCATGAAATCACAGGAACATCTTTTCAAGAGATGTATAAGGTTTTTAATATGGGCCACCGGATGGAAATTTATCTTCCGGAGCAATTTGCACAGCGTGTGATTGAGATTTCTAAAAACTTTAATGTGGATGCGCAAATCATTGGGAGAGTGGAGGAGTCAGTTCAAAAACAAGTTACCCTGAAGACTTCAATGGGTGAATTTATTTATCACTAGCGCTAGTCTTTTTTTCCCGAAACGTCCTTCACGAAATCCTTCAGTGGATCCCACAGCTTAACGTTGTCATCAATGTTGCGAAGTTGAATGGAGAGCGCTCGCGTTGAAATCTGAATTTCACGCATAGAGAGCGCCAGTGATACCAGCATCGAGACAAGCGCTCCGCCAAAAATATATTTTGCCACCGTCACCTGGCCGTTGAATAGAAAGAACATGCACAGCACGCTGAGAAATAATGAAAAAATACTCAGCATCTGCATATCGCGAATCAAGCGCAAGCGAAGTTTTAAATTTCTGATTTGATCAGCAAGGCTTTTGTCACGCTGATCCTGGTATTGCGCGGCAAGCTTTCGGATGAGCGCGGCAACCGCTAAAAAACGATTGGTGTACGCCAGCAGAATGAGCGAAACTGTTGGAAAAAGAAGAGCTGGCGTGGTGAGTGTAAATTCCATGAGGAGATTTTACCAGATGTTAAATTGATTTCTGGAGGTGCGCCTTAATTGTTGTTCTTAAAATATTTATCCTCCTCAAATTCGTCCTCGTTTTTCTTCTTTTGAACAGGCCCTATTTCAAGAATCTTAAACTCTGTTCTTCTGTTGCGCTGTCGGCCATCCGGATTATCGGATCCATCGGGGTTCGTGTTGCGGGCGATGGGTTTACTTTCGCCATAGCCTTTTGCCACGAGGCGCTCGGGTGCAATCCCTTTGCGGATTAAATACGCCACCGTGGATTCTGCCCTCCGCTGCGAAAGTTCAAGATTGTATGAGTCAGAGGCAACACTATCCGTGTGTGAACTCATTTCGATTTTGATCTCCGGATTATCATTCAATAATTCTACCAGCTTATTCAATTCAATAGCGGCATCGGAGCGGATGTCTGCCTTGTCATAATCGAAGTAGATGTTATCCAGAATGAAAATTTTGTTTTTCTCTAAGCGATCCAACACAAGAATGGTATCCAGCGTAATATTGGTGACCAGCTCTTTGAGTGATTCCAATGCTACCGATTTGCCGATGGTAGTGTAAGGCTGCCGCTTCACCAGGAAGCCATCCGTTTCGCCCATCAGTGTGTAGTTTTCATTTTCATAAACCCTGAACAAAAACTTTCCATCATTGCCGGTGACAAAATCCTGCATCAGGTCACCCTTGTCATCCAACAATGACACTTTAGTGTTGGGTAAAATTTCACGAGCACTGTCCTTGCGAATCATGTACGTAACACCTCGCAAATAATAATTCACCACGCGCAGGTTAGGATCTTCATTGATAAAGGTATAGATATCGTCATCGCCTTTTCCGCCATCGCGATTGGAAGTAAAAAATCCCCGGTCAGGTTTGAACAGAAACATTCCAAAATCATCGGCAGAAGAATTTACTGGCTGACCAAGATTTTCAATCACTGTTTTTCCATTTGCCCTATTGATTACGAAAATATCCTGCATGCCGTAGCCGGGATGACCATCGGAAGAAAAATATACCTTACCATTTTCAGCTACATAAGGAAACATTTCATCTCCTGCAGTATTGATGGCCGAGCCCAGATTTTTCACCTTCCCAAAACGGCCGCGCGAATCCATCTGTGCAGTGTAAAGATCCAAGCCGCCAAATCCTCCTTTTCGGTTAGACGAGAAATACAATGTTCTTCCATCAGGGCTGAGTGCCGGGGTAGATTCCCACGCATCTGGAACATTGATATTGATTGGGGTTGCTTCCGACCATTGTCCGTTGCGAAAGCGCGAGAGGTACAAATCAACATCGTTGCTTCCTTTTCGCTTTCCGGAATTACCTTTTGCAAAAATCATGAGTTTTCCATCCGGAGAAAAGGTGACACATCCTTCATTGATATTGGGAGTGTTGATAAAATTAGGCAGAGCTGCAATCGTACTTACATCAACGTTGGCGCCTTTTGTTTCTGCCTTGTACAAATCAGTGAAAGGTGTGCCGGTAGCCTCATATATTTTTGCGTTGGCACGCGATGATGTAAAATACAACTCGCCATTCATGTATACCGGTGCGTACTCTGTAAAAGGAGTGTTGATCGCCTCCAGGCTTTTAACCTTGTAATAATTTTTTTTGGCCGCAAGGTTCTCGATGTAGGTGAGCCCCTCTAATTCTTTACGGGCCCGATCCTGAAGCTTTTCATCTTTTGTGTTTTGCTCCAGTTCGCTGAGCACCTCACGGGCTTTGTCATACTTTTCATTTGCTTGTAGCGCCTTTGCGTAATAAAGTTTTACCGAATCAGCGTTTATGCCCTTGCCTCCGGCTTTAGCGTAGAAGGGCTCTGCCTGCTTGATGCGATTGGAAAGGCGATAAGACTCCGCGATGAAGTAATTGGCCTTGGCATTATTAGGCTGCCGGGCTAACACTCCGCGATAGTAATCGATAGTGCTTTGGTACTTGCCGAGACGGAAAGATTTCTGTGCTTTTTTTTCAGGGCTGCAAGCCGCAACCACCACCAATAGCAAAATGATGAAAACCCTAATCTTCATGAACACAATTAACTGCTTAAAACTACAAAAATTCCAATCGGGTTTACCGGATTTTACACCAGTTAAGCCTGATCCTGTAACGTTGTTTTAGGGAGATATTTTACAAGCCACGACTTTTCTACCGGTATTTTCCAGTTTTTTAGAAAGTCGGCTTTGGTTTGGATAGTGGTATTGAAGGTCAGGGTCGTTCCGTTGATCAGGCCGGCACTCACCGCAGCCTTCAAGTCGGATAGATTGTATAGCGCTACGGTGTCCTTAAAAAATGGAATTTGTGTACGACCGAAAAGATCAACACCAATGTGCTGTTGAATTTCTTTAAGCATACGCACCGAGCCGTCTATCGAGCATCCGCTTGCTCCGGCTGTGCTTTCGTCTACTGCCAAAATAATAAACTGATGCTCTTCAATTTTAAACGATGTTTTAAGCGCGTTGCCATGGGCCGACCATTGTTGGCAAAATGAATGAAGGGTGTTGGCAACCAATTTTTCTTCTTCTGCTGTAAAGGCACGATTGGCCTGATATACCCAAACCCTTGCCTGATGATCCAACTCTTCAAAAGGAATAAACATGATATCGTAAAATCGTAATTTCTAAATCGTTCTTCTAAGTTATAAACCCTGCGCCTCGGCAATTAGTTCTGCCAGATCTTTCACGTTCACGGTGCTTTCTTTCTCTTTGTTCTTCACGCCATCCGTCATCATGGTCATGCAGAACGGACACGCCACAGCAACTGTTGTTGCACCCGTGGACAAAGCATCTTCTGTGCGGGCAATGTTGATGTCTTTGTTTCCTTTCTCAGGCTCTTTAAACATCTGCGCACCTCCGGCACCACAACACAGTCCGGTGGTTCTGCACTTTTTCATTTCCACCAGATCAGCATCCAACGCCTGAAGTACTTCGCGTGGAGCTTCGTAAATGTTATTGGCACGACCGAGGTAGCACGAATCATGGTAGGTGATTTTTTTTCCTTTGAATGAACCGCCACCGGTCATCTTGATTTTGCCGTCATTGATCAATTGCTGCAACATTGTAGAGTGGTGAATCACTTCATAATTTCCACCTAACTCAGGGTATTCATTCTTTAAGGTATTGAAGCAATGGGGGCAGGCGGTAACAATTTTCTTTATGCCATAGCCATTTAGCACTTGTATGTTATTCATGGCCTGCATCTGAAATAAAAATTCATTGCCAGCCCTTCGGGCCGGGTCACCGGTACAGGTTTCTTCGGTACCCAGTACCGCAAACTTAAGATCGACCGCATTCAGAATTTTTACGAAAGCTTGTGTGACACGCTTGGCGCGATCATCAAACGAACCGGCACATCCCACCCAAAAAAGAATTTCGGGCTGTATATTTTTGGCGGCCAAATCGGCCATGATTGGAACATTCATTGGTTATGCGTTAAACTGCTTGAGGTGGTGGTCTAAATGTTTATACTGACTTCTTGCCCATTCTTCCGGAGTAAATTTTCCAAAGAAGGAATGAATATCATGTTGAATCGATTGAGGGCCCTTCGAAAAAGTAACGATGTGCTGCTTGAGCCTGGATCGCTCTTTCTCAAAATCGGGTGTTTCCTTGATGACAAAATCCGGATGTGTGGGTGAATTTTTTCCCATAGGCCTATCGCTTAGATAATCCGCTTTGAAAAATCCACCCAACAGTTTGCCCAATAATGTTCGGGGTAATTTGCGTATACCCAGGGGATTTTCAATTGCGTTTGCGCAGTGTGCCAGCATTTGAGCGCAATTCATTTTGCCCCATTGAGCCTTTGAGGTGCGATCCAAGCAATCGATGCGGGTAAGAATTTCTGTTACGGATTCGGATTGAAATAAAGTTTTCATAGATCAGCAACTCATTCAATTTTTTGGAATCCAGTTGGCCCGATCGCTCGGTGAAAATTTCCAGGGCGCAAAGCTGGTCTCAATATTTTGAAACATCGAATTCCATTGTGCTGGTGAGCCTGATTCCTCCATGGCTACATACCTGCGCATCTCCAAAATAATTTCCAATGGATTGATCAGCACAGGGCACGCCTCTACACAAGCATTGCAACTGGTGCATGCATTGATTTCTTCTTTGGTGATGTAGTCGTTGAGTAATGTTTTGCCGTCCGTTAATCCCGGTCCTCCTTTTTCAAGACTCTTGCCTACTTCTTCCATTCTGTCGCGCGTGTCCATCATGATTTTGCGAGGCGAAAGTTTTTTGCCGGTTTGATTCGCGGGACACTCTGCCGTGCAACGTCCGCACTCGGTGCAGGAATACGCGGCCATCAGATTATTCCAACTCAGATCATTGATGTCTTTGGCCCCAAATCGACCAGGCTCTCCAACCGGAGCAGCTTCTGCAGACAAGCCCAGCATTGATTTTACTTCGCGCGTGACTACCGGCATGTTGTTGATATGACCTTTGGCTTCCAGTTTTGCATAATACGTATTGGGAAACGCCAGGAAAATATGAAGGTGTTTTGAGTACGTAACATAAATAGCGAAACCGAGAATTCCGATGATGTGAAACCACCAGGCAAAGCGTTCGATAAAAATTAGTGTACCCGTAGAAGAAGATTCGAACAACGGTATCAGCATCGAACTAAAAAATAGAGAACTGGTAGCCACATAATGTTCATCGCGTGTTTGCAAAATCTGATCGCTGGCATTCATGGCAAGAATGGCGGTCATCAAAACAATTTCTGTGATCAGAATCAGGTTAGCATCCATGCGGGGCCAGCTCGTCATTTCAGCCGACCAAAAGCGGGGAACTTTTAAAATATTTCTGCGAATGAGGAAGAAGACACATGCTAAAAGCACCGCTACGGCAAGAAATTCAAACACATTCATCAACACATTATAAAACCCACCGAGATACGGAGCGAAAATGCGATGGGTGCCCAGGAGCCCATCAATCACAAATTCTAAAACTTCGAGGTTGATCACCAGAAAGCCGACATAAATGAAAAAATGCAGAATGGCAGGCAGCGGTTTCTTGAACATTTTCTTTTGCCCAAAGGCAATCAGGAGCACGTTGCGTAGCCGCTCCGCCTGATGGCCTTCGATTTCATTCTTCTTGCCAAGTCTAATATTGTCTCGGATCCGGAGTACTCGCTTGCGAATAAAAAAGGTAGCCGCTCCCAAGGTGACAATGAACAGAATCTGTTGAAGGTAGTGCATGCTTAAAATTTGGTCGGAATTTAGTTTAAGGGCTTCTTTCAACCTATAATTTACATTCAAAACCTTAAATTTTGATGGTGAGTTTGCACCAAAACTAAATTTGAATACTTTTGTGCCCCTGTTTAGCAATAAGCAGCCAAAGTACCCGGTGACGTAGCTCAGTTGGTAGAGCCCAGGACTGAAAATCCTTGTGTCGGGGGTTCAATTCCCTCCGTCACCACTTCAAACACCCCTCAGGCGAGGGGTTTTTTTATTTTACCTTGAGCCTATGGCAAGTGATGCAATCAGCAGAATCATCCTAAACTACCTTGCCCAACTCCTTTTCTCCACCATTATCTTTTTTATTTTTCGATACTTCAGCAAAGTATACCGCTATCATTATTTGAAATTTTGGTCGTGGAGTTGGATTGCGTTCTCTCTTCAGATTGTGATGACCACCATCGTTATTTCGATGCTGCGATCCTATTCCAACCTTCGATTTGCGCTGAGCTTCGTTAGTCAGTTACTGGCGTTCATGCAGATTGTTTTTTTATTGTTTGGCACGTATGAACTTACCGCACGCGAAAAAATCAAGACTGCCTGGGTGTGGAAAGCCATTGCAATAACTGCCGTGGTAGCCTTGATCAACGTTTCGCTTTATGCATTTGACCCATCGGCTTCTATGATGCGATCGGTACTTCGGTTTGGTGTGCGTTCATTTGTTTCGGGCGCGGGATTCATCATTTCGGCCATCATGATTTACAGGAACAGTAACAATCAGCCTGGTGTGAGCCAGAAATTGCTTTGCCTGTCTTTTTTACTTTTTGGTTTGGAGCAGCTGATCCTGGTGATATCCTCAGTGGCCACGAGCAGCATTCCTTACGATTTTGGATTGGTAGATCTTTTTTTGATTTCAATGATTGGCCTAAGCATGGTGATGTGGCTGCTGGAGGATGAGCGTGAAAAACTCAGCAAGACGAATAAGGAGCTGGACAGTTTTCTTTACAGTGCCTCGCACGATTTGCGTGCTCCCATTGCAACGGTGCTTGGACTCACCAACCTTGCCCAACTGGAATTGAAAGACGAGGAAAGTAAAAAATACTTTGTGATGATTGAGCAACGTATTAAAAAACTTGACACCGTGATAAGTGACATTCTCCATCTTTCCCGAAGCACCAAAGCGGAATTCAAAAAGGAGACCATCGATTTCAATAAATTACTTTCAGATGTTATCGCAGATGTAAAATTCAACGAAGGAGCACACGCCATCCAACTTCGGTATGAGCCGAATGCGAATAATATGTTAAATGGAGATTACAGTCAGATGAAGATCATTCTCGGCAATCTGATTTCGAATGCGGTAAAATATCACAAAGTAGAAAAGCCCGATCCGTTTATCGAAGTCACCTTCTCAAAGAGACCGAAGCAAATAACGTTTTCCGTAGAAGATAATGGTGAGGGTATTGCCCCCGAAAACCAAAAAAAGATTTTTGAAATGTTTTTTCGCGCCTCTCTCGGATCAGAAGGCACTGGGTTGGGGCTTTATATTGTGAAAGAGGCGGTGAACAAATTACATGGCAAGGTGGATGTTTATTCCGTTCCTGACGAGGGAAGTAAGTTTACAGTTACGATTCCGCAGTAAGGCTTTTAGTAATATGCCTTGCCGCAACGAATGACGTTGTCCAAGCCGATTGAAAATTAAATCCACCCGTTTCACCATCCACATGAAGGACTTCTCCGGCAAAGTATAAGCCCGGAAGGATTTTACTTTCCATGGTTTCAGCATCAATATCTTTCCAGTCTACACCACCACACGTTACAAACTCTTCTTTGAATGTTGTTTTGCCTTTGATGTGAAATGGACAGCGAATCAATAATTCTACCAATCGATTAATTTTTTTCTGTGGCGCTTCACCCCACGGTGTGCTTTCGTTGAACTCAGCTAGCAGTGTGAGTCTTTCCCACAATCGCGAAGGGATTGCAAATAATGGATTACCCATAATTTTCTTTTTAGGAGAATTTTGTTTCTGATCTACCAAAAATTCCCTTACCTCTTCTTCTCCCAGGCTGCCGGTCCAATTGACGAGTGCCGTGAACACATATTTTTTTTCATACAAGTATTCTGCTGCCCATGAAGAAAGTTTGATAACCGCTGGTCCGCTCAGTCCCCAATGGGTGATGAGCACCGGGCCTTGCTCTTCCAGTTTTGTTCCGGCAATTTTTACAGAGGCATTGGGCACGGCCACGCCCATCAAATCGTTAAAATCTTTTTCCGAATCATTGAAAGTGAAAAGAGAAGGAATCAGTTGCGTGATGGAATGCCCTGTGTTTTCGATCCAATTGTAAGCAGTGCGTTGCGGATGCCCGCCAATGGCAATTAATATTTTTTTGGCCGAAATTTTTTCTCCGTTTTCACAAACAACCTCAAATAGGTTTTGATCCTTGCGAAGGGAAGTCACACCATAAGAAGTTCGGATTTCAATTTTTAGCTCCTCCGCTTTTTTCAGAAATGCCTGAATGATCGTTTCAGAATTGTTGGTGACAGGAAACATTCTTCCGTCAGCCTCCGTCTTCAAAGCAACGCCAACATTTTCAAACCACTCCACCGTATCTTTTGCCTGAAATTCGCGAAAGAGTTTTTTCAATTCTTTTTGTCCACGCGGATAATGTTTTGAAAGTGGTGTGGCTTCAAAGCAATGATGCGTCACGTTGCATCGCCCACCACCCGAAATCCTAACTTTTGAAAGAAGCTTCGTTGATTTTTCTAAGATGATAATTCGCAAAGAAGAATTGAGCATTGCCGCATTGATGGCGCCAAAAAATCCGGCAGCCCCGCCACCAACCACAACCATATCAAAGAGCTTATCTTCTTTTTTCATTGGCTATCCATCGGTTCATTTTCACAGTCACTTTACCAAAAACATATCCCATTCCAATGGCGAGCGGATAGTCACTAGCCCAATGCACTCCATTGTTGATCATTGCCAAACCGACAATCGCCATCGTGGAATACCCAACCGGCTTGATCCATCTTTTCTCCGGAAAGTTTTCAGAAAGAATTGTTGTGGCCGCCATCATGGTAGCCATGTGACCGGAAGGAAACGCATCGTAGTGCGGTACATTGGATTGATACGTTTTCAGGTTAGGGAAAGGCCGCCATGCCCCGCGATCTTGTGTGGCGACAAAAGGACTCTCGCGACCGGTTACTCGTTTCAGAAATTGCGTGGCAATTCCCATGGCAATAACACCCTGCATAAGTTGACTGGAGGTGGATAGTGAACGGTAGTCTTTTTTTGCAAGCCCATGAACGAGCAGTCCTGCCCCAATTAAGATTGTTGGCATGCCCTCACCGATGGAATAGATTGCCGTGTTTAAATTATCTGGCGCCTGATAAACGTCAACGTCAGTTTTGCCAACGCGAAATTTAATTACATCAATGTACTTTCTGCTGTTATCAAGATGAATAAAGCTGGAGAGCTGCTGTGTATTGTTTGAGATTTTTTGATCTGCAATCCAGAGCCCCGCAGTTGAGCCCGCAATCCACAGCCAGGGCTTTATGCTTTTGTGCTGAAATGATGTATTTATTACATGAATAAAGGTTTTTGGAAGGCGTGTGATAAAAGTCACAGTCGTGGGCCTGGGGTAAACGTAACGTTGTGAATCCAAAACGAAAATCTGGGCAGCTCGCCCGCGGTGATTGATATCAACCAGGGTGTCTTTAACCTGACCGGTGGCCGTGCGGAAGGAGGCCAAGCAAAACATGATACACACGATCAAACGCATGAGCAAAAATAGAGTAAAGGTTACAATTCAAAGGATGAATTATTTACCTTCCGTTATGCAACGAATCGCACTTTTGACAATTTTTTTTCTATTCGCGCTATTCGCAAATGGTCAGGAGAGAGACTCCACCGCAATGCAAAAGCGAAATCAATTTGTAAGGCTATCAATTATACCTCTCACCTTAGCGGTTGCCGGTTTATCTACGATTGATGAGGATCATTGGGTAAACCGATTTTACGTGCGGGCTGAGCGGAATGAAGACATTCCCTACTTCAGGCACCACGTAGATGATTACTTGCAGTATGCCCCGCTGCTATCGGTGTATGCATTAAATGCTTTTGGAGTAAAAGGAAAAAATGAATGGAAAAACCGCACAGCTCTTTTGATCAAATCTGAGTTGCTCATGACTTCCATCGTATTTCCTATAAAAATAGCCACGCACCAGATTCGGCCCGACAGTAGTAACTTTCATTCTTTCCCATCGGGCCACACTGCTCAGGCATTTGCTGCTGCCACATTTTTGCATAAGGAATTTGGAGGCAGGAGCATTTGGTATAGCATCGGTGGCTATACCGTAGCAACGGCTATTGCCACGCTTAGAATCTTAAATAATAAACACTGGCTTTCTGATGTGCTGGTAGGGGCTGGCATCGGTATATTTTCCACCAATCTTGTTTACCACACACATCGCTACAAATGGGGTAAAAAGCCAGCGTTGACAATTGTGCCCACCTACCAGCGCGGACCTGGCCTATTTGTAGCGTATAAATTCAAATAGATCAGATCACATCTATCTGACCACGCAACAAATCTTCGAGTGTGTCGCGCTTGCGGATCAGTTTAGCCTCTCCATTCAGAATCAAGACTTCTGCCGGGCGAAAGCGTGAGTTATAATTTGAGGCCATGGAGTAGCCATAGGCCCCCGCATTTTTGAAAACCAACAAATCACCTTCGCGCACTTCAGTAAGCTTACGATCGGCACCCAGTGTATCGGTTTCACAAATATTTCCTACTACCGTATAAACTTTGGGAGACCCCTTGGGATTTGAAACATTAATAATCTCATGGTAGGCATCGTACATCATCGGGCGGATCAGGTGATTCAATCCCGAATCAACACCCACAAACGTGAGTGATGGTGTTTCTTTCACCACATTTGTTTTGGTCAATAGATATCCCGCTTCGCTCACCAAATATTTTCCGGGCTCAATCCACAGCTCAAGCTTTTTGCCATAGCTGTGATAAAATTCCTTGAAGGCTTTTCCTAATTTCAAACCAAGATCATAGACATTAGTCACCATGTCACCTTCCTTGTAGGCTACTTTAAAACCTCCGCCAAAGTCGATAAACTTTAGTGACTGAAAATCGCGCGCAATGCCAAAAAGAATCTCGGCCATTTTTAAAAATACTTCAGTATCTGTGATCTCAGATCCCGTGTGAATGTGAAGCCCTGTGATCGCGATATTATACTGTTGTGCGAGTTGCTGTATATCGGGTAACTGATAAACCGAAATACCAAACTTGGAATGGCTATGGCCGGTTGAAATTTTATAGTTTCCTCCCGCCATAATGTGTGGATTGAGGCGAATGCAACAAGGATAGGTTGCACCATACCGTTGTCCAAATTTTTTGAGTGCGGAGAGATTATCAAGATTAATATTCAATCCTAATTCTACACCAGCAACAATTTCTTCAAAGTCTACACAGTTTGGTGTAAACATGATTTCCGAAGGCTCAAACCCGGCACCCAGCGCCAGTTGTGCTTCATTAATAGAAACTACATCAACGCCAGCGCCATGTTTTTTCAACAGCTTTAGAATTGAAATATTTGTAAGCGCCTTGGCAGCGTATTTTACTTTCACTTCATTATCTGAAAATGCATTTTTCAAACTTTGCAGCTGAGAAATGATTTTTTGCCCGTCATAGATATACAACGGTGTACCGAATTGTGTTGCAAGGTCGGCAAGTGATACTCCTTGAATTTGGTAAGTCTGATTGGCGAATTCCATTCTTTTTTTAAAAGCTCAAATATACTCTGCGCTGCCCACTGCCTACTGTCTACTGCCTACTTTTCTTTCTATCTTGGCAGCATGAAATTGTTTTATCGTCAATCCGGTACGGGGCAGCCGCTGATTATCTTACATGGTCTCTTTGGTTCTTCCGACAATTGGTATTCACTGGCAAAAGTATTTGCTGAAAGGTTTACAGTTTATGTGGTGGATCAGCGTAACCATGGCCAGTCGCCACACGATGAAGAGCATAATTATCCGGCATTAGTGGAAGACCTAAAAGAGTTTATCACCGATAACAAAATTCAACAACCGATTGTGCTGGGCCATTCCATGGGGGGCAAGACCGCCATGAACTTTGCCGTGAAGTATCCAGCATTATTGAGCAAGCTGATTGTAGTAGATATTATCCCTAAGCAATACCCGATTCACCATGATCATATTTTGGAAGGCCTTGATGCCATTGATTTGAAACAGCTCACCTCTCGTGCAGAAGCCGATGCGATCTTATCCCAATTTGTGCCCGAGGCAGATGTGCGGCAATTCCTGTTAAAAAATTTGAGTCGTAGCAGCACTGGTGGTTTTGAGTGGAAAATTAATCTCCGTGCAATTGATAGGAATATTGAGGCCATGGGTGTTGGCATGGTCTATACCGGAAAATACGAGGGGTCAACTCTTTTTATTAAAGGAAGCCGATCGAATTATTTTGCTAGTGGAGATGAGAAACTGGTGAGTTCAATTTTTCCAAGGGTGGAATGGAAGACTTTGGAAACAGGCCACTGGGTACAAGCCGAAAAGCCACAGGAGTTTGCGCAAACAGTATTGGAATTTTTGGCATGAGTGATCAAAAAAAACAGGGCTCACTTTACCTTGTGCCAATGCCAATTTCAGAAGGCGCCATTGAAGTAATTCCAAAACAAGTTTTGGAGGCTCTTCGGCACATCGAATATTTCCTTGCGGAGGATGTGCGCACCGCACGGAGATTTCTTAGCAGTTTAAGAATTTACCAATCTATTGAGGCCCTGCATTTTGAAACGCTTGACAAGGATACCCCTAAGTCTGCTTTGAAAGAATTGACATCCCCCCTTCATAAAGGCTTTGATATTGGGATTCTGTCCGAATCGGGATGCCCGGGAATTGCTGATCCTGGTTCCATAGCCGTTGCGTTTGCTCATCAACATAAAATAAATGTTATTCCGTTAGTTGGACCATCTTCAATAATATTGGCGCTGATGGCTTCCGGATTGAATGGGCAACAGTTTGCATTTCATGGCTACTTACCTATTGACAGTAAAGAAGCAACCAAGGTTATTTCAGGGTTAGAGAAGGAATCGAAGACAAAAAATCAGACACAGATTTTTATTGAGACTCCGTATCGGAATAATCAGCTTTTAGACCATTTGCTGAAGGCACTGAATACCGAAGCAAGGTTATGCATTGCACTTGACGTGACTGGCCCCGAACAATTCATTCAAACGATGACGATCAAAGAATGGAAGGATAATAAGCCTACGTTGCCAAAGTTGCCCTGCGTATTTCTCTTTCTGGCCTACTAAATCAGTTGATTAAGGCAATTTTGGAATTGGCTACTTTACTCTAATTTTGCGCCTCAAATAAAACTTAAAAGCATGCCATATTTATTCACATCCGAGTCGGTTTCTGAAGGTCACCCCGATAAAGTAGCCGATCAAATCTCTGATGCCCTAATCGACTATTTCTTAGCCTACGATCCTAATTCGAAAGTAGCCTGTGAAACGCTGGTTACAACAGGTCAAGTTGTATTGGCGGGAGAAGTTAAATCCGAGGCATATCTCGATGTTCAGGATATTGCACGTGAGGTGATAAAGAAGATAGGCTATACCAAAAGTGAATATATGTTTGAGGCCAATAGCTGCGGAATTTTCTCAGCTATTCATGAGCAATCCTCTGACATCAATCAAGGTGTAGAAAGAAAGAAGAAGGAAGATCAGGGAGCTGGAGACCAAGGTATGATGTTTGGCTATGCTACCAATGAAACAGATAACTACATGCCTCTTCCATTGGAGTTGGCGCACCTCCTTTTGAGAGAACTTGCAGTTATTCGAAGAGAAGGCAAAGTGATGACCTACCTTCGCCCGGATGCAAAATCACAGGTAACGATTGAATACAGTGATGACAATAAGCCACAGCGAATAGATGCCATTGTGATCTCTACTCAGCACGATGACTTTGATAAGGATGCGGTGATGTTGAAGAAGATTAAGGATGATGTTATTAACATTCTTGTGCCACGCATCATGAAGAAATTGCCGAAGCGTGTTCAAAAACTCTTCAATACCGAAATCAAGTACTTCGTTAACCCTACCGGCAAATTTGTAATTGGCGGACCTCATGGGGATACCGGTCTAACAGGCCGTAAAATTATTGTAGATACTTATGGTGGTAAAGGAGCTCACGGTGGTGGTGCTTTTTCCGGAAAAGATCCTTCTAAAGTTGACCGTTCTGCAGCATATGCCACACGTCACATTGCAAAGAACCTGGTAGCCGCTGGTGTTTGTGATGAGGCATTGGTGCAGGTTGCATATGCAATTGGCGTTGCCCGTCCGGTTGGATTGTATGTAAACACGTACGGAACGGCAAAAGTGAAAATGAATGATGGGGAGATCGCAAAGAAGATTGAGAAGGTTTTTGATATGAGACCTTATTTCATCGAAGAGCGTTTCAAATTGCGCACTCCTATTTACTCTGAGACTGCTGCTTATGGCCACATGGGTCGCGAATCAAAAGTAGCTGAGAAGGTTTTCAACAAGGGTAAAAAGAATGAGATCAAAGTTAAAGTTGAGTTGTTCCCATGGGAAAAATTAGATTATGTTGATCAGCTAAAGAAAGCTTTCAAGATCTAATTGCAGACGATAAAGACAAAAAAATCCCCGCAATTTGCGGGGATTTTTGTTTAGTGATGGATTGGTTTATTTCTCCTTTGTTTTAAATCTGGTGAGCTGTGATCGCAGAGCTTCTGTTGCCAGGTCGGTGGCAGCCTCAAAAGAACGAGCTTGCTCTTTGGCGAATAATTGACTGCCTGGAACCTTGAGTTTGATTTCAACTGTTTTGTTTTCAATACCCTCGTTATTCAATCTTAAAAAAACTTCACCATCTACCAGCCGATCATAAAAGGTCTCCAGTTTATCAACTTTCCTTTGAACGAAATCGATTAATTTTTGATCTGCATCGAAATGGATAGAATGAACTTGTAACTTCATAAAACAAAAATTTAATAGTTGAACATAAAATTGCTCCGGCCTTTTCGATCGACCAGCCGGATGAGTCTTTTTCCCTTAGTTGCTACATAGATTATTGATTTGATATTTTGCTTTTCTTTCATGCTTTTGGATGAGCTTGCTCAAATACTTTTTTTAATTTTTCCATTGAGTTGTGAGTGTACACTTGCGTTGCGGCAAGGCTGCTGTGACCCAGTAAATCTTTAACCGCATTAATCTCGGCACCTTTATTCAGCAGATGTGTGGCATAAGTGTGACGAAGCACATGGGGGCTCTTCTTCTCGACACTCGTGAAAAGCATCATATACTTCTTAACAGTACGATAAACCATCATTGGATAAAGAGGTTCACCCGAATCAGCAACGAAAAATAATCCATGATCTTGTTTTGCAATTTCCTTGTTTCTTACGGATCGATATTCCTCTATTAGTGAAACGATATTTAAAGCGAAGGGT
>CBHTSG010000002.1:0-606520 GCA_966095315.1 uncultured Cyclobacteriaceae bacterium
ACTCATTTAATCTCCCCTCTTCCCATCCCCCTTCGTTAAGGGAGTGCAAAGGTAAGCACTATCTTCATTCTTGCAAATTTTAGATTCAAAGTTTTTCAACAAAAAGAAAACATCCTTTTTTCGAACTGAAAATCAGTGACTTGCTAACTAAAAAAATTATGCAGGATTTAATGAAGATTTCCGGTGAATTGTTTGAGTACGGTCAGGGCCGATAGAAATTAGTGTGATTGGCACCTGAAGGGCACTTTCAAGGAAATCTACGTAGCTAATAAGTTCTTGAGGTATGTTTGCTTCGGTAGCTCCTTTCAACGAAACATTCCACCCTTTGAGGGTTTCATAAACCGGAGTGATTTGCTCATTGACTAACTCATAAGGAACAGTTTCTGTTACTTCTCCATTACTCAGAATATACTTAGTACACACTTTTATCTCTGAGAAAATGCTCAACACATCTGCCTTCATCATTAATAGCTGAGTGACGCCATTGATCATTATGGAATACTTCAGGGAGGGCAGATCAATCCAACCGCATCTGCGTGGTCTTCCCGTGGTAGAGCCAAATTCATTTCCTTCTTTTCTCATTCGTTCACCTTCTTCATTCATCAATTCCGTTGGAAATGGCCCGCTACCTACCCTAGTGCTGTAGGCTTTAAAAATTCCGTACACCTCACCAATTGCTTTTGGTGGAATTCCCAATCCGGTGCAGGCACCCGCAGTTACTGTATTAGAACTTGTAACAAATGGGTAGCTACCAAAATCAATATCTAATAATGAGCCTTGAGCTCCTTCTGCCAAAATTGATGATCCTCCCTTAAGCTCATTGTTAATGAAATACTCACTATCAATGAGATTGAATCGCTTTAAAAAATCAATCGATGCAAAAAATTGCTTTTCGAGCTCATCCCATATGAATGGAACATCATGATTTTTAAGAATGTCGAAATGAATGTCAATTAACTTTTTAAACTTCTCTTTAAAATTAGGAGCAAGGATGTCGCCTACACGAAGGCCCTGTCTGCCAATTTTATCCTGATATGAGGGGCCAATTCCTTTAAGGGTTGAACCAATCTTATTTTCACCTTTTGCTTTCTCGTATGCCTGATCGAGCAGGCGATGCGTTGGCACGATCAGCGTTGCTTTCTTTGATATGAATAAATTCCTCTTGATGTCAAGATTAAATTTTCCGAGTTTTTCGATTTCTGTCTGAAATACAATTGGATCTAAGACGACCCCATTGCCAATGATGTTTCGGGTTTGTTCACGGAAAATCCCGGAAGGAATTTGATGAAGCACATGTTTTATCCCGTCAAACTCCAGTGTGTGGCCAGCATTTGGGCCACCTTGAAAGCGTGCCACTACATCGTATTTGGGGGCCAGTACATCCACAATTTTTCCTTTACCCTCATCTCCCCACTGAAGGCCTAATAATACATCTACTTTCACTTGAGCTTGATTTGAATATTACTTTGTACTGACTTCTTCTATCGACTGGATGATTTGAAAAATTGCATTCAACTTGGTGATTACCAAAAGTTTTTTAACACTTTCGGAAGGGTTCATTAAGAATACCTCGCCTCCCTTATTCCGAAATTTTGTGAGAATAGTGATCAGCACACCAATACCGCTACTGTTGATGTATCGTAGTCCTGAAATGTCAATTACACAAGTAAGCACTTTATGACTCACTGCATCATTAACAGCACCCACTAATTGCGTTCCATTATCTTCTCCAATAAGATCTCCGGAAACCTTAAGAATAAGTATGTTTTTGTTAATTTCTTGTGCAAAGTTCATGGCTTTCGATTTTCACAGTTTTTCTTGGTACAGGTAGCGTACAAAATTAAGGAATGATTTGTAACATTAAATTGCAAAAGGTCCTCAACAGTATTTTGAATATTTTGAATTCGCGGATCACAAAACTCCACTACTTTCTGGCATTCAGTGCAAATAAGGTGATCATGCTGCTTGCATCCGTGCGACTTCTCGTATTGGGCAAGATTTTTCCCGAACTGATGTTTGCTTACTAAATCGCACTCGGTAAGAAGGTCGAGTGTGTTGTAGACGGTTGCCCGGCTCACCTGATAGTTCTTGTTTTTCATGTGGATATACAGGAACTCCACGTCAAAATGCTGATCCAGCGAATAAATTTCTTCTAAAATAGCATACCGCTCCGGGGTTTTTCTAAGCTCTTTCGTTTCGAGGTAATCTGTAAAAATCTTTTTTACCTCATCGTAAATCTTTGGATTGAGAGCCATTCTTGAAATTTAAAAAGCAAATATACAGGTTCAGGGTGAGGTTAACCTTTCGGCAGTCCATAAATTAAATAAGTACTCAACCCCTTGAATCAAATCGTGAAACTTTAACCACGCCTTCTACCTTCTCTAACTTACTAATCAGCATTTCTAAATGGCGGGTATCGTTTACATACAACATGATCTCACCTGAAAAAATGCCGTGGTCGGTTTTAAAAGAAAGTGAACTCATATTGACCTTCAATTCCTCAGAGATAACTTTCGAAACATCATTGATTAAACCCACCCGATCGGTACCAATTACTTTCAACCCGGTAAGGAAAGCCACTTCGTGTTGTGATGTCCATTTGGCTTTGATCACACGATTGCCATGATTGGCCAAAAGTTCGGTAGCATTGGGGCATGTGGTTCGATGAATTTTTATTCCCTCGTTAACGGTAACAAACCCAAATACATCATCGCCAGGAATTGGTGTGCAACACTTGGCTAGTTTGTATTCAACCACATCCATGTCTTCCCCGATGAGCAAAATATCTTCGAAGCGACCTTTTGCTTTGCTAAGTTCCTGCTCAATCGTTTTTACATCGGGTACTTCCGCGTGCGATTTATTTTTTAAAGGAGACGATGGCTTATATTCTTTGAACCGCTTTAGATCATTGACAGTAATAATTCCCTTCCCCACCCGGTAATGGAGTTCAAATTGCGAATTCACTCCAAAGTAAGCGCGCATTTGCTCGTTCACCTGGCTGTTCGAGTCAATTTTTAGTTGCTTTAATTTGCGCAGCAGTACCTCTTTACCTTCATCAGCCAGATTGCGCTTGTCTTCTTTAAGCAGTTCTTTAATTTTCGATTTGGCCTTAGGGCTAACCACAAACCGAAGCCAGTCTTCATTGGGTTTTTGTTTTGCTGAAGTAAGGATTTCTATTTGATCACCGTTTTTCAATACGTGATTAATGGGCACCAGTTTTTGATTCACTTTAGCACCAATACATTTTGCGCCAATGTCGGTATGGATTTCAAAAGCAAAATCCAGAGCCGTGGCACCAGTAGGCATATTTTTTAATTCGCCTTTCGGTGTAAAAACAAAAACCTCTTCTGTAAACAGATTTCCTCTAAAGTCATCGACAAATTCAAGTGCCGTCAGGTCCTGTTTTTCTAATAGCTCACGCACTCTAACCAACCATTTTTCAAGATTTGATTCATGGCTTGAGTTGGTGTCTTTGTATTTCCAATGTGCCGCGTAACCTTTTTCGGCAATTTCGTCCATGCGCTTGGTGCGAATTTGAACTTCAACCCATTGACCATTCTTGGCCATCACGGTAGTGTGAAGCGATTCGTACCCATTACTTTTTGGAGTGCTAATCCAATCCCGCAATCGATCAGGGTTTGGTGTGTAGTAGTCGGTAACAATTGAATATACCTGCCAGCAAAACGATTTCTCTTGTTCAATGGGGGTATCTAGAATTACACGGATTGCAAACAAATCATAGATTTCCTCAAATGGAATATTCTGCTTGCGCATTTTGGTGTAGATCGAAAAAATCGATTTCGGTCTGCTTTTGATTTCGTAATCAATTTTGAGCGCATCCAATTCTTCTTTTATCGGTTGTACAAATTGCTTGATGAATTTATTTCTGGAGGTCTTTGTCTCATCAATTTTGTCTGTAATCTCCTTGAAAATCGGATAATCAGTAAAGCGTAAATACAAATCCTCTAACTCCGTTTTAATCGCGTTGAGGCCAAGCCGATGTGCGAGTGGAGCGTATAAGTAGATTGTTTCGGAAGCAACCCTCAGCTGCTTATTGCGAGGCATGCTATCAAGAGTTCGCATGTTGTGCAGACGATCGGCCAGCTTAATCAGGATCACGCGCACATCTTCCGAAAGCGTAAAGAGCATCTTTCGAAAATTTTCAGCTTGCGCGGAGGTGCCATATTCAAATACACCGCGAATCTTTGTAAGCCCGTCAATAATTTTCGCGATTTTCTTGCCAAAAATTCTCTCCAGATCTACCAGCTGAATATCTGTATCCTCCACCACATCATGAAGAAGAGCAGCAATAATTGAAGTGGTGCCCAATCCAATTTCCTGAATGCATATTTCGGCCACCGAAAGTGGATGAAAGACATAGGGCTCACCGGATTTTCTGCGCATATTCTTATGCGCTTCCATAGAAATGGTAAAAGCCCGCTTTATCAATTTGGCATCGCCAGGTTTTAAAATTGGCTTGGCCATCCGCAACAAGCGCCTGTATCGCGCTATGATCTCCTTCTTCTCTTCTACTTCATCAATTACCACAGTATCCGTTAACTTTTATGTTTTTTTCTACTTGCCTTTATTGCTATTGAATATTCCCTAAATTTGCAGTCCATTTTACAGAAAAGAACCCTTTTTGGTTCTTTTAAGCGGATGTGGCGTAATTGGCAGCCGCGCCAGACTTAGGATCTGGTGCCGTGAGGCGTGGGGGTTCGAGTCCCTTCATCCGCACAAAACATTTTGAACCCCTGTTTTTGGAGACTTTTCCACAGATGGGGGTTCATAATTAAATGGCCATCGATTTGAATTTGAAACGTTTAACCAAATTATAACTTCCCTTGAACATTACATTTGACAAATCCAGCACCACAGACGGTTTGATTAAAATTAAGCTAAGCGAAAGTGATTACCAACCCAAAGTGGAAGAAAAAGTAAGAGATTATGCCCGTAAGGCAAACATCAAAGGATTCCGCCAAGGCAAGGTGCCATCAGGAGTGATCAAAAAAATGTTTGGTAAATCCATATTGGTAGAAGAGGTAAATCACCTGATCTCTCACTCTATCTCTGATTATATTAAAGACAATAAATTAAAAATTCTTGGCGATCCGCTTCCTAACCAGGAAAAGGCAAAGCTTATTGACTGGGATACTCAAAAAGATTTTGAGTTTGAGTTTCAGCTTGGCCTTGTGGGCGAATTTACGGTTGACCTCTCTTCCAAGGTAAAAGTAAAATCTCATCCCATTGAAGTAGATAAGAAAGTGATCGATGAAACGATGACCGACATTAAAAAGCGTTTCGGTAAAGTAACATACCCTGAAGTCAGTGAAGTAACGGATAATCTTTACGGAGAAATTTCTGCAAAAGGCGATGAGAACAAAAAGGGTTCATACATCGCCATTGAGAAAATAGAGAAGAAAGAGCAAAAGAAATTTATCGGCCTTAAAAAAGAGGATGAGGTAGAATTTGATATTCAAAAAGCGTTTTCAGACGAAGCGGCCATTGCTCAAGTTTTAAATATCAGTGCTGAAGAGGCGAAAGGCGCTAACGGAACTTATGTTTTTAAAGTAACCACGGTAAGCCGCACAGAAGATGCAGCGATTGATCAGGATTTGTTTGATAAAGTGTTTGGTAAGGATTTAGTGAAGTCAGAAGAAGAGTTCATCAATAAAATTAAAGAAACCATTTCTGAAAATTACCAACGCGAAACTGATCATTTGCTGGAGCATGAGATTCAACATTACTATGTCGATCACACTAACATTACCATGCCCGAAACCTTCTTAAAAAGCTGGCTAAAAAGCACAAGCAACGGTCAGGTTACGGATGAAATTCTCGAAAAAGAATTCCATCTGTATAAAGAGTCATTGAAGTGGGATCTTGTGAAGAATAAAATTGCTGAAGACAAGGGCATCACTGTAGAAGGCACTGAAGTAAGGGAGAAAGCAAAACAAATGATTGCCCAGCAATTTGGTGGTGCAGCTATTGCCGAGCAATTAGGCGATAAGTTTGACGCGATTGCGGATAATTATTTGTCTGGCCAGGATGGAAAAGGTGAAAACTTCATGAAGTTGTACAATCAACTTCGCCAGGATAAAATCATGAAAGTGATAAAGGAGAACATCACCATCAATGAAAAGCCGGTAAGTCTGGAGGAGTTTAAAAAAATAGTTGCTGAGCACAATCATTAAGAACTAATCTGCAATTCTTGTAGTTATGAAAAAGCCCTGTTTCCGGGGCTTTTTTATTGCGGAATTCTTAGTAACATTGACTACAGGATTCACACTAAAACCGGAATTAAAGCGACTTATTAATTATATCAAACGCAAAACAAACTATACTATGTCAAACAATAATGAATTTAGAAAGTATGCAGTTCACCATTTGGGAATGAGCGGCAACACGATTGATAGCTACGCACAGCAGATTGAAAACATGACGCAATACGTCATTGAAGAGCGCCCCGGAAATTTCCGCGCCATTGATGTATTCACACGTCTTATTTCCGATCGAATTATCTTTTTGGGTATGGGTATCGATGATCAAATCGCCAACCTGATTACCGCACAGCTTCTGTTTCTGGAATCATCTGATCCAAAGAAAGATATCATTATGTATATCAACAGCCCGGGAGGATCAGTTTATGCCGGCTTGGGAATTTATGATACTATGCAATACATCAATCCGGATGTTGCCACCATTTGCACTGGTCTTGCTGCCTCTATGGGAGCTGTGTTATTGACGGCTGGTGCTGCTAAAAAGAGATCAGCCTTACCTCATTCGCGCGTGATGATTCACCAGCCCATGAGCGGAATGCAAGGTCAGGCTTCTGACATGGAAATTTCATTGAAGCAAACGCTGGAGGTTAAAAAGGACCTTTACAACATCATTGCCAAGCATAGTGGCCAGAAATACGAAAAAATTGAAAAAGATTCTGATCGCGACTACTGGATGAGATCGCACGAGGCTAAAGAATACGGCCTGATTGACGAGGTTTTGGAACGAACCAAGAAGAAATAACGATTGCATCAATTTGTCAATGTGCCAATTGGCCGATTTGTGGTACCTTTGTGATTCTCTTGGCTAATTGTCACATTGATAATTGATTAACTCAGATTATGGCGGAAGTTACCTGTTCATTTTGCGGAAGAAATAAGAAGGATGTAGACCTGATGATTTCAGGTATTCACGCCCATATTTGCGACAAGTGCGTTACTCAGGCGAATCAGATTCTTTCTGAAGAAAAGAAAAACAAAGTAGAGGCTGGGTCACTTCCAAATTTTAAGCTCATCAAGCCAAAAGAAATAAAAAAGTTTTTGGATGAGTATGTGATTGGTCAGGACGAAGCCAAAAAAGTAATGTCGGTTGCGGTGTACAATCATTATAAACGATTGATGCAGCGTAAAACAGACAATGACATTACGATTGAAAAGTCTAATATTATTATGGTGGGTGAAACCGGTACCGGCAAAACTTACCTTGCACGGACGCTGGCCAAAATTCTCCAAGTACCATTTTGCATTGCCGATGCCACCGTGCTTACCGAAGCGGGTTATGTTGGAGAAGATGTTGAAAGTATTTTAACAAGACTGCTGCAAGCGGCCGATTATAATACCGAGGCTGCCGAAAGAGGAATTGTATACATAGACGAAATTGATAAAATAGCGCGCAAGTCCGATAATCCTTCCATCACACGCGATGTGAGTGGTGAGGGAGTTCAACAAGCATTACTGAAATTATTAGAAGGAACAGCGGTAAACGTTCCTCCACAAGGTGGGCGCAAGCACCCTGATCAGAAAATGATCACCGTGAATACAGAAAATATCCTTTTCATTTGCGGAGGAGCCTTCGAAGGAATATCAAGATTTATCGGGAGAAGATTAAACACAAGACCACTTGGTTTTGCGTCATCATCCGATAGCGTGAATCCGGTGGATGTGGAGAAGGACAACCTGCTTCAGTTTGTATCGGCACAAGATTTAAAAAGCTTTGGGTTGATCCCCGAGTTGATTGGTCGCTTACCAGTACTCTCCTACTTAAATCCTCTTGATCACAACGCATTGCGGAAAATTCTTACCGAGCCAAAGAATGCTTTAATAAAGCAATACAAGAAGCTATTCGAAATGGAAGGTATTGAATTAGAGTTGAAAGATGGCGCTCTGGATTTTATTGTTGAAAAAGCAGTTGACTTCAAATTGGGTGCTCGTGGATTGAGATCCATCTGCGAAGCCATCATCAACGATGCTATGTTTGAACTTCCTTCGGATAAAAGCACTGAAAAGCTGGTGATCAATCGCGCGTATGCGGAAGAGAAGTTCAGCAAATCGCATTATAGCAAACTCAAAGTGGCATAGTCTTGGGCTTCGCTCAGACCACATCAACAAACGCTCAGATTTCGCATTAATTTAGCTGCGACTGTTATCGCCAAGATAATGCACGATCAGGCGCGCTGTATTTTCAGATGCAGAGCCGGTGTCTAGAATTTTAAAAATTCGATCATATTCTGCAAACATGGTGCTGCGGTAAGCCAAGTCACTCATCAATGTATTCAATTCACGATTTGTTGCTTCGATGCTGGCTCTTTCCTGGATCAGCTCCTTCACAACTTCTTTGTCTGCAATCAAATTAACGAGGGAGATGAATTGAATTTTCACCAGGTTTTTTACAATCAAATATTCCAACGCTCCCATTTTATACACTACTACCTGTGGCACTTTGAAAATTCCAGTTTCCAGGGTAGCAGTGCCGGAGGTGACAATCGCGGCTTTTGCTGTGGATAGGATATCATAAGAAGCGTCAAAGATCAACGCAACATTTTTTATTCCCTGAAAAGGCTGATACAACGATTGATCAAGCTCTTTAACAGCCGCTACAACAAATTGAAATTGTGGATTTAACCTGGCCACGGCTGCCATCAATGGCGCGAGCTTCAGCAATTCCATTTTCCGGCTGCCCGGCAATAATGCAATTACATTTTTATTTTCCAGTTGATATTGCCTTTCGAAATCAGGATTCGCTTTGAACGATTTGATAGCATCCAACACCGGATTACCTACGTAGTCAACTTCCCAATCAAATTTTTTATAAAAGTCTTTCTCAAAAGGAAGGATCACAAACATCCGATCGACATTACGTTTCAATTCAATGGCACGCTTTTGATTCCACGCCCAAACTTTCGGAGTGATGTAATAAAATACTCTTAATCCTTTAGACCTGGCGAATTTCGCAATGCTACGATTGAAGCCTCCGTAGTCAATTAAAATAATTACATCCGGTTGATAGGCTAGAATATCCTTTTTACACCGCGCGATGTATTTAGAAATTGCGTAAAGGTTTTTTATCAGTGAGATAAATCCCATGAACGCCAATTCATGAATATGAACCGTAAGAGTCATACCCTGCCCCTTCATTTCATCACCACCAAAGCCCTTGAATTCCGCATGAGCGTCATACTTCTTCAGTGACTTGAGTAAGTTGCTGCCATGCAAATCCCCTGACTTCTCACCCGCTACGAGATAATATTTCACGAGATTTTATTTTTGGATATGGGAAATGTTACTCGCCAAAATAATCAACGTAGTTCCTGGGCGTCTCATACAATCTGATGGAGTGTAATTTCCCATACTTGCTAATGCCTGAAATTTTTGGCTCCAATATTTTCCAAATCTCGATGATGAGTGTTTCACAACTTGCCAGTTTATCTTTCATAAAATCGACATCAAGGTTTAGATTTTTGTGATCAAGCTTATCTACCACTTCAGTTCTAATAAGTGAACTCAGTTTTTTAAGGTCGATTACAAAGCCGGTATCCGGATCTGGCTTACCTTTCACCGTAACGATCAAGTCGAAATTGTGACCATGCCAATTCTCATTGGCACACGGACCAAACACTTCACTATTTTTTTCCTTACTCCAGGCGGGGTTATACAACTTATGGGCAGCATTAAAATGCTCCTTTCTGCTTACGTAAATCATATTCGAGCACAAATATAGTGGAGTAATCCGTCAATTTGATAGAAGAAGCCCCTGTAGGGGAAAGGCCACAAAACCCACAAAAAGGAATAAATTTGTGACAAAATTAGCCTTATGATTATTGTTACCGGTGCTGCAGGATTTATTGGGAGCTATCTTATCGGTCAGCTTAATGCAAATCAATTCAATGCAATCATTGCGGTGGATAAATTTGACAATGCTGAAAAGAATAAAAACCTGATTGATCTTAAAATTCAGGAAAAAATTGATCGTGATCATTTCATTGAATGGCTGGATAAGAATTATGAGACGGTAGAATTTATTTTTCATATTGGCGCACGCACCGATACTGCTGAATTTGATACACAACTATTGAATACACTTAACACGCAATACACTAAAGATATTTGGAATCGTTGTGTTCAGTATCAGATTCCACTGGTATATGCATCTTCGGCCGCCACTTATGGTTTAGGGGAAATTGGATATGACGATAACGAGGCAACTATTCCTCAACTTAAGCCTCTTAATCCGTATGGCCAATCGAAACAAGACTTTGATGTATGGGCATTAGGACAAAAAGTGAACCCATTCTTTTGGGCCGGTTTAAAATTCTTTAATGTTTATGGACCAAATGAATATCACAAAGGAAGAATGGCATCCGTGATTTGGCATGCCTACAACCAAATTACTAAGACCGGTAAAATGAAATTATTCAAATCGCACAACCCGGACTATAAAGATGGAGAGCAGATGCGCGACTTCGTTTATGTGAAAGATGTAGCTGAGGTTTGTTTGTTTTTGATGCGTCACCGGAAAAATTCCGGCATCTATAATCTCGGCTCGGGAAAAGCGAGAACATTTCTAGACTTAACGAGGGCTGTTTTTAAAGCGATGAATAAAAAAGAAGATATTTCTTTCATTGATACTCCTGTAGATATCCGAGACAAGTATCAATATTTTACAGAGGCCAATATGAGTAAATTGAAGAGTATTGGTTACTCAAAAAACTTTACCTCGCTGGAGGAAGGTGTTAATGATTACGTTCAAAATTTTTTGAATAAAAGATAAAAAACACTCCCCAAAAAGGAGAGTGTTTTTTATAGGGTAATTATCAACTATTAATTCGTTCTTGGATTTTTAGTAGGTGCGCTTCCTTCTGCTGGCGGATTATACACCAGTTCATTGTCCGGTACATCCCAGTAGTCCAAAAAATTGTATTCGATTGTGGCGTTGTTGTTCACTGCTCCTGTGTTAGAAAGCGCAACAGCGCCAGTTCTGCCGCCACCCGCAGAAACTGGGTCAATAATTCCCCAGCGTCTTGCATCGTAGAAGGATACAGCACGAAAAGCCAAACCAATTCTTCGCTCGCTTCTAATTTCGGCTCTTGCCTGTGTTAGTGTCAGTCCCGTACCCGATACCGCAGCAAGACCCGCACCCTGTGAGTTCCTAACGGCATCAACCAATGCCAAACCAGCATCAATTGAGCCTGTGTTAATTAGTGCCTCTGCACGCATGAGTGCGTTTTCTTCATAAGACGAAGCTAGATAAAGTTCATAGCCTCCGGCTGCATAACTTGACCATCGAATTACTGTTGCATCTCCAGGTGTAGCATTTCTATCAAGCAAAGTCCAGCGCGTAAAAAATGATTGACCGCGTGACGTCTCACCAATATAGGCTGATGCCCTTTTAGAGACATTGTTTGTAAATCGTTTGTCGGTGGTCAATTCGCCTCCTTTAAAATCCTGAACAAACCGCTCTGTAATTTTATACGTATTGTTAGTTCCGGTAGCTTTCGCTGAAGCAGTTCCAGTAGTGGGAGCCAGAAAATCTCCATTGGTATTAGAGCGGCCGGTAAACACAAAATCAGAACTTGTAACTCCATTTGCTGTCAAGGTCAATATTTCATTCCACTGAGCCGAGGTCATGTCTTTAAGGCGAGTGTTTACGAGTATGTTGCGGGCCTTGTAGGTATTAATGTTTCTAATCCACATGGCGGGTGTGATCGTACCGCCTTTCCCTGTGCGATTGAAAGCAGGTATTAAACCATTGATTGTGCTGGTGTAGTCAGCATTTGCTGAAAGGCCACTTAGTATCGCGATGGCAGCATCAAAGTTTTTAGCTGCTTCAGCAATCATGGCATCTCGAGTAACATATTTACCATTGGTTCCGCTCAACACCTCACCATTTGCACCATCGACAATCAAGCCGGCATAATAGATTGATCCAATCCGCGAATACGCAAAGCCTTTCCACCAGTATGCCCAAGCCTTCAGGACCCCCGCTTTGGTAGCTGCATCACCCGAGAATTCAATCTTATCAACATTTTCCAAAATTGTATTGGCAGCGTTGTTCAGATTGTACATATATGCCCACTCGTAATACAGTGTATTTTGAAACCCAGTAGAATTGACATTGGCTGTCAATCGGATAAAATCCAATTGCTTGTTGGGCGAGTTTGGATTCAGTACCACTGTACCATTGTTTAGCGTAACCTTATCGGGGCAACCGATCTGGTTCATGAAAACGTTGGCCACATCAGTGCCAATAACATCGGCCATCAACTCATGATAACCAATAGCACCTGACCAGAAGAAACCAGGCACACCATCATTATACTTCAAATCTTTGAAGCCTACAACATAGAATCCCTGGCCAAACGCAACTATACCCGCCTCATTTTTTACGGCAGCAGGGCCGGGTGCGTTTGGATTTTGCACATCGAGTTGGTCTGAACATGATGCAAATATTCCAATCATGAAAACGACCAGCCAAAATATTTTCAGACTATTCTTATTCATAAATAATTCTCTTTAAATTTTTAGAACCCAATATTCAATGTAGCCTGGTAAGACCTGAAGTTAGGCATCGTGCTATGGTCTGTACCTCTATCCCACGCAGAGTTGGAAGTTCCAGAACTGATTTCCGGATCAAAGCCGGTGTAATTGGTTACTGTCCAGATATTTCTTCCTGCTAGCACTAACTGCAATTTTTTGAAAGTCGGGAGGTTGAACGCTTTAGCCAGGTCTACACCAACGGAGATATTTCTAAGACGAAGGAAAGTACCGTCTTCATAGAAATAATCTTTTGTACCGTTGGCCGTGCGCTGTGCATAAACCCCTCTGTAAAAGGCCGTCCATGCTTGTGGATCTTCGCCTTGGATTGAAATGGGTTTTGTATAATCCATATGAATGCCATCACGATACATCCATTCTTTCGTTTGATTGTAAAGGTGGTTTTTGTGTATGTAATCAAACTGAACCCCGAAGGTCAGGAAATTCTTATAGACCAAATCATTTATAAATGACATGAAGAATTTTGGATTAGGATCACCGAAGCTATATTTGTCTACCGACACAAAAGGCTGTTTAGTCGTCTTGTTCACGACATAACCGTTGCTGGCAACGGAATAAAGTCCCCAATCCGCTTCGGGAATATAATAGTTCCCCTTTTCATCTTTTGCATCAAGGCTGTGAACCATTCTATATCCATACAATTGACCAACTTTATCGCCCGCCTTTAACACATAATTTGTGCTACCTGCATTGGATGTCACTACAATTGGTTGACCACCACGGATTGAGACAATCTCAGAAGTAGCCTTACTATAATTTATGGTTGTGTTCCATTTCAACACGCTTCCGCTATATGCCGTGGCGTTCAATGCAACCTGGATACCATGCGAGCCTAACGTAAACGCATTGTCCTTTAGTGTTCCGAGACCAAGGGATGGTGCTACATCCACATTATAAATAGCATTAGAGGTTTCTCTGTTCCAATAGGTAGGTGATACCGAAATATCGTTAAACCACCTGGTATTTTTAAGTAAGCTGAAAATCAGATCAGCACCAACCTCAAACTCTTTTGATACCTCTACATTCAAGGCGGGATTACTTTGTGCTCTGTAATAGTAAAAACCAGTAGTTGTTCCAACTGTAGTTGGCGTAACCGTAACATAACGGTCGAATGGCTGAGGTTGAATACCTGCCTGGCCATAAGCCGCTCTTAGTTTCAATTCAGGAAGAATTCCAATGAGTGAACTTGATTTATAGAATTCCAATTCGGAAACTCTTAGGTAAGCATCGCCACGAGGAAAGGTGAAGGGTTTCGATCCCTGTCCAAAGGCCGAAGAATAATCACTTCTAAATCCGCCAGAAACGCCCACAAAAGTTCCATAGTCAAAACGTTGATTAACTAAATAACCATATGTAATGAATGGCTCCTTATAATCCGTATAAGTTCTCCATGAGCTAGTGTTAGCCGAGTTATAAGGTTGATAAGCCGAAGGCAAACCAATAGCCGATATGGTGTACAGTTGTGAAACGTTTTTGCGATAATCCCACATTACCTGGGTAGACGATTTCAACGGGATATTTAATCCAAAGTCATCCTTGAAATCAAATGAGAATGTGGAGGTTGCAAGGAAATTTTGAAATGTTTTCGAGTTATTGAATTTAGTAATATCACCAGTATTGGCAGAGTTGGCATAAGAAAGGAATCGCTGACTGCCCTGGCTTGCCCAATACAATACGTTGGCATTTGCAGATTGATTCGGATATTCCAGCCTGTTGTCTTCCGTTTGATAGTTCAATCCATATTTTAAATCTACTTCCACATACTTCGGAAATTTATAATTCAAATTGAAGTTTTGGATGATGTCGATTTTTTTGTTCAAGCGATTGGTATAATGCTGGTAATAGACCGGATTGGTATGATTGATACCCACGGTTTGATTAAAGTAAATCGGAATAGACCCATTTGTTGTGGTCTGATCAAAATCTGCAAATGGATATGAATTCAGGAATGAGAATATAATGGTACGATCGGAAGTTTTCAAGGTGTTCTTGGTGAAGGCAAGATTGGTAATGGATCGAAGCGTTAACCCCTTTGCCAGCGTCATACCAATATTAGCCGTCATGTTAGATCGATCGTAGTATCCATCCATGAGCACATTACTTTCTTGGTGACTGTTGGATGCTGAAATACTGTAATCACTTTTATCTCCGCCTCCAGAAATGACGATACTATTATTGGTTGTGTTTGCTGGTTTAAAGAAAAAAGCCAGATGATCATAATACTTCAAATTCTGATCATAGTCTTTACTATTTGTAACTGTCGGATCAGTGGAAAAGTACTGCACGTTTTCTGTATAAACGCCATTGACCTGATCGAAGGTGATTGGATTGCCGGAAGAACCAATTACCTGATTACTGGCATTTGTTACGAACGCATGTTTATCTGCTTTCTTTACACCTCCCACATTAAGGTATGCATTATTTGTGAGGCTTGAAGAGATGTCTATGTTGACTTTCCCAGCTTTTCCTTTTTTGGTGAAAAGTTGGATTACACCATTGGCACCTTGCGCTCCATAAATTGTTGCAGCAGCCGCGCCTTGAACTACCTCAAGCCTTTCAATAGTATTTAAATCGATGGTTTGCAAACTAGTAGCACCCGCTTGAACTCCATCGATCAATATCATGGGAGTTGTACTCCGGTTGATGGTGTTGATTCCGCGCAGCAAAATATTCACATCTGCTCCGGGAGTTCCGCTGCGGCTGGAAATGAGCGCACCCGCAACTTTACCAACCAGCGCCTGATCTACGGAAGCGGAAGGTGGTTGTGGCAATTCAGATGCTGACACGGATGCAACCGAAATTGCGATTTTGCGCTTGTCGGTTGCTACCCCTACTCCCGTAACTACCACTTCTGAGAGTTGTGTTACATCCAAGGAGAGTCCGATATCAATAACAGAACGCTCTCCGATAGGAACTTCTTCCGATTTAAGCCCGATAAAAGAGAAAATTAAAACCCCACCATTGGCGGGAACGCTGATGCTAAATTTTCCATCAGCATCGGTGACCGTACCATTGGTGGTACCTTTGACGATCACATTCACACCAGGCAAGGTAGTCCCATCATCTTTGGATGTCACCCTGCCTGTAATCACGCGCTCTTGTGCAAAGCCACTAAGCACAATGAAGCATGAGAAGCATAGTAGTAAAAACTTCTTCATAGGTTTTCTGTTTAGGTTCGATAATGAATGAAGATAAACGATATAATTGATATCCCACAGTATTGGGGATATTAAAAAATGAAGTAAACAAGACTTACTATGCTTACAGAAGCAGAAGCCAACAAACAAAAGGAGGTTGTTTCTTTCGAAACAACCTCCTATCATTTGTTAGGTGAAAAATTAATTTCTGGTCATCAACGCATTTACCGCAAGCTCTCCCTGAGGAATTGGCCAAACATAGTTTGGATCTGAAGGAGGCACAGCGGCAATGGTAGCTTTTCCAGGAATTGCTACATTCAAGCGCATGCAATCAATTGATCGAAGGCCTTCGCCAAGGAATTCAATTCTTCTTTCAGTGAGAATTGCATTTGCAAGCGCAGTTGAACTTGCAAAACCGGCAACAGTAAATACGGTTGTTGCATCTGATCTTCCACGCACTGCATTCAATAAATCTACAGCCTTGGCATCAACGGTGTTAGTTGACCTTACCAATGCTTCCGCCAAATTCAATAGTACTTCTGAGTAGCGTATTACCGGTGCGTTGTCCGTCCAAGGAGTTCCGGTTGGGAATTTTCCGAGGTACTGCAATCCACCAGAAGTGATGAATTGTGCTTTTCTGGCATCGGTAGCCTTCCATCCCGCATCAGCAGCGATACCACCGGCAGCAGTATTCAATCGATACTCACCATTACCACCAGAACTAGCTGGCAAATAATAATATGCCAACTGATTTTGTGTGCCGGGTTGATCTAGTGCAGAGAATGGTAAAGAAAAAATGCTCTCAGTTGTTGTTTGAGGCGGAGCAAAAACAGAACCGAAAGATGCCTGCAGTCTATGAGCTACACCAGAAGCAGCTTGAAATGGAGCAGCAGCTGAAACAATCTTGTTTGCTTCAGTGATAACATCCGTCCACCTTCCCATTGTTAGGTACACACGAGTTTTAAAAGCAATGGCTGAATTTCTATGTGCTCGTGTAACATTTAGTGCAGCAGATGAGTAGCTAAGGGGTAAGTTCTGTTCTGCAAAATTAAGATCTGCAAGAATCTGAGTGTAAACTTCACCTACAGTGCTTCTTGCCAAATCATTGTTAGCAGTGCCTTGCTCGGGTAGTAATCTCAGCGGTAGCCCTGGCTTGCTTCCGTTACCGTCAGCGTAAGGGCGAGCATACAACTGTAATAAAGAGTAGTATGATACAGCTCTTAAAAATCTGGCTTCAGCTACATATTGAGTTGCTGTGGTTGCAAACGTAGTTGGAAAAATAGGGGGAGCAAACTTAGAAGCATTTGCATCCATACCTGCAATGAACACATTGATCTGATTGATCGCAGCATAGCCGGCATTCCATAAGTTATTCACCTCGTTTGTTGATTCCACTAGTGTATGATTCCAAGTTTGAAGACCCGTAACACCGTTGGTAAGACGGTTGATGAATTCTTCACCACGGATATCATTATAGATGTAATAGCGGCCACCCAAAAAGTTTCCATTTTTTACAGCACGGTACACACCGTTCACTTGTTGCAACACACGTTCAGGAGTATCAAACACCACTTTATCTGAATATGATGTTCGAGGAGTCGGGTCCAATAAGTCGGTCTGGCATGAGAACAAGCCTCCTACTAAAATGAGGAAGAAGCTCAGGTTGATGACTATTTTATGTTTAATATTTTTCATATCGTTTTGATCTTTAGAATCCAACATTAATACCTAACGTAATGGTACGTGCCTGTCCCACAGAGTTTCGATCAACACCAGGAGCGGTATTTGAGTTACCATTGGTAGAAATTTCAGGGTCGATACCATTGTACTTAGTCAGCAATGCTGCATTTTGTACCTGAGCATAAACTCTGAAGTTGGAAATCTTAACCTTATCCAGCATGGTCTTAGGTAAATTATATCCTACAGAAATGTTTCTTATTCTCATGAAATCACCTTTCTCAACGTTTTCAGAAATCGGGAATGATGATCCATTAGAAACGTTATCGGTGTACACTACACGAGGAATTGATCCACCGGTATTTTCTGGCGTCCAACGATCAAGTACATCGGTGTGGTTGTTCCAGAAACGCATGTCTCTCAAACCAGCTTTTGTTCCGTTATAGATGTAATTACCACCAGAGAATTGGAGGAACACTCCAAAGTCAAAATTCTTATAGCGGAATGTATTATCGAAACCTCCATACCATGTAGGAAGTGTTGGGCCGTAAATCTGACCATCAGCAATAACGTTGGGAGCGGTAGTGACTGCACCGGTAGAAACCACTGTCCAACGAGAAGCAGAAGGAGCAGAGTGGTCATACTGAACTTGAGTACCGTCTGCCTTAACAAAAATTCTACGACCATTTGCTGGGTTTACTCCAGCGGTTGGCACTACGTTTAGGCTACCAATGGACTGACCTACTTTAGTAATGTTAGCAGTTTCAAGACCCGATGTGGCAGTGCGAATCACAGAAGCGTCTGTATCAAGAGCCGTCACTTCATTTTTCAGGGTAGTTACGTTGGCACTGATCGTCCAACTGAAATTATCTTTGCGAATAGCCGTTGCCCGAATGCTGAATTCAATACCGGAATTGGTCATAGCACCTATGTTGGATGCGAGCACATTGTTAGGTACTCCTTTTGAAGGTGATTGAGGAACATTGAGAATCAAACCATCTACGTTGTTTTTGTAATAGGTGATCTCACCTTCAATGCGATCTTGCAACAAACCGAAGTTGACACCTATGTCAGTCTTCTTGCTGGTTTCCCATGAAAGATTCTGATTTCCAGCCTGAGTGAACGCAAGAGTTGGGCTAGATGCATACAAACCAGATCCATACAATTGAAGTGAAATGAAGTCATTGATACCCTGGTTGTTACCTACTTGGCCATAGCTCGCTTTTAACTTCAAGAATGAAATGGTATTAGACAATGAGGAGTTTTTCCAGAATGATTCTTCTGAAAGGGTATATCCCAAAGATGTACCCCAGAAGTTACCATATTTCTTACCTGCCGCAAAAGCTGAATATCCGTCTCTGCGGAAATTGAATGTTGCAAAATACTTCTTGTTGAAGTCATAGTTTACGCGACTGAAGTATGATATCAGATAGTTTTCACCTTGAAGGTTTCCTGAGGGAACAATATTAGTAAAGTTACCCTGATAGGTCGTGAAGAATGGATCGGCCACTTGAGTTCGTTGAGCGCCCCAACGATTGTCTGTAGTGTATTGCTGCTCACCTCCAACCAAAACTGATACGGCATGGTTATCTGCAACTTTGAAATCATACTGAGCGGTATTCTGCCAGTTCCAACGCTTCGTTTTGCGTGTCAGGTTTGTGGCAACACCACCCGATGAAAATCCATCTCCTGCTAATGGGTTTTGATAAGAAATATCTTCAATCGACAAATTATCTATACCATAAGTGGTTCTCAAATTTAATCCTTTGATCACTTCAATGTTGGCATAGATGCTCGCCTGAACCTGAGATCCATCTGAGGTGAATTTATCCTTATCCAAAATCAATTGTGGATTGTAGAAACCAGATTGTTGAGTGTTGTTCATGATACCAATCAAGCCACCTGATGTGTTGTAAGATCCATCATTAAGGAATGGAGCAACGTTAGGTGCTGTAATCAAAGGCAAACGGCCTAATCCACCGGTGTTGAATGCCTGACCAGGTAACGAACCTGAGTTAGGAGCCTGGCTAAAGCTATTCGAGTAGTTCACGTTAGTGCCCACTGAAACTTTGCTGGTAAGCTTATGATCAATTTTGAAACGAGTGGTGGTTCTGTCAAATTCATTTTGCTTCAAGAAGCCCTGTTGACCGGTATAGCCAACGGACATAAAGTAGGAAGTTGCATCAGAAGCGCCAGAGAAGCTCAGGCTGTTGGAATGAGACAAACCCGTGCGATATACTACTTTATACCAATCGGTATCGATCATATTGCCGTTTGCATCGTTACTTGGGAAGAAGCCAGGTGCAAGACCCGCATTGGTCATTGCCTCGTTCTTGATCATCATGTACTGTTCTGCATTTAACAGATCAAATAATCTGAATGGCTTTGTAGTTCCAACCCATGAGTCAAGGGTAACTTTAGCTTTTCCTTTTGATCCCTTTTTGGTAGTAACCAAAATAACACCGGCAGCAGCTCTTGATCCATAGATGGCAGTGGCTGATGCATCTTTCAAAATGTCGATGCTCTCGATATCATTAGGGTTAATATTTCCAAGAGGGTTATTAGCCGCAGAGTTACCGGATTGATCACCGGAATATGTTGGAATTCCATCCACTACCACTAAAGGAAATGAACTTAAGTTGATGGAGTTAACACCACGGATACGAATTACCGGAGGGTTATTCAATACACCGTTAGGAGTGGTAATGTTCACCCCGGCTGCTCTTCCCTGAAGGGCTTGATCAAAGCTCTGGATAGGGGCCGCTACAAAATCTGCTCCCTTAACTGATGCTACAGAACCTGACAAGTCACGCTTAGTGGTCGATCCATAACCCACTACAACTACTTCGCTAAGTTGTGTTACATCCAATGCAAGCGAAACATCAATCACAGATCTTTCACCGATTCCGATTTCCTGAGACTTCAGTCCGATAAATGAAAATATCAGACTACCACCAGATGCAGGCACGCTGATACTGTATTTACCATCACTATCCGTAACAGTTCCGTTTGTGGTTCCTTTCACAACCACGTTCACACCAGGTAAGGTAGTGCCATCGTCTGCTGATGTCACCCGACCCGTAATCACGCGCTCTTGTGCCCAAGCACTGAGAACAAAGACGCATGAGAAGCATAATAGTAAAAACTTCTTCATAGGCTAAATTGGTTTAGTTTATTTAATCTCACAAAGTAGGCGAAAAGGGATTAAAAAAAAATAACCAATATTGAGGTATTCGATGATCTTTATATCAATTAAACCTTGACTGTATTAGGCTAAAATTGCCCTTGAGGGTATTTAATAATGCTCAGATAGCACTCATTGGGCCTACCTGAAATTCCTATTGCCTTAGAGTTTGTAACCCTTTGCCGATCAGAGCCGATTTTTGGAAACTGATCCTAATGAATTTCTAATATTTTAAGGCGATTAACGTCACAAAATGTTCTCAAAACTGAGTATCAAGCCAGGAAAATATCATTTTGAAATGTGCCATATTCTCCAAAGAAAGATTTCGTTCCTGCAAGCCATTGGCTATTATTTTTTGAGGTATCCCTGTTGCTTTGGAGATAGAACGTGCATTCATCCTAAAAGACAGAATCTCACTTTTGGATTTTACCAGATAAAAACTATTATCACTTTGAATCAGTTTTTTTTTGGAAGATCCATAAGGCGCATCCGGATCATTGATCAATGTTTTAGTCGGCTTAACAATCCATTGATGCTTGCCAGAAAAAGAGATGTTTGCGTAGGCCAAGGCTGGTATATCACTAATACCTTCATTTTGGTTTCTAAATTCAAGAGAATCGCTTCCAACAATTAATATAAAGCGGGAGAACAGCGCGGGATCCAAAAAAAGAACTTTACCACTATTTTCAAATTCGATTCTCTCGCTCAAAACATTATATCTCATTTTAGGAAAGGAAAATCTGACCCCGTCTTTTGACATTGACGCCAAGCCGGAAGTCCATGATTCATATAGATAAGGGTTGCCCTCAACTTCAACTCCGAAGTTAGCCTGAAGTGGCTTGCCAAACTGGGTGGGGTCTTGCAACAATTGCAATTGTCCGAAGGTGATGGTGGATGAAAAAAAGAATACGATGAAATATTTCATAAGGATAAAAAAAGGCCGGAAATCCGGCCTTTTTTTTAAATAATTAATTCTGTGCTATTCGCAGACCAATGGTTTTATAATTCTCACTTGGCTTTACATCGGTGCCACCATCAATTTGAATAATCAAATCTCTGGTTCCTGATGTTGCTCCCGGATTAAGGACTGTTACAGTCAAAATCCCAAAACTTGAGTTAGCAGGAATGGTTACCGATGCAGGAAGTGTATAGTGCGTGCCTGCAACAGCAGTTGTACCAGTACTAACGACTGACACTGCAACTGTTCTGTCAGAGCCGGTCTGTGCACCCACCAAATTCAACTGAAAGCTTATGTTACCTGATGTTCTGGTAATCAGGGGATCAGCCACACTTGGAGCTGTTGCATTGGTTGAAACTGCTCTCCCATACCCAGGAACCCTTGTCAGGATTGGATAGGTTACACCAGTTGCAGGCGTATTCCAAACAGCAGCATCAAATTCTACGACCGTGTCCTTGAACACCACAGGATCATTTTCAATGCACGACATCAAAAATATCGAAGATGCCAGGATGGATATGAATGTTAATATTCTACTTTTCATGATTTGTCTTTTTAATATCCAAAGTTCTGTTTCAGATTAGGATTACCATCAATCTCTCGCTGAGGTATGTTTGCAAGACGTCTGAAATCTGATGCAATGATGTTTTCAGGAGTTTTGATCAAATCCACACCTCTTCTCTTGAAGTCATACCAACGATGACCCTCGAAGGCAAACTCTAACCTGCGCTGATTAATGATCTCATCCATCAACGGAGTTCCGGTTAAGCCTACGAGAGCTGTCAGGCCTCTCGCTACACGAAGAGTATTCACATCAGCGAGGGCAGTCACGTTATTTCCTAACATGGCATTTGCCTCAGCGCGATTCAACAAAAGCTCAGCTTTTCTCAACACAGGAACGTTATCAAGATTTACGATACCATTCTTTCCAATGAACTTGATACACTCAATCTTCGCTCCGCTACCACGTCCATTACCTACAGCATACAATTGAACTCGCACATCCGTACCTGTACAAACCTGACCCACTGTGCCAGAGCCAGCTACTGGGCCTGTAATGCCAAGGGCCGTTCTGAATGCCGCGGTGGGGGCCAAATCGCCAAATCCACCAAGGGTTCCAAGAGCAGCGAGTGACTGGCATGAAGTGTAAGAAGTCTGAAGCGAAGTATTCACACCAATGTTTTCGTTGGCATCTTGAAATTTCACTTCAAAGATTGATTCGTTATTGGTTGAAGACTTCCAGGCGCTAATATATGCCGCTCCGCTAAGGGTAGAACCTACCAGAGTAATTGCGTCTGTAGCAGACGATACCGCAAGAGCATAATCGCGCTTAAACAATGCTACTCTTGAGAGTAGTGCTTGTGCGGCAGCCCGTGTTGCATAGTAAGATACCCCAGTACCGGAATTGGCTGGGAGCTTAGCTATTGCATCATTCAGGTCGGCATAGATTTGAGTATATACTTCATCTACTGTATTGCGTGGCAATTTTGCCGCTGATGCTCCGGTTGCCGTGGTTACCGGCTCAAGAATAAGCGGAACTCCCCCGCGGTCTTGAGCGGAAACAGAAGTACCAGGATCGTAGGCATACGCCTTTACAAGGTCATGATAATACAGTGCTCTTAAAAACTTCAACTGACCAATCCAGTTATCAATTGTAGCTTGAGTAGGTGCCGGAACAAACGATGAGGCATTGGCCACTGCCGCGAGTGTAATGTTTGCTTCATTGATGGCGGCATAACTATTTTGCCAGTGTGTAAAATGGGCACCAGATGAATTCCTGTTTTCATTAATCAAACGTCCTGAGTTGTTGGTTGCATTGGCATTGTCTGCCAACGCCTCGCCTACAGCAAGAAGGTCTCTTCCATAATTGCGTTCTGATCTCAAACGAGCATAAACTGAATTAAGGGAAGCTTGAACTGCTTCAGAAGAAGTCAATACCCCATTGGCATCAACTTGGGAGCGCGGGGAAACGTCAATTAAATCATCGCAGGAAACGCTGAGCAATATCAATGCAGAACTCAGCAGAATGTTCCTGAAAGCATTTAAGTTATATCGTGTTTTCATTTCAAATTTCATTTTAAAATCCTAGCTGAACTCCAACTGTAAAATTCCTTGACTGCGGAATAATTCCTGATCCATTGTTTGCAGTATCCACAAATTCAGGGTCGTATCCTGAGTAGTCAGAGTATGTCCAAAGGTTAACACCCTGCGCATATACACGAGCCTTGTTAAGACCAAGTCTGCTGATGAGTGCAGGTGTAAAGTTGTACGATAAGGTTACTTGTTTCAACCGGATATAATCGGCTTTCTGGAAGTTGGTGGTACCAGTCAATTGACCTACACCGCGAACTTCAGTTCCGCCAACCACGGGTCTTGGCACGTCTGTAATTTGACCAGGAGTAGTCCAGCGTCTGTCTGCTGTTTCTTGAAGCGCATTCAAGGTAAGTCGCGTTGCATTTTCACGCAAGAAACTCACCTGTGCATCAGATACAATTCTACCATATTCATAGTTAAAGAACAGATCCAATGAGAATCCTTTGTATGCGAATGTGTTGGTTAAACCTCCGTAAAACTCTGGCTGGTTGTTTCCTGCTGTTACACGATCAGCGGCTGTAGGCAAATAGGTGACATTACCATTGATGTCGTACCACATTGGTCGTCCTGTTGCAGGGTTTACGCCAGCGTAGCGCTGAGTGAAGAAGGTACCGATGGAATGTCCTACGCGTACTGAAGTGTTTCCAGGCAATTCTGAAAGTCCGTCAAACAATTTAGATACATAGTTTTGGTTATACGAAAAGTTGAAGTTGGTCTTCCAGGTGAAGCCACTGAGATCCAGGTTCACTGAATTCAATTCAACCTCCACTCCTTGGTTCACCATTTCGCCTACGTTTGCAAAATAGGAGTCAAATCCGCTGATCCATGGAGTAGGAGTAACCAGCAAAAGATCCTTGTTGGTCTTTTTGTAAAGATCGATTGTACCGGTGATTCGGTTATTGAACACACCGAAATCCACTCCAAAGTTCATCGTTGAGTTGGTCTCCCAGCCTAATTTCGTATTTGCAAGACCTGCAGGTCGGATCCCTGGCGAACCGTTGTAGTTAACTGTTGTACCACCAGAATAAAGAGCCTTAGCAGCGAAATCACCAATATCATCATTTCCGGTTTCGCCATAGGAAGCTCTAACTTTTAAGTCGCTTAAAAATTCAACTCCTTTCAAGAACTCCTCTTCTTTGGCAATCCACGCAAGTGAAACTGACTTGAATGTTCCGTAGGTGTTTTCCAAACCAAATCGGGAAGAACCATCCCTACGAACCGTAACGGATGCCACATACTTTTTCTTGAAATCATAATTTGCCTGAGCAAAAACACTGGCTCTATGAAAGCCGCTCCATCCACCATTGGCTGCTTCTACAACGGCACCAGAACCGATTGATCTGAACTGATAAGTAGGGAACCCTGTTTTTGAGGCAGTAAAGAATTCGTTTGTTTCGCTTCGATATTCAAATCCTGCCAAAGCAGTAAGTGAATGAACTGAATTGAAGACCTTGTTATAGTTGGCGGTTTGCGTAGTGATAAAGTTGGTGTTCCAGTTACTTTGCAAACTTGATCTACCACCAACACCTATACCGTCCGGTGTTCTGGGGTCTCTGTAGCTTTCGCCCTGAACCAAACGATAGTCAATACCCCAGAGTGAGCGTAATGATAATCCTTTCATGACATCATACGTGAACGTCATATTTCCAACGGCTTGGTTTGTGCGCTGCAAACCCGAATTTTGACTCAACACCGCAATAACGTTCTGGTTCAACACACCTTGGATATTGGTGTTGAATGAACCATCTTCATTATAGATCGGATTGTGAGGCTGGATAGCAGACGATGAGAATGCTGGTGATCCCAGGAAAGAGCCAGAAACAGCAAATGGTATGTCTTGCTGGAACGTAGACAAGTTGATGGAGGTAGCAACCTTTAACTTGCTAGTCAAAGTATTGGTAAGGTCCATCTTCACCGTACCTCTTGTGAAACTAACTGGCTTGATAATAGCGTCTTGTTTGTTCAATGAGGTAGAGATATAGTATTTGTTCTTATCATCGCCACCTGAGAAGGAGAGTTCATAATTAGAAACTTTTCCTCTTCCGAAAGCTTCCTTCTGCCAATCGTATGTTTTGATTGTACCGTCTGTGAATCTACCCAACTGCAAATCTGATGGATTGAGTGCGTTTGCTGCAGCCCATCCGGCAAGAGTGGTTGCACTCAAGTTGTTCGGAACTGTAAGGCCAGCTAACAGACCCATGTTTTGCAATGTGAAGTATGATGCACCAGTGTCATTCAAGGGATAAGATCCCTGATACCCCGTTAGAAACGCACTCTTTCTTAACGCAAACCACTCGTCTGCACCTAACACATCCAATAATTTCAGCGAATTACTCACACCGCCATAATAGTTGAAGTTCAACGATGGCTTACCTGCTTTTCCTTTCTTAGTGGTAATGATAACAACTCCGTTAGCGGCTTGCGCACCATAAATCGCAGCAGAAGCTGCATCCTTCAATACTTCCATTGACGCAATGTCATTGGGGTTTAAGAATGCAAGAGGGTTGGACTGAGTGAAGTTGGCATCACTTCTGGAGTTGATCTGAACTCCGTCTACAATGTATAGAGGAGATGTTCCGGCAGATACAGATCCCGTTCCGCGGATTCTAATGTTAACACCACCACCAGGAATACCGTTGTTCGAAATCACAAGTACTCCAGCGGCTCTACCCTGAAGGGCCCGATCAAAACTTTGCATTGGCAAGTTTTCAATGGTGGTACCCTTCACAGAGGAAATGGCTCCTGATATTTGTCTCTTCTCGATCGAAGAATATCCGGTAACCACGACTTCTGACAATTGAGTGACATCGGTCACCAATTGCACATCAACCACTGCTTTGCTACCAATTGAAATCTCTTGTGACACAAAGCCAACGAAAGAGAAAACAAGTGTTGTAGCATCGTTTGGAACGGCCAGGCGGAAGCTGCCTTCCGCATCGGTAATAGTTCCTTGCGAAGTGCCTTTTACGGCTACGTTCACACCCGGTAAAGCTGAGCCATCGTCTGCCGATGTCACTTTCCCCGAGATCTGTCGTTCCTGCCCAAATGCGAGGCTACTTAATAGCATCAAGGCAGAGAAGACCTTAAGAAGTAAAGTTTTCTTCATACTGTTTTGGTTTAGTTTAGAATGTTTCTAGAAGAACAGCAAACTTAGAATAAAGTTTTGCAGAATGTTCTTTTTGCAGTAGGAAACTAATGAAATTTTAACCCTTTATTCGGTATAGCAACCGTTCAAATAAAAGTGCCTATCAGGGATTCGGATCACCTGGCGCTATGATCTCAAAATCGTGAATTCTATCCTTCTGTTTAACTGTCTATTTTGCTCACTGTCATTGGGTTTAACAGGTCTTTTTGAGCCATATCCTTTCTTATTCAACCGTGCAGGATCAATGCCTTTTTCCTTTAAATAATTGACAACCGACTCTGCACGCTTAAAGGAGAGGTTTTGATTGAACTCTTCACTGCCTGTATTGTCCGTATGGCCGCTGATTTCTATCGCGATAGTGCTATTAATCGTCAGAAATTTAAAAACCTCATCAAGTTCTGCTTTTGATTTTTCTGTAAGCTGAAATTCATTCAATCCGAAAAAAATATTATTCAGCACTACTGTAGAATTTTTCAAGATTGGCTTAAGCTCCATGTTAATAACCACGGCATCGCTTTGATCTTTCTGGTTATAATCAAAATGAAGGCTCTCGAATAAATATCCTTGTCGCTTGGCGTGAAGGGCATACTCCGAAAGGCCGGGCACCACAATCAAATATTCTCCGCTGACAGAGTCGGAAGAAAATTCAGAAAGTTTTGTGTTCGTTTTCAGATCAAATAATTCAACAATAGCATTCAATGGCTGCTTGGTGATCGCATCACGAATGGTGCCGCTCACCACATTGCCTTTACTTTTTACCTGAAAATTTTCGGGTATAACCGTGCGATAAATTTTGCTCTGATTTTTGCCTTCTTCTTTGGAATAATAGGCAAACTTGCCATTGCTGGATACCGTGAAAGAATATTGATCATAATAATCGTTCAAGGGCGCACCCATATTGGTTGGCGGCATCCATGCACCTTCTTTTCGTTCAGAAACATAAATATCATAGCTCCCATAACCTGGCAACCCATTTGAGGCATAATACAGATTTTGATTATTAACGTGTATATAGGGTGCAATCTCATCAAAGCGCGTGTTGACTGGCGCACCAACATTAACAGCTCTCATCCATCTTCCATCCTCCCCTTTTTTTGAATACCAAATATCATAGCCGCCTAATCCTCCTCTGCGATCGGAAATAAAATACAATTCGCTTCCATCAGCTGATAGGGAAGGTTGTGCTTCCCAACCGGGAGAATTTACGGCTGCTCCCAGATTTACCGGAGCCTTCCACTCCTTACCTACTTTCACCGTCTCAAACAAATCGCAGCCACGCGGTCCGCAGATGGTGAAAATAAGTTTTCGCCCGTCAGCGGATATTGTTGATGCGCCTTCGCGGAACGTACTGTTAACACGATCTGAAATGGGTACAGGTGTTTTCCAATTTCCTTTTTCATCTTTCGTGCAGATGAAAATGTCTTCGTTGTCATCATGCGCTTTGCCATAGCGTACGGTAAAGATCAGCTCCGAATCATCTGCTGATAACGTTGGAAAATATTGCATCGGAAATGCATTGACTGTATCGCTCAATGGTTTTATAAAATAATCATATCGTTCCTTGGCGTGATCAGCTCCATATTGCGCCTGACTTCGCCACACTGCCGCCTGATCGATTTTTGCCTTGTCTAATTTCTCGGCTTTCAAAAATCCATCCAGGTAGAGCAATGATTTTTGATAGTTACCCATTCGCAGCAAAGCGTCTCCCAATTGCAAGGAGTATGTTTTTTGTTTGCGGATATCAGAGGTTAAATTCAATCCCAACTCAAAGTTTTCGATAGATTTTATCAGATCTCCGCTGCTCCGATAGGTGAGCGCAAGTCGATAGTAAGCTTCTTCAAATTTTTTATCCTTTTCTAAGGCTTCCTTTAATAATTCAATTGCCTTATCAAACTGGCCTCGAACTCTGAAATTATCTGCTGCTGTATAAAGCTCAATTGCTTTTTTTGATTTTGTGCTGAGCAAAGGATCTTGAGCCCTACCAGAATTGAACATCAAAAAAACAACCACTATTGTCCAATAACACTTTCTCATTTCAGTCTTCAATTTTATTGATGTCTATTTCCGGCCCTTCGAATCCCACCATGGAATTAATCAGTTTCACTTTTTCGAAATTTTTCAAATTGTCAACACCTATTTCCTCCTCGGTGATTACTCCATTCTGCATCAGGCTTGACCGCATGGTACCCTTTAGTAAATAACTTGCAGGTGTATACCATCGCCCATTTTTTTTGAATGCAAGGTTAGCATAAGAGGAGTCGGTGATCAGTCTTTTCTTTACGATAATCACATCATCACACTGGCCGCGCATGGAAAAGAGAAAATCAAGTTGGCTGCGGTCACAAAATTTATGTGAATAATCAATCGTGTCTGACATTACCAACTTAAACGAAGAAACCTGTCGCATCTGATATGGGCTGTAGCCAATTGTTTCCTGTTCTTCATTGTATTGCAATCTTGCTTTGTACAACCCTTGCGTTGGCCGGGCCACGGTGCGCAATGATTTTTCTAAATCAACATCACGCCTGAACCCAAAAAGATCAATGGAAGATTCTTCAATACGCTTGAGATGAAACTCAAGGTTTTGAAACTCTCCATTTACAAGCTTGATCGATTCAAACAACCGGTACATAAACTTTATTCAATACTTCGGCATACTCTAATGCGGCTTCGCTCTGTGTGGTAATACCTCCTCCACTTCGATAAAAATATTTATCTTGATTTTTTTCGATGTAGCGAATCATCACAGCGCTTTGCAAATTTTCACCATCAAAATAGCCAAAAACTCCCGTATAGTATCCGCGAAGTTCTTGCTCGGCAGCTTTTATAATTTGAAGGGTTTTATCCTTTGGCGCTCCGCTCACGGATCCTGCAGGAAGCAGAGAAAGCAGAATCGTTCCCAGGTTACTTTTATAATCTAATGGTAAATCACCTACAATTTCTGAACTAACCTGCAAGAGTGGTTTTGAATTGGTATTGATTTTATCGAGGTATCGAAATCGTGATACATGAACATTGGTGGCCACCTGACTCAGGTCATTTCGAATGAGATCAACAATGGTGACATGCTCTGCAAGTTCTTTGGGGTCACTCAAAATTTTTTCTTCAGCATTTTCAATATCTGCCTCAATGGTGCCTTTCATGGGAAAAGAAAAAATCTTCCCCTGATGAATTTTTATAAAGGCCTCTGGCGAAAAGACAAGAAACTGATCGTCATACCAAAGTTTGAAAGGAGCACGAGCACTAAAAAAAATATCCCTAAGCGAAACATCGGCATGAATCCTCGTTTTGATAGTGAGGTTTGTCAAAAAGGAATTCCCATAACACAACTGATCAAAGACCACATCGAATTTTTTTTGATACTCCTGAAAAGTGATTGCATCTTTTTCAATGATGATTTTTTTTCCGGACGCAGACTTGTTTGAATTCTGAAATTCGCCAATCTTAAATAAGACTTCATCAGGATCAATTTCACTGGCCTTCCACACCAATGGCTTTTGAAGTTCAAAATCGACTACAAACAAAAAAGGGACTTGTTGTTGTCCCCATGTATTCAGTATTGATTGAAACTCGAGTATTGACATCCTTCAGACGAAAGAGTTTTCAAACTAAGGAATGTTCATGTACTTGTGAATCTGGATTGAAATTTTCCATTTGGGATTAGCTTTCACATAGTCAACCAGCATGGGCATTACTTCGCTTTCGCGCGACCATTCGGGCTGAAGGTATAAGTGACAATCAGCATTAACCTTACTGGCGAAACTTTCTGCCCAGTCAAAATCAGTTTTATGGAAGATTACCACTTTCAATTCGTTCGCCTGCTGTGGTACACTTTCATGCGGTGTTCTGAATTTCTTTGGAGAGAAGCAAATCCAATCCCACATTCCCGTGATCGGATAAGCGCCTGAAGTTTCGATGTGTGTGCGCAAGCCGGATTGTTTAAGGGCGCTCGTTAACTCCGTCAGGTTGTGCATGGTTGGCTCACCTCCTGTAACTACGGCAATTTTACTTTTTGATGCCGCGGCCTTATTAACAATCTCCTCGATTTGCAATCTTGGGTGCGCGTTCACATCCCACGAATCCTTTACATCGCACCAAACGCATTTTACTTCACACCCACCCAATCGAATAAAATACGCAGCGTGGCCCTGATAAAAACCTTCTCCTTGAATGGTGTAAAAATCCTCCATCACCGGAAGGGTGGAACTTAAAATTGCAGGCTCTTGATTTGCTATTTCCTCCTTCATCAAAACAGAGTGATAAATCTTTGTGTTGGAATGAAACTTATAAATTTCTCAACTCAGTTGCACGCAGTGTATTGAGCAGCAGTGATGCGATGGTCATCGGACCAACACCACCTGGCACAGGAGTGATGAACGATGTTTTTGGTGCAACCTCTTTGAAATCTACATCACCTTTCAGTGCATAACCATTTTTATATTGAGGTCCTTCAACACGCGTAGTGCCTACATCAATAACAACGGCTCCTTCTTTCACCATATCCGCAGTGATCAATCCTGGCTTACCAACAGCTGATACCAGAATGTCTGCCTGACGGGTGAAGGGCTTGATATCTTTTGTGTACTTGTGGCAAATGGTTACCGTTGCTTTTCCTTCTTCTACCAACATCATACTCAACGGTGCGCCCACCAATCGGCTCGCTCCTACTACTACACAATTTTTTCCTTCAGTAGGTATGTTGTAGCGCTTCAATAATTCCATCACGCCAAAAGGTGTTGCCGGTAATAGCAAGGGGCTTTTCGAAACAATACTTCCAAAGTTGCGATTGGTAAATCCGTCCACATCTTTATCGGGTCGTATTTTTTCGGTGATGCGCTCCACTGAAATATTGGGAGGAAGTGGCAACTGCACAATGAATCCGTCAACATCCTCATCTCGATTCACCTGATCGATGTGCTTCATCAACTTGTCTTCACTAATGGTATCAGCAAAGCGAAGCATCGAATAATGGAAGCCAACCTCCTTACACGCCTTTACTTTATGATCCACGTACGTTTGACTGGCACCATCGTCTCCTACCAGAATGATGGCGAGGTGCGGCACTTTTCTTCCAGCAGCTTTTCGTTCGTTTACTTTTTGAGTAATCTCACCCTTAATATCCGAAGCTATTTTGCGGCCATCGATGAGTGTGTAGGTGGTAGTCGTTGTAGTCATTCTGTATTAGCTTCAACTTTGTATGTGAGAAATGTGAGTCTAAATCAAAAAGATAAGGATCAAGGTTTTGATGTTGTTTGTTTTTGAAGCCGTCTTGTAATCATCCACAAATCAATAAACTCACCTGCTAGTTTTTGATGTAAGCGCTTCGCTTTAATCAGTTCCTTGCGTTTCTTTTCCAAGCTCAGCTCTGCACGTTTAAGGGCGAGTTTAGTTTTACTGGCTCGCATAGAGATTATTATTTATTTTTTTTGATCGCGTCAAGAAAATACTTATTCAGTTGAGATTGCATCCTGCTAAACTCACGCTGATCCTTTATCGACTGCTCAAGCTTTTTATCGAAGACCTCCATTCTTTTCTCTTGTTGTTCCAAGCGCGATTCAGCTTTCACCATCCTTTTAATAGTTAAGTCCATCCGCTTATCAAATGCCTTCATTCTATCATTTTGCTTCTTCAAACTTTCCTCGAGTTGAGTCAGTTGAATCAACATATCTGAGATTACTTCGTCATAATTTCTCTCCATGCAGCTAAATTTAATTAATCTTCAGCACAGCCATAAATGCCTCCTGTGGAACTTCTACTGTTCCGATCTGCCTCATGCGCTTCTTACCCTTCTTTTGTTTCTCCAAAAGTTTGCGCTTCCGCGAAATATCTCCACCATAACACTTTGCAATCACGTTTTTGCGAATCGCGCTAATGTTTTCACGGGCTACAATCTTTTGACCGATGGCGGCCTGAATGGCAATTTCAAACATCTGACGAGGAATCAGTTCCTTCAATTTTTCGCACAATTTTCTTCCCCAATCCTGCGACTTGCCACGGTGAACAATGGCACTCAAGGCATCCACTTTCTCTCCGTTCAGCATGATATCCAACTTCACCATATCCGATTCTCTGAAGCCGATCAAATGGTAATCGAGGGACGCATAACCGCGTGAAATCGATTTAAGCTTGTCAAAAAAATCAAACACAATCTCCGACAAAGGCATTTCAAAATGCATTTCCACACGATCCGTAGTCAAATAGTTTTGATTCTTAATGATGCCGCGCTTCTCAATACACAAGTTGATAATAGGGCCGATGTATTCTGATTTGGTAATGATCTGGGCTTTGATGTAAGGCTCTTCAATGCTACTCATCCGCGTAGGATCAGGCATTTCAGAAGGGGCGTTAATAAACAATTCTGATCCGTCTGTGAGGTGAGCTTTAAAACCAACGGACGGCACTGTGGTGATCACCGTCATGTTGAACTCGCGCTCCAACCGCTCCTGAATAATTTCCATGTGCAGCATTCCCAGGAAGCCGCAGCGGAATCCAAAGCCCAAAGCCGCTGAAGTCTCTAGCTCCCACACCAATGAAGCATCGTTGAGCTGAAGTTTTTCCATCGAGGCTCTTAGTTCTTCAAACTCGGTAGTATCCACCGGATAAATACCGGCAAACACCATCGGCTTCACCTGCTCATATCCTTTCAAAGCAGCGCCAGGGTTTTCCACGCTAGTGATGGTATCACCCACGTGCACTTCCTTGGCAACTTTTATTCCTGAAATCAGATAGCCTACGTTGCCTGCGCTGATTTCATTGCGTGCCTGCTTGTCAAGCTTCAATACGCCAATTTCATCCGCATTATATTCCTGTCCGGTACCCACAAACTTGATCTTATCACCTTTGCGGATGGTGCCATTAAATACCCGGAAATAAATTTCCACACCTCGGAAAGAGTTAAACACAGAATCAAAAATCATCGCCTGAAGTGGCGCCTTCGGATCACCCACCGGAGGTTTTATGCGCTGCACAATGGCCTTCAAAATATCTTCAATGCCAATTCCTTCTTTAGCGCTGGCGCGGATAACATCTTCGCGATGACACCCAATCAGCTCTACAATTTCATCAGTCACTTCCTCGGGCATGGCATGAGGAAGATCAATTTTGTTCATCACGGGGATGATCTCCAAGTCATGTTCCAACGCCAGGTACATATTTGAAATCGTCTGCGCTTCAATTCCCTGACTGGCATCAACAATGAGAAGGGCTCCTTCACAGGCTGCTATAGCCCGAGATACCTCATATGAAAAGTCTACGTGACCCGGGGTATCTATAAGGTTGAGGATATACTCCTGCCCGTCCAACTTATACTTCATTTGGATAGCGTGAGCCTTGATGGTTATCCCCTTTTCCTTCTCCAGGTCCATATTATCAAGTACCTGGGCCTCCATTTGGCGCTCGTTCAGGGTACCGGTAAACTCTAAAAGGCGGTCGGCCAGGGTGCTTTTGCCGTGGTCGATGTGTGCGATGATGCAAAAATTTCGAATGTTCTCCATTCCCTTCATTTCTGAGCTAAAATTTGAGGGGCAAAGGTAGCCAAAAATGCTTGGTTTTGGGGTTGGTAAGGTTTTGATTTTTTTGGGGCGGGTATTGACCAGAGGTTCACCAATGTCCAGGCCCGAGAAATGCTTAGATATGAAACACCCACTCTCGATACTGTCCGTCCTTCGGATTAAAGCCAACATCCACACGGAAAGAATTTTCGAGCATCTCCACTTCTTCGATATCCGCTAACTCAAGGTTGCGATAGCCTGCCTTACCACCTGCTTTGGTAAAGCCCATCGCCTGCCAACAAACCAGCACAATATGGTTGGCGCTCGTACGACAGATACCATAAGGATGTATTACCCTTTGAAGCGGTTCACCACGCATGGTTATGCGGCATACCTTATGATTTTCAGCCGCGTTCCACAGCACCTCGGTTATCTCTTCCATCATTCATTAAATATACTCATGACAGAACGGATGTACGAATCAAAGAAGATCAAATTATCCCAATGCTAACCTCAGCATAAAACTTCCCGTCACGCTGTGATAGCTCGAGTTGATCTTGATGCAGCGTAACAATCTGATCACAAATCCAAAGTCCCATTCCCAGACCAGCGCTGAATTCAGTTGACTTGCGAAATTCTGTTTTTAATTCGTGCATGTTTTGAATAGGGGTGGCCAGAGGATTGGCAACCGAAATTGTAAAATGAGAATCTTCTTTCTTCATCTCAATCAAGATAGTACTGTTGTCAGGCGAGTACTTGATTGCATTTTCGATCAGGTTCACCAATACAATTTCAATTTTATCACGATCCAAATGGCAAATGAATGATTGAATGGCTTCACCGATCATTACCTTGAACTGGATGTTGCGCTCCTGCGTGAGAAAACGTGAACGTTTCATCGATGAATAAATTACCTCATCAATGGGCTCAGGCTTCTTTCGCACAGTAAGCGTTTCACTTTTCAATTGACTGATCAATAAAAAATCCTGGATAATCTGACTCAGGCGCTGCACCTCCACCAATTGATGTTGAAAAATTGCTCTTGCTGTGCTGTCTTCCGTTTTATTTAATTCCACTGCCAGTTCAGTTTGCATCACGGCCAGGGGCGTGCGAAGCTCATGCGCAGCAGAAGCAAAAAAATTCGTTTGGTTTTTTACAGAATGTTCAATGCGGGAAAGCATTTCGTTGATGGCAAGGGCCAATTGCCTGTTCTCATCGCGCGCCAGTGGCACTGGAACACGCTCAATACTTTTTGATGCGTTGATGTGTTCTGCCACCGCAATAATTCTGCGAATGGGTCTTAACGTAAATCCAGATGTCCAATACACCACAAGGCCGGCCACCAATATGGCCATAAGATTGGCTGCAAAAAGGTAGCTCCTCAATTCCGTGATCTGCGCTATCAGTCGTTGATTACTGCGTGCAATTGAAAACGTGACTTGACCATTTCCATATTCAAGTGGCTTGCGGAGTGTGACGATTTTTAAGGTATCAAATTCAATCACCTCGCTTTCATTTATGTCACTCAAAAAGGCGGGAAAGTCGGGCGATGCGAAAACAGAATCAATCTTTGACTCATTACCCACCTGAAGAAAAATAGAATAGCCAATGGATGGCAGGGGTACTGCGGGCGGGTCGAGCCGTACCTGGTTTAGCAATCGTTCGCCTTCGGCAATCAGTTCTTTCGAGTCAGCTTCGGCAAGCAAACGCTTCACATTCGAGTAAACAAAAAAATTAACCGGAAGAATGATCAGGATGAATACGCCAAAAAAGATCAGCGCGGTTTTTCCCTGAATACCTAAAAAGTAATTTTTCAAATGCGTTACGCTTTGACTAACTCTCCTTCAATATAATAGCCAATGCCCACTTTTGTTTGTATCAGTTCAGTTTCTCCTAATTTTTTGCGCAGCTGCGATAAGTGAACCTCAATCACATTACTTCCCATATCAAAATTTACTTCCCACACTTTTTCAGCTATCTCTGTTTTGGAAACAACACGATTGCAATTGATTAACAATAATTCTAGCAACGAAAATTCACGTTTGGTAAGCGTTACTTCAGCCTGATTGGCCATAACTTTGCGCGACAGCAAATCCATTTCAAGGTTACCCAATTTGTATCGCGTAAAGTTGCGCGTATGATTCTTGCGCGTAACTGCCCTTACGCGTGCTAAAAATTCTCCAAAGTCAAATGGCTTTTTGATGTAGTCCACCGCGCCCCTATCCAATCCTTCAATTACCCGTTCTGTATTGCTAATGGCACTCATAATCATTACGGGCACTTTGATGTCAAACTGTTTAAGGTTGTCCAGTACTTCAAATCCATTCTGCCCCGGAAGCATCAGATCAAGAACAATGAGGTCGTACGATTGTGATGCGGCTAAATCAAGCGCGGTGGTGCCATTGCTCACACTGTCTACCGTGTAGCCATTTTGTTCAAGGCCCTTTTTCACAAACTCATTGAGTTTAGGCTCATCTTCTACTAACAGAATCTTCATGGCTGAAATAGAGAAAAGGTTTTACCATCCACCACCACTTTCTCGGGCACTACTATTTTATAGTTCTTCTTATAGATCTCGCCAGGGTCTTTGATGCGTTCTTTCCCAATGATGCTAATCAACAGTCCCTTTCGAAAAACATATCCAATCTGTTGCGCCATCATCGCATCAATTTCTACATAATATTCTGAGTCCACAATAATACTGGCCACATTGCCTTTTGGTGTGCGCTCAAGGCTGGTTATTTTTCCTACGATACCAATATCCTTATGGTTATGCTTTCCATCAGCACCACCGTAGAAGCCAAATTCTTCAATACGGAGCGTATCGATTCCCTGAATGATTGCATGAAGTTCTGGCAAGCTGAATTTTCCAACTCCATAATCCGAACCAAAATATACTTTCAGGTCTTCTTTGGGGTTAATAAACTCTTTAATTTCCACTGCGCGGTAACTGGGAAAAGAAACGGTGATCTCTTTACCAGATTCCGTTTCGAACTTTGCTCCAATGCATACGTGATTTTGCTTGAAGAGATAAGATCGAAGCTGGCCATTGACGCCCGTTAACGGAAGAAAGTGATGCACCTCCTTGACCCCTTCCACGGGATAGCGATAGCCTGGCTTCATTGGCAAGCGGTAGCCGTAATAGGAAACCTTGTCACCTTTCTTAGCATCCTTGAACGGATCCAGATATTTATTTGCGGCCTGATTGAACGCAACACGTCCGCCATCAAAAAGTAGTCCGTGCTTGATGTCTCCTTGCCAATACTCCTCGATAATTTTCTGCTCGAGAAAAACCTTCGATACGTTCGGCTCGCTCTTTTCCTTTGGTTTTGGTAGCGGAACCCACTCCTCACCTATTTTTATTTCTTCTATTTGATCACGGAACAGAAACCATGACAACGTTCTATTTGCCTCACTCAAGTCCTTTTTTAAATCCCTCACTTTCAGATTTACATTGACCTTCAGTTCGACCCGATCACCAATCTTTATCTTCTCGAAGAGCAATTGGCCATAGTCTGGATAGAAAACAAAGCATTCCCTTTTTCCATCAACATCCAAACACAATCGTTCTAACGCAAATCGAAAGCCCGGTTCAATCCCTTTTACTACTCCAGAGAATTGCTGAAGTTCAAACCGGGCCTGCGCAAAAATTGTTGTCGAAACAAGGTGCAGGGCAATCCATAGAAATCTCTTCATCATTCAAACGTTATATTCGAAAGATAGAAGCCCCATCTTAGGCTTACCTGAATTAAAAATTAAGATTTCTTAAGGCAATTACTTTCGGAATCCATCCACCGAGTATTTACCGGGGCCGGTAAAAAACAAAACCACATACGAAATTAAAAACAATAGCGGTGTTTCCTTTTCACTAATAGGATCGGCCCCGTGCACGAGGAAACAAATCACCATGAACGTGAAGATCAATGGAATTAGGGCTGCACGCGTGAACAGTCCGGCAATCAGGAAAAGAGAACAGAAAAACTCTGCCAGCACAGTTCCAGAAAGTGATAACGGTTTTCCGATGCCCAGCGGATCGGAAAACCTTTGTGCACGTTCAGCAAAGTGAATCAACTTGGGCCAGCCATGTGGTAGCATCATCAAACCCACCAATACTCTAAAAATCAATAGGCCAACATCCAACTGCCACGGTTTGGCGCTTGAAAATATCTTATGGTTCACTTATTCATTTTTATAGACTACACCATCCTTCATCACAAACGTTACTTTCTCCATCGTTTTGATGTTAGTAACAGGGTTCTCGTTGACCGCAACAATATCTGCGAGTTTGCCTTTCTCAATAGATCCAAGTTTATCGCCCATTCCTAAAATATCGGCATTCACCTGCATCGCGCTCAGCAAGGCTTCGATGGCTGGCATGCCTCCCTCTACCATGTAACCAAATTCCCGTGCATTCTCTCCATGAGGAAAAACGCCTGCATCGGTACCAAACGCAATCTTCACTCCTCTTTTATAAGACTTCGCAAAATTCTCCTGAATCTTAGAGCCGATCTCAATTGCCTTAGGCACTACCAAAGGATGATAGTAGCCCGGAATTTTTGCATACTCCGCGGCAGATCGGCCTGCAATAATCGTGGGGACATGGTAGGTTCCTTTTTGTTTCATCAAGTCCATCACTTCTTCCGTCATTAATGTACCATGCTCAATGGTGGTGATGCCTGCCAACACCGCACGCTTCATACCTTCTGCGCCATGAGCATGTGCCGCGGTGTGAAATCCATAATCTTTTGCTGCCAGCACAATCGCATTAACTTCTTCTTGCGTGAACTGCGGACCGCTTCCGTCTTTTGCCACACTCAACACTCCACCCGTAGCGGTAATCTTAATCAGGTCGGATCCATCTTTGTAGCGCTGACGCACGGCCTTGAATGCGTCTTCGGGTCCATTGATTACACCTTCCTTTGGTCCTGGATCACCGATCAAATCTTTTCTGCCTCCATTGGTGGGATCGCCATGACCTCCCGTGCTGGCAATTGTTTTTCCTGCTGTAAAAATCCTCGGACCAACAATCATCCCCTGGTTGATTGCATTGCGAAGAGAAATATTTACGCCACTGCCACCCAGATCGCGCACCGTGGTAAAGCCAGCCATCAAATTCTTTTTTGCATAAATAGTAGACTGAAAGGCAACATCGGCTTCGTTCATGGTGTATCGCTTCACCAGTGCATCCTTGCTGGTTTCACTTTCGATGTGCACGTGCATATCAATCAGACCTGGCATAACGGTTTTCTTGCTGAGGTCGATCAGCTTATCATCTTTGCCGGGCTTTGTTAACCCTTTTTCCAATGCTGTGATTTTATTTCCCTCTACTACAATGGTCATTTGCGAAAAAACCTCTTTGCTTTTTCCATCGATCAGATTTCCGCAATGAATAAGGGTGCGCTGGGCAAAGCCGGCAACAGAGAACAGTAAAAGTGCGAGTAGTGAAATGAATTTCATTCGTATCATGTTTAGGTTTGAGTTAGCTTCTTTCTTTGGAATGATTGCTTATCCAAAAAATGAGGATGGAATTTGAAAAATTATGGTCATCTTTCCTAAACCACTGATGGAAAATTGAAGTTTAGCGATTGCACATGAACTTCCTGGCGCATCTGTATCTCTCCGGTAATCATCCGCAGGTGATGATCGGCAATTTTATTGGCGACTTTGTGAAGGGAAAAAATTTGCGCGACCGGTTTGCCCCGCAGATTGCTGCCGGTATTGAATTGCATCGCGAAATTGATTTCTTCACCGATCAGCATCTTGTTGTTGCGCAAAGTAAAAACCGACTGCGCCCAAAATACAGGCATTACTCCGGTGTGATTGTAGATGTGTTTTATGATCATTTGTTAGCGCGCCACTGGGATAAATACCATTCAACGCTATTGCCTGACTTTGCGGATGAAACGTACGACCTCATTCAAAAGAATAGCAATACGCTGCCAGATCAAGTAAAGATGATGATGCCTTACATGATTAAGGGAAATTGGTTGGCGAATTATGCGAAGCTTGATGGCATCCACCGCGCCCTTACTGGCATGTCGCGCAGAACACCGTATGAATCAAAAATGGATGAGGCGGTGTTTGATTTAAAAAGTTCATACGATGATTTTGAAAAAGAATTTTTTGAATTCTTTCCTGAACTGCAAACCTTCGCCAGTCAGTGGCTTGCTAATCAAACCTTCGAATAAAAATCAATTTTAGTTTCTTTCGCACCAACCGATTGGAGATAATCCACAACAGGTCGAGCACTCTCCCCACCCTTATTTGCATGATGAAGCATGGTGAATCCGTGCGGCCCTTTTGAATTTAGCAAGCCAGCATTGAAGCTCAGCGTCTGCTTCACAATATCGAGGTGACCAAGCATGCAGGCGAGGTAAATGTTATAGCGAGCACCTTTGGACAGCAGGTAATTGGCGATCTCCCGATTGCCCACGTGGCCCGCGGCTTCGATTCCCGATTCAAAATCACCACCGCCCCAGTCATTGGAGACATGCAACAGCAAGTGATCATTTTCAAGCATCTCTTTTACGCGATCAAACTTGCCATGACAAACTCCAACAAACTCTTTCACAATTTCAAGTTTAATGGGTGCTGGTCTTTCCGGCTGCTGTGTCTGCGCCACGCTAACGCCAAGAAATAGTGTTGCTGCACCCGTTACTCCGGCTTTCAGAAAAGCTGCACGATCAATTTTTGTTTCCATAGACGTTAAGTTTCTAATTCCTAACAACGAGTGATGAGGCCACGTAGCGCTGTATTTCTTTCAGCGGGAACTATTGGACAAGAAAGGCAAAAACAAAGGGCTGCCTTTTGGTGCAGCCCTCTGAACTTGAAACAAAAATGCACTACTTTATTTCGAAGGAGACTTCACTTGTCTCACTTCCATTGATCAGTTTGATTTTATATTTACCCTTGCCTGCATACTTCATTACAGCCGTTGATGTTGTAGCCTTCTTACCTTTTTCCGAGGTCACCGCCTCATTGATCTTCGCGTCCCATGCTAATGAGTGAAAACCCTTTGACCCATCCGCATCGAGCGTTCGAACGAGATTATTCTTATCATCATAAATTTCAGCTTTCACTACAGAACCCTCCTTACCAACGTAATAGAATAACGAGCTTTTGGGTTCATTCGGCTTAGTCCATTCGTATTGCTTTTCTCCCCACTTCTCATTAAAGCGGAGATTATCCATCGAGAAGGCAACTACTCCTTTATTAACGCTACCATCTTTAAGCGATTGCAACGGCTTTACATCCGAAACAAAAACACTTCGTCCGTGAGTGCCCACCACCAACTCATTGTCGCGCGGGTGAACGATCATGTCGTAAGAAGAAACATTGAGCATGCGGTTGAAGAAATGCCAAGTCACACCTTTGTCAAGACTTGCGTACGTTCCGTTATCCAATCCGCAATACAACAAATCTGCATTCACCGGATCCTGTATAATCACATTAGCAACCGATTCAGGTAAATTTCCTTTCACACTTCTCCACGTTTTGCCGAAATCACTGCTCATGAAGACATAGGTTTTGAAATCATCGGTGCGATAACCATTCAAAGAAACAAATACGGTTGCTTTATCGTGAGGCGAAGGCGATACGCTGCTGACCCATTTATTAGAAGGTAAACCCGCATTGATGGATTCCCAGTTTCCACCAGCATCCTTGCTTACCCAAAGGTTACCGTCATCTGTTCCGGCATAAAGCAAACCAAATTGAAGTGGTGACTCCGCCAGCGATGCGATGGTAGAAAATGGAACATTGCCTTGCTTTTTATTTTTGGTGAGGTCAGGACTAATCACTTCCCATGTTTCGGCTTTGTCTAAGCTGCGAAAAACTTTTTGTGCTGCCATGTACACAATGTCAGGGTTGTGCTTGGATAAAATTACCGGTGTGCGCCAATTCCATCGTAAAGGCGCTTCGCCAATATCATGTTGAGGTGTGATGCGCGTGGACTTTCCTTTGTCTAGCTCAAGTTTTGCATAATTTCCAAACTGAAAGCCGGTGTATACTAATTTACTATTGCGAGGATCGGGAGCTACAAACATTCCATCGCCACCATAAATGGCTTCCCAATGTTTGCCTCGGTTGGGAACTGATTTTGAAGAGCCTCTTAACACACCATTGTCTTGCAAGCCACCGTATACATTGTAAGGCGTTTCCATATCTACATTCACCATATAAAACTGGCCCACCGGCATGTTGTTGATGTGATGCCAATAGGCACCCTCATCATAGCTTTGATAAAGCCCGCCATCGTTACCTAATAAAATATGTTTTGAATCTTTTGGATCAATCCAAAGGGCATGATGATCGCTGTGAACATTGCCGACTGAATCCAGTTCAACCCAATTCTTTCCACCATCAGCAGACTTCAGCATGGGCACACCATAAATGTAGAGCAAGTCGGCATTGTCTGGTGCTACGCGCATCTCACCAAAGTAATAGCCATAGGTATAATAAACTCCATCAATATCGAAGGAGTGTGTTCTTTTCCAACTGTTGCCACCATCATCAGACCGATATACTTCGGCACCTTTAATTTTTGTATCGAACAGATTGGCATTGGCATCACCACCAAAGTAAGTAGCAAGGGCAAGGGGAGTATATTTTCCATCGCGTACTTCCTTCTTTACCCGCGCAGCCGAGTAGCGTTTGGGGAATCCGTTGTCTCTTAAAAACTCATCCAGTTTTTTATCCTCCAACGCGAGAAACTTTTCGCTGGTCATGTCTTTGAAATCTGTGAGTTTCCATTTGCCATCCGCCTTTTCTTTTTTCTCCGTTTTGGTTTCTTCCTGATTATCCAATACGGCATAAATCACATTGGGCTTTGTCCAGCAAATATCCAGTCCGATGCGGCCTACCGATTTTCCCTGCGGAAATCCATTGACAGATTTTGCCCAGGTTTCGCCACCGTCTTCTGATTTATAAATTGCTGAACCACTGCCATTGCCCTTGAAGTCCCAGGCTTTGCGCGTGCGCTCCCAAGAGGATGCCAACAGTTGCTTTGGATTTTGTGGATTGATCACCAGATCAGCAATACCCGTGCTGTCATTTATAAACAAAGTTTTCTTCCATGTCTTTCCACCATCCGATGATTTGAAAACGCCACGATCACCGTTGTTAGAATAAAGCGATCCAAGCGAAGAAGCCCATACCGTATTATTATCCAGTGGGTGAATGATTACACGGCTGATGTGTTGCGTTCCTGCAAGGCCAATCGCTGCCCATGTTTTGCCTCCATCGGTAGTTTTGTACATGCCTGAACCGGCATAGCTGGATCGGCTGCTATGCTTTTCACCGGTGCCCACATACATCACCTTTGTGTCGGTTTGCGACAATGCAAAATCGCCAATGCCCAACGCATCCTGCTGATCGAAAATTGGGAAGAACGTGATTCCGTTATTTTCTGTTTTAAAAATTCCGCCTGAAGCATAGCCAACATAATACTCTTTGGTATTGGCAAGGTTAACTTCAATATCCACAATGCGGCCGCCTTGCACAGTTGGGCCGATGTTGCGCGCGGGGTAATTTTTTAGCAGCGAGCTTTCTGCAAGCTGCCTTCGCATTTGATACGATTGTTTCAACTCAGCCTCGCTTGTCTGGGCGCTAGCCGAAATGACAACCAGTGAAAAAGAAAATATCCAAAAAGGTAGTTTCATAGAATGATCTGTTTAAAGTTAAACTGCATTTGATCACAAACGGAATCAAAATAGTTTTTATTAAAAGTAGGTAATTATTATCTTCAGTAGACAAGGTCAAAAGTTGGAATTATATTAGCGGCAAATGGAACATGCAATTTCAAATGATCCCGAGTTGAATGGAAAATACCTCGGCACCATATCGCAAGATTTTGTCAAGGTCGCGGATACTCTAAAGGAAGCATCTTATCAGATTCGAAAGGCTGGTTTTGATTTCCCCATCTTTTCGATTTCAAAAAAACCAATCGCAATTGGCCAACTGTTAATCGATCGAAAGTCATTAGGCCTGGAATGGAACTACTACGCTTCTTTTCTGGATGAGTTTGTTCAGCGTGAACTGATTGCGGAAGATCGGCAGGAAGATTTTAAAAATACATACAAAGATCCGGATGAGTTTTGCTGCCTTTTTGTGCTCGATCAGGATTTTGCCAAGTTTGTCTACATTCCCTTCCCAATTGATTAATGAAGCAACTACTTTTCGTTGGAGTGATGATTTGTGCAGCAACGCTCACCGCACAAAAGCTGCCCGATAAAGTTCAGTTCCAATCGCTTCCGATAAATGAGTTTGCCAACTATTCGGCTGTTAATGATTTTGATCAAGATCCGCACGGCCTTGTGTGGGTAGCCTGCAATGGCTTGCTTCGGTTTGACGGCACACGCTTTACGGATGTAACCCAGAATCAAAGTGACACGCTTATTAATTTGAGGGGAAGGGAAATCAATAAAATTTTCTGGGATAAGCTTACGAATCGCCTGCTGATCACCACTCGCAATTATGGATTATTGTCATACACTTACGAGACCGATAAAATCACCTCTATCCCTACGCAAACCTACGGTGCAATCCTGCGCGATTTCATTCGCGAAGACGATAGCACGATTTGGATCACCACTCAGGAAAAAGGAATCTTTCGCCTGAAGAACAATACGCTGCAGCGCTATAAAAATTTATCCGAAGTGATTACGAGCCCTTCTGCTGCCATTGCCTATCGCGATGAATTGATTTTCGGTGACGTAAACAAGATATTTTTTGTTCAACACGGAGAGCTGAAAGAAACCCTTCCCCTCAAGCGAATCAGCAACGAACTGTCTATAAATACACGTGTCACAAGTTTGTTAGTAGACCGGCAGGAAAATCTTTGGATTGGCACAGAGAAGAATGGAGTGATTGTGTATAGCCTTCCGCAGAAAAAGACGGTGAAACTTTTTTCGCCTTCTAACACACCACTGTACAATCGTATCGAAAAAATTATTCAGGATAAGAAGGGCCTCGTATGGATCACAACAAAAGCCAATGGCCTCGTTATTTACAGTCCGGAGCTTGATGCTTATACGCATGTTCGTCAGCTATTTTTTCGCTCGGGTTCAAATCCTATTGGTACCTGCAACACCATTATGGAAGATAATACCGGTGTCATTTGGGTGGGAAGTATTGGAGAAGTGCGTAAGTATGATCCATCTCAATTACCTTTTGAGCACTTTCAAAATAATCCGGAGGATGATGCAACGCTGAGTGACAACATGACACGCGGCATTAGTGAAGACAGTCGTGGCATTATTTGGATTCCTACTGAAGGTGGATTTTTAAATCGCTTCGATCGCACTACCAACAAAACCGAACGAATCAAACTCTCCATTGCCGGAGAAAATGAACACCTGACGGGCTATAGTCTGGCAGAAATAGCTCCAAATCGTTTTTTGATTGGCACCAATCGGGGCATGGTGGAATTTAATTACAACACAAAAAAATTCAATTACTACGAGCCCCTCAAAGCCTACTCCCGAAAATTACCCAACCGGCACATGCTGCTTCACCGAGACACCCTTTGGGTGGTAAGCTATGCACGATTGTTAATGCACGATCTGAAAACAAAACAAACAAAAGAATATCGCAACTTTAAATTTCCCAGCAACATTCGTCAAAGTAACAACATCACGTGTGTTGGGCTCGATCACTTGGGAAGAAAATGGATTGGTACTAACAGTGGTATTTCAGTGTTTGATCCAAAAACAGAAAGCTTCCGCTACACACCACTGGAGCCTGATCCGCGAAAGGACAGCTTATCCGTAATGGTGCTGTCAATACAATCAATCAATCGGCAACTTTGGGTTGGCTCATTCCAACAAGGATTGTACATCTTCGACATGGATGGCAAGGAGTTGCGTAAGCCGGTACACCTTACACAACACGAAGGATTGCCAGACAACACTATTTACGGATGTCTTCCCGATAACAACGGTTTGGTGTGGATCAGCTCTAATCTTGGATTGGCTACTTATGATGCAGCAAAAAAAATAATTGTCCGCTACGGCACTGTAGATGGGCTGCAGGAAAATGAATTCAACAGGCTCACGTTTTTAAAAAGCAGTAAAGGAGAAATGTATTTTGGGGGCATCAATGGATTCAATGTCTTCAAACCTGAAGACATTGTGATTCCAAAATTTCCGCTCACTCCGAAAATCCTTTCTGTTCGCGTACTGAATGATCCGGAAGGCACCAAGGCTAAAACAAGGTTTTTTCCGGAAGGAAAAGACTTGCGCTTCAGCTACGATAACAATTCTGTGGAGGTCAAATTTTTTATTCCCGTTTATATTCATTCCGCACGTTACAAAATCAGCGTGAAGCTGGAAGGATTCGATCGGGAATGGCAAACTCTTATTCAAAACAATACCGCCAACTACTACAATCTAAAACCCGGAGATTATCAATTTTTGGTTCAAACCACCAATCACCTTGGCGAAGCGTTGACCACCTCATTTCGATTTGAAGTGAGTCGTCCATTCTGGAGCACCTGGTGGTTTATTCTCATCAGCATTGCAGTTGTCATCAGTTTATTTATTGTTACCACAGCCTGGCGGGCCAGACGCATACGTGAAGAAAATAAAAAGCTTGCCTTGTTACTATCCATAAAGAGCAAAGAAATTCTTGAATCGAAGAATGAACTTGAGAGTCTCAATCAAAAGAAGGATTTAATTTTCTCCATCTTGTCGCATGATCTTCGCTCACCGCTTACCACGCTCAAAGGATTTCTAGGTTTGCTGATTGACAGTGATGACATCACGCGCGAAGAAATTAAGAAGCATGCAACAAACATTCGTCATTCTGTTACTAACGCATTGGACCTGATTGACAATACCCTGTATTGGTCCTTATCGCAAATGGGAACCATTACATACGATCCAGCATCGTTTAGCGTTAGTCACTTGTTTGAAAAGGTGAAAGGCCTTTATGCCCTTACGGCTGAAAAGAAAAAGATAACACTGGATATACATACCGAAGCAGGCCTGCAATTATGGGGCGATGAAAATATGATTTATGTGGCCATTCGAAACTTAGTTTCCAATGCGCTGAAATTTACCAGCGAAGGAAAGAAAGTATCCTTGCAAGCCTCGCTGATGGAAAATCAAGTATGCATTGTGGTGAAAGATGAGGGCATCGGGATGACCGCTGAGGAACTTCAACGCATCATCAATTCTGACATCACCTTTATTAAGCGGGGCACTTCCAGTGAAAAAGGCACTGGCATTGGCCTATCGCTGTGCAAAAAGTTTATTGAAATGAACAAAGGCACACTCGAAATTCAAAGCTCAGAAAATCAAGGTTCGATGTTCATCATCAAACTTCCAAGATTTACTCAGCAGTCAAGTGATTCCACCCCTGGGCCTTCAGTGCAATCATAGTTTGATTTTTTGTGATCATCACATTCTGATCAGCACGATCGTGCATGTGTCCGATAAAATGAATATCGGGGTGGTTTTTGATTTTCTCGAAGTCAGCTTGCTTAATGGTGAATAACAACTCATAATCTTCTCCGCCATTAAGTGCACATGTGATCGGGTCAATCTTAAACTCAATGGCCGTTTCAAACACTCCGTGATCGATCGGTACTTTATCTTCGAACAACTTCACACCAAGATTTGAATTTTTACTGAGGTGTAACAGTTCAGAGGCCAGCCCATCAGAAATATCAATCATGGAAGTGGGCACAATGTTTTTCTCTGCAAGTTCATACACGATATCCATTCGTGCCTCTGGTTTTAATTGACGCCCAACCATGTATTCGTATTTTTCCAGGTCGGGTTGCATTTCGGGATTGGCTAAAAATACCTGCTTCTCGCGCTCCAACACCTGCAGACCCATGTAGGCAGCGCCTAGGTCTCCGGTCACACAAATGATATCACTATTGCGTGCAGTACTACGCAACGCAAGTTTGTCTTTGGCAACTCTGCCGGTTACGGTAACGGAAACAATCAGCCCGGAATGAGATGAGTTGGTGTCGCCTCCCACTAAATCGACTTTATAATTTTCACACGCTGCTTTTACGCCCTCATAAAAAAGATCAATTGCTTCTACCGAAAAGCGATTGCTGAATCCCAGGCCAATGGTTATTTGCTCCGGTCTCCCATTCATCGCAGCAATGTCCGATACATTGACAGCAACAGCTTTGTATCCCAGGTGCTGTAGCGGCATGTAGGAAAGATCAAAATGAATTCCCTCCATCAGCATGTCTGTAGAGATTAGCAAAAATTCGTTGCCGATATCAATCACTGCGGCATCATCGCCAATGCCGGTGTGCGATGTACTGTTTTGAAGGGAAAATTGCTTTTGAATGCGGTCTATCAAACCAAATTCACCAAGATTAGAAAGTTCTGTGCGCTGATCACTCATGCCTTACTGCCGCTGAACGGATGTTTAGTTGATTCGTCCGGCAAAAATACAATTTGAAGTTAACAATGATAAAAAAGGGCTAGCACACCCGTATTTAGGTTCATCATCAGAATCGATTATGAAACGGAACGTTGTATTATTTGTCGGCTTTTTAATCTTTTTTGCCTCTTGCGGACCAAAACCATACTATAAAACAGCCGAGGGCAAAAGGAAGCAGAAATATTATAATGACATCCAATTTGGGCGAAATCCTCACCCTAAGATGAAATTCTAGATCACGAGATCTTTCTGCGACCTTGTTTTACTAGTGTTTTCCCTGGTCACATGCTGAGGTAAGTTCACCAGGTGTTGAATCATTTTACCTATGGGGATTGTGGCTACTTATGCATTATTAAACCCCATCCCCAATGAAAACCTTGTTTATTCTTGGCGTAATCGGAATCCTTTTCACGGCTTGCTCACCCAACACAGCCTCGTGCAAAACCGCAGGGAAGCGCAATAAGTATTTCAACAGTTTGCAGTTTGGAACTGCCACTGCTCACACTTCCAAGCATTCATCTTATAAAAGGAAACATTAACGGGCGATTCGTTAATTGGAATAGCGAGCTGAAATTTCTTTGACAAAAGAATCGCTTCCGGATTTACTTCCTTTCCTCACACAACTCCACCAGCACGCCATTGGTGCTTTTTGGGTGCAGAAAAGATATCAGCTTATTGTCTGCACCATCTTTTGGCTCCGGTGAAATAGAAACAAACCCTTCTTCTGATAGGTGTACTACTTCCTTCTTCACATCATCGGTATCAAAAGCCAGGTGATGAATGCCTTCACCTTTCTTTTCGATAAACTTGGCAATGGCTGAGTCGGGTCGGGTGGCTTCTAACAACTCAATTTTTATTCCTCCTAATTCAAAGAATGAAGTTCTAACACCTTCCGATGCTACTTCTTCAATTTTATAATGAGGTCTGCCCAACAGTTTTTCAAATAATTTATTAGACTCTTCAAGATTTTTTACCGCTATGCCAATGTGCTCTAATTTATTCATACACTTCGATTTGTCAGGTTTTGCTAATTTTGAATCAAATTCGTGAAACTTTTCAGGGTTTCCGAAAGTTTTAAACTACCATGCCGAAAATTACAATGGAAACCGCCAGCGACCTACATGTTGAGGCAGCGCGCATTCAGCAGCAGATCAAAGATTACCTTGGGTTGCGCACCAGCGATTTGATGTTTGAATACGGCATCATCGATGGCAAAACAAAGCTTGATCTGATCACCATCAATCCGCGGCACAATCAGTCCTTCCTTTTTCACTCAGAAACCGGAGCCGATAAAGTGGATGCCTTGAAAAAAATGTGGGATTATGTTCAAAACTATAAAGAGAAGGAAAACTCCTACACTATACAATGGGTGACCAAGAGCGACCGCGAACTGCACACATCGTATTTCCGGGCCACCAACATTTTGGAAGCGCTGGAAAAATTATATTATGGCAGAGACCGAAATACTATTACCGTTTTTAGTGTTGTATTGAATCCCGTGGCGTAGTAAAACTGACTATTATGATAAGTGTAACTGAGAAAGCAAAAGAAAGAATAGCAAGCCTGCGCACCGAAGAAGGCAAAACCGAAAATCACAACATCCGTGTATCGGTAAAGGGTGGCGGCTGTTCAGGCCTGATGTATGACCTTGGCTTTGACGATAAAATTCAGCCGGCCGATCAGGTGTTTGAAGACAAAGGGATCAAAATTTTAGTCGATAAAAAAAGTCTATTGTACCTGATCGGTACAACGCTTGATTTCTCCGATGGCCTTAACGGGAAAGGCTTTCAGTTTATCAATCCAAATGCATCGCGCACGTGCGGCTGCGGTGAAAGCTTTTCTGTTTAGTGAACTGCCGGCACCACTGCCGCAACGATTTACGCACCTGTTGATGAACGAAGAGTTCTTCGACCGGCAGCGCGGTTTCTTCTCACACCTGTATTAAACTATCGATCGAAACCCGAGTGATTAGGTTATAATCGTCACTTTATTCGATCTTATCTCGCATAGCGCGAGTCGAAGAGAACTCTAAATTTTTATTGAAAAAGGGGTAAAAATGTTGATTTTGTCAATTCCAAATTAATATTCTAGTAATTCTATAGATTTAATATATTTTTATAATTTTGCACTATAAACAGTTCCCCATGAAGAAATTTTACCTGTCTCTACTTGTCTTCATTGCATGCAATGCCTACGCTCAAACCACGCTTCTGAAAGGGAAGGTGATTGATTCGGATACCAAGGAACCTTTGACGGGTGTAAACATTTTTTTGAAAGGAACCATCAACGGCACCATCACCAATAGCGATGGGCTTTTCCAGCTGAACGTAACCAATGATTCTCCTATTCTGATTGTGTCATTTGTTGGCTATCAAACACAGGAGGTCAAAGCATCAGTAAATTCAGAACTTCTATTCTCATTGGTCCCGGGAACTTTGCTAGGCGAAGAAGTGGTGGTAACAGCATCACGGGTTGAAGAGTCGATACTAAAATCTCCGGTGGCCATTGAGAAAATGGATTTGCGCGCAATCAAAGAGACGCCTTCTTCCAGTTTTTATGATGCTCTGGAAAATATGAAAGGTGTACAGATGACTACATCGAGCATCACATTTAAAATTCCCAACACCCGAGGATTTAATATTCCTAATAACTTCCGGTTTGTTCAAATGGTAGATGGTGTGGATATGCAAGCTGCAACACTGGGCGTACCACTCGGCAATGCCATCGGGCCAACTGAGTTGGACATTGAGAGTGTTGAAATAACACCTGGTGCATCATCAGCACTCTATGGTATGAATGCCATCAACGGCATGGCCAACCTCATTACCAAAAGTCCTTTTCTTTATCAGGGACTGAGCATCTATCAAAAGAACGGAGTCAACCATGTAGATGGAAATGATTACGGCCCAAGCTTGCTCACCGAGTCTGCCGTGCGATATGCAAAAGCTTTTGATAATCGATGGGCCTTCAAAGTAAATGCGAGTTACTTGCGCGCTACAGACTGGTTATCCAATGCTACACTTGATCAAAATCCAAATTCAAAAAACACAGCCAATCCAAATTTTTCAGAACTAAACGGAACAAATAATTCTGCTTATGACGGTTGGAATAAGTACGGAGATGAAAATAACAATGCCATTACCTTGAGTGGTGTTAATTATCAAGGAAAGAGCCAAACGTTTCTGGTGCGCAGAACAGGCTATTGGGAAAAGGACCTTATTAATCCAATTGTTCAAAACTTAAAATTTGATGCGTCAATTCATTTTCGAATTACTAAAAATGCTGAGTTATTATACGCATATCGTTTTGGTGAGATGGACGGAATATTTCAACGCGGAAATAAAATTCAACTCAATAATGTAACGGTACAAAATCATAAGCTGGAACTGAAGGGCACTAATTACAGTGTGCGGTCATATGTTTCAATTGAAAATACCGGTGACTCGTACAATCTTAAACCATTGGCTGACAACCTCGACTTAACACATCTTTCCAACAATGCATGGCGAGATAAATTTAAAACTGAATTACAAAATCAGATTAATGCCGGAACAGATTTGGCCACGGCTATGAGGCTGGCCAGACAAACAGCTGATGGGGGCAGAGTAGAACCTGGCACAGAAGAATTCGCACAACTCAAAAATACCATCATTGGAATCAACAACTGGGATCACAAAAACGCAGGCATTGCCGGGGCTACCGAAACGGGTGGAGCGTGGCTTCATCAGCTGAGCCGCACGTATCACACCGATGCCCAATGGGATTTGAGCAAGAGTATAAAATTTATTGACCTTCTTCTCGGGGCTGATGTTCGTATTTATGAAGTTATTCCTGACGGGAATAATTTCGTGGATTTTACACGACCTGTGGCCGAGCGGAATCAATCTTTGGATGACGGTTCGTTTGGAAAAAACGTTTACTACAAAAAATTCGGAGTGTTTACTCAGGCAACTAAAACGCTCCTGGATGATCGCTTAAAATTATCCTCCTCCTTCCGAGTGGATCAAAATCTGGAGTTCAATCCCAAATTCAATCCTCGCATTGCTGCGGTTTACACCATCGCCAAAAAACATAATATTCGTGCCTCTGCGCAAAATGGATTTCGATTTCCTGCGCTCTTCGAAGCGCTTTCGTTTGTGAATAATGGAAATGTGAGACGAGTGGGTGGGCTTCCCTACATTAATGATGGCCTTGGCTACCTTGATAATTCGTACACACTTTCATCGGTCAATGACTTCAATGCAGCCGTTAACAAAGATGTTACCGCAGGGCTTACAACAAATAACGCTGCGCTCAAAAATAAAGATCTGCTTCAAATCACAAACCTCTCTCCTACCCAACCAGAACAAATCAAATCGGTAGAAGTAGGATACAAGAGTGTTTTGCTCAACAACAAATTGGTTGTGGATGCCGATGTCTATGCAAATCAATACGATGGTTTCTTAGGGCAGGTAGAAGTTGCCGTTCCTTCATCCGGCACTGTGAAGACCGATGCTTCTGTGCTTGATATGCTTGCTGCGAATCGTGGAAAGCAAACCCGATACCGCGTTTATACGAACGCAAAAAATTCCTATCGCAACTACGGTTCAGCGTTGGGTGTCACCTACAATTTCTTTAAAAGATTTATCGTTCAGGGAAATTTGAATTTCAACACGATCAGCAAGAATGATTCCCCGGACGTTTTCGTTACGGGATTTAATACTCCACAGTGGTCAAGTAATATTCAGTTTTCGAATCGTGAGATTTTTAAAAATGTGGGGTTTAGTGTGATCTGGAAATGGCAGCAATCTTTTTTATGGGAGAGCCCCTTGGTCAATGGTACCGTTCCGAGTTATAACACCTTTGATGCTCAGATCAATTATCGTCTGACTGCCCAAAAGGCGACCATCAAAATAGGTGGCACTAATCTTTTGAATACACAATATTATCAATATGCTGGTGGACCTACTACTGGGGGCTTGTACTACGTGGCTGTAACGGTAGATGGATTACTCAATTAATATGAATAGCATGAAGGCAATAAGGCTTACAGTTATTTTGCTCGCCTGTGTCTTGAACTCTTTTGCGCAGAAAGTTATCGATGCACGAGATCAAACTTGGTTAGGGTACTTTAACCAAACACGAATCACAAACAAATCGGGCGTTTGGGTTGATCTTCATCTTCGGCTCTCGGATGATTTCGTTAAAGAAAAATCACAAGCCATCGGCAGGATCGGGTACATGTATTACTTAAGTGATCATACCAAGCTTACTGCGGGGTATGCATTCATAACACAATACACTCCCACAGTTGATATCCCTGAACATCGTCCATGGCAACAAATTCAATGGCATGAAAAGAAAAACGGCTTCAATTTGATGCAGTGGTTTAGAGTGGAGCAACGCTATCGCAGAAAAGTGCTTGCCAATGAACTGACGGATGAATACAATTTTAATTGGCGGCTTCGCTACAATTTTTCTATTATCATACCACTTAAAGGAAAACAGTTATCGCCCGGTACCCCATTTATTTTTCTGAACAATGAAGTTCACATCAACGCAGGAAAGCAAATCGTCAATAATTATTTTGATCAAAATCGGTTCTTTGCTGGTATTGGATATCAGTTTACAAAAACAATCAATGCGCATCTTGGCTACATGAATGTCTTTCAGCAACTACCCACCGCTGGTCAATTTGCAAACACGCACGCTATCCGGCTGTTTATATTCCAAAACATTGACTTGAGAACTGAAAATTAAGCCGGGAGCTTAATCAACCAATGCGATACATTTCAACTCAATGGCGATGGGAGTAGGCAGTGCGTTTATTTCTACCGTTGTTCTGCACGGCTGAGTGTTTTTATCCGGAAAGTACGTGGCGTAAATTTTATTAAAGATCGGGAAGTCACTTTTCATATTGGTGAGGTAAACAGTAACATCTACGAGGTTCTCCCACTTCGACCCCGATGCCTCCAAAATCAGTTTCACATTTTGAAAAACAGAGTGGCACTGCGTGGTAATATCATAACTTGCAATACTTCCATCTGCACCGAGGGTGACACCGGGTATTTCTTTTGATCCTCGTTTGCGCGGACCAACACCCGACAGAAACAAAAGATTGCCAACTCTTCGGGCATGCGGATATGCGCCTACCGGCTCGGGTGCCTGATCTGATGAAAAAGAATTCTCACTCATAAATTATTCAATACCAAATGTTAAACTTGACCAAAAGCTTTTCCAATCCGCCTCTGCATTGTCGGAAGCAACCATCTTCACGGTGCTCACCATCCACGGACCTTTAGCGTTAATTGGAAATCTTACCGTTCCATCCTTTTCAGAATAAATATTTTGAAGAAATGTAGATCCACTAATCTTATTCCAGACTTTTACCAGCTGATGAGCCGAAGGTTTGCCATCATATAAAACGGTGCACTGTAAATAATCTCCGGTCTTCAGTGTGTATGGATTTTGATCGGGAACAATCTCAAGCTTCATACCCGTTTGCTTTTTAAAAGTATCGTCCGTTTTGTCTCCGGATTGCACCAGAAGTTTTGAATATCGAGTATAAATTTCATTAGCCGATTTATCCAGTGTTTTGGTCTTGGCCCGATGATCATACACATTATCCAATCCATCTTCCTTGAGATAGGCATTAAACTCCTCAGCACTTGATGTCAATGACTTCGGCCTGCTTTGAAGCGATAACATGTACGTTCCTTCCGCTGCCAGCTTTACTTTTATTTTTTGGGACTCGGCCAGTTGAAAGGTCTTCTCAAGGTCGGTAACTTTTGTAAGGTGATGCAGGTCCAGCTTTTCTATTCGGTTAGTTTTCAAATCCCAAAAATCGCCATCAAAATTATCACCGACTAAAAGTACAACGGCCAACTCATCTCCTGGCTTAATTCTGAATTTTTGCGGATACAACCAAAACTCATGAGCTAACGCAAGTGTACCCGAAATAATTAAAGCCAAAAAACAGAGAACCAGCTTCTTCATTTGGAATTCATGATCTCCTCTATCTCTTCAGTTTCGATCGGAATATTTTTCATCAAGTCGTTCGTACCATTCTTTGTGATCACCACATTGTTTTCAATGCGCACACCAAGCCCTTCAGCTTTAATATAAATTCCAGGCTCCACCGTCCATACCTGGCCGGGCTGCATCTTTCCATGCATGTTTCCCACATCGTGCACATCCAGCCCCAGCATGTGCGAAGTGCCGTGCATGAAATATTTACTGAATGCGGGCCGCTCAGGGCTTTGATTTTTGATGTCCGTTTTGTCAATCAATTTTAGTTTGAGCAATTCGCTCTCAATAATTTTTTGAACTTCTTTATGATACTCAAAATAGTGCACGCCAGGCTTTAGCATTTTAGTGGCAGAGCGTTGCACATGCAACACAGAATTATAAACGTCCTTTTGTCTCTTGGTGTATTTGCCACTCACCGGAATGGTTCGGGTGAGGTCTGAATTATAATTGGCATACTCAGCGCCCACATCCAGTAGCAGAATATCACCGCTCTTGCAAGCCTGATCGTTTTCAATGTAGTGAAGCACACAGGAATTAGCACCGGAAGCGATGATAGGAGTGTACGCAAATCCTTTGGAGCCACTTCTTAAAAATTCATGTGCATACTCTGCTTCAATTTCATATTCTTTTACGCCAGGCTTCACAAACTTGAGCACCCTGCGAAAGGCAGCCTCCGTGATGTTGCATGCATGCTGCATCAACTGTAATTCAATATCCGATTTAATCGCTCTGAGTTTACTCATGATCGGAGCTACACGCTCATACCGGTGCAGTGGATATTTTTCTTTACACCACGAAATAAAACGGGCATCGCGCGTCTCCACAATTACATCCGAGCGATAGTGCTCGTTTGTGTTGAGGTACACATGCTCCACACCTCCCATTGCCATCATGTGGTGGAACAGCTTGGAAAATTCCGAAGTCCAAACTACGGTGTCAATACCTGACACTTTGCGGGCTTCTTCTTTGGTGAGTTTGTGACCCTCCCAGGTTGCGATCTGTTCGTTTGTTTCGCGCAGGAACAATACTTCCCTGAATTTTTTGTCTGGAAAATCAGGGCAGATGACGAGTATACTTTCTTCTTGATCCACACCACTCAGGTAGAGCAGGTCATTATTCTGGCGAAAGCCCATTGTGCCGTCAGCATTGGTGGGCATGATGTCGTTCGAATTGAAGAGAGCCAGCGATCCAGATTTTAGTTCTTTTACAAATCTTTTGCGATTCTCTTTATACAGGCGGTTGTCTATTGATTCGTAGCGCATAGTTTAGAATATGGTTTCCAAATTAAGCGTTTCCCGTAAGGAATGAAACTCTTTCAATTGATTGAATTTTCTCAAACTTCCATTTGGGTGTATGAATTAGCCGTATTTCGAAAGAATAACTTTCAGGTTTTAAAGTATATTAACTTCGATAAGCCTACTCTTTAACTTATGCGGTCTCATTTCTGTGTGCTCCTACTTTTTATCCTGTTGGGGATATCGCGTGGGCATGCACAAAACCGCACCGCGGATAGCCTCAAACAACTGCTACCAACGGCCACAAAAGAAAAGCAGGTAGAAATCCTGCAAAACATCATCACGGCATTATGGCTCAATCATCCAGACACGGCAATGATCTACGCTCGCCAGGCGATGGTGCTGGCGAAAGATTTGGACGTGCGACATAAAGCGATTGCCACACGCATGATGGGTGGTGTCTATTATTATAAAGGCTTCTACGATTCCACGATAGAATACAGCCATAAAGCCTTTCGCTTATCGGAAGCAGCGGGTGATTCTTCGCTCATGAACAATGCGATGAACAACATTGGGCTAGCCTATTATAGCGTGGGCAGCTATCCTGAAGCTTTGGAATATTTACTAAAGGCATTAAACATCAAACGAAAGCTCAAGCAGACGTATGGCATGGCGCAAACGCTTAATAATGTTGGGTTAGTTTACAACGAGTTGAAAGAATATGATAAAGCGCGGCAATACTTCAACGAATCTGAAACTGTAGCACGCTCATCCGATGACAAAAATTTGATCCTGTATTCGCTCAACAACATTGGGCTAACCTATCTTAAGCAGGATCAACTTGAAAAAGCAGAAGGCTACTTTCAACAATCGCTGGAAGCGGCTAAGCAAGTTGATAATGTAATCTGGCACTCGGCAACCTACAGCTATCTGGGGCAGGTTTATCTGAAGCGAAAATTGACTGATAAAGCGCAAGAGGCATTTTCAAAGTCGATGTCGTTACGGAAAAAAATTGACGACCTCGCGGGAATCTCCGAGACGTATGCCCTCTTAAGCAATGTTAGTACCGAACGTGGAAAATTTGATTCGGCCATTTACTTCCTCAATCAAAGTCAAAAAATTGCCAAAGAAATTGGTGCCCGCGATCAGGAGCTTTTAAACTATGACGCCTACAAAGAAGTTTATGCTAAGCGTAAAAAATTTGACAGTGCGTTTTTTTATCAGACCAAGTTCATTGCCCTTCGTGATAGTCTATTTGACAAAAATCTGGTGCGCAACATCAGCAACATTCAACTGCAAATTCAGGAGGATGAAGCCAGGCAGCAACTGGAAGTAAAAGATACGTTGCTTCAAAACCGCACGCTGCAGGCCTACATCCTCAGCGGCCTGGTGGTGCTTACGTTCATCTTTGCCTACATGTTTTTTCGCTACTACCGAAAGCAAAAGAAACTCAGTTATGCACTCGCCCGGAAAAATCAGGAAATCATCGGGCAAAAAGAAGAAATCGAAAGTCAGAAAGAGGCCTTGCTGCTTAGCAATGCCGAATTAGAAAATGCACATGACGTAATCATTGAACAGAATCGTGAGTTGGCGGAGCTAAACCAAAAACTTCAAAGTACGGTGGACATTCGTACGGAGGAATTAAAAAAACTAAACAAAGAGCTAAACCTGGTAAATCTGGAATTAGATAATTTCATTTATAAATCTTCTCATGATATTAAAGGACCGTTGGTCCGCTTATTAGGCGTATGCCACGTTGCATTGATTGATGTGGAGGATAACAAGGCGCGCGAGTACTTATTAAAATTGAATGATACTGCCCGGCACCTCAATGAATTGTTTGATCGACTAAAAATGGTGAGTGACATCAACAGTTTGGAAGTGCATCACGAAAAGATCGATTTTAAATCACTCCTGACAAAAATCAAGTCAATGTTTACCTCCCGGGATGGATTTGAGAAAATACGGTTTGAAGAGGACATCAATCACGCCTGCGATTTTTATTCCGATCCATTTCTCATGGAAACTATTTTCAGCAACATGCTGGAGAATTCCATCAAGTTTCAAAAGAAATCAGCGCAGGAAAATAAATTTATCAGGGTGGCGATCCGTAAAGTTGATGATCAGTTGATCATTGACTTTATTGACAACGGCATAGGAATAAAAGAGCCTGATATTGAACATCTCTTTCAAATGTTTTCGAAGGCTGCACTAGAACACCAAACCGTTGGTTTAGGGCTCTATACGGTAAAGCAGTGCCTCAGTAAATTGAGGGGCAACATCAGGCTCGTACGAAATCCGGAAGGCAATACCCAGTTTGAAGTAAAGCTTCCGCTTTAATTTCAGGATTCGCTCACTTCGTCTGTGTGCACGTAGTTGATCAGGATAAAGGTTACCAGTAAACCCGAAAATACTCCTTCAAGCGCCACAATAAACGAAGCGATGTAGGGATTGAGGTAACGGCCCATCGGTTCTTTTTCGATAATGGTCTGCATCATGCTACTATCCAGTTGCATGTATAAGAAAAGAAACCCTGCAAACACAACTGATGCTACTGCGCCCGTAGCAACACCGGTCACCAATGCTCTAAAGTAATTGATGTGCTGACCATGCGTTTCTTTAAATTTTTTAAGCGCAAAGTAAATTCCACTCACAAGCACCAGCAGATTGAGCAGGCGCAATTCAACAACATGGCCGAAGCCTGCAAATTTCATAATCAGAAAATAGGCAATTAAGCCTCCGGCTATTTTGAGTCCGTAATTTTCAGGAATGCGACTGGGATTGGTGAATAAGCTCATGAGTATTAATGGTTAGGTTATCCCTAATTTTTACTTTTTTTAAGAGATATGCAATCTTTTTGATGCCTTATTATTTGCCTACCTTTAGAAACCTCCACTCAAACCCGGTTCCTATTACGAATGATGTATTGCACAAGCTTCAGTTAAGGGTAAACTCTGCCTGCTTTACGTCACGGGAATTACCACCAATAAATAGTTGAAATTTACCGGGCTCATAGCCGAAGGTTAAATCTGATTTATAAAACGCGAGGTCATTTGTGGTGATTGTGAAACGCACTACTTGTGATTCACCCGCTTTCAAATTGATCTTCTGAAAATTCTTGAGCTCTTTCACAGGGCGTGTAATGGACCCCACCAAATCACGAATGTAAAGTTGCACCACTTCGGCTCCTTCTCGCTGGCCTATATTCTTTACTTCAACAGATACAGTAATTGAATCGGGTGCAGCGAATTCTGTTTTATTCAACTGGGGCTCACCATAGGTGAATGTGGTATAACTCAATCCAAAGCCAAATGGATACAGTGGATCGTTGGAAACATCGAGGTAGTTGGATTGGTACTTTTGAAACCACTTACCGTTCAAGGGGCGACCCGTATTTTTATGTGCATAGTAAATGGGCACTTGCCCTACGTTTTGTGGAAAAGTAGCTGTCAATTTTCCGGAAGGATTCACGTCACCAAATAAAACATCTGCAATGGCATCGCCTGTTTCGCTGCCGCCAAACCAAACATTGAGTATCGCAGGCACATGCTCCTCTTCCCATGTTAACGCAAGCGGCCTGCCGGTAAATAATGTAATGATCACTGGCTTGCCGGTTTTTAATAATGCCTCCACTAATTTTCTTTGTGCGGATGGAATTTCAAGTGTCGTTCGGCTGGCGGCCTCTCCACTCATTTCAGCAGACTCACCTACGGCAGCAATAATGACATCCGCACTTTTTGCAACTCGCAAGGCTTCTTCCAGCGTAACTGATGCCGATCGATCATCGCGCGGAAGCGGTTTATCAAATACTGCATTTTTTTCAAGTATTGCATCCTCTTCCAGGTTTGATCCTTTGGCATATACAATTTTTGCTTTTCCTTCCGTGGCTTTTTGTAAACCTTCTAACAATGAAATTGATCTTGAAAAATCAGCTGTGATGCTCCACGTGCCCGTCATGTTTTCTTTTGCATTTGCCAAAGGACCAATAAGTGCAATGGTTCCGGATTTGTGCAAGGGTAGAATGTTATTTTGATTTTTTAACAAGACAAAACTTTGAGCTGCGGTGGCGCGTGCCTCTGCCCTGTTGGCATCGGTAAAGAGTTCTGTCTTTGAGCGGTTCAAATCACAATACTTGTACGGATCATCAAACAAGCCCAGCTTAAACTTCGCTTCCAATATTCTGCGGCAAGCATCGTCAATTTGTTTCTCCGTGATCTTCCCTTCTGTCAGTGATTGCTTGAGTGTATTCAGTAGCCCCTCACTCACCATGTCCATGTCAATACCAGCTTCAAGTGCTTTTGCGGAAACTGTTTTTAAATCGCCATAGCCATGGTTAATCATTTCGCTTATACCTGTGTAATCAGAAACGAGAAATCCATTAAACTTCCATTGCTGACGGAGCACATCATTAAGCAACCATTTGTTGGCCGTGGCCGGGATACCGTCAACTTCATTGAACGAGGCCATCACACTTCCTGCGCCTGCCTCTACAGCTGCCTGGTAAGGTGGAAAATATTCGTTATACATTCTCACTCTACTCATATCAGTAGTGTTATAATCGCGACCCGCTTCCGAGGCACCGTAAAGAGCGAAGTGCTTTACACATGCCATGATCGTATTGTTGTCAGCAAGATTATTTCCCTGATACCCACGTACCATGGCGCTGGCAATCAACGATCCGAGATAAGGATCTTCGCCACTTCCTTCTGCAATGCGGCCCCAGCGCGGATCGCGCGAAATATCCACCATCGGAGAATAAGTCCAGTTAATACCATCGGCACTTGCTTCTTGTGCCGCAATTCGGGCGCTTCGCTCAATCAATTTCATATCCCAACTGCAACTGAGCCCAAGTGGAATGGGAAAAATAGTTTTGTAACCGTGCACCACATCCATCCCAATAATCAACGGAATTTTCAATCTGCTTTTTTCTACCGCAAGCTTTTGAGCTTCTAAAATTTTTGATGATGATTTTATATTGAAAAGTCCGCCCACCAATCCTTGTTGAATTTTTTTGCTGATGTCGGAGCTCTCCGCTTGCCCGGTAACAAAATCACCTGCTGATGGCAAATTAAGCTGCCCGATTTTTTCTTCGAGCGTCATCAATTGAAGAATTGAATCAACAACTACCGTCATTCGATCCTGTCTGGCAGGAGGTGTGGTGCAAGAAAAAACAAAAACAATACTAATTAAAATTACGATTAAGCGTGGTTGCATAGACATAACAATTGATGGTGTAGTGATTGAAATTACAAACTGATGTCACCAGAAACAAGAAGCAATTTTCTAAACGAGTGTTAGGGTTCAGTCATGTGTGTCGGATTCGTGGGGGCGCGTTTGAACTTTTCGTTGCTCCTTCCACACATTCAACTCTTCCTGCCGCTTTTTCAATTCCTCTTCTGTGGGCTTATAATTTATCAACGATTTTAAATCGGGCTGACCCGCATCGACCCAGGCAGTGTACCACACATCACCAATCATTTTAATGCTTGCGCGCATTTGACGCTCCACCATTCCATTCAATTGCTGATGATAGACCTTGGCATAATCCAGAGAATACACTTTTACGGTTTGCTTTCCTTTTGTTTCGAAGTTGAATTTTCGGTCATCGAATTTTTCTGACAAGCTCTTTTCGAACAACAAGACAGAATCGAGGGCCTGATGTGCCTGCCTGATCGCATCCCACGCAGCTAGCTGAACATTATCCAGATGTGTGGCTTTGCCCACAAAAAAATCATACGACTCCGCGTAAAGTTCTGGCAACCGTGATTCCCAAAAGCCATGAATTCCATTTTGCCCAGTCAACTGACCGTCATAGTTTTTGGTGGTGTGCAACGGAACATGCGCATCGGCAATATAATGCCCCAAATCGGCCGATAGAAAAATGATCTTGTCGGGATTTCGGGTCATGAAGGCATCTCTTAATTGAAAATACATTCGGTAAATATGCCATGGCACTATTCCATGCAGTTGCAGCGAATCTTCCGAATACCGATCGACAGCCTGCTGCCAATAGCGGGGAAGTTTATAAACAGCGCTGTCGCCATAATCATCCAGGTCGATATAGTGACGGGGTGCCTCCTCGGCAACAGCATAGCGCCTACGATCCGGGTTCACGGAAGCTTCCGTCAGGTATTGAATATTCTTTTTATAAAAGCCTGCCATTTCCGCTGGCAAGGTGAAAACCGCCAGCCGGTTGATCTTTTGATGGGCAAAAAAGCCCCATACGAAGGATAAATGAATGACTGAAAACCCAGTAATCAGGGTCAATTTCCAATATTTCATCATTTTATTAAGATATTGAAAGTCTTGAGTAAGTCCAGCTTTGCAAATCCGATTATTGCTCTTATTTTTGCAGTCCGTTTGAAAAAAGCATTATGGCAAATCATAAATCGGCAGAAAAGAGAATCAGAGCAAATGAGACAAAGCGCGTAAGAAACCGCTATCAGCACAAAACTACACGCACTCAAATCAAGAAATTGACCAGCACTACCAAGAAGGACGAAGCCCAGGCTCTCCTGAAGGAAGTATCGGCCATGATTGATAAACTTGCAAAGAAGAACGTCATTCATTGGAAGAAGGCTGCCAACCAGAAATCGAAATTAGCGAAGCGTGTAAACGCAATGGCTTAACCTGGATCGGGTTAGGCTTTTATAGCATCATTTTTCCCTTCCTTGCTTCGGTGAGGGAGGGTTTTTTTTTAATAAACTGGCAATTGGGCTATCTTGGATTAGTGGAATCGGATAATCATTACCTAAACATCAAAAGCTGGGCGGCTGAAGATCGCCCACGTGAGAAGCTTTTGTTGAAAGGAACGTCCGCGTTATCAGATGCCGAGTTGATGGCTATTCTCATAGGATCCGGAACCGCAAAAATCAGTGCCGTTGATGTTTCAAAACTGGTGTTGCAGCATGTGGGCAACGATTTGAATGAACTTGCGCGGCTTTCGGTAAAAGATTTGATGAAAATGAAAGGCATTGGAGAAGCGAAAGCCCTCACCATTATTGCAGCGCTTGAGTTGGGGAGACGCAGAAAAAATCATCAGTCCGATGAGAAGCCCAAAATAACTTCCTCAAAAGATGCGTTTGATTTACTAAGCGAAAATTTGATGGATTTGCCACACGAAGAGTTTTGGGTGCTGCTGCTGAACAGAGCCAACAAAGTGATCAAGAAAAAACGTGTAAGTGAAGGTGGTGTTTCCGGCACGGTGGCCGATCCAAAAATCATTTTTAAGATGGCATTGGAAGAATTGGCCAGTGGCGTAATTGTAGCGCACAATCATCCTTCCGGAAATTTAGCGGCAAGCCAAAATGATATCGACCTCACCCGAAAGCTAAAAGAGGCCGGAAAGTTTATGGAGATTCAACTCCTCGATCATATCATCATTGCCAACAAAAAATATTTTAGCTTTGCTGACGAGGGCATGATTTAGTACAGATAATCATTGATGAAGAAAGTAATCTACGTCATTCTCGTTTTACTCGCAGCGGTCGTTGCACTTGCTTTCGTCTATTATTCAGATGCACCAAAGGAAGCTGTTGCTTTGCAAGAAGCATCTTCACAAGCCAATCCAATTCAAGTTGCAAATGACGTTCCGCTCACCGCAGATCGTGATCCTAATCCGTACATCCAAAAAGTACTGGAAGAGTATCAGCAGTACATCCACTCGGCCATTGCACAAAAACAAACACCAGGCATTGCCATTGGCATCGTTCGCGATTCCTCCATTATTTATTTGAAAGGCTTTGGCGTACGTCAAATCGGAAGCACTGATTCTGTGGATATCAATACCATTTTCCGTTTAGGATCTGTTTCAAAAAGCATCACGGCATCGCTGGCCGCAAAGCTGGTGGATGATCATTTTTTTTCGTGGGACGATCCGGTGACAAAATTTCTTCCGGAATTTCAACTCAAAGTCTCTGACTACACCGCACAACTTACCGTGCGACATGTGCTTTCACACACCACAGGGCTGCCTTATCATGCATTCACCAGCATGATCGAAGAACATACCCCGTTGGATACCTTGATCGGGCACTTAAAAGATTTGGATTTGACCTCTGCTCCAGGTAAGCTGTATAGTTATCAAAACGTGGGCTTCAGCATCATTCAGCGCATTGTAGAAACTAGCGGTAATTCTTTCGAAGAAATTCTTCGCGAAAAATTATTTCTTCCATTAAAAATGAAGAATGCCTCTGCCTCGTATCAAAGCATTATGGCTTTTGATAATGTGGCGCTGCCACATCAGTACACCAAATGGGGATGGAAGGAGATGCCGATTTCTTCAACATATTACAATGCTGCACCAGCGGGTGGCATCAATGGAAGCATTTCTGACATGGCGCTTTGGTTGAAGTCTTTGAACGCAAGCGAATCAAAATTCTGGAGTGATGAAAGTCGTGATGAAATGTTCAAGCCGCAAATCAAAGCCATTGCGCGCAATCGCAATTTTTGGATGTGGCAACGCCCACGCTCTTCGCATTATGGTTTGGGCTGGCGCATTATTACATTTCCTAAAGAAACCCTACTGTATCATGGTGGCTATGTGAACGGCTACCGCAGTGAAGTGGCCATCCATCCTGATCACAAAATCGCCATTGCGGTGCTTACCAATGCTGCTGGCAATTTTGCAGACCAAAGCATTCCGCAGTTTTTCAAAATCTATAGCCGCTACAGCAACTCTATCAACGAGTGGGAAAATATGTATCGCAATCAGGTAGCCAGAAAATAAAAGAACATGAAATCTTCGCGCATCATTATAATCGTTGTCAGCCTGGCGGCCATCGTCTTCGTTTTCTATTCGCTGCAAGGAGGTCAATCTGCTGAAGACTATGCTCAACAATTAAAAAAGGAGCGCGAAGAAAAAAATGTAACACTCAAGGCAGATGAAGATTTGCCTTTTGGAAAAGACTCATCAACGTTTGAAGGTCTGAAGTACTTTGAGCCAGACCTGAACTATCGCATCAGTGCAAACCTGATTCCTATCGAAAACAAAAAAATACTTTCGCTGCCCACCAGTGATGGCAAGGAAAAAACTTATCAGGAATATGCCTACGCGGAGTTCGACTTGAATGGTGTGAGTAATCGTCTATTGATTTTGGAATTCATTCAAAGTGGTGCCTATCGGGGTACATTGTTTTTACCTTTTGCCGATGAAACCAGCGCAGAAGAAACGTATGGTGCCGGGCGCTATCTCGATTTAAAGAAAACTCCGGGTGCCACCACCATTGTTTTGGACTTCAACAAAGCCTACAATCCATACTGCGCTTATTCCGATAATTTTTCTTGCCCTTTCCCACCAAAGGAAAATATTTTGAAAGTGGCGATCCGGGCCGGTGAAAAGAACTATCACTAGCAGCTGTTCAGTGCCTGCTTCTTTTTGACTAACTTCCTTCCCAAAATCAACCACCTATGAGACTGACAGTGCTTCTCCTATTGGTGTCTGCATCATTGCAGGCGCAATTCTTTAACTCACACGAACCTTTTGCGCATACTTTTTCAATTGTCGCGCGCGATGCTGCTACAGGAGAAATGGCTGTGGCGGTGCAAAGCCATTGGTTTAGTGTAGGCACTGCTGTTTCGTGGGGCGAGGCTGGAGTGGGTGTTGTTGCCACGCAGTCTTTCGTAAATAAATCTTTTGGTATGCGGGGACTTGCATTGCTGAAGGAGGGAAAGACCCCCGAAGAAGCGATGACAATATTGTTGCAAGATGATGCCGGCAGAGAAGTGCGGCAAGTGGCCATACTGGATACCAAAGGACGAGTAGCCACTCATACCGGAAAAAATTGTATTGATTATGCGGGACATTCGAATGGTGAAAACTTTTCGGTGCAAGCCAACATGATGCTGAATGATAAGGTGGTACCCGCCATGGAAAAAGCCTGGAAAGAAAACAATTCACTACCACTGGCTGAACGAATGGTGGCTGTGCTAAAAGCCGCACAACTGGCCGGAGGCGATGTTCGCGGAAAGCAGTCGGCCGCGTTGCTGGTTGTAAAAGGAAAAAGTTCAAAAGAACCGTGGGATGATAGAGCCATTGATTTACGTGTTGACGATGCAGCCACACCGATTGATGAACTTGATCGACTGTTAAAAACATACCGCGCCTATGAACACATGAACAATGGCGACCTGGCGGTGGAAACCGGAAACATGGAAAAGGCGATGACCGAATACAAAGCGGCCATGACCCTTTTCCCGCAAAATCTTGAAATGCAATACTGGACTGCCATCACGCTGGCATCGAACAAGAAAATAAAAGAAGCCTCTTCAATGCTTCAAAAAATCTATCAAAAAGATCAGAATTGGAGGGAACTCACAAAACGATTACCCAAAGCCGGAATCTTGAATGTTGCCCCCGAAGAATTGAAAGAACTCACCCGATAAACATCCCTTTCAATAACCTTCTTTTGCTTAAATTTGAAGTTCTGATTTTACTGAAACATGCGTATTTCCTATCAATGGCTGAAACAATATATCGACTTGCCGGAATCTCCGGAGGTTGTTGGTCAACTGCTTACCTCCACAGGCCTTGAGGTAGAAAGCATTGAGGCATTTGAAACTGTAAAGGGTGGGCTCAAAGGGCTGGTGCTGGGTGAAGTGATTACCTGCGTTAAACACCCTAATGCCGATAAACTTTCGTTGACTACGGTGAATGTTGGTGAAGGCAAAATAGTGCCGATTGTTTGTGGCGCACCAAATGTAGCCGTGGGTCAGCGCGTGGTGGTCGCTACACCGGGCACGATGATTTATCCCACCAAAGGAGAACCGTTTACGATCAAGTCGGCAAAAATCAGAGGCGAACAATCGGAAGGAATGATTTGTGCTGAAGATGAAATTGGAATTGGCGAAAGCCATGCCGGCATTATGGTGTTGACCACCGATCTGCCCAACGGCACTCCGGCCGCTACGTATTTCAAAGTTGAATCTGATTTTGTTTTTGAAATTGGACTCACACCCAACCGGGCCGATGCGGCTTCGCATATTGGCGTTTCGCGCGATTTGAAAGCAGTGCTTAACAGATCATTAAGGCTTCCAGCCATCGATCAGTTTCAGGTACAGAATCGTGACCTTATTATCCCTGTACAGGTGGACGATGCCGAAGCATGTCCAAGATTTTCTGGCGTTTCCATTTCTGGTGTTACCGTAAAAGAATCACCCGATTGGTTGAAAGCGCGTTTAAAATCAATCGGGCTCACTCCTATTAATAACATCGTTGACATCACCAATTTTATTTGTCACGAAGCAGGGCAGCCACTGCACGCTTATGATGCGAATGAAATTGCCGGTGGCAAAGTTTGGGTAAAATATTTGGCGGCAGGTACAAAATTTAAAACACTGGATGGAAAAGAGCGAACGTTGACTAGCAGCGATTTGATGGTATGCGATGGTGAAGGCAAGCCCATGTGTATGGCTGGGATTTTTGGAGGTGAGAACTCTGGCATCACTGAGAAGACCGTAAATGTTTTTTTAGAAGGCGCATATTGGAATCCGAACGTTATTCGCAAATCAGCTATGCATCATAGTTTGAAGACGGATGCATCTTTCCGTTTTGAACGTGGCACCGATCCTCACAATACCGTGTATGCGGTAAAGCGTGCTGCGCTGTTGATTCAGGAAATTGCCGGAGGGAAAATTTCCTCGGAAGTGGTGGATGTTTACCCTAACAAAATCGAACATCGCACCATTGAGGTGAAATACAAAAATGTAGATCGTCTGATTGGCAAAGAACTTCCGCGTGAACGAATTTTTTCTATTCTTGAAAATCTCGACATAGAAGTGATCGACAAAAAAGAGGATCATTTCACCGTATCTGTTCCGCCTTATCGTGTAGATGTGGTGCAACAGGCCGATGTGGTGGAAGAAGTGCTTCGTATTTACGGTTTCAACAATATTGAGCTTTCAGAAATTGCGGGCACAGATTACCTCGCTTCATTTCCTGAAAATGACATCAATAAATTCAAGAAAGCGATTGGCGATATGCTGGCAGGCAATGGCTTCTATGAAATAATCACCAACTCGCTTACCAATGCCGCGTATCAGCAAAAGTTAAACCTAGTGTTCAATGGTGTGCCGGTGGAAATCATGAATAAGCTCAGCGAAGAGCAGGGCATTTTGCGACAAACAATGCTATTTTCAGGACTAGAGGTATGTGCTTACAACATCAATCGCAAACAAAAAGACCTGAAGCTTTATGAGTTTGGAAAAATCTATTGGAAAAATAATTCCCCGGAAGGGCAAGAGGTAACACAGATCTATAAAGAAGAAGAAAGGCTTGCCATTTTTGTTTCTGGAAATATTGAAACCGAAAACTGGCAGAATAAAACGCGCAGCACTACTTATTTTGATCTGGCGCAGCAAGTTGCTGGTGTGCTTCAAAAATCATCGCTAGAAAACGTGAAGCAAGAAAAGTTGGAAAACCAACTGTTCGATTATGGAATGCGAATCGTTAAAGGAAGTAAAGAAATTGGTGTGCTTGGAAAAGTAAAAACATCCATCGCACGCGAGTTAGGAATCAAGCAGGAAATATTTTATGCCGATCTATCGACAGCCTTGCTTTTCAGGTCGGCAAACCCTAAGTTCGTTGTACAAGAAGTGCCTAAGTTTCCGGAAGTAAGAAGAGATCTTTCATTGGTGCTGGATAAGCAAGTTACTTTTGAAGAAATCCGACAACTGGTGCTGAGTACAGAAAAGAAACTCATCAAAGACATCATTGCTTTTGATGTGTATGAAGGAGATAAAATTCCGGAAGGGAAAAAAGCATATGCCCTTGGTTTCACATTGCTGGACGAGCAAAAAACCTTAAAAGACGAAGAGATTGATAAAACCATGAACCGCCTGATGGAAGCCTTTGAAGGGAAAATGGGTGCGGTGATCAGGAAATAAATTAGGAAAACAATTACGCTTTTGGCTTCGCGCCAGAATCGTACTAAAGAAATACTACATGGATCAAGAAGCGCTTAAATCCAACCTTAACGGGCTGGAACGAAAAGTCCTGGTGCTGCTTAATGAGCACAAAACCATCAAGGATGAGTTGAAAAGCCTAAAACTTGAGAATCACGAACTTAAGGCCGACATCCGCAAGCGCGATGAGCAGCTCTCCAATTTTAAAAATCAGATTAAAATCACTAAGATTGTAGACCATATTAACCCGGAAGACGGAAGTGTTTCGGAGTTGAAGAGGAAAGTAGACGAGTACATTCGAGAAATCGATAAGTGCATAGCTCATTTGAGCCAATAACCTGATCAAATTGATGGACGAACTCTCGATAAAGATAAAGATTGCGGACCGCGAGTACCCGATGAAAGTGAAGCGCAAAGAAGAAGAAAGGGTGCGCGCAGCCGGAAAGCTCATCAATGAAAAAATCAAGCACTACCGCGAGCAGTTCGGCCTGGACGACAAGCAAGATCTGTTAGCGATGGTTGCCTTTGATTGTTTAGTCGATAAAATGGCAGACGAAGAGAATCTCCAGGTAATCGATCAAACCGTCATCGAAAAGGTGAACAATATCAGCAAACTCGTTTCTCAGGCTATCTGACCTGATTCTTTTTCCAATTCCTTCATTTTGGCTTCGCTGCTCTGGCATGTGCAGGAGCAACTCTCACGGTGAGCGGGAAGTAGTAAACTAAAATGTCTTTCAAATTATGATATTTTTAATTGGAATGGGGTGGCAAGAAACCCTCATAGGAATGTTTATTTGGCTTATCCCTATGGCAATACTTGCATTGATTGTCTCAAACGTTTTGTATAAGCGGAAAATTAAAAAGAACGAATTAGCAGCCGAAGAGAAAGCCAAGCTAATCATCAAAGAGGCTGAATTGCAGGCCGAGAACATTAAAAAAGATCGTATTCTGGAGGCAAAAGAAAAGCTTCTGAAAATGAAGCAGGAATTTGAAGAAGAAGCTAACCGCAAGAAAAATCAAATCATCAGCAACGAACAAAAGATTAAACAGCGGGAATCGCAGATCAGCAAAGAACTCGAGCAACTGAAGCGGAAGGAATCTGATGTGGATGCCGAGCGTCAAAGCCTGGCGCAGCAACACGAACTGGTGAAAAGACGCAAAGAGGAACTTGATAAATTCAACGCACAAAAAGTGGCGATCCTGGAAGGGATTTCTAAACTCACAGCAGAGCAAGCACGCGATCAACTGATTGAATCCTTAAAAGAAGAAGCCCAGACAAAAGCGAGTTCGTACATCAAGGATATCATGGAAGAGGCCAAGCTTACGGCCACGAAAGAAGCAAAGAAAATTGTGGTAGAAACGATTCAACGCACTGCTACCGAACATGCGGTTGAAAACTGTGTCTCCATCTTCAATATTGAAAGTGATGACATCAAAGGAAAAGTAATCGGCCGCGAAGGAAGAAACATTCGTGCGCTGGAAGCCGCTACTGGTGTAGAGATCATTGTTGACGATACTCCTGAGGCAATCATCATTTCAGGTTTTGATCCCGTGCGCAGAGAAATCGCCCGACTTTCACTTCATCGCCTAGTGCAGGATGGCCGTATTCACCCGGCCCGCATCGAAGAGATTGTAGCAAAGACTACAAAAAATATCGAAGATGAAATTGTAGAAATTGGCGAACGCACGGTGATTGATCTTGGTATTCATGGCTTAGCTCCTGAACTGATCAAAATGGTAGGTCGCATGCGCTATCGCTCTTCGTACGGTCAGAATTTACTACAACACTCACGCGAAGTAGCCAACCTTTGCGCCATCATGGCTGCTGAACTGGGTTTGAACGTAAAGCAAGCAAAGCGAGCGGGTCTACTCCACGATATTGGAAAAGTGTGGCCGGAGGAATTGGAAAAGCCTCACGCGATTGTAGGCATGGAGCTCGCACAGAAATACAAAGAGCATCCGGTGATTTGCAACGCCATTGGCGCACACCACGATGAAATCGAAATGACCAGCATACTGTCGCCCATCATTCAGGCCTGCGATGCAATTTCAGGCGCGCGCCCGGGAGCAAGACGCGAAGTGATGGAACAATACATTAAACGATTGAAGGAATTAGAGAGCGTGGGACTCAGCTTTGATGGCGTTGAAAAATGCTATGCTATTCAGGCGGGGCGTGAGTTACGTGTGATTGTGGATGCTGAAAAAGCAACAGACGAGCGCGCTGCGCAGCTCAGCTTCGATATCTCACAGAAAATTGAAAAAGACATGCAGTATCCAGGGCAAATTAAAGTGACGGTGATACGCGAAATGAGAAGCGTAGCATACGCCAAGTGAGAACCCTTGTCATCATTATTTGCTTACTTCTGCCTGGCGTTTGCTTTGCGCAAAATCCTGCCAGCACAAGTGTAAATTCAATTCTTACTGATTTAAAGGGATCACCAATCCCTGTGGGGAGTGCCATCAATGTTGATGGCACTCCTTTTTTTAATGAAGCGTGGAGCAGAGGAACCGTGATTCTTTTCAATGGCACCAAGTACGAGAATGTTATCCTTCGACTGAATCTCCATACGGATGAAGTGCATTATCAAACTGGTCCGTTAAAATCGGAAATGATTGCTGCTAAAGGTTCGGTTAAAGAAGTGCAGCTAAATGATCCTGAACGACCACAAGACATAAAAATTTTCAGAAGCGGTTTTCCGGTTATTGAGAAAAATGATTTAATGAATTTTTATAATGTACTGGCCGATGGTAAAGTCGTTCTGCTTAAACAAACAAAAAAAGTGATCACCGAAGATAAACCGTTCAACTCTGCAACACTGATCCGCAAATACGAATACCAAAAGGCATATTTTATCTTTAAAGATAATTCGATCATAAAAATAAAGAAGTCAAACGATGGGATAATTACCCTGCTTACCGATCAGCGTGAAGCAGTAAAAACATATATTTCATCAAATAAATTGAATTGCAAATCTGACGATGATCTCGTTAAAGTGATTAATTACTACAATTCACGCTGACATTTCATTTTGAATTCCAACTTTGCAATCGGTTGAAGCAAACTTCTTTTGACTGGATTTCATTAATTAAAAAACACGCCTTAGCTTAGAAGAAACCAACTTCGCTAACCTTGACTTCTTCTCGTGTTGCTGTAAAATTAATTTTCTTCATCAACGGCTTTGTGCACGCCAACCTGGCTACGCGCTTCCCGCGCATTCAGGATCTTTTTAGTATTGATAACGGAACGTTGGGGCTTGTACTACTCTCCTCTTCCCTTGGAGCTTTGCTGGCAATGCCTTTCACAGGCTGGCTGATCATACGAAATGGAAGCAGACGCATTACCATTGTTTCCGTCTTTGCCTATTGCATTTTTGTTCCGCTCGTTCCCATTATGCCGGGCCTTACAGGGTTGGTTTTCATTTTTTTCATCATGGGACTAACGGCAGGCATGTTGGATGTGTCGATGAATTCGCAAGCCGTGATGGTAGAGCAGCAGCATGGAAAGCCCATCATGACTTCCTTTCATGCATTATTCAGTATTGGTATGGTGGCAGGTGCAAGCTGCGGTGCATTGTTTGTAAAATTAAATAGTCAATTGATCTCACACTTCAGCATCATTATCGGGCTAAGCCTCGTGGCAGCATTTTGGTCGCGTTATCATCTTATTCACGACAAGCCGAAAGAAAAAATTTCAGAAGGACCGGCATTCCGATTACCCAATGCTGCGATGGTGAGTATCGGTGTGATTGCCTTTTGTTGCATGCTGGGTGAAGGCGCTATGGCAGACTGGAGCACCAATTATATGGAGAGCATTGCCCATGCTGATAAAGCTTTGGCACCCATCGGCCTTTCTGCATTTGCACTCGCCATGACGATCGGGAGATTTTTAGGAGATGGCGCCAGAGAAAAATATGGAGATCGAACGCTCATGATTTTTTGTGGATTGGTGGCCACTGTTGGACTAGGTGTTGCGATTGCGATTACCCATCCCTATGCTGTCATTGCAGGATTATTTACCGTGGGGCTTGGGCTCTCGGCCGTTGTTCCAATAGCCTACAGTATTGCCGGAAACACAAAAGACCTGCCTCCGGGAGTTGGTTTGGCAATGGTTACTACGGTTGGATATTCAGGTTTCTTATTCGGCCCGCCATTAATTGGCTTTATTGCCGATTGGCAATCGTTGCGCATTTCAATGGGCTTCGTAATTTTGTTATTCATCACCATGACATTTTTAAGCTTCCGTTACAAATCATCTCCTCATGGAAATCAAACAAATTGAGCATGGCTCAAAAGGTGCTTTCATCATTGAAGAAAATAATGAGCGCCTTGCCGAAATGACGTATTCAAAGGCGGGAGATCAATTGATCATCATCGACCATACGGAAGTCTCAGATCAACTAAAAGGAAAAGGGGCTGGCAAGCAATTAGTGACTAAGGCCGTGGAGTATGCGCGCAGCAAGGGAATAAAAATTCTTCCGCTGTGTCCGTTTGCAAAATCGGTGTTCGACAAAACGCCTGAGTTTCATGACGTATTGCAATAGTTGACTTTGCAAATGCCGCTCATTACGCAATCCTCTTACCAGCGTCCGCTTTTATACTTCAATAGTCATGTAGAAACAATTTTGCCGAGCATGATGCGCAAAGTGGATGGCGTCCATTACTCCCGCGAGCGCCTTGAGCTGAACGATGGTGATTTCCTGGATCTGGACTGGCTTTCTGCCGATCGAAAAAGGTTGGTCATTATTTCTCATGGCCTTGAAGGCAACAGTGAAAGGCATTACAGCAAAGGCATGGCAAAATATTTCTTTCACCGTGGTTGGGACGCCCTCGCGTGGAACTGCAGAAGTTGTAGTGGCGAGATGAACCGGTTGCCTCGATTTTATCATCATGGTGCTACTGAAGATATCACTGCCGTAATCAATCATGCACATGATAAAGGGTATGAGAAAATCGCGCTCGTTGGGTTTAGTATGGGTGGCAGCATGACGTTGAAGTACTTGGGCGAAAATGCTGATTCTCAAAAAAATATCATTCAATCGGCTGTTACATTTTCCGTTCCATGTCACCTGGGTTCTAGTGCGCGAGAATTAGACAAACCGGCAAAAGCCTTTTATCGAAATCGGTTTTTGAAGAAACTTCAAAAAAAAATCATTGAGAAAGAAAAGCGATTTCCGAAACTCATCTCCGCCAGGCACTTCGAACACATCAAAACCTTTGAGGACTTTGATAATATCTATACCGCAACGCTGCATGGATTTGAAAATGCTCAGGATTTTTATCGCAAAGCCTCTTCAGGGCAATTTATTCCAAAGATCAATAAGCCAACGTTGATCGTTAATGCAGCCAACGATCCGTTTCTTCCTAATGAATGTTATCCCGTTGATATGGCACAAGGTCATCCTCATGTAACTCTGGAAATCCCAAGTCATGGAGGGCATGTTGGATTTTCGCTTCAGGGCAAGGAAGAAAACTGGATGGAAGTAAGGGCATTTGAATTTATCTCAACTGCCCAATGAATTATCGCCTCTGATCAAACATCCATTTCAGAAAATCAGGCTCCGCAAAGGCATTGTCCCAGCTATTGTGTTTAACTCCCGGATACTCGCTGTATTGCACGGTTGCCTTTAGGGACTTTAAGCGATCGACCATCACGCGAGAGTTCTTTACATCGACCACAGGATCCTGGTCGCCATGAAAAATCCAAAACTTCGTTTTTTTAATGCGCTTGTCATAGTGTACATCATCACCCCCACCGCATATTGGCAGTGCAGTCGCAAAAATTTTCGGATAGCGATACACCGCCTCAAAGGTACCCATGCCACCCATTGATAAACCCGTGATGTACACACGATGTTTATCTACTGATTCCTCTTTGATGACACGCTTCACCAATTCCATCACCAGGTGAAGTGATGGCGTTTCATCATTGGCGTAATTAAAGACAAAAGGAGGAGTTGCGGTGCGGTCAATTTTTACGGAGCTCCAGAATTCATCGGTTGGGCATTGAGGAAAAATTACAATGGAAGGAAAATTTGTTCTTACTTCATCCTTCAGAAAAAGCTTTGCTCCGTGAGTCAGCTGTTTTTCATTATCATTTCCGCGCTCGCCAGCACCGTGAAGAAAAAGTACCAACGGATATTTTTTAGAACGGTCGTAATCCTTTGGATAGAGAATCCGGTACCGTAATGTTTGGCCCTTGCTGGAATATTCCTTTCGTTGATATTGATCTAAATCCTGTGCACGAGTAGGTAAAACCACTAAGCACGCAAGTAGAAAAAAAGTGAGTTTCATAGACTACTATTTATCGTATGAGAGTCCAAAACCAAATTTATAAAGCGGATTTTCAGAATCATAAGGCACATCTTCTTTTTGTTTGCGCACGGCATCCATCGATGAGGGTAGTTCAAATGGTAGCTTACCCATAGGTTTTGATTTACCAAAAATCACATCCATCAAGGCTGCATCGCTGGCACCATAATTTACGAATAGGCCTTTTGCGTATTGGCTGATCTCCGGAATTACTGCAGGCCGATCCAGATAAAGATCAACAATGGTAGGAACCTTTTTTAGCAACGTGACAATACTGTCTTTCTTAGTGCCCTTAAAATCTAAATCACCATGATGAAATTGCCGGGCTATAAAGTTTTTTGTTTCTAAGGGAACCCAGGGTGCAAATAAACGAATGATGGCAACATCAGCTTCAGAGGGTGTTTTCACAACTTGACCATAGCGAGCAGCAACTTCCGGGCTTACATTTTCAACATAAATTTTCAATTTGCCCTCTGCCAATGGCAAAACATTCTTATCATTCTTTAAAAGTGTAAATGACTTTCGTTGGGTCTCCTCACCCAATCTTCTAAACTCCTCTTTACCAACAATCTGTTCTACTTTGGCAACATCAACATAAGGATTATCAAAAAGGCCCAGTTGAAATTTTTGTCGCAGTAATCGCCTTACGCTTTGATTAATTCGCTCTTCTGAAACTTTTCCTTCCTTCACCAACTGTACGATAAGTTCCGGTCTGTTTTCACCACCAAACTGATCACATCCAGCGTCAATAACTTTTTGGACGCGCTCCGCCTCGCTGAGCTTCTCAACACCCCATGCGCGGGCAGGCCATACGGCCGGGCCAAGGTTTACATCAGTGATTAATCCCCAATCGGTGCACACTACCCCATCATACTTATATTTCTCGCGAAGGAGTTTAGTGATGATGTCTTTATTGAAACCGAATGCAACATTTTCAGAAGTTTGATCAACAGGAATTCCATAGTACGGCATGATGGAAGCGGTGTTCGCTTCAAAAGCAGCCTCGAACGGAATTAGATGATAGTTGAAATTATTTCCGGGATAAACTTGTCCGCGTTGATATTCAAAATGTGCATCAAGTCCTTCCTTCTGCGGCCCACCACCAGAAAAATGTTTCGTCATGGTGGCAACACTTTGAGGCCCTAATTTTTCACCTTGAAAACCAAGGATGTAAGCCTTTACCATTCTTGCCGAGAGTTTGGCATCTTCACCAAATGTACCACTGATGCGAGGCCAACGTGGTTCAGTAGCCAGATCGGCCATCGGGTGTAAGGCAATCCGAATTCCGACAGCGAGGTATTCCTGGCGTGCGATATCGCCAAACTTGCGTATGAGTTCTTCGTCACCAATGGCTGCAAAGCCAAGCTGCTCGGGCCATTGCGAAAAACCATTCGCAGCCATGGCAAAAATATTATTACTGAAATAATGACGAGGGTCAGAAGCAATGGAAGCAGGAATTCCTAAACGCGAATTTTCTGCAGCTCGCTGAACATTATTGTACCATGTGGCAAAACTTTTCGGGGCGGGTGCTGCCCAGATGTTCATGTGATTGATTTTACCGGCCTCAATAAGTTTATTCGCCTGTGGCATCCGCGCCCAAGGACCATCTCCTGGCTTGTCGTCCAATGAGCCATCATCATTGATGCGTGTTCCACTGATGAACATGGTGCCTGCCTTTTCCTCAATAGTCATTTGCTGTAGCAAATCGTTCACTCGATCTTCAACCGACTGCGTAGAATCTTCATAAACATCCATTTTACCATTCTTATTCAAATCGCGATAAGCGACTGTTGGCTTTTGGGTGCAAGCCGTAACCAGCACTTCAACCAATACGATTAAAGTGAATAAGAAAGTGTGAATGACTCTGGTTTTCATATTCTTTGTGTAATTTATACACAATAATAAGAATTTACCCGTTGTTTTCAGCCTGGGCGGGTTGATTTTCTTTGAGCCACCTTATAAAAACCTTTATATTCGCATCATGGCCAAAGCAGCAAACTGGGTGGTTGACATCAAGGAATTTTACGACAGAGGCGATAAGCATTATCTGCCGCATCTTTCTATCGATTGCGTAGTTTTTGGGTTCCACGATGGCGTATTAAAAGTTCTTTTATTGGAGTGGAAGGATACCGGTGAGTGGTGTTTGCCTGGTGGGTTCATCAAACAAGATGAACACATTGAAGACGCAGCGATTAGAACGGTGAAGCAGCGCACCGGATTACAAAATATTTACCTTCAGCAATTTCATACGTTCGGTGATCCTTCGCGACAGCGCGGAAAAAATGGAACTAAGATTCCGAAAGGTGCCAAATCAGGATCATGGATCACCAAGCGCTTCGTTACCGTGGGGTATTGGGCTATTGTTGAATATTCAAAAGTCTCTCCCGTTGCCGATCAGTTCTCATCCAACTTCATGTGGTGCGAAATTTCGAAAGTACCGAAGTTGATGCTCGATCATAAAGCAATTTTGGATAAAGCGGTGCAATCGCTTCGGCATCATTTAAATGATTACCCGGTGGGAAAAGATTTGCTCCCGGAAAAATTTACCATGCCTGAATTACAGCAACTTTATGAAACACTGCTCGACAAAAAGCTTGATCGCAGAAATTTTCAAAAGCGAATTCTGTCGTTGGACATACTAGAGCGTTTAAAAGAACAAAAGCAAGGTGGCGCTCATAAGGCTCCTTTCTTGTATCGATTTGATTCGAAAAAATATCTACGGGCACTTAAACAAGGTTTAAAGTTCGGTATCTAAATAATTCACTAAAGCAATTTTATGAAGAACATCAGCACTATTATCTTTTTTTTATCACTTTTAACTGCTGGCTATGCCCAACAAAACGGTGACGTAATTGATTTGAAAAAACACCTCATCGTGATGCAGTTTAGCGATAGCGATTCATTGTCGCAGGCTTCCGTTACCGGCCAGGTAAAAAACATTCGTGCAGCATGGCCAAATGCACAAATTGAAGTAGTATGCCACGGGCCAGGTCTTGATTTACTGGTTGCCTCCAAATCAAAAGCCAACAAAGCTGTTGAAGAGTGGACTGCAAAAGGTGTGGTATTCTCAGCCTGCAACAACACCATGAAGCGAAGAAATATTAAAAAGGAAGATTTACTTCCTGCCGCTAATGTTGTGCCTTCGGCCATGATTGAACTCACGCTCAAGCAAGAGGCTGGGTGGGCTTACCTTAAAGGTGGTCACTAACAAGCCTACTCATTTAACTTTCCAGCCGGGCCCTCTCACCACGCGGCCCGGTCTTGCACCGGTGTGCTCACCATTTTGCAACACTTGCTCACCATTTACAAATACGTGTACCATGCCCGTGCTGTATTGATGTGGCTTTTCAAACGTTGCGTGGTCTTGAATTTTTGCCGGGTCGAAAATTGCAAGGTCTGCAAAATATCCTGGTTGCAGAGACCCTCTTTTTTTGATTTTTAAGTTTGAGGCCGGCAGGGTAGTGAGTTTGTAAATCGCTTCTTCCAGTGGAATAACTTTTTCATCACGCACATATTTTCCAAGAAGGCGTGCGAAGTTTCCGTAAGCACGCGGGTGCTCATTTGATTTCAGGAAAACTCCGGAAGCAGTGGGTGATCCAGCATCCGATCCAAAGCTCATGTAGGGCAAAGCAATTTGTCGCTTAATGTTAGCTTCACTCATCATAAAGTAGGCGGTGCCCACTCTGGTGCTATCGGCCATCACAAGATCCATGGCCGTTTCCTCAGGTGACTTTCCATAAATTTTGGCAACCTCTGCTAATGTCTTGCCGGTAAAACGTTTCAATGAATCATTTGCAAAGCCAAGCAGTAAAACACGCTCTGGGCTTCCGGCCATGAGCAAAAGATTTTCCCATTTATCAGAAGGCTTGCGCATTTCATCCAACGCTCTCTTTCTGATTTTCGGATCTTTCAATCTTTTAATCCATTCATTCATGCCTCCCTCCTGAACCCATGGTGGCATTGAAGCATCCAGACCAGTGGCGCCAGCGGGATAGGTATACATGTCCGTAGTGATGCGCAACCCATTATTGTTAGCGCGATTAATTTTGGCAATGATTGAATCCAGCTTCCACCAGTTTGCCTGGCCAGCCATTTTCAGGTGATAAATTTCTGCAGGAAGTTTTCCTTCGCGCGCAATGCGGATGGTTTCGTCCACTGCATCGAAAATACTGTTGCCTTCACTTCGCATGTGGGTGATGTACATGCCACCGTATTCCCCTGCCACTTTACAAAGCTCAATGAGTTCTTCTGTAGAGGAATAATTAGCCGGTGCATAAATTAATGAGGACCCTACACCCATGGCTCCCTCTTCCATGGCCTGCTTCACCAGCGCTTTCATGCGACTGAGTTCTTCTTCATTGGGTAACCTGTTGGCATACCCTAATTCATGAATGCGCACTGTAGTGGCACCGATAAAGGAAGCAACATTTGGTGCTACCCCTCTCCGCTCCAACGATTCCAGATATTCGCCCAAGGTTGTCCAATCAATTTGATAGGCGGTCTCTGGGTCGCGCTTCATCTGATCAAGCATTTCTTTTTTCATGGCGTCATTGATAGGGCCCATTGACCCACCCTCTCCAAATACCTCCAACGTTACGCCTTGCCGGATATCTGCTTCTGAGTTTCCATCTATTATTAATGACTCCACTGCCCAACTTAGCATGTTGATGAACCCAGGCGCAACGGCAAGCCCCTTCGCATCAACCTCCTTTTTGCCAACGGCACCGGATAGATCGCCAATGATTGCAATGGTGTCGGCATTAATTCCAACATCTGCTATCACACCTGCCTTACCGGAACCATCATAGACCGTTCCGCCACGGATAATTACATCATACTTTTGTTTTTGGCATGACGCTAGCAACGTCACCGCGACAAGAAAATAGATTACTGATTTCATTATTTCTAATTTTTTGAATTACGCTTGACTATTGCCGATGGATCACTTTTCCGCTCCACTTACCGCTTACGCTTCCGTTGCTGAATACTTCAACACCATTAACCCAAACCCGCTCAATACCTTTTGACATTTGCTGTGGCTGTAAAATAGTAGCTTCATCACTCACCGCAGCAGCATCAAACAACACAAGGTCGGCATAGTTTCCAACTTTAATCCGGCCGCGTTTTTTGATGCCTAACTGATCTGCCGCCAAGGCTGTCATTTTATAAATCGCCTGACCGAGCGTCAATGCTTTTTCCTCTCTTACGTAGTGCCCTAATACTCGTGTAAAGGTACCAAAGCCTCTTGGGTGCCTGCCGGAACTTGATCCATCAGAACAAATATTGGTGTGTGACCACGACATTAATTTTATAACATCCTGTTCGTCCATGCTGGTGGCTACAATACTTCCGCCACAATCTCCACCCTTCCGTTCGCATTCATCCAGTCTTTTAATTAATTCAATCAACATTTTTTCGGGTGATTTTTTCTCGAGCAATGCAACATCCGCTAAACTTTTTCCATTGTAATCCGGATTGGGGCTGTAGTTACTGAAGATAATTCCTTCTGCACTGGTAACTTCTTTAAGAATAAATGCTGCTTCCTTTTCATCATTAAAGTTGCGATCGGGAAATAGCACACGAACGGTTGATGACCAGTACGTGTAAGGATAAAGATCCGCAGTGATGTTTATCTCTTCTTTGCGTGCGGCATCCAATATCTGAATGGCACTGTCTGCCTTGCCCCACAATCCACGCATCGCCAATTTGAAATGACTGATCTGTACCGGTATTTTCACTTCCCGGCCGATTGTAATAATTTCATTTACTGCATCCCAAAAATATCGGTCTTCACTGCGCAAGTGACTGATGTATCGCCCGCCATAGGAAGGCATTACTTTGGATAATTGTAACACTTCATCTTTATCAGAGTAGATTCCGGGATCATATTCCAAACCGGTAGAAAGTCCAAAGGCTCCTGCTTCCATATCTTGCCTTAGCAAAGCAACCATATGCTCTATTTCTGCTGCTGTGGATTTGCGTTTAAAATCATTTTTCAACACAAGGTCGCGTAAGGTATTATGGCCACTGTACGAACCCACATTCACCGCCACCGGGCTATCCGACAGTAATTGAAAATACTCTCTTAGCGGAAAGGATGATCCACCATCTTGCCCTACAATTATGGTGGTGATGCCCTGACTGACAACGGCTGTTGCTGATCGGTCTTTCATCAAACCACGATCGTGATGACTATGAGTATCAATAAATCCTGAGGACAACACCAGGCCTTTGGCATCCACATGCCTGGCCTCTGCCTTTTTGAGTTCACCCGCAGGCATGATGGCTGCGATGGTATCGGCATTGATCGCCACATCATACTTACGAGTACCATCAAAATCATCGCTGATGAGGGTAGCGTTCTCAATTACCAAATCAAATTTTTGCGATTGACAAGAAAGCAGCAGCAAACTGAAAATCAATACCCTTAAAAAACTCATGTAAGTGCCAGGCATAAAAACCTAAGTTCCAAAAAACTTTGGTTCAGAACTATTAAAAATGCTTTTGATCATCTAAAAATTACAGGGTACGCTCGTGTAGTACTTCTTCCAAAAGCCTCAACTTTTAGCAATCTTCAAAGCATGAAAATTGGAACCTATTATTTTTTATTGATGCTCTCTATCGGCACTGTGCTGGGTCAGTCCTCACCCAAAAGAGAGTTCAGAGGCGTTTGGGTTGCCTCTGTTGGGAATATTGATTGGCCGTCTAAACCCGGCCTTTCCGTGCAGGAGCAGCAATCAGAATTTAAAGCACTATTGGCACTGCACAAGGCAAATGGAATGAATGCCGTTATCGTCCAGGTTCGCCCGTCAGCAGATGCCTTTTATGAATCGTGCTATGAGCCGTGGTCGCGGTGGCTTACCGGAAAACTAGGAGAACCGCCTTCTCCATACTACGATCCATTAAAATTTATGATTAACGAATCGCACGAAAGTGGTTTTGAATTTCATGCCTGGTTTAATCCATATCGTGCGGTAGTTGATGTTGAAAAAAATGGAATTGATAGCTCAAGTGTTGTGTTCAAAAACCCTGCGTGGTTTGTAAAATATGGTAACAATTTATACTTCAACCCCGGCTTACCGCAAGCCAGAAGGCACACCATTAATGTCATCATGGAAGTGGTGAATCGCTACGATGTTGATGGAATTCATTTTGATGATTACTTCTATCCCTACAAAATCAAAGGTGTTGATTTTCCTGACAGCGCTACTTATGCCGAACGTGGAAAAGAATTTGCCACACGAGACGACTGGAGGCGCAACAACGTAAACTTGTTAATCAAGGAATTAAGCGACAGCATTCGCGCAGTGAAGCCGCACGTTCAATTTGGAATAAGTCCGTTTGGCGTATGGCGCAACGAAGCGAAGGATCCTTCGGGATCGGCAACGAAAGCAGGCCAGACTTGCTATGACGACTTGTATGCCGATGTGTTGAAATGGCAAAAAGAAAAATGGATTGATTATGTGCTACCTCAAATATATTGGCCTATTGGTTTTGAAGTTGCCGATTATAAAATCATAGCTGAGTGGTGGAACAAGAATAGCTATGGCATACCCACTTACATTGGCCAGGCCACGTATCGCATAGGCGCCAAAAATGAAGCGCGTTGGGATGAGCGTCAATTGCCGAATCAAATTCGGTTGAATCGTACACTTAATCAAATTTCCGGAAGTGCCTACTTCAGTTCAAAGTCATTCAATTCAAATCCGCTGGGAGTTAATGATTCGTTACGCAATAATCTGTATCGATGGAAAGCCTTGCCGCCTGAAGTAAAAAAGACTACTATAATCGAAGCTAAAAATTATCCTTTACAATTTGTAGGAGGACCCGAGGGAATAAAAATTCTATGGAACGAGATTAACGGTACTGCAAATCTCAATGCTCACCATCGGTACGTGATTTATCGCTTCCAAAAGAATAGGAGGTCAACAACTAATGCTGAAGCAATTATTGCAATATCGCCAGGTCTGAATAATCTATCCATTCAAAACTTTACCGATCATACTGCCAAGATTGGTAAGAAATATTACTACGCGGTTACATCACTGGATAAGTACAATCACGAAAGTAAGGCGGAGTTTGTCTATGGCATTCGCAATCGAAAGACTGGATGGAAAGTGTTACCTGCTTTAATGACTGAATAGTAAAAAGCCGCCCAGAAAATCCGGGCGGCTACTAGAAACTTCAATCTTAGTCTTTACTATCGGTTGATCATACGGCTAAGTGTTGGCCTTAGCGCAGTAGATGTTTGTCCGATTTGACCAGTAGCATAATACGTGTACACCTTATTGGCTGTGAGTGCCCAAACCGTATTTGCTGATGTCGCAATCACAGCATTGGTGACACCATCTTTTATGCGAATGTTCGTATAGCTTCCAAATGGTAGGCCTACAAATGCACTTGCGGATTTATAAGGTGTGTTCTTGAAGTAGGTGGTCGTTACGTTATTCCCATCGGTCACCTCCAGGTAAATGGAGTTGGTTGAGTTGTGAATAAAATTGACAAGGCGAACATACGCCTTACCATCCAGCGGTGCAGTAGATAAATTATCGTCTATAGAAATTACCTCATAGCTGGGCGATACACCCACTAAAGCAATCGTGCGGTTCTCATTATTATTTGCCGTTACTGACACATTGCCCAACACGCTTTCCGGAATTACATCCGTTGCCGGAACTGCCACTTTCACAGCCAACGATCCTGCACCCAACACTGCATAATTCGTAACCGGGAAAGTTGAAAGATAGGCGTTATAGTTTGGTGCAGTACTGGGTGGCACTACTGCACTGTTCACATAAAAGTTAACCCCTTTAGCATCAGAAGCAGCATGTACAAACTTTACATTGGTTCCTTCAGCTACCTGCATTTGAGGAAAGAACTCATGCTCATCTGCACAGGAAATGCAAAGCGAGCTCAGCCCGATGGTTACCAGTGCCGCACTTAAAAATCTATTTATGTTTTTCATGTTATTCATCTTGAATTTTTAAACATTACTTAAGGCTTAATGAACCATGGTTCGTAGGTGTGGTAATCTACATTGTTACCGCCAATCGCATCAAGCGATTGCCTGTTCCATACATACTCTGAATTGTAGCGTGGTCTTACGCGGTATGCAGGTTTTCCATTGTTAATGGCCGCCAGAGGATTGGGTAATGCAAAACCCTTAAAAATAGCAGGGTCATACCGGTACCTTCTCATATCCACCCATGTTTCCAAAATGCCAATGCCATAGAGTGCAATATACTTTTGAGTCATGATATCGCTAAGCGTAAGTGTTGCGGCAGATTGTTTGACTGCTGTGCTCGCCAGATAAGTATTTTTAGCTGCCGTGGTCACTCCCACAAAATCCATGTGTGATGATATTCCATTACGGTAGGCCGTATACGCAGTAGCGGCATCACCCTTTTTCAGGGCAGCTTCAGCTTTCATGAACTGTAACTCGAAATAAGTAATAAGCGGGTGAACGGCTTTGTCCTGAAACACATACTTACCATAAAGTGTAGGGATGGCCTGAACACCTGACAATGGATTTCCTGATCCGGGTGTAACACCACGATACTGTCCATCGGTGGATTGACCAAACATTAAATCTCTGCGAGGGTCAATCACACCAGGAAAGGTAACACCATTCACGAGGTTAACCGAATACACAGTTTGTCGATAAACGCCCAGGTTAGCGCGAGTTGGGCCAAAGAAATTGCCATCAGCTGAGCTAGTACCAGCATGCGGCACACTGAAGTTATCGGCATTACTACCCAATGATTTATCTACATAATCAATAACCTTTTGAGGATCATAGTTCGCTTTATTACTAAGGTGCAGTGCATTGTGAGCTAAGATTGAATAAACGAACTTTTTCCACTTATCACGATCACCACCGTAAACCAAATCGCCAATCTTAAGAGTAGAAGTAGCATCATCTTTGTCAAGATCCGCTAAGGCTTCATTGCACAAGCGAACTACCTCCTCATAGATCAAATCCTGAGTATCATAATCAAAAATATAACGGTTGGGTGCCCAAGCTTGCTTTAAGATCATCTCACCGTACACATCTGTAGACGTTTGCCAACTCCACGCACGAATAGCCTTCGCCACACCGGCATACCAGTATTTTCCGCTGGCGTTGGCATCCTTGATCATAAGGTCAACGTTCTCTCCAATTGCCCAGTAGTGTTGTCTCCATTTTTCACCGCCAACATCACTTAGCGCTTGGTAGCTATGAAGATCCCACACGTTTCCTGTTGCAGTTGATCCCCAGTTCTGAACATACTGGCCGAAAACACGACTATCAAAAGATTCTCCGCGAACCATATTCGCTAGCATCGGAGGAAGCAGCACTTCTGCCGTAGCAAATTGAGGCAATCGTGGATCACGATTGATATCCAAATAATCATTGCAGCTATACAAACTGGCAGCCACAATCATTAGTATAAATATTTTTACGTTTTTCATTTTCATTTCCTTGAAATTTTATAGTCCAACTTTTACGCCAAACGTGATTGTTCTTGGCAATGCCAAAGTACCAAAATCAATACCTGCAGCGCCCGCACCACTTGTTGCTGGGCTCGTTCCATTCACCATTGGATCAGCACCTGAGTAGTTTGTTTTTAAGAACAAATCTGTCATTGTTGTAAAGATGCTAGCGCTCTTAATGATTTTTTGGTTCGATAGTTTAGCAGAAGGTAGGGAATAACTTAGCGTAACATCCCTTAATCTAAACCAGTAGATATTATGTTCCACAAAATCTGATTCTGCGAAAGCTCCATAGAAGGTTGAGCCAAGAGTATAAGGTAACACTGCAATCGTGTTGGGCGTTGGTGTGGCCGAGTTTTGGTTTCCATCCTTTAATACACCTTTGAAAATGTATGGAGTCTCACGATCAAGTATTCTCTGGCTAAGGCCTTTTTGGAAAAGATACATTTCGTTTCCATTAAAAATATCCATGCCTTTGCGAATATCAAATAAGAATGACAATCCGAAATTCTTATACGTCAAAGAGTTGGTAAGACCTATAGAATACGCAGGATTACGATCACCGATAGGCAAGAAATCACTTGTCTTTTGAGGCAATCCACTAGTTGGGTTAATCAGAATATCACCGTTTGAGTTACGTTCATAGGTGACACCTCCGATCGCTGTCGCTGAACCCAGTCCACGCTGCATATAGTCGAAGTTATAATTAGCATAGTTAGAGTTGGTAGCTGTGCTGAAGAAATCCTGAAGATTAGAAGGGAAGGCACTTCCCCGTGCATTACCCAGCAACCAGGTATCGGAGTTATAGTATTCTGAAACTGCTGCAGGCAGTTGAATAACTTTTGACTTAGACTTAGAGAAGTTCACTAAGATATTCCACTCGAAGTCATTCGTTACAATCGGGCTACCCTTTAATTGAATATCAACTCCTTTTACAGAAATGTCTCCGGAGTTCAATAATCCAAAGATGAATCCGGTACCATAGCTGAGACGTTGTGTTGCCAACTGATCAACAAGATCTTTCTTGTAGTAGGCAACATCCAACCCTATTCTGCCATTGTATAATTTCAACTCCGTTCCAAATTCCCATGCCTTGGTACGTTCCGGTTTTAATGCCGGGTTGCCTGCAAAAAAGTCATATGCAAATCCGCCACCTGTTGTGGTTTGTGCCACGAGCCGAGGAGCAATTTTGTAGGGTGCTACATCCTTACCCACATTGGCATAGGATGCTCTCAGCTTTCCATAGCTTAAAACGGGGAGATCCTTAAGCGCCTCTAACTCAGTAAATACAAAGCTCAAGGAAGTAGACGGATAGAAGAATGATCTGTTTTCAATCGGCATGGTGGATGACCAGTCATTTCTTCCGCTAAGGGTAAAATACACCAGGTCTTTGTAATTAACGTTTGCCTGGCTGATCACACTCACCAATCTCCTTCGAGAAAGAGTACTGAATGTGCGCTGTGTAGTAAGTGTTGTATTATTGATACTGTTGAATTCCTTCAACAAAAACTTCTCACCATAGAGTGAATTGGTTTCGTAGTTCTTATCATCAAACGTTGTACCCACCATTAAAGAAGTTTTGAAATCTCCGAAATTTTTCTTGGCCGTTGCACGGAATTGCCCATTCAACAAGCGGCTGTTTTCGGTATAGGTATCCAACGCTCCGCCTCTCGCAATTCCGTTTATTCCTTCAGGGTGCAAGAAATAATCTCCAACTGTTGAGTAAATATCAGCACCGAAAACACCAGTGAAGTTCAGCCAATCCAATGGGTTAAAATTCATGGTCATGTTACCCATTACCCGATTTGTCTTATCCGAATTGTGATTTTTATAAATGCTGAAAAAAGGATTGTCAACTTCCACGGAAGTGCTCACGGGAGTTGGTGTTGTTAATGTTCTGCGGGTTCCATCCGCATTCAGGTAATTGCTGATATCGTCATATGCAGGCCAGCTGAGTACACCCATTAAAAATCCATTCGGTCCCCGCACAGGCTTAATGTTATTGGCCAAAATGTAATTGAAGGTTGTGGTAGCTTCCAGCTTTGGTGAAATCTTCAATGATGAAGTAAGACGAGCCGAAAGCTTCGTGTATTCATTGGTGGGTACAGTACCTTTTTGATTGGTATAGTTAACCGAGAAGCGATACGTTGCCTGATCCATTCCGCCTTCCATGCCCAAATTGTGAATCTGGCTCACACCGGTTTGGAAGAACTTATTTTTATTGTCATAGAGCTCTGTTCCTTCAGGGATCTTTGTACCCAGGAATTGAGTTTCAGAAACTGCAGGGTCATCAAAACCAAAATTTCCTAGACCATAGGTAGTTTGCGTTTTTGGAAAGCGATATACTTTTTGAAAACCAATGCTGTTATCATACGTCACCTTTCCGCCACCACCGCGTGTTCCTTTCTTGGTAGTAATAATGATAACACCCGATGCAGCGTCCTGACCATAAAGCGCAGCTGCTTCCGGTCCTTTCAGTACCGTTACTGACGCAATATCGTTGGGGTTGATATCGGCCGCGCGATTTGTATAGTCGTTATTTCTATTGTCAAGATTAGAGTAAAGGTTGTGCTGATCAAAAGTTGTATTATCAATCGGCAATCCATCTACCACAATCAATGGCTGATTATTATTACTTATTGAGCTTACACCACGCAAAGTGATCGATGCGGAAGCACCAGGCATACCGCTGGTAGTGGTGATGCTCAAGCCCGCAACTCTTCCTTGAAGCGATGCCATGAAGTTTGGCCGTTGAGTTTGCGATAACTCATCGCCCCTCACTTCCTGAATGGAATACCCAAGTGAACGCTTCTCCTGCGAAATACCCAAAGCCGTTACTACCACCTCATTCAATACTGAAGTAGATTCCTTAAGACTAATAGTAATAGTGCTTTGTGCTCCAATGGTTACCTCCTGCGACTCATAGCCAATTTGGCTAAACACGAGCACATCATTGGTTGATGCTGATAATCTGAACTCTCCATTGGCATCGGTTACCGTTCCGCGGTTAGTTCCTTTTAATAAAATATTTACCCCCGGCAACGGGGCACTGTCTTTTACATCAGTAACCTTTCCGGTCACCGTTCTTTCCTGCGCAAAGGCCATACTCGCCATAAGAGTAAGGGCGATTGCTGCAAAGCCACCGATAGCTCTTTGCCTGACGTTTCGCCAGAGAACCGATAATCGGTGATACATTTGGTAGTGATTTTTCATAGGCTTGAAGAGTTTTGTTTAAGTATTGCGGTTTTTTGCAATATTCTTTATGAAAATTACCGAAAACGTTTGAAAGCACAAATAAATGGAAGGAAATTGCATTGTTTGGCACCAAAATCAAGTATCATTTTGCAAGATTTTGTCATTTTGATCCTATAACATATGCTGAAAGAAGAGCGCTTAAGTTTCATTTTAAACGAAGTAAAGGTCAGAAATCGGGTTTTGCTGAATGACCTTGCTGAGAAATTGGATGTGTCTGAAGACACGGTAAGACGAGATCTCAAACAATTAGATGAACAAGGGAAGATTAAAAAAGTGCACGGTGGCGCCATCTCAAATTCCTTTCACCTGTACAGCTACAAGGAAAATGAAATCTACGCGCACGAGAGCAAAACCATCATTGCCCAAAAAGCTATCGGACTGTTAAAAGAAGAGCAGGCTATATTAATGAGTGGGGGTACCACCAACCTTGAACTTGCGCGATTGATGCCCAATGAAATGAAGCTCACTGTTTTTACACCGAGCTTACCAGTAGCCATGCAACTTTTAGAACATGAGATGATCGAGACCATCTTCATTGGCGGCAGACTTTCGCACGATGCTCAGATTGCACTAGGCGGTGAATCGTTGCAAACGCTTTCACAACTAAATGTGGACATCTGTTTTTTAGGAACAGGATACCTTGATGCTGAAAAAGGTCTCACCGAGTTTGATTGGGAAGTGGTTCAATTAAAAAAAGCCATGATTGCCGCAGCAAAGAAAGTGGTAGCACTCACCATTTCTGAAAAAATAAATTCTGATCAACGCTTCAAAGTTTGCGACACCTCATCGATTGATATGCTGGTGACCGAATTAGATCCGGCTGATGAAAAGCTTTTCCCTTTTAAGGCAAAAAATCTCGCAATTCTTTAAGTTAGTGTGAGTGCCTTCCCAATCGAAGAAATAACGGAAAGGTTACTTCAATTGAATCTTCATCAATTTTAGATTCCAGTTGCTTGATCAAGTAATCCACAGGATTGTGGCCCTTCACGCTGGTATATTTCTTAACAGAAGACCACGTATTCAAATAGCCAAAGAGATCTGAACGAGACCACTCAAATTTCATTTCGAAGCGAGGACATGGCAACTCTTCAAAAGGAAAAGGTATTGTGGAATAGTGGTGATCGATAAATTTTCTTTCGGCATCCCAAAAAGGGCCAACTACATTCGAGTAGAAATCCTCTACAATCCGATCTGCGTCAGAATTTACCTTTAGCAATCCATAACCCCACACAGCCACTACACCATTAGATTTCAAAACTCGTTTCACCTCACGAAAGAACACAGGATGATCAAACCAATGAATAGCCTGTGCCACGGTAATTAACTCAAAACTTTCCGGCTTGAATGTCGTTCGTTCACCAGCAATGGAATAGTTTATATTCGGTGCAGCAAAAGCATGATCGATTTGTGTTTGGCTAATATCTGTTGCCTCCACGTAAGCAAATCTCTTAGCAAGTTCACGCGCCACCTGCCCGTTGCCTGTTCCAGCATCCCAGGCAGAGCCAAACGTATCTACCTGTTGGTAAATAAAATCATAAAGCTGCTGCGGATAGACAGGGCGAAAGATGGAGTATTCCTTAGCGTGATCTGAAAAACGATCCTTCATTGCGGACTCAAAATTCTAAATTTCTTACTAATGCAATGGAATATCTCCTTCTTTTTCACCTACAACTTCCACACGTGGCGGCAGCAATTTGTACATCACCGGTGTTACCAAACGCGATAGTAATGTTGAGCTGATTAATCCACCGATTAACACTAATGCCAACGGTGAATACAATGGATTGTTTTCAATCGCTAGTGGAATTAGACCGCCAATGGCTGTTAATGAAGTAAGCACGATAGGCACAAAGCGAATCTCTCCCGCCTTTTCAATGGCTTCATCCAACTCGACACCTCGCTCGCGCAATTGATTAGTGAAATCTACAAGCAAAATTGAATTCTTCACTTCAATACCAACCAAAGCAATTAAGCCAATCACCGCCACAAAAGACATGGGATTGCCTGTGAACAGAAGCATCGTGATCGCACCAATGATACCCAGTGGAATAACTGACAAAACTATCAATGTGCTTTTGAATGTTCCAAACTCTAACACCAACACCGCTATGAATCCAAATACGGTGATCAAAATGATTGTGCCGATACCTCCAAATGATTCCTGTTTGTTTTCAACTTCACCGGCAGCTTTGTAGTAGTAGCCTTTGGGGAAAGGAAATTTCTCCAATTTTTTAATCACGTCATTCGTAACGTCTTCATATAAAAACCCACTCTTCACAAAGGAAGTAACGGTAGCATAACGCGCCTTATCATAGTGACGGATAAGGTTAGGCGAAGTTTTAAATTCAATCTCGGCTAACTGGCGCAATGGAATGGCTTGTCCGCTCAGCGAATTAACATACAATTTATCAAACACATCCAGTGTGGTATATTTTTCGCGGGGCAAGGTTACCACGATGTTAATCTCATCATCACCTTCCGTAGGTGAATATGTTCCCACCGTGAAACCGGCAACGCCCAGACGGATGGTGCGATCAATTTCTCCAATTGGCACACCGAGCAAGCCCGCCTTTTCCTTATTGATTTTCACTTGCAAGTCCGTTTGCTGATTGGCAAGTGGATTATTTACGTAGATCGTTCCGGGAGTTTTAGCAATGAGTTGCTCAACACGCATTGAAAGGCTTCGGAGCGAATCAAGATTTTCGCCAAACAGACGAATGGCAACAGGTGCCTCGAGAGGCGGACCTTGTTCAAAATCTTTAACCTCAATTTTTGCATTGGGATAGTAAAAGAATTTATCGCGAAGCTTATCGATTAATTTTGTCTTTTGTTCAGGGGTTTGATCGCGCTGAAGCTGAACATAGAATTGTGCAAAATTCGGTGTCTCACTTTTTGCAATCACGTTGTAATAAATTCTCGGATTGCCTTTGCCGACATTCGTAGTGTAAAAGTCAATGTCAGTTTCCTTTTTCAATTCAGATTCCACATAACGTGCAATCCGATCAGTTTCATAAATGCTTGTGCCGCTTGGCGTTTCGATGTTGATGAGAAACTGTGGTTTCTCAGATTTAGGAAACAGACTGAAGCCTACAACCGGAAAGAGCGCAAGACTTCCTATGAATAAAACAAATGCTATGATTAGTGTGGCGGCCGGATGGCGCAGTGCCACATGCAAAACCTTGCTATACGTTCCGCTGATTCCTTTCTTCAACGCACGCATAAAAATATTTCCTTCGGGCGACATGTGATTTTTCAGAAGCCTGCTGGAAAGAAAAGGCACAATCGTTAATGACACAAAAAGCGAAGCCAGTACCGTGGTGATCACCGCCATCGGTAAACTGCGAATAAAGTCTCCGGCTGATTCCGGCAGAAAGACGATGGGCAAGAAGGCTAGTATTAATGTGGCCGTACAACCCACAACAGCCAACCCAATTTGTTTGGTCGCATCAATGGCTGCGTCCTTCTTGCTTTTGCCTGCACGCAAGTAACGCTCAATGTTTTCAATGACAACGATGGAGTCGTCCACTAAAATTCCTAGCGCTACAATTAATCCCACGATACTTAATTGATTGATGGTGTAGCCCAGAAAATCGAGCAGAAATAATCCGGTTAATATAGAGAGTGGAATGGAGATCATCACCACCATGGCAGCACGGTTACCCAACGGCAAAAGGGTAATCGACACTAATAAAATGGCGATGAGAAAATCTTTTGAGAATCGACTCAATCGCGAAGAAACACTAATGGATTGATCAAAATTTTTGACAAGCTTTATGTTTTGCGGAAGCGTTTTTTCAAACTCAATAAGAATTGGGTTAACTGCATCAGCAACTTTAAAAATGTTTTGACCATCTTTTTGACTTGCCGTGAGTAACACTGAACGAAAACCATTTAATCTTACCAGGTGTGTTTCATCATTATAATTTGATTCGATATCGGCCACATCACGCAGGTAAACAATCTTTCCATTCACAGCATAAACGATGGTGTTCTTAATTTCTTCAACACTTTTATAATCTCCGCTGGTCTTCACATTAAATTTGCGTGTGCTCACCTGAACACTGCCTCCGGGTATGTTCAGGTTTTCACTTTGAAGTGCCCCGATCACCGCATTCACCGGAATTCTTTGCTGCGCCATCTTTTCCAAACGAAGTGAAACGCGTAGTTGCTGCTCTGGATAGCCGTGTGTTTCAATTTTCTTAAGTCCTTTTACTTTCTCCAGTTGATCTTCCAGCAACTCTACTTGTTTTTCTAAATCCTTGTAAGATGCCGTTTCGGAAACGAGCGCGAGTTGAAAAATATTTACATCGGTGGAAGAGAATTTTAGAATCTTCACATCAAAAATATCCTGAGGCAGCTCGGCCCTCAACGCATTCACTTCACGTACGATCTCCTGATATTTTTCATCGGGGTCAGATTCGTGTTTGTATTCAACACGAACCACGGCAAGTCCATCGTTCACGTCAGAGATTAGCTTCTTGATGTCATCCAATTCGCTAAATCTTTTTTCCATCGGATCAACTACCAGCTTCTCCATATCGGATGGGCTCGTCCCCGGGTAAACTACAGCAATGGAAAAAGAAGGTGAGATCGTCTCCGGGTCTTCACCGCGCGGCATGTTGAAGAGTGAATTCACACCCAACGCCACCAACAGAATAAAAATGATAAGCGTAAACTGATAATTCTTAACTGAAAATTCTGCTATTCTCATAACTGATTATTTTACAGCAACCGTATTTTGAATCTTGACAATTGAATTCTCAGTAAGAAAAGCCGAACCTCCTGTGATTACTTCGGTAACTCCGGTAAGTCCATCCGATACATAGGCAAAATTATTTTTCAGAAACGCCACCGTTACCGGGATCTTCTTTACTCCATTTGCATCAACGTTCGCGGTAAAAACATAGGCGTGCTTTCCGTTGCCTTCAATGATGGCTTCGATGGGAACAAATTTTAGCAATTGCTTTTGGGAAGGCTGTATCTCTACTTTCGCTACAAGTCCGGATGCCAGTTTCTTTTCGGTTGACTTGATTTTAATCTCTACCTGGTACAACCCACTGATCAGTTCCGCCCCTTCATTGATCGAGCTCACTTCTGCATTCAGCGTTGCACCTGCATACGTATCGGTAGTCACCAACGCTTTATCACCCTTCCGGATACGAACCCAATCCACGTCAGGAATTCCAACTCTTACGATCCACTCATTTTGCGATGCTCCGTTGATTAACAGTATTGGCGAGCCTGCTCCCACTACTTCACCTTCGTTGACAAATTTTCGAATCACCTTTCCCGAAGTGGTTGCCTTGATGGTGGAATAGGATTGATTGAAATATGCAATTTGCAATCCCTCAGCCGCTACATCAAAAGCAGTCTGCAAATTCTGAATTTGCTCCAGGGTGGCAGCAGAGTCGCGATACAAGCGTTGACCACGCTCCAGATCACGTTTGGTCTTTTCAAAATTATTTTTCGCTTGTGCTACCTGAGCATTTATTTCAGTGAGGTCCAGTGAGGCCAGTAATTGTCCTTTGGAAACGCTCTGTCCTTCCTCCACCAGTATTTTTGAAACAATGCCACCAACCTTAAACGAAAGTCGTGCTTCATTTTCAGTAGTGACCAAGCCCGAACTGATGACCGGTAAGCTGACATCTTCTTCTTGCACGGGCGACAGGCTCACCGCAATGGCCGATTCATCAATCACCTTTTCCGATTGTTTCTCTTTCTTCTCTTCTTGCTTTTGGCAGGTGAATAAAGTGACAGCCAGCAAGAGTGGAATGGAAATTCCGATGATAACTTTTTTCATGGTTATGAATTATAAATTGGCAATGGTTTTTTGAAGGGCGGCTTCCTTGCGAAGCAGTTCGTAATGAGTTATGGATCGATTTAAGCGGGCAGTGGTCATTCTGTTTTCGGAATCTAAAAACTCCAACAAAATGGCTTGCCCTTCTTTGTATTTTGATTGAATAATTTGAAATGACTTTTCGGTGCTGCTCACACTGCTTTCGGAAACACGATACGCTTGCTGTGCAGATTTCAATTCATAATACGACTGCACCACCTGCAGCTCAATCTGCTTTTTTAATTGCTGCATTTTGTTTTCCATCACCTGATAGTCAATTTTCGCCTGTTGAATTTTCGAACGTTTTTCTCCGCCTTTGAATAAATCCCAACTCAAGCCAAACTGTACCAGCCAATAGCGCTGGTCATCATTAAACTTGTAGTGAAAACCCTGGTAGCCAGCATCGCCAACCACATTTACTTTCGGCAAATACGAAGTGCCTTTGGAAAGTGAAACCAATTGTTCACTGGCATTCATGCCTCCCTGAAGTTGTTTCAACTCCTGGCGCTGTTGCATAGCACTATTGGTGAGTTGTTGTAAATCTTCTTCCGCTTGCAGCGAGACTGAAAGCAAACTGTCTCTTTCAATGGCAGCATTCAAATCGCGGTTGAGCAGGAAATTAAAATAGGATTGCGCTACCTGATTATTCTTCTCTGCCTCCACAATCTGTTGATCGATCTTGTTGAGTTCGTATTCCGAGTTCAGCAATACATCGCGTGTCACTTTATTATTTTTGACTAACGATTCGTTTACGCTTACCAATTCCTTCAAGATGTTTTTTGTCTTATTCAGAATCGATAGTGCCTCTTCACTTTGCAGGTACTGATAATAGGCCGAGGTGATGGAATACTTCAACTCATTTTCGTATGCGTTTTTTTGTGCCTGTTGCACCGTAATTAATTCCTTCTGCGCCTTGTAGTTGAAGTAGAGATCAGGATTAAAGATTTGCTGAACCACCCTCAGCTTCGTGTCATGAAAATGATTGGGAAGAAACTGCGTATTTACATTTTCAATTTGCGGAAAACTGTTGGTATTAGTGATCTGGTTAAGCGTTGCATAAACCGGATTGAGCAGATCACCCACCGGAAATTGAATTTTTCTTCCGCCATCCGCCAGGCTGTAAGATGCATTGGCTGAAACTTGTGGCATAAAGAGCGCCCTGGCAAGAGTAAGATTTTCTACGCTGCGCTCGTAGTTAAGCTGCTCTTGTTGCAGTTGCAGGTTGCTCCTGATCCCCTCATCAATATATTTTTCCAGGTGGCCTGATTGCGAAAACGACACGAAGGGAAAGGCGAAAATCAGGAGAAGGGTGATAAATGGGTGCTTTGTGTTCATCGTTAATTGAATTAACAGTGTTCAGTAAACGGGTAAAAAATTTTTATGTTTTAAGTCTTTCCAAAACAGACTGAAAAGTTTCGAACGTATTCATCATGATTTCATCAAGATTCATCTGATTTTCGCGCGCTTCCTTTACATGGCCGAGATGGCCGCTGATGCGCAGCGAACACAAGCCATGAATAGAACTCCAGATCATCATCGAAAGACTGTGGGGTTCAAGTCCTGTGAATTGACCCTGCTCCTGGCACTGCTTCACCGTCTGATATAAAACTTCAAACGCAGTATCGCCTTCAAGCCATTCTTCATCATGACAGGCGGTCAAATGTTCCATCGGTTCTGATTTCATGAAGAGCAAATCGTAAACACCAGGATTGGTAGTAGCAAACTTGATGTAGGCTTTTCCCATTTCCATCAAGCGCTCCATGGGGTTAGCAAATTTTGCGAGTGGCTGAAAGTATTCGTTCAACAACCGGAAACCATCCTGATGTAACGCATGGATGATTTCGTTTTTGTCTTTGAAGTAGAGGTAAATGGTAGCGGGGCTGTACTCGATCGTTTCAGCAATATTTCGGATGCTGATTTCATCAAATCCCTTATCTAAAAAAAGCTGCTGAGCAGAGTGAAGGATTTTCTCCCGCATTTCTACCTTATCCCGCTCTTTTCGCTCTTTTACTCCCATAATTGCTTTTGAACGGTCAAAAATACTAAACGGTGTTCATTTTACTAACAATGTACTCAAATTTATGATAAGTGTCTGAAAATGAGTGGATAAAAATTCATCTACGATAGCCGGGGCCAGTCACTAACCTCCCTGGCATTGCACCGGTATGACTTTCATTTTCCAGGACTAGGGTTCCATTCACCAACACATGCTTAAATCCTGAGGCATATTGATGAGGATTTTCAAACGTGGCGTTATCCATCACAGTGTTAAAATCGAACACGACAACATCGGCATAATTACCTACCGCGAGCGACCCGCGTTTTTTGATTTTAAGATTCGTGGCGGGCAGCGATGTCATCCTGCGAATACCTTCCTCTAACGGCATCAATTTATCCTCACGAATATATTTTGAAATAAATCGCGCAAAGCTCCCGTAGGCGCGTGGATGAGTGCCATCATCGGTGTAAGGCTTTTCAGCAGGTATTGATCCGGCATCCGAGCAAATGCTCACATACGGTTGAACAATCATTCGCTTAATGTTCTCTTCCGAAATCAAAAAGAAAATGCACGGCACACTGGATTTATCGGCTACAATCAAATCAAGCATGGTTTCGTCTGCACTCTTGTTATGAAGCCGTGCAATTTCATCAAGACGTTTTCCTTTATATAGTTTATTGAGCGAATCCTTTCGAAAGCCAAGCACCATCACATCTTTCGGGTCAGAATTTTTTGTGGGGATACCTAGCTCCAATTCTTTCAATACTCTTTTTCTAATGGCTGGGTTTCGTAATCGCTTGCGCATCTCCACACCTCCACCCTCCTGCACCCAAGTGGGAATGCGTGCGGTAAGTCCAGTGCCGCTCGCATTGTAAGTATACATGTCTGCAGTAATTTTCAATCCGGCTTTTTGTGCGCTGTCGATTTTGGCGAGCACCGGATCAATCTTGTTCCAGTTTCGTTGTTGATTAATTTTCAAGTGGTAGATTTCCGCTGGCACTTTTGCTTCTTGAGCTATGCGAAATGTTTCGTTCATGGCCGAAAGAATATTGTCATTCTCATTGCGCATGTGCGTGATGTACATTCCTCCAAATTCAGAAACCACTTTGCACAGCTCAACTAATTCTTCTGTGCTCGCATAATCGGCCGGTGCATAAATCAGCGAGGATCCCAACCCCATCGCTCCTTCCATCATGGCCTGACGAACCAACTTTTTCATCTCCTCCAACTCAGCAGGGGTGGGCTTTCGGTTTGCCTGCTCTAACACCATCGTACGCACGGAAGTAGCACCAACAAAAGAAGCAAAGTTTGTGCTTACACCTTTGCGTGTGAGTGTTTCAAAATATCCACCAAGCGTGGTCCACAATGTATCTTTTGAATTTTTCTTCTTGCGAGGGCCAGGGCTCCATCCTTCACCAAAGACTTCCAGCGTTACTCCTTGCTTAATGTCGCTCATCGATCTTCCATCCTTGAGCAATGAGCCATCGGCCCAACTCAGCATGTTGATGAAGCCCGGTGATACCGATAAGTCACTTGCGTCAATTTCTTTTTTCGCTTTCGCGGAGGATAGATCGCCAATTGCGGCAACGGTGTCAGCATTTATGCCAATGTCTGCTGAAAAAGGCTTCCTGCCAAGGCCATCATAAATCGTTCCATGACGAATGATGATATCAAATGATTGTGTTCGAAGAGGGGCACAATGAATAAAGAGTACGAGTAAAATACTCAGCAGGGGAAGCCAACGCATTGTCAATAGTAATAAGTGTAAAAAGGTACAAACAATCCTGAATTATTTGCATGCCACACCATCCACGTACCGATCAATCACCTTTATCGATATTGCTACTTCACTTCCTTTGAAACCAGTGATATCGGCATGCGTAATACTTTTTTTGTATTGCTTTAGAAAGGTCGATGACAACGGTAGGTAAGACCAGTGCCACTTCTCTTCTTCATACCCGGTACGTATGCCATCCTTCTTTGAAGTGTACGGCTGACAAAATCCATATTCACTTGCGTGAAGCAGCAGCCAATTATAAATTTTCAATCCCTCGCCACTTTCAAAAAAAGAATTTTCAAGGGAATTCAAATCCATATCTGTGCCCCAGTGATGACGTGAAGTGGTAGGCATGGAACTGTATAACAAAATCAAACGTGCTCGTTCACTTTTATCCGCTACCGTGGTCAAGTCTTTTCCCTGGACCAGTGTTTTTCCATCCCACTTGTTTTCCCAGATTTTTTTTTGTGAATCGAAATTGCGCGTAGCGGAAATGATGAAGAGATTTATTCCCTCTTTTTTCGCAGCCTCTGCCATTTTTACAAATGCCTCGTAAGTTTCCTTACGAAGCACACCTCCTTTGGCGCTTCCCTGCGCAAATGCGTCATCGATTTTTGCAAAGCGTGAATCCGTCACTGGGTCAAATTGACCCATCAGGTATTTTTTATCTACATCTTGCGCAACCAAACTGAACGCGATCGCACAAAAAAACCATAAGAGAGTGAAGACTTTTTTCATTATACACGTTCCTCAATCCGATTCATCACTTTGGTTTGCACCTGAATCGATTCATGATGGATCAATTTAAGCAGATCCGTTGTGAACTCATCGCTCAATCCCATGGCACGGCACAACTCCACGCGGGTTTTAATGATCTCTTCCCAGCGGCTTACCTGCAAAATGGTGACATTATTTTCCTTCTTGTATTGACCGATCTTCTCCGAGATCTTCATACGTGCCGCAAGCTTTTGCATAATCTCATCATCCAATTGGTCAATCTGCTCGCGCAGCAAGCCGAGGGTATCTTTGAAAACTTTGTTGTCTGTGGAAACTGTTCTCACCACTAACTCACTGATAATTCGGCCGAGCACAGCAGGCGTTACTTGTTGCTTGGCATCGCTCCATGCAGCATCCGGATTGATATGACTCTCAATCATCAGTCCAGCCATGTCCAGGTCTAGCGCCTTTTGCGAAATGAAGGCAATCAATTCACGATTACCAGAAATATGACTTGGGTCGCACACGATATCCAATTCAGGAACCCGTGTCTTTAATTCAATCGCCATATCCCACATGGGAGCATTTCGGAAAGGACCTTTTTCAAAAGACGAAAAGCCACGATGAATGGCGGCCATCTTTGTAATGCCGGCTTTGTTTAAACGCTCAAGTGCACCAATCCATAATTCAAGATCGGGATTAACAGGATTCTTCACCATCACCGGTACATCAACACCTTTCAGCGAATCAGCAATTTCCTGAACGGAAAAAGGATTTACCGTAGTGCGTGCGCCCACCCAAAGAATATCCACGCCATGCTTTAAGCAAGCCTCTACGTGAGCAGCATTGGCTACCTCTGTCGCCACGGGCAGTCCTGTCTCTTGCTTGGCACGAATCAACCATGCCAAACCTGGCTCACCGGCTCCTTCATACTGGCCGGGGCGAGTGCGTGGTTTCCAAATGCCTGCGCGAAGTGCATGCACTTTTCCGGTAGCCGCAATCTGCTTGGCAGTGGCAACCATTTGTTCTTCGGTCTCAGCACTGCACGGTCCACTGATCACCACAGGTTTGTCAGTATTCAGCCACTGGTTAATCGATTCGAGTTGTAATCCCTTCTTTGTCATATTCAATAAAGTTAATGCTATACGGTTTTATTTTCTAATACTCTTCTGATATCATTTGCTTTTGTCATAATGCGATGAAGCTCTTTGGTGTCTCGCTTCATCAGATGGTAATGGAATCGTTGCAAATGCATGATGTATTCCAACAATGCCTGACTGAGGTATTCCACATTCTGATCAAAAATGGGCGCCCACATGTCAGGCGAACTTTTGGCAAGGCGAACCGTAGAAGCGAATCCACTACTGGCCAGTTCAAAAATATTCTTTTCGTCTTTCTCAATATCCAACACGGTTTGACCGAGTAAAAAAGAGCTTACATGCGAAAGATGCGATACGTATGCAACATGTCGATCATGTTCATCGGCTTCCATGTAACTGATCTTCATACCTAAATCCTGAAATATCCTTTCAGCCACCGTGACTGCTTGGGCAGAGGACTTTTCAATCTCGCAGAAGATGTTGGTCTTATTTCTAAACAGCCCCTCGAATGCAGCGGTGGGTCCTGAGTTTTCTGTTCCTGCCAAAGGGTGAGCAGCCACAAACTGAGAGCGATTTTTATGATTGCTGATCGCCTTGCAAATCTGACCTTTTGTTGAGCCCGTGTCGATCACCACACCATCACGCTTCACATTATCCAATAATGATGGCAACAATGCGCAGACTGCGTTTACGGGAATTGCCAAAATAATTACATCCGAAATAGCCAGTGCCTGATCTTCCGGCAGTACCCGATCAACCAATCGGAGCTGCAGAGCCATCCTGGCGTTTTCATTGCTGATATCGATTCCAATCAGCTCGCTGGCAAATCCTGATTTGCGTAAATCAATGGCGATGCATCCACCAATCAATCCCAATCCAACAATTGTTACTTTCATTTTGCAAGCGCAGAAATAGTCTGCTTTTCTGTTGCGACAAATATTTTTATCCGTTCAAGTGCTTCTCTCAATTTTTCTTCTGTTGCGCACAGTGAAATGCGGATGTAGCGTTTTCCATTATCACCAAAAATAAAACCCGGGGTGATGAATACTCTTGTGCCATAAAGAATCTTGTCGATCCATTTTTCAACGTCTATAATTTCTTCACTCACTTTTGCCCACACGAACAAGCCCGACTGGTGCGATGAATAGGTGCAATTCAATGCGTCCAGAATTTCTTTGGCGGCTCTCCTGCGCAGCTCGTAAATCGAATTTAATGCTTCGAACCATCCATGATCAGATTTTAATGCTTCCACAGCCGCCTTTTGCAATCCCAGAAACATACCCGAATCCATATTGCTTTTTACTTTCAGTACGGCATCAAGAAAATCCTGCCGACCAGCTACCCAGCCAATTCGCCAGCCCGCCATGTTGTGCGATTTGCTCAATGAATTTAATTCGAGTGCCACCTCATCTGCCCCCGCGATTGATAAAATGCTTAGAGGAGAATCATTCAATATCAAACTGTAAGGATTGTCGTTCACAATCAAAAACTGATTTTTCCTGGCGAGTGAAATCAATCGGTTTAATTCATTTCTGGTAGCCACTCGCCCAGTAGGCATATGTGGAAAATTAATCCACATGAGCTTCACCATTGATAGATCAGATTGCTCCAACGCGTCAATATCAATGCCCCAACTCAATTCCTCCCGCATGTGATAGGTTCTGATTGATGCTCCTGCCAACTTCGCAACCGATGAATAGGTGGGATAGCCAGGATCAGGAATCAAAACCTCATCACCGGGATTTAAGAATGCCATGGAAATATGCATGATGCCTTCTTTCGATCCCATCAGGGGAAGCAATTCTGTTTCCGGATTAATCTTCACGCCATACACTCTCTGATAGAATTCAGAAATTGCAACTCGCAGTGCAGGTATTCCCTTATAGCTTTGATAGCCATGACTTGTTGAATCGTGTGCACAAGCAGCAAGTGCTTCGATAGTAGATGATGCTGGGGCAAGATCAGGACTACCAATGCCAAGGTTGATCACGCGCCACTCAGGAGTATCAAGGCCTCGCACTTCCGTTAGTTTTTTGCTGAAGTAATACTCTTCAACGTTTGCTATTCGATCGGCTGTTCTGATCATTTTATTTGTATTCAATTTTAGCTTTTCTGTATTCTCCTAATATGTTCAAGTTTTTCACCTGACGTAGTACTTGCTTCACAGCAGCATCATAACTTTTTCGCTTTGTCCATTCCACATCCACATGAATAGAGTATTCACTGGGTTTGCCAATAATCGGGATGGACTGAATTTTAGAAAGGTTAATCTTATTTTCCTTGAAGGTCATCAACGCATCCGCTAGACTTCCAACTTCGTTGGCCACCTCAAAACACAAAGAAGCTTTATTACTCTCTTCTGATGGCACCACTCGTTTCGATAAAATCAAAAAGCGTGTAAAATTCTTTTTGTGAGTCTCGATGCGCCTTTCCAAAATTTGAAGACCAAATTTCTTTGCAGCATATTCATTGGCAATGGCTGCGGTATCTTTCAATTTATGTTCACTTACTTTTTTTGCGGACAAAGCGGTGTCATCACTCTCACGAATTTCAACACCCGCTTGCCGATGCAAAAATTCTGAACACTGTCGAATAGCCATGGGGTGCGATTCAATGCTTCTGATATCTTCAAGCTTAACACCCGGTAAAGCAAGCAGGTGCATGTGAATGGGTAAGTAAACTTCTCCGATGATTGAGAAATGATACTCCTGCAGCAGAAAATAATTGGGCAGAATGCTTCCGGCAATTGAATTTTCAATGGCCATTGTAGCATAATCACATTTGCCATTTTTCAATGCCTCACACAACGCATGAAAGGTTAAACACTCAACAGTTTCTACCTTATGATCGAAGTAAGTATGCGCAGCCACCTCGTGAAAGCTTGTGGCAATGCCTTGAATCGCAACCTTTGTTTCCTTTTGTTTCATCGAATAATAATCACTGAAATCATGCTTAATAAAATAAAAAAGTCCCCCGTTTAGGCGGGGGACTTTTCGAGTTTTTATCTTTTTATTTTTTTAACAAAACGATTTCAGCTCAATCCCCCTGTGGGTTTGAAAGAAATAATAGTAAAAATAAAATCGCTTTGTGCTCACGCTCGTTTTCAATTATGAGTTAAATAAAGACGAAAAAACTTAACCGCACAACTGTTTCGTAAAAAAGCTCATAAAAAATATGGCCATACTAACTCACGTTAGCCTCCGAAACCGTTTGAAGTCGGCCGTGTAATCTGGTATCTTAGCTAATCAATTCATAAGGAAATGAAAAAGCTGATCATCCTCTTAATGTTCTCGTTCACAATAGTCGCCTGCAAAGACGCCAACAAAGAACTCTACAATCGAGTAATGGACGTTCATGATGAAGTGATGCCTAAGATGGAAGATATCTACCGACTAAAAAAAGATCTGCAAGATAATATTTCCAGTTCACCTGATATGGTGTCGGAACGGAAACAGGAACTGGAGCGAGTAATCTCAAACCTGGATTCTGCCAGTAACGCTATGATGGACTGGATGCATAAGTTTAGCCCCCTTGCGGATACTGTCGATCGGCAACAAGCTAAGGAATACCTGGAGTCAGAAATGGAACGTATCAAAGAAGTGAAAGAGCAAATGGTGAAAGCAATTGAACTTGCTAAAAATGAATTAGCCAAAAATTAAATCAGCACTCGTAAAAAAAAGCCACCCATGAGGGTGGCCTTCAAACCTGTAAAACTAAATCACTTAAAGTTTCTTTGGTACTAGCACCTTGTTTACCAAATGCACCACACCGTTACTAACGGCAACATCGGCATTGGTTACTTCGGCCCCGCCAACCAATACTTTACCGTCCTTCAATTGAACTTTCAATTTCTCACCTTGCAAGGTTACGAGTTCCTGTCCATCCTTCAGGTCGGCAGCTTTTAACGTTCCGGCCACTACGTGAAATTTCAGCACGTTCTGAAGCTTCGACTTATTCTCAGACTTCAGTAGCATATCTACCGTAGACTGAACTGCGGCAAATGCATCATTCGTGGGAGCAAAAACAGTAAAAGCATCAGTTCCTTTAAACACGTCTACTAATTCTCCTGCTGTCAATGCGGCCACCAATGTGCTGAGATTAGGTGTGTTGATTGCTGTCTCCGCAATAGATTTAGGGAGTGCGGCAATGGAATCAGCAACACGCTTAACCGCTGCCAATGAGTCGGCAACACGCGTACTATCTAAACGAGCTTTCTCCTTGGCGGCCTTACCACCATCTCCACAACTTGCTGCGATTAATGCGAACACCGCGAGAAAGGTTAGGGCTAGAAATGAATTTTTAGTTTTCATAATTATTGAGTTTTTGATTGTTTACTTTTTGTAAGAACAAAACAGAAACGGAGTTCGAATGTTCGAACTCCGTGAATTAATTCTAAGAAAATTTGAGTATTCTCAGCGCTTCTTCTTATGCAAATCTGTTCGCTTCGCAGCCTGATGGTGGGGTAATTCTACGCGGTTGGATTTCCTACCTTCCTTTTCTTTATTCCGTTGAGCAAGTCGAATGTTATAGCGTATCACTTGCCAATACTCTCCACCATACCCTACAAGAATTTCTGAGCCTTTGGGAATATCGCGGGTAGCTTCAATGTAACAACGCTTTTTTTCGGTTACATATTCTGCATTATTCTTAACACCCTCCACACGTGTAATTCCTTTCGCATCGTTGGCATAGTGAGCAACGCCCTTCTTTGTCTTCCATGCGTCTATACAATACTTGTTATTAAAGAAAAACACATAACCGTTGCGGTCATCTGCCATCTTCTCAACCTCTTTCCAGGTCACTACCTCGCCTTTGTATTCAACAATGCGCGCTCCTTTTTTAATGTCAACTTTTGTGAACAATCCTTTGCCTGCACCAGGTAATGTGGATTTCTTCACTACCATAAATTTTTCCAATAGCGCCATAAGTATTAATAAGAGGATTCGTAAAAGTAAGGGAGGGTGATGAAAAGCAAATAAAAAGCATCCTTGCGGGATGCTTTTTATATATGATTTCTAGCAGAGTTTATTCTACACTTTGATTTCAACATCAACACCTGAAGGAAGCTCAAGCTTCATCAACGCATCTACTGTCTTTGCGCTGTTTGAATAAATGTCAACCAGCCTTTTGAAAGTACAAAGTTGAAACTGCTCGCGTGACTTCTTGTTAACGTGTGGAGAACGAAGTACTGTGAACTTCTCTTTCTCAGTTGGGAGAGGAATTGGTCCGCTCACTACGGCTCCGGTTGCCTTTACCGCTCTTACAATTTTCTCAGATGACTTATCAACCAGGTTATGATCGTAAGATTTTAATTTGATTCTGATTTTCTGATTCATAATCTAAACGTCTTTTAGATATTATTTTGCGGCAACAGCGCCTTTTACTTCTTCAATAACTTTATCAGCAAGGTTCTTAGGAACGGGTGAGTAGTGAGAGAATGTGAGTGATGCTGATGCACGACCAGAAGTGATCGTTCTCAAATCTGTCACATAACCAAACAATTCTGCCAACGGCACATCTGCCTTGATCACCTGAGCACCTCCTCGCGTGTCCATACCTTTCATGATACCTCTTCTGCGGTTCAAGTCACCGGTTACAGAACCTGTGTACTCATCCGGAGAGATCACTTCAACCGCCATGATTGGCTCAAGCAATTGAGGGCCACACTTTTTTGCAGCTTCCTTGAAACCTATGCGAGCCGCTAATTCGAATGATAATGAATCGGAGTCCACATCATGGTAAGAACCGTGGAACAATCTCACTTTCATTGAATCGATAGGATAACCCGCTAACGGACCGTTCACCATCGACTGCTCGAAGCCTTTTTGAACGGCAGGAACAAATTCGCGAGGAATAACACCACCAACGATGTCGTTAACGAACTCAAGACCTTCTTTGCCGTCTTCACGAGGAGACAATTCAAACACAATGTCCGCAAATTTACCACGACCACCTGTCTGCTTCTTGTAAACCTCTTTGTGTTCAACCGACTTGGTAAGTGATTCTTTGTAAGCAACCTGAGGAGCTCCCTGATTGATCTCTACTTTAAATTCACGCTTCAAACGGTCGATAATAATTTCAAGGTGCAATTCACCCATACCGCGGAGAATGGTCTGACCAGTTTCCTGATCGGTATTCACACGAAGCGTAGGATCTTCTTCCACTAATTTGGCAATCGCCATACCCAGTTTATCAGCATCGGCCTGCTTCTTAGGCTCGATAGCATAACCGATAACAGGCTCAGGGAACACCATTGACTCAAGAATCACCGGACGTTTTTCGTCACACAATGTATCTCCAGTCTTAATATCTTTAAATCCAACTACCGCACCGATATCACCGGCTTGTAGTCTTTCAATTTGATTTTGCTTATTCGCGTGCATTTGGAATACACGGGAGATACGCTCTTTCTGTCCAGAACGTGTATTCTGAATATAAGAACCAGACTCCAGCACACCTGAGTAAGCACGAACGAAACACAAGCGACCTACAAATGGATCGGTTGCAATCTTGAACGCAAGGCCTACGAAAGGCTCACTCTCACTTGGACGAATCTCAACTTCACTCTCATCGTCAGGGTTGGTACCAATGATCACATCCTTATCTACAGGTGAAGGAAGAAGTTCCATCACGTAGTCAAGCATGGTTTGCACTCCTTTGTTCTTGAAAGAAGAACCGCAAACCATTGGAACGATCTTCATATCGATAACAGCCTTGCGAAGTGCCGTTAGAATTTCAGCTTCAGTAATGGAGTTTGGATCTTCGAAGAATTTTTCAATCAACGTCTCATCATATTCAGCTACCGCCTCAAGAAGCTTCTCACGATACTCGTGTGCTTCATCCACCATATCAGCCGGGATCGGAATTTCCTGAAAGGTCATTCCTTTATCGCTCTCATTCCAAATGATACCACGGTTGTTAACCAAGTCAACAACACCTTTGAACTGGTCTTCCGCACCGATTGGCAATTGCAATGCAACCGCCTTGCTTCCCAATTTCTCCTTCACCTGTTTGCACACGCCAAGGAAATCGGCACCGGAGCGGTCCATCTTATTTACGAAACCAATACGCGCTACTTTGTAATTATCAGCCAGGCGCCAGTTTGTTTCCGATTGAGGTTCAACACCATCAACCGCACTAAACAAAAACACAAGACCATCCAATACACGCAATGAACGGTTTACCTCAACGGTAAAGTCCACGTGACCAGGAGTATCAATGATGTTTACGTGATACTTATTGTTTCGGTAGTTCCAATAAACTGTTGTAGCTGCAGATGTAATGGTAATACCACGCTCCTGCTCCTGTGCCATCCAGTCCATGGTTGCAGCACCATCATGCACTTCACCAATCTTGTGATTCACACCGGCATAATAAAGAATACGCTCAGTGGTGGTCGTTTTTCCCGCATCGATGTGAGCGGCAATACCAATATTTCTTGTGTATTTAAGGTCTCTGGCCATTGAAGGTCTAATTAAAATCTAAAGTGTGAGAAGGCTTTGTTTGCTTCAGCCATTCTATGAGTATCGTCTTTCTTCTTGATGGCAGCTCCTTCGCCCTTTGATGCGGCCAAAATCTCTGCAGCCAACTTATCCATCATCGTTTTTTCACCACGAGCACGTGAGTAATCGATCAACCATTTGATTGAAAGGTTAATCTTGCGCTCAGGTCTGATTTCTACAGGCACCTGGAATGTAGCACCACCCACTCTGCGGCTTTTCACCTCCACCGCAGGCATTACATTGTTCATGGCACGCTTCCAAACTTCCAAGCCTGGCTCGCCACCGGCTTTCTTTTCAACTTGTGCGATGGCATCATAGAAGATATTGTAGGCAATGCTCTTCTTACCTTGTTCCATCATATAGTTTACAAACTTGGTCACCAAAGTATCTTGAAACTTGGGATCAGGCAGTAAGTATCTCTTTTTAGGTTTTGCTTTTCTCATAATTGAAATGTCTTATTTTTTACCTTTTGCGGGAGCACCCTTCGCAGCCGCTGCAGCAGCACCTGCCTTAGGTCTTTTCGCACCATATTTTGAACGACTCTGCAAGCGACCATTCACACCGGCAGTATCGAGCGCACCACGAACGATGTGGTAACGAACTCCTGGTAAGTCCTTCACCCTTCCACCACGGATCAACACAATCGAGTGCTCCTGAAGGTTGTGACCTTCACCGGGGATGTAGGCGTTCACTTCGCGACCATTGGTCAGGCGCACACGGGCCACCTTTCTCATGGCGGAATTAGGCTTTTTAGGTGTCGTAGTGTACACACGTGTACAAACACCTCTGCGTTGAGGAGACGAATCCAATGCTGGAGATTTTGACTTGAACGTCAATTTCGTTCTTCCTTTTCTTACAAGTTGCTGAATGGTAGGCATTTATGTTTTGCTTTTAAACCCTTTAAAAATAAGGACTGCAAAGGTATCTAAAGGAAATTAGGATGCAAAACCTTGCTAAAAGAATTTTCTGGAATTTAGTAAGCGTTTTAGTGCAAAAAAGGCCAAATAAGATCAAAAAAGGCCTTGATCTCTATTTGGCAAAACCAGTTTAAGATCCCTTACCATCTTCAGATCATTTAATTACCCTAATGATTCCATCAAGCGGGACATTCGATGGGGATTCATACACTGTAGTTCCGTTAAATTGAAGTTTACCGATTGACACAATGATTTGTGGATTCTCCCTTTTTACCAGTTGTGTAGTTACCGTGTCTTGATCTGATTTTCCCCATCTTATAAATGTTTGACCAATCTGCCCATCAAATGTGGTGTCATATGGCCAGTAAAGCTTCATTACATACTCCCCTGTGGGCTCGTACCTAAATATTTCAAAACCTTCTGGATAGGAATACTGAGGTTTATTGAACTCAATAGCTTGGCCATTTACCAAGTAAAAGATTTTAATCTTATCCTTCGAAATGGAGTTCGTATTGACAGGGTCTAAAATGTTTTTTCCTTGAGCATCCTTAAACACAAACAAGGTAGTGATATCCATAACTGTCGCAGATTCATGATCTTGACAAGAAAAAAAACCGAGTGCCATAAACAAGATCAAACCGATTGATTTCATAAGGTAATGTTTTAATTAAGGGTTTATTCCATAAACCATTTTTCTATTAGTATTATAACTATCACCGCCCGGATTAAAATTATTTGCTGAATACCAGCCATTATAGGCTCCTCCCCATCCCCAATTCATTTTCAACGAACAGTCATAACCAGTATTGACCGCAATCCACTCTCCAGGCGTATTGGGATCAGGTTCACAACTGTAATAGCCCCAATACTGAACACCATCAGCAACCCAGCAATGGCCTGCGGTCCACAAATTGGGGTTTCCAGAAAGTATAATAGGATGACCATCTTGCAAATTTCCCTTAGCTGTCCAAATATCATAATTGCCATATGACACTGAGTGATATCCAAAGTTAAGCATTGTTCGCGGTATGTTCGAAGGGTAAGATGTTGATCCGCTACAGCTATAAATTGTAGATAAGTTTCCTGATGTTCCTAAATCAAGCATTAATCTTGCTGTTTCTGAACTTGGGGCATTTGTCGGCATTTGACTCCAGTTATATCCGATTGTTGGGTAGTTATAAAATTTCATGACCTCGGCCACAGCAGTTGCAACACAACCTGTCCATACCCTACCATTCGATGGTGAGCTACAACCTAAATATGGGCATAAGTCATTATAGCCATTTCCTTGATTCCAAGTTGGCGTTGAAGTTTCACCGTAAGAATATTCAGTAAAACCAGAATCCCCATTATTACAATCACCAATGTAAACCGTTGTTGATGAGCGTCCATTTACCGCACTCGTCAGATTAAGTATTTCCCTCTCACGATAATTTCTCCAAATTTTCTCTAAAGTTTCACTAAATATTTTGCTTTGAACTGTAACTGTTAAGCTATTGATACTGTGATCTGTTGAGTAAATCCAATCAACTAATCCCGGTGGCATTTCTTCTTCATTCAAAACAAAATCACCAAACTTTGAATAGGCCAGAACTGGCGACATTCTTTTATCCGCTGAAATAATTACAAATCCTCCATCTTCATACTTAAATAAGTACATAGTAGGTTTAATCTTTCCAATAGGAAGGCCAATCGGTGATCCCAACAATGCAACTTTATTAGTTCTGCCGACAGACGCTTTATCAGTGAAAGGCGCTTGCATTATTGCAATAGCAATAAGGTCGTCTGCAGAGGCATCAAATGAGTTTTGATTTTTCCCTTCAAAATCATTAGCAAATTCGCAGGAAAAGAAAAAGATTACCAAAAACAAATGCAAAATCTTCAATTTCATAAATTTTATAAATTTGGCTAGGTACTAGTTAATGACTATAGTGTAGAAATCTAACTAATAGCTATGTTAAATGACATTTTTGATATTATCAAAAGGTTAATAATTTCAGAAGGACTGATGAAATTTTCGACTGCTACTAAGCTTCGGAGAGCAAAACCCATCTCTAAAATTCGAGATATGGTGTTAGGGGATTTTGTATAGAAATTAGCTACTGACTAAGCCTCGCCCATGGCTCCTCCAAAATTCATGGGGAACTGAGGGGCATCGTTGGTTTGCTTAATGGGGCCGAAAGAAGCCTCATACTTACTGATATTATCCTTCAGGGCTGCCAATAATCTTTTGGCATGTTCGGGGGTGATGATTACGCGAGACTTGACGCGGGCTTTTGGAACCCCTGGCATCAAACGAATAAAATCAATCACAAACTCACTGTTCGAGTGGGCGATCATCGCCAGGTTGGAATAAATTCCTTCTGCCACTTCCTCCGACAGTTCAATGTTAATCTGGTTTGCGGGGTTGTTTTTATCGTCTGCCATGATATTAATTTTCGATTAGTCAATTAAGCCAATTAGCCAATGGTGAATCACCATTGGCTAATTGAACATTTATTTCATTGATGGATTAATCTTGTAATTCTCTCTCTTTCTTTCCAGAGGTTACATCCACCAGTTGCTGATACTCTTCTTCTGATCCAACGATCATGTCGTTCAATCTTCGCTGACCAGTACCGGCAGGGATCAAGTGACCAACAATTACGTTTTCTTTCAGACCCATCAACTGATCAGCTTTTCCGCGGATCGCGGCTTCGCTCAACACCTTCGTAGTTTCCTGGAAGGATGCCGCTGACAACCAGCTTTCCGTTTTCAAGGACGCCTGAGTAATACCCTGTAATGTAGGACGTGATACGGCTGATAATGCATCGCGTACTTCAACGGTCTTCTGATCTTTTCTCTTCAGTGAAGAGTTCTCGTCACGCAACTCGCGCGGTGTTATGATCTGACCTACTTTGAAGCGCTGAGAATCTCCTGCATCAGTCACTACTTTCTTGTCCAATACGCGGTCGTTCTCTTCACGGAATTCAAACTTATCAACGTATTCACCAGGCAAGAAGGTAGTATCACCTGAATCGATGATCTCCACTTTTTGCATCATCTGGCTAACGATACACTCAATGTGCTTATCGTTAATCTTCACACCCTGCAAGCGGTATACTTCCTGAATTTCATTCACCAGGTACTCCTGCACTGCAGTTGGTCCTTTGATCGAAAGAATATCCGAAGGAGTAATTGCACCGTCTGACAATGGCTGTCCTGCGCGAACGAAGTCATTATCCTGAACAAGGATGTGTTTAGACAACGGCACTAAGTAGCGCTTCTGAACACCATCTTTTGATTCAATGAAAATCTCTCTGTTACCACGCTTGATACCACCGTACGTTACCACACCGTCAATCTCACTGACAACGGCTGGGTTCGATGGATTACGAGCTTCAAACAATTCCGTTACGCGAGGAAGACCTCCGGTGATATCTCTTGACTTACCCATGGTGCGTGGAATCTTCGCCAGTACCTGACCTGCCTTGATCTTATCACCAATGTCAACTGCCAAGTGAGCTCCTACCGGAATGTTATAAGACTTGGTTTCGCTCTTACCATTCACAATGATGGCAGGGTTCTTCGTCTTATCACGAGTATCGGTGATCACCTTTTCGCGGTGACCTGTTTGCTCATCGGACTCTTCCTTATAAGTAATGCCTTCAATGATCGATTCGAAGTCGATTTCTCCATCGTATTCTGATAGGATCACCGCATTGTAAGGATCCCAATAACACAACTCCTCGCCCTTCTCTACTTTCTGACCATCCTTCACTTTCAAGAATGCTCCATACGGAACGTTGTTGGTAATCAATACACGCTTCTCAGAATCCAAAATTCTGATCTCGCCTGTACGGCCCATCACAACCTTCACCTGATTGTCATCCTTATCAATTGTATCTACGGTACGGATACCTTCAAACTCAATTGTACCAGGGAACTTCGCCTTAATGTTGGCATCAGAAACAATGTTTGATGCGGTACCACCCACGTGGAAGGTACGAAGTGTCAACTGTGTACCCGGCTCACCAATGGATTGTGCTGCAATAACTCCCACTGCTTCGCCTGCCTGAACCATCTTGCCTGTTGCAAGATTGCGTCCATAACATTTTGCGCAACCACCAACCTTTGTTTCGCAAGTTAGTATTGATCTGATTTCAACCTCTTCAATTGCAGTCTCATCAATTCTCTTCGCAATCTCATCGGTGATCTCCTCATTAGCTGAACAAATTAACTCATCAGACAATGGATCGTAAATATCGTGCACCGACACGCGACCGAGGATACGCTCAGACAATGGTTCAACAATGTCTTCGTTATCTTTCAGTGCTGTTACTTTCAAACCTCTCAAGGTTCCGCAATCTTCTTCTGTGATCACAAGATCTTGTGCCACATCCACCAATCTACGGGTCAAGTAACCTGCATCCGCAGTCTTCAATGCTGTATCGGCAAGACCTTTACGAGCACCGTGAGTTGAAATGAAGTACTCCAATACGTCCAATCCTTCTTTGAAGTTGGAAAGGATCGGGTTTTCGATGATTGATCCTACTGAACCGGCTAGGTTCTTCTGAGGCTTCGCCATCAAACCGCGCATACCACCCAACTGACGAATCTGTTCGCGCGATCCACGAGCACCGGAGTGCATCATCATGTAGATCGAATTGAACCCTTGCTGATCTTCTTCCAACTGCTTCATCAGCGTGTTGGTCAACATCGTATTCGTACGGGTCCAGATATCAATTACCTGATTGTAGCGCTCGTTATCTGTGATAAGACCCATCATGTAGTTGTTCCATACGGCATCAACTTCCTTCTGAGCTTCATCCACTAATTTCTTCTTCTCGGCAGGAACTTTAACATCGCCAAGACCCATCGACAAACCTCCACGGTATGCCATCTGGAATCCAAGTTCTTTGATATCATCGAGGAACTTCGCAGTCTTCGCTTGACCTGCAATTTTATACACGTCAGAAATAATGGTTTGAAGTTTCTTCTTGGTCAAGAGTTCATCAACAAATCCAACTTCCTCAGGAACAACCTGATTGAAGATTACACGACCCGTTACTGTTTCAATCAATTTCTTTGAAACTTCACCGGTCTTCTTATCCTTCACATTCGCACGAACCTTGATGATGGCGTGCTTCGATAATTTACCTTCGTTATAAGCAATGATTACCTCTTCTGCAGAGTAGTAAACTTTACCTTCACCTTTCTGCCCTTTTCTTCCTTTCGTTAAGTAATACAAGCCCAACACCATGTCCTGAGAAGGTACTGTAATAGGCGCACCGTTAGCAGGGTTCAAAATGTTGTGAGATGAAAGCATCAGAATAGACGCTTCCAAAATTGCCTCCTGGCCAAGCGGAACGTGTACCGCCATCTGGTCACCGTCAAAGTCCGCGTTGAACGCAGTACATACGAGTGGGTGCAACTGGATAGCCTTTCCTTCGATCAACTTAGGCTGGAATGCTTGAATACCAAGTCTGTGAAGTGTTGGGGCACGGTTCAAAAGAACCGGATGTCCTTTCAATACGTTTTCCAAAATATCCCAAACCACAGGATCCTTCCGATCCACAATTTTCTTGGCAGACTTTACAGTTTTAACAATTCCTCTTTCAATAAGCTTGCGGATGATGAATGGCTTGAATAATTCGGCAGCCATATCTTTTGGCAGACCGCACTCGTGCAATTTCAATTCTGGTCCTACAACAATTACTGAACGACCAGAGTAGTCAACACGCTTACCAAGCAAGTTCTGACGGAAACGTCCTTGCTTACCTTTCAGCATATCACTCAATGACTTCAACGCACGGTTACCATCCGAACGAACAGCATTCACCTTACGTGAGTTGTCAAACAATGAGTCAACAGCCTCCTGAAGCATACGCTTCTCGTTACGAAGGATAACTTCCGGAGCTTTAATATCAATCAAACGCTTTAGACGGTTGTTACGAATAATCACACGTCTGTAAAGATCATTCAAATCAGATGTTGCGAAACGACCACCATCCAATGGCACAAGCGGGCGCAATTCCGGAGGAATTACTGGCACCATCTTAATGGTCATCCACTGTGGTTTGTTCTCAACACGGGTGTTTGCCTCACGGAAAGCTTCCACCACTTTCAAACGCTTTAAAGCTTCTGCTTTGCGCTGCTGAGAAGTATCGGTAGCGGCCTGATGGCGAAGTTCATAAGAAAGTTCGTCCAGGTTCAAGCGAGATAATAACATTTCAAGTGCATCGGCACCCATCTTGGCAATGAATTTCTTAGGGTCATTGTCATCGAGCATTTGATTCTCGCGAGGCAACTTGTCCACGATATCGAGGTATTCCTCCTCAGTCAAGAAATCAAGACGATTAACACCATCTTCTTCTTTGATACCAGGAGCGATAACGACATAGCGCTCATAATAAATAATCTGATCTAACTTCTTGGTAGGTAAACCGAGCAAGTAGCCAATCTTATTAGGCAATGAGCGGAAATACCAGATGTGAGCTACAGGCACCACTAATTCGATGTGGCCCATGCGCTCGCGTCTTACTTTCTTCTCTGTAACCTCTACACCGCAACGGTCGCAAATGATGCCTTTGTAACGGATACGCTTATACTTACCACAATGACACTCCCAATCCTTCACCGGTCCGAAGATTCGCTCGCAGAACAAACCACCCATTTCAGGCTTGTAGGTTCTGTAGTTGATGGTCTCCGGCTGGGTGATCTCACCGTGCGAGCTTTCCAAAATAGATTCCGGAGAAGCTAAGCTGATGGTGATTTTTGAGAAGTCGTTGTTGATCTTTTTATTTTTTCTGAAAGACATGTGTTGTGTTTTTTCAGTTAACTAACTCTATTATACGTCTACTGTCTTGGGTCAACAATCCACAGTAGTCTGTGGATTGTTGACTTTCGACTTATTAATCCATCGTAATCTCCAATGCGAGACCACGCAATTCATGCACTAACACGTTGAATGATTCAGGGATATTTGGCTTGCGCATATTTTCTCCCTTCACAATCGCTTCATAAGCTTTCGCACGGCCAATTACATCGTCAGATTTGATCGTGTCAATTTCCTGAAGGATGTGTGCTGCACCGAATGCTTCAAGTGCCCACATTTCCATTTCTCCGAAACGCTGACCACCAAACTGCGCCTTACCACCCAACGGCTGTTGCGTAATGAGTGAGTATGGTCCGATTGAACGGGCGTGCATCTTATCGTCAACCAAGTGACCGAGCTTCAGCATGTAAGCTAGACCTACCGTTACTGGCTGATCAAACTTTTCACCTGTCAAACCATCGTATAAGTATGTTCTACCAAATTCTGGTAACCCTGCTTCTGCTAATTCTGATGATACCTGATCCAAAGATGCTCCATCAAAAATCGGGGTAGCATATTTTCTTCCCAGCTTTCTACCAGCCCATGCCAGTACGGTCTCGTAAATCTGACCAAGGTTCATACGTGATGGTACACCAAGCGGGTTCAAACAAATATCAACAGGAGTTCCGTCCTCGAGGAATGGCATATCTTCTTCACGAACAATACGCGCCACAACACCTTTGTTACCGTGACGACCTGCCATCTTATCTCCCACTTTCAGTTTGCGCTTCTTAGCAACATAAACTTTTGCTAATTGAACAATACCTGCAGGTAATTCATCTCCCACTTCCAACGTGAAACGCTCACGCTTAAACTCACCGGCAATTACATTGCGCTTGTTCAGGTAGTTCTTCACTACTTCTGATACTAAGTCATTCGTGTGATCATCCGTTGTCCAGCTCTCAAGGCTAACGTCTGCGATGAGGTTAACTTCTTCCGGAACATTATAATTACTTTCATCACGGTAGATGTTCTTATCAGGGAAGAGATTGCTTTCAATCACCTTACCTGAGAACTTCACGCCCTTGCTGATTAATTCATCACCAAACTTGTGCTTCACACCTTGACTACTCTTACCCGTTAATAACGTAGTAAGCTTTTTAATCATTTCGTTGCGAAGGTCTGTAAGTTGCTTGCTGTACTTATTCTTCAATGCATCAAGTTCCTTCTTAGACTTTGAGCGCACATCCTTATCGCGCTTAGGTCTTGAGAATAACTTTGTATCAATAACAACACCCTTCAATGATGGAGGTGCCTTCATGGATGCATCTTTCACATCGCCAGCCTTATCACCGAAGATCGCTCTCAACAACTTCTCTTCTGGCGTAGGATCAGTTTCTCCTTTCGGAGTAATCTTACCAATTAAGATATCTCCTTCTCGCACTTCAGCACCCACGCGAATGATTCCATTCTCATCAAGGTGCTTCACCGCTTCCTCGCTTACGTTCGGAATTTCAGATGTCAATTCTTCTTCGCCACGTTTTGTATCACGAACTTCAAGTTCGAATTCTTCTACGTGAATCGAGGTGTAAACATCATCGCGCACAACACGCTCAGAGATTACAATTGCATCCTCAAAGTTATATCCTTGCCATGGCATGTAAGCCACTAAAAGATTTCTACCAAGGGCAAGTTCACCATTAGCGGTACCATATCCCTGGCAAAGTGGTTGGCCTTTCACAACCTTGTCACCTTTTCTTACCAGTGGTGTCAGGTTGATACAAGTATCCTGGTTAGTTCTGCGGAACTTAATGAGGTTGTAGCTCTTAAATTCATCATCAAAACGAACAAGCTGTTGCTCTTCAGAAACTTCGTATTTGATCACGATTTTCTTCGCATCCACAAACTCAACTACACCGTTAGCTTCTGCAAGAATTAATGATCTTGAGTCTAATGCAATGCGACCTTCAAGTCCAGTTCCTACAACAGGAGCTTCTGGTCTCATCAATGGCACTGCCTGACGTTGCATGTTTGAACCCATCAATGCACGGTTCGCATCATCATGTTCCAGGAATGGAATCAATGAGGCAGCAATCGATACAATCTGGTTAGGAGCAATGTCCATGTAGCGGATATCCTTTGGTTCCACTACGGGGAAGTCTCCCTCAAAACGCGCTTTTACTTTTTCATCTTCTAATTCACCGCCTGCTTTAATTTTAACATTAGCCTGAGCGATGTTGTGTGTATCTTCTTCTTCCGCAGTTAAGAAGATAACATCCTTACCTTTTACCTTTCCATTCTCTACTTTACGATAAGGCGTTTCGATGAAGCCCATCTTATTCACTTTCGCGTGAACGCAGAGTGAAGAAATCAAACCAATGTTTGGACCTTCTGGAGTTTCAATGGTACACAAGCGACCATAGTGCGTATAGTGCACATCTCGAACCTCGAAACCGGCACGCTCTCTGGAGAGACCGCCTGGCCCGAGTGCCGACATTCTTCTCTTGTGAGTGATCTCGGCCAATGGATTGGTTTGATCCATGAACTGAGATAACTGGTTTGTTCCGAAGAACGAGTTGATCACAGATGACAACGTACGTGCGTTGATCAAATCAACCGGCTTGAAGTCTTCGTTATCGCGAACGTTCATTCTTTCTTTGATGGTTCTCGCCATACGGGCAAGACCAACACCAAACTGAGAATACAACTGTTCACCTACTGTTCTTACACGTCTGTTGCTCAAGTGGTCAATATCATCCACAACAGCTTTCGAGTTGATCAAACCAATCAGGTATTTCACGATGAGGATAATATCCTCAGTCGTTAACACGCGCTGATCGAAACTTAGATCAAGACCTAACTTCTTGTTGATTCTATAACGACCAACTTCACCTAAGTCATAACGCTTCTCACTGAAGAACAAGCTCTGGATAATATCGCGAGCCGTTTGTTCATCAGGAGCTTCTGTATTTCTCAACTGGCGATAGATTTGCTCCACGGCCTCCTTTTCAGAGTTGGAGTTATCTTTCGCAAGCGTGTTGAAGATAATATGGAAGTCAGCAACGTTTACATCATCGCGATGCAGGATGATTGACTTTGATCCTGAATCCAGAATTGTATCAACATCTTCTGCGGTGATGATATGATCGCGCTCCAACAACACTTCGTTTCGGTCGATGGAAACAACTTCACCGGTATCTTCATCCACGAAATCTTCTGTCCATGTTTTCAAAACACGGGCAGCTAACTTTCTACCCACTGATTTCTTCAGTGTGTTCTTGTTAGCTTCAACCTCTTCAGACAATCCGAAGAGATCCAAAATATCTTTATCAGTACCATAACCTATTGCACGGAGCAACGTGGTTACGGGGAATTTCTTTTTACGATCGATGTACGCATACATCACAGCGTTAACATCGGTAGCAAATTCAATCCAGGATCCTTTGAATGGGATAATTCTCGCAGAGTACAATTTCGTTCCATTCGTGTGCTTACTCATGGCGAAAAACACACCTGGTGAACGGTGTAACTGCGATACAATAACACGTTCAGCTCCATTGATTACGAAGGAGCCTTTTTCGGTCATGTATGGAATATTTCCCAAGAATACTTCCTGCTCGATGGTTTCGAAATCTTCGTTGTCCTCATCGTTACAAGTAAGTCTCAACTTAGCCTTCAATGGCACGGAGAAAGTCAACCCACGATCGATACATTCATCCACGCTATACTTAGGCGGGTCAATGGTATAATCCACAAACTCCAACACGAAGTTTTCGCGTGAGTCGGTGATGGGGAAATTTTCTGCAAACACTTTGAAGAGCCCTTCATTCTGCCTCTTTTCAGCAGGGGTCTCGATTTGCAAAAAGTCTTTAAATGATTGAAGCTGGATATCCAGGAAATCGGGATACTCCAGTACTTTTTCGATTGCCGAAAAGTCAATCCTGTTGTTAGCGGTCTTCTTTGCCAAGGTTGGTACAGTTTAAAAGGTTCCTGACCTAGAATTAAAATACATTTCTACATGAGTACTTCATGCCATAGGCATAAATAGGGAAAAACCCCAATTCCAAATTAATGGAACTGGGGCCTGAATTCCGTTCAGACGGTACTCTTCGCCTTCAAGAATTATTTCAACTCGATTTCGGCACCAGCCTCAACGAGTGTCTTCTTGAGGTTTTCAGCCTCATCTTTAGGTAAGCCTTCTTTGATAGTTTTAGGAGCTCCGTCAACTACATCTTTAGCTTCTTTCAAGCCAAGACCAGTCAATTCTTTTACAAGCTTCACAATCTGAAGTTTGTTAGGACCTGCAGACTTCAATACAACATCGAAGTTTGTCTTTGCTTCAGCAGCAGCAGCGCCACCACCAGCAGCAGGACCAGCAGCAACTGCAACAGCAGCAGCGGCAGGCTCAATGCCATAAGTTTCTTTCAAATAAGAAGCTAATTCGTTTACTTCTTTTACAGTCAATTCAACTAGTTGATCGCCCAATGATTTTACGTCAGCCATGATAGTAAGTGTTTAATTTTTCGGTTTCAATAATTACTGTTTTCTTTCTTCCAATGCCTTCACCAAGCCTGCTACAGTGCTCTTGCCACTTAACAGGGCAGACAACACATTCTTAGCAGGAGATTGCAACAAGGAAACAATTTCGCCAATGAGTTCATTTTTGCTCTTGATCTCTGTCAGCGCTTTTAGGTTCTCCTCTCCGATAAACAGAGCGGATTCGATAGACGCAGCCTTAAAGCCAGGCTTGTCTTTCAATTTTTTTCTATACTCTGTAATCACTTTTGCAGGAGCGTTACCTACCTCTTTCGAGAAGATTACACCTGAAAAGCCATGCAGGGTTTTGAAAATGTCTTCATAATTACCTTCCTGCTTTTCTAATGCTTTGCGAATAAGCGTGTTCTTATACACACGGTACTCAACACCGGCATTAAAGCAAAGTCTACGGAACGCATTGATTTGCGCTACGGTAAGACCTGAAGCATCAGTAATATAGAAGTGGTTGTTCTGAGAAAACTTCTCAGCCAACTCATCAATAATCTGTCCTTTTTCCTCTCTGGTCATTGTATTAGTCTTAAATTCCTACAATAGAACCTCTATCCACTTTGATTCCGGGGCTCATCGTGGAAGACAGGGAGATACTTTGAATGTATGTTCCCTTCGATGAAGCTGGTTTCAGTTTTACCACCATGTTGATAAGTTCAGCGGCATTTTCTTTGATCTTGTCTGCGCTGAAGGAAGCCTTACCGATGGAAGCGTGAATAATTCCTTGTTTATCAATTTTGAAGTCAACTTTACCGGCTTTTACCTCTTTCACGGCTTTGCCAACTTCGAGCGTAACAGTTCCTGATTTAGGGTTTGGCATTAAACCGCGTGGTCCTAATACCTTACCGAGTTTACCGACTTTCGCCATTACGGTAGGCATAGTGATGATCACATCGATATCGGTCCATCCACCTTCAATTTTCTGGATATAATCATCCAGACCAACGTGCTCGGCACCGGCATCCTTTGCTTCCTGAGCTTTGTCAGGAGAGCAGAGAACCAACACGCGAACAACTTTACCCAATCCATGCGGAAGCGATACTACGCCTCTCACCATCTGATCGGATTTCTTAGGGTCAACACCCAAACGAATATCAACATCTACTGATGAATCGAACTTCGTGAAGCTGATGTCCTTCAATACTTTTGCAGCATCTTCCAAAGAATATTCCTTCTCTGGATTATACTTGGCGAGAACCGCCTTTCTGTTTTTTGAAACTCTTGCCATTTTTTTCTCAGTTAATCGTTATTCGTTAATTGTTGATAGAAGTGGTTGGAAGCTACTCTCTCTATTAACTTTTAACTTTTAACTTGTTTTTATTTATCCCAAGGGGCGGTTCCGCTTACCGTTACACCCATTGAGCGTGCTGTTCCTGCAACCATTTTCATTGCCGACTCAATCTTAAATGCATTTAAATCAGGCATCTTGATCTCTGCAATTTTTTTAATCTGATCCCATGAAATGGATCCTACTTTCTGACGGTTAGGCTCTTTCGATCCTTTTTGAATCTTGATCGATTCCATGATCAAAATTGCAGCCGGAGGGGTTTTGATCACGAAGTCAAACGACTTGTCGTTGTAGATGGTAATCAATACAGGAAGCACTTGACCTTGCTTGTCCTGTGTACGTCCGTTGAACTGCTTGCAGAAGTCCATGATGTTCAAACCCTTCGAACCGAGGGCCGGACCAATTGGAGGAGCTGGATTCGCTGATCCGCCCTTTACCTGCAATTTCAAATAACCTGTTACTTCCTTAGCCATTGTATTACTAGTCTAACTTTTCAACTTGCATGTAACTCAATTCAACAGGCGTATTCCTGCCGAATATCTTAACCATGACATTTAATTTCTTCTTGTCTTCAAAAATCTCTTCTACCGATCCTGTAAATCCACTAAATGGACCGTCCATTACTTTCACGGATTCACCTTTAATAAAAGGCGTTTCCAACTTCACTTCAAACTGATCGATCTCCTCTACCTTACCCAAAATCCTGTTCACTTCCGATTGTCTCAAAGCAACAGGTTCTTTATTAGTTGCACTTGATCCGTTTGCTCCCAAGAAACCGATCACACCCGGAATATTATTCACGGTATGATATGCCTCTCCATTACTCAAATCGGCAGAAACCAGAACATAGCCTGGAAAGAAATTTCTTTCTCTCACGCGCTTCTTACCATTGCGCATTTCATACACTTTCTCCGAAGGAATCAATACCTGGGGAATGAATTCCGTCAGTTTTGACCTTTCGATTTCAGTTTCCAGGTAAGATTTTATCTTCTTCTCCTGGCCGCTGATCACGCGCAATACATACCACTTTAGCTCAGCCATTTGGTCTTCAGCTTAAAATTCGTTGTAAAACCAAGACAAAGCGTTCTTAAATCCCAAATCAACAAAGCCAATGAGAATAGCAAAAATCAAGGAAGCCACCAGCACAAGAATTGCGCTGCTTTGCAGTTCATTGAATTTTGGCCATGAAACCTTGTTACGGATCTCATCAATGGAATCAAGAATGTAGTTTTTCAGCTTTTCCATTCAGTTTTGCTTTGTTCTTCTTGCACGGGTGGAGAGACTCGAACTCCCAGCCAACGGTTTTGGAGACCGCTACTCTACCAATTGAGCTACACCCGTTTGCTATTATTTTGAGCTCTTCCCTTTGAACTGCACCCGTACTACCCTCAATTCAAAAGGACTGCAAAGGTAGAAGAAGGAGGCTATAAAACAAAAGCGTTTCTGAAAAAATATCAGAAACGCTTTAGTGTTGATTATCAGATGATTGCCTTTCGGCAACAAATCCTTAGTCGAGGATCTCAGTAACCTGACCAGAACCTACGGTGCGGCCACCTTCGCGAATCGCGAAACGAAGACCTTTCTCCATAGCGATCTTGTTGATCAATTCTACTTCGATCGATACGTTATCACCAGGCATAACCATTTCTACACCTGCAGCAAGCTTACACTCACCTGTTACGTCAGTTGTGCGGAAGTAGAACTGAGGGCGGTACTTGTTGAAGAATGGAGTGTGACGTCCACCTTCTTCTTTTGAAAGAACGTAAACTTCAGCCTTGAATTTAGCGTGAGGAGTAACGGAGTTTGGTTTGCAAATAACCATACCGCGGCAGATTTGCTCCTTTTCAATACCACGCAACAACAAACCTACGTTGTCACCAGCTTCACCTCTGTCAAGGATTTTACGGAACATCTCCACACCAGTAATGGTAGAAGTCAGGTTCTCAGCACCCATTCCGAGGATTTGAACTGGATCACCAGTCTTAATCACACCACGCTCGATACGACCAGTAGCAACAGTTCCACGACCAGTGATCGAGAATACGTCTTCTACAGGCATCAAGAAATCTTTGTCGATCAAACGAACTGGAAGCGGAATGAATTCATCCACAGCCTTCATCAATTCTTCTACTTTTTCAACCCACTTTGGTTCGCCATTCAATGCGCCAAGAGCAGAACCTCTGATCACAGGCATTGTGTCGCCAGGGAAGTTATAATAAGTCATCAATTCACGAACTTCCATTTCAACCAGGTCAAGCAATTCTGCATCGTCAACCAAGTCAACTTTGTTCATGAATACCACCAGTGCAGGTACACCTACCTGACGAGCCAAAAGAATGTGCTCGCGGGTTTGTGGCATAGGACCGTCAGTAGCAGCTACTACAAGGATAGCACCGTCCATCTGAGCAGCACCAGTAACCATGTTCTTCACATAGTCAGCGTGGCCCGGACAGTCAACGTGTGCATAGTGACGCTTGTCTGTAGCGTACTCAACGTGTGATGTGTTGATGGTGATACCTCTTTCCTTTTCTTCAGGAGCGTTGTCGATTGAAGAGAAGTCACGAACTGCAGCAAGTCCTTTTTTAGCAAGAACCTGAGTGATTGCAGCTGTTAGCGTAGTTTTACCGTGGTCAACGTGACCAATGGTACCGATGTTTACGTGCGGTTTCGAGCGGTCGAATGTTTCTTTTGCCATATTTGAAAATCCCAGTTAAAGTTTAAAGTGTATAATTAATTGTTATAAAAGTTTCTGTTCCAACTCTCAATTAAAGAGCGCACCCTAAACATGTTAAGCCTTTCGGATAGGTTTTGCCTTTCGGCAACGGCAAATCGTTTAAATACTTTCAGGATGGTCGCTACGCATCCGTATTTAGCTGATGTGCCTTAATTCCAATATTTCAAATCCACATTCAAAATTGCTCGCTTGCAAATTTGAGACAGAGCTTGTTGAGCTTTTCAACATCTCCTTTGAGCTGTTGAAGGGAATTGAACCCTCGACCTCTTCCTTACCAAGGAAGTGCTCTACCCCTGAGCTACAACAGCCTTTCGGCCGTTGTTCGTTATTCGTTGCTGGTTGTTCGCGCTAACGAACAACGGATAACGATCAACGATCAACGACTCAGAGCGGGAAACGAGGTTCGAACTCGCGACCTATAGCTTGGAAGGCTATCGCTCTACCAACTGAGCTACTCCCGCTTTTATCTAAAAACCAAATTCCAAAATTCAAATCTCAATTGAAATTTGGGATTTGCGATTTGGTCATTAGGTATGTGGGGAGAACAGGATTCGAACCTGTGAAGACATAAGTCAACAGATTTACAGTCTGTCCTCGTTGGCCGCTTGAGTATCTCCCCAACTAATTCAAAATTTTGAAGAACGATTAAATTCCTATTGTTTTAGCGACTTCTAAAAAAATAGGAGTGCAAAATTATACGGTTTTTCGGTTTAGACAAACTCCACTACCGAATTATTGGCGAATTCTGATTTCTATTCCTTCTGGCTAGAAAGGATCACATGATCACAATTTCCTTGATCAGGTCGGGGCCAAATTCTTTTGAGAAAAGATCAAGAATCTGAGTTTTATGAAGGTTCAGATCATTTTTCATGGAGGGAGATTCCAACTCTATAAACAGGACTTTGTTTCTTAAAAACACCTTTTTTGTTCGCTTGGCAACCGCTTTGCCTACTAAGCGCTCCCATGAACTTACCAGATTTGCCTCGTCAAACTTTGATTTCAGCTGATAGCTCTTCAAAAGTTGATTAATGGCTTCGCCAATGTGGTGAGTATTTCCTTTATTATCGTTCCAGTGTTTAGCCATTTACTTTTTGTAAGGTACCATTTTCCACCAAGAAGAGTTCTGCTGAGATTTCTGCTTCCTGTAAGATATCGGTGCTACGGGCGGGGCGGGCATCGGTGATGAAAATCTGTCCAAATTTATGCTGCACCACCATTTTCATCAATTTATGGATGCGATTGTCATCCAACTTATCAAAAATGTCATCAAGCAGCAGTATGGGTTTTAGACCCTTTGTCTCAGAAATAATTTGAAATTCCGTCAGTTTAAGACCAATCAGAAAAGATTTTTGTTGCCCCTGAGAGCCTATCCTTTTCAACTCCGATCCCTTCAAAGAAAAAAGAAAATCATCACGATGAATACCCGAGGTGGTTCGCTGCAGCAAGGCATCACGATGAAGGTTCTTTTTCAGAATTTCCAGAAAGTCGTGTGTTTCCAATTCTGAACGATAGTCGATCGAAACCTCTTCAACGGTTTCACCCACCAAAAAATGGTAATGTTTTTTAAATGCGGGCAGAAAACTTTGAAGGAAAGACTTGCGCTTGTTGAATATGTATGTTCCTGAATCCACAATCTTCTGATCATACCCTGCCAACAAATCGAGATCGATATTGCGAACATCACCGGCCAATCGCAAAAGGCCATTGCGCTGTTTTAAATGAGCGGTATAAATAATAAGGTGCTCCAGGTAGGCGCGATCCAGTTGACTGATCAGGCTATCAAAAAATTTCCTTCGCATTTCGCTGCCGTCCCAAATCAGTTCGATGTCCTGCGGAGCAATGAGGACTACCGGATATTTACCGATGTGATCAGAAAATTTCTGGTAAGCCTGTCCATCCACTTGCACATTCTTTTTGCCATTGACATATGAACACACCACCTCACTTTGGCTGCCACTGAATATAAACTCACCTTTTACCAGAAACTGGTTCTGATCCTTCTTCACTACAAAACCATCGGAAGCACTCACGGAGCTTTTTGTAAACGATAAATAATAGATCGCATCCAACAGGTTAGTTTTACCGCTGCCATTCTTACCGAAAAAGCAATACACCTGACCACCCAAATCAAGGTTGATCTCTTCATAATTTTTATAGTTATACAACCTTAATTTTTGAAGAAACACGGCAGAATCGGATTAGAATTAAGTTATGTTTTAAAGTGCCTTCGTTTGGCGATTGGCCAGAGGGGTCGTATTTTCGCAACTCACAAAGAATCAAAATTAGCAAATATGGCTACTACCACCCAAGCCAAAGGCAAAGCCTCTAAAGAAAAAAAGGAATACTCGAAAGAGACCTACATGTTCTGGTTTGAATCGATGCTCTTGATGCGCAAGTTTGAGGAGAAGGCAGGCCAGTTGTACGGGATGCAAAAAATCAGGGGCTTTTGTCATTTATATATAGGACAAGAAGCTTGTGCAGCCGGTGCAGTATCTGCTCTTAAAAAAGGAGATAAATACATCACCGCTTATCGCGATCACGCACATCCTCTGGCGCTGGGCACAAGCCCCAATGCAGTGATGGCAGAACTTTATGGAAAGGAAACGGGCGTTTCTAAAGGCAAGGGTGGTTCTATGCACATCTTTGATAAGGAACACAACTTTTTAGGAGGTCATGGAATTGTAGGCGGGCAAATTCCGCTGGGTGCAGGAATTGGTTTTGCTGAAAAATACCGAGGCACGGACAATCTCTGCATTTGCTACATGGGTGATGGCGCTGTTCGTCAAGGCGCCTTGCACGAAGCCTTCAACATGGCCATGCTGTGGAAAATACCAGTAATTTTTGTGGTGGAGAACAATGGCTATGCCATGGGCACTTCCGTGAAACGAACATCGAACGTTACTGACCTTTATACTTTGGCGGATGCTTATGATATGCCATCAGAGCCCGTAGATGCCATGAATGTTGAAGAAGTTCATGATGCCGTTGCGCGCGCAGCAGAAAGAGCCCGCGCAGGTGAAGGACCCACATTTTTGGAATTCCGCACCTATCGCTACAAGGGTCACTCAATGTCCGATCCGCAAAAGTATAGAACTAAAGATGAGGTAGAAGAATACAAGCAGCGCGATCCTATCGAACAAGTGCGCAAAACCATTTTAGACAGAAAGATTGCAACAGAAAAAGATTTGGAAGCCATCGATCAAAAAGTAAATGCGCAAGTGGATGAGAGTGTAAAATTTGCGGAAGAATCTAACTATCCAGATCCTTCTGAGGCGCTAAGAGATATTTATGCCGAGCCAGATTATCCATTTATAATGGACTAAAAATTTAGGATTTGGGGTGCAAAATCACCCTTTTGATTAATAAAGCATTTTCTTAGTTTTGCGTCCCGCTAATAAAGCGGGACTTTTTATTTACTAACATGGCAAAGAAGGAAGAAAACAAAGATATCCTGGAAAATCCTGAAGTGATTCAGGAGAAGTTGGTGGACGTAGAACATTGGTTTGAGAAGCATCCCAAGTTAATCATCGGTATTGTAGGCGCATTAGCGTTGGCGGTGGGTGCTTTCTTCGGATACCGCTACTATGCATCAGGCCAGGAAGATCAAGCGCAGAAAGAAATGTTTCAGGCCGTTCATTATTTTGAATCGGACAGCTTGAATCTGGCGCTTAATGGTGACGGAAATAATCTTGGTTTCCTCCAGATCATTGACGATTACTCCATGACAGACGCGGCCAATCTTGCCAACTTCTATGCCGGAGCCATCTATTTGAAGCAAGGCAAATTTCCGTTGGCGATCTATCATCTACAGGATTTTAAAGCTAATGATCTATTGGTTCAGCCTCGTGCGTATAGCCTGATGGGCGATGCATACATGGAGCAAAAGGATTATGAAAACGCTGCCAAGTATTATGATAAGGCCAGCACTTACAAGCCTAATAAACAATTCACTCCGGTTTATCTGATGAAGGCCGGGCTTGCTTATGAAAAGCTGAATCAGAATGATAAAGCGATCAAAGCTTACCAAACGGTTATTGATAACTATTACGAATCGCAGGAGTTTCAGAATGCCAAGAAATTCAAGGCAAGACTGGAAAGTAACTCTTAAAAAAATATTTCGCACACACTTGAATGGGATAGACAACTATCCCATTTTTGTTTTACACCACTCAAGAAATAATTATGGCCGGTTCACTTAAGTCAGTATCAGGAAAAAGTAAGCTCAACCTCTCCAATAAAAAATTTGCCATTGTAGTTGCCGAGTGGAACGAGGAAATCACCGAGCCTCTTTTTGAAGGGGCCTATCAGGGCTTGCTAAAAGCCGGAGCAAAAAAGAAAAATATCATTCGCAAAACAGTGCCGGGTAGTTTCGAACTTCCATTGGCTGCTCAATGGATGGCCAATAAAAAAGATATTGATGCTGTCATCTGCCTGGGGTGTGTAATTCAGGGCGAAACAGCTCATTTCGATTATATCTGCCAGGCCGTGGCGTATGGGGTAATGAAAGTGAATTTGAAAAGTGAAAAGCCCGTTGCTTTTGGGGTACTCACTACATTGAATAAACAACAAGCTATAGATCGTGCCGGTGGTCAATATGGAAACAAAGGGGAAGAAGCTGCCGATACTGTAGTAAAAATGCTTTCCATCAAAGGCTAATGCATTCAGGGAAGTTGCTTTCTTAGATTTTTACAACGAAGACTTCAAATCCGTTCGCTTTTTTCTCTAATTTCAATAGCGGTATGTCAAAGACCATTCCTATTCGAGATGATGCAGAGGAAATCCGGAAAAGTGAATTCAGATTTCGAACGTTATTCAATTCTGCCCACGATGCCATTTTCACGATGGATGATCGCACCTTCATTGATTGCAACCCCGCTACGTTGCGAATCTTTCAGTGTACGCGTGAGCAAATTGTAGGGCAAACACCGTATCGATTCTCACCACAATATCAACCGGACGGGCGCACTTCTGAAGAAGCAGCCTTGGAAAAAATAGGGGCGGCATTATCAGGAAAGCCACAGTTTTTTGAGTGGCGTCATACACGTTATGATGGAACACCTTTCGAAGCAGAGGTGTCCTTAAATCGTGTGGACATGGATGGCGTAGTCACCATTCAAGCCATCGTGCGCGACATCAGTGAACGCAAAAAAACGGAGGCAGAAAACAAGCGTTTGCACGAAACGCTCCAGCACAAAAATGAAGATCTCGTAAAAATCAATGCTGAGCTCGACCGATTTGTGTATAGCGCTTCACACGATCTGCGTGCGCCCATTTCTTCTTTACTGGGATTGATTGAAGTGGCACGCCATGAAAAAGACATGGAGAATGTATTGCAACTTTTAGATCTTCAGAAAAAGAGTCTGGTGCGTATGGATCGTTTTATACAAGATATCGTAGATCACTCGCGCAATACCCGCTTGCAGGTAATTCCGGAATTGATTGATTTTGAAAACTTGACCGCAAATGCCTTTGAACATCTTCAGTTCATGGAGAAATTTAATCGCATCGAAAAGATTATCTCGATTGAGCAAGACACGGTCTTCTATACTTCCTCTACTCGAGTGGATATTATTTTGAATAATCTTTTTTCCAATGGCATCAAGTATGCTGATCTTCAAAAGCCATTCCCATACCTGAAGGTGGATATCAAAGTGAATTCTCAGAGGGTAGTGATGAAAATTTCAGATAATGGTGAGGGCATTCCAAATGACTCACTTTCCAAAATCTTTGAGATGTTTTACCGCGCTTCTGATCAGGGCTCCGGTTCCGGCCTTGGTTTATACATCGTGAAAGAAGCGGTGCACAAGCTACAAGGAACAATTTCGGTGCAATCTCAATTTGGTAAGGGAACAGAGTTCATCGTTACCCTGCCCAACCTCGTTGCTCAGTAAAAAAAAGCGCCTCACATTTCTGTGAGGCGCAAGCCCTATATAGATTGACCTAAACCAATCTGGAGTTAAAGGTCACCAATCCAACCGTGGTTTTGCAATACCTCAAAAAAGGTATTTAGCTCTTATCAATTACAGCCTATGTATTCCAAGGTTTCAAAATAAGTATCACTTACACCATCGTAGGTATCAACTGTTGTGATTTTAGTTGGGTAGCCCTTCGCATTATAGATGTACGTGTATGTTTGACTAGAGGTAGTTCCATCTGAATGTGTGGAAGTAATTTTTGAAATATTGTTCTTGCTGAAAAATTCTGCTTCCAAGTACAATGCCCAGTTTGATTGACCCGAAGCATTTGTGAAAAGCTTTGAATAATTGCTATTGCCGTCATACGTATACGTATTGGTTTCCACCTCTGTTGTACCATTATAGTTAGTAGTTCTAACCACCTTGACAACATTACCATTGGCATCCCATGTCCAATTTTCTACACTTGAATATGTCGTTCCTGCATCATATTCCTTATTCGTAATTTTTATGGGTTGACCGGCTGCATTATATTCTGCCAATTGCTCATAATCTATTATTGAACCAGATTGGGCGAGGACCTTAACGAGTTGTTTACTGGCGTTGTAGGAGTAAGTTGTCGTGTACGTTTTTGTCTGTCCCCTGCTAACGCCTATTTCAACCCTTGTTGTCAGAAGGCCGGATGCATAAAAAAAACTAGATTTCGAGCTATAGTCCGTTCCGGTGGAACTATAAGTTATCAATCTACCGTCTCCATCATAATTAAATATATCAGAACCTCCAGTGTCTTCCGTTACTTTTGAAATTAAACACTTGTTTGTTGGAGGTGCACCAACGGTAATATTAGTAAACTTGCCATCCTTTATATCCAACGTTGTTCCGTCAGAAGCTTTGCCACTGAGAATAAAAGTACCTGAAGCCTTTCCATCAGTCCCAATTGTAATAATCACCTGTCCTGAAGCTGCAAAATACAACTTAGTGCCATCCGTGTAATAACCAGAACCAGTCAGGCCGGCCGTTCGACCAGAAGGGACAGCTGTGGTGATGGAATAAGTCCCAGAAATCTTATCATCAAGATTGACCACAATTTCCTTGGTACCGTCTGCGAGTTTTAAATTTAGTCCCGAGGAGATTGAAGTTGCGCTGGCAGTGGCTGGCGTGAAGGACTGTCCACCAACAGTCGCAACGTTAGCGATGCTTGGGGCTTCATCATCTTTACTGCAAGAATAAATAAACGCTAGGCTCACTAGCATCAGAAATGAAAGTAACTTGCTCATAATTCTTATTATTTAAGTGTTATATAAAGTTTAAAATCAACCATCCTACTTTTCAAAATTCACACAAATGAATCAAGCCGACCAAAGAGAACATCATCACCCTTATATTTTTTATTAAATATGCATAGGTATAACGTTATCTTCAATACCACATTCGTGGTATTCTCACTATACACTACTTCAAAATGATTAACACTTTATATGTATTTTTTTGATGGCATAATAACCCCTTTGGGTAATTGCTAGACATACCACAGTTAGTTATCTTTATTCTATGTCTATCCACCTGGCGATTGTTGATGATGACCAAACACTGGCCAAAACGCTAAAGCGCGAATTGCAGGAATTTCCTGAAATTGGTTCAATTGTGCTGTCGTCCAGCGGTTTCAATTTTGTAAGCGCGCTAACAAAAGAATCGGAGCAACCGGACGTTGTACTCATGGATATTTCAATGGGAATTTCTGATGAGGGCATACAGGCAACTCGATTATTGCACGATCAGTGCCCGAATGTTAAAGTGATTATGTTTACTGTTGCAGAAGACGACAATCTTGTATTTGAAGCTTTCAAAGCAGGATCAGTAGGCTACTTGCTGAAAAATGAGCGGCCCGAGTTTATACACAGGACTATCGTTGATGTTTACAATGGTGGTGCATTAATGTCTCCCGGCATCGCGTTAAAGGCAATTCAATTTTTATCGTCATTGCCTTTGAACAAAAAAAAGAATGATGAGGCTGACAAATTTAACCTTAGCGATCGCGAGCTGGAAGTGCTGCGGTTGGTGACGAAAGGCTACACGTATGAATCCATTGCGGGGCAATTATTCATCAGCACGGAAACCGTGAAGAAACACATCTCTAACACATTTAAAAAACTACGTGTAAGAAATAAAGTTGAGGCCATTAACAAAACACGGGATTGGCTTTAGCTTGCTGAATTCACCGGTACATCCACTGAAATGGAAGTTCCTTGTCCGGGTGCCGTATCAATCGTAAAGTCGGCTCTTATTGCAAGTGCTCGTTTCTGCATATTACTCAAGCCAAAATGCTCTTCACTGGTAGCAGCGGGCCAATGAAATCCTAAGCCGTTATCGCGAATTGAAAGTTTCACTCTTTTATGACTCTTCGTCAATGTAACCCGAACATGACTAGCCTGGCTATGCTTAACGGAATTCTGAACGGCCTCCTGAACAATGCGAAACAAGTGAATGCCATCATCGGTTGAAAGTTGAACACGATCAACATTACCCGTTACATTCATCTCAAATTCCATTGGATGATTCATCTTTCGATATTGCCAGAATAGGGTGTTGATGCGTTGCTCCAACTCATCAATTGAAATAGCATCCTGATTCATCGCCCAGATGGAGTCGCGCAATTCATTCATGGTCTTATCCGTCAACTCCTGAATTGCCGGAAGGGATTCTTTTCCCGACTCGCCCATCGCTCGTTGAAGACTTAAAGAAATGGTACTCAATTTCGACCCAAGGCTATCGTGCAAATCTTTAGCGATTCGTTCCTTCTCCATTCGTACATGCTGCGCTGCCTCGAGAGCATGAATTTGTTTGTGATACTTTTCCCTTTTTTGATAGTATAGATAGGCCAGGCCAATTCCCAATGCAAACAGACATGCAACAATCAATAAAGCGGTCTGATTCTTAATCAACAGCGATTCCCGTTGTATACGATCAAAATTCAAAGAAGCAATTTCCTGATTCTTTTTATCGGTTTCATATTTCACTTTCAAATCTTCAATTACATGAAGCTTTCTCCACTTATAAATTGAATCTTCAAGTGTGCGCATTTGTTGCTCCATTTCAAATGCTCTTTTGAAATTGCCGGCCAGAGAGAATGTTGCTGAAAGTGTTTTGTATACCGATACGTACCGCTTCACCAATGGAATTTTATCGTACAAACTATAAGAACTTGTGGCCCAATATTCAGCCTCTTTTAGTTGGCCTTTTTTCGCATAGGTCAACGCTAGTTCAGCCTGAACATACGCACTTGCATCGGATTGCTTTGGAAATGGTTTCAGCAGCGCTACTGCGCGCGAAGCATCTGAAAGTGCGCGATTGATTTGATCAGTATGATCGCGCAAGATTGCAGCACGATCTGCCAATATCAGGGCAGTTTCGCGTGAGTCAAGCGATGGCCGCGCAGCAATAGCAGAATCATAATAAACGCGTGCTGAATCGTAGCTCCCTAAATAATAATGACATGTGCCAATTCCGTAATACGCTAGCCCAATATTCATTTGAATGTCTTGCTGATAATATTTTTTGAAGATTGGAAGGCTTTCTTTAAACAATACCATGGCCTCTTTTTCTTTTCCAATTTCGGCATACATCCATCCGATCATTTTTTTCGCGTTAGCCGTGAGAATCGGATTGCGCAATCGCTCAGCTTCTTTTAATACATCGGTCTCTATTTTTATTCCTTCATCGTAATAACCTTCGTAGTAGGAATACGAACCGATCATATGATTCGCCCATGCACGGAGTAGAGGAAGATCATGATCATTAGCAATATCCTTGGCTTTTTTGGCAGCCCATAGCGAACTGTCGAGTAAATTATCCTCTAAGTATGTGTTGGACATGATAAAATAAATTGAGCCCCTGAGGGAATCAGACTTTGCCAATACGAGTCTTGATTTGAGTGCTGAAATGGGTTCATAAGGTTCCTGGGCTAACAGTTCAGCGCAAAAACTCGCTGCCAATAGGCTAAAAGTGAAATGAACCAGCCAACGCCTCATACACTAAAAATATCGATTTTGGAGTAAACTCACATATTCGTTATGAACCAGATCACTGTGATTTAATATAAAAAAAGGCTCTGCCGATTTCTCAACAGAGCCTTATCCTTTAAAGCGTGTTACTATTTCACCATGAATTTAATAAAGGTCACTTCCTCCGCGCTCGTAATTCGTAAAAGGTAAACACCAGAGGCAAAACCTTTAATAGTGAGTTTATGAGCTTCAATTTCCTTTTCCAGGTTCAATTCCAAAGCTCGTCCTGTCATGTCCAGTGCAACGATAGATTCATTGCCTTTTAACCCAGAAATAAAAAGATAGTCCTCCGCAGGATTTGGATAAAAAGAAATCGATTCATGCAGGCGTGGTAAATTGGCTGTCACTAAAATGGGAGTACCCAAAGAAACCAGGCTAATACAATCATCTGCCTTTGCTTGAACTGTGTACGTTCCTCCTGCGCTAACGGTATGAGTAGTGTTGGTGGCTCCATTAATGGCCACACCGTTGAGATACCATTGATTTCCTGCAGAAGCACTTGATGTCAATACTGGTGCAGCAGGATTTAATAATGAAAGTGTAATAGTCGGGCGCGGAGGATTGATACAAAAACTTCTTTCTACGGAAGTGGCCGCGAGATAATTGGTATTACCGCTCTGTGCCGCCACAATACTTGCACGACCTGGCTTGACCAGTGTTACCACATTACCTGCGATTGCTATTTTATCCGAGGTAGTCGAAAAATTTACTGTTAAGCCTGAACTCGCTGTCGCTGAAATCGTAAATGGCGCATCCCCCAACGTTTTGTTTGTGAGTGCGTCAAAAGTGATAGTCTGATTTCCTTTGTTGATACTGAGCGTTTGGGTAATACTGGCACCTGAATTATAATTTACATCGCCAGCTTGGCTTGCCGTAATGGTTACGGTGCCAGCTTTCAAAAGTGTCACTACACTTCCGTTGATGGATGCTGTGGACGGGTCTGAACTACTAAAGGAAACCAATAGCCCTGAAGTGGATGAAGCTGTCAATGAAAATGGCGCATCTCCTAATGTCTTATTTGCTAGCGATCCAAACGTAATGGTCTGATTGGCTTTGTTAATCACGAGCGATTGAATCACATCAGTTGCCGCCTGATAATTGGCATTGCCTGCTTGTGATGCTGTGATAGAAACGGTGCCTGCCTTTAGTATTGTTACAACATTTCCACTAATAGAGGCTACCGAAGCATCTGCGCTGCTAAAGGAAACAGGCAAGCCTGATGTTGCCGTTGCCGACAATAAGAAATAGGCATCACCAAATGTTTTAGTTGACAGCGCCCCGAACGCTATCGTTTGGCTGATCTTACTAATCGTTAATACTTGCGAAACATTGGCTGCAGCATCATACGTTGAATTACCGGATTGACTGGCAGTAATCGTTACTACTCCTGCCTTATGAATAGTTACCGTGGTACCTGAAATAGAAGCAATGGTAGGATCAGAAGAAGAAAACGCCACACTTAATCCTGAAGTAGCTGTTGCAGCAAGAACAAAATCAGCATCACCTAAAGTTTTAGAAGGAAGAGCAGCAAAAGAAATAGTTTGTACGAGCTTGTTTATTGTGAGTGATTGAACAACGCTCGTTGCCGCGTTGTAATTATTGTTTCCCACCTGTGATGCCGTAATGTTCACCGTTCCTGCCTGATGAAGGGTTACTGTGCTTCCGCTGATGGAAGCAATGGCTGGATCAGCGCTACTATACGAAACTGTCAACCCGGAGGAGGACGTTGCTCCCAAAGTAAAATCAGGGTCGCTAATGGTTTTCGTTGGCAATGCATTGAAGGTGATTGCCTGATTTGCTTTATTGACTGTTAAAGATTGCGTTATGGATGACGCTGCCAGGTAATTACCGTTTCCAGATTGGCTGGCAGTAATATCTGTAGCCCCCGCCTTAAGAATCGTTACCGTGTTTCCACTAATGGATGCAACGGTTGGGTCTGAACTTGTATAGCTAACACCCAAACCAGAAGAAGCACTGCCATTCAAGGAGAAATCCGCATCACCAAAAACTTTTGCTACAAGCGTTCCAAACGAAATAGTCTGACTTGCTTTGCTGACTGTCAATGTTTGCACCACATCACTCGCGCCTGAATAATTTTCATTACCCGCCTGTGCCGCAGTTATGGTTATTGATCCGGCTTTTAGTAATGTTACCCTTGCTCCATTAATAGACGCAATGGAAGGATCTGAACTTGTATAAGTGACAGGCAAGCCTGAAGAAGAGGTTGCACTCAAGTCAAAATTGGCATCACCAAAAGTTTTCGTTGGTAGCGCAGTAAAGGTGATTGTTTGAGTTAACTTACTAATGGTAAGAGCTTGCGCAACATCTGACGCTGCATTGTAATTAGCATTGCCCGATTGCTTCGCAATAATGTTCACTGTGCCGGCTTTCAAAATGGTAATCGTATTTCCAGAAACGGTGGCAATACTTGTATCATCACTTTCAAACACAACGGCCAAGCCTGAAGTAGTAGTAGCGGTAACGTTAAAAGCCGCATCGCCATATGTTTTCCCGGCAAGGGCACTAAAAGAAATGGTTTGATTTTGCTTTTGAACAGTTAGCGTTTGAATGACCGAGTTTGCCGCCAGGTAATTTGAATTTCCGGCTTGTGTAGCAGTGATGTCAACCGTTCCGGCTTTATGAATGCTTACCGTGTTTCCGCTGATCGAAGCGATCGTCACATCTGAACTTTCAAAAGAAACAGTCAATCCCGATGTGCTGCTTGCCGATAAAGTGAAATCACCATCACCAAAAGCTTTCGTTGCTAATGCACTAAAAGAAATGGACTGGCTTGCCTTTTGAATTGTAAGTGACTGCGACACATCGGTTGCCACAAGATAATCGGAGTTGCCGGCCTGACTTGCCGTGATATTAACCTGACCTGCATTGTGAATAGTAACCACATTGCCACTAATTGAAACAATCGAAGGATCGGAACTAACATAGGTCACTGGCAGGCCCGAGGATGATGCCCCTGTTAAGTTGAAAGTGCCATCACCGTAGGTTTTGGAAGCAAGTGCATTGAACGTGATGGTTTGTGCTGCTTTCGCGATGACGAGAGACTGAATCACATCGGTGGCCGCATTAAAATCAACGGTTCCACTTTGTGAAGCTGTAATTGAGATCGAGCCTGCTTTATGAATCGACACGGTCGCCCCGGAAATAGAGGCTATCGTGGGATCAGAACTTGTATAGGTTACGTTTAATCCAGAAGAAGCTGTGGCCGTCAAATCAAAATTGGCATCACCAAATGTTTTGGATGAGAGTGCATTGAACGTTATTGTTTGATCTGCTTTTGAAGAAAGTAAGAATCGTGCACCTACAGGCAAGTGGTCAGACGTGGTGGATGAATAATTTGAAACGTAAATGCGTGGATCTTCTATTTCAATCGAATTATTAACATATGCATTGCCCAATTCATCTGAAACAATAATGTGATCCAGGAAACTGCTGGAGCTCGGGAAACTATAGCCCCCCGCAACACTTAAATCATAGGTAAGCGTTTTATAGCGCACTGCATCATCTACAAAAACTTTATAGGTTGATTCCGATGAAGCTTTGATGGAGGTGTCGACATCATCATTAAAATCACCCAGCAGCACAATATTATCGTGAGGATAGTTTGCATTGAGCGAATCATACAACACTTGGATATCATACTTTCTTCGGTTATAATCTTCCGTTGCTGATCCGGACTTTGAATGAATATCAACCACACGCACGCGCCTGGTGATTCCATTAATAGTAACATCAAACGTGGCCATGAAAGGAAGTCTGCCCGATGACCAAAAGCTACTGCTGGTGGTGGGATAGTTAGGAAGTGTTTCCGTTCCTGCGCGCAGCAAATCATAATAATCTTCAAACATCACTCTGGTATTGATTAGTTGTACGGTTGAAGTATTATAAAGGAATCCAATTTTCTGGGGAGGAAAATTAGGATCGGGTGTATTAAAAGAATATGACCAGCGATCAGACAACACGCTATTGTATCCGGTAAGGTTTGAAGTGAGTTGCGTGAAGGCGGCATCATCAGCTACTTCTTCTACAGCAAAAATATCCGCGCCAAGCTGCTGCATGATCGTAGTGACATTCGTGATTTGCAATGCATCATCCGTTGGCCCGAATTCCACATTGCTTGCATCCTTCACATCGGTTCCAAAAAATTCAAGATTGTAGGTTACGATGTCAAGAGTTTCGGATTTGGGATAAGAAGAACCTTTCAATGATCCTGAGGTGGTATTCAAACTTGTGCCCGCAAAAGTGAGTACTCCTGACCACTTCAGTTGTTTGGTGGGTGGAGCAAAGCGAACGTAAACCGTTTTACCACTTGTGGCCTCTGCTTCAGTAACAAGCACATTGGATGAAAACGTTGAATTATCCAATGAAACTTCAAAACCCGATGGGACAGAAATCGTGATGTCACCGTATCCTTGCGCATCAAAAGTAAAGCTTTGAGCGGTGGAGGTATTTCCTTGTGCAATTTCACCAAATGCAAAATTAATAGCAGGAACATCCAGATAGGCCGCCACATCCTCAACTTTCCAATCGTCCACCGTCCAGCGTGAAGCAGCTGTGTTATTAGAGGTGTAGATAAAAGCCACATACAATGAGCTCTTCGGAAGAATAATGTTGGAGGAGGTTGTCCACGCTGATGAATTGGCAGCAGGGAATTTCCCGTCAAGGGCTGACCATGTTGCGAGTGAAGGGTCACCAGAACCAGCATAATCAGTAGAATATTTCAATTGCAAAACATCACCTGCAAAAGCAGAGATGGTGGCAAAAGACAGCGCAGGAAAATTATTGAATGAGGTCAAATCAAGTTGAGGAGAGATCAACCAATCTTCATTGTTTTGTGCACTTCCGGAAAAACCATTGATCTGTGCGGCCTTATCCACAGTGGCATTAGTGCAACCCGTGAGGCACGTGCGGCCAAAATTTGTCGAGCTCCACATTTGCGCACCGATTACACTGTATTGCAACCACCCGCTGTTCGTTAAAAAATTAGCATCGTTAAAATTTTGATTGTACGGATCGATGGCAATCGCAGAAAGTGAAACTGTTTTATCGGAGGCTCCTGATGATGAATGCGTAATCGTGCCGGTTAGTGTTCCAATGGTATTGGCTGGATTAAATTTCACATAAACGGTCTGATCCGCACTAAAACTTGCAGATGAAATGCTCAGCGAAGTGCTAAAAGTATTATTGTCGGTAGAAATCAAGAAGTTGCCTGATACGGTTACACTAACATCTGCAGTGAGATTGCTCGCTGACACTGTGTACGATTGAGTCGCTGACTGCTTCGACTTTGCCGTAAAGCCTGGAAACGTGATGGAGCCAGAAGAAGTACCAAGCGTTGGGCTAATATTAGTTGTAACCTCAAGCAGTACTGGGCTTGTCTGCACATTCGGAACAAGATCTTCGCTAACAACATATACATCATACGCGGTAGCTTGTGAAAGGCCGGTAATATTTTTGGTAACATCAGCGTTGGCGGTGGTGATTGAAAAGTTTCCGCTGACGGAAGCAGCAACATCAGTTGCATCGGTGCCGGCTTTCACTTGGGCAGAGGTCGGAGCTGTTGCTCCATCGGGTAGCACTACGTAATATGCTTTTCCTTTTTCGTTTTGATTAATTACCAAATCAAAACCATTGCTTGAAATATTATTTGACTTGGGAAAAGTGGAAGCAAACGTTGGAGGAGTTGTGTCTGGCTCTTTCGCGCTGGAAGAATTTTGTGGTTCGGGAGCTCGAGTAACAAAATCAGAATTATTGTTATCACTGTCATAACCATTAGCAGAATATTCATCTGATCCACCGGCACTCATGGTAGCAGTTGTGGACGAAGAATTTGCTTTTCTTTCTACTGACGTTGTGTTAGATGGAGCAGGTGTTGGGCCGGTACCTTCATAGCCATTGGCAGTGGTTCCAAAACCAACAAGGTCAATATAGGCTGAAGAAATTGGGGCGGCTCCCGACAAAGCGGTCTGATTTGAAACAAGCGCCACCTTCCCAGCAGTGCCTGAAAGAGCAAGCGTTCCAATGACATCGGGGGTTGGCAAATTCGTTGTACCTCCAGTTCCGGCTGCTCCCTGAATAAGGAAATAGCCTTGAGCTTGAATAATTCCTGAAAGATTTGTTTTAGCCCATGTAGTGCCCGTTGCAGATGCGTACTGCACGCTCCATCCAGTTAAATCGACTGCAGAGTTTGTTGGATTATAAAGTTCAATAAAATCATTTTTGTAGGTAGCTCCTGAATTTCCACCTCCCCCATACACTTCACTAATCACCACATGTGTGGCCTGTGAAAATCCAGTTCCAATTGATATAAAGCCAGCAACAATTAAGAGTAAAATTCTCGTCATAGAATGGGTTTAAATTGAAAGGCAAGGTACTCAAACCTTGTCATACTTCAGACTTAACACCTTGCCTGATAAGCAATTCGATATTAAGATATTGTTATAAAAAAGAAAAGGCCGACAAACACATTGCCGGCCTTTAAAAAAATCCTTAAAACGAAATTACATGTTCTTTACGATTTCATTGCCAAACTCAGAGCACTTCAACAGGGTTGCTCCTTCCATGAGGCGGTGGAAATCATACGTCACGCGCTTGGATGCTATCGCTTTTTCCAATCCCTTATTGATTAAATCAGCGGCTTCCTGCCAGCCCATATATTCCAGCATCATTACACCGGAAAGAATTACAGAACCAGGATTCACTTTATCCTGACCTGCATACTTGGGGGCCGTGCCGTGTGTCGCTTCGAATATTGCATGACCGGTAATGTAATTGATATTAGCACCCGGTGCGATGCCAATGCCACCCACCTGCGCGGCTAATGCATCACTTAAATAATCTCCATTTAAGTTAAGCGTAGCAATCACTTCAAAATCCTCAGGGCGTGTTAACACTTGTTGCAGTGTAATGTCGGCAATAGAATCTTTAATGATTATTTTACCTGCGGCCACTGCTGCCTTTTGCTCGGCATTGGCAGCCTCCTCTCCTTTTTCCTTTTTTGTTTTCTCCCAGGTATTCCAGGTGTATACTTTATCGGCAAAATAATTTTCAGCTACCCAATATCCCCAATCGCGGAACGCACCTTCAGTAAACTTCATAATATTACCCTTATGTACTAACGTTACTGACTTGCGATTGAACTTAATGGCATAGGAGATAGCGCTGTGAATCAACCGAACGCTGCCACTCCAACTCACCGGCTTAATGCCAATGCCTACATTCACATCATTTTTCACATTGGTAGCACCCACCATTTTCCAAAACTCTTCCGATTTTTCCTTAGAGTTAAAACGAATTTTATTGAATTCCTTCGGAAATTCTTTCGCAATAAAATCCAGTACTTTTTGTGCTTCGGGTGTGCCCGCTGCGAACTCAATACCAGCATAAATATCTTCTGTATTCTCGCGGAAGATAACCATATCCACCGCACCCGGATTTTTTACGGGTGAAGGAACTCCCTCATACCAACGTACAGGGCGAAGGCAAACAAATAAATCCAGAATCTGGCGAAGCGCCACATTCAATGAGCGCATGCCCCCGCCTACAGGCGTGGTCAACGGTCCTTTAATACCTACTAAATATTCTCTGAAGGCGTCAAGCGTCTCATCCGGAAGCCAGTTACCAGTTTGATTAAATGCCTTCTCTCCTGCTAAAACTTCTTTCCAATTAATTTTTCTTTTTCCGCCATAAGCTTTTTCCACAGCCTTGTCAAACACTGCCTGAGATGCCGCCCAAATATCCGGGCCTGTACCATCACCTTCTATAAATGGAATAATTGGATTATCGGGGACGGTTAGTTTTCCGTTGCTGATGCTGATTTTTTGAGTACTCATGATACATTATTTTTAGAGGTGAAAATTAAGAAAATTCCAATGGGTTACAGTTTCCGGGCTTCAAGTTTAATTTTTTCCTTAACCCTATCCCAACGATAGTCGAAAAAACATTTAGGTTCGAGATCATTTTCAGCATCTTCAAAATAGAATAAGCTTCGTATAGCAAGTTCAGCGGTTGCTTCAGGATACTTTTGGAGAAAAGCGCTCATGATTGCCGACAATGAAAATTGATCGAGGAGACAAAAAATATCTACGAAATCTCGTTTGCGGCCCCTGGCTGTTATAGCAGCAATTTTCATAGCGCTGATTTCTAATGGAGACGCCATTCGCACACCATCAATCACTACGGGCGAATCGATCATTACGGAGGGCTGAAAAACGAAGTCAGTTTTAATTTTTGAGATGTCAATCAAAAGGGCATGATTCATTCTATTTCGCACAGAAAACTGAAAATCATTAAGAAGCTTCAATGACAACTCCTCTACATCAAAAATTGTATTAGAAAACAAATCAATATCCGTGGATGTTCGATGCCCAATTTGCAGAGCAAGTGCAGTTCCTCCCACGAGTAAAAAATTCTTAGTGTACGACTTGCGCTGCAAATCATAGATTAGAGATAGGGTATCGGGCTCGACTGTTTCTCGGTGTAGCATCTCATCTCCTTCAAAGGAATATCGAAATAGCCACTGATAAAGTGCATCGTTTTATCACTAAACCATTTGGCTCGTTTTACAACTTCAACGATCTCTTCTTTTCCGTAAAACTGAATCAACTCCTTTACGGCACTCCAGGATCCCCGCTCCAATACTCTTTCAATAATTGCTGATTTGTGGCGCTCCGGATCAATAAGCGATACGTCAGTATCCCAGAAGAGGTGAGTATCACTTAAAAGTTTCATCGCCACAAGTTAATACTTCTCCTCCTGATTGGGGAAATCACGTGCCTTCACATCTTCAATGTATTTACCCACGGCCCCGGTGATAATCGAATGGAGATCAGCATATTTCCGCAAAAACCGAGGTTTGAATTCATTGGTTATCCCTAGCATATCCTGCATTACCAAAACCTGACCGTCCACATCGGGGCCTGCTCCTATTCCGATCACCGGTATTGAAAGTGAGGATGCTACTTTTTTAGCCAGATCAGCTGGAATTTTTTCGAGCACCAGGGCAAAGCATCCACACTCCTGAAGCAAGTGTGCATCTTCATAAAGTTTATTGGCTTCGGCCTCCTCGCGGGCGCGCACGGTGTAGGTTCCAAATTTATAAATCGACTGCGGAGTCAATCCCAAATGCCCCATCACCGGAACACCGGCACTGAGAATGCGCAGCACAGAATCTTTCACCTCGCTGCCGCCTTCCAGTTTTACAGCATGACCTCCTGACTCCTTCATGATGCGAATGGAAGAACGGAGCGCTTCCCCTGAGCTTCCCTGATAATATCCGAACGGAATATCCACCACCACGAGTGCTCTGTTCACCGCCTTCACCACAGAAGTGGCGTGATAAATCATCTGATCGAGCGTGATGGGCAACGTAGTTTCATTTCCTGCCATCACGTTGGAGGCGCTGTCACCCACCAAAATAACATCAACTCCTGCGCCATCGATAATTTTTGCCATGCTGTAATCGTAGGCCGTAAGCATTGCAATTTTTTCTCCACGATTCTTCATCTCCTGGAGTTGATGGGTCGTGATTTTCTTTACCTCTTGCTTTTTATGAACAGACATTTGAACTCCGATTTTTTGAATTTTGAATTACGAATTTTGATGCACTTGCAATTCTGACTTGTCGCTTTCGGGCGAACCATCGAAAACTACTTCAGATACACCGCTGATTTTTTACCCAGCACAACTTCCACATGATCTGAAAGTGTAGTGGCCAACTCATAGCCGGTATAGGCAGGTAAGATGGGAAACACGGTATGGCTGCGATTGATTAACACGGCCACTTCAATTTTTTTGATTTCCACTTCCAGAAAAGGTTTCATACCATAGGCCAGCGTGCGGCCGGAGTTCAACACATCATCGATAAGAATAACGCTTTTCTTCTTTAGTGTTTTAAGATCGACATCCAACGTTACCTCACTTTGCAAAGGCGCAAATTTATCCAGCGAAACTTTTACTACTTCGGTTTTGATGGGCGAGATGGCCTCCAGTTCTTTTGCCAGTGTTTTGGCGAACGAATATCCTTGTCCATCTATGCCGGCCAGGATCAGAGATTTCTCTTTGAAGTTATTTTCAAAAATCTCAAACGCTATTCTCCTGATTTTCTGAACCACCTGAAGGTGATCGAGGATCAATGTTTTGTTTGCAACTTCACTCATGGCAGCGGAACAACCTTGCTGTCTTTAAAGGTGGAAAGAATCACTGTGGATTGCATATTATCCACCACTTCAATATTGGAAACTTTATCGAGCATGAGCGATTGATAGGCCGGAATATCCGAAGCTACAATCTTCAAAATAAAATCTGCCTGCCCCGTTACATGATGGCACTCTACCACCTCCTCAATCTTGGAAATAGCCGAAATGAATTTGGCGATATTGTCTTTGTTGTGTCCCTTGAGTGAAACCATCACAAATGTACTTACCCCTATGCCAACACTGGAGAGATCCACCACGGCATGATAACTTTTTATGACACCAGCCGTTTCCAGCTTTTTCACCCGCTCAAGTGTGGGTGCCGGTGAAAGGCCAATCTCCTGGGCCAATTGTGCGTTGGTGATGTTTGAGTTAGTCTGAAGAATTTCTAAAATCTTCCGATCCGTGGCATCAAGTTTCACTTTCATGAGTTGGGGGTTTGGTCCAAAATGAATGAACTAACAAGATAGGATCAGGATTTGAGATATACAAAGACTATTCTGTGATGAGTTCACTAACTTTCGCAACAGTGTGAAGATCTTAGATAATGCTGTAGTCAATCGACCTTGTTTCACTATTTGCAGGAAGTCAGGCGTCAGACGGCTGATTGCTAAAGTAGACAGCCGTCAGACGCCTATAGCTGAAAGTGCCTTTCCGAAAATTATTCCCTCGCCACCACAAACCGGAAAGTGTGGTTCTCACCATTTTGTGAAAAGGTTAAAAAGTAAACACCATTACCCCATGATTCAGTTGGAACCGAAAGCTTATTCAACCCGGTGATGATGGTATCCCAGCGTTGATCAAAAATTTTTTCACCCCTTGCATTATAGATCATCACGTGCGCCTCATCAGTTGTGGTGCTGATCCAATCAAACGACAATTGATTTTGCACCGGATTAGGATAAGGTATGAAAAGAATGTCATCCTCAGTAAGGGTAATACATTTGATGTTGTTAAATAATTCAATATCATCTTTCAGCAAACACTCTGCGCAAGCATAGGTGAGTGAGCGCGGTATAATGGAGATTCCCAAATTCTGAGTTACCACCTGATCGGGCATGATTTTACGCTTGATCGTTTCCTTTATCAGCGGTCCACCTGAAACATCAAGAACAACTTCAGGATCAACCACAGGAATATTACTTTTATTCCACAGCGTAACTTCTGCTTTGCGCGAACCATCCGTAGCGGAAACTAACCGAAAGTCTGACATCACCACATTGTACGAAGGCACAACCACTTTGATGGGCAATGATTTTTTAGCAATACATTCCTTCAGATTTTTTACAGTGAGTTCAGCCGCATAATCCCCTGTCTCCCCGAATGTATAAATTGGATTTTTCACGATATCATTTCCAATAGCACGGCCGTTTTTCAAAAAGCTCCAGGCATACGACAAATCTGCCGGAGATGACATATTCACAAAGTCAACTATCAACGGTGCTTTGCCCAGTACATCCGAGGCACTAAAATCTGCCACCGGACTATTCTCAATAATCACATCTTTGTTAAGAGTATACACACAACCCGACTGACCTTTCAACGACATCGTTACCGTATTGGTACCAGGTGTTGAATACGTTGCCTGCGCCCCTTGAGCAATTGCATTAGGGAAATCCCACATCACAGTAGCAGGGTCATTTCCACCAGATGATGTATTTACAAACTTTGTTTGATTATTCACACAGGGGGCCGTCCAATCAAAGTTGAGTGTTGGCGGAGTAGCAATAAAAACATTCTTCGTGAAGGTATTGGTACAGTCATTATTACCGGTAACTGTAAGTTGAACCGGGTAGTTGCCGGGCAACGAAAACTTTTGCGTTGGTGGATTTTTGGTAGAATAAGTGGCAGCCCCAATTTTCCATTGAGATGCTTTTATTCCTGCAGATGTGTTGGTGAATTGTACACCCTGGTTTAAACATGCCAGCGTATTTTCAAACGCAGCTACGGGCGAAGGCTGAATAGAAATAGTCTTTTGTATGGAATTGGAACAACCATAATTAGTGGTAGCGGTCAATGACACACTATAATTCCCAGCAGCCGCATAGGTGTACGTAGGATTTTTAGCGGATGCAGTTCCATTAGCAACATCACCAAACTTCCAGGACCACGAAGCGACATTACTATCCGTCATCGCAGGCGTAGTATCATGAAACTGCGATGGAGTACCTGCACAGGAGAAGGGAGGGAGATCGAGGGAGAAGTTGGTCTCCGGTTTTGAATAGATTTGGAGATTTTGTGATGTGGTGCTGATACATCCATTCGTTCCGGCTGTTTTCAGCGTGACAACATATTGACCCTCCGAAGAAAACTGAAATTGAGGATCCTTAACGATGCTGGTCGCTCCGTTTCCAAAGCTCCACTCATACCCGGCAATATCTCCGGATGATTTATTTGCAAATGAAATAAGCTCCGCTTCGCACTTCCCTGAAACATCGAATCCTACGATTGGCCCTGATTGCACATTGCTGATGGTCTGCACCTGCTCATTGGAGCATCCTGGAATGGAAGTGACTAATTTGATATTCTTATCTCCCCCGCTAGAAAAAGCATACTTAAAATCCCGCGCTGTAGATTCCAAAACGTTATTCACATACCATTGATACGTCAAGTACCCATCAAAATTATCATTTGTGCTATTGGCAAAGGTAAATTCATTGTTGGTGCAGATAAGGCCTGAGGGCGAGGTGAAAGAGGGGGCTGGGGGATCGTAGATTTTTATGGTTTTTTCGGTGAGGTTTCGGCAGCCATTGGTTGCTTCGACATTCAATTGAACGTTGTACTCACCCGCTGTAGCATATTTATGCGTTGGATTTGGATCATTGGAGGTTTGGATGTCTCCGAACGACCATAAATAATTGATAATGTTGTTCGAAATGCTAGTCACATTGAAAATAAGATCGTGGCTTACGCAATTACCACTAGCATTGAAAATAATATCCGGAGACTGATAACTTGAAACTAAAGTAGGATAAGATTGAACTTCAATTTTATCTGAAAAGTAATTTCTGAGTGTGATGACATGCTGACCAGAATTAGCAAAGGAAACTAAAGGAGGATCAAAATCCTGATCAGAGTCAATAGAGGCTGAACAATTGCTATCCTTCAGATAAATCTTATAAATTTTATTATTGGAACCATACTTGGAAAATATGGCAGCATAACTACCAAAATGACGAACCAAATCCATTCCCCAAACTGTCACCATATCACTAAATACTCCAAGATCATCGATGACCCCGTTGGTGCTAAGCGATTGTCCAAAGTTTATTCTATAAAGTCGACCTGAGTTTAAGATGGAAAAGAGGAAAAAATTTTCACCTTCATATTCAATATCAAGACCCGTTGGATTAACAAAAGAATAAGGGCCTGTGTTAAGATAATCAATAGCTGGTGCTCCGCTCCAACTCATACCGAAGCTTAATCTAAATAGTTGATCTGTTCCGAAACTGGAGGCAAATAAATACTTGTTGCCATCGCTTGTTTCAATATTGTCTAATCCCACTAACAAAGACGACCCTGGCACATTAATGAAGTCGTATGAAATCGGTGAGGTTGAGAGTTGCGTGCCAAAATTAATTCTTGTAATTCTTGGAGCATTAAAATTTGCAACCAGCGCGATATAACTTGTGCCTTCTCTTACAATTCTTATTGATCGTATTCCATTAAATGGATTATCTGGCAATTGGACCTGGTTAATCGTGGGATTATTACTTAAAGAATTCCCAAATTCCAGTAAATAAAGTTTTGCCTGGGAGAAAGTTCCCAGGAGTCCATACCACCTACCCCCTATTTCAATTATATCAATCCCGGAAGGGATAAGGAATGGAGCTACGGTACTTTGAATTGGAGTATTTTCCAACGAACTACCATAAGCCAGTTTTATTAATTTGTTACCATCCGCATCACAAACAAATGAATACCATAAATTATCGTCTGACTTTACACGTAAATCGACAAGACCCGATACATTGGCAAGCGAAAAATCACTACTCAATTGAGGCTGTACCAATAAGTCACTTTCACAAAAATCCCACTCTTGAGAAATTGGACCAACGGAGAGATTTGTAATTTTTAGATTCTCTGCTTTACATGCATTGGCATTAACTTGAAAATCAGTTGAGGTTTGTGCTCCTAAGTTTGCGGAAATTATAATTAGCAGTAAAAGAAAAACCGATTTCATTAAACACCATTTAATATAATCCTATACTGCTTTCTTATTTTATAGGATGTTGTTTCAACACTAAATTTTTGCCTTACCGATTCCCTTGCCAGTTCTCTCATGGGTAATCGGATTTCTTCATTGCTGGCAAGCGTTCGCATTGCTTTTGCCATTTCCTCAATGTTCCGATTTTCTACCAAAATACCGGTCTTTCCATTTTCAATTATTTCTGCCGGCCCACCACAATCTGTGGCAATAACAGGCCGGCCAAAGAACAGTGCCTCTAAACAGGTGATTGAAAATGATTCTGATTCCGAAAAATTCAATACAACATCCGCTAGCTTATATTCCATTTCAACATCTTCAGTAAACCCTTTCCACTCAATTTTTTCAAAAACACCTAATGCTTTTGCTCTTTCTTGTACCGCTATCTTATACTGCTCATTTTTACGCAGTCCCATATTTCCACCAACAAAACGGAGTTTCCAGTTAGGCAGCTCCCGATAAATTTTTGCAAACGCCTCTACTGCAAAGTTTTGGCCTTTACCCGACATAAAATTCGAAAGATACAAAAATGTAAAGGTGGTATTACCACTATTATCAGGTGTAAGCACTTCAGGGTAATGCTCTTCTACGGGCAATTCATTATGAACTACCTCAATCTTTTCATGATTAGGCAATTGCCTGGCAACGGCATGTGAAACAGTAATAATTTTATTAGCATATCGAAGATGAAGCCTAAGCCAAACGTTAAATAACACTTTAGGAAATCTGTCTGGCAAAAACCGAATATGACAGACATATGGTATTTTACCTCCTAACCAATGGTACATAACCGGCAAAAGATTGTAGATGTCATTTACATGCAATAATGCTATTTCTTCTCGCCTAATGATTTTCTTCAAGCGAATGGCATTTGCAATAAGAAATGGTAAATAAAGCACGAGTGCTGAAGCTCTTCGACTGATTTCCTTTATTGGTAATTCAAGGATATCCGAAAATCCCTTTCCTTCTATCCATACTTTACCTCGTGATCTTTTAGGAATGATGAAACAGAAATCAAAATAATCCTTTAAGTCATAAGCCGTGCGCGTAATTGATTTTAATGCCCCCGTGACATCAACACTATTCTCTATAATTAATATTTTATATTTACTCTTCAAGATGCAATCTTAAATTTTAAAAACTGTTTGTGAAAGCTATTAAAAATATGCTTGATTTATTTGAACGCAAGGTACTAATTGGTAACAGTAAATTTCAAAGGCTATTCGAGAGTTTACATCGCTTCAGCTTACGGGGCATGAACTATGATCAAGTACAATCATTAGAAAGGAGCGGAGAATTGTTTGTCATGAACTATTTAAAAGAAAAACTACGTTCTCAAAAAAAGCCGATCTTATTTGACATTGGTGCTAACACAGGAGAATATTCAAAAGCACTAGCAACTATATTTGATGAATGTACTATTTACAGTATGGAAGCTTTACCATCTACATATGAGATGCTGAAGCAAAACCTGAATACCTATAAAAATATTACCTGTGTAAACACTGCTTTAGGTGCACGAAAGGAAGAACGAGAATTCTATTCAGATGGCGCAGGTTCTCATTTGTCTACTTTTTTTCCTGTTGGGTCATTGAACAATCAAAGGCTTGAAAAAACTGTCACTTCAATATCAACAATTGATTCCTTTTGTACAGAAAGAAAAATTGAAAGAATTGATTTTTTAAAAATTGATGTTGAAGGATTTGAATTGGAGGTTTTAACCGGTGCAGAAAAAATGATAAAAGGTGGTAAGATTTCAAATATTCAATTCGAATTTGGAAGTAATCATATTCATAGTGGAGCTCACTTTTACCACATTTTTCAAATCCTGTCCGACTATAAAATTAGCAGGGTTCTAAAAAATGGTTTAAGACATTATGTAGATTATAACAAAATCCAAGAGATATATTTATCCGCGAACTATCTTGCAGAACGTAAAGATCAGGAAACTAAAATTTGATCAATAAGATTAATTGTTGCCTTGATACTTTCTGCTCGATCAAAATGCGCTACTCGTTCCCGGCCAGCAATTGAATATGCATTCCTCACGTGACTAGTTCTAAGTAAATCCAAAAGTGTTTCAGCCCAACAGGTAACTAGATCAGGAGATTTGAAGTTTAGCAAAGGCATTAGTATACCAAATTGGCCATGAAACGCCTTGCTCACTCGTTTCTCCTCCAAAAGATTTGGCGCAAGAATTTCCCTTGGTCCAGTTGGGCAATCTGCAGAAACAACCGGTAGATTGCAGGCCATTGCTTCACACAAAGCCAATGGAAATCCTTCCCAATCGGAAGTCATCACAAATGCTGAAGCACTTTTAAGAAATGGGTATGGATTGGAAGTATAGCCCATAAAATAGACTTCACATTCAGAACTCCATTCTTCTGTACTCCAAATTGAGAACGTCTTAAGCTTTAATGACTTACTTATAGAAATCAATTCTTCACGCAGCTCACCGTCACCAAGAATAACCAGCTTTACCTTTTCAGCTTTAACAATTTCAGCCATTACATACAAAAGTCCTTTAATATTCTTTTGAAGTGCTAATCGACAATGCGTTATTAACAGCGGATATTCATTTGGTTGAAAATATTTCTTCGGAAGAGGGTCGTTCTGTAAACCAGAAATAGCGTTTAAATCAAAGCTATTATAAATTGCTTCTAATTTTTTAGATGGAACATTATAGTCTTTGACTAATTCTTCACTTATTTCTTTACTCACGGTTACCAGTTTATCTACCCTTTTATAGAGTAGAGGCATTAAAATGCTTTTCCGTAAGAATCCAATAAAACCCTTAATGTTTTGGTCAAAACTTTTAGAGCCATGAATCCAGCAAATTGTACGGCTATTCCCACCAGACAAAATGTTTATATAGTCTGCTCCCTCTAAATGACTAATGGATAATTCAATCTGCTTTTCAATTTTCAATCTTCTTAACCGCACAATGCGAAGAATGAAATACCATGCTTTATCAAAATAATTTTTTCCACCAGGAACATTTAATGAAACTATATTATTCACGCGATCTTCATCAAACGATCCATCCCAATTAAATACACAACCAATAACTTCAAATCTTTCGGACATATACGTTAACTGTTGCCTGAATACTTGCTGGGCTCCACCTCTGCCCAAATTAGGTATGATTATCAATACTTTCTTTTTCATTCATCAACGGTAAGCCAGGTTGAAAGCTTTGATTCGAATTCTTTTACATTAACGTTAAACCCACCAGTTCCAGACTTCTTGCCTTTATTTCCAATCATAACATCATAATCATACCCATACAATTTGCATATAAGCGCATAATGGAACGGTATGTACGGTGACGGCTGAACAATTTCAAGTAGTGAAAGTTTCTTACCAGCTCTAAATATAATGTTACTAATTCCAGCACCGTGTATAGCAACCAAATATCTACATTGATCAAAAATCTGAATTTGCTGTTCAAACCCTTTTTGAGAAGTATCAATTATTTCAAAATTAAATTTTTTCAACACCGCTTCTAATTCAGACAAATTTTCAATAAACCGAAGCGAGCTTGAAGGTCGACTAAGAAAAATTCGCCTATCACGCAGTGGAGGCGATTCCTGTTTAACTAACGCAATAGCTTTATCAAGGTATTTTTTTGTATGGGTGTACGGTTTACAAAAAATGGCTTCATTAAATTTAATCCATTCATACGTGGATTGAACATGCCATTTTAAATCGCGCAAATAAGTATTCGTAAGGAAATATTGAAAATAATGTTTTGAATAAAGCTTGGCGCTGATGACGAGGGTATAGTCTTTAAGGTTAATGCCCTTCTCTTCTAAAAGAAAAAGTTTAGGCAGTACATCATTAAAAAAATGAAAATAATTCTCCTCACCAGTATCGCGCATTGAGATTATCTTTTCTAAACCAGTAACCTTTCTTTTTCCACCAAAATATGTTTCGATAAAATCAGGTTTATGCACGTGAGGAGCCTTTGCGAAACCAAGTGATGGATAAATAAGTCGTCTATTCAAACTTACTCCCCATCCTGTTTTTGGTTCTAAAAACGCAGGCTTAGGATAATGAAGTAGATACTGATCCTGTGTCCAATCCGGATTCGTCCAAAGTGAAAATTTGTTTTGAATGAATTCATCAAATCGCGAAATGTCTATCTGAGCTTCGAGGAAAGGATTTTTCTCTTCTTTAATTGCGAATTTAAAGGCTTCTAATGGTTCTGATTTAAAAAATATTTTATCAACCGTAGCTGCCTTGAGCTGATTATACACGAGAAATACGCGCTTTAGTAAAACACGAGGAAATATTCTCTTTAGAATTTTCTTTACCACGCTCACTTAAAAATTAATTTCTTCATGACTGCCCAAAAACGCTTCCGCAATATCACATGAAAGGATGTGCCAATTGCCTTTCTCCAGTAAAAAAAAACTTTAAGTTTACTAACTCCGCACCAGGCAAGCGCAATAAATGTAAATCGATCAGCAATAAAAAGATTTAAGTTTCGGGCACCATAATACTTTTTAAGTAACTCGTTTCCCACAACAAGGGAAGCAAAGTAATTATCCCTATTTTCAATTTTCTCAGGATCAATAGTGCGCAAACTTCGGTTATCATGATGTCTTTGCTGAAAAACAGTCTCTTGAAAAGAAACAAAAGAGTACTGTGTGTGAATACGCAACCAAAGCTCCCAGTCTTCTGCTGAACTCAGCCTACGATCTTCATTAAATGGAAACTGCACAGCTATTTCGCGCTTTAAAAAAACTGAACCACAGGCAAGAAAGTTATTATGGAGTAGATTCTTTGTGAAGGAATTATACGGAAGTGGTGCAGACTTAAGAATAGATCCGTCTGTACTAATGTGTTGTATGTCTCCATAGATTACACTCGACTCTGGATGTTGCTGTATAAACGCTGCAAGTTTAGCAAGGCATGGTAGATACAGGTCGTCAGAATCAAAAAAATTAACATACTCACCAAGTGCATATTTCAATCCAACATTACGCGCTGCGCCCCGTTCGCTATTTTCAATTTTAAAATAACGAATACGTTTATCATTCAATTTTTGAATTACCTCAACGGTATTATCAGTGCTTCCGTCATCAATTACGATAATTTCAAAGTTTGAATAAGGTTGGTCCAAAATAGAAACAATTGTAGTCTTTAAGTAGCTAGACCTATTGTAGGATGGAATAACTATAGAAATTAAGACCACTATCAGACCTGATTTAAAGGCTCATACCGAGAAACTACATTTTCTATACTAAACAAATTAACAACTTCCGATTTTAAACTTTGCTTCAAACCAAACATCGGGATGTTTTTGTTTGCAATAATAATTGACGTTGCTAAATCAATAAAATTTTCTTTGTCCACCAGGAAACCATTTACCCCATTCTTTATGTAGGAATCAAAATCTCCAACCTCTTTACACACAATCACAGGTTTATTTAAATATCCAGCCTCCTTTACTACAACGCAACTGGATTCTGAAATAGACGGGTGAAGGACTATATCTGCCATTGAAAGGTAATCAAGCACATTCTGGACAAAGCCGGTGAATATAACTCTATCCTCCAGTTCTAAAACCCTTGTAAGTAATTTACACTCCGCCTCTAATTTTCCAGCACCTAACAAAAAAAGCTTTGCATTGTAGCCATCCTTGACAAGCTTTTCCAAAACCCTTATTGAAATTTCTGGCCTTTTAATAGACATAAATTGCCCAACACTAATAAGGATAATATCACATGAAGTGTCATTTCGAAGTTGCTCAACAAAATCCGAATTAATTGAATCATATAGTGAAAAATCATACGCTAATGGAATCACTAAAATTTTTGACTCCTTGATCCCTTCCTTTTGAACCATATACCTTCTAGTAGCCTCCGAAACGACTATGATTTTTCTTGCCAATTTGTATGTCATCAAATAAGACAATCCCATCTTCTTACGTTGGAATCCAAATAAGTCTTCATGATGACGACATACATATACTTTTGAAGGTATAAAAAACTGACCAATGGAAGCGACAAAATTAGCCGACTCTAAATGACTATAAACTATATTCACTTTATTCATCCAACAAAACCAAATGAAATAAAGCAGGTGACGAAAATGATACCAGAGACCCTTTGACCCTTGTAAAAAAAAAGATTGAGTTTTAATTCCATTTGCTGCCAGAAAAGGATGAATAAAATTTCCCTGTGCTTGGCTTAGCGAAATTACTTCGTGACCTTTTGCTTTAAAGATGAGCATCAACGACTCGGTATCACGAGAGCGGTTATTAAATGGAGTATAAAATAAAATTGTTGCCATTCCTTCTAGCCGTGAACAAATTTAACCCTGAGCCAATTTTTCATTTTAGCAGAATAAGGGATTTCAACAAAGTAGGTGATGGATGCTGCCACCGCAATAGAAATCGGTACGCATACGAATAATGACGCAATCCAAAAATTCACTCCGAATCGATTAACAAACATTGGCAAAATATGGCCTAGTAACAAATATTGGTGAATGAGATAAAGAGCAAAAGAAATCTTGCCCAAGAAAAGGAGCGGCCGATTAACTATAAATCTTAGCTTATTATGAACAAACAAGAAAAACAATATAAAAAAAATCAACAGCACTCCAGCATATTCCTCATGGGAAATAAAAGACGCAGAACGACCAGCAATATTATAAAGAAAGATTTGTGTAATCAGACACAAAAGTAATATGAATATAAATGAAATATTTTTTTTCGGTTGAGAACGCCATTGATAAAAAATCATTCCTGAAAAGAATAAGGGAAAAAATTCTAAAAGTGGAATAGCCTTAAAAATCGTTCGAACTAAATCAGTCCAAAAAAAATTGGCTGATATCCCGACAAAGAGGGTAATACAAATACCAATTGGCAATATGAATCGAAGAATGTTTAATTGGAAAAGGATTAAAATAAAAATGTAGAAATTCATTTCCACAATCATAGTCCAATACGGCTCATCCAAATTTTGAATGCCGAGGTAATATTGGAACATTGTCAAGTTCCCAAAATAATCGCCCCATCGTATTGGTTCATTTTTATACAATCCATAGATAGTTATAAGGAAAAAAGTAAATGTAATGGAGGCCCAATAGGTAGGATACAGTCGAGAAATCCGGTTTACCACAAAATCAATTCCTTTAGCTACGGCATGGATACTCATTGAGATAACAAAACCGCTAATAATAAAAAAAAGATCCACACCAGTTGTTCCCAGTTTAAATCCAACATTGGCCTCTTCTCTACCCATTGTCAAATGAAAAAATAGCACCATCAAAGCAGCAATGCCACGCAAACAATCTAGTTCACTGTACCTCTGTTTAGGTAAACTCATTTTGATGCTTTATTCCAAACGTTAATATATGACTTGGCTATTTTTTTATAATGATGATGCTCCAAAATATGACTACGACAATCTTGCGATAGCTTTTTTAAATCCTCGTTCTGCTCTAGAAATGAAATAATCGTCTCAATATTCCCTTCAATATTTTCAGTGATGTTTATAATAGGGGCCCTTTTAATTACTAAAAATTAAAGATACTCGCGTTCACAACCAGATAAACATGGTCTTCCCATTGCCATGGCTTGCAAAGCTGACATTCCTTGCGAATATGAATAGATTTGATCTGCTATAAAATTTGACTCTTTTACTGAAGCTTTCCATGAAGTAAAGCTTTGATGAGATTTTACCTCAAGACTAAATGCGCCAGGATACGCTTCTGCTAATCTGTCAAAAGTTTCGATTATTGCAGATGTTCCTTTAATATGCTCTCTTTCTTTTTGTTTGAAATGCAGAAATTTCTTCCTTTTCTCAACGTGTTGATTAATTGGTTGAATAACATCCGTATTAATTGGAAAAGGGATAGGGAAAACCTTGTGATTAAAATCAATCTTATACGCAATTGCATATTCAACAGCTGCAGGTATTATGCCACTAACTTCGTTTGCAATTAATTTGTTAAGTGCAAAATATTCATCTTTTAACGTATTGAACGAGTCAAGGTATTTATTAAATATTTCTGCATTCCTGAAAAGGGGCGTTAGCACCGAGTATTTAAACCTACCTTCAACACATGCTTTAACATAATAAGAGTCATCACCATACCCAGCCAAAAAAACTTTATTGGATCGCTTTTTTATCAACTCAAATAGTTCAGCTATGCGGTCGGGCGAATCGTGAATAAAAAATGGATTATGCAATTGAACAACATCAAACTCATTATTCTCAAGAATGGATTTAAGCTTAATAAACTGAATAGAAGGAATTGACTTAATCCAATCCTTCCTTACTCTAAAATATACTCTATCAAAATATGAACTAACATTCAAATTAAAATCCCTGTCAAAGTTTCGCAGACCATCTCCATCTGAAGCTAAGGAAACATCTTCTCCTTCAGTTTTTAATCCAGCTGAAAGAGTAGAATGAACATTACTATATTCTCCAACTAATAATATTTTCATCTTTTAAATTCTAAACTATAAAGAAAAGAGTCGCTACTATCAGTTAAACTAGTTGCTTGTCTTATAAAAGGCAATTATTTCCGAACAAACATGATCCATGTTTTCTTGTGTCATCCCTGGCCATATCGGTAAACTCAACGAAGTGTTAGCAAGTTGTTCAGCTATAGGAAAGTCTCCAGACTTTAACCCTACGTTACTAAATGCTTTTTGAAGATGCGGGGGAATGGGGTAATGAATAATTGTTTGAATACCAGCATCCGCCAAATACTGTTGCAATTCGTTGCGCTTATTTGTTCGGACAACAAATAGGTGATAAACATGCGAACAATCTTTAGCAGTTTGTGGGAGAATAAGGTCGTCAATTCCTTTCAGTCTTTCTAAATAGTCTAACGCTAACGCTTGTCGCTGGGCGGTCCAATTGTCTAATTTTTTAAGCTTTACAGAAAGGATAGCCGCCTGTAATTCATCCAGACGAGAGTTTACTCCTTGCTCATCATGATAATACTTTTCAGTAGAGCCATAATTGCGTAAACGCAATATTCGATTGTTAATTTCCTCACTATTTGTGGTAATCGCTCCGCCATCACCCATAGCGCCTAAATTTTTTCCGGGATAAAAACTTGTGGCATTACAATTTCCAAAACTTCCAGTCTTTTTTCCGCCACAGGTAGCGCCTTGCGCTTGTGCATTATCTTCAACTACATACAGGTTATACTTCTCGGCTATCCTCATAATCCTTTCCATTTCACATGCTTGCCCAAATAAATGAACAGGAATGATCACCTTCGTTCTACTGGTTATGGCGTTTTCAATTTTTAAAGGATCAATGTTATACGTATTACTATCAGGTTCTACTGGCACTACCTTGGCCCCAACTGCAGTAACTGCTAGCCATGTGGCTATAAACGTATTGGAGGGAACAATCACTTCATCTCCGGACCCAATCCCTAATGCTCTAAGTGAAATCACAAGGGCATCAAGTCCGTTCGCGCAACCAGCCGAAAATTTTGTTCCGCAATATGCAGCAAAAGCGTTTTCAAAACTGGATAGTTCTTTACCTAAAATAAACCAATTGCTTTTTAAGACCCGTTGTATCGTCTGCTGTAGCTCTTGTTCAATGGCATCGTGCTGTGGCTGTAAAGAAAGGAAGGGTATTTCCATAGTTACTTTTTACAAATCAGAAAAATCTCTGCACAAATTTCGGGGAACGAAAAACCAACTTTATAAAACCCATCAATCATTTCGCTTGTCCAGTATTTTTCAATTTGAGAATTGGCCAGTGGCTTTAAAAAATAACCGCCCTTATGCAAAATCTTAAAACCTACTTTCTGAACTTCCGCTTCCAACATTGCCATGTCATAAACCCGGTAATGGCCTAATTCGTGATCACGTTGATTTAATTCATACTCACTCTTCAATAGTCCCATTTGAACGGCTACAATTCTATGAATTGATTTTGCATTTGGAACAGCAACCAGAAACACTCCATCTGAATCTAATAGATTGTAAATCTTATCCAATGCTATTGTTGGATTTGAAATATGTTCCAACACATGGCTCATGACAATCGTGTCGAATTTTAAATCAGTAGTAAATTCTTCGAGCAGCGAATTAATTTTTATCACATTCGGATATTCAGGAATTTGCTTTAGTAAATTTTCAGAAGCTTCGAGGACATGAAGCGAATCAAATTCATTTACCAAATTTTTAGTCATATAACCCGTTGCGGGGCCAATTTCCAAAGCTTGCTTTCCTTTAAAAAAAGGTTTTAAGGTTTGAAAACCGTAGTCGGCTAATTTAAAATCAAAATTGAGAAACGACTTATTATAAAAATCTGATGATTGTTGAATCTTGTCTTTTATATCAGTCATAATCAAGGCTTAAAATCAAGAATACTTTCAATAATCAAATCAGGGTTATACTTAGTTAGCGTTTCCCTCGATAAAAATCCGGATAAGACCGCTGCTGTTTTCATTCCAAGCGCTTTGCCTGTTTCAATATCTTTTCCAGCATCGCTTATCATCCAATCATCGGCTTCAACTTTGACACTTCTTTCTATCAATGTCTTTTTATCAATTGTTTGTTCTGTTACCAAGACGGTCGAAAAACAATTAGTCCACCCAAACCTAACCAGCTGTTCGTGAACGGCTAATTTATTTTGTCTTGCTGTTACTAGATGGAGTTCATTTGATCTTTTCAACTCGCGTAAATGATTTGAGACGTTTGCAAATGGCTCATCCAACGCAAGCCACTCAGGTAACTCAATCTTTGAATGCCAAAAGTTGTTAAAATCTACAATCTCACTTTCAGAATAGGTAAGAATTTGTGAAAGAATGTAACTATGCGATAACCCTTGTCGCTTAATCTCCCAATATTCCTGAAAAGTGAATTTCGATCTTGGCACAAAATATTGAAAAAGCCTGTATAGTCTTTCCCGAGAATCAATTAACGTTCCATCGAAATCGAGAAACAAATTCATGAAAGAATAGATTTCATATACTCCCACTCAATTCTTAACCCTTCATCAAGGTTAGTTTCCTCCCTACCAAGGATCTTTTTCATTCTTCCCGTATCAAAGATAAGACTCCTGGCCTTTATACTTGACTGGGAATTTTCAATGATTGTTTGTTGGTCGCTAATTAAAATTAACTTCTTGAACAATTCGTTTATGGTAACAGGATGAGATCCTGCAACATTGACAATATCATCAAGGGCTTTTGAAGTAATGCTATTGATGATGACATCAACAACATCCTTAACAAAAATAAATGAACGGACCTCATTGCCTGACCCGGATATCGTTAGGGGCTCGTTCTTAAGTAACTTCCGCATGGTAGCAGGTATTACTTTTGAATACAACTCTTCCCCAGGTCCATAAACATGACCAATTCTTAAAATAGAAAGATCAATTTGATTCTTCTTTGCCCACGATTGAAGCATGATTTCGCAATACAATTTTGAATGGGCATATAGAGAGATAGGATTAACCGCGGTTGACTCCATAATTATGGAATCGGAATTGTAGACATCAACCGTACTTATATAAATAAACCGTTTCAGTTTGGGAATCTGAACTTCCAACAATTTCGCTGTATTTGTGATGTTTGAATTACATTCTATCCAATCATTTGCCTTTGACCAATCTTTAGGAATAAAGGAGCCAACATGAACGATTGTTTCAATTGAAGGATAACTATTCTTCAAGAAATCATTTTCAAAAGAATAATTATTGTGTAGTACATATAAACAATTGGTAATGGGCTTAGAGGTTAAAGCCAATATTTCATCCTTATTAAACCGCTCGCATAAAGTTTCAATCAAATGCTTTCCAATAAAGCCGGATACTCCTGTAACTAGAATCATAAAAGATTTATAAATTCATTTGCCATTTCATCCTCATGAATTAATCGTGGCAACGTATCCATACCTCTAAGCCACAGCAATCCATTCGGCAGGGGATTTATACGCTTTTCTAAATCAGGGAACTCATTATACAGTGCAATATCCTTAAAGATCTCGGGCATATTAAGACCGGCTATTGTAAAGAAAAGAACTGTAGTAAAGAAACGGGAAATATTTATTTCAGTAGGATTGGGGACTCCAGATTTATCATAAGTCAAGTCAACTGCAAATATTCCATGCGGTTTCTCGGATATCGCCTTAATAGTGTTTATCGCAATACTGTCTAATGTTGAATCACTATACGTTTGACCAACTTTTGTCACGCCTGTAACTCCAGAGAGAGTCCGATTTCCATGAATCCATCCCTTTCTAATTCTTGATTGTGCTACCACCAACTCACCCTCAAACCAAATTGAAAGCCACGTGACTGAGTTGGCAGTCAACATTTGTGCCGCACAAAATTCTCCCCATCCATTAAAATGAGTTATCCATTGTTTTGCCAATTCGTAATTTTTAGTGGGCAATGCACCCTTACCTCCAGCACCAATTGACGATGATCGCAGCCAGACCATTCCATTCTCATCCGCCAAATCAGCTAATGCGGATTTTAAATCAACTTCATTTTGAATTAACCTTGTTTCTGGAACAACCACTCCACCCAGTCTTAATTTTTCGTACGTTTTAAATTTGTCGACACAAACGTCAATTACGCCTTCATCAGGCATAAACGTTTTTGTTCCCAACGCATGAATCTCATTAATAAATTTAGCCGCATGGTATACTTCCAAGTCATTTTGAAAATGAACAAGGTCAGGCTTCTCACGTTTCAAAATCTTTAAAAAAGATTCTTTATAGCCAGGAGAATTCGCATACGGTACATAGTATTTTCGCTTAGCACTTGATAGCACCAAATCCGTTGGTTCGCTACCCATCCCAATTATTTCTTCACCCCTTTTACTCTCTAAAAGAGACTTAATAACACCTTCCGATGGAGCCCCACCAGCACCAGCTATTAATATTTTCTTCATTTATTGATGAGTGAATTGAATTTATCTATATCTCTTATATAGTCCGACTCCTCAAACTCACTTGAAGCCAAGCATACCAAGACAGCACTATGTGAAAATTGAAGAGTTCTCCAGCACATAGAAGGAACATACAGCGCTACATTAGGTTTTGTTAATTGAAAGGTCTCCTTTCGACCCTCGCAATCAATTGTATTAACCGTAATATTTCCAGCCACAGCAATTAAAACTTGTTGCAGATTTTTATGCGCATGATGACCTCGAATTACTTCATGAGGAGTAAAGTAAGTCCAATAAACACGTTGAACCGCAAATGGCATACTCTTATTCTCAGCAACAGAAATAAAACCAATTGACGAGTTCCCAATCCTATTTATCTCAAACAAATATGGTTTTAAATTACCCTGCATGAACATTTATTAGGGGCACAGTTGACCACTCGCAAATGGGATGAATGACTCCCGGAAATTTTGAAAAATTCCTTCCTCGAGTGGAAATTGCATCGACTACTTCAAAACTTAAAATATCAGATTCCTGCATTAGAACTTCAGCCTGATTTATACCAAACAATACGTTAACAATGTATTGATTTGTGTTGAGAATATTACCCGGAATAATGGCAGTTGTACGATGATTTCCTTTAGGCAACCTGCCATCCTTATGACAAATCATGCCAATGTGAGTCAGATGAACTCCTGTCGAATCAAAAATATCAAGGGTTATATCAATATTGCTATCCGGTAGATTATTAAAAAAATCTATTTCAATAACTACGTCATCAGAAGTTTTGATTGGATCTTGTGGTGTTAAATTTCTTGCATGAACCGCTGCCCGGATTAATTGTATTTTTTTATTTCTCAAGTTGTCTTTCTTCCATACTCTTTCCGTACTGCTGCTTAGCCCTTTTTGTAAATATAGGTCCGTAATAAAATGTGCATGACCAGTCGATTCAATCTCTCCCGATGAAAGTAAAATAGCATTTGTACAAAGCCTCTTTACTGCAGCCATATGATGACTTACAAAAAGCACAGTCCTTCCACTCTTACTCACATCCTCCATCTTGCCCAGGCACTTCTTTTGAAACTCGGCATCACCCACAGCTAACACTTCATCGATAATTAAAATCTCGGGTTCTAAAAAGGCGGCTACGGCAAACGCCAAACGCAACTGCATGCCACTGGAGAAATGTTTAAGGGGTGTGTCTAAAAATTTTTCAACACCACTAAAGTCAACTATCTCATCAAACTTCGCTTCAATCTCTTTGCGCTTCATGCCCAGCAGTGAGCCATTGAAGAAAATATTTTCTCTGCCGGTAAGTTCCGGGTGAAAGCCTGTGCCTACTTCCAATAAGCTTGCAATACGTCCACGAGAAATAATTTTACCTGTGGTGGGTGGCGTGATTTTAGAAAGTATTTTCAGTAAAGTTGATTTACCTGCCCCGTTGCGGCCAATAATGCCAATGGATTCGCCCGGTTGTACTTCGAAGGAAATATCTTTTAGCGCCCAAAAATCTTCGACATTATTTTTCTCAAATTTCAGGGCACTCAACATCCGTTCGCGCAAACTCAGGTAGCCTCCTGCGAGATGTTGAATCCGAAATTTCTTACCGATATTTTGTACTTCAAGAATGGGTTTCATCGTTCGGTCAGGCTAAATCCGCAAAAAAATCTTCCGTACGCTTAAAATAAAAAACACCCATTCCCAACAGCATTATTCCTGAGACCAGGCTAATGGTCATAAAAACAGGATCAGGTGATATGCCGGTAAGCGGAAAACGGAATAATTCAACCGCTGCAAACATTGGAGAACAAACCAGTGCGTATTGCAACAGTGGATACTTCAACAACGAAACCGGGTAAATCACCGGGGTAAGAAAAAAGAGTACCTGCACCAGGAAGGGTATTACGTACCGAAAATCGCGATACTTGACATTCAGCGCGGCCAGCCAGGTGCCCATTCCCAACGTGGCCAATACGCCCACCATCATGGCCAATGGCCAAATCCAAAGCGCTGACCAGAGCACTGGTTGTTGGTAATAGAAAAGAATACCAATCAGCAGGACAAAAGCCATCAAAAAATCAAACAGCGCTACCAGGATGGCGGACACAGGGATGATCAACCGCGGGAAATAAATTTTTTTTATGATCGAGGCATTGTTCACCATGCTATTGGAAGAACTGGTGAGCCCGGAGGAAAATAAATTCCAAATGAGTAGTCCGGAAAAGACATACACTGGATAGGGTAGATTTTGTGATGGGATGTTCAATGCTCGTCCAAAGAACAAGGTAAAAATGATCATCATGAGCAGTGGCTGCAGAATAGCCCACAGAAAACCCAGCACCGTTTGCTTGTATTTGATTTTAATATCGCGCCACGTAAAAAAATAGAACAGCTCGCGGTAACGCCACAGCTCCTTCCACTCGAAAAGTTTATTTCCACTGGATTCAATGATGTACTCGGTAGGCTCGGTCATTGGTATTGCCAATTTATTCGCAATTTCATGCCAAAGTTACCATGAAAATTTTGTTTCTCGTTCCTTATCCGCTGCAAGAAGCGCCCAGTCAGCGCTTTCGGTTTGAACAATACTTTCAAACAATCACCGGTCAGGGGCATTACTATGCTGTTCAATCGTTTCTGAATTCTCAAGATTGGAAGGTATGGTATCAATCAGGGAAATTGCTGCGAAAAAGCTTCATCCTTCTGAAGGGATTTCTGAAGCGGGTCGCTGCCCTTTTCACCATTACTTCCTATGACTTCATTTTCGTTCATCGCGAAGTGACTCCAGTAGGTCCGCCCATTTTTGAATGGATCATCGCCAAAGTACTCCGCAAAAAAATCATTTACGATTTTGATGATGCCATCTGGCTGACGGACAAAACCAATGAAGGCTGGCTTGAAAGAACAATCCGGTGGAGAAGTAAAGTTGGGTTGATCTGTCGGTGGAGTTACAAGGTTAGTTGCGGAAACGAGTTCCTCGGTGATTATGCCCGGCAGTATACTAACGATGTGGTGTTGAATCCTACTACCATTGATACGGAGAATGTGCACAATCCGGATCTCTATTGGGGGATTCCTCGCGCTGCTCGGAATGACGGTAAGGTGATTATCGGCTGGACAGGATCACATTCTACATTAAAGTACCTTCAGGAATTAGAACCTGTACTCCAGCGATTAGAAACCAGATATTCAAACCTTGAATTCTGTGTCATTGCTGATCGTGCGCCAGAATTAACCTTAACCTGCCTCAGGTTTAAGCCCTGGTCGAGAGCAACCGAAATAAGTGACCTTTCTCGTGTAGATATTGGGATAATGCCGCTACCGGATGATCAATGGGCAAAGGGAAAATGTGGGTTTAAAGCGCTCCAATACATGGCGATGGAAATACCCACCATTGCCTCACCGGTAGGGGTCAACATCAAAATTATCAAGCATGCGGTAAATGGTTTTTCGGCCAGCACCGTTCAAGACTGGGAAAATTATTTGATCCATTTAATTGAACATGCAGAATTGAGAAAAGGTATGGGTGAAGAGGGTCGCAAAACCGTGGTCGATTCTTATTCGGTATCCAGCAACAGCGATAATTTTCTTCGTCTTTTTAACGACCAAATAAATAGTGCTTAAAGATTCTGACAATCTCTACTAACTGCACCTCGAGTATGGAGTAAAGTCACCTTCTATCTATAGCAATGGTACCTTCTACGCGATATAATGGCAGCTCCTCGATGTAGCAATAGCACTCCCATGACAAGTATTAACACCAGCCACCTGTACCAATGGCAACTCCCTTGAGGATTAATGTCACCCCTCTTATGCAGCAATGGTACCATCGATACCATGGGATGTCACCTCTTATGCGGAGTAATGACACCTCCGATATAAACCAATGGCACATTCTATGTTGAGTAACGTAACCTCTGATGAAGAGTAACGCTACCTTCCCTACAAAGTAATTCCACACTCCCGTTCCGGCAAGTTTATTGAGGATGGAGAACTGCGCTCTTCAATCTTCCACTGACTGGGTGTTCTTCAACCTGTCCCACATGAGCGCTAGGCCGATAACAAAAAAGGGAAGCATGGGGATCTTGTACCGCACAAGGGTACCAAAATTATAGGTAGAGACGCCTACCGCAAACGCAAAGGTGATGCTGAAGACAAAGCAAAAGAGAATAGTGGGATTGGAGAAAGCCTTAACAAAATTCAATGGCTTTACCACAAATAACAACAGGGTGATCAAGAACAAGGTAAGTGACTCAAAGGCAGACAACACCATCAGTATATTTTTCACTTCCCACAAATAAGGTCGGAACAACGAAACATTAACGGCCTGAGGTGCCAATCGGAGCATAGACCCAAAGGAACCATCCAGTTCGCCTAAAGAATATCCAGAACCGGCATCCCTGCCTGTCCAGTAGCGAATATCGTAGGCGGTGACGCGGGCTGTCTCGGCTATTTTGTTTAACGCATAGCGTGGATCACTCTCGCCTATTTTTTGAATGGCGTAAAAACCGGTAACAAAAGTGATGATCAAAATGGTGGGCAATAGAATTAATCGCGCCACCCAGGAGCGGATCTTAAATAAATTTCCGGCATACACCCAAAACAGGGCCGCGGGCACAAAACACAGGAGTACATATTTCTTAATAGTGAAAGAGAGCCACAAACTAAGCAGGAGGAATAAAACCGAAAAAAATGCAACGCGCTTATCCAGGAAAATTCTTTTTATGAAAAACGTACTAACCCCCAAACAGGCCATAATAATAGTGTCTTTCAAAATGCCGGAGCCCCAAAAAAATACGGATGGGGTAAAAAAAGCAGCTATCGCCAGCCAGCGGTGGAGGTGCGGAAATAATTCGTAGAAGGCCAAAAAGAAAAGCCACATGCCAATAAAGCTAATGAGCGCAAAGCAAACACCGGTAGCGGTATAGGCCGAAAAGGTGAACAGATCAAAAATGCCAGCAATCCGAATGATCGCAAATGAGTTGGGGTCGTTGTAAAATAAAATCTTGCGTGAATAGCGAATAAGATCAGAACCCTCATCGTGCCACAATAAACGCAATCCATCCAGAGGCTCTTCCCAAAACACTTCCCAGATTACCCTGCTGCCAAACGTGTGATAATTAAAAGTATCCCCTCCACTGTAATAGAACTGGTAAATGCACCCCAAGGCAATGGCGCCAATAATCTTAAGGGTAAGGGCAGGAAAAAAATATTTCTTGGTAACGGAATCTGTCAGGCGTGGGCGAATAACATAGGCGATCACATATATGATGATCAGCACAATGGGTGTTACGGCAAAATCGCGCAGCTCCATTTTTTATTTAGTTGTTCGTTCTTTGTTGTTCATTATTCGAGCCGTTACAAACAAAATAAGAAATTTGATGATCGGGTCAGAATTTACATTTATCGAACAACGACCAACCAAAAACCAACAACGAATTAATCAATCCCCCTTCTCCAATCCCTTCAACCTCTTCTTCGCATCTTTAAAGGTTTCGTCTTTGCGATTGGAGTGTTTCTTTACTTTCTTAAAATAACGCTTCGCCTCGGCCTTGTTTCCCTGTCGTTCGCTGATCTCGCCTAGGGCAATCAGCGAATAAAGATAGTAACCTGTTTCGGTTGCCCCAATTTGTTCGGCATACTTCACCGCCAGTTCATAGTAGGGTTTTGCCTGATCATATTTCTTTTGAAAGTCATACATCTGCCCCAGGAAGAAGGCGGCATAGCGTCCACTGGTAGCTTCATAGCCAATCTTGGCGCTATCAATATGCTGAATGATCTGCTTTGATTCTTTCTCCATCTCTACATACATACCCCTGCCATAAAGCATGCGAGCATAGTAGCGGTGGAAATATGGATTATCCGGATAGGTGTGGTGAAGGTATTCGGAAATCTGAAATGCCCGAGGCTGATCATTTTCGTAACTGTTCAAAATGCGCATCAGCCAAACCATCGCCTCCGTGCGTGTGTAGTAAGCGTTGTAGGAAACTTCTTTGAGCTGATTCAGCCCTAATTTTTTGTCTCCTTTGCGGAAGAACCAGAGAATAGGTTTCAGGGCCGGATAGTTTTCCGGAACCCACACTGAGAAATAATTATACAAGGCATCACCAAATTGCAATTCTGGGCTCAGGTGTTCTTTCTCGCGGCACACCTCCATGTAGTCGAGCGCAGCTTTCCCTTCTACAGCAGCCTTACGCCAGTTCTTACGCTCCTCATCCGAGTATAGTCTTCCTTTGAATCCATGCGCTGCCGCTAAAAAAAATGCAGCTTCAATTTTATACTCAGGATGTTTTTTATACAAGTTTTCCGCGACAGCGATACTGCTGTCCATGTAGGCCATGAACTTATCATCATAGCGCGTGTCTTTGGTGTTGGGCATAATCTTCCACCATTCGCTAAGGCCAAGCAAAAAATAGGGAAGCGGATGCCACGTGTACTTCTGCTTAAACCAGCGAAACTGCTGCTCGGCTTTCTCAAACTTAAAATTGTAGAGATTGTCCAAACCCTGAGTGGCTTCTAACTGTACGGTGAGGTCGGAAATTAAAATAATGGTAGTGTCTTTGCGCGTCTGCCTCTGGGCCAGAGCCGAATGACCCGTAAACCACGTGAGTAGTAAAAAAATACAAGTCAACCGCATCCAATACATTGCAGCATCAGCTAAACTAACCTTACTTAGGGGCAACAATTTAATCATGCAATCTGATTCGGGCTCAAGCTCTCTCTTTTCTGCCGATAAAAAACTGGTTTTTATCATACTTTGTTTGGTCACGGTGGCTTTACTCTACATCAAAAAAGCCTTTATCGAAAACGAAACAGCGGCCTTTGAGTTCCTTCAGGATCGCCCGGAGGGAGCCATCTTGCGGATCATCAGCGCCTTACAATTTGTATCCATACCGCTGATTTACCTCTGGAAGTTCACCGTTATTGGTTTTGTGATTTGGGTGGGGTGTTTTTTGTTTGGATTCCGGATTACCTTCACACAATGTTGGAGTGTGGTGATGGCGGCCGAATTTATTTTCATCGTTCCGGAATTATTGAAGATCGGTTGGTTTATGTTTATTGAAACTGACCCGAATCTTCTGGAAATCCGGGCGTTTTATCCACTATCACTGATGCATTTTTTCGATTACCTCGATATTGATAAGCGCTATGCCTACCCTTTACGGGCGATGAATGTCTTTGAGATTTTCTATATCCTCATCCTGGTCAATGGCGTTCACTTTTATGCCAGGCGTGAGAAGAAGGCCGCCTGGTGGATCGTGTCCTGCTCGTATATTTTACTATTTGTGCTGTGGCTGATTTTCTACATGATCGTGTATAAATAAGTCACTCAATGACAATCACCAAATATGCGTATTTAAAAAGATCGTAATCTCCAAAGGTACATCGTTAGAGAGGGCCTGACTTTAGATCTTTTTTGTCCAACTGCCCAGATTAAAATAGTGTTTGATTGTATCGGCTATACGTTCTATCTGATCAGTTCTTAACCCCGGCCACAAGGGCAAACTCAAAATAGTCTTGCTCAATTTTTCGGCCAAGGGAAAATCTCCCGGTAGGTATCCCAACTTCGAAAATGCTTCCTGCAAATGCACCGGAATGGGGTAATGTATTGCTGTGCCAATGCCATGCTCATTCAAATAATTTTGAAGCTCATCGCGGTGCTCAGTTTGAACCACATAAAGATGAAACACCGGTTTATAATCATCATCGCCCAGGGGCGGAAGCACCAAATCGCCTACATCCGTCAGCAACTCATGGTAATACGAAGCAATTTTTCTCCGCTCATCATTCCACTGATTTAATTGTCTCAGCTTGATGCGCAGCAGGGCTGCCTGCACTTCATCTAATCGCGAATTAATTCCCGTAGTTTTAAAAACATTTTTTAGTTGTGCCCCATAATTCCGGAAGGACAAAACGAAATTATACGCTTGCTGATCATTGGTTGTCACCGCTCCCCCATCGCCCAGGGCACCCAAATTTTTAGTGGGATAAAAACTGGTCGCATTGACATGCCCCCAGCTTCCGGTCATTTTATTTTTAAACATCGCACCCTGCGCCTGGGCATTATCTTCTATCACCCATAATTGATGCTGCCGGGCTATGGACATGATCCGATCCATCGCACACGGATGGCCATAAAGATGAACGGGCAAAATTGCTTTTGTCTTCGCAGTGATGGCGGGAATAATTCGGTCAGGATCGATGGTAAATGTTCTGGCCTCAACCTCCACAGGAATGGGCACCGCACCGGCTCTCTCTACCGCCAGCCAAGTAGCATAGCAGGTGTGTGAAGGAACCACAACGTGATCGCCAAGGCCAATACCAAGTGCTTTCAAGGCGCAGACCAATGCATCCAAACCATTGCCTACGCCCACGCAAAACTTTACACCGTGGTATGCTGCATATTCCTTTTCAAAAGCCTCCAGCGATGATCCCAAAATGAATTCATTTCTACTCACCACCTCATCGAAAGCCTTCGCAAGCTCCTGCCGCATGGGTTCATGCTGTGGCGATAATGACAAAAAAGGGATGAAATCCATCCTGCTAAAGTACAGAATGGGATTTAGTCCGATTCACCGCTGATCAAAGTAAATCTGATGGCTGAAACCGTTTCTAAGGCTATTCGTAAAGACCGAAAAAGGTGCTTGCACCAGGGCTGTTTTGGCCTGTGTGGTATCAATCGTTTTGTCTATTTTCGCCCCTTAATTCGAATTAATACTCATGAATTTTCAGAAAGCGAATAATCTTACCGGCTGGATCGTGTTTGGTGTCTCCCTATTGACCTACTGGCTCACGTTTGAGGAAACGGCCAGCTATTGGGATTGTGGTGAGTTTATCGCTGTTTCCTACAAGTTGCAGGTTCCGCACCCGCCTGGTGCACCGCTGTTTTTGCTCATGGGCAGAGTGTTTTCGTTCCTGGCGCTCGGAGATGTAACCAAAGTTGCTTACTGGATCAACTTCATGAGTGTGTTGGCCAGCGCCTTTACCATCCTTTTCTTGTTCTGGTCCATCACCCTCTTTGGCAGAAAAATGATGGGCGTTAAGAACGAAGCCGAACTCACCATCGACAAAACTCTTTTACTGATGGGGGCAGGCGCTGTGGGTGCATTGGCATATACTTTTTCAGATTCCTTTTGGTTTTCTGCTGTCGAAGCCGAAGTGTATGCCATGTCCTCGTTCTTTACCGCTTTCGTGGTGTGGGGAATTTTGAAGTGGGATGTAATTGAAGATGAAAGCAAAGCCAACCGCTGGTTGTTGCTGATGGCGTATGTCATTGGACTTTCCATTGGTGTACACTTGCTCAACCTTGTCACGCTGCCTGCATTGGGATTAATTTACTACTTCAAAAAATTCAAACCCACCACCTGGGGTGTTATTGCTGCGTTGGGCCTCAGTGGTTTTTTGGTTTTATTCATCAACGACTTTATTGTGCCGGGCCTTCCCACACTTGCCGGAAGTTTCGAAATTTTCTTTGTCAATACACTGGGTTTATTCTTTGGCTCCGGTGCGTTGATATTTACATTGCTGCTCGTTGCCGCGTTGAGCTTTGGCATTTACTACACACACAAAAACAATCACCCGGTTTGGAATACCTTCATCCTGGCAACTACTTTCATTTTGATTGGCTATAGCTCCTATGCCACCATCATTATTCGCTCCAACTACGATACGCTCATCAATGAGAATGCTCCAAAGGATATCATGAGCTTCATTCGCTACTTGAAAAGAGAGCAATACGGAAGCCGTCCATTGTTATACGGTCCATACTTTACCGCGCGTCCAATCGATATTGAATATGGCGCACCGGTGTATATCAAAGGGAAGGAGAAGTATGAAATCTCTGAGCGCAAGTTCTCTTACGTGTACGAGCCTGGTCAGGAAACGATTTTGCCGCGCGCCTGGAATCCGGAACACAAAGAAACTTATAAAGACATCATGGGATTGGAAGAAGGTGAGCGACCTACGTTTGGAAAAAATCTTTACTTCATGTTCCGCCATCAGATAGGCACCATGTACATGCGTTACTTCATGTGGAATTTTGCCGGCCGCGAGAGTGATGAACAAGGTGCGGATTGGCTAAAGCCAAATCAATGGTTTAAAAAAATACCCGATGCACTCGCTAATAATGCAGGCCGAAACAATTTCTTCCTCATTCCTTTTGCGCTGGGGCTGATCGGCATGTTCTTTCAATTGGTGCGAGACACAAAAAACTTTGCGGTGATCGCCCTGCTGTTTTTCATGTTGGGAATCGCCATTGTGCTTTACTTAAATTCTCCGCCCACTGAACCGCGTGAACGCGATTACATCTACGCAGGATCATATTACGCTTTTACTTTCTGGATAGGATTGGCCGTGATTGGTATAGGAGAAAGTATTTTTTCGATCATCAAAAAAGCAAGAACATCTGCCATCATTGCTACTGCAATTGGCTTGGTGGCTCCGGTACTCATGGCTCAGGCCGGATGGGACGACCACAATCGATCCAACCGCTTTTTCTCGGTAGACTCTGCCACCAACTATTTGGATTCGTGCGCCCCGCAAGCCATTCTTTTTACCGGGGGTGATAACGATACCTTCCCGCTGTGGTATGCTCAGGAGGTTGAAGGTCATCGCACGGATGTGCGTGTGATGGTGCTTAGCTACTTCAACACTGACTGGTACATTGATCAAACCACACGCAAGGCCTATGAGTCAGAACCTTTCAAGTATACGCTCTCTGCAAAAAATTATATTCAGGGGGGACTTAACGATTACCTTCCTTTTGCAGATTTGAAGATCAAGAGCATTGATGCTAAGCAGTATATTGAATTGTTATCAAAAGAATATCCTCAACTGCGCGATGGGGATCGGAACATTGTTCCAAGCAGAGTGCTCACATTGAACATCAATAAAGAAGAAGTTCTGAAGAAAGGAATTATTCCAAAAGGAATGGATAGCCTGGTGGTAGACCAAATGCAAATACGATTGCTACGGGGTGGTTTGGAGAAAAAAGACCTTGCCATTCTGGATTTACTGGTCAGTGCCAACTGGGACAGGCCATTGTATGTAAACCATACCTCACTTTCTCAAATCAATCTTGACCTTACTCCTTACGTTGTGCAGGAAGGAAACGCCTATCGCATTTTACCGGTGCGCAATCCAAGGAAAGATCGCGAGTACCTGGTGGATACTGAAAAAGCTTACGACAATATGATCAACAAGTTCCGCTATCGTGGCACGGATGATCCCAGCATTTATTACACAGAAGATTATCGTGGCTTTATTTTGAACCACAGAAGTTCATTCAATTCATTAGCCCAGGCGCTAATCGATGAAGGACAAATGGAAAAGGCGAATAAAGCACTGATGTTCTCCTTAGAAAAAATGTCCGACAAGGCGGTGCCTTATGATCAAACCACTCCTGAAACCGTTGACCTTTTGTTCCAGGTGGGCCAAAAAGAAAAAGCAGTTGAGATTGCAACCATAACAGGCGATCGGGCAGTGGCGATGGCCAACTTCCTTATTGATGAGAATGTGGGCATCACCCTTGAACTGCGCAGAAGTATTTTCATCCTGAATGCGCTTCAACGAACGCTCTACGAGAATGGCGAGAGTGATCTGGCAAAAAAATACGAAGACGCTTACAATCAAATGTTGGCCTCACTTCAGATTAATGCTGGGGCAGGCAGAAGAGACTATTGATTCCTGGGAAAAGGAATTTGAAAAGGGTTGGCGAAGGTCAGCCCTTTTTATTTGGTGGCGATCAAAAATAAATCCAATGCATTAACGGCATCATCGGTCAGCAGGTAGTCCTGATGCGTGATGCTCATCACTAATTCATCAGCGGTATGCTTTAGTTTATTTCTATTTCTGCGGTTGAGAAACTCATAGGGAATGCGAAGCAAGGAAGCCGGTAGCTTGTGCTGAAGATCAAGAATATCCCAGCGCATGATGCGATCTACCGATTTTCTGTTTTGTTCATGATAGTCCATCACTTTCTTATTTCCGGTGATGCCTTTCATGACAACGTTAGAAAAATATTTTGCTGCGATTGAAGTCAACTCTTCCGCAGTGTACTCTCTCACATGCCATGGGTTCCGCGAAAGCGACAACAGCCGATTTGGGGTGGACACCAAGGCAACGCCCCCTGGCTTTAACACTCTGCTGATCTCTTTCAAAAAAAGATGATCATCTTCAATGTGTTCAATCACCTGAAAACTAACCACGCAATCAAACGAATTGTCTTTAAAATCACTGAGTGGTGGGATGTTCCCGCTAAGAAATTTTCCTTGCGGGTATTTAAATTGGAGTTTGCCGACTGCCTCGGCTATTTTATCTATGGCCGTATAGTGATCCGCTTTGGTCAACAACAAATCAATACCCCGCCCTTCGCCACATCCAACTTCCAACAGCTGTCCGTGTATATAATCCGGTGCCAGGACATAGGCTTTCAGCAAGCGCTGGTGAATGGGGTTATCGGAAGGGATAGAGTCCGAAGTGATTTCAGTGGTAAATATGCCAGCCATAATTTTTCAGCGGCAAAAATAACCCAATCCTGTTAGATTTACCGTTGTATATTGGAATTTGAAAGGCCGATTTATGAAGAAATTTAGTTTTCTGCTTTTAATCCTTGGCAGTTATGCAGCCGTGGCCCAGCAAGCGCTGAGCACGCTTAATTTCAATTACCTCTACAATCCACAGAATGAAATACAGATGGATCTTCACCTGGTGAGAGGTGAAAAGATGATGAAGGTATTTTACACCCTTCAGGGATCCATATCGCCCTATACAATCACCTGGGAACGAAGGGATACCTATTCTCAAAAAGAAGGAACACTGCTGGAAGTTACCGATTCAGTCATCCTGGCTACCGAAAAAGAAAAACGCGGAATGATTTCAGTTCCTGTTCCTGCCAAGGCATGGATCCTTTGCGCAAAGATTGAAAAGCCGGGGATGCCCATCCCCTATTATTTTATCAAAGTGATTGAAAATAATTACCCAGTGAATGGATGGGTAGAACAAAAATCCAGTGTGGTGTCCACCAATTACCTGACCGCCAAAGTCGAATACCAGATCTTTGGAGAAAAATCAAAATCATTTTTTGTCTCGTACTACAATACTGACTTTCCTGCGGCCTCTCCACCCTTCACTGAAAAAGAAGGTCGCGTGGATCGTTTCTTGTTTCATGATTCTTTGTTTTCGCTAAATGCGAGGAGTACGTTCAAGCTAAAGAAAACTGGATTGTATCTCTTTCAAGCAGATACCGCAGCGTCAGAAGGATTTGCCTTTCGGGCGGTGCATGAAACGTTTCCGAAGTTCACGAAAATTGACGACCTGGCTAAGCCATTGATCTATGTTACTACGCAGGATGAATACACTGAAATTCAGGAAGCCCGAGGTGACAAAACCAAATTTGATAAAGTAGTGTTGGACATCACGCGTGATAAAGACCGCGCCAAAAATTTTATGCGCAGCTACTTTCGCAGGGTGGAACTCGCCAACCTTTATTTCAGCTCGTACAAAGAAGGATGGAAAACCGATCGTGGTATGATTTACATCGTGTTTGGTACGCCCGATGAGGTAACAAAAAATCCGGGCAGCGAAACCTGGTTCTACAAAACGTATCGCACGCGATTCACCTTTGTAAAAAGTGGAAGTGTTTACAATCCTGAAAATTATGCCCTTCTTCGCGATAATCGCTTTATGGAGCCCTGGTATACTGCTATTGACCTTTGGAGAAAAAGCAGGTTTTAAGAGTGCTTATTCATTTCGTTGCATTTGGCTACCTTTGCCTCAATAGACCAATAGTTTTTCAATGCTCATTTCTGTTAAAAAGAAGACATCCAAAAAAAAGATTGACGCTGAACTTAAAGCAGTCAAGAAGACCCCTATTAACTTAAAAAAGTACTTTGGTAAGGTGAACTATGGTATGGATGGATTGAGCTATCAAAAAAAGCTAAGAGCCAATGACCGATAAACTGGTTGCCGACACTAGTTTTTTAGTCAACTTTTTTAATGGAAGAGCAGAGGCTATGGAGTATCTGGAAGGCAAATCGGTATGGCTAAGTGGTGTAGTTGAAATTGAATTGCTATCATCATCAACGCTAACTTCCCAAAATCGAAAGCTAATCAAGGCTTTTATAAGCCAGACCTTTGTAGTGGACCTGTTGCCGGCAATAAAGGAAATTGCTATTGATCTTAGGGTAAGACATAAATTGAAACTATCCGATGCAGTAGTTGCAGCTACATCCATCTATTTGTACACACCACTCTACACGTACGACAAGGACTTCAAAAGGCTGCAAAATGAAGCTGACATTGTTCTGATTTTATAATTTACAGTTCATGGAAAAAACAGAAATGATATTTGGAACTCGCGCAGTAATGGAGGCCATTCGTGCCGGTCGCGAGATCGAAAAGATTTATATTCAGTCGGGCTTAAGCAACGATCTCATCAAAGAACTTGTGCAGGTTGCCAATGCTAATGGAGTACCCTTTACGTTCACGCCTCAGCAAAAACTCAACAGGCTCTCCACCAAAAATCATCAGGGTGTTATCTGTGTGTTATCGGCAGTTCAATATGCATCGTTGGAAAACCTTATCGATAAAGCCTATGCTGAGGGGCGCGAGCCTTTTTTCCTGATCATTGACCGTGTAACGGATGTGAGAAACTTTGGCGCCATTGCCCGTACTGCAGAGTGTGCCGGCCTGGACGGAATCATCGTAGGTGATGCGGGCAACGCTCCGATTACCGGAGATGCCATGAAAACTTCTGCGGGCGCATTAAGTCACTTGCCGGTGTGCCGGGTAAAAGACATGCGCAAAACGATCCAACTATTGAAAGACAACGGGGTGCTAGTGATTGCCTGCACTGAAAAGGCACAGCAACCAATTTATGAGATGAAAATGGATTCTCCTCTGGCGTTGATTTTAGGATCAGAAGAGGATGGAATATCACCTCAACTTTTAAAGCAAGCCGATTATCTGGCACTCATTCCTATGAAAGGAAAAATCAGTTCGCTCAATGTATCCGTGGCTGCTGGCATTTCCATTTATGAAGCCATCCGCCAGAAAAATCATAAGTAACTATTACCGTTGGGTTTTGTTTTCAAATCATTGACAAACCTGCGGAACAATTCTTCTTTATCTTTTTCACACACGATCACGACATTATCAAAAGCACCAACAAGGTATCCGTTCAGTCCTTGCACCACAATTAATTTATCTTTTGAACTTTTGATAATGGAGTTGCGTGAGTCATAAATGAGTGCATCGGCATCCACCACGTTGTTATTTTCATCTTTCTCAGAAAGATCAAACAACGATCCCCACGAGCCTAAATCGGACCACGCAAAGTTGCTCAACCACACAAAAACATTATCGGCTTTCTCCATGATGCCATAATCGATGGAAATATTTTTTGTTTGGGCATAGGCTGTTTGCAGTGCCTTTGCCTCTCCGTCAGTAGAAAAATGAGGAGCGGCTTCATCAAAAATTTCGGCCATCTCTGGCAGGTGCTTCTGGAAGGAATGTAGGATGGCCTGCACTCCCCAAATAAAAATTCCGGCATTCCACACAAAATCTCCACTCTCCAAAAACTTTTTCGCCAACAGCAATTCTGGCTTCTCGGTAAAAGTTTTTACTTTCTTAATCGGGCTTTTGGAATCGATATACTGAATGTATCCATATCCGGTTTCAGGGCGAGTGGGTTTAATTCCCAGCGTGATCAACTTGTCCTGACTCTTTGCCTGATCAGCCGCCTTGGTAATAGTCTGTTGGAACTCTACTTCGTTGAGAATCAAATGATCGGATGGACTGACCACGATCACCGCTTCTTTATTTAGTTTCGCAATCTTATGCGATGCGTAGGCAATACACGGTGCAGTATTCTTCCGCATAGGTTCTGACAGCACCTGGCTTTTATCCAAATCGGGCAATTGCTGATGTGTGATTTCGCGATGCTCTTCATTGGTAACGATGAAGATATTTTCTTTTGGGCAGAGCGGTAAGAACCGATCGTATGTGGCTTGCAGCAATGTCTTTCCTGTTCCAGCCACATCCAGAAATTGCTTGGGCCTTGAATTGCGGCTATACGGCCAAAAGCGCGTGCCCACACCACCTGCCATCAGCACCACGAATAAATTCTTGTTCATTCTATTGAATTGATTAAAGCTTAAAATTTTAAACGATGCCTTCTTTCAGGAGATCGTGCAAGTGAATAAATCCGGCAATCTTTTCCCCATCTTTCACTACCAGTTGTGTAATATTATTTTCCTGCATCAGTTGAAGAGCTTTCACAGCAAATTCATCTTTTGCGATTGACTTCGGAGTTCTCGTCATAATGTCTCTTGCCTTCAAGGCCCCAATATTACTATCTTTTTGCAACATTCTTCGCAAGTCACCATCCGTTACAATTCCAATTAAATGCTGATTGTCATCTACTACTGCTGTAGCACCCAAACGCTTGGAGGAAATTTCAAGAATTACATCCTTTAGTAATGTGTTTTCCTTTACCTGTGGGATCTGATTTTTCGAAACGATATCCTCCACTTTGAGATAAAGCTGTTTTCCTAAAGCACCACCTGGATGGTAGCGTGCGAAATCCTCGCTAGTAAAATTTCTCAATTCCAGCAAACAGACTGCAAGCGCATCGCCCATAGCAAGGTGAGCCGTGGTACTTGTTGTTGGCGCTAAATTATTGGGGCAAGCCTCTTCCGCAATCGTTGCATTTAACACAAAATCGGCCTGCTCCGCTAAGTATGATTTGGTGTTGCTTACCAGGGCAACAAGTTTGGAACCTCTTCGTTTCAACAAGGGTACCAACACTTTGATCTCAGGAGTATTACCACTTTTTGAAATGCAAATGACAATATCATCCTGTTGAATCATTCCTAAATCACCATGAATGGCATCGGCTGCATGCATGAATAATGCAGGTGTTCCGGTGGAGTTCATCGTGGCAACAATTTTATTGGCAATGATGGCACTTTTTCCAATGCCGGTGATCACCACGCGGCCTTTGGATTCAAGGATCTCTTTTACACAAGCCTCAAAATCGTTGTCGATAAAATGAGTAAGATTTTCGATCGCACGAGATTCATTTAAAAGTACATCGGTGGCGATCTTTTTAATATTTTTTGTTATATTCAATTCCGGTTCAAATTTAAGGAGCGGACAAAGATAAGTAATTCAGAATTTTATTAGTACGTATTATGATGGTGGCAGAAGAGAAAGATGAACTCAAAGCAAAACTCAAGGAAATATTTGGTTATGGACAATTTCGCGGTAATCAGGAGACCGTCATCAAAAACATCCTGAGTGGCAGAAATACATTTGTGATCATGCCTACGGGCGCGGGCAAGTCCTTATGTTATCAACTTCCCGCAATGATAAAAGATGGGTTGGCAATCGTCATTTCTCCCTTGATTGCACTGATGAAAAATCAGGTGGATCAACTCAACGCATATGGCATCAACGCAAAATTTTTAAACTCCACACTCAGTAAAGGAGAAATCACCCGGCTGAAAAAAGAATGTACCAACGGATCGGTAAAGCTTCTTTATGTGGCTCCCGAATCTCTCAACAAAGAAGAGAACATTGCTTTTTTGCAAAAAGTAAATGTATCGTTCGTTGCCATTGACGAAGCGCATTGCATTTCTGAATGGGGTCATGATTTTCGTCCGGAGTATCGTAGAATTAAAACGATGATCGGCCAATTGGGTGAGAAGTCTGTGATTGCACTTACTGCAACCGCTACTCCCAAAGTTCAACTTGATATTCAAAAGAACTTGCAGATGGAAGAAGCGGATGTTTTCATTTCTTCTTTCAACCGCAAAAATCTTTTTTACGAAGTACGACCGAAGAAAGAAACCAAGAAGCAACTCATTCGCTTTTTGAAAGAGCACAAAGGTAAATCGGGAGTTATTTATTGTTTGAGTCGTAAAAAAGTAGAGGAGATCGCGCAACTTCTGAATGTAAATGGATTCAAAGCCGCACCATACCATGCAGGCTTAGACCCTGACGTGCGCATGAAAAATCAGGATGACTTTTTGAATGAAGAAGTGGACATCATTGTGGCCACCATTGCTTTTGGTATGGGCATTGACAAACCCGATGTCCGATTTGTGGTTCACTACGATGTGCCCAAATCATTGGAAGGATACTATCAAGAAACGGGAAGGGCTGGTCGTGATGGATTGGAAGGGTTGTGCCTCATGTTCTACAGTCACAATGACCTGAACAAGTTGGAGAAATTCAACAAAGACAAATCCGTACAGGAGAGAGAAAACGCACGAGTACTTCTACAAGAGATGGAGTTCTATGCGGAGTCGCCCGTGTGCAGAAGAAGACAACTGTTGCATTATTTCGGTGAAGAGTTCACTGAAAAAAATTGTGGCATGTGCGACAACTGCGTTCATCCGCGCGAGCGATTTGAAGGTTCTGAATATGTGAAAATGGTGATTGAGGCTGTGAAACAAACCAATGAAAGATTTGGCCTTGGTCACTTAGTCAACGTCATTCGAGGCGTGGAAGACGAGTACGTAAAAAGCTACGCACACTTTGATCTCCCCATTTATGGCAAAGGAGATCAGCAAGATCATGATTTTTGGAAGTCTGTTATTCGCCAGGCATTGATTTATCAATACCTCGAAAAAGATATTGATAATATTGGGGTGTTAAAAATTTCTGAAAAAGGACATCAGTTCCTGAAGAAGCCACATCCAATTGAACTGGCTCGTGATCATGACTTCACCACAGATTTGGAAGACGAAGAATCATCCGAGCGTGTGATCATCAACTCCAAATCCTACGATGTAAAATTATTTGAGATGCTGAAGACCCTTCGCAAGAAAGTAGCGAAGGAGAAAAATTTACCTCCGTATGTCATCTTCCAGGATCCGTCTTTGGAAGAAATGGCAACCACCTATCCCACCTCAAAAGATGAGATGGCCTCCGTCAATGGCGTGGGCATGGGCAAGGTGAACAAGTTTGGCAAAGAGTTTTTGGAAGTCATTCAAAAATACGTTGATGATAATGACATTGAAACCGCTTCCGATGTTGTTGTAAAATCTTCCGTAAACAAATCCAAGATTAAGATTTTTATCATTCAGCAAATCGATCGCAAAGTTGACCTGGAGGAAATTGCGGAATCCAAGAGTTTAAGTTTTGAAGAACTGCTGACGGAGATGGAGAACATCTGCTATTCGGGTACAAAACTGAACCTGGATTATTACATCGATCAGGTGCTGGACGAAACCAGGCAGGAAGAAATCTATGATTACTTTTTGAATTCTGAGACTGACAGCATTGAAGATGCGATGAACGATCTCAGCGGTTTTTCAGAGGATGATGTACGCCTGATGCGTGTGAAATTTCTGAGCGAATACGCGAATTAAGCACTTACAAACCAATAAGGTTGTCTGCATAACTTAGTGCCGGCAACCTTTTCTTTTTACGGCCCAAAATAGTCTACCGTATTTCAATTTCTGCCCTATCTTTGAAGTTTACCTGTTGAACATGAACATATTAGTGATCGGAAACGGAGGAAGAGAACACGCACTTTCGTGGAAAATAGCTCAAAGCCCTTTGTGCAAAAATCTTTTTGTGGCGCCAGGCAATGCCGGCACAGCAACGGTGGCCACCAATGCTTCCCTAGCCGTTGATGACTTTGAAAAACTTGGAAATTTCTGCCTTGAAAAAAGCATCGATCTGGTTGTGGTGGGTCCTGAAGTTCCGCTCGTGAAAGGCATTCGCAATTATTTTGAAAATGATTCACGCCTGCAGAAAATTTTAATGGTAGGTCCATCGCAGGACGGAGCACAACTGGAAGGAAGTAAAGATTTCTCCAAGCAGTTTATGTTGCGCCATCAGGTGCCTACCGCAAAGGCACAAACTTTTGAAGCACACGAACTGCCGGCTGCCCTCACCTACCTCGATCATTGCAAACCGCCTATCGTGTTGAAAGCCGATGGCCTTGCAGCAGGAAAGGGAGTGATCATCAGCCCCGATGTTGCCAGTGCAAAGCAAGCAATGACGGAAATGCTTCAGGATAAAAAATTTGGTGCCGCAAGCTCCAAAGTGCTGGTGGAAGAATTTTTAGACGGCATTGAGCTTTCTGTTTTCGTGTTGACAGATGGTAAGGACTATGTGATTCTTCCTGAGGCGAAAGATTATAAAAGAATTGGCGATGGTGATACCGGACCGAATACCGGTGGTATGGGTTCCGTTTCACCTGTGGATTTTGCCGACAACGCTTTCATGCAGAAAGTGGAAGACAAAGTAATCAAACCCACCATTCACGGACTAAAAAAAGAAGGCATTGATTACCGAGGTTTTATTTTCATTGGGCTGATGAATGTAAAAGGAGAGCCTTTCGTGATTGAGTACAACGCACGCATGGGCGATCCGGAAACACAATCTGTAATGGCCCGCATTCAAAGCGATTGGGTTGATTTGCTCACAGCCTGCGCGGCAGGAAAACTCGCTGGAAAGCAAATCACTGTGAACCCAGATTATGCGCTTACTATCGTATTGGCGGCAAAGGGCTATCCCGACTCTTACGAAAAAGGGAAATCGATTTCAATTTCTAAATCAGTCAAGGGCTTTGTTTTTCATGCGGGTACTAAGGTACAGGCCGATCAAATCCTTACTGATGGGGGGCGCGTGATGGCCGCAACTGGAATGGGGAAAACACTGGAGGAAGCCAGAAAAAATGCCTACGAAACAGCCGCTCAGGTGCATTGGGATGGGGTGTACTTTAGAAAGGATATTGGTGTAGATTTGCTAACTTTAAAACCATGATTATTAGGATTTCCAAAAAGGCTACTGATGAAGAAATACAAAAGGCTTTTGAGTCCTTTTCAAAAAGGAAAAAGGTACGAGGTTTTCAACCAAAGAAGTATTTCGGAAAATTAGTGAGAGGCCTCAATGGATTAAAATATCAGAAACTAATAAGAAATGAGTGGGATTGATGTTGTTGTAGATACCAATATCCTAATAGAATTAGCAGAAGGAAAAAAGGAGATTGATCGGTTTTTACATAACAATAGACTATTTGTATCAGTTGTGACAGAAATGGAGTTATTAAGTTGGCCAAAGCTGACAGAGTCACAACATCAATTCTTTAAAATTCTGCTAAGAGATTGTGAAATAGTAGAGCTCATCCCGGAAATAAGGAAGATCGCAGTTGAAATCAGAAAGGCCAACAAAATAAAACTTCCTGATGCAATCATTGCTGCCACTTCTATTTTTTTGGATGCCCCACTGATCACATTCGATTCAGGTTTCAGTAAAATCAAAAATTTGAACTTATTCTTATTGCCTTATTGATTATATATGGGTTGTGCTTGTGGAACTAAAAAAGACGGAAAAGTATCAGGCTGCAATAACAATGGAGCCTGCGGCACCGGTGGGTGCAATAAGATGAATGTATTTGATTGGCTTTCCAATATGGAGATGCCTGCCTCAAGCCGATTTGATGTAGTAGAGGTGCGCTTTAAAAATGCACGCAAAGATTTTTATCGCAATACCGAGAAATTATCACTTACTACCGGTGATGCGGTAATCGTTGAAACACAAACCGGCCATCATATTGGTTACGTTTCCCTTCAGGGAGAATTGGTGCGCCTGCAGATGCAAAAGAAAAAAGTAGCCAATGATGATGAGATCAAGAAAATCTACCGACTGGCTCATCAGAAAGATTTGGAAAAATTTGAAGAGGTTAAGAAACGCGAACACCCTGCGCTTTATCGTACCCGTGAAGTGGTGCGTCAGCTCAATCTGCAAATGAAACTTTCTGATGTGGAGTTTCAGGCCGATAACACGAAGGCTACGTTTTATTATTCTGCGGAAGACCGCGTTGACTTCCGTGAGCTGATAAAAATACTGGCTACTGAATTCAAAGTTCGTGTGGAGATGCGCCAGATCAGTTTGCGTCAGGAGGCAGGTCGGTTGGGAGGCATTGGTGTATGCGGGCGTGAATTATGTTGCTCTACCTGGCTTAGCGATTTTAAAAATGTTGCCACCAGTGCTGCGCGCTATCAAAATCTGTCGCTCAATCCAAGCAAGCTATCTGGCCAGTGTGGCCGCCTGAAGTGTTGCCTGAACTATGAGTTGGAAACCTACATCGATGCACTAAAAGATATTCCAGAGGTAGAGGCCCCGCTGCTCACCGAAAAAGGAGAAGCACGTTTGCAGAAAACCGACATCTTCCGCAAGATCATGTGGTTTGGATATAAGGAAGACAATAACTGGTATCCGCTGAATGTGGCACGTGTCAATCAGATTCTCGAAATGAATAAGGCAGGTAAAAAACCTGCAAGCCTTGAAATGGATGCCGAAGAAGTAAAAATTCCACTGTCTACCCTAAACAGTGATCTTGAAAATCTTGATAAGAAATTTCAGAACAAAGTCGGCAAGAAAAAGAAACATAAAAACCGCGGCCGCGACCGAAGAGACAATCGCAATCCCAATCAGCCCAATCCGAATCAACAGAACAAGGGCGGTAACAACAGAAGAAATAATAATCCAAACAACCAAAAGAAGGGATGAGGGCTATTGTTTTTGCTCTGACTATACTCTTGTTCGTAGGGTGTGATTCGAATAAGATTTATGATAATATTGTTGAGTTTGATGACCGCGCCTGGAAAGTAGCGCAGCCGGCCGAATTTGAATTTGTAGTGAGCGATACAGCCGAGCACTACGATATTTCTTGCACACTGCGCAACTCCCTCGACTATCCATTTGCGCGCATTTTTATCCACTATGCTCTGACGGATTCTGCCGGCAGAGAGATTTCAAAACAGATGATCTCGAATTTTCTTTTCGATCAAAAAACGGGAGAGCCTAATGGCGCCAGCGGTCTGGGCGATGTGTACGATCATGAACTTCCTCTCCTTAAAAATTATTCATTCCCTTATTCCGGAAAATATAAAGTGCGGTTGGAGCAGATGATGCGGCAAGATACGCTGAGGGGAGTGTTGGCCACGGGATTGCTTGTGCAAGTTCACCCTCAGGAGAAAAACTAGTCCTGTAAACTGCGGATAAACATTCAGCACAAAGCAACATCTCATCTATTTCATCTGACGTCTTGCGTTAGTTTATTGAAACTTTCCTTCAGGAATTTTCCAGGCTCCTCCATAAAAAAAGAAACCGGGCTGATGTGGCCCGGTTCTCTTTCGTTCGTTTAAGAAATTTATTACGCCTTAGTTGGTGTCATATTCTTATCAAAATCCAACACCACTGGCGATGCAATAAAGATGGACGAGTAAGTACCGATTACAATACCAATGAAGAGCGCGAAGGAGAATCCTCTGAGCACCTCGCCACCGAACAGTAGCAATACCACAACCACAATTAAAGTCGTTCCTGAAGTGATCAGGGTTCTGCTTAACGTGCTGTTAATGGCTTCGTTAAATAATTTAGGGTAATCATGATTAGCGCCAAACCCAAGGTACTCTCTGATTCGGTCAAAGATGATCACCGTATCGTTGATCGAGTAACCGATAATGGTAAGAATAGCCGCCACAAATACCTGATCAATTTCGAATGATAATCCGAAAAAGCGTGCAATTCCAAAAGCGGCAATAACAAACAATGTATCGTGCACAGTGGCAACAATAGCGCCAACGCTATAGGTCCACTTTTTGAAACGAACCAGAATATAAAGAAAGATGGCCACCAGGGAGAATAAACTGGCTTCAAAGGCAGAACCTTTGATATCATCGGCAATGGTGGCACCCACTTTTGAAGAAGATGAAATAGTGAAGTGCTTATCATCCAGCTGTGCATCGTTCTCTGTAAACTCCATACCACTAAATTTCTGAACGCCCTGAATCAAGGCAGCCTTTACTTTTGCGTCCGCTTCATCTGATTCATCTTCCACCAAATAAGAAGTGGTTACCTTCATTACGTTGTTACCTCCGTAATTTTTCACTTCAGTACCTGCATTTTCAAAGCTCTCGCCTAACGAAACTTTCATATCAGTGGCCGCTACAGGCTTGTTGAACGATACCGTGTAAGAACGACCTCCTTTAAAGTCAACACCCAAATTCAATCCCTGAATCGCAATTAAAACGAACCCGACTACAACAATAGATCCAGAGAAGAGGTAGGCCTTTTTTCTGAAACCGATAAAATCAAACTGCCTTCTGTCTTTAACTACCTTAGCAATGGATGTTTCAAATGAAACATTTGCCTCATCTCCCTTACGGGTCATCCACTCAACAAAAACTCTTGAAATATAAACCGCAGAGAAAAATGAAGTGGCAATACCAATCATCAATACGATCGCAAAACCTTTCAACGGTCCCTGACCCAATACAAACAAGAAAATGGCGGTAAGCATGGTAGTAAGGTTCGAGTCAAAAATGGTTGCGAAGGCTCTTTCATAACCCTTCTTAATTGCCTCTCTTAATTTTCTGCCCATGCGCATTTCTTCTTTGATGCGTTCGTAAATCAACACGTTTGCATCTACCGCCATACCCATGGTAAGCACGATACCCGCAATACCAGGAAGTGTTAAGGCTGCATTCAATTGCGCCAAAATTCCGAGGATAAAGAAAATGTTGAACAACAAAGCGATGTTTGCAACCCAACCACCTTTTGAGTAGTACGCCACCATGAAGATGACAACCAATGCTAACCCGGCAGCCATTGAAATAAGACCTTGATTCTGCGCAACCTTACCCAGGCTTGGTCCAACAATCGCTTCTTCCACGATACGAGTAGGCGCAGGCAGTGAACCCGCCTTCAGCACGTTTGCTAAATCTTTTGCCTCCTCCAAATCAAAGCTTCCGGTGATTTGAGAGTTGCCATTTGGAATTTCTCCCTGCACGGTTGGCGCAGTGTAAACATAGTTATCCAACACAATGGCAATTCTTCCCTGCGGCTGTTTCGCAGCGGCAGCGGCTGTAACTTTCGCCCATGTTTTTGCACCGGCAGCACTCATGGTCATGCTTACTGCAGGACGTGCAAACTGATCGTAATCCAAACGAGCATCGTTGATTACTTCACCGGTAAGCAATGGCTTGGAGCCACGGCCAAGGTTCACAAAGTTTAATTGAATATCCTCCACACCTGGTGTTGTTTGCGGATCAGATTTTACATCCCAGAAATAGCCGATCGTGCGAGGCAATAATGATTTTACATCTGCTCTTCTCAAAATTGCATTGATTTGCGCAGTGTCTTTCACCTGATACAAGAACGGAGCACCTTGATTACTCAATGAAAACAACGGAGATGAGGTAGCCTGGCGAAGCGAATCCAAAGATGAAAGTGAGCTATCACCTGCGGTGCTAAGTTGCTGCTCCAATGCGCTCTTGGTGGTATCGGCTTTTGCATCGGTAGCCGTTGCCTTTGTATCTGTAACGGCTGCTACTTTTGCATCATTCTGTTCCTTCAACAGCATCTGGTTGATCGCAGCCAAAGACTGGCCTAATTGCGGGTCGAATGGTTCTACAATTTCCCAGAACTCAAGACGCGCTACCCCTTGCAATAATTTGCGTACACGCTGTGGGTTATCAGCACCCGGGATTTCAATTTGAATTCTTCCGGTACCCTGCAAGCGCTGAATGTTGGGCTGAGATGTACCGAATTGATCGATACGGGTTTTCAAGATAGTGAACGAGCGATCGATAGCACTTTCAATTTCTTCATTCAAAAATTTCATCACCGTCTCATCCGAGTCGGTAAGCTTCACGCGATCCTTATTGGCAGCAGAAGTGAATAAGGATGCCAGGGTTTTGTCAGGATTGGCATCTTTGAATGCTTTGTAAAACAAGCTGCTAAAGTTAGCGGTGCTGGTCTTTTGCGCTTCGCGCGCCTGCTGAAGCGCTGCAATAAAAGCAGGGTCAGTGCTGTTGCCACTCAATCCTTTGATAATGTCGACAGGAGAAATTTCGAGCACCACGTGCATACCGCCTTGCAAGTCCAAACCAAGGCTAAGCTCGTTTTCCTTTACCTCTTTGTACGTGTACTCTGCACCAAACAGGTTATACACGGGCTGATTCCAAAGTGAATCAAGATACTTTTGCTTTTTAGTCAAGTTCAATGCTCCGCTTTTGTCGGTAGCATACTCAGTCGCATCTTTTGTAATATTTCCCGACACAAATGTGAAGGACAAATAATACAAACACAGCGCGGTGATGATGATTGTCAGTACGACAACGAATCCTTTGTTCTGCATTTTGTGAATTATTTATTAGTTAGAAAATAGATACTTAGAAAGAGATCAATCAAGAATCGAAAATGATTCCTGCTGAACATAAAGTCATGAAAGATAAAATTGCTTAGGGCGCGTTGGGCGCGATGAGCGTTCGGAAGAGTGTTTGAAGGAATGTGCTCGTGAGTTCATTTGCAAATTGAACGAACTCGGTCTTTAATTCTTCTGTCTCCAGAATGGTTAACAAAAGCGGGGGCGTTTCCACTACCTGAACTGAACTGCCACTGGGAAGTAAATCTGAAGGAGCTGAAATGAATGCCTGAGCTTCCTTTTCTGTGCCTTGTTCAGTCTTGGCTTTAGAACTTTTAACCTGAACCGTTCCTTGATAAAAAGATTGTGACAATAGGATAACCACCGCAGCCAGCAATCCGGCTACCAGCATAGAAACCCTTTGAAACAATTTATTTTTCATAGTATCAAATGCCCTAAAAAGGCCTACAAAAGTATGGGATTGAAATTAATTTGCAACACCCGAAAGGCGCGATCGCAAATAACCATTCAAAACATTCAAAGCACGGTCAAATTGGCTGTTATTAGGGATCACCAAATCCGCATAGTGCATCAATGGCTCAATCAAACTTTCATAAACCGGCATTACATGAAATTGATAGCGGTACAGCACGTCATCCAAGTCATAACCACGCTCTACCTGGTCACGTCTTATTCTGCGGCCTAATTTTACGTGGTCTTTTGCTTCAATAAAGATGCGCAAATCCAGCTCCTTTGAAATCTCTTCAAAATACTGAACGAAGAGGCCTTCTACTACAATGATGGGCGCAGTTTTGAATTCCAAAAGCTTAGGCTCAGCGGCAGGGTTATTAAAAGTATATTCCTTTTTGATCACATTTTGACCTGCCTTCAACTTCACCAAATCTTCAAGAAAAGCCTCACGATCGATTGACACAGGCAAATCAAAATTTTTTATTCCGTTTTCATCAATGGGCTGCTGATCGCGGGGTTTATAATAATTGTCTTGCGAAATAAGGCAGATCTCATCTTGCCGAAAGCAGGAAGAAAGTCCCTGAAGAAAGAACGTTTTGCCCGAACCACTACCTCCTGTGATGCCTATGGTGAAAGGTTTTTGCATTATTCAAATTATTGGAAACCCTGATTATTTTTTAAAAAAGTAACAAGTTCTTTTATGGCATTTGCCCGATGGCTGATCTGATTCTTTTCTTCCATTGTCATTTCAGCCAAGGTTTTGGAATGGCCTGCTGGAATAAAAATAGGATCGTACCCAAAACCGCCCTTACCTCTCTTTTCGAAAATGATTTCTCCTGCCACCACCCCTTCAAATTGCTTTACAAAATTTGGCGCCACTAGTGTGATCACTGTGCGGAACCGTGCTTTTCTATTTTTCTTATTTGCCAGGTCCTTCAGAAGAAGGTTCATATTATCCTCAGCACTTCGCTGCAGCCCTGCATAACGTGCTGAGTACACTCCGGGCGCACCATTCAACGCTTCTACTTCAAGGCCTGTGTCATCTGCAAAACATGGTGCGTGATAATGTTTAAAAACGTATTCGGCTTTTTGAAGGGAGTTACCTTCCAAAGTGGTTTGGTCTTCAGCAAGTTCTTCTACACAGCCAATGTCATTCAAACTTTTCAAAAGAAAAGGAGGTCCAAGTATGGCTTGAACCTCCTCTAATTTGTGCAGATTATTCGTAGCAAAGCAAAGCGTCATTGTTGAATGTCGATCAATTCAACTTCAAAAATAAGATTTGAATTAGGAGGTATGGTTGCGCCTGATCCATTTTTTCCGTAACCAAATCCGGAAGGAATATAAAGCGTTGCCTTGGCGCCTTTACCGATTTTAGTAAAACCAATTTGCCATCCCAGAATCAGTTGATATAAGGGAAATGCAACGCCATTCTTAGTCTCAGGTTTTGAATCCGTAGAATCAAAGACTGTTCCTGACGACATCAACTTACCGGTGTATTTCACCAATATCGCTTTCTCAATGCAGGCACGCGTATCATCGCCAGTTGTGGTAACCACGTAACGCAAACCACTTGGGTCTTGAATTGCGGTAATCGAATTTTTTGTGAGATAATCATCGATGGCTGCAATATCACTTTTCAACTGCGCCTGATCTACATTGGCGATTGTAATAGCACTTACTTCACGGGTACAGGGAGCTTCCGCAGATTTCAAACATCCCTGCAGCACCAAGGCCAACGCCAAAATCAATATTGATAATCCACCAGAAACGATCCTTTTCATTTTATTAATTACCGGTTTGCTTAATCTCTACCATCTCTAAATCAAACGCAAGAATTGAATTCTCAGGAATAACATCGCCACGCTTTTGTGGGCCATACGCCAGTGTTGAAGGAATGAATACAGTCATCTTCGCACCTTTATTCATCAACGTCATGGATTCTTCCCATCCCTGAATTACTTGCTGATATCCCACTACAAATTCAAGAGGTTGGTAATTTCCACCATTGTTGAGGTTGTTTGCTTTGGCCACTGCTTCTATGTTGCTATCAAAGTATTTTCCGTTTAACAAATAGCCTGCATAATTCACGCGAACGGTTTGACCGTTTTGCGCATTCTGCCCCTTACCAGTTTTTGTAATCACATAACGAAGACCGGATACCGTTTTTTGTGCGGCAATGCCTTTTTCAGAAAGATAATTATCAATGATTACGGTATCCTTCGCTAACTGCACACGCTGCTCCATCATCAACTTTTCATTTTGCTTAGCCACCAGCTGACTTTGCAGAGCGCGAACTTCTTCCTCATTCAATACGCTGGTTAATCCAATCAGAAATGTAAACGAGCTGGTGGAGTCAACCATAGGAGGCACCGGCTGGCGGAATGTTTTTGTAAAGAGATCCTTGGCGGGAATGGTGAATGAAACACTGTCACCTTTAGTCAACATTTGAATGACTTCCAATACGCCATCGCCCTTGGGCACAGAATCTTGCATCTGCACAATAGCAGGGAAACCGTTTTTGCGGGTATCACTCCAAACGGAATCTTTTCCGTCTTTGAAGATCATATTCATCACCATGAATTTTCCTGAATCTACTTTTACTCCATCGCCCTTGCGCAATACAGTAAACTTCACTCCGGAAGGAGTCTCATTGGAGGTACAGGCTACAATACCCAATGAGATGAGAGCAGCCAGGAGAATTGAATTTTTCATTATCTGTTTAGTTTGAATTTTAAAAGGTTGCAAAGTTAATCTTTGTTTAATTCTGATCGGTACTCGGGCAGGATGGAAAGCAACTTATTCAGCGTGGCCTCCAACGATAATTTCGTTGAACCGCCCGAGGCGTTGTGGTGGCCACCGCCTTCGAAATGCTTTCTGGCCAATGCATTTACCGAAAAATCGCCCAGCGACCGGAAGGAAAGTTTTATTTCTTCTTTGCGGTCGTACATCAATACCGACATTTTAATGCCTTTGATGGAAAGGCCGTAATTAACGAGGCCCTCTGTATCGCCCGTTTGAGCACCAAATCGTTTCAGTTCGTCTGCAGTAATGGTCATGTAAGCGGTTCTAAACTCGGGCAGCACCACAAGTTTTTCACTTAAAATATATCCTGTAAGACGCAGTCGCTCCAGTGAGTTGGTGTCATAAATTTTTTTTGCCACTTCGTGAGGATTGGCGCCAAGGGCCACCAATTCTGAGGCAATCAAAAATTCAGTGTGGGTAGTATTGTTGTGCCGGAAGCCTCCGGTATCGGTCATCAGGCCAGCATAGAGGCAATCGGCAATGGAATGATCAATTAATGTTTTTTCTTCCAGCCGTTCGATCATTTTGTAGATCAATCCTGCAGTGGATGCCGAACGCACATCCCAAAAGCAGAAATCGGCAAAATCCTCTGGTTCCAAATGATGATCGATCAAAACCTTTTTTGCTGGGGCTTTCCTCACCAAATCGCCTAACTCATGAATACGCTTCAGGCTGGAAAAATCGAGACAAAAGATCACCTCTGCATCGGCAATCAAAGCCGTGGCTCTTTTCAGGGGCTCATCAGAGGCTTTTGATAATGCCGTAATATCATGGTTGCCATTCATCCAAGCCAAAAAATCCGGATAATCACTTGGGGTTATAACCGAAACCTGGTGGCCTTTCTTAAACAAAAATCCCGCAAGGCCAATGGAGGAACCCAAAGCATCGGCATCGGGTTTAAAGTGAGTGACAATGACTACCTTTTTGGGGCTGTCAATGAGACTCTTAAAGGCTGGGAAATTTTCCATCGAAGGGGCAAAAATACAAATAGTTATGAGTTTTGAGGGGGAGGCTGTTAATTCTTCAAGTAATACAGAAACGGGTTTCTGGCTTCTTGATTCTTTTGATATTTTTGCGGCCAATTCTTAAAGAAATCAGATACATACCAATGGCAACAAACAGAACATTTACCATGCTGAAGCCTGATGCAGTCAGTGCCGGCAATTCGGGTGCAATTATTAAAATGATCGAAGAGGCGGGTTTTCGCATCATAGCCCTCAAAAAAACAGCCCTTACCAAAGAATTGGCAGGCAAGTTCTATGAAATTCACAAAGAGCGTCCTTTCTACGGAGAGCTTTGCAACTACATGTCGTCTGGGGCCATCATTCCCATGATTCTTGAAAAGGAAAATGCAGTGGAAGATTTCCGTAAATTGATTGGTGCTACCGATCCTAAGAAAGCAGCTCCCGGCACCATCCGTGCATTGTTTGCAAAGTCAATCGATGCCAACGCAATCCACGGATCAGATTCCGATGCCAATGCTGAAATCGAAGGCAATTTCTTTTTCTCTCAGTTCGAGAGATTTTAAAAAACTTCATCAGTTGTAGGTTGTTAGTGAGTGGTTGAACATCAATCATTACTAACAACCCGCAACGATCAACCACTAACTTCTTTCATTATGACGATCGATCCTCTGTATTCCGAAAAATTTGAAAGCCGGCACAGCGCACCTGATGCAAATCAAATTGCTCAGATGCTGAAAACAGTAAATGTAAAATCGGTTGATGAACTGATTGACCAGACGGTGCCAGCCAACATCCGCCTGAAGAAACCATTGAACTTACCGAAGGCACAATCGGAAGCAGAGTTTTTAGCTTCATTCAAAAAGATCGCATCAAAAAATAAAATTTATAAGTCGTACATCGGTGCAGGATATTACAACTGCATAACACCCGGGGTTATCCTTCGCAATATTTTAGAAAATCCGGGTTGGTATACGGCCTACACGCCTTACCAGGCGGAGATTGCACAAGGAAGAATGGAGGCGTTGATCAATTACCAAACCATGGTGATCGATCTGACCGGAATGCAAATTGCCAATGCTTCGTTGCTCGATGAAGCTACTGCTGCGGCAGAGGCTGTTCACTTACTTTATGCTTCGCGCAAAGCATCCAAAAAAGATGCGCATCAATTTTTTGTAGATGCCAATACGTTTCCACAAGTGATCGATTTGCTGAGAACACGCACGGCACCAATTGGTGTTGAGTTAGTGGTCGGTGATCTTTCCCAACTTGACGTCACGGATTCAAAATTATTTGGCGTTTATATCCAGAATCCAAATAACAATGGTGAGATAAAAGATTATACATCCTTCATCGAATCAGCACACGAGAAAGAAGTTTTCGTAGTGATGGGTGCAGACTTGATGAGTTTGCTCTTAGTAAAATCTCCCGGTGAGATGGGTGCCGATGTAGTAGTCGGTTCATCACAACGCTTTGGTGTACCGATGGGATTTGGCGGACCGCACGCTGCCTTCTTCGCTACCAAAGATGAATTCAAGAGACAAATGCCAGGCCGCATCATCGGTGTATCAATCGATGCTCAGGGTAACCCGGGATACCGCATGGCGTTGCAAACCCGCGAGCAACACATTCGCAGAGAGAAAGCGACATCAAATATTTGTACGGCACAGGTATTGTTATCTGTAATGGCCAGCATGTATGCCGTGTATCACGGCCCCGAAGGGTTGAAGAAAATTGCAGGACGCATTCACGGTCTCACTAAAAATCTTGCTTCAGCTCTTGAGTCATTGGGAATAAAACAAACCAACGAAAATTATTTTGACACGCTTAAGGTCGCTGTTGCGGATGCAGAGGCTATTCGTAAAGTAGCCGAAGAAAATCAAATTAACTTCCGCTATTTCTCGAAAACAGAAATTGGAATCTCTCTTGACGAAACAACTACCGCTCAGGATGTAAAAACAATCACCGAAGTTTTTGCAAAAGCATTGGGCAAAACTTCCGCTACGGACATGAAGTCGGCATCGATCACATGGCCCGCTAACCTTGTAAGAAAATCATCTTACATGACACACCCTGTGTTCAACACCAATCACTCAGAGCACGAGATGTTGCGTTACATCAAAAAATTAGAAAGCAGAGATTTGTCAATGGTGCATTCCATGATTTCATTGGGATCGTGTACGATGAAATTGAATGCCACGGCAGAGATGATTCCCGTGACATGGCCAGAGCTAGGTCACTTGCATCCTTTTGCACCATCAAACCAAACACTGGGCTATCAGGAAATCATCACCAACCTTGAAAACTGGCTGAAAGAAATAACGGGCTTCACCGGTGTATCCTTACAACCAAACAGTGGTGCACAAGGCGAGTACGCAGGTCTCATGGTAATTCGCGCGTATCACCAAAGCAGAAACGAAGGACATCGCAGTGTTGCGTTGATCCCTGCCTCGGCTCATGGAACAAATCCAGCAAGTGCGGTGATGGCGGGCATGAACGTGATCGTAGTAAAATCAGATGAAGAAGGAAAAATTGATGTGGCTGATTTGAAAGCGAAAGCCGAACAGCATAAAAATGACCTCTCTTGTTTGATGGTTACTTATCCATCCACACATGGTGTGTTTGAAGAATCGATTATCGAAATCTGTGAAACGATTCACAAGAATGGTGGATTAGTTTACATGGATGGCGCTAACATGAATGCCCAAGTTGGCCTTACATCACCAGCCAATATTGGTGCCGATGTGTGTCACCTCAATCTTCATAAAACATTCTGTATTCCACACGGTGGTGGTGGTCCCGGAATGGGCCCTATCTGTGTAAATGATAAATTGAAACCATTCTTACCAGGCCACGCAGTGGTAAAAATGGGTGGCGAAAAAGGAATCAGTGCAGTGTCGGCAGCGCCTTGGGGCAGTGCCAGCATTCTCGCTATTTCTTACGCTTACATTGCGATGATGGGCGGAGAAGGATTGACGAATGCTACGAAGCTCGCCATCTTCAACGCCAACTACATGAAAGAGCGCCTGAGCGAACATTATAAAATCCTTTACACCGGGACGAACGGCCGCTGCGCACACGAAATGATTGTAGACTGCCGTGAGTTCAAAAAGTTTGGTGTTGAGGTGGAAGACATTGCCAAGCGCTTGATGGATTATGGATTCCATGCTCCAACGGTTTCTTTCCCCGTTGCCGGAACATTGATGATCGAGCCAACGGAAAGTGAGCCGAAGGCTGAGTTGGATCGCTTTGTAGATGCGCTCATTGAAATCAGAAACGAAATCAGAGAAGTAGAAGAAGGAAAGGCTGACAAGGAAAATAACGTATTGAAAAATGCGCCTCACACCGCGAGCGTGATCACTGCTGATCATTGGACTCGTCCTTACTCCAGACAGAAGGCAGCCTATCCGCTTCCATTTGTGAAGGAGTCGAAGTTCTGGCCATCCGTAAGCCGTGTCGATAATGCGTATGGTGATCGTAACTTGGTTTGCAGTTGTTTGCCGATTGAAGAATATGCCAAAGAAGAGGCAACGGTATAATCTTCGCCTCATTTAATACAAAAAATGCCAGCTCTTTTGAGTTGGCATTTTGTTTATTCAACATCTCGGTCTGAGTCCACTCAGACCGAAATGATAAAAAACTCCAATGTCACTTTTTGTATAAATGGTTTGTGAGGACAAACCATGGAGAAGAGAGTCGTTTAAGAAGCCAGCAACTGCGGATTGGCCTTCAGCCCACCTAATATTTCTGTCGTCATCTCTTCCAATCCAAACTTATGTTGCCAGCCCCAATCCTGACGAGCCGGAGAATCATCGATTGACTTCGGCCAAGAATCGGCAATGCCCTGACGAAAGTCCGGTTTGTAGGTAATCGTAAAATCGGGAATGTGCTTTTTGATGGTGGCGGCAACTTGTGCCGGGCAGAAACTCATCGCACCAATATTGTAGCTCGTTCTCACCTTCACCTTCTCAGCAGGAGCTTCCATCAGATCAAGTGTAGCCTTCACTGCATCGTCCATGTACATCATTGGTAAGTACGTGTCCGCAGCGAGAAAGCATTCGTATTTTTTTTCTTTTAATGCTTTGAAATAAATATCCACCGCATAATCTGTTGTCCCTCCACCAGGAGGTGTTTTGTAACCGATCAGACCCGGATAACGAAGACTTCTCACATCTACACCATATCTTCTGAAATAATATTCACACCAAAGTTCGCCTGCCAGTTTTGTGATGCCATAAACGGTGGTAGGATCCATGATGGTGTCCTGCGGGGTATTTTGTTTTGGCGTGGTCGGTCCAAACGCTGCTATAGAACTCGGCCAATACACTTTGTGAAGTTTTAATTCATGGGCAGCCTCCAAAACAAAGAGCAGGCTCTCCATATTCAGTTTCCACGCCCAGCGAGGATCTTTCTCACCCGTTGCCGAAAGCAATGCTGCAAGATGATAGATCTGAGTAACCTCATGCTTTTTGATCAGCTCAAAAAGACGATCGCGCTGCATCACATCAAATTTTTCGTATGGGCCATCCTTCAAGATGCCTTGGGCATCTTTAATGTCCGAAGCGATGACATTTTCCTGACCGTAAATATTCCAAAGGCCCTGGGTAAGTTCAGAACCGAGCTGACCACCAGCGCCTATCAATAAAACCTTGGTTTTTTTCATTGCTAAATCGAATGCGGGGCGAAGTTAAAACAATTTATCATTTACGATTATGGATTTACAGGTGTAGATTTGCGCACTGATTAGCGGCAATGGATTTTGAGGAATATCTGAAAAGCAAGAAGATCGATTCAAAGGCATTTCAAACTGCCGAGGGTTCGCTTTGGCAGGAGTGGAAAAAACTTTTTGAAGAAATCAGTCCTGCAAGTTTTACTGCTCAAAAGCTATACCTCATCAATCCCATTCGCAGAAAATACAAATTGATTGTGCCAAACGAAGCATCGGCACCTGCGCCTCAAAAACCAAAACCAGTTTTCAAACCGAAAATATCTTAAGTCTATGTATACCACATTGAAGCCTGTATTAGAAAAAGAACTGAACAGTATTCGCGAAGCCGGCCTTTTCAAAAAAGAAAGAATCATTACCACACCTCAAGGTGCGGATATCAAAACCAGTGATGGCAAATCGGTAATTAATTTTTGCGCGAATAATTATTTAGGTCTTTCATCACATCCGCGCGTCATCGAAGCAGCTAAGAAAGCTATCGATACGCACGGCTTTGGCATGTCATCCGTTCGATTCATTTGCGGAACTCAGGATATTCACAAAGAGCTGGAGAAAAAGATTTCTGATTTTTTAGGCACCGAAGACACCATTCTTTATGCCGCAGCCTTTGATGCTAATGGGGGTGTATTCGAACCTTTGTTTGGTGCAGAAGATGCGATCATCTCCGATGAACTGAATCACGCCTCAATCATTGATGGCGTTCGATTGTGCAAGGCCATGCGGTATCGCTACAAGCATAATGATATGGGTGATTTGAAAACACAACTTGAGGAAGCGCGCAAAGCAGGAGCAAAACAAATCATCATTGTAACTGATGGTGCTTTTTCAATGGACGGTACCATCGCACAGTTGGATAAAATTTGTGACCTCGCAGATCAATATCAAGCATTGGTGATGACGGATGAGTGTCACTCATCAGGCTTCATTGGCAAGACTGGAAGAGGTGTACCGGAGTATCGTGGTGTGATGGGAAGAGTGGACATTATTACCGGAACATTGGGTAAGGCTTTGGGTGGCGCATCCGGAGGCTTCACTGCAGGAAGAAAAGAAATTGTCGAATTATTAAGACAGCGCTCACGCCCTTACTTGTTCTCCAATACCCTTGCTCCTTCTATTGTTGGCGCTTCCATTGAAGTGTTTAACATGCTTTCGGAAACCACTGCATTGCGCGATAAGCTCGAAGAAAACACAAAATATTTTCGCACAGAAATGACGAAGGCTGGCTTTGATATCAAGCCGGGAGAGCATCCGATTGTGCCCATCATGCTGTACGAAGCACCGCTCGCACAAAAATTTGCAGAAAAGCTTTTAGAAAAAGGAATTTATGTAATTGGTTTCTTCTATCCTGTGGTAGCAAAAGGGCAAGCGCGTATTCGTGTGCAAATATCAGCAGCACACGATCGTCATCACCTCGATCATGCTATAAAATCCTTCACGGAAGTCGGAAAAGAGTTAGGCGTGATAAAATAAAAGCTATTGACAAATTGCGCTTCGCAACAATTTCGGAGCGCAATTCTTTATGACACCAGCTCTTAAGCTTTGCTCACTTTTTTCGGAATAAACTCTTCTGAAGGATTAAAAATCCCAAAAAGTGATTGACTGTTTTCTGTAGGTAAAAAATAGACCTTTGATTTTTTTCCCTTCAACTTAATACTGTAAACATTCAGGAATGGAAAAAATTTCATCGTCTTCACATCTGACCACTCATAGCGTTTTACTTTTTGATGGTCAATCACGGCAATCTTCTTTTTACTGATCGCCACACGTTTGAGCTTTGAGGACACCATTAGGTGCAAGCAAACAAAAATCATTGCTAGCGTGAAGAGAACAAATGCAGTGAACTGAGTTTTAGGGGAACGCCCAACATTGAAGAGCAAAAGCGTTGCTGCCAAGCCTTGCAACAATCCGATGGCAAGGAAAAAATACTTGGCCAGGTAAAATTTAACCGGGTTGGCTTCTTTCATTGTGCATAAAAAATTGGTTTAACATATCGAAGTTACGTTTTTATTTTAGAAATATGGTGTGGGTAACCATTGAGGTACTCACATTACGTTAGTTTCACTTCCTGAGGTTCTGCTGGCTCAGGTTCACTGGGTACCTCTTCCCAATTTTTGGGCTCTTCGTTGTGCAAGTACTCTACTATTTTCTGTTCTACTTGTTTAAGTTTTAAGCCTCGCACAAACTTTCCATTGCGCGCCAAAATCAATCGACCTGTCTGTTCTGAAATGGCCATCACGAGCGTGTCACTATTTTCAGACATGCCAATGGCCGAGCGATGGCGCAAACCATAATGAGCGGGCAAATGGTCATTCTCGCTAACCGGCAACACGCAACGGGCGGCTTTGATTCTTCCTTTGTAAATGATCACTGCGCCATCGTGCAAGGGACTGTGCTTACTAAAGATAGAAAGCAACAACCTCTTGGTTACTTCTGCATCCAGCGGGTCACCCGTTTCCAAATAAAATTTCAGCTCAGTATCGCGCGAAAAAACTATGAGCGCTCCGGTTTTGGTGGCTTTCAATGTTTTGGCTGCTTCGATTACTTCGTGCACATCAAAATCATCGTGGTATCCACTTCTCCAATTGGATATTGATTTAAAAATTCCATCTCGATTGATTTCTGTGCTGCGACCAATCATCAATAAAAATTTTCGCAGCTCGGGCTGAAATAAGATAATCATCGCCAGCACACCTACGCCCATAAATTGGCCCAAGATGGTAGCCAGTAACTCCATTTGTGCAGCACGCACAATCAGGTAAATAAGGTACAAAGCGAGTATGCCAAGAAAAATATTAACAGCAAGGCTCCCTCGGATTAGCTTGTAAACCTGATACAATAAAATCGCCACCAGGCTGACATCAATGAAGTCGACCCACCCTACTTCCAGAAAGCCAATTTTAAAAGCAAAAATCACTGAACAAATTTAATCAATTTCACTACCTCAACCGCCTCCTTAACATCGTGCACGCGCAAAATGTTGGCACCCTTCAGCAAAGCAACTGTATTGAGACTTGTAGTACCGTTTAATGCACTTTCGGGGTTAGTTTTTAACGTGCGCCAAATCATCGATTTTCTGGATAACCCAGCCAAAATAGGCTTACCCAAAATGTGCAAGTATTCCAGTTTGCTCAACAATTCAAAATTTTGGTCAACGGTTTTCGCGAAGCCAAATCCAGGATCGATAATGATGTCCTTAACGTTAAGCTGATGTAACCCGGCAATCGCGGTGTGGAAATAGTCGGTTACTTCTTTCACCAGATGATCATACTGTGTAAGTGAACTCATCGTTTGGGGATTGCCTCGCATGTGCATCATAATATAAGGTACTCTCCGTGCAGCCACCTGTTGAAACATGGTTGGATCAAGTGAACCCCCTGAAATATCATTAATCATCGCAGCACCTTCTTCAATGGCTTTGCCTGCAATCGGGGCACGGAACGTATCAATTGAGATAATCGTATCAGGAAATGCTTTCTTGATCGAACGAATTACGGGTAGTACCCTGTTTGATTCTTCCTCTTCGGAAATATCCACTGCATTAGGGCGGCTTGAATAGCCACCAATGTCAATAAAATCGGCACCTTCATTAAGCATGTTTTCCACGTGAGGTAAAACCAAATCAGGTTTTCCGTACCGGCTGCCTGCATAAAAGCTATCGGGAGTAACATTTACAATGCCCATGATGCGCGGGGTGCTTAAATCCATAAGCTTACCCTGAATGTGCAGTGTTTTGTTGGTCGAAAATAATTTACTTTGCAACACTTTATGAATGAGAAAACTACACACGAATATAAAGAGGTGATTGGCACCTGCAAAGCGTTGTTTGCCAAGAAGACGCACGATTATGGCACAGCCTGGCGTGTGCTTCGGTTAGCCTCGATCACCGATCAGATATTTATTAAAGCTCAGCGCATCCGTAGCATTCAGGAAAAGGGAACCCAAAAAGTAGAGGATGATATCAAAGATGAATTTATCGGAATTATAAACTACTGCCTCATTGCCATGATTCAAATGAAGCTGGAAGGCTCAGCGAGTATGGACATGAAGTTTGAAGAACTTGAGCCGCTTTACGATCACGCGGTCAATGAAACTTTTGATCTGCTTGAAAATAAAAATCATGACTATGATGAAGCCTGGCGTGATATGCGGGTAAGCTCCATGACCGACATAATTCTTATGAAGTTGTTAAGAGTGAAACAAATTGAAGACAACAAAGGTAAAACTCTGGCGAGCGAAGGGGTGAAAGCTAATTATCAGGATATGATAAACTACGCAGTGTTCTGTTTGATTAAACTGTCCACAGTAAACTGATAACGAATACTTACTAAAATTTTATCAAGCCACTAACCTTCTGGTAAAAAGAATTCAAACGTTACGAAAAATCTATTAAACAAACTCTGGACGGTTGTCCAAAAAAACTGTTGACTATTTTATGTTTAAAAGAATCATCGATCAATTCTCAAGGTTTTTTGTAGGAGGCCTTTTTATTTTTTCAGGGTTAATCAAACTGAATGATCCTGTTGGCACTCAAATAAAAATGGAAGAGTATTTTGAGGTATTTGCTGAAGACTTCGGGTCACTCTTTCATAGCTTTATTCCCTGGGCGCTTGAAATTGGAATGATGATGATCATTCTTGAACTGGCATTGGGTGTAGCGATTCTGATTTTCTGGAGAATGAATATCACCGCATGGACACTGCTGCTGCTGATGTTGTTCTTTACATTCCTCACCTTTTATTCAGCTTATTTCAATAAGGTTACGGATTGTGGATGCTTTGGAGATGCCATCAAACTTACTCCCTGGGAATCCTTCACCAAGGATGTTATTCTGATGGTATTTGTTCTTCATTTATTCTGGTATCGAAAAAATTACAAAGCTGCATTAAGCAACATTGTGGGGAATAGTCTTGTGATTGCTACATCAGTGATATGTCTGGCACTTGGCATTTATGCTATTCAGCACTTGCCCTTCATTGATTTCAGGGCCTATAAAATCGGAAATAATATTCCTGCTCAAATGATTGCGCCTGAGGCACCCATCATCGAATACATTTTTGAAAAAGAGGGAAAAGAAATTCGTTCTGAAAAATACCTGACGGAAGAAGGTTACAAATACATTTCATCACGCGTGATGAATGAAGACAAGATTAAACCAAAGATTACAGATTATTCTGTGAGTAGCCCTGATGGAGAAGATATGACTCAATATACTTTTCAAGGGAATAAGTTATTGATTGTGATGTTCAATGTAAGCAAGGCATCTGTTGAAAACATTGCCGCCATTCGTGAATTGACAAAGCAATTGGAAGGAAAGGTGGAATGCTTCGTACTGACTTCATCAGGCTCGGAAGCAATGGAACAATTCCGACATGAGCATCAGTTGGCGATACCCTATTACTTTGCGGATGCTACGGTTTTGAAAACAATTATTCGATCAAACCCTGGCATTGCCCTTTGGAAAGAGGGCACCGTGCTGGGAAACTGGCATCACAATGATACGCCTTCATCACAGGAAGTGCTTGAATTATTGAAATGAAAATCTTTCTCATCGGTTTGCCGGGTGCAGGAAAATCAACCCTCGGGAAACAGCTTTCCGATTATCTTGCTGTGCCATTCATTGATCTTGACGCTGCGATAGAAGCTGAAGAAGGCAAATCCATAACCTCGATTTTTTCAGAGAAAGGAGAACAATATTTTCGTCAGCAGGAATCCATTATCTTAAAAAAGTGGTGCGATTCTCCATCTTATTTTGTGATGGCTACCGGAGGCGGAGCACCATGCTTTCACGACAATATGAAGTGGATGAACACCTCCGGCAAAACCATCTTCTTAGATCTATCGCTCTCTGAAATTTTCAATCACCTTAAAAAGGGAGATTCTGCCCGTCCGCTGCTTGCAAATCTTACCGATGAACAGCTTGAGCAAAAAATTAAAAGCCTGCGAAATGATCGGATTGAATTTTACAACCAAGCCCACTTAACCATAACCGGAGCGATTGAACCGGCAGAGCTCGTAAAGAAAATCAAAGAATAAAAAATTAGAACGGAAGGCCCACCGTTGCCATAACACTCAACGACCTGCGATCGAAATCAACCTTTGGCGTGGCCGCGCTATTCACATAGTAAGGGCGGTAAAACGAACTTCCGGAAGAATTAATCACCGCCACATCAACAAAAAATTTAGAAACCCTGTAACCAATACCACCGGTTATCGAAGAAATTTGAGTCAACGAATAAATTGTTCGTGTGTCGGGCTTGCTCAAATAAGGGTCACTCATAAAATTATATCCCACACGGAACCGATAGTTTTTCAATCGGTATTCTCCACCCACCCTATAATTCACAACACTGCGAAACCGGCTTTTGATGGGAGCGTTTACATCATACTCAGCATCGTATTGATAAGCGTACTTTTGTCTTGAGAAGCTGGCGGTTTTTGCGTTGCTGTAATTAACAAATTCTACATCGGCTGAGATAAATCCATTTTTGTTGACGAAGTATGCGGCCCCTAAATTTAAGTGCGAAGGGGTTGTCAATGTGTATTGAAGCGGATCATAAATAGTGTGCCAGCTTTCCTGATTTAGCATGCGCGACTTGTTTCCATAGTAATCATAATTGTTCCAACTTGTGGACATCGATGCTTCATAAGAATCAGTAACCTGATAGCGTGTGGGACTAGTGAACGATGCTCCCAACCGAAGAAAATCTGCGGGGCGAAATTGCAGCCCCAGCATCATATTTATGCCACGGCCTGTGGTTTGTCGTTTTTCATTTAGACTCAGGTTGTTAAAGCATGTGTTGCAAGGCGCACCCATATTTTGGCCGGTGAAGTCTTCAGCATACGTTTTACTATACTCATATCGATAAGAAGGCAATCCAATAGCCGCACCCGCATAGAACTTATCATTAAAATTCGCTCCATACGAAAATGACCACTGATTCTGCGCTCCTGAAGTTTTTATTTCTTCACTTTGATAAGGTATGCCGGTTACATCTGTAAAGTAGTTAGTGCCATTGATCGTGGTGGGCCCGATTAGGTAATTGTTATAGGCGAGGTAAGAAGGAGTATTTACATTATCACCATAGCCTATAGGCTGATTGTTGGGATCATACTTCGGATCAAACTGACTCTTGGGATATCCCTGAGATGCTTCGAGAAAATAATCGATGATAGAGTTATCATTATTTTTTCCTTCGTATGTCATTGTTGAGTTAAAATTATTTTGCCGCGTGAAGGTTATGGCAAAAGCTCCACCCTGATACTTCATCAATCTCTGCTTTGCGCTTTCGTTGGCAAACACCAGGCTAAAGCCTGGAATATTCAAATTTGATTTACTGGCAGAAAAGTTATTTCCCAAATAATCTGAAGAAGTTGTGATATTACTATAGCCTGCAGAAAGTGAATATTCTGATCGATTAAAAGCGCCTAACCCCGCGGGGTTAGACAATGCCAAGCTATAATCACCACCAAGAGCAGTTTGGGCTCCACCCAGCGCCATCGCGCGTGCGCTTCCACCACTCATGGTACGACTGGCTAATAATGCATTCTCAACAAAATAATTCTGTGCTTTACTCTGCAAAAAAGAACACACAATACAACCACACAGGAGTATTATCCTTCGCTGGAAAATCATAACTAACGAATTGAATTGTTGTGATTAATCTCTTCCTCTACGGCTTCCGCCACCACCGCCACCGCCAGTGCTGATTGATGCACCACCAGAGCCACCACCACTAAATGAAGAACGGCTGCTGCTGCCAGAACTAAAGCTACTGCCGCGCGAACCACTATCACCCCAGCTGTTGCTCCAATTTTGCTGATACCTTCGTGTACTAGTACCCCAATCGGTGCGATCCTGAGAATCGTTGCGTGTTTGACCAAAGGCCGTTCCGTTGCTGAATCGTCCACCGGTATTTGCTCCACTATCAGCAAAGCGAGATCCTGGCTTGCTATAATAGTTGTCAATTTCACTTCCTCTCATTGATTGTCGTCCATCTACTAAACCACGCTCCTGAACATTTGTATTTTGACTGGTGACGTATGTGTACGTATATCCATAAGGGTTGGAATAGAATGGATTATAAAAGCCATTGTAGCGCATGTAATTGTTATAGCCATACATGTTTCCATAATAGCCTGTGTTATAAAGGCTCATATAAGGATTTCCACACATGCCCCAACTGCCATAGCCATATCCCATCGTTAACGATAACCAGGAAGACCATGGCGATCCATAGTAGCTATTGGATCCATACATGCTGTAGGGATAATAACTTCCGTAAGGATTTCCGAACGAACTATAGCCGTAAGGATTTCCAAATGAATTATAGCCTGCGTAATTATTGTAATAAGGATTATTCCAATTGTTGTTAGAATAATTGGAAGCCATGGGGTACAAGTTCTGATTGATTGTCTTTGGCTGAAAATTCGGGATAAAATAAGGAGCGGTTGCAACTTGCGAATTCGGATCCATTTTAGCCCTGGATATGTATTCCGGATTTACATTCCGTGCCGAATAACTATCCGTAGGATTTAGTGGAGTTGATTCTTCCGTAATTGCTTTTGAAGCTTTAAACAAAGGAGCTCGTGAAGCATTCATAGCAACCCTGTCCTTCGAATTGAAGTACATGTCGTCAATCTCGATTTGCTGGGCAACAGCCGAAACTGAAGTCAGCAACACCATCGACCAAACCAAAAATCTCGCTTTCATATCTTTTGCAATTATGCTTTACAATACAACGTTAAACCGACCTAAAAAGGATAATGTCCCCTTACAATTTTACCTCTAAAACAATTCATTTTAAAGAATAGTGCCATGGTAGTTCTGCCACTTTACTCCTCAAAATTTATTACGGCCCGATTTAGCCCACGCCTATAAAACCTATATTTGAGGTTCGTTGTCAAATTTACAAAAAATATAGCGCATTAGCCGATGGGAAAAGAGATTACAAGTCGCAGTGAAGATTACTCACAGTGGTACATTGATTTGGTAAAAAAGGCCGATTTGGCAGAAAATTCTGACGTAAGGGGTTGTATGGTGATTAAGCCTCACGGCTACTCACTGTGGGAAAACATGCAACGTGCTCTGGATAAGATGTTTAAAGATACGGGGCATACCAATGCGTACTTTCCGCTGTTTGTTCCGAAAAGCATGTTTGAAGCGGAAGAACAAAACGCTGAAGGTTTTGCCAAAGAGTGCGCCATCGTTACGCACTACCGCCTGAAAAATGATCCGTCACAAAAGGGAAAACTGATGGTAGATCCGGACGCCAAACTCGAAGAGGAGTTGGTGGTGCGCCCTACCAGTGAGGCAATCATTTGGAGTACTTATAAAAAATGGATTCAATCCTACCGCGACCTGCCAATTTTGGTTAACCAGTGGGCCAACGTGGTGCGCTGGGAAATGAGGACAAGGTTATTTCTGCGCACAGCAGAATTTTTATGGCAAGAGGGGCACACTGCGCATGCTACAAAAGACGAAGCAGTGAGCGAGACTGTTCAAATGCTAAACGTTTATGCTGACTTTGCTGAAAATTTCATGGCACTGCCTGTTATTAAAGGTGTAAAGAGTGAAAGTGAGCGCTTCCCCGGTGCTGTCGATACCTATTGTATCGAGGCTATGATGCAAGATGGAAAAGCATTGCAGGCGGGCACATCACATTTTCTGGGTCAGAATTTCGCGAAAGCATTTAATGTACAATTCACCAACAAAGAAGGAAAACTGGATTCGGTTTGGGGAACTTCGTGGGGTGTGAGCACGCGATTGATTGGCGCATTGATCATGGCACATTCAGATGATGATGGATTGGTGATTCCACCCAAATTGGCACCGATACATGTAGTGATCGTTCCTATTTTCAAGAACGAAGAAGAATTAAATCGTGTCGCTGAAAAGGTGGAAACAATTGCTGCTCCACTGAGAAAACTAGGCCTCATTGTAAAATTTGATCACCGCGATAATTTAAAGCCAGGTTTCAAGTTTGCCGAATGGGAACTGAAAGGAGTACCTGTGCGCATGGCCATTGGCCCACGCGACCTAGAGAACGGAACAATTGAAGTGGCCCGCAGAGACACCAAGGAAAAGCAGGTGATGAAAATGGATGAGGTAGTTGCCGCTATCCCTTCGTTGCTGGAAAACATTCAAACCAACATTTATAATCGCGCCTTGAAATTCAGAAACGAAATGACCACCAGAGTGGAAACGTATGATGAATTCAAAAAAGTGCTCGATGATAAAGGAGGTTTTGTGCTGGCTCACTGGGATGGTACCGCAGAAACCGAAGCTAAAATAAAAGAGGAAACCAAGGCCACCATTCGGTGCATTCCATTGGATGCGCCAACCGAAGTGGGGAAGTGCGTCTACTCTGGCAACCCTTCGGGTAAGCGAGTAATGTTTGCAAGAGCGTATTAACCAAGCATTGAATCAAAACCCTGAGGTCAACTTCAGTTACTTTTAATTACCTTTATCGGCTATGATAGAATGGATTACCATTGGATCGCTCCTTTTCTTTGGTCTTGGACTAGTGATCATTGAAATCATCTTCGTACCGGGCACTACCTTGGTGGGCGTTTTTGGGTTTTTATTGCTGACCATTGGAGTGGGGCTAACCTTTAAATACTTTGGCAGCGAAGTGGGCTGGACTACCCTAGGCATAACTGCCGTAGCCTCAGGTGGCGTGCTGTATTATGCCTTTACCACTAATGTCTGGGGCCGTTTTTCTCTGAAATCTTCTATCGATAGCAAGGTAAATGAGGGAGAGCAGGATGAGTTGAAAGAAGGAATGGAAGGCATTGCACTTTCTGCACTGCGCCCCATCGGCAAAGCAGAATTGAATAACAAAACTTTTGAAGTAAAGACACTTGGCAAATACCTGGACAGTGGTAGCCGGGTGCGCATCATAAAAATTTTATCAAATCAAATTATCGTTGAACCTATAAACTAAATCTATGGAAGAGTTCGCATTTATTTTTATTGTTTTTATCAGCATCATAGGATTCTTCATGTTCATGTACTTTGTGCCCGTGGGCTTGTGGATCACTGCCATCTTCGCAGGAGTGAAAGTGACCATCGGTGAACTGATCGGAATGCGCATTCGTAAAGTGCCACCTGGGGTTATTGTAAACTCTTTGATTACAGCAACAAAGGCCGGACTACAAGTAACAACACGCGAATTGGAAACCCACTACCTCGCAGGAGGCGATGTACCCAATGTAATTCGTGCGTTAATCTCTGCGGATAAAGCCAATATGAATCTGAGTTTCAAGCAGGCTACCGCCATCAATCTTGCTGGTCGCGATGTGTTTGAAGCGGTTCAGATTTCCGTAAACCCCAAAGTGATTAACACACCCAAAGTAGCAGCTGTTGCTGCCGATGGTATTCAGCTAATTGCAGTAGCAAGAGTTACTGTGCGTGCAAGTCTTGCTCAGCTGGTAGGTGGTGCCGGTGAAGAAACTATTCTTGCGCGCGTAGGTGAAGGTATCGTTACTTCTATCGGTTCAGCACAGTCTCACAAAGAAGTGTTGGCCAATCCCGACAAAATTTCAAAACTGGTTTTATCCCGTGGTCTTGATGCGGGTACAGCGTTTGAAATCCTTTCGATTGATATTGCTGATGTGGATGTGGGTGCAAACATTGGCGCAAAACTTCAGACCGATCAGGCCGCTGCCGACCTGAAAGTTGCAGAAGCACGCGCGGAAGAGCGCAGAGCGATGGCAGTAGCGTTGGAGCAAGAGATGATTGCTAAAGCACAAGAGGCAAGGGCAAACGTGATTCAAGCGGAGGCAGAAATTCCAAAAGCAATTGCGGCCGCATTTGTAAATGGTAACCTGGGCGTTATGGACTATTATAAAATGCAAAACGTGCAGGCTGACACGGATATGCGACAGTCCATTTCTGGATCAGGCAAAGGACAATCTCCTACGCCAAATAAATAAAAGAGACATATCTTCAATGCATAAAGCGAGACAGCGATGTCTCGCTTTTTTTATCACAACTCGACAAAGGTAATACGGATTTAAAACTAATGCTGTTCGACATTTATAATGTCGAACGAAAGATTACGTGAATTTGAAATCCGCATCATCTGTGATTCGGAATTACAAATTCCGAATAGCAGTTTGGAGCAAGAATACGCGAGAAGTATTCAATTCAAAGAATTACTATTTTTATTAGACCAACTTACCTCCCTATGCATAAAGTATTATCACTTTCCGTGTTGCTCACTTTACTTGCTTGCCAGCAAACATCCACAAACGAGAGTTCCGCACCACATCAAGCACTCAAGAAAATATTTGAGTCCGTTGAGAAATACTCCACCGCTCCAGAAGATAGCTTGTACAGAGGTTTTCACCCCAGAAGTGCTTGGTCATCGAATTCACTCGAATCACAACAAGTAAGAGCCGACAGTCTTCAAAAATATGCCGACTTGTTAGAAAAAATAAGCGATGCGGAATTATCATCACAGGAAAAAATAAGCAAGGAGGTGATGCTCATTAACCTTCGTGATCAAATTGATAATATTCACTACAAAATGATCTTGATTCCCTTCAATGCTGAAGGTGGATTTTATAATCAACTGTCGTACACGCTTCCTAATCTTCCTTTCACCAGCGCTAAGAATTATTATGACTATCTGACTTGGTTACCTCACTATGAACTTGCGCTCAAAGAAAATATGGAGTTAATGAGAAAAGGAATGGCCGATGGAATTATCGCTCCAAAAATTATCGTCAAGAATACACTTGCGCTATTAAAGTCTTGGACCGTGGAAGATTATCGACAGTCTCCATTTTATGAGCCTTTCACTAAGTTGCCTGAATCAATCAATGAAACCGAACGAAAAGACATTAGTCAAAAAAGTGAAGTCGTAATAAAAAATTTATCAAGCGCCTATCAGCAGCTATATTCATTCATCGCCAACGAATATTTAGCAGTCGCAAAAAATGAGCCTGGAATTAGTTTTGTTACGGGCGGAAAAGAATTCTATGAAAATCGCGTAAAGCACTACACCACACTGCCCCTCACACCCGATTCTGTTCATAACCTGGGCCTGACCGAAGTGGCACGCATTCGTGCGGCCATGGAAAAAATTTTGAAGGACGTAAAATTCAAAGGTTCATTTTCTGAGTTTATTCAATTTTTGAGGACAGACAAACAATTTTACGCGGAGACGCCACAAGAACTTTTGAATTATGCGTCATGGCTCAGCAAAAAAGCAGAGGGTCAGCTTCCAAAATTTTTTAATAAGCTTTACAGTTTACCGTTCACGGTTGAGCCTGTACCCATGAGCATTGCACCCACGTATACGGCAGGTCGCTATGTTGGCGGATCTTGGGAATCGAAGCGGCCCGGCATTTATTGGGTAAACACCTACAACCTTCCCAGCAGAACGCTTTACACCCTGCCAGCCCTAACGCTCCATGAAGCAGTACCGGGTCATCATCTTCAGGGAGCATTGGCGGCTGAAATAAAAGGATTGCCCAATTTCCGAAACCGATACTACATCAGCGCATTTGGCGAAGGATGGGGATTATACTGCGAATACCTTGGCGAAGAGATGGGAATGTACTCCACACCTTATGAATTGTTCGGCCGGTATACTTATGAAATGTGGCGCGCCTGCCGCCTGGTGGTAGACACCGGTATTCACCACAAAGGGTGGACGCGCGAGCAGGCACTAAAATTTCTCAGTGAGAATACCGCATTATCTATTCACGAAGTGACCACTGAAATTGATCGTTACATTGGCTGGCCGGGTCAGGCGGTGAGTTACAAAATTGGTGAACTAAAAATCAAAGCCTTGAGGAAGAAAGCTGAAGACACATTGGGTGAAAAATTCAATATTGGTGATTTTCACAATGCAATTCTTCAAAATGGATCTGTACCTCTGGTGCTGCTCGAAAAACAAATTGATGCCTATATTGAAAATGTATCCGCCAGTAAAGAGTAAGTCAAACAACACTACACAGGTCAACCTTGAATTTTATGAAATGGCTAAACACAAATTCTTTACTGAGGCTGGCATTGTCTATGATCTTATTCATGCACAGTGTGCCTGGGATGTTTAACGGAGGAGTAAATGATTTTGGTAACTTATATCTCAACCCACTGGGTTTTGGATGGTTTGGTCTTCCGGTGGCGTGGCTTATTAAACTGTCGCATGTTGGAATGATCATTTCGCTAATGACGAATCGCTTGATCATATGGATGGGGTGGATTACGATTGCAATCTTAACCATTGGTATCATCATTGTTCATTCTCCCAACGGATGGTTTGTTGTGGGTGGTGGAACGAATGGTGTTGAGTTCAACTTTCTTCTGATCTTCGCCTTGCTATCGGTTATGTATCAAGATTCGAAATAATACATCAGCTTACTTCATAAGTATACTTCTTCCTCAATCCTTAAAAACAAAAACTGCCGATCGGGTTTCGATCGGCAGTTACGTTTAGAATAGAAATTAAATTTTAGTGCTTCAGGTTTAGTTTTGTATTATCGGGTTTTTCCTTTGCATTCTTCACGTATTTTTCCAGCCAGGTATCCATTTCCCACAGCGTGTGCATGATGCTCTCTTTGGCAGCATAGCCATGACTTTCGTATGGCAATACCACATAACGCGATGTTCCACCATGACCTTTGATGGCATTGTAGAAGCGTTCTGTTTGAATTGGAAATGTGCCTGAGTTATTATCGGCTTCTCCGTGAATAAACAAAATCGGTTCCTTCAATTTATCAGCATACGAGAAAGGCGACATGTTGTAATAAATTTCTGGAGCTTCCCAATAGGTGCGCTCCTCTGCCTGAAAGCCAAATGGAGTGAGTGTGCGATTGTATGCTCCGCTGCGCGCAATGCCCGCTTTGAAAATATCGGAATGAGCAAGCAAGTTTGCTGTCATAAATGCTCCGTATGAATGGCCGCCAACACCAACACGTTCAGGGTCGAGCACACCCATGGAGGCACCATAATCCACCACTGCTTTTGCACTGGCCACTAGTTGCGGCACGTAGGTATCATTGGGCTCCTTAGTTCCTTCGCCCACAATGGGCATCGATGCATTGTCGAACACCGCGTAGCCACGCATCACCCAATAGATGGGACCGCCCCAACTCAATCGCGTAAACGTATAAGGCGAACCTTTCACCTGACCGGCAGCATCTGCTGATTTAAACTCTCGCGGATAGGCCCATACAAATCCCGGTAACGGTCCTTGTTCTTTTTTATATCCGGGAGGTAAATAAAGATCTGCCGTAAGTTCAACACCATCTGCTCTTTTGTATTTGAGCACTTCCTTCTTCACATCTTTTATTTGCGGATAGGGATGAGGAAAAGAAGTAAGCGCTGAAAGTTTGGCTGAACCGATTGTTCGCAAATAGTAATTTGGGTTTTCTGTGTTTGATTCGCGCGAAGTAACAAACGTCCCCTTCTTGCTATCTAAAAAAGAAACGAACGATTCAAAGTAAGGTGCCTGACATTGCCATAGTCTTACCTTCTTTCCTGAAGTCAAATCCATTTTATCCAGAAAAGGCATATCGCCAGCAGGTGATGAACCTGCGCCACTCAAATAAACACTATTGTCTTTGTTGATGAGCATCACGTTTCGACCGAATTCATTTTGCGTGGTAATTACACTTCCGGGGTCGTTGTATCCGTCTTCATAATTCCGGTCAAATAAAACTTTCTTCGCAGCGGTGGTGGGATTTACCTGGTAAACGCGCTCTTTACGATCGTTTGTCCAACGCTCGAAGATCAGTGCTGTGTTATCGTTGCCCCACGTAATGCGTGAGTAACGGAGGGGTAAAGTTGCCAGCTCTTTTGGAGAAGATGTGAAGGGATAATCCCAGGTGAATATTTTGTCACGAATATCCGTTTTCATTTTTGGGTCACCACCATCCTGTGCCAAGGCCCAATAGAGTGTAGCAGGTTTATCGGCACGCCAACTGTGCGATCGAGGTTCGCGCTGTGTAGCGTTGTTACCAGTGGGTATGTAATCCAGCAACGGAGTCTTCGCTACATCCTTCACCAATTTTCCATTAAGATCAATCACACTTACTTGTTGTGGAAACAGGTAAGCTGGAACGAGGTAAGAGTATGGCCGTTGGATTATTTCGGTAAGAATCAATTTTCCATCAGGCGAAGGTGTGAAGCCCATGTGAATGGCAGCCGTGTTCAAGGTTTTCTCTGCGCCACTAAGGTTTTTCAAAATCAAATCGGATTGAGCATAGTAATCAAACGCTGCTTCATCATACGGATTCTTCAATAAATCCTGGTAGGTACGTGATGGGGCTTTCTTACCGAGATTTTCTTCAACCACAGGACCGGCAGGAACTCGTGATTTCTCTGGCAACGATTTTAAATTCTGCGGCACCGCAGCAAACAATAATTGTTGCGAATCGGAAAGCCACGCATACCCACCCATAACGTTATTGATTTTTCTTTCGGTAATGCGCGAAGCCGTTAGCGTTGCTACATCAATCACCCATAGTTCAATACGATTGGATTCATTCTGCAGAAAGGCGATCTTCTTGCTATCGGGAGAGAACGAAATACTGCTCAGGAGTAACGGTGAGGGTAAGTTTTTAATTTCAAGTTCTTGCCCGTCCGCAAGTCGTTTTGCCTTCAATCCAATAATATAATTGCTGCGCGTGGGCCCAAAGTTCTCTGGATTGATGCGTAAGCCTGCAATACGAAGTTCTGGCCGCGATAATTGCTCGATGGTGGGATAATCAGACCGATCCATCAGCAGCATCCATTGCTTATCCGGAGAAAAGCTAACGAATGGAGTTAGTGGCGCTTCCACCAGTTTCGCAATTTCTTCTGGCGGGCGTTGATACCCTAAGTTATCCTGACTGAATCCTGCACCAGGCAATATCGCAATCAGTAGCACAATAATTTTTTTCATAGGAATGATTTTACCTTCAATATAAGCTTTACCAATGTGGAATAATTACTTGTTTTTGTGAGGCGCTTATTTCCTTGATTATCGGTATTGGCGGGGTTTTAGGAGTCTAAAACCTGGTGGAATTCCTATTCTTAATGATGCGGCTTATCGCAATAATCAACACTATCATTACGGTTAGTGAAATTGCGGAGCCAATGTAAAGATGGTCAGGGTAAAACTTGGCTAGCATAAAGACCATTATAATAAACAGCAAGCTTGAACCTGAGCCAAACGTCAATGCCATTTTTCGATTTCGCTTACCTGTTCATCAGAATCGTCCATGGTTTGTTTGAGCAAATAAATCTTAATGATTGCTTACGCGCTGAAAAGCGCCATGAAGAATGAGATTGCCCTGGCTGCGGGCGTAGTAGGTTAGAATAATATTGATGTGGTCGCGGTCAATAATGTCAATTAACAATTCGCGATCGTTGATTCGTCCACCCTCAGGATATTCACTAAGGTATAGCATTCGCAATCGCTTTTCAGAGCGCAAATAATTTACATTGACCGTCTCTTCATGAAAGTATTCCCTCGCCCCATCTGATCCTTTTATGATTGCGCTGAAAGTATCGTTCACAGCAATTGTCAAATGAAAATCCTTTCGGGTGATTTTCTTCATCGAACTTTTCACGCGGTCGAATTCCTGGTCAATATTTCCAACACCCTGCCATGCACCACTGAGCCATCGGATATCCGGAAGAATTGATTTTTCTTCCTGACCATAAGCCGTTTCTCCCGAAAATAACTCGCACACAATCCATATCAGAAGAGAAATCGTTTTTGATTTATAATAAACATGGACTGCATGTAATTTCACCGTTGATTAGCGATTACTTCTTAATCAATCGAAAGTTCCTTTGCTTCAGATTTCTTTAGTGCCAGAAATAAATTCTTAACAGGATCGAAAGTGAGTTTAGCATACTCCATTGGTATGATGCTCAATCCTTCAGGAGTGATTACTCCGAATTTTTTCGCCCGACCTACAATAACGAATCCATTGCCGAGTTCTTCGAGGGAATCAAATCGTGGTTCCAATAAAATCGTGCCCACTTTGTCTGCCAATCCTTTTGTTCCCGCAAGGGTTAACAGGAAGTTGGCGTTGGGCAGCTGCTCTATCTGATCATACTGAAACCCGAGAATAATTTTGGCTGACGTATTTATGATGCCAGCCTTCTTATTCTGTTTTGCAATGGCCAATCCATTTTTAAATCGCTTTACCGATTCGTAATTTGGATTGATCACAATTTTGTCATCGGTATTTACAAATCCCCATTTACCAATCAACTTTACGGGCGCGAGACCTTCCTGAAAATCCTGAATGCTGTCGTAGCGATTGGCTATGCGCAATCTTCCGCGTGAATCTACAAATCCAAATTTTCCATCGCGTTGTATTCCCATTAACCCTTCTGATGCTACAAAAAGCTTTTGTGTTTTTTCGGGCACCGCGGTTCGGTTGATAATTCTCCCTTCATAATCAATGGCCTTCTCCACCCCATCGGGCAAAATTTCAAACCATAAATCCTTTTCCAAACGAATACGGTTGTTGGTGAAATACAATACTTCACCGTTGAGACGTTTCAAAAAAATATTTTTAGGCGTGCGAAGAAGATAAAGGCCATCTTTTACGATTTCCATGGGATGTGCTTGAGGAGCCACGAGCCAATCTTCGCGGGCATTGATGATGCCATACTTACCTTTGAATTTCACGACAAGGAGTTCATTGGAAAATTGAATGAGCGAATCGTAAACGCAGTGAATAACCTCATCACCATTTTGATCCAGCAAACCCCAATAGCCTTTATAATTTGAGGGATGAAGATTTCGGAGGGAGGCACCACCAAGATAAGCGTAGGATTTATACGTTTTCTCTTTTCCATTTTTATCGATCAGGCTCCATCCCTGTCTGGTCAGTGCGCGATATCCGTGCGGGTCATCCGTGAGCGAATCAAATCGAAACGAAACTAAGGGGGTTCCGCTTTCATCGATCACGCCATATTTTCCTTTTTGCTTTGCTATCCAGCGGCCCTCACTTAGTCGTGCAAGGTGCTCATATTGTGTGGGCAGTATTAATTTCAATTCGCGATTTACTACACCGTAATTTCCTGATTCACGCACAATAAAATCATTGCCGGAGGGAATGAGGTCATCGGCCACAAGTTGGTTGACTGTTTCGTTTTTAGGCGTGATCACCAGCCATTGATCAGGCAATTCAACTTTCGCCCTGTTGAGGTCAAGCACATCTATCGATTTATACTTTGGCTCCAATGCAAGATTTCCATCACGATCGATAAGGCCTTGTTTCAGGTTCCGGTAAATCACCGCGTGATTCTTATGGAACCCCGCAATGCTGTCGATATCAAAATCAGAAATTGGTTTTCCCTGTTCGCTAAACAACGCAATCTTTCCCGACTGATTTTGCACAGCATACCGCAAAGAACCAAGTGGAAGAATATTTTTGTAGATCGATGGAATGATCTCGCGATTATCCAGATCAACCAACCCAACCTGGTAGCGTGCATGATTAAGGTTGAACACCACAGCACGAAGTCCCACCACCGTGATGCCATCATAAACAAATGGAATCTTTGTTGCCCCCAACAGATCCAGACAACCTGACTTTGTCAACACAGGATTGATTTTCTTTTGCGCTACGATGCAATTGCCTCCTTGGTAAACAAGGCTTTCATAGATAGCCTTGGTAATAAATTCCTTTTTGAGGTTGACAATTCCCCATTGCTGATCGATGCGGTAACCCGTCACTTCTCCAATCACGGAAAAACTTCCATCCGACCAGCCCAACGCCTGAAATGATGCCGGCAACACTACGGCACCTTGATCATTTTTCAGACCTACTTTTCCATTTTCTTCGAATACGTGGTAGGAATCGGCATTGGCAAGAACAGCGCCCAATAAAAACAAAAGAGTGAAAAAAGCCCTCATCGCACACAAAGTTACACCTCTCGCCCAAAATCGGGAATTTTTATCAATTTTGCGGGGTTAAAAAGCCAAACCAACCAATTATGTACATCGAACAGCTCTATACCAACTGCCTGGCCGAAGCTGCCTATTATATTGAATCGAATGGTGAAGCTGCGATCATCGATCCGCTTCGTGAAACAGAGCCTTATCTTGAGCTGGCAGATAAGCGTGGCGCTAAGATTAAGTATGTTTTTGAAACTCATTTTCATGCGGATTTTGTTTCGGGTCATATTGATCTTTCAAAAAAAGTAAATGCTCCCATCGTGTATGGCCCTCAAGCCAATACCAAATATGAAGTGATCAACGCTGCCGATGGGCAGGAATTTAAATTAGGAAAAATAACGTTGCGCGTTTTACATACACCAGGTCACACACCAGAGTCATCCTGCTTTTTGTTGTTGGATGAAAACGGAAAGGAACATTCTGTATTTAGCGGTGATACACTTTTTGTGGGTGATGTAGGAAGGCCCGACTTGCTGGATGGTGTGATGAGCCGCGAAGAATTAGCCAGCATGCTTTACGATTCACTGAATAAAAAACTAAAAACACTTCCTGATACCGTAATTGTTTACCCCGCGCATGGGCCCGGATCAGCGTGCGGAAAAAATATTGGAAAGGAAACCTTTTCAACCATTGGTGAGCAAAAGAAATTTAATTACGCACTAAAAGATCAGAGCCGTGAAGATTTCATCAAACAGGTAACGGATGGCATACTTCCTCCGCCCCAGTATTTTTTTGAAGATGCGCGCATCAATAAATATGGATATGATCCGATTGATGAAGTAATTAAAGCAAATTCACGCGCGTTGAATTCATCTGAGTTTGAGTCTGAGCGCAAGCGTGGGGCATTGGTACTCGATACCCGAAATGCAGATAGTTTTGAGAAAGGGTACATCCCCGGTGCGATTAACATCGGCTTGAATGGGCAGTTTGCTGTGTGGGTAGGAACGCTGATCGACATCACACAACCTTTGATTTTAGTTACCGAAGCAGGCAAAGAGCAAGAGTCTATTTTGCGTTTGGCGCGCGTGGGTTATGAGAAGGTGATTGGCTATTTGAACGGAGGCATTGCCGGATGGAATGGAGTTCTTGAAAAAGTAACTTCCATCACAGCCGAACAGATGAAGACTGAAATGCAGACAGCGACTGTACTTGATGTGCGAAAGCCTGGAGAATGGAACACCAGCCATTTGAAGGATGCTCAGTTCGTTCCACTTGCTGATATGCCCGATAATTTGGAGTCGTTGGATAAAGAAGAAACTTATATCGTTCATTGTGGTGGTGGCTATCGTTCGATGACCGCCATTTCACTCATGAAAAATTACGGATTCAAAAATTTGATGAATGTGTACGGTGGGTTTGGAGCCATGCAAACCGCAGGAATGAAAATTGTGACGGAGGAATTGGTTTCGTGAAAAACTGCCGCAGCTAATTCGATTTTAAAAAATCAATATCGCCCTGATCTTTAGGGCGATTAGTGGCCTCCTTCTCCCTGAGCAAGTCCTTCGCATGAATGGCTTTGAAATGAACTTGATTAAACTCACGCGAAGTTGCGCGTTCATAACATTGGTCAAAATCAAATGCACCGAAAGCTTTCAGGCTTGTCATCAGATCAACCACAAATCCTGAGTCACCAATTTTATATTCCGAAAAGTCCGCTACAAATTGCAGGTCTCTTGTATTCTCAATTCCTTTTACACCGTGCTGTGAAAGCACTGATTTTACCTTCATTGACTTTTGAAAACAATTCAATGTTCTGGGTGTACTTTTTCAATTGCGCCTCCACAACCAAATTTTAAGATTTTTTGACTGACTCTCAGCGGTCGATCACCAACCTTTGATCGCGATTAACAATTTCCCAGGCTGTAAAAAAAACCGCCTTTGCGCGTTTGGCCAACAATTCAAAATCAATTTTTTGCACCTCGTCACTTACCTGGTGATAATCGTTGTGAATGCCATCAAAATAAAAAATAATGGGAATGTTGTTCTTGGCAAAATTCCAATGATCGGAGCGATAGTACAGGCGATCCGGATGATACTCATCGTTGTAAACGTAATCAAATCGAAGTTGCGTGTAGGTTTGATTTGCCTTCTCATTAATCGCATGAAGCTCGCTTGAAAGTTTATCTGCACCAATCACATAAACATAATCCGGTTTTCCATCATTGGCAGGATCTCGCCTTCCAATCATATCAATATTAAGGTCGGCCACGGTATTGGCCAATGGAAAAACCGGATGCGTTACATAATACTCTGAACCAAACAAACCCAACTCTTCGCCTGTCACTGTCATGAACAACATGCTTCTTCTCGGTCCGTTTCCTTCCTTCTTTGCTTTCGCAAATGCTTCAGCCAATTCCAACACCGCTACTGTTCCTGATCCATCATCATCTGCACCATTAAAGATCAAGTCACCATCGCCACTTTCATTTTTACCTACGTGATCGTAGTGAGCCGTGATCACCACTACTTCATCCTTTTTGTCAGTGCCCTCCAAAAAGCCCAATACATTTTCCGTTTGCAACGTCTTCACTTCCATAGCAGTCTGGTAACTTATTTTCCCTGATTTAAATTTTTGAAGAGCCTTGGGTTTGGTGCTGTTGGAGGCTTTCACCAAAACATCAAACGGTGCGCCCATCAATTTTTCTGCTACCTCTTGCGCCACGAGAAAAGAACCGGAATCAAGTTTTGAAAAAGCCGGCTTCTGTAAAGACCACTCGCTATCTTCAAAAAGACTTTTCAGGTTAGCACCTAACTGAAGGAATTTTTCCTTCTTGAAAGGCGCCATATAAAAAACCATTGAAGCGCCCATGCGATGAGCCCTCTCCGTCAACTCAGGCAAGAGGCTCATGTTGAAGTTGCCAAGCGCCTCATTATAGATCAACACGGCTTTGTTTCGCACATCCTGATTTTTAAAATCTTCCTCGCGGCCAAGGCCCACAAAAATCACATCGAGTTGTCTCTCACCCTGGCTATCATTATTGCCGAGGTAAATCACATCTTTAAAATTTTCAAAACGCACCACACCGGTTTTCAAAAAAACTTCACTCGGTCTCACCGCGTACAACTCCAGTGGCTGATAAAACGATCCATTCACTGGAGGCTTCAGACCGAGCTGTTGAAAGTGATTGCTGATGAAAGCCGCTGCCATTTTCTGTCCACGACTTCCGGTGTTCCTTCCTTCCAATGCATCGGAAGCGATGATGGATAGATTATCTTTTAAATCGCTAACGGTAATGGTGGACGCGTAGCGCAAAGCTGTGGAATTTTGCTGAGCAACACAGCCAAAACTTGTAAGAACTGCTACCAGAAGAAATAGTGAACGCTTCATCATACTACTTACAATTGATCTCCAAAAGGTTTAAAAAATATAACTGATTGCGCGCCCGCACCAGGTTTTGATTAGGGTAGTGAATCTGATAATAAATATTCCCATTCAAAAAATCGGCTAAAAACCGTAAGGCCATAATGTATGTCATCAACATCCCCGCCAACGGAATGGCCTTTTTTTCTTCCTCACTTAGTACATTATTCATTTGCGATAAGTATCCTGCAATAACGGCATCATAAAATTCCTTTCGGAAAAGAATTTTGCTCACATCAGCTTCCTCTTCGCTTACCGGACTTACATACGTGCGAACCATATCACCGAGGTCGTAAATAAAATAACCCGGCATCAGGGTGTCCAGATCAATGGCAGCCATCGCTTTGCCCGAGGTGCGATCAAATAATATGTTATTGATCTTTGTGTCATTGTGAGTAATGCGCAAACGCAACGACTTGCCATTAATCAATTCGGTGTATCGATCCACCAAAAAACTAAAATGCTTTGCTTGCTGAATGCAATCCTCAGCTTCCGCCAAGCGTGAAGGCGTGGCTCCCTGCCATGCCTCTTGAAATTGTTGATACCGCCACGACAGATCATGAAACCGTTCCAGGCTGTAGTGAAATTGACTGACATCGCATTCATTCAAGTGAGCGCTCAATCTTCCGAATTCTTCCGCTGCGCTGTAGGCTTGTTGCACTGATTCAAGCTGATCCAGTGTCATTGAGTTTTCAAGATATGGAAACAATCTCCAGGCAAAACCCTGTTCATCATAAACCATTTCCTTACCGTCTATACTTTTTAGATGCGCCAGGAAAAGATAATCAGGATAATTTTTTGTGAGATACGTTTCTGCTACGCAAATGTTATTGGCAATGATCTCAGGCTTTTTGAAAATAAACGTATTGATGCGCTGAAGGATGAATGAAGGTTTTCCCTTCACCAAAAAAGTATAATTGATATGCCCTGAACCAATTTTGGTTACATCCGCATCTGGCGCCAGGCCAAATTGTTGGCGTATTTGAGCAGGCACCTGCAACCTACGTACTAGTTAGCCCACAGATTTTTCGGATAAACTCCCTGCTTCACCAGTTCGTCAATCCTGGAAGTAACTTCCTCCTTATCCTGTTGATAGGTTACGCCAAACCACGTGTTACCACCTGAGAGCACCTTCACTTTTCCTTTTCCGGTTTTGATCAGCTCGTTCACCACCAAAGGAATGTAAAATTCAGATTTGATATTCTGATGATTCAATTCTAGAAAATCCTGAAACATGGAAGATGTGAGTTCAAATACGTTGGGTTGAAATCCCCAGAAGTTCATGGACGTTGGTGTTTCCGGTGACAGCTCCAGGTCGCCATCTTTTTCTTTGGCGATAATCTTTCCATTCTCTCGCACAATGGTAGTGCGCTCCACCACGGTTTGAAGATAATTGTCCGCATCGCACTGACCACAACCACGCGAAACACTGCCGTAATCGGATAGCACATTCTTTAATGTGAAGCCAACCATGGCATGTGCGCCACCATGTTCTCCGTTGAAAAAATTAGCCATCGATTGGAAAGCATCCTTACCGTAAAAATCATCCGCATTGATCACGGCAAAGGGTTCGTGAATAACATCTTTGGCGCACAACATAGCATGACCAGTACCCCAGGGTTTTACACGCTCAGCATTTTGATATTCTTTGGGAATTAATTTATCAAGGGCCTGCACCACAAATTCAACTTCCACTTTGCCTTGCAGCTTTGGCAAAAACTTTTCCTTTACTACTTCCTTAATTTCCTCACGCACGATAAACACCACCTTGGTAAACCCTGCACGAATGGCATCGAATAGCGAATAGTCCATAATCGTTTCCCCGGAAGGGCCAAAGCCATCAATTTGTTTGATGCCCCCATACCGGCTACCAATGCCGGCTGCCAGAATTAACAACGTCATCTTATTCTTTGCCATCGTATTGATCTATTCGTTTATTAGCGGGCAAAATTATACTTTTAACTTCAATTGATTTCATTCACTCACTTTAAATTCCACTTGTTATAATGAATAATTCCTCATCCCGATCAGGAAGTTATGCACTCTCCATCACCATTATTGGCGTTCTGTTTTTCATTTTCGGTTTTGTTACGTGGCTGAATGGAACATTGATTCCGTTTCTAAAGCTTGCCTGCGATTTAAAATCCGATGCCCAGGCGCTGCTGGTAACTTTTGCCTTTTACATGGCCTATTTTTTCCTGGCCATTCCTTCGTCAATGATTCTCAATAAGACAGGATTTAAAAAAGGAATGTCATTGGGCTTAGTCGTGATGGCCGGTGGCGCTTTGCTTTTCATTCCTGCGGCAGAAGGCAGAAGTTTTGGATTATTTCTCACTGGGCTTTTTGTTCAGGGTATAGGGCTCGCGTTACTTCAAACTGCGTCCAATCCCTACATCACTATCATCGGGCCCATCGAGTCTGCTGCCAAGCGCATCAGCATCATGGGCATATGCAATAAAGTGGCCGGGGCACTTAGCCCGGTAATTCTTAGTGCCGTGGTGTTAAAAAATGCAAGCACGATCGAGGAGAATATTAACACAGCAACCGATGCCGCAATACGCACACAACTTCTTGAAGAACTCGCTGGCAGAGTAGTGACGCCCTATGTAATCATGGCAGGTGTGCTGGTTTTTTTGGCGCTCATGATTTGGTTTTCTGCACTTCCTGAAATTGAAGCGGAAGAAAAAGTTGAAAAAAAATCCGACAAGGCTTCGCCCAAAAATTCGATCTTACAATTCCCACATTTGCTATTGGGAGTGTTGTGCATTTTTGTATACGTAGGTGCTGAAGTGATGGCAGGTGATGTTATTGGCCCTTACGGGAAATCGTTGGGCATGAGTCTGGACGAAACTAAAAATTTCACATCGTACACACTGTGGTCGATGGTGGTCGGGTACATCATTGGCATTCTTACCATTCCAAAATATTTAAAACAAGAAACGGCACTAAAGATCAGCGCTCTGGTAGGGATTGTGTTTACCACCTTGGCCTTTATCACATCGGGCTATACTTCCATTCTCTTTATTGCTCTGTTAGGATTGGCTAATTCATTAATGTGGCCTGCCATTTTTCCGATGGCAATCGATGGGCTCGGAAAGTTTACAAAAATTGGCTCCGCACTTTTGATCATGGGCATTGCGGGTGGAGCTATTCTGCCGCAAATTTATGGTCTGCTCAGTAAATCAATGTCAACACAAGTTGCATTTTTTTTGGCAGTGATTCCTTGTTACTTCTACATCCTGTTCTATGCTCAAAAAGGTTATCGCATTGGAAAATAAGTTTTGGCTTTTCATTCTGATGGTAAGTTGCTCGTTGCGGGCACAGAGTCAAAATCAGTTTTACGCTGCCAAAGATTTTACGAAAGAGAATCTCTTCACGAAAAATATTGAGGGACCTAATTTTGATTCGAAAGGAAATTTGTATGTGGTCAATTTTGAGAAGAATGGAACGATTGGAATTGTAAAACCTGATGGATCTGCTTCCTTGTTTGTTGAGTTACCTGCCGGAAGCACCGCCAATGCTATTATGTTTGACACTCAGGGTGACATGCTGTTGGCAGATTGGACTGGTCACAATATTCTAAAAGTAAACATGCAAACCAAAGCTGTTTCAGTTTATAGTCATAATGATCAATTCAATCAACCTAATGACATTACGATCAATAAGAAAGGCCAATTGTTTGCTTCCGATCCTAACTGGAAAGACTCCACAGGAAAATTGTGGCGCATTAATTCCGATGGAACTTCCACCCTGTTGCAGGAAAATATCGGCACCACCAATGGCATTGAGTTAAGCCCTGATGAAAAAACACTTTACGTAAACGAAAGTATTCAGCGAAAAATTTGGGCCTACCCGGTGGATGCTTCCGGTAATATTGGCAGTCGCAAATTGTTTTATGAGTTCGCTGATTTTGGTCTTGATGGAATGAAGTGTGATCGCAAAGGAAATTTGTACGTAACGCGGCATGGCAAAGGCACCGTAGTGATCCTATCTCCGGAAGGAAAACTACTGAGAGAAGTTACCATGAAAGGAAGCAAGCCGAGTAACATTATTTTTGGCGGGCCAGGAAAAAAAAACTGCTACGTAACCCTGCAAGACCGGGGCTGTGTAGAAATCTTCAAATCAAAAATTGCGGGAAGGAGGTAAATTCTTTGCTCAGCGAAGGAGGGCATGAACTCTTTCTTTAACAAAATTTTCCTTCTCGGCCCAAGTGCCACGCACCATTTCAAAATGAATTTTTCGTTTCACTAATTCGCTGCGAAAAATTTCGCTCATTTCGGTACGCTTGTTACCCAGGTCACGCAGGCCATCAGCTAACCATGCGGTATCAATGTCAAAAAAGAAATAAGCGTCATAATGAATTTGCTTTTCCAATTCAAAAAGCACCTCAGGCACCACATTCAGGTAGTGGCGTGAATAAATCTGCGTAGTAATCACATCAGTATCACAAAATAAAATCTTGTTTGCTGTTTTTGATTTGTCGATGACGCGTTGTGTTTGTGCATGGCCTATTCTGATGATATCGTCCACCGTAAAATCATTGGAGGTGATCAACTCCCGTGCTACCTCGGGCACAAATTCAGTATTAAAAATTTCAGCCATGCGCTTGGCCATGGTGGATTTGCCTGTGCTTTCCGCTCCATAGAAACAGACTTTCTTTACGAAATAAGGGCGCACAACCTCAGGTAGGAACGACCAAGATTTTAAAGGTGATTGACGTATCTGTGTTGCAGAAATGGGGAACTGAAGTCTTTGGGGGTCAAAAGCAACATGTGGAACTCTCAAGTTCTTAGCAAAGTGATCTCCATATTCTTCAGAAGAAAAGAGTACATCAATGGAAGGAAACCTGGTCTCAATAAATTTTGCCCAAATCCTGGTTCTATCCGGCCAGCCCAATGCATCATCATCAAAATCATCAAGGCTTGATGCTAACATAATCTGTGGATCAATGCCAAAAATTTCCTGAATCCATTGCAGTCGCACATCATGATGAATGGGATCGTTGAGGGTATAACTCATCGATACAATTAATTCATCACATTGTGCTCTCGCAAATTTTATCAATGCCACATGCCCTTGGTGCAAGGGCATAAATTTTCCTATGACTAGGCCTCGTTTCATTTCAGTCATTGGGCATAAGATCGATATTCCTTTATCCAATTCCACAATCCAAAAGCCGCTATGAAACAAAATGCCACGTACTCAATCCCCACAAATTTTATTCCTTTAGCAAAATACAAACAGCACGCAATCGCATCCACCAAAATCCAAACGGCCCAGCACTCAGCTTTCTTTTGTACCATCAGGTAAGTGGCTACAATACTCATCACCGTAACAAACGAATCGGCAAAAGGAAAAGCACTGGGTGTGCTAAATAGGATTGGAAAAAGTTCATGAAGATTCCCAGCTAACATCCCCAAAACAAAAGTACCGATTAACCCAATCGCCAAAAACAACAGCAGCAACTGCCGCGACATGAGGCTTACACGCAGCTCATGTTTTGTATCCTCTTCCGTCTGTCGCGGATGTGTCCAGCGCCACCATCCCATCAGATTGGTTATAAAGAAAAAAACCTGAAGGAACATATCCGGATAAAGCTGCACCTGGAAAAATAAAAAAAAGAAAAGCACCACATTGATAATGCCGATCGGCCAGCTCCACACATTGCCTCGTGCCGACAACCACACCGCAATGGCTCCCGCCACAGTTCCAAAAAATTCGAGGTAACTCATGGGGTAATCCCAGAGGGTGAAGAAAATCTTATTGATGCTAAAGAAATCCATACTGTTTAAAGTAGTAAGACGTAAGTAGCAAGACGTAAGATATCAGTAATAAGAAATCAACAGCAGAGCAATTTCTTAATCTCTTATGTCTTATTACTTGTGTCTTATGTCTCGATTAAAGCTTAATGCACACGTTTCGTGTTTCGGTAAAAAACTTCATCGCTTCCCAGCCACCCTCACGACCAACGCCCGATTGCTTCATGCCACCAAATGGTGTGCGCAAGTCGCGAAACAACCAGCAGTTCACCCAAATAATACCGCTCTTCACCTGGTGCGATACGCGATGGGCGCGTTTTAAATTTTCTGTCCAGATGGTAGCGCTAAGGCCATAGGCATTAGAATTTGCCATCGTAATGGCTTCTTCTTCTGTAGTGAATGGTGAAATCGTTACTACTGGCCCGAAAATTTCTTCCTGATTGGTTCTGCATTTTTGATCGAGCCCCGTAATTACCGTAGGTAAAACAAAATATCCTTGCTCACATCGGCCTTTAATAATAACGCGTTTGCCACCACTCAAAACCATACCACCTTCTTGCTTGGCAAGCTCAATATAGCCAAGCACCTTATTCATGTGAGCTTCCGAGACCAACGCGCCAAAGCGTGTGCCCTCTTCTAATGGATCTCCAACCACGAGCTCACGGGTACGCTTCACAAACTCCGTTACAAATTTTTCGTAGATGCTGCTCTCGACAAGAATGCGCGAACCGCACAAACAAATTTCTCCCTGATTAGAGAATGATGAATTAATGGAGGTGGATACTGCCTGTTCAAAATCACAATCCGCAAAAATGATGTTAGGATTTTTGCCGCCCAGCTCCAGCGAAAGCTTTTTGAACATGGGGGCAGCCGTAGCGGCAATTTTTTTTCCAGTCACCGTTCCACCGGTAAATGAAATCGCAGTGATTTCAGGATGCTCAACAATGGCCTGACCTACTTTATGGCCAAGTCCATGAATGATATTTAAAACACCAGCCGGCATACCTGCTTCAATGCACAATTTTGAAAAAAGGTAGGCCGTCATGGGCGTGAGTTCGGATGGTTTTGCAATCACGGTACAGCCAGCGGCCAATGCGGGTGCGATTTTCCAGGTAAACAAATACAAAGGCAGATTCCATGGCGATATACATCCCACCACTCCTATTGGTGTTCGTGTGGTATAATTGACGGCATCATTCTCTGTTTGGTGCGCCTCTGACGCAAAGTGAACAGCACCCATAGCATAAAAGCGAATGTTGGCCGATGCGCGAGGAATATCCATGGCTTTTGCCAATTTGGAAGGCTTGCCATTGTCTATACTTTCCGCCAACGAAAGCAATTCCAAATCGCGATCAATAAGATCAGCAAGTTTAAGCAGTATGACTGACCGATTTGCCGCAGACATTGCTGACCAAGTAGGAAAAGCTTTCCTTGCTGCTTCTACGGCTAGCTGAATATCGCGCTCATCGGAGTCAGGAACAAGGCTATAGACCTTCCCTTCTGCGGGGTTAATGTTATCCAGGTAGCAGTTTGAAACAGGGGCGTTTAATCCACCGCCATAATAATTTTCTATTCTGTTCATTTTATTAATTCCTGCGGTAAAAATACTTTATTCCTGAACACCCAAACCGGGCTAATCACTTCAAGTTTGCATAACCCAGGTAAGCAATTTTGATCAAAATTTTACCCGAAAGCAACCTGAATAGTTGAACAGTCATACTTGCTAAAAGATTGGCATGAAAATTCCACTGAAGGTCATGCCCAATTCTAAATTTTAGGTATAATTACTGCAAAGAGACGCACGCTACCCGTGATGAAGAAAAAAGTTTTTGTGTGCGAAGATCACACGATTATTATCGATGGACTTCGACTGTTGTTTGAACGGAATGACCAATATGAACTTGTCGGTTTTACAAGACATGGCGAAGAATTACAAACCTGGCTTTCTAAACTAAAGCCGGACATTCTGCTCTTAGACCTAAATCTGAAGGAATCGGATGGGTTTACATTGCTAGAGGAAATCAGAAAGACAGATTCTGATCTGAAGGTGTTGATCCTAACCATGTATCAAGAACAGGAATTGATTGATCGGGCACGTGCCTTGCAGGCGAATGCCTATCTCCCAAAAAATATCAGTAATGAGGAACTGCTCAAGGCATTGGCGGAAGTTTATGAACGAGCCTTCTTTTTACCGGAATCGTTACAAAAACAACTCAATCAAGAGAATCTTTTACGTGATCAATTTGTAGATCGATTAAAGCTTACCAAGCGAGAGATTGAAATTATTCAGAGTATTGCCCGGGGAGCTTCCAGTCAGCAAATTGCAATGGAGCTTAACGTGAGCACGCACACGATCGAAACGCATCGTAAAAATATTTTTCGCAAGCTGAATATTTCAAATGTAGCCGAGCTGGTACATTTCGCGCATGAAAATTATTTAATCTAAACTATCTTGAGCAACTTGTGAAGTTCACTGATGAAACTGCTCACGTTTGCTATTGCGCTATTTTCTTTCAATGGGCTCAATCTAAAAGAGCTTTGGCTGCCCGTTAACAAAGACGCTGCTGAAAAAAAGAATATCACGCAGCAAACATATTTTCTTAGCTCTCCTACTGATCTTTCGATTGATTCCGTAGTGTCGTTGGCGCGTCAATTTCCCGAACGGTTTAAAACATTGGAGAGTGTTAACATTGGGTTTGTAACCGAAGTGTATTGGTTAGTTATTCCATTTCGTAATGTTGAGCCTGACCATCATTTTTTCATTGAAATTCAAAACCCTCAACTTGATCGGGTACAAGCTTTCTTTGTGACTCCAGAAAGTATTTCTGCTATCGGAAATGAAACCGGTGATGCCTTTCCGTTTGAGACCCGCATCTACAGTCACAGAAATTTTGTCTGGCCTATCAGCAATGAAAATGTCAGTGATTTCTGGGTTGTTATTAAGGCAGATAAAAGAGGGAGTTCGCTTAACCTTCCTGTTTATCTATGGGAATCAAATACATTCAGAAGTCATAACACCCAAACGCTCATTTTTTATGGGCTCTGCATCGGGATGCTCCTCTTGATTTCCCTGTACAGTGTGGGGGTTTGGATTTTCTTACGAAGAGTTATTTACGGTTGGTTCTTTGTACGAATCGTTACATCATTGCTATGGCTTATAGTTGCGGAAGGATTGGCCTTTCAATTTCTCTACCCTTCATTCGGGGAGTTCAATAGTATGTTGCGAGCTATACTGATCTTTATTCCCAATGCAGCAAGTGTGGGCTTCACGCAGCATTTTTTGAAAGTAAAAAAATATTCACCCAGGCTTAATGTGCTGTTCAAAATCATACTCTATGTGCAGTTGGCCTTTGCGCTCTCCATTCCGTTTTTGTTTGACTATTACAGTCGGCATTCCCTTTTTTGGCTGACCTTTGCAGGCATCATTTTCATCGCTTCGGTATTCTTGCGCCTTGCAGCAACGGTTGTCAGTTTAAGATTTGACAGGAATGTTGCGCTCTTCTATCTGGCGGCATACGGAACCACGTTAATCATTGGATTATTTCTGATGCTGGTGGACATGGGCTTTGTTGAGAAACCCGAATTCAATCCGGCATTTTTAGGTGTGATTGTAGAGGCGCTTATACTCTCGATAGGACTTACCTACCTGATCAAACAAGTTTATGACGAGCGTAACGAACTCTCTTCTCGCATTTCACGACATCAAAAAGAAATGATGCAGGCTTATGTGGAAGGCGTGGAAAAAGAGCGTGGTCGGATTGCCGGTGAACTTCATGACGACATTGGCAGTCGCCTCGGAAATTTGAGAAGAGTTATCGGAAATATTACTGATACTCAACGCGATTATCTTGAGAAACAAGTTGAAACACTTTCCTCTGATGTGCGATCGCTCTCGCATCAACTTGCACCGCCCAGCAAGCTTAAGGGCCTGTCGCACTTGGTAGAGGACTTAATCATCGATGTTCAACCTACTTCTTCCACAAAATTCAGCCTGCAATGTTATGATGTTCCTGAAAAGCTTTCCGAAACGATAGTGCAACAATGCTACCGCATCCTTCAGGAAGCCATCAATAATATTCTAAAGCATGCAAAGGCAGCAACTGCCGACATTCAAATTTTTGGTCATGAAACTGAATTGGTTATTACCGTGGAGGATGACGGCCAGGGTTTTGACGACACCACCTCCGGCAAAAGCATCGGCCTGCAGCAATTGCGCGCCCGAACAGAATCGATCCAGGGTATTTTTGAAATCAGTTCGGCACGCGGCAAGGGAACACAAATTATGATTCGTATTCCACTTCACACTATCGCTTAAAGTGATCCAGTACGACCGCCATCAACCGGTAAATTAATGCCGTTGATATAGCCAGCAGCAGGGCTTGCCAGAAACGCAACCGCTGCCGCTACTTCATGAGGTTCTGAAATTCTTCCTGCGGGGATTTCAGAGATCATTTCATTTTTAATTTCTTCTAAAGACTTACCCGCCTTTTGAGATCGGGTTTCAATGATGGATTCCAAGCGTCCAGTCATACTCGCACCCGGCAAAACATTGTTCACGGTAATTCCAAAAGGTGCCAACTCTACCGAAAGTGTTTTAGCCCAGTTAGCAACCGCCCCCCTCACAGTATTGGAAACACCCAACCCTCTCAATGGAACTTTCACGGAAGTTGAAATAATGTTAATAATCCTTCCAAAGTTCGCTGTCTTCATACCAGGCACTACTGCTTGTGTTAAAATGTGATTGCAAAGTAGGTGATTAGAAAACGCCCTGACAAACTCATCCACCGGAGCCTCAATGGCTGTGCCACCGGGAGGGCCTCCAGTATTGTTTACCAAAATGTGAAAAGGCTTAAGCTGTATTAATTTGTTCACGACCTCTTTCACCTGATCCGAAAAAGTAAAATCAGCAACAGCAAATTCATGCTTTTGCCCTGCGGGAGTTGGCAAATCGGCAAGCGCTTTTCGCAGCTTCTCCTCACTGCGCGCCATCAGCGTAACAGAAGCACCTAACAGCGCCAACTCAATGGCTGATGCCTTCCCTATTCCCTGGGTACTGCCACAGACCAACGCGTTTTTTCCCTTCAGATCAAGATTCATATTTTGGATTTTTAGTAAAGATAAAAGAACGTAACTTTCAAGACTTAATTAAATCGGTTATGCACAAGGTGTACAAAAACTGCCAGAGTTGCGGCATGCCCTTTAAGCGCGATGCAAAAGGTGGTGGATCCAATGCAGATGGATCAATCTCTACCGTGTATTGTAGTCATTGTTATGAGGATGGAAAGTTTACGCGGCCGGATATCACGGTAGATGAAATGAAAACGCTTGTGAAAGGTAAACTGAAAGAGTTCGGATTTCCGGGAATAGTAGCAGGTTTATTCACGCGCAACATTCCAAAACTCGAACGCTGGAAGCAACATCATTGACGGATCGAAAAAAATTAAATACCCATGGCCATACGTAAACCTTTTAATCTTAAAAACTGGATCAACGAAAATCGCGACTTACTGAAACCCCCTGTGGGCAATAAAAATCTTTATGCCGATGCAGGAGATTACATTGTGATGATTGTAGGTGGCCCTAATGCCCGGAAAGATTATCATTTCAATCAAACCGAAGAGTTATTTTATCAGCTTCAGGGTGACATCAATGTAAGAATACAAGAAGATGGAAAGGCTGTGGATATTCCGATTAAAGAGGGTGATATGTTTTTATTACCAGCCAACACTCCGCACCGACCAGAGCGACCTGCCAATACCGTTGGCCTGGTGATTGAATGCAAGCGTGCAGCACAAACGTATCAGGACGGACTGATTTGGTTTTGTGACCATTGCAATCACAAACTGCACGAATACCGTTTTCATCTCGACAACATTGAAAAAGATTTTTTGCCACGCTTCCGCGAATTTTATGGATCTAAAGAATTGAGAACCTGTAAGAGCTGCGGCACTGTGATGGACGCTGATGCGCGTTTTGTTTGAGTTGGTATTTCGTGCTACTTATTACATCACCATATCATGTTTGAAAATTCCCTCGCCTTTGCCAGAAAACTGGATCGAAATGATGCGCTAAAAAAATTCCGCAAAGACTTTCGCCTTCCTAAAATCAAAAATAAAACAGCACTATATTTTACTGGAAACTCACTGGGGCTTCAGCCACGGCAAACCCGCTCTTACCTTCAACAAGAATTGAATGATTGGGCTAAGCATGGGGTAGAAGGTCACTTTCACGCTAAACGTCCTTGGTTGTTTTATCACAAGTTCAGCAAAAAAGTATTAAGCCAACTCGTTGGCGCCTCTCCTTTGGAAGTAGTTTCAATGAATCAGCTTACGGTGAATTTACATCTTATGCTTACTTCATTTTACCGCCCTACTTCAAAACGATTTAAAATTCTAACAGAAGCGGGAGCGTTTTCTTCTGACCAATATGCATTTGAATCGCAAGTGAAGTTGCACGGGCTTTCGCCAGATAAAGCAATTGTAGAACTGAAGCCTCGTACAGGTGAGCACTATCTTCAAACTGAAGACATCCTAAAAAGCATTCAAGAGCATGGCGATGAAATCGCGCTGGTCATACTTGGTGCCGTGCAATATTATACCGGCCAGTTTTTCAACATTAAAAAAATTACGGAAGCTGGTCATCAGGTGGGCGCAAGGGTTGGGTTTGATTTGGCACATGCCATTGGTAATGTGCCGCTTTCATTGCATGATGATGGTGTTGATTTCGCAGTCTGGTGCTCTTACAAGTATTTGAATTCAGGGCCGGGTGGTGTGTCGGGCGTGTTTGTTCATGAACGTCATGCTAATGATTCATCCATTCCCAGAATGGCCGGATGGTGGGGGCACGATGAAGGAGAGCGATTCAAGATGCGAAAAGGCTTTAAGCCAATGCCTGGCGCTGATGGATGGCAGCTTTCGAATTTTCCGGTGCTATCCGGTGCTGCACATTTAGCATCGCTGAAAATCTTTGAAGCTGCTAAAATGTCAAAGCTTCGCAAAAAAAGTTTGATACTGACGAGCTACCTGGAGTTCTTATTGAAGTCCATTTCGGATTGGGAAAAATATTTTAACATCATCACACCTTCTGCTCCGGAAGAGCGTGGCTGTCAACTTTCGATCTTGATGACAAAAAACGGAAGAAAAGTTTTTGAAAAGATCACCAAAAAAGGAGTGATCGCAGATTGGCGCGAGCCGGATGTTATCCGCGTAGCACCTGTGCCCTTGTACAATACTTTTGAAGACGTTTTCCGATTTGTGGAAATTTTTAAAGATTCTATCAGGTAAAAGCAACTTGAGTAACTCAAAATGAATTCACAAAAACACATCGCTATTACCGGAGCAGGGCTTGTTGGGTCGTTGCTGGCAATCTACTTAATCAAGAGAGGATATCGTGTTTCTGTATTTGAACGCAGAGGCGATATGCGAAAAAAAGGATATGAAGGCGGCCGTTCCATCAATCTTGCCCTGAGTAATCGTGGTATCCGTGCTTTGGAAGAAGTTGGGCTTGCTGAAGAATTAAAAAAAGTTGCCATTCCCATGAATGGCAGAATGATGCATGATCTCAGTGGCAACCTTACGTATCAAGCATATGGCAAACAAGGACAGTACATCAACTCCATTTCACGCAGCAATTTGAATCTGGTGCTCATTGAAAAAGCAGAATCACTTGGTGCCTCCTTTTATTTTGAGCACCGCATCACACACGTTGATCTGGATAAAACAACTTTAACATTTGACAAGCCCTCTTCGGTTGCCCAAAATTTTGATCACATCATTGGCGCAGATGGCGCCTTTTCTGCTATTCGCGGAAGCATGCAAATCACCGAACGATTTAATTACGCACAGGATTACATCGATCACGGCTACAAAGAATTTCATATTCCTTCGGCTAATGGCGGAGCATTCCAAATGGAGAAAAATGCACTCCACATTTGGCCGCGCGAAAGTTTCATGTTAATTGCCCTGCCCAACCCAGATGGAAGCTTTACTTGTACTTTATTTTTTCCATTCGAAGGACCGATTTCATTTCAACACCTAAACACAGAAACCCAAGGCAGAGCATTTTTTGAAAAATATTTTCCGGATGCGCTTTCGCTGATGCCAACGTTCGATCAGGATTTCAACTCCAACCCTACCTCCTCACTGGTTACAGTAAGGTGCACGCCATGGGTAAAAAATAAAACGTTCTTAATTGGCGATGCCGCTCACGCCATCGTTCCCTTCTACGGCCAGGGAATGAATGCCGGCTTTGAAGATTGTCATGTATTGAATCAGCTTTTGGAAATGCATCAGGATAATTGGGAAAAAGTTTTACCCGAATATCAACAATTGCGAAAGCCTGATGCCGATGCGATTGCCCAGTTAGCGTTATATAATTTTATTGAGATGCGCGATTTAGTTGCCGATGCTGATTTTCTATTACGAAAGAAAATTGAAGCAAAGCTTCATGAACTTTTTCCCGATCGGTGGATTCCGCTCTACTCCATGGTGACTTTCTATGAAAACATCCGATACTCCGAAGCACTCTCCACAGGACAGAAGCAGAAAAAAATTATGGATGAAGTGATGAAGATAGAAGGCATTGAAAACTCCTGGCCATCGCTCGACTTCCAGAAAATTGTTGACCAGCTATAATTTAGTCGCGAATAAGTGCTTTATATTCTTCAAATCGGTTCAGCACTTCTTTTACATAAGTGACGGGCCCATTGCATCGGCAATAGCCCGCTGCTGATAATGAATCGCGATAATAAAGTGGTTCCGATTTTTTCAGGAGAAAAAACTCCACGTGATCATTCCATTGCGAAATATTTCTGCCATATTTTCGGGTAAGCTTTTGTGCATCAATTACGTGGGAGAGCCCCACGTTGTAAGAAGCCAATACAAATTTGATGCGCTCTTGCGGATCCGTTACTGACTTGGCCCAATGATTATCCAGGAATTTTAAAAATTTCACTCCTGCCTTAATATTTTGTTTGGGGTCCCATAGATTTCCAATATCAAAAAACTCACCCGTCTCTGGCATTACCTGCATCAGACCTACCGCCCCAGCCCAAGATTGAACGTTGGGATTGAAGTTTGATTCCTGGTACACCACCGAAGCAAGCAGGCGCCAGTCCCAATTCAACTCGGCCGCGCCTTCTTTCAATTGTTCATCGTAAGGTGAGAGTTTATTGCCACCGAGAGAAGAAAAATCGCTTGACACGGCATTCAATGAAAATCTCGGGCTATTGAAATACTTGTTATAAATCACCTGAAAAACAGAATTGTTCTTTACTTTGATAAGCCAGTCATTAGAGGCTGCCAATAATTGAGGAGAGTTTTTTCGTACCGCCCATGCAATTTGCTGCGGTAAACTCACTACAGTATTGATATCAATGTTGGGATAATACAATTGATTTACCATTGCAATCATTTGATCGGTAACGGTGTATTTTATTTCCCCGGTTGCAACTTTACGAATGAGTGCCTCAGTCTCACCAGACACACTGTCTTCAATAATTAGAATATCACCTCCTACTTCGTGTGATAGGTTTTCGAGACGTTCTTTAAATGCAGAACCCTTCTTCACATAAACCTCTTTGCCAATCAGGTCTGCCGGGTTGCGCAACATTTTTTTCTCTACCAGCATGGGTGGTTGCATCCGCCAATTGGCCGGCTTTTTTTGAACCAGAACCTGATAGGTGTTAAAATGAGTATTGGTGAAAGAGACGTAATTGGTTCGCTCTTTGGTGATGGTTAATGGAAAGGCGAGAACATCACCCTGACCTGTGTTGAGTTGATCAATGGCTTCCTCAATACTCGTGGTCAGTTTTATTTTAAGATCAACCTTTAAGTATTCTGCGAGTTGTTGAAGCAGTTCATATTCATAACCCATTGGCCGGCCCTTGTAAATAAAATAGCTGACGGAGTTATTATCGACAATGGCGGTGAGGTAGCCTCTTTTTTTTATTTCATCCAGATCGATGGATACGATCGGATCTTCCTGAAAACTATTTTCATGAGCAGAGAAGCACCCTGCGAAGAGTATCGCGATAAGTAAAAATTGGATGTAACTCCTCCCCTTCATAATGGAATATACATGATCGCACCTAAACAAAAAAGAGGTCCCGAAGGACCTCTTTTCAAGAACAGATATGATTAGTTAGTTGAATGTATAACGCACAGTCAACTGACCTTGCCAAGCATTGTTCAGGTTAATACTCTTCACGAAACGATCACGCAATAAGATAACTTCTGTTGAGCCATCTGATCTTACGATTGTCTGCGTTGCAAGGCGGTAAGTAGGAACACCGGCTCCACTGGTGCTTGCTAAAGTAAGCGGAGTGCTGTTTACAGAAGTGTACGCTACACCCCACTTGTTGCTCAGGAAGTTACCTGCATTCAACAAGTCAAATCTTACCTGCAATGCATTTCTCTTGCCCTTCTCTCCCACCTTAATGTAGAAGTCCTGAGCGATTGAGAAGTCAAAGCGTGTTAACCAAGGTAGTGACTGGCCGTTTCGTTCAGCATACTGACCTCTGCGGCTCTTCAAGTAATCATCGCCATCAATCCATGCATCATAGGCAGCTTGCTGATCAGCTGCTGTAAATGTCTTGCCCCCTGAAGTGAACGAAGCAAAGCTAAGTTCTGACGCAGCATTCGGCACGTAGATCAGGTCATTGTTCTGACCATCACCATTCATATCGTTACTATAGATGTAAGAAATCTTTGGACCACTATTGGCAGTTGAACCAAGTGTAATGGTAGTCGCTCCACCGTATTGGCCACCATATTCTTTACGATAGTTTACATACCCTACAATGCGATGTCTCAAATCATTATCAGCATACGATGTAGCAAGATAGTTCTGACCATAGATGGTGGGCATGTTTGCCTGTACTGTACTTCCTACGGATTGAAGATCGCGTGCTAAACCATAAGTGTAGGCCACCATTCCGCCAAAGCCATTGGCTGCAGGGCGCTCAAGTTTAGCAGTGAAGGTGTAAGAATATCCTTTAGAAGTATTCTTTAACACGAATACGTTGCTTACCTGTGAATTGATGAAACGTGTACCGGTGAAACGCTCGCGTGTGTCAGGGCCTGTGAAGGCTGTATTTGATGCATTCAAGTTCGCATCGATGTAACGCAATGCCTGGATGTTTTTGTTGTGGATTACCTCCACTGTACCGATCAAGCCAAAAGGTAATTTCTTATCAACAGCAATGTTAGTTTTCAATACCATTGGATACTTCAAATCAGGATCCGATGCATTCACCACAAAACCGGTGGGTGCGGTAGGATTGATCAAGCCTGCAGGTAAGTTAGCTGGATCAGTGCGGAATGGTACGTTGTTGGTCAACGTAACAACTGCAGTATTTACACCATTATTACCAAGCTGGTTAGAAATCAATACTTGTGGAATGCGGGAAACGAAGATACCGGAACCTCCGCGAATCTGAAGCGACTGATCTCCCTTTGCATCAAAGTTGAAACCTACACGCGGTGAAAGTAATAGCTTATTCTTTGGGAACGCTCCTGTTGTTACTTTATAGGCATCCTGATAGTCATCCTTAAAAGTCAATCCCGCTACAGTCGTATTATTATAGGCCTCAGTAGTTGAATTATCGTAAGCGAAAATGTCACCACGAATACCCGCAGTTAATTTAAGTTTGTCATTCATCTGGAATTCATCTTGCGCATAGAAGCTGTAAGTGTTGGACTTCAACGTCTGCCATGGCTTTTCGCCAGCTGGCAACAACGATACACGCAAGTTGTAACGGCTCACGTTAACTGCTGAAGTAGTATAATTTGGATTAGCCAAATACTGGTTCATTGCAGTGTAGAAATCAGCTAAAGAACGATAAACATAAACTCCGTTTGAGCTTGGGAAGAATAAGTTATCTGATTTGAAAATTTCCAACGCGACACCTGCAGTTAGAGTATGCTTGCCGGCATAGTATGTGAGGTTGTCGGTAAAGTTGAGTGTTGAATATCTCAACTTGTTGTCCGGAGTGAATGGATCAAACCCAACTGTAGTCAATGTTGATGCTGTGGTAGGGTCTTGAATCTCTATGGTAGGGAATAAAGCTGTTCTATAAGTTCTATCCTCATTTTGCTTATTGTAAGTAAGAATGGCCTTGTTTGAAAATTTACTAGCAAAGTTAGAGTTCAACTCAAGAGCAACTGATCGAGTGTTGTCTTGAATAAGATAGCCAGTGTTTTCCATAGAAACCGCTGTGCTCAGGTTGTTTCGGTTACCAAAACCGGCAGTGTTACTACTGTTACTATTACTGATGATCGATCCTGATTCTGAATCGTGATGAGAGTAACGCAATGACAACTTGTGGTTATTGTTGATGTTGTAATCAAGACGAACGAGGGCCTTCTTACTGGTGATGTCGTTGTTATATCCATCCAGTGCTCCACCTTCCCATCCGAAATTCTTGCTCATAAAATCCCTCAATGTAATAAGGTCTGATTCTTTTACACGTGAGACGTTTGCTCCACCAGTGCCACGGTCAACCGACCAAGTCAATGCCGGAGTTGAGCTTTCGAATTTCTCAGCGTTCACAAAAATAAAAAGCTTATTCTTGATGATTGGTGCACCTATACGGAAGCCCATCGTCTTCTCGTCAATGTTCACACCCGTTAGTTTTGATCCATTTACCTTCTTTCCGGTAAGGTTATTGCCACGGGTGATGTAGTATACCGATCCTTTCACTTCGTTTGTTCCAGAGCGTGTTACCGCGTTGATGGCAGCACCGGCAAATCCAGATTGACGAACGTCAAACGGAGCTACGTTCAATTGAATTTCATCAAATGCATCCAGCGATACTGGTGTGGTACCAGTACGACCACCTGCCTGAGCTGACGATCCTAAACCAAAACCATTGTTAAACACTGAACCGTCAATCGTAAAGTTATTGAAGCGGCTATCCTGACCGGCAAAAGAACGACCGTTACCAAATGCATTGTACTTCACAATATCATCCACCGTACGGCCGATCGTAGGAATGCTCGTCAGGGTTGAGTTATTGAATGAAGCCGCAGCACCTGTGCGATCAGAACTGAAGACTTCGTTTTTCACACCCGATACAACCACTTCGCCCAATTGAGTTGATTCAGTAACCAGTGTTACATTCAAATCGGTAGCTACACCAAGGCTGAGGTAGATATCATTATACGTCTGCTCACGGTATCCAATAAAGCTGACTTTAACGGTGTAAGGACCCCCCACGCGCATGCCGGGGATAATGAATCGGCCGTCTGCCATGGATACGGTTCCATACGTAGTTCCTGAAGGTGTGTGGGTAGCCACGATGTTGGCGCCAGGCAGTTCTTCATTGGTAGAAGTCTTTTTCTCCTGATCAACAGTAGTGCCTGATCCAAATACTCTTCCCTTCAAAGAAGAGGTAGTCACCTGAGCGTTCACGCCTAAAACGGCAATGAAAACCAAGCTAAATAGTAGTAGAATTTTTCTCATAAGGATTTGGTCTTGTTGGTTATTATAGGACGCGCAAAAATATCCTTTTTACCCTTTAGTTGGGCAGGGTTGAGTTTTAAATCTTTCGAACATTTTATTAACAATTTAATAATCGCAACAACCGCTTGTACCTTATCATTTGGAGGTGGTGGGAAAAACCAATTATTTCAAATTTTTACCTAAAACTCCTGAATCTGAATGAAAAAGCTTCTCCTGACTTTCCTCTGCGCACTCATGGTTTTTGCCTCCCGGGCTCAAACAGACCTAAGCTATTATCTCCCGCAAGGGGTTAAATACGATCCTAAAATCCCCACACCCCAGTCCATAATCGGCCATGAAGTGGGCGAATGGCACGTTACACACGATAAACTGGTCTACTACATGATGGCGCTCGACCAGGCTTCTGATAGGATTTCGTTGGAGCAAACCGGGGTTACGCACGAAGGACGACCCTTGCTGCTGCTAACCATCACCTCGCCCAAAAATCAAAAAAATATTGAGTCCATACGCACCCAGCACCTTCAACTTTGCGACCCTGCAAAATCGGGTGGACTGGATGTAAAGGGTATGCCACTGGTATTTTACTTGGGCTGCAGTATTCACGGAAACGAGGCCAGTGGAGCAAATGCCGGCTTGGTAATGGCTTATCATTTGGCGGCAGCACAAGGACCCGAAATTGAAAAGTATCTTGACAACACTGTTATTCTGTTTGATCCAAGCTTCAATCCCGATGGCCTTCAACGCTTCTCTGGTTGGGTGAATGCCCGCAAAAGTAAGGTGCTCATGGCCGACCCGAATCACGTTGAATTTAACGAAGCCTGGCCCGGGGGAAGGTTCAATCATTATTGGTTTGACCTCAACCGCGATTGGCTCGTTGCGCAGCAGCCCGAGTCGCAAGCGCGAGTAAAAAAATTCCAGCAATGGAGACCTAATGTACTTACCGACCATCATGAGCAAGGAACGAATGCCACATTCTTTTTCATGCCCGGTGTTCCTTCACGTGTCAATCCTATCACTCCAGACAAAAATCAGGAGATCACCCGCAAGATGGGCGAATATCACGCTAAGGCTTTAGATGAAATCGGCTCACTTTATTTTACGCAGGAAGGTTATGATGACTTTTATTACGGAAAGGGGTCTACCTATCCGGATGCGCAAGGCTCTATCGGAATTTTGTTTGAGCAGGCAAGCTCACGCGGTCACGCGCAGGAAAGCGTGAATGGAGTGTTGCGATTTCCTTTTACAGTCCGCAATCACTTTACCACCATGCTTAGTTCGCTGAAGGCCGTGAATGAAATGCATGATGAGATCATGAACTACCAGCGCGATTTTTATAAGAGCGCTGCCGCGGATGCAGCAAAAGATGTGGTGAAGGGATACATCATCGGTGCGCCTAAAGACAAGACCCGTGCCGCCATGTTTGCTGAAATGGCGGTTCGCCAGAATGTAGACGTTTACAAACTTTCCTCAACACAAACCATCAATGGAAAATCTTTCGATGCTGAATCCAGCTATCTGATTCCCTTGAATCAAAATCAATCCAAATTGATTCATGGTATGTTCGATAAGCAATTGAAATTCAAGGACAGTATTTTCTACGACATCTCCAGCTGGACGCTCCCCCTGGCCTTTGGTTTGGATTATGAAGAACTAAAAGTAATGCCCGCTCTTGGCGAAAAAGTGGTGGACTTAAAAATGCCTGAAGGAAAAGTAGTGGGTAAAGGAGATTATGCTTATGTCTTTGAAACGCACGGCTACTATGCTCCGCGGGCCATTTATCGCTTGCTCAGCAAGAATGTGCGCATCAAAGTTTCTAATGAAGTATTCTATGCGAACGGGAAAAAATTTGATCGCGGCACCATATTGATTCCCATCGACAATCAGGATAGAATTCCTGCTCAGCTTGAAGTGTACATGAAAGAAATTACGGAAAAAGACGGCATCGATGTTCACGCTCTTTCTACCGGCCTCGACTATCAGGGTGTTAGCCTCGGCAGCAGTTCATTCACTGTGCTGAAAAAGCCGGAGATTGCCATGTTGGTAGAAGGAAATGTTTCCGCCACTGACGCAGGCGAAATCTGGCACATGCTGGACACTCGCTTTGAAATGCCCATCACGCTGATTCCTACCAGTGTGTTTAATACCACTTCTATCAGTCGGTACACTACTATAATCTTCCCGGAAGGTTCTTACAACAGCATTACTGATCCTGCGAAAGAAAAATTGAAGGCATGGATTCAAGCCGGTGGTGTGGCCATCGGTTTTGAGAGTGCCCTCAACTGGCTTAACGGTGCGGGCATCGGAAAATTTGAAACCAAAAAAGACGAAGTCGCTGGCGATAAAAAAGAACCTGCCAAGGCGAAGCCTTATGGCGATATCGAAGAAAATCGCAGAGCACAAGAAACCAGCGGTGCCATCTTTGAGGCCGATGCTGACTTGACCTTCCCGCTGTTTTATGGATTAACCAATTCTAAAATTGCACTCTTCAAAGGCAATAATTTATTTATGCAAAAAGGGACTGGTGCGTACAGCAATCCTTTGACTTACGGAAACAATCCATTGCTCAGCGGCTACATTACCAAACCTAATTATAACAAACTGAAAAATTCATCTTGCCTTGGCGTTACCGCGATGGGCCGCGGAAAAGTAATTGGCTTTACCGAAAATCTTGCTTTCCGCGCCTTCTGGTTTGGCACCAATAAGATTATTACCAACGCTATTTTTTATGGTGCTTCGTTGAGCAATGAGGTGAGTCGTTGATAACGGCAGTCAACTAATTTAAAAACTCCCTTACCGATCTAGGCAAGGGAGTTTTTTTTGAGATCGCATTCAGTGCTTAGTTGTTAAACTTTGTGAACTTAGTAGCCGAATGCTAGTATGAAATTCGGGCTAACTTTTGTTGCTGTATTTATTTTTCTGGAGCCCACGCTGGGTCAGCAAAAAGATTCTTTGAAGAGTGATCCATCAAAAGCAAAAGAGTTAGCAAGCAAAGCAATTGGGTCTATCCGAAGAAATTCAGAAGAGGTTCAAATTTTTACCGTCAAAAGTGAAGACGCCTTTCTTCCTTATGAAGGCAAAATCATTCGTAAAATCTATTATGAACAAATTGGCTTCGACCGCACCGTTCAGGATACTTTAAAAACCATCAAGAACTTTCTTACCAGAGCTGCCAATCGCCTCCATAATGATTCAAAGCCCTGGGTGATTCGCAACAACGTATTTGTGAAAGAAGGCAAGCCACTCAATCCTTACCGGGTGGCGGACAATGAGCGCTACCTGCGCGATCTCGATTTTATTTTGGACTCCCGCATTTTTGTGTTGCATGAATCGGAAGACAGCGATTCGGTTGACTTACTCATCATGACACGCGATGTGTTTAGCCTCGGGGCGAGTTTCAATCCAAGAAGCCCTACCGAATATCGTTTCAAACTTCAGGATGCAAACCTGGCAGGCATGGGCCAACGTTTGCAAATCAGTACTGTATTTGATACAGAGCGGCAACCCAAACTAGGTCAGGAAATTTTGTACCGAAAAGTAAACCTGTTTGGTAGTTTCATTGATGGCACCATCGGCTACACCACTATTGATAACGCAGCCAGTGTGGGTAATGAAAACGAAACGGCATGGTACCTGCGATTAAATCGTCCGTTGTTCAATCCCTTCACCCGATGGGCCGGAGGGATGGAGTGGAGCCGGAATTATTCTTCCAATGTTTTCATGAAAGATGCAGCACTCTTTGCAAAATATGACTACAAGATTCAGGATTTGTGGGCCGGTTATTCGTTTGGCCATGCCAAATTACCGAACAGCATTCGCGAAAATCGCAATCGAAAATTTATTGCCTTTCGCGGCTACCAAAAAGAATTCACTACCTATCCCGATGTTCCGCTCACTTCCAATGAGCGGTTGTTGTACGAAGACCGGGTTAGTTTTTTAAGTCAGCTTACGCTCTTTCGCCAGGATTTTTACAAGACAAAATATGTATTGGGCTTCGGCCGAACGGAGGACGTGCCCTACGGCTATCGTATTTCCTTTACGGGAGGCTGGGAGAAAGAGCGTGGCAGCAAGAGGCCATACCTTTCGGCAGATTTGTATTGGAATCATGTGAACAGTAATGGAACATTTTATACCTATGGCGTAAAAGTGGCATCCTATTTCAACAACAGTACGCATGAAGATGCGCTGCTGCAACTCAACTTTACGCGCTTCAGCAAAGTTTACCCCATGGGAAAATTCAATGTTCGCCACCAAGGCGACCTTGGTTACGCGCAGCAATTCAATCAAAAAATAAAACGTGAACTTGACATTCGTGATGGCAACGGATTGTTTGGCTTTAAACCCGACAGCCTCAATGGAACACGCAGGCTAACGCTTCGCACCGAAGCCATTGTGTTTACGCCCTGGAAAATATTAGGATTTCACCTTGCGCCCGTCACACGCATTGACCTCGCCTATTTGGCCCAATCCGGTGAAACGGTTTTTCAAAAACACAATTTCTTTTCAGGATACTCTGTAGCCCTTCGTGCACGAAATGAAAATTTAATTTTCAACACCATTGAAGCGCGCGTGTATTACTATCCAAACACCGTGGAAGGCATATCGAATACACGCGTGGAGTTTCGTGCAAACCTGAGAATAAAGTACCCCACCAGTCTGATTAGCGCGCCCGGAACCGTGTATGACCCTTAAGAATTTATTTTAATGTAGCCGCCCAGTCGGTGACCAATTTTGCCTGTTCGGTAGTGAGTGCAGCGTTTTTGTGAATCAGTAAATAACTTTTAAGAGGCATCTCACCCTCTTTTACCATCTCTTCGATTTCTTCAAATTTATGTTTTGATCGCTTTTCAGAATAGGTTCCAATCTCGGAGAAGTTTAACTCTTTCTTTCCTTCGTTCACGTGCGATTGCAGCCACCAACCCACCGGCTGCACATTGGCATACCACGGATAGCGTGTGTTGTTACTATGGCAATCGTAGCACGATTCTTTTAGGATGGGCAGCACATTCTCCGGCACAGCATAGCGTTTGGAGAGATCGTTATCGGTAATTTCGGTTGAGTTATTCCGTCCAGGCCGAATGAATTGGATGAGGACCAAAACCGCCACCACTCCAATTATGATTTTTCTTTTCAATGACATGGCATCTTCATTTACGTTTATGAAAGTTAAGGATGTTCCATCAATTTAATGAGGAACATCGTCTTGGTATCTCACAATTATTTAATCGGTAAAAGATTTTAATTACCTTTGTAAAACCTTTTGCCACAGCGTGATCCGTAAATTTTTTCCGCTAGACAAAAACTACCTGTTGGAGCAAGCACAACTTTCGCTACAGGATGAATTGCTCACCTCCCTGATTAACCGCGTAAAAGAACACTATGAACTTCGGCATAATCCGTTGGGCATCGTGGACAATTTTACCAGCCAGATCAGAAGCTACAAGCCAAAAAATTTAAAGTTGCTCAGTGGCTTTTACCAAAACCTTGCGGGAATCTACCGCTATAAATTTGGCAACAATCAATTGGAGTTTGCCTGGGATGGTATCGATCATTTTGATAAATATCAAAAAGAGTGGCGCGAAACCTTTACTCAGTGGACGATTAACTACTGCCAACAAGAGCTTTTTATCAAGGCCGTAATGGACCTCACCATTTTTCTGCCTGATAACCGTCAGGCACAATTGGCCGAAAACAGAATGAATCACTTCATTCTTCACCAGTTTGAAATACGGATTCATAAAAGCAAAGGCATCGTAGAGATGAAAGTCGCTTAGCCGATTGGCCGATGTTATCATACCCGTTTGCGATCTGAGTTCAAATCAGTAATTTCAAAGACCTAAAAACTAAATCTTGTCTATGACACCACGTGCCCTCTTTGTTACTCTTTCAATAGTGATCATTGCCATCATCGGCATTTGGTCTTATTTCTGGATTGATGTTGCCTTGCTTTATGTGATTGTGCTACCCATTGTTTACATGGGCGTGGCCGACATGATACAGACTCGCCAATCCATCAAGCGCAACTTTCCAGTGCTTGGCCGCTTACGCTATGTATTTGAAGACTTGCGTCCAAAAATTCAGCAGTACTTTGTTGAAAGTGATACGGACGGTGCGCCCATCAACCGGAATGAACGCTCGGTGATTTATCAGCGCGCCAAAAAACAAATCGACACCATTCCTTTTGGTACGCAGCTGGATGTTTATGCAGAAGGCTATGAATGGATGACACACTCCATCAAGCCGCTTGACTTCCACAAAATGGATCACAACCCACGCGTGCGTTTCGGAGGATCAAAGTGTACACAACCTTATGACATGAGCATGCTGAATGTATCGGCCATGAGTTTTGGATCATTAAGTCAAAATGCGATCCTCTCTCTGAATGGCGGAGCTAAAATAGGAGGCTTTGCACACAATACGGGTGAGGGTGGCCTAAGTCCATATCACCTCGCCCCCGGTGGAGATATTATCTGGCAAATTGGTACAGGATATTTTGGTGCGCGCGACAAAGAAGGAAATTTTAACGATGATGCTTTTAAAGCAAATGCGATAAAGCAAAACGTAAAAATGATTGAGATAAAACTATCTCAAGGCGCAAAGCCAGGCCACGGTGGTATTCTTCCGGCCAAGAAAAACACGCCTGAAATTGCCGCCATACGTTTGGTTGAGCCCGGCACAACCGTGTTCTCTCCACCTTTTCACAGTGCTTTCTCTAATCCAATTGAGCTGGTGAAATTCGTTGACAAACTGCGCTCGCTCAGTGGCGGAAAACCAGTAGGATTCAAATTATGCATCGGCCGTAAGAGTGAGTTCCTTTCCATCTGCAAAGCCATGGTGCAATTAAATTTATATCCTGACTTCATTACGATTGATGGAGGCGAAGGTGGTACAGGTGCTGCACCACCCGAGTTCACCAACTTTGTTGGAATGCCACTACTTGATGCGTTGGCTTTTGCCGATAATGCCTTAAGAGGTTTTGGTATTCGAAATGAAATGAAATTGATTGCCAGTGGAAAAATTCTTACAGGATTTCATATGGTGAGAGCCATGGCATTAGGTGCTGATACCTGCAACACTGCACGCGCCATGATGATGGCCCTCGGCTGCATTCAGGCACTGGAGTGTAATAAAAATACTTGCCCTACCGGAGTTGCAACACAAGATCCCTATTTCATGAAAGGGCTTGTGGTGGAAGACAAGAAAGTGCGCGTAGCCAACTATCACAAAAACACGGTTGAAAGTTTTGTGGAGTTATTGGCCGCTTCCGGAATCAGTCACCCGGATAAAATCAATCGCACTCACGTTTATCGCAGGGTGTTTATGAACCTGGTAAAAACATACGAAGAAATTTATCCCACCATTCCAGACGGTTGCCTGTTGGAAGGCGGTGATATTCCGTATGATTATGATGACTACATGAAGAAGGCTTCAGCCGATAGTTTTGAAGTGCCCGCTTGACGAAAAATTCTGTTATTTATGATACAAAGAGGCTGTATCAAAAAGATGCCTTGTCATTCCGACCTCAGGGAGGAATCATTGAAAATAGTTTCACTACGCTACTTCAAAGATTTCTCGTTCCTCGAAATGACAATTCAAAAGAGCTTTTGAGACAGCCTCTTCATTATTTAACAATATCAAAAGATTCAAAATTCTTAGTCACCCCTTGATGAATAGGCGTCTGACGGCTGTCAGCTACAGTTTCAAGCCGTCTGACGCCTTTGTCATTGCTAGGAAGGAGAATTCTTTGAAGAAGGAGAGACTAAACTAATCCTCCCCTAGTTGTTATTTAACAATATCAAAAGATTCAAAATTCTTAGCGTCACCTACCATCACTTCTACATGATCGACTTCCGCACCGGATGGGCCGGTGTTGCACCACTTGATGAATTTGTAAATTACGCTCTCCTCCGCCTCAGCCTCCACATACACTGATCCATCGTGTACATTTCGAATGAATCCCTTTACACCAAGCTGGTCAGCTTTCTTCTTGGCAGTGAGTCTATAAAATACGCCCTGCACCCTGCCGGTGATTCGTAGTGTAACGTGCTGCAGTTCTGCCACGGCTAAAAAATATAATCAGTACTTAAAAAGGCTGACTCACGATTGCGAATGATGTTTCCAATAATCTGTTTGTTGGCATCGGTACCTTTAGTAGCCACAAGCGTTCGAATGGAAAATACCCGAAGCGCATCTGCTACGGATAGCGTACCTTCTGCTGAGTCTTTTCTTCCATTGAACGGAAACGTATCGGGGCCTCGCTGGCTTTGTGTATTCAAATTGATGCGGCCCACCTGGTTAACGAAAGCGTCCATCAATACTGCTATTCGTTTTGAGTCAGTACCAAAAATACTCACCTGCTGGCCGAAGTTGGAATTCACCACATATTGTATGGCTTCGTAATCATGCGTAAACGGAACGATCGGCACGACAGGTCCAAATTGTTCTTCTTCGTATACTTTCATCTTTGCATTAACCGGATACAATACCGCAGGGTAGAAAAAGGTATTGTTGATTGTGCCTCCATTCGCATTCATCACACTGGCACCATGATTTTTTGCATCGTTCACTAAGCCGTTCAGATAATCCGTCTTACTCGGCTCCGGTAGTGGTGTCAAACCCACGCCTGCATCCCATGGCATGCCTGGCTTTAACCTGGCTACTGCATCATTAAATTTTTTGATGAATGAATCAACAATGGATTGATGAACAAATAAAATTTTTAATGCGGTACACCGCTGGCCATTAAATGAAAGTGAACCGGCAATGCACTCCGCTACTGCATTGTCCATATCTGCATCATCCAAAACAATCGCGGGGTTTTTTGCATCCAGCCCCAAAATAGATTTTAACCGATGTGGCTTCGGATGCAGCTTTTTCAAATCATTCGCTCCCTTGTTTGTGCCGATGAACGCAAACACATCAATCTTACCGGACTCCATCAATGATCCAACCGTATCCCGGCCACGGCCATAAATAATATTAACAACACCAGCAGGAAAGCTATCGCGAAAAGCTTCCAACAAAGGTCTTACCAACAACACACCATATTTTGCAGGTTTGAAAATGACAGAGTTACCCATGATCAACGCTGGGATCAGGGTGGTAAATGTTTCATTCAAAGGATAATTGAATGGCCCCATGCACAAGGCTACCCCTAACGGTACTCTCCTGATCTGCGCCATGAATCCCTGCTCCTCCACAAGTTTTGCTGAATTGCGATCGAGTTCTTTTAATGCTTTTACGGTATCGACAATATAATCGCAAGTGCGGTCAAACTCCTTTTCAGAATCTTTCAATGGCTTGCCAATCTCCCACATGAGCAGATTTACAACCTCTGTTCTCTTTTCACGCATCTTGCTCAGAAACTTTTCTACGTGCGCGATCCGATCGGTTACGCTCATCGTTGGCCAGGCGCCATGACCGAGATCATACGCTTTTACTGCGGCATCTAATGCTTCAAGAGCTTCGTGTTTAGTAAGCAGTGGTGTGCTTCCAATTATTTTTTGCTCTGCCTTGCCATTGCGTTTTACAAATACAGGGCTCGCCACAGGATTGAGTGTTCCCTTCCAGGTGCGCAATTCACCATTGATCAGGTACTCGCGCTGTTCCAGGTAAGTGTCCATACTGTACTGCTTTGGAATGGCTTCCTCGGCAGGAAAAAGATCGGATAGAAATTCACTCATGATTATTATGCTTCTGGTTTTTTGATGGACTCCATTATTTTTACTCCCGATGAGGTTCCAAGCCGATCGGCTCCTGCCTCAATCATTTTTATTGCCTGATCATACGTCTTGATTCCTCCCGAAGCCTTTACTCCTACTGATGCCGGCACGGTGGATCGCATTAACTTAACATGCTCCACAGTAGCTCCTGCGGGAGCAAAGCCAGTAGACGTTTTTACGAAATCTGCCCCGGCATCAACGCATAGTTTACACGCCTCTACAATCTCACCATCGGAAAGATATGCTGTTTCAAGAATAACTTTTAAAATCTTCTGGTGATCATGCGCAAGCTTACTACACTTGGCCAACTCAATTTTCGTCCACGGAATGCCGGTTTTAAAGGAAGATACGTTCATCACTACATCAATTTCGTCTGCACCATTATCGATGCTGCGCTTAATGTCGTCTAGCTTTGTTTCCGTCATCGTGTAGCCTAAAGGAAACCCGGCTACGGTTACCAATAAAATTTTTTCTTTTCCGATTTCGCGTTGTGCGCGCTTTACCCAAAAAGGCGGAACACACACGCCAATGAACTGATGCTGTTTTGCTTCTTCAACAAGTTTATCGATATCGCCAATAGTAAGTATAGGGCTCAGGTTGGTGTGTTCGATGTGATGAGCAAGATTCATAGGTTTGTTACAGAAACCTAATTTAGTTTTTCTGCTCTTAAAACGAGAACATCTCCAAAAAAAATATAGTAGCTCTTTTCAAGCCCTCTTGCAATCGATTATTATTCGATCAATGCCTGATGCCACACTCTTTGCAGTAACGCATTTTACTTGCCGTATGCTTTTTGGGCGGACGCTTATGGCCGAAGTAAAGCGGATTGGAATATTGAGGTTTGGCTAATTTTTTAAGTAAGCGTTGTCTGTTCTTAGCAGCCTGCTCCACTCGCGCATAAAATTCATAAACAGCGGTGTGCTGAACCTTGGGCTTTTTACAGCTGACGCGCTTGCGATGAGGAACGTGAGCGCGTTTCGCTTGTTTGGGCGCAACTGTGATTGCCGATTCGCCCCGGTCACCGCGCGTGTTCTGTTGTGCCTTCAGAAAAAAAGGACAAAGCAGCAGCGCGAGGAAATAAAAATACCTCTGCCTGTGTTTTTGCATAGCGGAGGTAAAACGATAATCGCATTAACTTATTGCTCAGTAATTTTTGATCAGAACATGATTGTGCATTTCTGTTATATCATCAGAAACTCCGTAGCGGTGCTATCATCATTAATGAATCTTATTTTGCACATCCCAACCCTCAGCTGAACGCCACAATCGAAGCAAGCAACCCAGCCAGTGCAAACATTAAGCTTTTCACCATTAATTTCAACCAATATCCGTTCTTAATCATGATACAAATTACATCACTGCGTGTTGCCACGATGAGTGATTATAAGGAGTAGACAACGGATGTAAGATTTACGGATTTAAATGAGTCAACTATTTACAATACTGACTGATTGAAAATTTAGCCTTTTCATCACCCAGTTGCACGGCCATGCCCCAATCTTCACATGCCTTCACTCGATTTTGAAGCTTGTAATAAAAGTTGCCTCTTTGTTTAAAGTACGATGATTTTTTTGCGTCAAGTTGTATAGCCGAATTCATATCAGAAATTGCGGCACCATAATCGCCAAGTTGTGCGCGGCAATTGGAGCGCCCTGCAAATGCACCAGCATCTTTGGGATTGAGTTGTATTGATTTATCATAATCATCAATCGCAGCTTCGTATTCCTGATTTTCTTCTTTGATCACGGCACTATTGTAATAAACATCTGCATTGTTCGGATCAAGCGCTATGGCCTTGGCTAAATTATCCAGTGCCCCCTTTCGATTTTCTAATCCGAGAAACGCCCTCGCTTTATCTAAAAAAATAGCCACGGAGTTTTCTCCTGCTTTGATCGATTCATCAAAGTCGCGAATGGCCAATTGAAATTCGTTTTGATCCATCAGGCATTTGCCTCTTTTATAAAACAAAACTTTGTCCTTAATCCCGCCCTGAATGGCTTTATCCAGGTACTCCTGTGCTGGCAAATATTTTTTTACTTCGTAGTAGGCCTCCCCCAATTGTTGATAAAACTCAGGATTTTGCTTGGGCGATAATTTTTCTATCTGACGCATATCTTTTATGGCTTCCTCAAAAAGAGATTTCTTCAAATAGGCGGTAGCACGATTTTCATATGCCCGAACATAATCTGATTTTTTTGAGATGGCCGATCCGAAATCGGCAATGGCATCATCAATATTTCCCAAATTCAAATTTGCCTTACCGCGATTATTAAAGAGTACTGCATCGGTAAGCCCGAGTGTAATGGCCGCTGAGTAATCCTCAACAGCACCCGGTAGATTAGAGGTTGAAAATTTAGCATCACCGCGGTGATAAAATGCGGATGCCAGTTTGGGATTTTTTGCTATTGCCTCGTCAAAATCAGACAGCGCACCCAGTGCGTCTTTTGCGTCCAGTTTGCAGAAGCCTCGCATGTCATACACTTCCGCTTCTGATAAGCCACCACTAACGGCTTGATCAAAGTCGGGCAAGGCAAGTTTATATTCTTGTTGTTTGAAACGACACACTCCCCGTTTATAAAAAAGATCGGCTGCCTTTTCTCCCTGGTCAATTGCTTTCGTTAAATCGGGCAATGCCTTTTCAAAATCCTGTGTATCGAAGTAAGCTCGGCCACGAATTACAATCGCTTCTTTCTCTTTTGTACCGCCCTGAATCGCTTTTGATAACTCATCAATTGCAATTTTTGCATCCTTTAAATTGTACCGCGCGATACCCGAAAAGGCAAGTTCATCTGCGGAAGCTTGATTTGCCTTTACCAACACTTCAACATCAGCAACAATTTTAGCCCATTCTTTCAATTGAAAATTTGCCTGCGCTCTGTTCTTCAATGCCTGGGCATAATTCGATTTTAGCTGAAGAGCTTTATCAAAATCTGGAATGGACTCAACGATCAGGTTTGAATTCAATTTTGCTTTTCCCCGATTGTTGTAAATGACTTCATCGTTGGCACCAAATGAAATTGCGTTATTGTATGCATCAATTGCGCCATTAAAATTATTGTCTTTGAATCTGCCGTTACCCGCATGGAAGTATACCTCCTTGTTTTTGCTACCATTCATGATGGCTTTTTCAAGATTCATCATGGCTTCTTTTGGTTTTTGCTGTTGCTGATAGGCAAGTCCGAGATCTTCCAGTGTAATCACATCGGGTTTGCCCGCCAGCACAACTTTTTCCAGATCAGCAATGGCGGCATTAAATTCTTGATTCGCGAATTGTGATTTTCCCCTGGCGTCATATAACGTGATTTCTTTTTCACCCGAAGCTTCAGCAGCATTCAATGCTTCCACGGTGCCCTTGAAATCCTTAGCCTCATAACGAAGATAGCCGAGATACAAACTTACTTTGCCATCTTTTGTTCCTGCTTTAAAAGCACTTTCCAATAATGGCTTTGCAGCATCTTTCTGGTTTAACAAGTAGTTTGAAACACCCAGCATGCGAAGCAATTCGGGAGAGTCTCCTTCTGCCTTTCTTACTTTTTCGAGGTCTTCAATCGTTCCAGCATAATTGATTAATCCAAACCGAACCGTGCCTCTGTTTAAATAAGCTTTTCCATAATCTGCTTTTAGTGCGATGGCTTTGTCAAAATCCACAAGAGCACCTTGCACATCGCCCAGCGTTGCCTTTGCTTTACCTCTGTTGTTGAAGATAATCGCATCGGCTGATGACAGCGCTATCGCTTTATCATAATTATTGATGGCCGCGGCAAAATCATTTTTCATGAACTTACCATCGCCCAGGTTTTTGAAAACCTCAAAATCGGAAGCGCCTAATTGAATTGCTTTTTCCAAATCTTTGATAGCTGCATCCGTCTGCTTTTGATAAAATTCTGCATTTCCCTTTTGCGCGAAAATTTCTTTTGTATTCGATCCTGCCGCAATAGCTCTGCTTAATGACTCAATTGCCGGTGCATATTCTTTAAGATTATATTGGCAAGTACCGAGCGTTTCAAAAACATCTTTTCCGGAAGCGCCTAATGAAACTGCGGCTGCGAGGGCATTGGAAGATTCTTTACAATTATCAATTTTGGCAAATGAAATTCCAAGCATGCGAAAAACTTCCTTGTCCTTCACGCCCTTACCAACCACTTTGGTAAGTATTTCGGATGCATTCTTATAGTCTGATAGATTAAAAAGAGAAGTGCCGAGCTTTTCAAACAAATCTGTATCGTTTCTTCCTGCTGCAATAAGCTTTTGAATATCCTCAGAGGCTCCCTTCCAATCCTTCAATTGAAATCGCATGTCCGCACGGTTTTCAATTGCCTTGTCGTAGTCAGATTTAAGTTTGATTGCTTCATCAAAATCAGCCAACGCTCCGGCAAAGTCTTTCAGGTTTGATTTTGCCTTGCCGCGGTTGTTATATAAGATAGGATCTTTTTTTCCAGTAGCAAAAGCTTTGTCATAGTTGAGCACAGCCTCTTTAAAATTATCGAGCCGGAATTTTGAGTTGCCAAGGTTGGCGAACAATTCAAAACCACTTGCGCCCATGGTCACGGCCTTGTCTAAATCTTGTGCTGCTCCCGTATAGTCATTGAGTTTATATTTTGTGTGACCCCGAAATTCAAAAAGTTCTGCGGTATTGATTCGTGCTTTTACCGCCTCATCAAAATCCAATTTTGCTTTTTCAGGATCGTTCAGAAAAAAGTATGCAACACCCCTTTTCACAAAAACTTCCTTATTGGCAAAACCCGTAGTGATCAACTGCGAAAATTGAATTGATGCTTCATTATATCCGCCTTGCTTTAGCTTCTGCAATGCCGACTGATAAATTACCTGCTGTAATGAATCCTGGTTTTGAGCAAAGCCGAGGTGAGTTAGCACAACCAAAATTAGTGTGATGAAATGGGGGCGCATTTTACGTTTCATTTTGAATGTCAAAATTATCAAATGCATAGTCGGGAAATAGGACAAAAGTGATTTAATCCTCACATTGACAAAATCAAGGTGAAAGCGAAGCCAATCTCAATGCACAAAAAAACCCGGCAAAACCGGGTTTCATGCTTGACTATGAATCGTAACCTGCGGGCTACGGTTCGATAAAGATTTTATAAATAACAATGCATACCAGAATTACGACCACCAGATACCCAAATACCTTGGCGCGTACAAAATATCCTCTTAGAGGTACTCTTCCTTTACTCAATTGACTGTGCTGATAAACAGTTTTAAAATAAAGTAGGCCACAAAACTAAGACCCACCAGCACTGCTAATGTGCGTGCCCGTGAGTAGTAGAATTTCATTGGAACCATTTTCATAACTCACTGATTTTAATTTATTTAAATTAAATATACAAAATTATACTTAAAGCCAATCTCTAAATCTTCCAATGGCCGAATATTCCTGCCAATCAACCGGATTACATACTCTACGTAAACGATAAATAACCGGAAATAGCTCACGATCATTAAAAAATACCGGAAAACAGGGAGGGTAATACTACCGCTGCGTGGGTTATCCTTTGCTAAAAGTACCCATCACTTGCATCGTCTCCAGGGTTGGTGAAGGCTTTCCCCCCCGAGGCTCAATGGTCACCGCGAAGGCTGAGGGCCGTTCAACGTTTTTCATTTTCAGCAGTCCCTGAACATTAATGTCAAAGACACCTGCATCCACGGGTTTGCCATCCACAATAGCCCATAATTGATATTGCTGATCTTTTGACAATTGCTTTAAATTTTGAATGCTCAAATAAGCCTCCTTCGATGCTTCATTCCAATATACAGAGGCCAATGCTTCAGGACTATTGGCAGTTCCCTTCAACAGGATTTTAGTAAATGAAGCATTTTCAATAACTGCAAAATCACCCTGAATTTTCTCCAGCTTTAGATTGATCTGATTATAGTCTTGGGCAATTTGCTCATTCTTATTGATCAGTTCATTCAATGCAACAGAAGTACTTAGCCACTTGCTCCGATAGTCATATGCAAGATAAGATGCCATAAGCGCAATGGTGATGGATGCTGCGAGTGACCATTTCCAAATACCTGTGTCGGGCTGGAGTTTTACAACACTACCGGAAGATTGAATTTTGGAAAGAACCCTTTCCTTTATATGCTCACGCGGGTTTACAGCGGCTTTAAATGCGAAGGCCTCAAAAGTGCTTTCTACTTTTTCCAACTCTGCACGCAGCACGGGGTAAGCGCTTAAATTCTTCTCCACCTCAGCTTGTTCGGCAGCAGTAAGTTCTCCTAATGCATAGGCTTCCAAAATTCCGGACGATATGTATTCTTCAATATTCAATCGACACCTAAAATTGATCTTAATTCTACCATGGCCAGGCGCAAGCGTGTTTTCACTGTTCCCAACGGGATATTAAAATCATCCGCCAGTTCTGACTGAGTATACCCTTTCAAATACAAATGATCTACCACAAATCGCTGCTCTTCGGTTAACCGATTCATCACTTCCTTTAAACCAATAGCATCCACTGCCTGCTCTCCGTATTCATTTTGGTCTATCCGATTTACGAGGTTTTCAATATCATCGGTTTTCCTGCCCTTGCTTATTTCTTTTGAGCGGGTTTTATCGATAGCCTGATTCCTGGCAATATTCATCATCCAGGTAAAGAGGCGGCCTTTTGATGCATCATACCTGGAAATGCGATCCCAGATTTTCAGGAATACATCCTGCAGAACTTCCTCGGCAACATCTTCATTTTTTACCACACGGGCAATCACTCCAAACAGGGCTGCGGAATAGTGATCATACAAATAACTCATCGCCTCCTGGTTCTTATCCAGTAAACCGGAAATCAATTCTTCTTCACCAATATGTTTGCGTAAGGGCGCGATAATTTATTCTTTCAGAAATGGAAAGATAATAAAAAGTAGTGTGTGCGAATAACCTTAAGTGTAATGTCATCGCAGTGCTTTGCTGCGATGACATTACAGTGTTTAAATGTTCACTCCAAAATCATGTGATTGGTTTTAGGAAAGCGAACAAGATACTTGAGTTTAATATTTTCGGTTTTGCCAGAGGCGATGATTTTTTTCCATTTGAGCAAGCCGGTTTCTTCCTCATAATCAGCTTTTGAATCTTCCAGCTTGTCGACTGTAATTTCTTTGGTGTTGGGCACGGGTATCTGATCTTCAATCACAATGGTTATGGGCTGTGCTTTTTTGTTGCGAACAGAAATATCAAAGGCAACGAGTGATTTCTGATTTGAGCCCACCATTTGCTGCGAAGAAAGTTGTTTTACTTTCTCACGTTTCACCATCACGTTGGCATCGCGCCCCAGCGAAAGCGAAAGTGTATCGCTCATGTTGCGTGTATCCATGATTGATTTACCAATAAACTTGCCTTCAAAAAACAAACTTGCTTCGCCTGCCAAAAAATTGTACTCGTCCCAACCCATGACCTTCGCCATCAGAAAAACATCTTCATCCAACTTAGGCACACAATAATACTCATACAGCGCATCCAATTCGTACTCTACCATTTCCGTAGTGCGCACTTCACCGTCTGATTTGATAGAGAAAGGTTCATCAATGGTAAATTCAAAATTGGTTTGCTTTACTACCGGTGTTGCCACAATTGTTTTTTTGATTCGAGGGGTGTACGAATAGCCATCTCCATTAATGGTAGCCACCGAAGCGCTAAGACTTTTCCGCTCCGTTGCAGCATAGCCAACCACAACTACTTCACTCAATTGCGCTACATCCGAAAGTAATGTAACATCAATTGCTTGACGATTGCTAATGTCTACCTCCTCTGTCTTCAATCCAACAAACGAAAACACAAGGCTTTTTGCATCCGCTGTCAATGGAATGGAATAATAGCCTTCACCATCGGTCACTGTGCCTACGGTAGTTCCTTTAATCACAACATTTACGCCCGGCAATGATGATCCATCTTCTGCACTAACCACTCTGCCGCGCACCATCGATCCCGAAGTCATTCCAAAGATACCAGCTGTGGCGCCATGGAGTTCGCTGGTATGTGATGAAAGTGAATTATTAAATCCTAAATACCATGTTTTGATCGAGGGCTTTGCGCCTGTCTGGTTTGGATTGGCTGAAGATATTGTCAACTCCACATTCTCCCAATCTTCACCGGAATGCTGCGAGACATTTGCCTTGTAGGTAATGCTCACGGGCAACTGAATATCCTTTGCCCGGATGTCATAAGACGGATACCACCTTGCTTCTTTTACCAGGTAACTTATTGTCATGCTCGACTGCACCAATGATTTTGTAGAAACCTTAATTACAATCTCACCGGTGGGCTGATCTTTCGTGTTGCTCAGCTCCTTCAACTGGGCTTCGATCTTGCCCAACTCTTCATTGCACTTGCGAATATTTCGATCGGCCAAAAGAAGCTGTTGCTTGATGTCGGTAAGGCGCTGACGAAAATAATCCATGGCTACTTTCAGCTCATCTATCTGAACACCTTTAGTGGTGCTTCCTATTGATTTATTTGTTTTCAGAATTACCTCTTCTTCTTTATAAACTTCCTCCTGACTTTGCTCTAATCTTAACTGCGCCATCCACTTTCTTCGATCGGACTCCAGCTGCGAAATTTTTTCAGGCTTTTTCAACTCATCGAGATAATTAATCTTAAAAGACACCGACAGAATTTTTATTCCATTCGTCCCTTGTGCCTGAATACTCTGTTCTTGTATGGCATTAGATATGCCCGTCAATTTCAAAATTGAAACGCCTGGTCTCAGGTTTACAGTGGATTGCCGGGTAACTTGTGCCCCTTCCAGAAAAACAGTAACGCGTTTGATCCTTGAATTTAACTCAACTTCGTTGTCTTGAGCGCCAGCAGCCAGAGTGATGGCCGCGAGTAGCAGTGCAGTAAAAATATTTTTCATATGCGTAAGGTTTAAGTTGATAACAGGATGCCATCAACTTATTTTTTCCATACGCTACGTTAGAGATTTATAAAAAAAAGGCCACAAACCTGTGGCCTCACCCTATTTTCGGTATCACGATCAGTTATCCAACACGGTAAACTCAACTCTTCGATTCTGAGCTTTGCCTTCTTTTGTGGCGTTAGATGCCACCGGCTTTGAGAGGCCGTAGCCCTTTGCCACAACACGACCTTTCTCAATTCCTTTTTTGGTCACATAATCAGCAACAGCCTGTGCGCGGTTTTGTGACAGCTTAAGGTTTGTGGCCGCAGCACCCACGTTATCCGTATGGCCGGAAATTTCAATTTTGATTTGAGGGCTATTCGACAAAAATTCGGACACACGATCCAGTTCAGGGAATGACTCAGGCTTAAGGATTGCCTTGCCAGGATCGAAGAAAATATTATTCAGTCGTATAGATTGCCCTACTTCAATGGGCACAATCACAAGGTCTCTGAAAATTGTTACACTGGCTTTCTCAGCTGCGATGTCAATGGTTTCATAAACCGGATAGTAATTGGGTGCTCCGGCACTAACGGTGTAGGTAGTTCCCAGTGGCAGTTTCAATTCATAAGCTCCTGTTACTGTATCGATTTTGGCTATGAAGGCAGACATGCCCTCCACATTCACCTTTGCTGTTGAAAGCTTTGCGAGCGGCTTGTTCGTTTTCTTATCCAGAATTTTTCCGTTGATGACGGCCATCTTTTCTTCCGTCACCATTAAGTCATGTGTTACTTCCTGGTATTCATAAATTTTGGTTAGATCTAATTTGCGTGGAACCGATTCGTGCTTTGAGGCCACCGCCAGAAAATCATAGGATGCACCATGTTTCAATTTCACTTCGTACGTGGCCACTCCATCATTCACATTCAGTTTGATGGAATCCACCGCTCCATTGTTAATCAAGACTTTTGGATTAAAAGTATATGGAATGGGCAGGCCGGTATTCTGAACGAGAAGCTTGCCTTTAACCAAAACGTAGGGAACGGGAGCAGCCTGCAAATCAAGTTTAGCGCGGGAATATTCCTTCACTTTCGATACATCTAATGTATTGGGCTGTGACACATAATTATTAATTACTGTAGACAGTGTGTAGGATTTTCCGAGGCGCAATTTTACACGGTACGTTGCTGAGTCTGGATTTACTTTCAACGAGTCGATTACTTTTCCATTAATTACGATTGCAATGCTTTTGCCTTTGATGGGATTTTGTGTAGTCGCGTTAACCACCGTTCCATTTACGATAATAAATGGATTCTCTTCAAAAAGTTTCACACGGAAAATATCAGCTCCGCCTTTTGATTTATTGTTGGAAGAGAAGTAGGCCCAACTTCCTTTACGGGATGTTTTATAATACGATTCCCAACTACTGGTATTAATGGTGTCGCTAAGCGCTTTTGGTGCGGACCATTTTTGCAAATCACCTCCCTGGCAAACTGATTTATAAATATTGAATTGTCCCTTCTCCACACGATCGCTGGAGAAGTAAATCGTTTTACCATCAGCGGCCAAAAATGGAGTTTCGTCATTAGCAGGGCTATTCAACAACGCTATTTTCTTTGGCTTGCCCCAAATTCCATTTCCATTTTGGGTGGAAACGTAAAGGTCATTTTTCTCTCCATTGAAGGTTTTGGAAAAACTCAGCAACAAAATTTTTCCATCCGATGATATGGACCCGCTGCTACGCATGCCTCGGTTCATTCTGGAGAATCCTTTAACCTCTAAAGAAGTTGGTGCAGACCAGCCGTCTCCCATTTTGGTAGAAACCGATAAGCCGCGCTTTTTCCACAGGTTTCCTTTTTTATTGAAAATGCCATTGAGCAAAAGCGAGTTGCCATCAGATGAAATTCCCAATACCGAATTGTAGCGACCTATATTCAAATTAGTGATGCGCGTTGCCGCACTCCAGGTGGAATCTGAAATACGCTTGCTAAACCAAATGTCTTCACTATCACTTTCTCCAAACGTATTTTCAGGATGATTAACACGTACAAAGAAAAGTGATTTTCCATCCGAGGAGATCACTGGATTAATGTCGTCATAGGTTGAGTTAATATTGGCGCCAAGATTTTTGGGTAAGAAGGCAGATTGCGTAAACCCGGAAATGGATGCTGCCAGTATAAGTGAAGTAAAAATACCCCACGCGCGTAATGTTGATTTTTTCATTTTCACTTGGTGTTTGGGTGGGGTTGTTTCTCCTGTACTTTATCCCTTCCAAATATGAAGTTGAGGCCCATTCGGAAATTAAAGTACTGCATGCTGTTGACGTATGAATTCAAATTTCCATTCGCCATTAAATTGAGTGGCACCCGCAATAGATTATCGCCTACAAAATAGAGTTGTAGCGGTGCAAAATTGAAAGAAACACCGGCCCCCAGATTATTGAATGAGTTGTTTGTAACCGTGTAGCTTAGCGATGTGCCCACTCTTCGGCCAAATTCTTTGTTGAACGATGCCGTAAACCCTGGCATGAACCTGCCTCTGAATTTTTCGGCAAATAAAAGTGCCCCCACGCTCACGGTCTTTCTCAATTGATAACTGCCGCTGGCATACATTTTTCCCGGAAGGGGTGTGCGATAGGCGCCTATCCGCCCTTCAGTGAATTTGAATTTGGTTTCCAGTGAATCAGAAAGTGATTGAGAGTAGTTACCATTGCCATTCACCACTTCTGCGATGTCTATTCCTTTAAAAGTATAGTTTGCTTTCGCAGGATCGAGTTTGTACCCATACGCATCGTTCTTCCATTTGATTCCCCCAATATCAATCAGGCTTAATCCAACAGTAAGTTTTTCCATTACCTGGTAAGTTGCGCCCAGATCAATGGCTACGCCTGTGTTCTTCAGGTAATCCTTCCAATTCGCATTGTCAATATTTTGAATGCCTGAGGTGCGAATGTCTGCATTACCAGCAACGGTGATCGCATAGGTATCAGACAGGGAAAGATCAAAAGTTGCTTTCTGTGCCGTGATGTTTACAGCACCCTTCAGCAATTTCAGTTTCGCGCCCACCGTAAGCTTAGGATTTACAGTGTACGCTGCACCCCATCCCATCTCGGCATAGCCCAGCGATTCCATCTTGGGTGAAAGCGAAGCCTTATTATTAATGTAAGCATCCGTTCCACTGATGAAAAGCCCTGTAAGGTCTTTGGGTAGCATGATGCGGTTATAAATCTTGGCAGTAATATTATAAGTCAAATACAACCGGGCATTCGCTTTCAGACTAATTCTAAATAAATCTGCCTGTGCATTGGTATTGATGTAGTTGCTGTTGCGCAGAGCTGAATACAGTTTATTCAAATCTGCGGTGAGCACATTGTTCTGCTTCGAAATAAAATCATTGTAGGTAAATCCGTTATTCGAATACTGAGCAAACACCGATGATCCGGGCAAGCCGAAAGAGAATCGGTATTCGGGTTTAAATGCAGGATTGTAGTACGTGACCTGCGGAAGGCTTTTCATAAAAGGCATTGTGCCCTCCACCTGAGCATTTAATTGAAAAGACAACACCAGTAATGCAAAAACCTGTACGGGGAGCAATGTTTTTAAAATTGATCTCATAGGTCAACTGCCAGTTTAAGTTTCACCTTGAGACCAAATACCACATTCATTTTGTACGATGACTTGAATTGAACATCCACCAGGTTGCCGGAAGCATCTTTGGATGTGTTCATTCTTGCTTTTACAATAAGTTTTTTTGCATCAAAAATCTTGTCAAGTTTTGCCTTGGCGATATCAATGGTGAGATCAGAAACACCGGGACTCACTAATTTTCCCGAGGCGTCAACCGAGCTTGCTTTTACCAATGCAGTTTGTGCAGTAGTAAACAATGAATCGATGATGACGTACTTGTCATCTGCAAGATAGAGTTGAACAAAGGCATCCAACGGAAGTTGATTCGTGATCTTCGATCGAATGGCGCCACTTTCCACATCGGTGTCTTTCGCATCGGAGAGATCAATGGCAAACGTATCGGCCATTACAATTCCGGATGCTCTGCCATATAATGGAATTTCTGCCCGCATGGTCACTCTGATTTTAGAAGTATCGGCACAGAAATTTGTGCCGCTGCTCAACCCCTCATTGATGCGTGCGCTTACTTTATAATGAAAGTTGTCTGGAACAAAATCAAGAACCTGCTTGGCATTCGTTACCGTTACGCTGGTCACTGCCGATTGACCAAGAGTTGCGGGGACATTAATCGTAACAGGGCTTGCCGGAGATACTGTGATTGGCAATTTTGCTCCGTTGTCTTTTCTCGCTTCGAGCGGATTGAAGGCAACTCTTGTTGGAATACCATAATCATTCGAAACTTTGAACGAAAGTTTTGGCTGAGCAAACGAAACTTTTGCTTTGGTGAGCGCTGTTCCAAATGCCTCAAGATTGATGGTTTCTTCCGGAATGTTCACCGCGGTTTGATCTCCAAAGAAACCTTTGATATACTGAAAGTCAATGGAGCCAAAAGAGATGTTCACGTTGGCCGAGGTTACCGGCATCACGACCGTGCCAGCATGAGCTTTTTCAATCAGGGTAATCGAAAGGGGAAATTTATTATCCGTAAGTATGGCTACATAATCCTGTAATGAAATTGTAACAGGGCTGCCCACTGAAATTCTTCTTTGAAAAGCCACGCCATTCAATTTGAAGTTGGGTAATGCCAACTGCACATCAAAAATTCCTGAGGCAGGATTGGTAGGAGTAAAATTTACTGAAACAGTCACCGTTGCAGTTTTAAATTTTATTTCAGTCAATCGCTCGGGGCTAAATCCAAAATCTTCGGTGCTATTGACTGCCGGGTATTGAGTTTCGGTAGTTCTGGCCGGAAGCGTTCCGGCTAAGATGGGAACGGTCTTTAAAAAAGACTTGCTGGGAAAATCAATCAGTTCGCGGATTCCCTGCGTTTTCAATGTTTGTTCGTAAAGCAGATAAATCAATCCATCATCCGGTGCGCCACTGTACACTTTAATATTGGCCTGATCTGTCTTACTGAGCAGATCTTCCATTACCAGGTCGCCAAAGGCCAGGGGCAGATCAAGAGTGGGGGTTGCTTTAAGCTTTTTTAGTTCGTAATCATCGGTATTGATCATATCGCTGCAGGATAAAATCAATAGCATCATGACTACCAGCGGCAAGAAATGCCACGGTGTGGTGCGATTTAGGGTGTTCATAAGCGGCAAAGATAAAGATTTGTTCAACCAACGTTGGGCAATCTTTACGTGACCCTAAACGATTTTTTTATAATGCTCCGTTTTTTATTTCTTCTACAACGGCAGGATCGAGCAGTGTTGAAATATCACCCAGATTAGAGGTTTCTCCTTCGGCCACTTTGCGTAAAATGCGCCTCATGATTTTACCCGAACGAGTCTTAGGTAAGCCACTTACAAATTGAATTTTGTCTGGCTTTGCAATCGGACCGATTATTTTGGAAACAATGTCGCGGATCTCCTTTCTCAGGTTCTCCTCTTCGTGAGGCTTGTCATAGCAAATTACATAGGCGTAAATACCTTGTCCTTTAATATCATGTGGGAAGCCTACTACTGCCGATTCACAAACTGCTGAGTGCTCATCGATGGCGCTTTCTATTTCGGCAGTGCCCATATTATGCCCCGACACAATAATAATGTCATCCACTCGGCCTGTGATGCGGTAATAACCTTCGTCATCGCGCTTGCAGCCATCGCCTGTAAAATATTTTCCCGCAAAGGTTGAAAAGTACGTGTCTTTAAATCGCTGATGATCTCCATAAATCGTGCGGGCCATGGCCGGCCATGGAAATTTTATCGTTAGTCGTCCCTCTACACCATTGCCTTGCAGCTCATTTCCACTTTCGTCCATTACCGCTGGCTGCACACCAGGAAGTGGCAATGTGGCAAAAGCAGGTTTCAGTTTGGTAACATTGGCGATGGGCGATATCATGAATCCACCTGTTTCGGTTTGCCACCAGGTATCGATGATGGGGCACTCGCCACGCCCAATGTTGGTATCATACCAATGCCAGGCTTCTTCGTTGATGGGCTCACCTACTGTCCCTAAAATTTTTACGGAATGTAAATCATACTGATGGACGAAACTCAGCGGAGCTTTTTCTAATGATCGGATGGCTGTTGGTGCCGTGTAAAAAATATTGACGCGATGTTTTTCAATTACATGCCAAAACCTGCCCATGTCTGGCCAGGAAGGAATGCCCTCAAACATAAGTGAAGTTGCTCCTGCCGAAAGTGGGCCATAAACAATGTAGGAGTGTCCCGTGATCCAACCCACATCCGCAGTGCACCAATACACTTGATTATCCTGATATTGAAACGCTGTGCGAAATGTATAATTCACATAAACCATATAACCTCCACACGTGTGCACCATCCCTTTGGGCTTTCCGGTCGAGCCGGAAGTATAAAGGATGAATAACAAATCCTCGGCATCCATTTCTTCTGCTGCACACACCGAGGATGATTTTTTCATTTCCTCATGCCACCAAAAATCGCGGCCGGCCTTCCAGCTAATTGCTGATTGTGAGCGCTGCAACACAATCACTCTTTCTACAGAGGGGCACTTGGTAAGTGCATCGTCAACAATTTTCTTAAGGTCAACTTTCTTATCACCGCGCGAACCGCCATCGGCCGTAAGCACAAGTTTACAGCCCGAGTCATTGATGCGATCAATCAACGATCCGGCCGAAAAACCGGCAAACACCACGGAGTGCACAGCGCCAACGCGAGCACAACCCAAAATCGCAAAAGCAACTTCCGGCACCATTGGCATATAAATGCAAACCCTGTCACCTTTTTTAATACCGTGCGCTTTGAGCATATTGCCGACACGGCAAACCTGATTGTGTAATTCCTGATAAGTGATGGATCGGCTCTCTTCGTGCGGATCGTTTGGCTCCCAAAGAATAGCAGTTTGATGGGCCCGATGAGGTAAATGACGGTCGATACAATTCTCAGTAATATTCAATTTACCGCCCACAAACCATTTCACTTCCGGCTTCTGAAAATCCCACTCCAAAACCTTGTCCCACTTTTTCTTCCAGACAAATTCACTGGCAATATCTGCCCAAAAATTTTCCGGGTCTGAAACACTCTGCTGATAAACTTCCTGATAGTCGGATATATTTTTAATTGTCTTCATAGTATTAATTTTTGAAATTACAGATTAAGACTACGCCTGTCAACCCAAATTTCTCATCGCGTGAGTACAAATGAATTTGCGTTTGCTGAAAAAATTCTGGTGGTGATTACGCTTTATCAAATGGAATTGCGTGAGAGCCCTGCCTATAATAGTCTGCTTTCGCAAAACCGGAGTCTTACTTTTTTCATCTACAATAATTCGCCTCAGCCAACAACAAACTTTTCCAGAAATGAATCACTCATCATTGAACATCACCCGGAAAACAGAGGAGTAAGCGCTGCATTTAACCGGGGCGCTGAGGTTGCGCAAAACCTAAATAAGCACTGGTTGCTGCTGGCCGATCAGGACACCACCTTTCCATCAGGAATAATAAAATTGTATGCACAAGCTGCAGACCAATTTGAAGTAATCACACCATTAATAATTGATCAAAAAGGAATTATATCACCTTTTATATTCCGCTATGGTAAAGGCTGGCGAATTTCAACTCCACCACTCGGTGAGCAGATGCTCAGTCATTTTCAATTTATCAACAGCGGACTGTTGATTTCAAAAGAACTATTCCAACGAACTCAGGGTTTTGACGAAAATTATCCGCTGGACTTTAGCGACCTCATCTTTATCCGAAAACTGGCTGTAGAAAAAAAACATTTCTTTGTGATCAACGAAAAGTGCACGCATCAACTCTCCTCAGAACAGAATTCAGAACACGAAGCACTAAGCCGGTTCCGCATTTACACGGCAGCGGCAAACCGATTTTCCAAACAAACCTGCAACGCAGCGGTGCGTGTGATGATTTACGCACGAGCGCTTCGACTGCTGTTTCGATTTTGGAATCCCAATTTTTTATTAACAGCAATTAAAATCATAAGAGGGTGAAGAAAGCAGGGCAGATTTTATTAACCACCATCATTTGGGAACTCTGCTTGGGTGGCGGTGGAAGGCTTACTGCCTTTGGGCCCATCTCCCTGCGCATGATTCTTTTTGTGCTGGCTACCCTGCTTGCTATCACGTTAATCCTCAATGGCAAACGACCCTCACCGATTTATACAAAAGCACTAGTCATGTTTCTTGCTGGAATACTTATGGGCGTAATCACCGGGGTTTTAAACAACGCTCCCCTTCACTACTTATGGGAAGATGTTAAGCCCTTGCTTTACTTTTTAATGCTCATGTTTTTTAGCGTCACCATCATCGAACATTCGGTTATTGAAAAAAACGCGAGAATAATTGTACTCAGCTCATTGATCTTGGCTGTACTCTACTTTTGTTCGCTAGCTCTAATCCACACTAAAGCAATTCCCTTTCTTACCTTCTATCACGCGGTTATCGGTACGGAAGAATTTTTCTTTCGGGGTGAATACACGTATTCTTACAAAGGCTTCCTGTTTTTTGGAGTTGGCATTATTTTTCTTGCGCTAACGAAAAGAAAACATCAAGGCGTGTTCATTGCTTTATTGCTATCCGGTCTTTTTATTTCGTTCACGCGCGGATTCATCCTTTCTCTCGGCCTTACGCTCGCCATTTATTTTCTATTTCAAAAAAAACTTATCTGGAGCGTACTGCTCCTGGTTGCGTCTGCATCCATTTTATTTTTTGGAGGAAGGGGGATTGCCTACTTAAGCGAACGTCTCGGCCGCACGTACCCCACCAATCAGACAGCAGCTTCTCCAGAGCGCATCACCAAACTTCTGGGCGACCGTGAGTATTCGAATAATCAGCGACTGATTCAACTAAGTGAGGTGGCCGATCGAATTACGTTTTCATCATTTTTGATTGGACATGGATTTGGAAATGGTGTGCCTTCCAAACCAGTTCACATGGAAATTGCCTACCTGGAAATTTTTCACAAGCAGGGAATCTTTGGGCTGTTCCTGTGGAGTTTATTAGCCTGGCAAATTTTTATCAGTTTTCTCAGGGTAAGGACTTCACCAACAGCGCAAGCATATTTTTTCAGTTCCATTTTTGTTTTTGTTGAGTCGTTCACCAATCAATACATCAACAATCCCATCGGCCTTTCAGTAGTGTTACTTTCCTGGGTTTCTCTAAATCAACTGCAGGAGCATGAATAACATTTCTGTTTGCATGACTACGCATAACGGTGAAAAATACCTTCGCCCGCAGTTGGAATCGATCCTTGCACAACTGGAGGATGGCGATGAATTGCTTATTTCAGATGATAACTCACACGATCACTCACTGGATATTGTCCGATCATACCGTGATACCCGCATCAGGATTTTACCCTCAAGAAAATTTCGGGATCCTTCAAAAAATTTTGAGTATGTGCTACAACATGCGCGGCATGCCTTAATCTTTCCTTCCGATCAAGACGATTACTGGTACCCTACAAAACTTCGTGAAATGAAAACAAGTCTTGACTCAGCAGACCTGGTGTATTGCAACAGCCGACTGGTGTTTGAAAATAATGCAAAACCGCCACAACCGTTTATCACATTACCCAATCCTACGGGTCTTATCAGCAATTTATTAAAGAGTTCATACATGGGCTGCTCCATGGCGTTTCATAGAAAAGTGCTTGATAAAGCCCTGCCTTTTCCTCATAATGGAGTGATGTATGATCAATGGATTGGATTAATAGCCGAACGGCATTTTAAAGTTCGCTACCTTAACCAAGTGTTAATGGATCATCGAAGACATGAAACAAATTATACCACTACAGGGGTAAAGAGTCGTAATTCGCTAAAAAGGAAGCTTCAGTTGAGATTTCTTTTGCTGAAAAATTTGTTCTCACACTAATGCAAAAAATCAGCGCCTCCATTGTGGTGTACAAAAATGATCCGGATGTGCTCAAGCGCACGATCCTCAGTTTTCAGCGATGTGCCCTTGGCGGGAAATTGATTGTCATTGACAATTCACCAACGGATATCGTGCGCTCACTTTGCGAATCACTTGGCGTCACTTATATTTTTAACGATGCCAATCTTGGCTTCGGTAAGGCGCATAATCTTGCACTGAAAAACGTTTTGAGTGATTCGAAGTACCATCTGGTTTTAAACCCTGATGTTTACTTTGATGAAGATGTTCTTCAACCTCTTTTTGAATTCATGGAGGAACACTCACAAGTCGGGCTTGTTATGCCAAAAGTATTGTATCCCGATGGCAGCCTTCAAAAACTTTGCAAGCTATTACCCACTCCGTGGAATTTAATATTCCGAAGATTTTTTGCTTTTCTTCCGGGGCACCAAAAGCGAAACGATGCGTATGAAATGGCGTGCAGCGGTTATGATAAGGTGATGGAGGTTCCTTTTTTGTCAGGATGCTTTATGTTTTTGAGAACGTCCGCTCTTGCAAAGATCGGCCTGTTTGACGAACGCTTCTTTTTATACGCAGAAGACACTGATCTTTCACGAAGAATGCATCGGGCATATAAAACCATGTATTATCCTTTTGTTCATATCTATCACATCCACGCCCGCGGTTCATACAAAAACTTCAGGCTTATGATTCGAAACATCATTAGCGCCTGCACTTATTTTACCAAATGGGGTTGGCTCTTTGACGAAGAACGTAAAAATATTAATCAGCGTGCACTTACTTCTCAATACCGATACATAAAACCAGACTTAAAGCCACAGGCCGAGACTGTTCAAGAAACCGCATGATCAGCATTACCAAAAATGATTTGTACCAATGGGCATGGATGGCATGCACTGTCACACTTCCGTGGATGATCTTTTTAAACAGCTGGAGCATCGCATTTTTACTTTTAATTTGGGTACTGCAGGGCAGTATCAGCGAAAAATGGAACGCATTAAAATCGTTTTCATGGGCGTGGGTGTTCATTGCTTTTTTTTTGTTGCATGTGATTGGATTACTGGGTTCACAAAATCTCCCGACTGGGCAATTCGAATTAGAAAAGAAAATATCAATTGTAGTATTGCCCGTCATTGCGGTTACCGGGCCGCGAATCAACGCAGTCTTTTTTCACAAACTGAATTGGGGATTCATCTTTTCCTGTCTGCTGCTAATCATCATTAGTTTGGTGCTTGCGGTGCAGCAATGGATGACACCGGGCGATCATGCTCATAATTTTGATATATTCAATCATGAGTTGTTCCATGCCAGCAATCCAGAAGTTAATATCGGGTGGGAATATTTTTCTTATGCGCAAGTCGGCAGGCTCTTAGGAATTCATCCGGCTTATTTCTCCTTGTACTTGATCTATTGTTGCGCCTATTTACTCCTCACCATTTTATCGCAAAGCAAAGGGCGAACACGAAATTCAGTATTGTTCACCCTATTTGCCTTCTTCATACTTATGCTGGGAGCGCGGTTCGGGATTATCGTCTTTTTATTGATTACCGCTGCAATAGTGATTCGTCATTTCTATTTACAGCAAAAATTGATGACTGGGATACGTTACGTTGCGCTCACCTCCATCATCGTTTTGATTTGCATTTGGGTCAATCCGGTAGTGCGTTACCGATTCATCACCGAACCGATGAACAGCGGCATGGCGATAAATAAAACTACTGCTCAATGGAATTCCATTAACCTTCGTTTATTAGAGTGGAGTGCAAGCATTACGCTTTGCAAAAAAAACTTGCTCACTGGCGTAGGTACTGGAGACTCGCAAACTGAATTAAATGAGTATTATCAAAATTTCAGTAGCTCCGCTTCCGGATTAACGTACAATTCGCACAATCAATATTTACAAACAACCCTTGAACTTGGCATCGTTGGTTTAATTGCTTTTCTAGGCTGCCTGATTTATCCGTTGTTTAAAAACTCATTTGAGATTCATCATGTGGTATTCACCGTGGCATTTGCGATGCTGTGCCTGACGGAGAGCGCGCTGGAGACACAAAAAGGCATTGTGTTTTTTTCCTTATTTCAGTCGATGTTTATGACTAGCGAATCCCCGGTATGATTGCACAGGAAATTCATAGCGCCCAACTCACCGGTAAACATAAAAGCATTTTAAAGGCGCTTTTGTATTTTGATATTTTCCGCTACCCGCTAACCAAAGAGGAAATTCACTGCTATTGTTCTACTCCATTTGAGGAGACTGGTGAATCTATCATTGCGGATCTGGTAAATCAAAAACTTATTTTCAAGCACGATGAATTCTATTCATTGTGGGCTGATGATACCAATGCCGTTCGTAGAAAAAAAGGCAACGCCCTCGCGCGTAAACGAATCCATTCCGCCAGGCGATTTTCCACCATCATTTCCTATTTTCCTTTCGTTCGGGCAGTGATGTTGTCGGGATCAATTTCTAAAGGATACATGGAGGCATCCAGTGACATTGATTATTTTATCATTACTTCTCCTGGTCGCCTCTGGATCGCCCGAACCATGATGGTAGTTTTCCGAAGGCTCTTTCTCTTTAATTCCAGAAAGTCGTTTTGCACGAATTATTTTATTGATGAACAAAATCTGGAGATTATCGAAAAAAATATTTTCACTGCCGTAGAAATCACATCACTGAAACCAATGTATGGCAAAGCGTTGTGCCACAAATTTCAGTCGGTCAATGATTGGTGCAATCAGTACTTTCCAAACCGAACCATTCAAAATGGATTGAGTGCAGAAAAAGAAATCCGCATCAAAAGTCTGCTTGAAGGAATCCTTAACAGTCCGCTGCTAAACCGGCTCGATCACTACCTGATGAACAAAACCATTCAGCGCTGGACAAGGGTTTACGGGCACCGCCTGAAGGAGCATGATTTTCAAATTGCTTTTCAATCTACTCCTGGTGTTTCGCGCAGTCATCCCGAATTTTATCAGAAGAAAGTGCTACAGCAGTTTGCGGAAAAGATGGATGACTTTGAACATCGGCATAATGTTCAACTCTTATGAAGGCTAAAGTACTTCTCTCAAATGCATACTTCTATCGCCTTGACGACAAGCAATGGCACACGCAACAGCCCTATCCACCTTTAGGCACTTTGTGGGCCGCATCGGTATTGCAAACAGAAAATTTCATCGTTTCACTTTTTGACACCAACCTCAGACACAACCCAAAAGAAATTTCCCAAGCCCTGCTTCGTAATGCTCCCACTTACCTCGTGATTTACGATGATGGATTTAATTACCTCACCAAAATGTGCCTTACGGTGATGCGTGAAGCAGCCTTTACTCTGATACACGAAGGGAAGAAAGCAAACTGCACCGTAATCATTTCCAGCTCTGATGCTACTGACCATTATAAAAAATATATAGAAGAAGGAGCGGATTATGTTATTCGCGGTGAAGGTGAGGAAACACTAAAAGAGCTGATGAACGCACTTGAGTCTGCTTCGGATGTGAGCACCATTTCGGGGATTGCCTATCAAAAGAAAAATGAAATTCATATTACCTCACCGCGACAAGTATTGCGCGATCTGGATTCCTTGCCCCTTCCAGCGTGGGACTTAATTGATGCTGAATCGTACCGAACCATCTGGAAAAAACGTCACGGATATTTTTCGATTAACATTGCCACCACGCGAGGGTGCCCTTACAAATGCAATTGGTGCGCCAAGCCAATTTATGGGAATCGGTACAACTCCCGATCTCCTGAAAATGTAGTGGAGGAAATTGAACTGCTCATAAATACGTTTCACCCTGATCACTTTTGGTTTTGTGATGATATTTTTGGTTTGAAGCCGGGATGGATAACAGCATTCAATCGTCTGGTACACCAGAAGAATTTGAAATTCAAATACAAAATCCAATCACGCGCTGATTTGTTGCTCGATGAACATACCGTGAGCGCCCTGGCGGAATCAGGTGCTGAAACAGTTTGGATTGGTGCTGAAAGTGGATCGCAAAAAATTTTGGATGCGATGGACAAGGGGATTACCACACACCAGATTGCGGAAGCAACTAAAAATCTGAAAAAAGAAAATATAAAAGTCGCTTACTTCTTGCAGTTTGGATATCGTGGTGAGAATGGAATTGACATTGATGCCACCTTAAAAATGATCCTAAAGAATATGCCCGATGAAATCGGAGTTTCAGTTTCGTATCCGTTACCTGGAACCAAATTTTACGATAGGGTAAAATCAGAATTACAAGAGAAACAAAATTGGACTGATTCGGACGATTTGGCATTAATGTATCAAGGCACGTTTTCACCCGTCTACTACCGAGTGCTCCATCGTTATGTCCACAGTCGCTACAGGATTAAACGGGGAGTAATTCTTTTAAAGAAATGGAAACTAAATTCACTTCGAAGTATTGTGTCAATGATTTATCATATTCCAGTTTCTCTCATTCAAAAGTTACGCCTGGTTCAACTGAGTTATGCAAACCGCTGAATCAAATCTAAAAGCTATCAGTAGAGCCTTCACTGCTCAATCAGCGCATTTTGATCAGGAAGATCAGGAAAATATAATTTTGCAACACCTGCGCCAACAGGTGTACAATCATGTGGAGCAGTTTCTTCCTCGCGGTGCCTCCATCCTGGAACTTAACGGTGGTACAGGCATTGATGCATTACACTTCGCCCGGCAAGGACACCCTGTTCATGTTACCGATTTATCGGTCGGAATGATCGAACAATTAAAGCGAAAATTTGAGGGTCAAAACCTCCATCCACAAATAAGAATTCAACAGCTTTCCTTTTTTGAACTGGAGAAATTGAAAGGCAGCACCTACGATTTCATCTTTTCAAATTTTGGTGGATTGAATTGCACTGATGATCTAAGCACTATTGCTCAGCAACTCCCATCACTAATGAATTCCGGTGCACACGTTACCTTTGTAGTGATGCCCCCAATTTGCCCGTGGGAAATTCTTAGTGCGCTCAAAGGAAATTGGAGTGCGTTTCGAAGAATGAAAAGACAGCATATTACCGCTCATCTGGAAGGTGAGTATTTCAATGTTTGGTATCACTCACTGGCTTCGGTTCAAAAAGCCATGGGGCTACAGTTTAAACTTATAAATGTAGAAGGACTGGCATCTCTGTCGCCACCACCGTATGCTGCTAATTTCGCAAAACGCCATCCGAGCTTTTATACGCTGCTGCGATCGCTTGATCGCAAAGTGAGAAATCATTTTCCATTTAATCGCTGGGCCGATCATTTGATCATTACCTTTCAATTCACGTGAGCTCCATCGCAGAATTTATTCGAAGCCCTGAGTTTGAGTACGAAGACGGAGTATACTGTCAAAAAGGGTTAACAAAAGAATCTATCCAAAACACGCAATACCTGGAACTGCGGAAAAAAGAAGGCCGACTTTATTCTGATGAGACCGTAAAATTGCTACCGGACTATAGTGGCGCATTATCATTAAAAAAAGAGTGGGCTCTGCGAAAAGCATCTGCTGCTCGCCTGGCCAATTACCTTCGCGCTAAAAAACCCCACTCCATAATTGAATTAGGTTGTGGCAATGGCTGGCTTCTTAACCATTTGACAAATGCGGTGGATTGCGAAATGTTAGGGATCGATCTCAATCTGCTTGAACTAAAGCAAGCTTCCAGACTCTTTCATGCTGATCATTTGAATTTTGTATACGCAAATATTTTAACACGACTTCCATCAGTACGGGTAGATTGCATCATCATTGCCAGTGCCATTCAGTATTTCAGTGATTTGGGAGAATTATTTTTCAAACTCATGGATCGCTTAACGGAGAATGGAGAAATTCACATTCTGGATAGCCCACTTTACGCTGCCGATCAGGTGCCCGCTGCACAAGCTCGATCTAAAAGATACTTTGAGTCGATGGGACTTTCAGAGCCGTTTCATTATTATCATCACACCACGGATAGCCTGTTGCCTTTCACATCGCATTACCTATACGCTCCGGATGAGTTGCTGAACAGATTGAAGCGAAAAATAATTAATGATTCACCTTTTCCGTGGATTAGAATTTCAAAGTAGTTTATTGCCTGAAAATCTTTTGAAACTGGTTATAGTATTGTTGGTAGGTCCAATCCATGGAATGTACTTCAGCCCAATGTCTTCCGCGGGTACGCAAACGTATTTGTTCTGGCTGATCATTTAACAGTTGCAAAATTAAATCGGCCAATTTCTGTGGACCGGGGGAATCAATTGTGCCGCAGCAAGAACCGCTCAAATCGCTCATCAAACCAACCGCAGTGCCCGCAACCAGCACACCCGAAGCCATCGCTTCCACAACCGTCATCGCCTGACTTTCGAACCAGGAAGTCTGCATCAAAATATCTGCATTGGAATAATAAGTTGAGATCTCATCATATGGCACGGCATCTACAAAGTCAACAAGCCGATTGATTCCTAGTTCAATGGCAAGCCTTTGAATTTCTCCTTGCTGATAATCTTTACCAACTACAGTAAGTGTTGCGGAAATTTTAGAAGAAATGATCTTGAAAGATTTTAAGAGTAATTCCAAATTCTTAACCGGATGGATATACCCAACACTCAAAAAGTGTACAGGAGAGGAAAAAACATAATGGTCCTTGGCTATAAATCGATTCAATTCAACTCCACGCGGAACTACATGCACGGGTCTTTCCAGGAATAAATTTTTTTTGACTTCATTCAATTGAAAATTGGTAAGCACAAATACCTCCTCTGCATTTCTCAGCACCCATGAATTTATTTTTCTTCTACGCTGCGATTTAAGAGCACCAAACTGAATAGATTTAATAACGGTAGCCTCCTCGCCATCAAGATTTACAAAAACCGGAACTCGAAAAAGTTTTGAAAGAATAATTGAAAAAAAACCAGCCGGATAAGTGGAGTGACAAAAGAATAAATCGACTCTCTCAAAAATACAGACTCGAAAAAGTAGCAGCAAAAAAAATACCTCTCGTAAATACCGATTTCTGGCAAAGGTAGGAATAGAAAAAATTCTGTACGGAAATTTCCGAGTCTCATGCAAATGCACTTCACCAACTAGCGTTACTTTAAAATCGACTGACAATCGATACAAGAAGGGGCGATAGTTTTGAATGGTGTGAACACCACTTCCGACAACAATGATATGTTTTCTTTTTTGCGTCACTCCTCCCTGTTCAATAAATCAATAATCTGCTGGGCTGTCCAGCTTCGTGTTGCTACTTTTTGTAATGCGCATTCAACAAATGCATTCTTCTGCTTTGTGTCACGCCAAACCTTAATGATTCCTTGCGCATCCTTATCGGGGTCATTGCTTAATTCAATAAAACAATCTTCTCCCCAATCTGATAAAATTCCAGTTTTCGTGCCGGCTATCAATACTCCGCATTGGGCGGCTTCTGTAATGGCCAGGCCTTGTCCTTCATACCATGACGTTTGCACAATAACATCAGCCTGATGATACCATTTCACCATTCCTTCGTAAGGCAAAATCGGAATAAAAGTGACATCCTTCTCAAGTTTGAGCGCAGTGCAATATTCCTGAAGTGCATGTTGTAAATGATCTTCTCCAATAATTGTTAGGTGAGAGTCAAGTTGTTTGTGAATCACCGCAAACAATTCCAAAAGAGCACGCTGATTTTTTACGGGAACAAGGTTGCCCACATGAAGTATAGACAAGGATTTATCGCCAGACGATCGCTCCGCTCGAAAAAATAATTGTGGATCAACACCAAACGGAATAATCTCAATTTGTCTTTTGATTCCGCCAGACTCTAATATTCGTTTTTGAAACTTGGTGAGCGCAATTAACTCATCGCAGTGTTGATAGCTCCATTTCAACATTGTTTTGCGCCAACCAAAAAAAGATCCGTACCCAATGGAAGGCAAATAAACACAATCACCACCCTGCACATGAATGATGCTTCTCTTTCGCAATAATGCTGCAAGGAAACTGACAATCATTCCACCGGGAAACCCCCAAAAGGCATATAAGACTTCATACTTAGTCCGATCACGAATCAACCACCAAAAGAGAATCAGCCAGCGAAAACGGCTGCTCTTAATTTTGCGCGAAGGCGAGTGTATTTTTAATGCAGAGTGAAAATCTGGGTTGGGCGGGCTTTGACTGTAAACAGAAATTATAAAATGAGAATTCAGATCTTCCAGCAATCTGCTGATCACCGGAATTCCTTGATTGAAGTAGCCGCCACCAATTCCGCCAGGCAATAAAACTGCAACTCGCTTCATCGCTCCAGTAATTTTACAGCGCAATCAAAAACCAGCTCTGGTGAATAGCGGGTAAGGCACCGGTTGTCATGATGAATGCATTTTTCAAGCATGCAATTCCCACAAGGTAAATCAGACGAATTCAAGCAAACTGATCGATCGCCCAAAGGTGCACTCCAGTCGCTGCGAGTAGAACCAAACAAGGCAAGCGTTGGCACATTTTGAACCCAGGCCATATGCATGAGTCCGCTATCTTCTGTAATTAAAATACTGGCACGGTTAACAATGGCGAAAGCCTGGGCGGCTGTTGTTTTATTAGTCAAATCAATTACGGTAGCAACGGTATGTTCTTGAATATAGCTCAGGCTTTTTCCTATGCGATGAGAAAATCCTAAAACTAAAAATTGAGCTGAATTGTATTTGTTACTCAGCAGTTGAATCAGCTTAACGTAGTTCTGCAAAGACCAATTCCTGGTTTCAAAGGCTCCGGCCGGGTTAATGATGATAAGTTTGTTGCCACTTCGCATGCCAGCCGAAGTGAGCAACTCATCAATGCTGTTTTCGGGAACTGGCGTGAATTGGGCATTCAAATTTATTTCACCTAAGCCAAGATTATTGATGGTTTGCCTCACCCGCTCCCCTGCCGCTTGCGGTGAGAAACGATCGAACTTTGTCCAGGCAATGGGGCGGAGCAATTTTATAAGTAACCTGCTCATCTGATGATTTTGCAGATCGATCACAATATCAAATTGCTCCCTCCACAATGTGGGGAGCAGTAACAATGTGAAGGCTAATTGAAATTTTGTATTGCGCCCACCACGGACAACGAAGGTTTTCTTAATAAATGAAATGCTTTGAGGAATAGAAGCGTTCTCCTCGAGCGTAAGAAAATAAAACGATGCATCGTGGTAATGTGAGTGGAGATCATTAAGATAAGGAAGTGTAATCACAACATCACCCAATGCTTGATAGCGAATGGCCAGAATCTTAGTAGGCGGCTGTTTTCTCTGCCAGCTTTTAAAAGTGGGTTTGAGCATTAACTCAAATCTATAAAGGATTTCGATCAGTGTAGCAAAGTATATCGGTTTCCATCGCCAGCGAATCAACAACAGGTTGATTCGTTTTCAAATCAATGGTATGATAGCCCAGCCCCTTCAGATATTCGATAAGCTTGAATGAATTTGTTCCCTGCTGCTGCAGGTTGACATCCACTACTTCGATAACCATAATTGGGTGGTCGCGTTCAATCGTATTTCGCGCGCCTTTTAACACATTCAGTTCGAAGCCCTCTGCGTCAATTTTAATTAAATCAATTTTCGGTGCAGAAAACTTTTCCATTTCAAGATCAAGCGTAGAAATTTCTATCCATTCAAAAGGCAACTCATGTGCTGCGTTGAGAATCCTGTTCATTCCCAAATTGTTTGGGTTGACCTCGTAAAGCTTACCCGTACTCACTTCATGGCCCAATGCTTTTTTTACGGGGAAAACATTTAGCCCCGGGTTAAGGCTAATGTTCTTGCATAATCTGTTGTATTGTGAACTCGCAGGCTCAAAGGCAAAAACATTTCCCTGAGGTGCATGCGAGGCCGCTCGGATAGAAGTTACACCTGAATGTGCACCAATGTCAACGATGTTCCAATTCGGTTGAATCAACCGGAAAAATTTATCAGGAACAAAATAGTGATCAAAAAAATAGAATGAATGATCTACCACATCACTCACATCCAGATGAAATACGCCACGTTGTGATTTTTTTATTCTATGCGTGCCCCTTTGGTATAGGTATTCGGGTGGCACAAATTTTCCAGCGATCTTGAAGTGAGAAAATAAGTTGATTAGTATTTTTTCGCATGGCCGATTGCGAAACCAGTTTCTAAAAAAATTAATTGATTTGGTTCGAAAGGTTCTATTTGGTGGATATATCTTCATAAGAAGATTTCCATACCCATAGCAATCACTGCAGCAACCACAGCAACCCCCATTTTGCGCGCATTGAATTTGTGGTCAAGGCTGCTCTCAAAAACAATGGTAGTTGAAATATGTAGAAAGTTGCCACTCACCAGCGCAAATAATAATGTGAACGCCCGAGACGACATCCAATCATTCGCCATCAGGTAATCTGAAAAAAATAATCCTAGTGGTGAGGCCAGTGAAAAAATCGATAACAAAATTAACGCCTTCCATTTTGGCTTCACTTCACACAGCAACACCGACATCAGCGCAAAAGCCTCCGGTGCTTTGTGAAGCGCTATACCCCACAACAGCGTGCTGGAGTCATGATGATGTTCTATGGTGCGCGGGTGCGCCAGCAGGCCGCCTTCCAAAAAAGAGTGAGCAAACAAAGCAATCAAAACAATCCATGCCGATGACTCAGCATGCGAATGGCCCTTGTCATGAATATGAATATGACCGTGCTCCACACCACTGGAAAAAAATTCAAGGCTTTGCTGAAGGAAGAATCCGATCAAAACAAAAATACCGATGATGCCAGGCTCTTTCGCCTGCTTGAACAGCTCCGGTAAAATATGAATAACGGTAATGGAGAATAAGTATGAGCCGGCAAATACCAATAATAACTTATAACGATCGTTGCTGATTTTGGGAATGTAAAATGCCAGCAACCCGGTAAAAAAAGCAACGGCAAATAAAATGAAGATGTCGCTGATCATTTTACTTTTTCAGTTGAAGAAATGGTGCTATTCCCGCAGATGCATAGGTTTGTATGGTCCCATCTTTTGATGTATAAATCAAAAACGCATCAAGTTCAGGGTGCTTGCTGAGCAGCTCAATTGCTTTTTCATGACCCATCACCATAAACGCTGTGCCCCATGCATCGGCCGTGGTGCAATCATTAGCGAAGACAGATGCGCTGAGAATTTCTCGTTGCGCAGGAAAGCCGGTTACAGGATCGATAGTGTGTGAGTATTTTTTACCATCAACCACGCGATAATTAAAATAATTCCCCGAGGTGGTAAATGATTTGTTAGTGAGCGAAACATACGCTTTAAAAAACTGTTTGTCTCGCGAAGACTCCGGATCAAGAATACCCAACTCCCACGATTTTCCCGATTGAAGATTTTGGCCACAAGCCATTCCTTCGCCACCGAGTTCCACCAGCATATTTTCAATGCCTTTTGATTTTAGAAAGTCTGTAATCACATCGGCACCATAACCTTGACCGATACCGCCAAAGTCAAGTTGTGTTCGTGGGTCAGTCTTCCAAACACTATCCTTGTTGAATTGAATTTTTTCAAAGCCAATAAAGGTTCGGATTGAATCGACTTTTGTGGTGTCCGGTCGCTCTGTTCTTTTCCAGCCAAATCCCCACAGGTTAACTAATGGCATCACCGTAGGATCAAACGCACCTTGAGAAATCGAAAAGACTTCTTGCGCTTTAAGAATAGGCGGATACAGATAAGGCAATCGAAAACGAAAAGAACTCTTCGCCTGATTAAAAGTGGATGCTTCTGACTTGGGATTATAGGTATTGATCGATTCGTTTACTAATGCCAGCAGCGAATCAATGGATGATTTGAAGTTTCGCTTTTCAGAATCAAAGTAGGTGACATGATAGGTAGTAGCCATCGTTTCGCCTTCAATCTTCATGGGCACTGGTTTTTGCCGCCATTTCCACACAATCATGATTGCTGCTAACAGGATTAACGAGTACAACGCATTCTTCCACTGATTACTCATGCTGTCAAAAATTCAAAACGCCAAAGTTAAAAATAAGCTAAGATTATTCACTCGTTCTTGAATATTGCGTTATGAATGTTGAATTTTGAATGATTCAGGACAACCATGCGCGAAGACTATTTGAAAGGTGATGGCGAAAGTTTAAACTCAGCCGAGAAAGAGTTGGAGAAGGCGTTGCGCCCACTGTCATTTAGTGATTTCACCGGGCAGCAAAAAGTAGTAGATAATATTAAGGTGTTTGTGCAAGCTGCCAAACAGCGTGGCGAATCGCTGGATCATGTGTTGTTGCATGGCCCTCCCGGGCTTGGCAAAACAACGTTATCATTTATCATTGCCAACGAACTCGGTTCAAATATTAAGATCACCTCGGGCCCCGTGCTGGATAAACCCAGTGACCTTGCAGGATTACTGACTAATCTTGAAACGCATGATGTTTTATTTATCGATGAAATCCATCGACTGAATCCTATTGTTGAGGAGTACCTCTATTCTGCAATGGAAGATTTTAGAATTGACATTATGCTGGACTCAGGCCCGAATGCACGGTCGGTTCAAATTAGTTTAAATCCTTTTACGCTCATTGGCGCCACTACGCGTGCCGGTCTTCTTACCTCTCCGCTTCGCGCCCGCTTTGGAATCAATGCCCGATTGGAGTATTACGATTCGGTGCTGCTCAGCAAAATTGTGAAGCGTTCTGCATCCATCCTCAACTCCGAGATCATTGACGATGCAGCATTTGAAATTGCACGCAGAAGCAGGGGTACTCCGCGCATCGCCAATAATCTGTTGCGCAGAACACGCGACTTCGCCCAGATCAAAGGCGATGGAACGATTAATAAATCCATTGCCCAGGTTGCACTGAAAGCACTTGATGTTGACGAGAACGGATTGGACGATATGGACAATCGCATCCTCACCACTATCATTGAGAAATTTAAAGGCGGTCCTGTCGGATTAACCACTATCGCTACTGCCGTAGGCGAGGAAGCTGAAACCATCGAAGAAGTGTACGAGCCCTTTTTGATACAGGAAGGTTACATCAAGCGCACCTCGCGTGGGCGCGAGGCTACGGAAATGGCATACAAACATTTAAAGATTGCCCTGCCGCTCTCATCGAAGGGGCCTGGTTTGTTTGATTAACTCTTGTGCATTCTTCAAAATTTGAAATCACAGAAGACGCAACAACTGAAAATCTAAAAGAGTGGCATAATAAACTTAAATTCTCTTCGCGCTTCTTTGCGCCCTTTGCGGTATATTTTTTTCAACCGCAAAGAAACAAAGGACGCAAAGCAACTCATCCGTGTTGATTTGTAATGATAAAACCAACTGATGCGTCAACTTTCATTAAGACCACTGCCGAAAGGTTGGGCTTCTCCTTTTGTGGAATTTCAAAGGCGGAATTTTTAAGTGAAGAGGCTCCGAAATTAGAAGAGTGGCTTAGGCGCGGCTATCAGGGCAAGATGAGTTACCTCGAAAATCATTTTGACAAACGACTAGACCCTACATTGCTGATGCCAGGTGCAAAATCAGTGGTGAGCTTGATTTACAATTACTATCCCCAAAAAGATCTTGCCCTGAAAAGTGATTTGAAAATTGCCAAGTATGCCTACGGTGAGGATTATCATACGGTAGTAAAAGACAAACTGAAAGAGTTTCTTCACATCATTCATTCTGAAATTGGTGAAGTAAACGGTCGTGCCTTTGTAGACTCTGCACCGGTACATGAACGTGGGTGGGCACAAAAATCCGGGTTAGGGTGGATCGGAAAAAATAGTTTGCTTCTCAACCGAAACATGGGCAGCTTTTTCTTTTTGGCTGAATTAATTTTGGATTTGGAACTAGAGCCAGATGGCCCCATCAAAGATTACTGCGGCACATGCACCGCCTGTATGGACGCCTGCCCTACCGATGCCATTACCGAGCCGTATGTGGTTGACGGCAGTAAGTGCATCAGTTATTTCACCATCGAACTCAAAGAAGAAATTCCTGCCGAAGTAAAAGGTAAATTTGAAAACTGGATTTTCGGTTGCGACATCTGTCAGGATGTTTGCCCGTGGAATCGGTTTTCGCAACCTCACCATGAAAAAAAGTTTGAACCTCATCCTGACCTTGAAAAGATGAAAGCCAGCGATTGGAAAGAACTTACAGAAGAAGTGTTTGAAAAGATGTTTAAAAAGTCCCCCCTCAAACGAACAAAGTTTGAAGGCTTGAAACGAAACATTGAATTCGTCAAGGATTAAAAAACAAAATCCCGCTTTCGCGGGATTTCTTTAAAAGTTTCACAATTTGTTTCTAAGCGATCACGAAGCATCGGTTTAAAATGGCCTCGTATTGATTCCCATAATTGGTGTAACACCAATTTCTGAGCTCCTGTACTTCCTCGGCTATCAATACCTTGATAGCTTTCCGAAGCTCTTTCTCAAAGAGCTTCGCGTCAAAACTCACCCTTGTGAGTATCTTTTTGACATAACTGAGCATTTTCATTCAAAAAAATTAAAGTACGTTGCGCAACTTTATCCGGTGGTTGCAACCGTTAAAATACAAAACTGATAAAAGAACAAAAAGAAGATTTTATTTTTGTTTTAAAACGTTCAAATCTGGCTGTCAGATACCTTATGAAGCATTTTTTCAACTCAATTTTTGCACTGTTTACCGTTTTTTTATCCCTTTCTGCCTCCGGCCAGTCGGTTCAAATTATTTTGGGCCCCGATGAAATTGGTGAAAATCAGGCCTGGACGATTACCGTAACCGTAAATAATGATCGATTAAAAAGTTACGATAACTTTCCTGACATAGACGGCTTTCGCAAGCGCGGCACCTCCACTCAATCGCAAACCAGCATTATCAACGGCCAGATGAGCACTTCACAAAGTGTGGTGATGACGTACATTCCCACTAAGCAAGGAACGTTTACCGTGCCTCCGTTCAAAATGAAAATCAACGATCAGATCTATTCTACCAATGGGAAGAAAGTAAAAATTGGTGCGCCCGTTCAGCAAACTGATCCTTTCCGCAGTTTTTTTGACCGCGATCCGGCAGGTGATTTTTTTGGAAGAGGCGAAACCGAGTTTGTAGATATTAAGGAAGATGCACTGCTCGCCCTTACCACCAGCAAAGATGAAGTGTACGTAGGGGAAGGTTTTACCACAACACTTTCATTTTTAGTAGCCGATAATAATCGTGCCCCCATGCAATTTCACGATCTCGGAAAACAGCTTTCAGAAATTTTAAAAAAATTACGACCCGCCAATTGCTGGGAAGAAAACTTTAACATCGAAAACATAGAAGGTGAAACGGTTACCATCAATGGAAAAGGCTACACGCAATACAAAATATATCAGGCTACTTTTTTTCCATTGAATACGCAATCGGTAAAATTCCCCAGCGTAGGTTTGGAGATGATCAAATTTAAGGTTGCAAAAAATCCGTCTTTCTTCGGGCAGAACAGGCAAGAAGATTTCAAAACATTTTATTCCAAAGAAAAAACAATTAAGGTGAAAGAACTTCCTCCGCACCCTTTAAAAGATGAGGTGGTGGTAGGAAACTATCGACTGGAAGAGCGATTGCCGGCCACTAACCTTAATACAGGGCAAAGTGTAGGGTACGATTTTACCGTGGTGGGTGAAGGAAATATTTCTTCCATTGAAAAGCCGAAGCTAAAGCAAGATGCCAGTTTTGAATTTTACGAACCCAACGTAAAGCAAAATATCAACCGCCAGGGTGGACGCGTTACCGGTTCCAAAACATTTAGTTATTTCATGATCCCCAAAGAGCCCGGCACTTATCCGCTCAAAGATTATTTTTATTGGGTGTATTTCAATCCCAACACAAAAAAGTATGACACTTTAAAATCCACACAAACCCTGAGTGTGATTGGCGAAAGTCAGAAAAATATGACGATTGAGAGCAACGATACCGGATCGTTCTACGATCGCATCGACTCGGCCGATAATACATTGCGCACCACTTCACAGGGCGAATGGATGAAATATGGACTGAATATTTTTATCTTGCTGGTATTAGGCACTTCCGCTTATATCACGTTTAAGAAATAAAGTAGTGGGCAATTCATACGGTACGCTTTTCAAAATTTCTACGTTTGGAGAATCGCATGGCGCGGCCATTGGTGTAATAATCGATGGATGTCCTGCGGGTTTAGAACTTGATGAATCATTCATTCAGGCTGAACTCAATCGCAGAAAACCCGGGCAATCAAAAATTACCACACAACGCAAAGAAGATGATACCTTCAAAATTCTTTCGGGAGTATTTGAGGGGAAGAGCACCGGTACACCCATTGCGATTGTTATTGAAAATCAGGATCAGCGTAGTAAGGATTACAGTCATGTCGAAAACACGTTCAGGCCCTCGCATGCCGATTATACGTATGAAGCAAAGTATGGCATTCGCGATCATCGTGGTGGGGGTAGAAGCTCTGCACGCGAAACTGCTGCGCGTGTTGCAGCAGGTGCTATCGCCAAGCTCTTGCTGAAGAAATCGGGCGTTGATATCCATGCTTATGTATCGCAAGTGGGTGAAATAAAAGCGCCACCCTACACGCAATTGGATTTAACCAAAACAGAAGAGAACATTGTTCGTTGTCCGGATGCCGACACTGCGGAGAAAATGATTTCATTAATCGATCAAGTGCGCTTGGATCGTGATACCATTGGTGGCGTGGTCACGTGTGTGATTCGTAACACTCCTGTTGGATTAGGCGAACCTGTTTTTGATAAACTGCATGCCGAATTGGGCAAAGCCATGCTCAGCATCAATGCGGTAAAGGGATTTGAATATGGAAGTGGATTCGGTGGTATCACTCTTCGCGGCTCGCAACACAATGATGAATTCTACAAAGAAGGAGATCGCATCCGCACCAAGTCAAATCATTCGGGGGGAGTACAAGGTGGGATATCGAACGGTGAAGAAATTTATTTCAACGTGGCTTTCAAACCTGTGGCCACCATCATGCAAGATCAAAACAGCGTGAACAAGAGTGGCGAAGAAGTGACAGTTTCCGGAAAGGGTCGTCATGATCCGTGTGTTGTGCCGCGGGCAGTTCCTATTGTAGAAGCGATGGCAGCGCTGGTTCTTGCTGATTTTTTACTGAGAGCCCGTGCTACAAAATTGTAATCAGTACGCTTCCGAAATATCAAGGTAAAACCCTTTCTGACCCTCTTTGCCAAATCCCTGATCAACCCGCACATTAAGGCGATCTTGCCGATTCATCATGATGCGCAAACCAAAACCAGCATTGGGTTTCAGCGCGTGATCAAAAAAAGTGTACCACTTGGTAGGCGTTAACGCACCACCCATCCACACGGTAAATCCAACCCGCTTCCACACGTTGGCACGATACTCCGCCTGAAAAGCATAGAGATTTTTGTACCGATAAAAACCAGTGTAATATCCTCGCATTGTATTGGAGCCTCCAATGTCTGCTAAATCTTTAAAAGGAACATTACCCGTACTCACATTAGCCACAAACTGAAAAGCGATGGCGTCAATATCGCTGAGCAAATTGATGGGAAAATATTTGCGCATATCCAGCTTCAATTGTTGAAAGCCATAACTATGGCCATTCCATGATGGATAAACATAGTAAAGTGCTTCAAGGTAAAACCCCTTGCGTGGGTAATTAAAACTGTCGCGCGTCTCGATCGTGAGGGCGGGGGCAAAGCCTTGTATCCAGTAGCCATCAAATCCCAAAGGAAGATCTTGTTTGAATGCTCCCTCACCACTGCTGATGCTGGAATATCGGCTAAAGCGTGAGGCTACGCCCCAATAATAGTTTTGTTTCCATGCACGATAGAATCTAAAATCGCCACCCAAACGATGATAGCTGATGGTATCTTTTTTTAATAACGGCTTCTCGGTTTCAATGCCATAATAGAATTCAGGGAAATAGGTAAAATTGACCTTGCTGTAAAAGATGTTTTTGTTTTGTGGAGAATAAATTCGCGCCATGTTTCCAAAATCAAACTGACGATTGATGGTGTACAAGGCATAGGTTTGCGAATAGGATGTGCGAGTAACGCCTCCCCTGATTTTATCGGTTTCAAAATTGGTGGCCACCAGTGCCCCAAAGCCGAGGCGCGTTTCAGGTGAGTAGTAAATCACCGGCAACGGGGTGATCCGAACATTTTTCTTTCTTTCCAGAGTATCGGTAATGTGTGCATAAAAATTTCCATATGCCGATGCCGTCAACAACATCAACGCGATGGTGAGCAGGGTGATTTGCTTCTTTTTCATTGACCTTGAAAATACAATTTTTACAACTAATCCACGGACTGCAATTCAACTCAGATCAATTTTGCCTTCTCTATAAGAGCGTGGTTTTCGAATGCCATTTTCCGTTATATTGCGCACTTGTTCAATCGTTTGCATATCTAGAGGGCCCGCTATGGAACCAATTACCAAGAAGAAAAATAATCTAACCAAATACATCATCATTTGCCTCATCATTGGTATTGCCGTGGGGTTTGGTTTAAATCAAACGTATCTGTCGGAAGAGAATAAATCGCTTGATAAAATTGAGGTTTCTATCAGTAGCATTCAGGATCAAATCAATGCCGGTGGCGATAGCGCAACGCTGGTGGGCCTCGAAAAAGAAAGAGCTTCTCTTACCAAACAACGCAGCGTGCTTTTAGCTGCCCGCGATAGCAAGGTTGAGCCCTTCTCATTGATTGCCGATATTTTTCTTCGCCTGATAAAAATGATTGTGGCACCACTCGTCTTCACGACACTTGTTGTAGGTGTTGCTAAGTTGGGAGATATCAATTCCGTTGGCCGGATTGGCGGGAAAACATTGTTGTGGTTTGTTGCCGCATCATTAACCAGCCTTCTGTTAGGGATGATTCTTGTGAATATTTTTGAGCCCGGTCATGCCATGAACTTGCCGCTGCCCGATGTTGCCGAAAGTTCAGGGCTGGCGGGCGCACGCCTCAGCCTAAAAGAATTTTTATACCATGTGTTCCCCAGCAGTTTTGTGGAGGCCATGGCTAAAAATGAAATTCTTCAAATCGTGGTCTTCTCTCTTTTCTTCGGTGTGGCCACCGCTGCCATTGGCGAACAGGGAAAGGTGATCATTCAATTTATGGACGCTGCGGCACACGTGATTCTGAAAGTGACCGGCTATGTGATGGGCCTTGCTCCACTTGCTGTCTTTGGCGCCATGACTGCCATTATTGCAAAACAAGGATTGGGCATATTAAAAACCTACTCGATTTTCATTACTGAATTTTATTTTGGTCTTGGCGCACTTTGGGTCATATTGTGCCTTGCGGGTTCTCTAGTCATCGGCAAACGCGTGATTGAGTTAATCAAGCGTGTGAAAGAACCTATTCTTCTCGCATTTTCCACATCGAGCAGCGAGGCAGCATTTCCAAAAACCATGGAAGAGCTTCAGAAGTTTGGCTGCAAGGATAACATCGTAAGCTTTGTATTGCCGCTTGGTTACTCCTTCAACCTGGATGGAAGCATGATGTACATGACATTTGCTTCATTGTTCATCGCGCAATCGTATGGAATTGAATTACCCATCGCTACACAAATCAGCATGTTGCTGGTGCTGATGCTCACCAGCAAAGGCATTGCCGGTGTGCCACGCGCATCGCTCGTGGTGATTGCCGGAACGCTGGCAACATTTAATATTCCGGAAGCAGGGCTTGCCCTGTTATTAGGTATCGATCCATTGCTGGATATGGGCCGCAGCGCTACCAATGTTGTTGGCAATAGCGTGGCCACAGCGGTGGTAAGTAAATGGGAAAACTCCCTGGGAAACGGAGATAGCCAATAAGAATTGAGTTTGAGGTTTTGCGTTATCGCAGAACTTTTAATTCGTAATTTTGTTCCCCTTAAAAAGCAATAACCTATGCTCAAAGCTGCACCTAAAGCCATTCATATTTATCTGGAGTCGAATCCTAACCCAAATTCGCTGAAATTTGTAGTAAACGAAATGCTTGTGCCGGAAGGAATGAGCTTTGATTTTCCTACGCCCACAGAGGCAGAGGAAGCTCCGCTTGCCCAGGAATTATTCATGTATCCTTTTGTGGATCGTGTGTTTTACATGAGCAACTTCATCACCGTGACAAAAAAGGAAGACGTAGAGTGGATTGAAATTCAGGAAACGCTTAAAAACCATATCAAAACTTTTCTGGAAAGCGGCAAGCTGATTTTGGATATGAAATCACCAGACGCTGAACCTCAGGAAGAGGAAAGTGAATCGGTGAAAAAAATAAAGACGATACTGGATGAGTACATCCGCCCTGCTGTGGAACAAGATGGTGGCGCGATTACTTTTCATTCATTCAAAGACAAAAAAGTTACCGTGACACTTCAGGGTTCGTGCAGCGGTTGCCCTTCTTCTACGATTACGCTGAAAGCAGGCATCGAAAATTTATTTAAAAAGATGATGCCGGAAGAAGTTGAGTCAGTGGAGGCGTTAGGGTAGTCTTCTGCTCCGCTCAGACTGCAGTGCTCCGTTCAGCCCACGAAATAAATTTTATTCAATACTTCTCTAAATAAAAATGCCGGACTTTCATCCGGCATTTTATTTTTTTCTCAATTTGATTTGAACTCAATTACTTGCTGCTGCGGGCTCCACTCCTTTCAAATACTTATCCAGGAATTTCAAAATCTCTTCCGAGGCTTTGATGTTGTTTTCCTTTTTTACAAAGCCATGACCTTCATCGGGAAAAATTACATATTCCACCGGAACACCGTTTGCTTTTGCAGCGGCCACAATTTCATCTGACTCTACTTGCAACACCCGCGGATCATTGCTGCCCTGCAAAACAATAAATGGTTTTGTGATTTTAGTAGCATGAAAGAGTGGTGACTTATTATACAGTGCTACCGAATCTTTTACAGGGTCGCCCATTTCGGTATACAGCGCCTCGCGGAAGGAAGCCCACCAGGGAGGAATGCTTTTGAGTGTGCGCAGCCAGTTGGTAACACCAAACAAATTCACACCCACTTTAAACTCTTGAGGCGTGAAGGTAAGTGCAGCCATCGTCATGTAGCCACCATAACTTCCTCCCATGATGCCGATTTTATCGGTATCAACATAAGGCAAAGTGGCCAATAGTTTTTTCGACTCAACGCAATCTTTTAAATCTGCATCGCCATGCTTGCGGTCATCAGCAGCAAAAAATGATTTTCCATAGCCTGAACTTCCACGATTGTTCACCGCCAAAATAACATAACCGTGATTCACCAAATGTTGAATGATCGGGCTATAACCCAACCGGGTTTGCCCTCCCGGGCCACCATGAATCCATAACAATGCGGGCGCCTTCTCTCCTTCTGCTAAGCCCTTAGGCTTATATAGCAAGCACGGTATTTCCATTCCATCATAGGACTTAAACCGTACTACTTCACCTGAAACTAAATCGTCCGGATTAATTTCTTTACTCATTGTGTTGGTGAGTTGCTTCACTTCTTTTGTCTCAAAATTGTAGACAAATAAATTACTTGGTGACTTTGAACTACTCACATAGAACGACATCAGTTTTTCACTATCAGAAATATTCACGCCTGTAATGTCGCCTTCGGGAAGCCCACCAATTTGAATGGGCGTGCCGGTAGCCTCATCGTAAATTTTGATTTCTGTGCGTGCATCATTATTTATTGCCACTACACGATACTTGCCCGTGCGCGACAGGTATGCGTACATCAAATCCCATGGTGCTTCTTCCACTTTTTCCTTTGCCCCTGTAGCGATGTCATAGCTGGCCAGGTACATAAACTCACTTCCTTCGTTGGTTAGAAAAAATAACTTCTTGCCATCGAGGCTAAAATATTGGGGCTCAAATTGAATGTCTCCCTGATGTTCGGAAAGCAGTTTGGTTTTGCCGGTTTGCGTATCCAACAAATGCATATTGGAATTGTTGGTGGTGATGGATTGTGACAACGCCACGTACCGATCGTCATTTGAAATGGCTGCCGGATCAAGGCCTTCTGTATTTTTATAAAGTATGGAACTTGGATAGACCTTACCTTCATTTTGCTTGCCATCAATTTGAACTTTATATAAGTCAAAATATTTTTTATCACGGCTGTTGGAGGCAAAGTACATCAGCTTTTTGCTGTAGCTCCATCCATAGAATTGTGCCTTAGCCGTTGAATCCTGTATCATATCATTCACACTTCCGTCCGGGGTTTGTACATAAATGTGTGTAATCTCATTTCCCCCTTTATCACTGCCGAATAGAATCCGATTGTCTTCCGGAAAATAACTGTAAGCAAACACAGCATTGTCTGTGGACTGTGTCAATTGCTTTTTTTCTCCGGTAGCAATGTCAATTTCAAAAGCATTAAAGATTCCGGTCTCTTTGCTGCTGATCAGCAGTTTTGTTTCATCGGGTGAGAACGAGCCACCATTGATTTGAACAATATCCATGAACTGTGTCATGGTGTAGCTGTTCGGTTTTTTTACCTCTTCAGCCGGTTTGCAGCTCCACGTCAGTGCGAGGAGCAGCATCACATAAGTAATGATTGATTTTTTGAGCATAGGGTTGAGTGTTTCCGATAAGGTACGAAAAGACACTCTGAATGCGAAAGCAAAAAAAGACAGGCGGTGTCTATTTCTTATTGGCCAGGTAAACACCGCCAAGAATTGCTGCCATGCCAATGAAGTGTCCTACTTGCAGTTGTTCACCATCCAGCACGCCCCACATCACCGCCACAATCGGCATTACGTACGTTACCGAGCTGGCAAAAAGTGGTGAAGAAATACGAAGCAGTTTATAAAAGAGTAAGTTGGCCAATGCGGTGCTCATAAACGCCAACAACACAATATAGCCAAAGGCCGTCCATGCTCCGGGAGCATTACTCATCGTGTTCACAAAATCGGTAAAGCCAAACAAATAAATCCCCGCCAAGGGCCCGATAAATAACAGTGAAACGCTCACGATGGTCATCGAACTTAAATCGTGCACTTTAAATTTTAGCCAGTTAAGATTTGCACCATACATGGCACATGCCAGCACAATAAGCATTGCATATGCATTGAAGCCGGTGATGCTGCCGCCCGACCGCGACAATGCCAGCAGAATACTTCCTCCAAAAGAAATCACCACCCCGATGATCGCCCCGCCTTTAAAGCGTTGCTGAAAAAGTATTGCGCCAATAATCATCGTCCATACCGGTGACAGTGTATTCAAGATGCCCGCCACGGAGCTATTCAAATTGGTTTGTGCCACTGCAAAAAGAAAGGCAGGAAAAAATATTCCCAACAAACCGGAAATAAAAATCTTCAGGTGATCGCCTTCTTTCAGTTCTTTTAATCTCACTACGGCAATGGGTAGCATGAACAATGCAGCAGCAGTAACGCGCAGTGCACCCAGTTCGGAAGGAGTTAGTACTTTAAGACCTTGCTTGATAAGTATGAAGGAAGTTCCCCAAATCAGTGACAACACAAGCAGCAAAAAAATGGAGAGAAAACTCTTATTGTCTTTCATGTAGTATATGGCGCAGCAAAGGAAATGAATCGATCTGCTAAATCAAATTCGGTTTCTTGCTAAGTTTTCTTTTTCAAGCCTGAACAGCTACTTCTGAAAAAGTGTTCGCGACTTCATCCAGTATGCTTACTACTTCATCATAAGTAAGGGCTTCAACGAGGCGAGTGCGATAGGGTTTAAAATCAGGAGTGCCTTTGAAATAGTTGGTGTAGTGCCTGCGCATTTCAAAAATGCCAAGCTTATCTCCCTTCCAGCGAATAGAAAAATCCAAATGTGAACGGGTGATGCGCACGCGCTCCGCCATATCGGGCGCAGGTAAATGTTCTCCGGTTTTGAAGTAATGCTTGATCTGATTGAATACCCACGGAGCACCAATGGAAGCGCGACCAATCATCAAACCATCTACACCATAGCGATTACGATACTCCAATGCTTTTTCAGGTGAATCAATATCGCCATTGCCAAAGATGGGAATGTGCATGCGCGGATTCTCCTTTATTTTTCCAATCAGCGTCCAGTCCGCAGCGCCTTTGTACATCTGCACGCGTGTGCGTCCATGCACCGTAAGTGCTTTGATGCCGATGTCTTGCAGGCGCTCAGCGACTTCTACAATATTTTTAGTAGAGTCATCCCAGCCCAACCGCGTTTTCACCGTCACGGGAAGATGAGTTGCTTTTACAATCTCCTCGGTCATCTTCACCATCTTGGGGATATCCTGAAGTAATGCCGCCCCAGCACCACGACAAGCTACCGCCTTCACAGGACATCCATAATTGATGTCGATGAGATCGGGATTTACTTCGGTAGCAATCTCTGCCGACTGCACCATGTTGCCGATATCGCCACCAAAAAGTTGAATGCCGATAGGGCGTTCATACTCAAAAATATCCAGCTTCTGTCGGCTCTTGGCCGCATCACGAATGAGGCCTTCTGAAGAAATGAATTCCGTGTACATCAAATCCGCTCCACCTTCTTTGCACACCGCACGAAAGGGCGGATCACTGACATCCTCCATCGGTGCCAGCAGCAGGGGAAACTCACCTAAGTCAATATTGCCTATTCGGGCCACGGTTTTGATAATTTGGCTAAAACTGCGTTGTTTGCGGCCACAAAATTAACCCTTTTGTTGATATGTCGGAGCACACCGGTATCTCGGAACGAAATCCATTCTTATCGATCATTTTCATTCTGCTCACGGCTGTTCTTGGTTTTGTCATCATCGGCCCCATCATCGGTTTTTTTCTTGCCATTCCATTTTATGACGGCAACATCATAGACTTGCCCGCCAAGCTGACTAACCCTACCGCATATCCTGAAATCAAAACTGTATTTTTCATCCTTCAAGGATCTGCATCGCTCATTGGCCTCGTGCTCATTCCTGTGATCTACTTGTACAGCATCGAGCGAAAAAACGTGATGGATTTTTTTACAAACAAAAAAATCTCTCCTGTCATCATGGTTGTCACAGCGCTGATGGTGATTTCATTCATGGTGACCAATTCAGTTTTCATTGACTGGAATTATCACGTTAAGTTTCCTGAGTTTCTAAATGATTTTGAAGCGTGGGCACGCGAGCGCGAAACACTGGCGGAAGAGATTACGAAGTTTTTTACCACCTTCAACAGCACCGGAGAGTTTATTGTCGGCCTCATCGTGATTGCCGTATTTCCTGCTATCGGTGAAGAGTTGGTTTTTCGTGGCATGCTTCAGCCTGAACTTTACCGTGCCACCAAAAATCAGCATGTGGCCATTTGGATTTCAGCTTTTATCTTCAGTGCTTTTCATGTGCAGTTTTTTGGATTTGTGCCACGCATGCTGTTAGGTGCACTATTCGGCTACCTTTATGTTTGGTCAGGAAGTCTTTCCGTTTCGATGATCGGACATTTTGTGAACAATGGTTTTTCGGTGGTGATGATGTATTTAAACCAACAAGGAATTGTGACCATGGATATGGAAACCCCGGAAGCTGCACCTTGGCCAATTGTTGTTAGCTTTACTATTGTTTTCATTGCCTTGGGGTATTACTTCAAAAAACAGTTCAAACCTTCAAACACACCACTCGCTTGACGGCAAAAAAATTCAGCAACCTGCCACAACGATTAGCCACCGCCATACTTGGTGCTGCTGCCATCGTGTTTGGTATTGTGTACAGTGAGTGGACCTACTTTATCGTGTTCTTTATCATCTGCTTCTTTTCCTTGCGCGAGTTTTATAAACTTTCAGGATTGGATGGGATGCTTCCGCAAAAAACGTTCGGGATTTTTTGTGGTATGCTCACCTATAGCTTGTCTTTTTTTATTGAGCGTGGAGATATTTCTTACCGTTATTATTTCGTCATTTTTCCATTGGTATCATTCGTGTACATGATTAAGCTGTACAAAAAATTTGAGCGCAAGCCTTTCACTAACATCGCCTTCACTTTCTTAGGTATATTTTACATAGCAGTGCCATTTGCTTTGCTGAACATTGCCGCGTTTGAATACGGGAATTACAACTACCAAATCATTTGCGGATGTCTTTTCATTTTGTGGGCGACCGACACAGGCGCCTACTTTGCCGGAACATTTTTTGGCAAGCGAAAACTTTTTGAACGCATCTCTCCGAAAAAATCATGGGAGGGCGCTGCCGGTGGCGCATTGCTGGCCTGGGCTTTTGCGTATGGCTTCTCCATTTATTTTACTTCGCTGGCAGTATGGCAATGGATGGGTGTTGCAGCCATCATCATCGTAGGCGGTATCTATGGCGATTTGGTCGAGTCGCTCTTGAAAAGAAGCATTGAAATCAAAGATTCGGGCAATAGCCTTCCCGGCCACGGTGGATTTTTGGATCGCTTTGATGGGTTATTTATTTCTGCCCCTTTTATTGTAGCCTTCCTGGAGATCTTCTAGCGTGCTTTCTTTCTGCTTTTAGTACTATCCCATCTGCCTAATTTCTATATCTTTGCAACCGTTTTCTGGGCTTTTGACCGAATTTCAAACGTTTCAGGCCGGCACAACGATTTAGACTAAAAATTCATTTATTGATATGGCATACATTGAACCCGCTCCGCTTTTAGACAAAGAGAATCCTTTTGAAGCGATGATGTCGCGTTTTCGCACGGCTTCGCAAATTTTAGGGTTGGAAGAAGAAGTTTATAACGTGTTAAAATCTCCTGCCAAGCAGGTCATCGTATCGTTGCCCGTTACGATGGATGATGGAAGCATTAAAGTTTTTGAAGGCTACCGTGTGATTCACTCCACCATTCTAGGCCCTTCAAAGGGTGGTATCCGTTTCGATCCACATGTTAATCTTGACGAAGTAAAAGCGCTGGCAGCCTGGATGACCTGGAAGTGCGCTGTAGTGGACATTCCTTATGGCGGTGCCAAAGGTGGTGTTACCTGCAATCCTCGGGAAATGTCTTCTGGAGAAATTGAGCGATTGATGCGTGCCTACACACAATCCATGATGGATGTGTTTGGACCCGATCAGGATATTCCTGCCCCAGACATGGGCACAGGTCCTAAAGAAATGGCATGGCTGATGGACCAGTATTCTCGCAACAAAGGCATGACAGTTTCGGCTGTTGTTACCGGAAAGCCGATTGTAATGGGTGGATCATTGGGAAGAACGGAAGCTACCGGTCGTGGCGTAATGGTTTCCACGCTGGCTGCAATGGAGAAATTGAAAATCAATCCGTATAAAGCTACTTGTGCCGTGCAAGGTTTTGGAAACGTTGGCTCCTGGGCTGCACGTTTGTTGTCGGAGCGTGGATTGAAAGTAGTTGCCGTGAGTGATATCTCAGGAGCGTACTATAATGAAAACGGAATTGACATTGAGAAAGCAGTGGCGTATCGCGATAAGAACAAAGGATCTTTGGATGGCTACGCAGAAGTGCAAAAAATTCCGGGTGCCGATCTTCTTACGCTGCCAGTAGACGTTTTGGTTCCTGCTGCCACTGAAGATGTGATCACCGGAAATAATGCCGGAAAAATTCAGGCTAAACTTATTGTTGAAGGTGCCAATGGACCTACTTCATCAAAAGCTGACGGTATCATTTATGAGAAAGGAATTAGCGTAGTGCCTGATATTTTGGCAAATGCCGGTGGTGTTACGGTGTCATATTTTGAGTGGGTACAAAACCGCCTTGGCTACAAGTGGACCGCTGAGCGTGTAAACCGCAGAAGCGACCGGATTATGAAAGATGCATTTGACAATGTCTACCGCACCGCTACTGAATATAAAGTTTCGTTGCGTATTGCTGCCTACATGGTGGCCATCGACAAGGTTGCTAAGACATACAAATTCAGAGGAGGATATTAATATTTTGAGAAGTTAGTAGTCAGGAGGAAGAAGTTAAACTCCGGGCTACTAATTTCTAAATTCTATTTCAATGACAATTCACAAAGAAGGACGCGTATTACTTTTTGTTTTGCTGATTGTACTGTTTGGTGTCAATTGGCTGATCTCCTATTTTTTTCCAGAAGCAATCATCCTTCAAAATACTGTCATCATTGTTAGCATCTTTTTCTATCTGCTTATCCTTCAGTTTTTTCGCATTCCTGTTTTTGAAATTCAGCGCAATGAAAAACAAGTGCTTGCCCCTGCAGATGGAAAAGTAGTAGTTATTGAAGAGACCGAAGAGACCGAATACTTAAAGTCGAGACGCAAGCAAGTTTCTATTTTCATGTCTCCCGTGAATGTGCATGTCAATCGCATGCCCGTAGCGGGCTCCATATCATATTGCAAATATCATCCTGGAAAATACCTGGTAGCATGGCATCCTAAATCCAGCACGGAGAATGAGCGAACTACGATTGTTGCCAAAATGAAGACGGGCCAGGAAATTCTTTTCCGCCAGATTGCCGGAGCACTTGCCCGCAGAATTAAATGGTACGTAAAAGAAGGTCAACAATTGCAGCAGGGTGATGAGTTTGGCTTCATCAAGTTCGGCTCACGCGTTGACATTTTTTTGCCCTTGGAAGCTAAAGTAATGGTGAAGCCAGGAGAGATAACAAAAGGCGGGAAAACAGTAATTGCCGAATTTTGAGTAACTGATTTCTATCCTTTCATCCCATTTTGGCAGATTTTGATTTTGCTGATCAGTAGATTCGTTCGAATTCCTTATCTTTCCAAAATGTAATAAAATCGACAATTCTCTGATAGCCTTCAACATAGTGCTTTCAGTCAATTGTTAAATCATTGCCCTATGAACATGAACCTTAAGTTTGCATCAAAGCAAAACGAATTCTTTATCACGCTCAACCAGCGTGTAAACTCCTATTTCAAAACCAACAACATTGAGCGCACAGCAAATGGTGAAATGTTTTTCAAAACATTTTTCATGTTTGCTCTTTACCTGACTCCGTACTTATTGCTGATCAGTGGTATGTTCACCAGTTTATGGGCTGTCTATGCACTTTACGTGGTCATGGGCTTAGGTATGGCGGGCATTGGCCTTTCGGTAATGCACGATGCAAATCATGGTGCTTATTCTAATAAACCCTGGGTAAATAATCTTTTGGGAATGTCACTGAATCTTGTTGGTGGTCACGCCCTGAATTGGAAGATTCAGCATAATGTATTGCATCACACCTACACCAACGTTCATGATGTGGATGAGGACATTAGCCCTCGCGGAATTTTGCGAATGGCGCCAGGGTCTAAATGGAAAGCCTTTCATCGCTATCAGCATTGGTATGCGTGGTTCTTTTATGGCCTGCTCACCTTTGTATGGATTGTTGCAAAAGATTTCGGGCGATTGATTCGCTATCAGAAAGATGGATTAGTGAAAAAGCAAAAAGCATCTGCAGCGCAAGAGTGGATTGTGTTGATCGTTACAAAGGTTGTTTATCTCACCTACATGTTTGCGATTCCAATGTGGATTTTGCCACTTTCCTTTCTCCAGGTTTTTCTCGGGTTTTTGATCATGCACTATGTGGGTGGCTTTATACTGGCCATCATTTTTCAGCCTGCACACGTGGTTGAAGGTACAGAGTATCCTATGCCTGATGAAAATGGTAATCTTGAAAACACCTGGGCTATCCACCAGTTGCACACTACCACAAATTTTGGTCATCGTCATCGTCTTTTTTCATGGTATGTTGGCGGATTGAATTATCAGGTGGAGCATCACCTTTTCCCTAACATCTGCCATGTTCACTATCGAAATATTTCGAAAATTGTAGAAGCAACGGCCAAAGAGTTCAACTTACCCTACAAGTCAAAAGATACTTTCTTTGAAGCCGTAGCGGCACACGCTCGTTTGCTGAAAGAGCTTGGCAAAAAGCCTGAGATACAAACTAATTATGCTGCGGTAGCCGCCTGAGTTCAGACAAAGAATTGTCTTAACTCCTGAATCATTCTTTCTGGCTCTTCTTCGTGCACGAAATGCCCTGCATGAGGAAGTGCGATCAGTTGATAGTGCTTAAGTCTGCTTTGCCAGCGCTGCAACTCACATTCACGAACGAACTTGTCTTTCATACCCCAAAAGATGAGAAATGATTTTTGGTCCAGCTTCCCGAGCTGATTCCATTGTTCCTCCCACCACTGGCCTGCATTCAAAATTTCGCGAGCGTAGGCAATTGTTGCATTCCTGTCTTTTTTCTTTTCAAATGGAAATTCAAAATGCTGTTTGATTTGCCGAGTAAACTTTGATTTATCTCCATAGGCTTGAGGCAGCATGACCTTGATTGGAAAATTCAAGTGGCGGTATAAAAAATCTCCCAACCATCCTTGCAATAACTTTCCGGGCTGGGCAAAGTGCGGTTCATTTTTTAATGACCACATCCAGCCGTTGGAGATACAGATCTTTGATATGCGATCAGGATTTTGAATAGCCGCGCTTAACGCGATCGACAAGCCAAAGTCATTGCACACCAGATTGATGTTCGTCAATCCTAAGTGATCAATGAATTTTTCAAATCGTTGTGACTGCTTCTGAATAGAATAATCCGCTTCGGCAGGCTTATCCGAAAGTCCAAAACCAAAGTGATCAAGTGCAATGCATCGGTATTCCTGGGAAAGCTCTTTAATCAGGTGACGATACGAGAAAGACCACTCCGGTGTACCATGTGAAAATACAATCACTGGCCCATCACCTTCATCTACATAATGAATTTTGCCCTCATCGATTTTAAAATAATTCGACTTGAAAGGAAAAAGATCTCGGTCAATCATGGCGTCTGTTTTTTTTTCAAAACTCGTCAGGAATGAACGTTCAAAAGTTGGTAAAAACCAATTTTCTAAAAACGTACCGAATTAAAAAGCTTGCTGAAATTGGTAGGATCAATGCGCAAATATGATGCAATGTACTTGTGCGGTACCAACTGAAAGAGGTGTGGGCTTTGCTTCACAAAATTTAAAAATCGCTCTTCGTTGGTGGTAGAAAGCATTTCGTACTGACGCCCAATCAGCCCGATCAGAATACCCTCTGTAATTTTACGAAAGAGCCGTTCGATGCTAGGATGTTGATCAAACAACCGTTGAAGAGAATCGAATGGAATTCCAAGCGCTTCCGTTTCGGTTAATGCTTCCAAATAATAATGCGAAGCCGTTTGTGTGAGAAATGATTCTGGAATTCCGCTTAGTTGAATCGGGTATGTAAATGCGATCACATGCTCCTTATCCTCTTTGAGGTAGTAAGATCGCTGCACACCTTTCAAAATAATCAGGCAATGTTTCTGAACCTGACCTGCCGCGGTCATGATTTCCTTTCGGGCAAAAGTTTGAGTTCTGGCGTCTGCCAAAAGAATTTCAACTTCTTTTTTTGAAATATGATGAAAGCGATTCAGGTAAGCGTGAATCTCGTCAATCATACACCGACAAAATCAGCTTATGGTTTCATCAAAAGCTTTGATGAAGCCCCTCATTTCTTCCACTGTTCCAATGCTCACACGACACCATTCTTTATTTTGATAATCCCAAACGCGGATGAGGTATCCTTTCTGATCCAGTTGTGACAGTATCTCCTTGCCACTTTTTGGCGAAGGGAAGAGCAATACATTGGTCATTGGCTTACCGTAGAAAAACTTCTTCTGATCGAGGTAGTCCGTCAATACTTTTCGGGCAATGGCGTTTTTCTCGCGCGTCATTTTCATAAAATCCTCATCGCCAAGACTTGCCTTTGCAGCGGCCAGCGCGGTTTGGCTCGGTGAAATGGTATCACCATATTTTGCCACTTTTTTCAACGTGTCAGGGTGGCCAACCACATAACCAATTCTCAATCCCGCCAGGCCATAGATTTTAGAAAAGGTTTTTGAAACGATAAGGTTGGTATTGCCTTGAACAAGACTCACCATCGATTTTTGCTGGGCCGGTTCCATAAATTCAAGGTAAGCCTCATCGGCATACACGAGTGTCTTCTTTGAAGCTTCTTCGCAAAAGCGCTTTACCACGGAAGTATCTACAAACGTTCCTGTGGGGTTATTGGGGTTGCAGAAAAACACAAGTCGTGTATCGCTTTTTATTGCCGATAGCAACGCATCAAAATTATATTCCAACTTCTCATTCAGATCAACACGATCCCATGTTGCGCTCATCTGCTGCGCGTAATTCATCAATAGTGTAAACGTTGGATATCCGGAAAGCACACGGCCACCTTCCAAGCCATACGCAATGCCTGTTTGTACCAACAATTCACCGGAGCCTGCACCCAACAAAATGTAAGAAGGATCTACGCCCTCTTTTGCAGCGATGGTTTTCTTCAAGTCTTCCAATTCAGCAAATGCGTAGCGATTGCCTTCTGAAAGGATATTCATCACCGCCTTCTTTGCTTTTTCAGATGGCCCATAAGGATTCTCATTTGAGTTAAGTCTTATCTTCTGATTGGCTTTAACTCCCGATGCAAAAAAAACGCGCTCGGCTTCACTCACCGGGCCAGCCATGAGCTGATTGACAAATGAAGTTGAAATGGTGGCGCCAGCGGTTAATGCAAGCGTAGACTTAAACCAATCTCTGCGGCTGAAGGTAGATTTCATAAGGTTAATAATTTCACTAACGAATGTAGTGAAATGACCTGTCAATTCGAAGGAGGAATGATACCCATTTTGCGCATTAAAAAAGTAGCATTGGCGCGTTGGGCAAGGCCTTTGTTCAATTTGTAATCAAAGCTTAATTGCTCATTGTCAATTTTACCTTCAAAGCAGGTATTTACAATCTGATCAGGAAATTGTGCTTGCAAATCACCCAGAGCTATATCATGCGTTGCCAATAATACCAATGCCGGTTGTTTGATCAGCTGCTTGATTAATTCGCGAGAGCCGGACTGTTTATCGGTTGAATTCGTGCCTTTCAAAATTTCATCCAGAAGAATTAACAGCGGTTTGTTCGCACGCAAATCTTCAATGATAGAATGCAGTCGGTTAAGTTCGGCATAAAAATAAGATTGATGTTCTTGAAGTGAATCGGAAGTGCGCATGCCGGTTCGCAATTGCACGAGCGGGCTGGACCAATAGGAGGCACACACCGGTGATCCAATGCTGGCTAAAATAAAATTCACTCCGATGGTACGCAAAAAAGTACTCTTGCCGGCCATATTCGCACCGGTAATCAACATCACATTTGTAGGTTTGCCCAATTCAACATCATTGGTGACTCTTTCCGCAGCAGGAATCAACGCATGCCCTACATTTTTTCCCGTGATACTGAGTGAATCATTGATTTTCGGAAAAGTGAAATCCGGATTGTTGTAATGAAGCGTGCTCAATGAAAGAAGTGCGTCCCACTCTGAGAGCGACTGAATCCAGGAAGGCAATGCCGAAGCATGACTCACCCGCCATTTTTCAAGTCGAACGACACTATGAAAATCGTAGAGAAAAATGCCGTTCCCAAACATGCGCGCAATCATATTCATCCGCGACTCAAGTGCATCCACCAATTTTGAAAATTGCTTCACATTCGCAGCCGCTTCAGAAGCCCTTTGTCCATGGTTTTGCATCACGGAAGAATTCCACGACTGATGACTCGTCTGAAAAAACAACTGTGAATAATTTTCCAAAATGATCCGATACGTTGACAATTTGGTTTGAAGAACATCAATTGGCCTGGAATAAAAAGCAGCAATTGAAAGTTGCACGATCATCATAAAAAAGAAAGCCAATCGGAACACCGGGTCAAAGAAAATTCCAATCAACATGGCACAAGTGATCGCAGGTAAAACCCAACGCATCACTTCAATCATTTTCCTTCCCAGAAAAAGCGGGCGCTCGCTCAGCCAGGAGTAGAGCATCTCAAGATTAAATTCAGCATCGTGAATACGTTTTCCGATCGCCCAGCAGCGCTGCCGAAACTCAATCCTCGGGGCTAATTCCAGGATGGCATGTTGTCGCTCTTCAATTGCGGTTTTGGAAAAGGAAGGCTGCGTCAGTTCAGTTGCCAACCGAGTTTCACCCAACCGTGTGGCACATCGATTCAGGTATTGAAATACCGAACCTTTGCCGAAGAGATCAAGATCATAACTATACGGATGTTGCGGATCTAAAAAATCTCTTCCATCAGCGAAGTTGGAAAAATCATTTTGCTGAGCGGCCGATTCAAATTGATTTAACTTCACGAGCAGTAGGATGACTTTTCGTTCTTCCTCTAATGCAAGTTGCTTTCGCACCAGGGCAATGAACAGAAAAATCAACAAGGGAAGCGAGTAAAAGAAAAGGTTATTGGAAAAACCAAAATAGCCAAGAAGAACCACTGCGAGTGCAACTATAATTCTGCCGAGCGAATAGTTACGAATGGATCGATCAAGCTCAGCAACCTCTTTCTGAAAATGACTGCTCCGTTGCTCATAAAATTGAAAAGAGGCCACCATGAAATTTAAATGAAGCGCTCAATGATGCGCATCACCTTGCCAAGGTAAGCTTCATCAGTGGAATCGAAATCGTTGAGTTGATCACTATCCACATCGAGCACCAGCGCTACTTGTGAATTTTTGAAGGCTGGCAAAACAATTTCCGATTTAGAAGCTGAGCTACACGCAATATGCCCAGGGAACTCATCCACGTTGGGCACGAGCATCACTTTTTGTTCTTTCCAGCATGCACCACACACGCCTTTACCAAAGCCGATTCGTGTGCACGCAATCGGTCCCTGAAAAGGGCCAAGCACCAGCTCATTATTTTTTACCAAGTAAAATCCTACCCAGAAAAAATTCATGGATTGGCGAAGCGCTGCAGCAATATTAGAAAGATTGGCAATTGCATCCGGCTCACCAGAAACCAGTGCCTCGATTTGAGGGACCAGCGTTTTATACTTTTCTTCCTTATCGGTTGATGTTGAGATAATGAGTTCTTCCGCCATAAATCTTTAATAGACTACAAAAATGCGGAAAAAATTGTTCGGCTAGAGGCCGAATATCAAATAAACGATAACAAGAGCGATCAATACTCCAAAAAGCTGAATTATCCCTCTCGATTTCAATTGTTGAATCATGCCGGAAAGCACGTGAATAAATTCAACCAAAGGAATTGTTGGCATAATTACCAGGCACTATGCCGGATAGATAGTACGGCCTGTATTTACAATTAAAATCTTTTCATCAGAAGGAATCTCTTCTTTCATTTGAAGAAGGAGGGCGAGGCCCGCAATGCCCGAAGGTTCGCAGTTAATGGATTGCTTCTTGCTGATCTCTAATGCATCGCCAATAAAATCTTCACCAACATTTAATATGCCGGACAAATTTCCAATGCGGTTATTCTGGATGAGTGAATTCACGTAAAACTGATAGTCGTTCAGCGATGGTAAATAGTAAGAGAATAATTTATCCATTCTGGAATTTTCATCGTGCGTGGTAGCGCCAATAAAGTGGCACTTACCAACGTTATTGATATCGCCTAAAAAACGAGGATCGTGTTTGTAGATACGATTATTGAATTCGCGTTCAGCGATGATAAGAATATTAACAAACAAATCGCCTGTACCAAAAGGCACAAAGCAATACGATGGGTTTTCATTCAGAATTTCATACGAAAGCCAATCGTAGTAATTGTCATTATAGCGATCCAGAATTTCGCGATACGTGATATCAATTCCTTCTTTATTATTCGTCAGCTCCTTGATGGCGTTACCGGAAAGTGATTGCTTGCCTAAATCCGTTTCGTAAATCTCGCAGCCCATCTTGCGCAGCGAATCTTTGATCTGCGTGCTGATTTTAAAATCCATCAACACCTTCAATTTGGTGTTTACTTTATACAAATTGAAAAAATGCTGAATGGCTGCTGCTGCGCTGCCTGAGGATATGATGGAAACTTCTTTGAATTTATAGCGCTTGGCCTTGATCAACACTTCCCATGCCATGCGCGCCTTGTGCGTTCCTGTGGGGTTAGTACTTTCATCTTTCAGCCACACGTTGGTGAATCCTGGTACATCTATTTTATAGGTGCGTGATGCAGGAAACTTTGGTTCGTAAAACGGTCGTGGTGGAAATTCCGGTTTCTGCGGATCGTTGATGGAAGGAACATAAAGCCCTTCAATCTCCGAAAAGGATTGCTCATCGCGAATCTGCTCTTTGATGAGATCAATCTCCTTTTTCGATAAGCGCTCCAAAAGCACATCGGCAATCTTAGTAGCGAAGGAATCCACATCCGATGACAATCCCTCTGGCTTCTCCTCCGCAATCGTATCGCCCTCCTCTTTATCAAGCAGCGACTGATGAAGTGAAAGAAAGCGTTCTTTAATGAGCGCATTCCAATCCAATTTATTTTGTGTTGCAAACAGGCACAACAAATTTCGTAGAGACTGCGTGGCGCCTGGCGGGCTTTTTAGATTGAATGCTCTTCGCAACAAATCTTCTGAAGGACCTTGCGGATAGCTGAGTGATAATTGTGCGTCAAGTTCCTTCGTATTCTTTACAAACTCCCTTACTGCCTTTTGCAAGCCATGAATAAAACTCCAACGGCCTGTTCCTACCGATTCATGAAACCCTGTGCGGGCCAGTTCGGAACGAATCAGGTCTAATATTTCTTTTGGAATTCGCTTAGCCGATGCTTTCTTCACACGCAGGTAATTTTTTCAATTTCGTGGAGCGAGGCCAATTTTAAAAGGCAAGATGCTTAACTGGCATTACTACCATCTTTAAGATACACATCATCAGGCGAATCGGAAGCAGGATTGCTTTCGCTATTCGCTTCGGGATGGAGTTGAATATCAGGTGTTGCACCCTCAACGGCTATGGGGGTCGCCTCGTCTTTCGCCTCCACAAAAAATTTCTTCTGGAAAATTAGTATCGAAGCAACACCAATGAAAATGGAGGAATCAGCAATATTAAATACAGGGCTGAAGAACAAAAAGTACTCTCCGCCAAGCCATGGCACCCACTCGGGCCATGTGAAGTCTGCTATCGGGAAGAAGAGCATGTCAATGACCTGCCCATGAAACCATTTTGTTGGTGATTCAGGTGGTGCATTGTCAAAGAGCACACCATAAAACGCACTATCAATTACGTTGCCGATGGCGCCTCCTAATATCAACGCAAGGCAAACCAAAAAACCTGCGTGAGATTTTTTACTTACCATTTGCAAAAGGTAATAACCAATGCCAAACATGGCACCGATGCGAAAGGTAGTAAGCGCAAGTTTTCCAAATTCACTTTCCCAGCGGATGCCAAATGCCATACCTGGATTTAATAAGTAATGCAGCCGGAACCAATCGCCTAATACATTGATCTCCTGATGCAGGTACATGTTCTGATGCACCAGTATTTTTGAAGTCTGATCAACGATGATGACTACCAATGCAATTAAAAAATATTTCAATGCTTTCATCGAATTCCTACCTCACGCTTATTTTAACTTTTAACACAAACTCATCCATGTCTACTTCAGCTGCATCGGCTATCTTTTCCTTTAACTCGAGCGCCAGTGCCTGAGTTTCGGTAGTGATGTAATCTTTAAATTCAGAAAGGACAGCACTTACCAACTCACCATCTTTCTCCACCTCAATTGCTATTTTATCCAACACTTCTAGGCCCATATCCTTGCGCAGGTTTTGAATGCGATTGACAAAATCACGGGCGATACCTTCTTTCTTTAACTCTTCAGTAATGTTGATATCAAGTGCCACCGTTATGCCACCTTCTGAAGCAACAGCCCAGCCGGGAATATCTTCTGAGCTGATCAACACGTCTTCCACCACCAAATCAAACCCGCCTTTCGATAATGTTCCCTGTTTCTCAATGATTTGAATATCCTCTTTCGAGAATGTATTGATCACGGCAGAAACCTCTTTCATTTTAGGGCCATACTGTTTTCCGAGTTTTGCGAAATTCGGTTTCACTTTTTTCACCAGCAGGCCTGACGCATCATCGATATATTCGATCAACTTCACATTTACTTCCGACTTGATGATGTTTTCAACGCTGCGAATGCGTTGTGCGAATTTTTCATCGACCACCGGCAACAACACTTTTTGAAGTGGTGTACGAACTTTGATTTTACTGTTTTTGCGAATGGAGTGCACCAATGAGCAGATGCGTTGCGCATAATCCATTGATTTTTCCAACTCAGCATCTTCGCGCTTTGCATCCGCCTTGATCAACAAGGTATGATGAATCGATTCGTATTGCAGCGGTGTGTTAAACTTAACAGCGCGCTCCCGAATATTATCCGTCAGGTTCTTATAAAACCACTCGCTGAAGAATGGTGCAATGGGTGACATCAATTGTGCCGTCACCATTAGGCACTCATACAGTGTTTCATAAGCAGCTTTCTTATCCAAGGAAATTTCTCCACGGGTAGAGGGTTGCCAGAAACGCTTACGATTGAGGCGAACATACCAATTCGACAAATGATCATTCACAAACTCCTGAATGGCTCGGGCCGCTTTAGTGGGCTCATAATCTTGATAGGCAGCCGTCACTTCACGAATTAATGCTTGTTCTTTTGTGATGATCCACCGATCGAGTGACGACAATTGATCGAACGGAACGTTGTTCATTTCATCCTTTACAAATCCATCGATGTTGGCATAAAGAGCAAAGAAAGAATAGGTGTTCTGAAGCGTTCCGAAAAATCTGCGTTGCACTTCGGCTATGCCCTCCATGTCAAACTTAAGGTTGTCCCAGGGCGGAGCATTTTCGATCATGTACCAGCGCACTGCATCCGGGCCATACTTGGCGATCGTTTCAAAGGGATTGACCACATTGCCTTTGCTCTTGGACATCTTGTTTCCATTCTTATCGAGCACGAGGCCGTTGGAGATTACATTTTTAAATGACACTCCTCCATTCCCTACTTTTTTATTAACTGCTTTAATATCATCGCTGCTTTCGCTGAGCATTACGGCAATGGCGTGAAGCGTAAAGAACCAACCACGGGTTTGATCCACGCCCTCAGCAATAAAATCAGCCGGGTAACTTTTTTCAAAAACATCTTTGTTTTCAAATGGGTAGTGCCACTGTGCATACGGCATCGCTCCCGAATCAAACCAAACATCAATCAAATCCGGTTCGCGGTACATGGGCTGGCCGGAAGCACTCACTAAAACAATTTCATCAACATAAGGCCGATGAAGGTCCGTGAGATGCTGAGTTCTTGATGCTGGATTCTGGAGTCCTAACTTTTCTGCTTTTTCAATTTCGGATTTCAGTTGTTCGATAGAACCTATGCAAAGTTCCTCTTTACCATCCTTTGTTCTCCAGATGGGCAATGGCGTACCCCAATAGCGTGAGCGTGATAAATTCCAGTCTACAAGATTCTCAAGCCAGTTACCAAAGCGACCTGTACCGGTCGATTCTGGTTTCCAGTTGATGGTCTTATTCAACTCCACCATTCTATCTTTCAGTGCCGTGGTTTTGATGAACCATGAATCCAGTGGATAATACAACACAGGTTTATCAGTACGCCAGCAATGCGGATAGGTGTGTTCGTACTTCTCTACCTTGAATGCTTTGTTTTCTTCTTTGAGAATAATGGAGATGATCACATCCGTATTTTTATAGTCCGGATGGCTCTCGTCTTCATTGGTATAATTCTTTACATAAAAATCATCAGCGCCAAGCGATTTGTGTGTTTTGATGTTGTATTTCGCAACGCCTTCTTTCAACTTCTCCCCAATGATCGAAATGAATTTTCCTTTGCGATCCACTGTCGGCACTTCATTTCCTCCTTCATCTTTGATCGTGAGCGCTGGGATTCCGTTTTGCTTCGCTACACGGAAGTCATCGGCACCAAACGTTGGTGAAGTATGTACCACACCAGTTCCGTCTTCTGTGGTTACAAAATCGCCCGCTACTACCTGGAATGCTTTGTCTGCATCGTACAAGGGCTGAAGGTAAGGCATCAACTGTTCATACCGAATGCCCACTAAATTTTTGCCTGTCAATTCCTGAACTATCTCAAAAGGAATTGCTTTATCGCCAGGCTTGTAGTCTGCGAGTTTAAGTTCCTTATTCTTTTCAGAAAAATATTTTGCCACCAAGTCTTTCGCCAACACTACGCTAACAGGCTTGTGTGTGTAGGGATTGAACGTATTTACCTGAGCGTAGGTGATTTTCTCTCCCACTGCCAACGCTGTATTGGATGGAAGTGTCCACGGTGTGGTCGTCCAGGCTAATATGTAAACATCACCCTGAACATTCTTGAATAACAATTCTGATTTTGGATCGCGCTTCACCTTAAACTGCGCTACAATAGAAGTGTCCTTCACATCCTTGTAAGTGCCCGGCAAATTCAATTCGTGTGAACTCAATCCAGTTCCTGCTGCCGGAGAGTATGGTTGTATGGTGTAGCCTTTGTACAGTAGTTTTTTATCATACAATTGCTTCAATATCCACCACAGTGATTCGATGTATTCTTTCTCGTACGTGACGTAAGGCTTTTCAAGATCTACCCAGTAGCCCATTTTCACAGTGAGGTCGTCCCACTGGTCTTTGTACTTCATCACCGTCTCGCGGCACTTTTTGTTGTAGTCTTCTACGGAGATTTTCTTTCCGATGTCGTCCTTGGTAATGCCCAATTCTTTTTCCACCTGCAGTTCCACGGGCAGTCCATGCGTATCCCATCCGCCTTTGCGCTTCACCTGGTATCCTTCCAATGTTTTGAAGCGACAGAAAATATCTTTTACGGTGCGGGCCATCACGTGGTGAATTCCGGGGGTTCCGTTGGCAGAGGGAGGCCCTTCATAGAAAGTAAACGTGGGCTTGCCTTCCCGCTGACTTACTGATTTTTCAAATATCTGCTCGTCCTTCCAAAACTGAAGGGTGTCTGACGCTACTTTGGCCAGGCTCAAATCTTTAAATTCCTTGTACTTGCTCACGTTCGCTAAAAAATAAGGCGGCAATTTAGGAAGAAACGGGGACTAGTCAGCAGGGTTTTTAGACCCCGGAATCAGAGATAAAACCTAAAAATTTGAGCTGCGATTGCGCTTACCCTCCGGGCTGCAACGGCTCCAAATAATCGCGCCACGAGTCATAGAGGTTTTCAACACGGGTCTGCCAGATCAGTACTTCGCTGGTATTGAAATCACGAAACTGAATTATTTCAATCATATCGTGAAGGTTGCTGATGGCCTCCTGAAACTGGAGCACCTGCCTTTTTTGAAATTGATACGCATTGACGAACCCCCGATCGGAGGTGAAATCCTTCTTCACCTTATAAATCGAGAGCTTTTTCAGCGGGTAGGGTTCCATCACTCAGCCGACCCTTGACGATCGTGTATTTTGATTTTGCTCAGATCAATTTCTTCGTCCTCGTGCTCGCCATAAAATGCCGGATCAAAATCATCGATCGGCAGATGCTCTTTCTCTTTCTTGGGCTTATCGAAGGTCATGATCAGCGCGGGCAACAAAATTAAGTTGGTAAACATGGAGATGACCAATGTGGTAGAGGTCAATACTCCGAGTGCGATGGTGCCACCGAATGATGAGAATGCAAAAATGATAAATCCGGCAAAGAGCACAATCGAAGTATAGATAATGCTCTTGCCTGTTTCAATGATACTTTCACTTACCGATACAGGCACGAAAAAGTTATTAGCAAATTGCTCCTGGCGATACTTGGCTAAAAAACGAATAGAGTTGTCGACCGAAATACCAAAGGTGATACTGAAGATCAGGGCTGTGCTCGCCTTCAACGGAATATCAAAGTAGCCCATCAAGCCTGCAGTGATCATCAGCGCAAGCACGTTGGGTATTAATGAAATGATAATCATTCGTGCATTCGCAAAAAGAAACGCCATCGAAAGAGTGATTAAAATGAAAGCAAGTATCAAACTCTCTTGCAGGTTGGCGATCAGAAAATTATTTCCCTTAATAAAAATCTTGGTGGAGCCTGTAACATTGGCGGTAATGTTGGTACCATCAAAAATCTGCTTCATGCGCGGCTCAATCACACCTGCCACGAGTGAATCCAATCTACGCGAGCCAATGTCTGCAATCTGCAACGAGATGCGCATTTTTTGAAAAGTCGAATCAACAAATGATTTTAATAATCCGCTGTTATCCGTTTGCCCTTTCATGTAGCGCAGAATAAAGCCACGCTCCTGGTTGGTTGGCAATTCATACCGGTCAGGGTTTCCATTATAGAAGGCTTGCTTTGATGCCTTCACCAAACTCAACACTGAGATGGGACGCGACACCACAGTGATTGAATCCAAGAATTCTTCAAACTCGTTGATCTTCTTCAAGTTCTTCACATCCAATACACCTCTTCGCTTTCCGGTATTCACCAGAATTTCGAGCGGCATGATTCCGCTAAAGTTGGCCTCAAAAAAATGCAGGTCTTTTTTCACCTGGCTTTCCTCGGGCACATCGTCAACAATGAAAGAAAGCGATTGAAGTTTGGAGATGCCATAAGCAGAGATAATTCCCAAGGCAATTGAAACCACATAAATCGTAACTCGGTGACGATGAACAATGAGATCCGTAAGTTTTACAAACTTTCCTAACACTTTAAAATCCAGGTGGCGAAGATGTTTAGGCTCCGGTTCGGGCAACCAGGAAAAAATTCCGGGGATCATCACCAGGCTCACGATAAACAACACCATAATGTTGATGCCTGCTACAATGCCAAACTCTCTTAAAATCAGAATGTCGGTGGATAATAGCGTTAAAAAACCAATGGCTACGGTGAGGTTGGTAAGAAAAGTAGCAAGCCCCATTTTTTTAACTACCGAAGCGATGGCTTCTTCCTTATTTCTAAACTTGGCAAATTCAAGATGATATTTGTTGATGAGGTAAATGGCATTGGTAATTCCAATGGTGACGATAACGGGCGGAATCAATCCACTGAGCAAGGTGATTTTATACCCAAAAAGCGCCAGTGTTCCCATCACCCACACCACCACAATACCAATGATCACCATCGAAAATAATACAGAACGGAAGGAGCGGAAGAAAAGGAACATGATAATGCCCGTAACCAATGCAGAGAGATATAGAAATACCTGCATCTCCTTACGCACTTGCACCGCCACCACCGAGCGAATGAATGGTAACCCTGCATAACGCAATTCAATACCAGAATCAGTCGAGAATTTTTTGCCTGCTGTGGTAAGCGCTTCCGTTAATGCCAGACGCTTGCTGGAATTAATGTATTCTTTATTGATGGATACAATCATCATGGTAGCGCCATTCGCTTCGTTCACGATTTGGCCCATGTAAAATTTTTGATTGTGTAAAACTCCAAGCAGACTATCGAGCTGTTGCTGATTGATCTTTTCTTTTGGAAAAAGATCCGTTAGAAAAAACTTGTCATTGGCCGTGTCCTTGCGAATCAGTTTAATGGTTGGCACACACAACACACTATTAACCCCTTCAATCTTGCGCAGCTCTTCTGCCAGTTGCCTGAACTTATCAAAGTTATCGGCCTGATAAATGGCACTGTCGCGAAGGCCCACCGCCACTACATTTCCGTCTTCACCAAATTGAGCTTTAAAGTTGGTGAGGAAGACCATATCCGGATCTTCGAGTGGCACGGTGCGCGCAAAATCATAACTCATTTCAACCTCCCTGGCTTTGATTCCCATAAACACGGTGATCACACCAATAACAATGATCAGGGGCAATCGGAACCGAATAATGAATTGAGCAATTTTAGTCCACATGGTTTTTGAAATGAAGGGCTAAATCTAGTGAATTTCGCTGGTTTGAGAGTCCAAAATTTTTGAGCCACAGGGCTGGCTGCGTGTAGGTTATTGCAGAAAAAGTTAAAAAAGTTTGCGTCTTATTGTACCCTTGGCCGTCATAATCGTTAAAACTTATCCAAACGTATGGATTCAACCACACTTCAGCTTCACCGGCAGCTCAAACGATTTGTGATGAGCAAGGTGCATAATGTGCACGATGCCGAAGACATTGTACAAGACGTTTTCATCAAAGCGCAGTTGAAAGGAAGCCAACTTCACGATGCCGGAAAGGTTACGCAATGGATGTTTCAGATTACCCGCAACAGCATCATGGATTACTTTCGTGAAAAGAAAAAAATCATTGAAGAGGACTTAACTCAAATAGAGGAAGCTTACAATGAATTTAATGACTGCGTATCAACCTGCATTATTCAATTGATGCAAACTTTACCCGGCCCTTACCGGGAAGCACTGGAATTGGTAGAGACCAAAATGATTTCACAAACTATTGCTGCCCGCCAACTGGGCATTTCCTATTCGGGGTTGAAATCACGTGTGCAACGAGGCCGTCAAATGCTTAAGGAAAAAATGATTGAGTACTATCGTGTACAAACCGATGGGTATGGAAATGTGATTGCCTGCGAAAATGAATTGCCTTGCGGATGCAGCCTTCCGCAGGATTGAGAAGAGTGTCTCCGTAACATCAGCTACCAAGACACTCTTTGATTCATTAGCAGCAGCCATTGCCACCAGAACAACCGCCATCATTTGACATCATTAAAGTTTTCATGTTATGATTTTTTAGTGAAACAATTATTTCTCGTGGTATTGATTCCCACACACAATAGACGGTTGTTATCTTTTAAAGACTCAAATATTCCCGAAAAAATTATTCGGCTTTGTTTGGGGCGAAGTCCTCATAAGGACCTTGATTTATGATGCTCTCCGCTTATGACGCAACTGGAGATGAAAAAAAGAAAATAAACTTAGATCGAAACGCCCTTGATTTTACGATACAAGCTCAACGCATGGCGATCGGTAAGCCCAGAGACAAAATCAATAATGTGGCGGAGCATGGCGTATGTATTTTCAGTCTCTTGCTGAATACCCCACACGATATCTTCAGGCAGCAGCAAAACCAGGTTATCATATTTTCGCGATGCTGATTTCTGGCACAGGTGCATACCGGCATTTGTAAATTCTGCTAATAATCCGGGCAACACTTCATGGCCGGCAGCTTCAATTTCCACCACATGGCGTGCACGATAAATTTTCTGCACCGAGATTTTTGAAATCAGATCCAACTCTGATTTGAATGCACCCGCGTCAGTCAGCGCGGTGTCAAACTTGCCTTCAAGTATTTCCCTTTCAGCATCTAAAAAAACTTCCGTGCAGTCATCCACCAGTTTGCCGATGGTAAGGGCACGCAACATCCCGAGCTTTTCGTTCAGGCTATACTGTTTCGTAAGTTTCTCTGGTTTGAATTGGTCCTTTAAAATTGAAGCCATCATTTCAACGGTATCATCAAAGCTGATGAGACCAAGTCGGCATCCATCCTCCAGATCGATAATGCTGTAACAAATATCATCCGCTGCTTCTACCAAAAAGGCGAGGGGGTGACGGCTCCACACATGCTTGTGATGTTCCACAAGCCCAAGCTCATTCGCTACCTGAGTAAAATGATCCCTTTCCGATTGAAAGAAACCAAACTTCTTCTGACTTTTCTTGGATCGGTCACGCTCTTTAAAAAGAGCAGGGCATGGATATTTGGTAAAGGCTCCAAGGGTAGCGCTCGTAAGTTTTAATCCGTAATTCTTTTTATTCAGAATCCGAAAACCCTGGGCATTTCCTTCAAACTTGATCAGATCAGTCCATTGTTCATCGTTGAGGTGTGGCTTAAAAGCCTGCCCTTGTGGATGATGAAGAAAAAAATCAGAAATAGAATCTTCTCCGGCATGACCAAACGGAGGATTGCCCAGATCGTGCGCCAATGCGCCCGCAGCAACAATCGCCCCAAAATCAAACAATGAGAAGTGCGCTGCCAACTCAGGATGGCGCTTCACAATTTCCTCTCCTACTCTTTTCCCTAATGATCGGCCAACACTGGAAACTTCCAGGCTATGCGTTAGCCGTGTATGCACAAAGTCATGCTCAGGCAACGGATGAACTTGTGTTTTATCCTGTAATCTGCGAAAGGGGTGAGAAAAAATTATTCGATCGTAGTCTTGTTCAAAAGCGCTGCGCGATGGCTCAGGAGTATCCTGCTTTGCATTGAGCCTGTGCGATGAAAGGAGTTGCTGCCAATTCATCATCACTCTTTCAGCACTAAATCGATACACATTACGGCAGCCATGATCAACATTCTGAGGGGATGATCGGCAGGAACTTCCGGACTAATCTGAAGAATATAATTATCAGCAGAGGTAAAGAGTTCTTTTCCTAATCCGCTCCATTTCTTCGATACGGTCGCAAATTCTTTTCCGTCATGAGCAACAAACTTAAAATCCCAGCTTGTCCATCTCCCCTTCAGCATACAAAGTGATCGCTCACTTGCATCGAGCACCTCAAATTTCCCACCGATGGAAAAGAATTTTTGTTTAAACTTTCCGATGATCTGGTTTCGTTCATCCAAAACTTCCACGGTGGATAAGAAGAATGAAACACCACGCCTTACGGTAAGTATCGTTTGGCCCTGCGGGGTTTTGATCTCCATATTAAAAGGAGTCATTCGCTTGTAGTCTGTAAAGCGAAACATCTTGGTGAAGAATCCAAGGTTTTCCTCCCGGCATTCTAACACAATTTGCTTTGACTCGGGATCAAGAATATCAAAGCTATTGGCAGCCTTAAACACCTTTACGTGTTCCTTAACGAAAAAAAGATTTTTGTTTAGTATGGGATGCATGGAGTTGAAGCGGGTCTTGATTAAAAATTTTCACTAAAATAAGGTAAAGTTCAGGTTGTGCCTCCTTAAAACGAGACGATCGTTCGAAAAAATTTTCAGCAGCCACCGCAAAAAACTCTTCGATATTTTCAAACGCGTAGGCCCTGAAGAAGTGATTTTCATCAGCAGCAAGTTTACTCATTTCTGCATGTGCATACTGCGTGAATGCCAGGATGTCGTCAGGATCAAAAACATTGTACTCATCAACAATCTTTTGCTCCAGCCAAAGCGCGTGAGCAAATTCATGAACGAGGAGATTAACACCATCCGTTTTGCGTTTCAATCCTTCCATTACACCACGCCAACTAAAGACAAGCAATCTCATGCCTGGATTAACTTCTCCCTTATGCCACATCCGGGTGATTCTCGAGCTATAAAAATCTTCGTAGAGAATAATCTTGGTATAGTAATTAAGACTTTCCTTTGGGAGAAATAGTGTTAACTGCGCTGCGGCACTACAAATGATAGACTTCATCGCGCGGGTCACCTTAAGTTTATCGCGCGAAACAAATTCAAAACCTTGATAGTGATGCTTGGCCAGTCGCAGAAATTTCATCTTCAGCGACCACGGTAACTTAGTGTAATATGAATATTTGTGATTGAGAAACCGATGAAAGATAGGGCCGTAATAAAAACGAAAGCGCAACTCCTGATAAATCAAATACAGGAGCCGCGCCAGCGCAGCGAGTAATGCTCCTTTCACTTAAATCTTCTTCAGCAAAGATGTTAGTGAAACCGAATCCTGAATGATTGACTTCACCGAGGCAATGGCCACGCGCTCTTGTTTCATGGTGTCACGATCGCGAATGGTCACGGTATTATCCTGAAGCGTTTGGTGATCCACGGTAATGCAATATGGCGTACCTATGGCATCTTGTCTGCGATAACGTTTACCGATAGCATCTTTCTCTTCATAAAAACATCGCACATCAAACTTCAGATCATTCATGATCTCCATTGCCTTTTCCGGCAATCCGTCCTTTTTCATGAGCGGAAGAATGGCCACTTTGTTGGGCGCCAGCGGTGCAGGAAGTTTGAGCACCACACGATCAGTTCCATCCTCCAATTTTTCTTCTTTGTAGGAAGACGAAAGAATAGAGAGGAACATTCGATCCAACCCTACCGAAGTCTCTACCACATAGGGAATGTAATTCTGATTGTCCTCCGGATCGAAGTACTGAAGTTTTTTTCCGGAGAATTTTTCGTGACTCTTTAAATCAAAATCAGTGCGACTGTGAATGCCTTCCAATTCTTTAAAGCCCATCGGGAAATTGAACTGAATATCACAAGCTGCGTTGGCATAATGCGCTAGGTTCAAGTGATCATGATAGCGGTAGTTCTGTTCGCCAAGTCCAAGGGCCTTGTGCCACTTCAGTCGTCTGTCCTTCCAGAATTCATACCACTTCATTTCTTCGCCTGGCTTTACAAAAAATTGCATTTCCATTTGCTCAAATTCGCGCATGCGGAAAATGAACTGGCGTGCCACAATTTCGTTGCGAAAAGCTTTACCGATTTGAGCAATCCCGAAAGGAATTTTCATGCGACCGGTTTTTTGCACATTCAGAAAGTTTACGAATATACCTTGTGCCGTTTCGGGCCTTAGGTAGATTTTGTTAGCATCTTCCGCGATTGAACCCATCTCGGTAGAGAACATCAGGTTAAACTGGCGCACATCCGTCCAGTTTTTTGTTCCCGATATCGGATCGGTCACTTCCAGATCGATGATCAGTTGCTTCATGGCTTCCATGTTGGAAGAACTCATGGCATCTTTCAATCGCATATTGGCTTCATCCATTTTTTTCTGATACTCAACCACCCGGGCGTTGGTGGTCACAAACATCGTGCGATCAAAATTCTCAAAACGCTTTGCCGCTTTTTCTAACTCTTTTTCAATTTTCTCTTCAAGTTTTGCGATAGCATCTTCGACCAGCACGTCTGCCCGATATCTTTTCTTGGAATCTTTGTTATCCACCATCGGATCGTTGAAGGCATCCACATGACCGGAGGCTTTCCATATGGTGGGGTGCATGAAAATGGCCGAGTCAATACCCACGATGTTGTCGTGCAGCATGGTCATGAATTTCCACCAATATTCTTTGATATTATTTTTGAGCTCGGCACCGTTCTGACCGTAATCATACACTGCGCTGAGGCCATCATAAATTTCACTGGAAGGGAAAATAAACCCATACTCTTTGGCATGGGAGATCACATTTTTGAAAAGATTGTCTTCTTGATTTGCCATAAGGCGCAAAGATAAAATTGTAATCAGGGTAAACAAAAAAGGAGATGAGAACCTGCCCGAAAATCACACCGGCAAAATGATGAAGAAAGATGACCCCTGACCGGGTGTGGAATTCAATCGAATACTGCCTTTGAGTTTCGCCAGGGTTTCCTTCACGATATACAAACCCAAGCCTGAGCCTTGAGAATTTTCGGAGGCCCGAAAGAACATGTCAAAAACCCGATCGTGATACTGTGCTGGAATTCCCTGACCATTATCTCGCACTTCAATTTGCAGGAATCCGCCTTCTGCCTCGGTCATGATTTCTATTTTTGAAACTGGCTTTAGCGGGTCGTGGTATTTTAATGCGTTGCCAATAACATTATTCAAAACCACCTTTAGGCGTGTGAGGTCAGACGTAATGCGCAACCCTTCAGGCACATTGATGCTCACTTCCACATTGGCCTGCCCTTGTGCATACTTCAGTGCTTCGGCCACTTCGCAGATCGCTTGCCGCACGTCAATTTCTTCGTGGCGCACTTCCTGGCGAGTATTGCGCGAATAATCTATGATCTCGCCAATGAACGTCTCCATGTTGTGAATGCGATCCTTCATCATGGATAAGCACTGATGCAGTTCTTCTTTGCTGGGTGTGCGACTGCTTACATCAATCAATCCAAGCAGTGAACTAAGGGGTGCCCGAAGATCATGCGATGCACTGTACACAAAGCGATCCAACTCCTGGTTGGTTTTGGTTAGCTCTTCATTCTTTTTAATGATTTGAACTTCCGAGTAATTGTTGATATCCAATAAAAAATAAATGATGAGCGAACAAACCGCTGAGCCGATGATAAAATTAGAAGTGAATGAAATCTTAATGTATTCCTCCGTGGTTATACCACCAAGATCTTCAACCACCAGTGGCAACACCTTTATCTCCCACGAATAGGCCATAAAAAAAAGGAGTAACGAAAAAATGCTGAAGCCAATTGCAATAAACTTATTGCTAAAACCAAAAAGCGAAAGGGCAATTAAGTTCGTAACAATAAAATAAATGTAAACACCCGACTCGGGCGTGTCATTGGATGCGAATACGTACACAAGGCAATTGGCAACAAAGAGCAATACAAATTTGGCAGTCTGATAATATTTCCTTCTCAAAAAAATGATTACGCTAACTCCCACTACCAGCATCACGGCATACATCAAGATAAATTCGGTAACGTTGTTCAACAGGTCGATGGCGATGTAGGCAATGCCCACCAAAAAAGTAGCCATACCAAGTTGACCACACAGTAATGCAGATTTAAAATCGGAATGTGGGCCGATGAATTCCTCGTGGCCAATAATAAAATTGCGGAGACGTTTTCGTAAAGCCATCGGATCTAAAGACTATTTAAAGATAGCTGCATTGTTTTGGCATTAAAAGGAAATTAAAAAGTTTTAGGACGTAACTTCCATTCGTTAACTTGAGCCGATGAGTTTTGGATTTAAAAAAATTGGTCTTGCCATCGCGTTCTCACCTACTGCCGGTGCACTGCTGGCAGAGGCCGCACGCATTGCGCGGCTGTTTCAATCCGAACTTGTTTTAATTCATGTTGGCGAACACAACTCCGCTGACGAGGGTAAAATGCAATCGCTTCTTCGCGAAAGCAATGTGAACGGCATCCCTCATAAAATACTTTGGCACAAAGGGAAACCCGCCACAGAAATTTTGAAAGCTTGCAAAGAACATAAAATAGATTTGCTCGTTGCCGGTGCGCTGAAGAAAGAAAATCTGGTTCATTACTACATCGGCACTATTGCGCGGCAAATCATGCGCAAAGCAGAATGTTCGTTCCTGATGATCACTGATCCAAAAACAAATCCTGAGCCGTATCAGAATATTGTAGTGAATGCCGAAGACAGCCCGTTTGTGGAAGAGGCCATTGGCATTGGCTGTTCGCTCGGCATGAAAGATCAGGCCAGTTGGGTACACATCGTTCGTGAACTGAAACTGTTGGGACTTACGTTGTCAGCGAATGAGCAATGCACCGAAGAGGAATATGCCAGCAGCCGCAACAAGATGATGCGCGAAGAAATTTCCACCGTTGAAAAAATGCTGGAACGCATCCCTCACGATAAACTTAAAATCAATATCAAAATGATTTCCGGTAAATCCGGATTTGAGATTGCCCGATTTGCCGAGCGAAAGCATGCTGATCTGCTCATCGTTGGATCTCCGGCCAGAAGGTTCTCCATTTTTGATCGGGTATTCCCACATGACCTCGAGTACATCTTTGCGGAGATGCCTTGTAATTTACTGCTGGTTAATTCAGGTCGTGTACAATCAAAATCTAAACGATCAAGCTAATGGGTAAACTTAGCCACTCAGACGTTATTCATTTGCTGGTTCAACTTAGCCTTATGCTGTTGGCGGGAAGATTACTCGCAGAGTTGCTTAGAAAATTCAAACAGCCGGCAGTCATTGGAGAAATTCTTGCCGGCCTTTTGCTTGGCCCAACCATTTTAGGAATGATCAACCCGGATTGGTTTCATTCTCTATTTCCAGTGCCCAGCACCAATGCTACTGTGCTTTCAGGTTTTGTGCAGGTAGCCGTGGTGATGCTGTTATTCATCGCGGGCCTAGAGGTTGATCTGCACATCGTTTGGCAACAAGGTAGGCAAGCTATTTTCACCAGTTTACTTGGGCTTGTCATTCCATTTTTAATTGGATTTGTTTTCCCATATTATTTCCCCATGTTTTTTGGGATTGCTGATGAAAATCAGCGACTCACTTTTGCACTGTTCATGGGCACCGCCATGGCCATCTCTGCGTTACCGGTAATTGTTCGCATCCTCATGGATCTGAATATTTTCAAATCACGCATGGGCCTGCTGGTGGTCGCTTCAGCAATGGTTGATGATGTGATTGGCTGGCTTATCTTTTCTGTAATTCTTGGTATGATCGGCCGACAGGGAGAATCAATGGATATTTGGAAGACAATTCTGTTGACGGTTGGATTTGTGGTCGTATTGCTCACCATTGGCAGAGGTGTGCTCAACCGAATCCTGCCGTGGGTAAATAAAAAAATGGCGTGGCCAGGGGGCGTGCTTTCGTTGTCGCTCGCGTTATGTTTTCTTGGCGCTGCATTCACCGAGTACATTGGCATACATGCCATCTTTGGTGCATTTATCGTGGGGGTAGCCTTGGGCGATTCCGAGCACTTTAGCGAACGCGCAAAAGAAATCGTGCATCAGTTTATCAATAACATTTTTGCACCCTTGTTTTTTGTTTCGATAGGGCTGCGGGTAAATTTCATTACCAATTTTGACCTGTTGCTCACCGTGATCATTATTATTATTGCTTTTACCGGAAAAATAATAGGAAGTGGTTTAGGCACACGGCTAGGCGGCTTCACGTGGCGCGAATCATTGGCGGCAGCGTTTGGCATGAACGCACGCGGTGCCATGGAAATCATTTTAGGATTGATCGCATTGGAAAACGGACTAATCAATGAAACGGTGTTTGTATCACTGGTGATCATGGCGCTGATCACCAGCATGAGCAGTGGACCGTTAATGAAGTGGATGCTTAGAAAATAGTGTCAGGCAATCGCCTCCTTCAAAAAATCGTGAAAGGGTTTCATCGTGCGGCAAGCTTCTGCCACATTCCTGATAAATTTTTTATCCATTACTTCCTTATCGGTAAAGGAATGTGACACGATAAAACTTTTATGTTTTAGAAACTCGATTTGCGGATGATCTTTCGGATAACCTTTAGGCGCTGTCTTTACTTTATCAAAGTCATCCAGACCGTTAAATATTTTCTTGAACTTTGTATTGCTTAGAATCTTCTTCAGTTTATCCGCATTGTAATCAATCTCCTGCCGCACCTTAGCTAAGTTGGCGGCATCGGGCATGTACAAACCACCGGCAATAAAACTTTTGTTGCCCGCCTCAATGTGAAGGTAATACCCAGGCTCCTGCATCATCTTGCCTCCGGGAGAAAACCCCGCACCCATATTTACTTTATAAGGCTTTTTGTCTTTGCTGAAACGCACATCGCGATAAATGCGAAACGCGAGCTTGCGCGGATTGAGTCCTCCCAGCGAATCATCAAATTTTAATAGCTCTTTATGAAATGCTTCGAGGAAATTTTCAAAGCTGGTTTTTACGGTCAGATAGCGAGGCTTATTTTTTTCAAACCATTCGCGGTTGTTGTTTTTCTTGATGTCGGCAAGAAATTTAAGGATGGGCTGAAAATCTGTATTCATAACCGAATATAATGAATGTGTCAAAAAATGTAATGCCGAACGATCAGTCAATAAACTCCACCACTTTCTCCAGTCCCATTCCGCGCGAAGCTTTGATCAAGATGGTAGAGGCTTTAATAGGATTATTCTTCAGCTCTTCAATCAATGCATCACGCGTTTCAAAATAACGTGCACTCGTAATTTCCTCTGCGGCCGCCCTGATCAATTTGCCACACAAATAAACCTGATCAATTCCTTTTTCCTTCAATAACTTTCCCAGGGCGCGATGTTCTTGTTCGGCTTCATTTTCCAGTTCAAACATATCACCAACAATGGCCACTTTTCGACTTGCGTTCATTGCGGCAAGATTTTCAACGGCTGCCTGCATAGAGCTTGGGTTGGCATTGTACGCATCAAGGATAACGGTATTGCTTACTTTCTGAATTACCTGTGAGCGCATGTTGCCCGGTACGTACTGCGCAATGGCCTCGTTCGCGAGTTGTTCATCCACACCAAAAAATTTTCCGATGGTGAGCGCCACAGCAATGTTCTCAAAATTATAAGCACCCATGAGCGATGTTTGCACTCGCGTGCCATTTTCCGATATATAAATAATGTACGGATCGGCATTAATCAATTCGCAATGGTAGAAGTCGCCAACGGCCGGGTAAAACAATGGATGCTTAAAGCGTTTAGCCATGTTTGCCAAAATCTCATTGGTTGAATTGATGAACACAGTGCCGTTAGTGGTGATCAGGTGTTGATACAATTCCGATTTTCCACGAATGATATTTTCAAAACCGCCAAAGGTGCCAATGTGTGCTTTGCCAATGTTGGTGATAAACCCATGCGTGGGATTAGCAATTGTACACAAGCTTGCAATTTCACCCACATGATTAGCCCCCATTTCTACCACTGCTATTTCAATCGAGGGGTCAATGGAAAGTATAGTCAATGGCACACCGATGTGATTATTCAAATTACCTTTGGTAGCAAGTGTTTTGAATTTTTTACTCAGCACGGCATTGACTAATTCTTTACTGGTTGTTTTTCCGTTGGAACCGGTCAGCCCAATCACCGGAATTTTCAACTGCGCCCGATGGTACCGTGCCAGTTGCTGAAGCGCCTCCAAAGAATCGTTCACTAAAATAAATTGATCCGAAGTAGCAAAGCGCGCTTCGTCCACTACGGCATAGCTCGCTCCTTTTGCCAATGCTTCTCCCGCAAACTCGTTAGCGTTGAACTTATCGCCCTTCAATGCAAAAAATACCGAACCCGGGGTGATCTGCCGTGTGTCTGTGGAGACCATTCTGCTTTTCAGATACTTTTCGTAGAGCGAGGTGACGTTCATATATAAAAGGAGTAAGCGTTATACAAAATTCAAATTATCTTGTGAGCCAAGATAACAGCAAACTTAGAACAGCGTTAGCATATTGCCATCATTCATGATCAGAAGTTTATTCATAGTCTGTCTTTTTTTGAGCGCTCGTGCCAGCGCTCAGTTCAGCTATACGATCGATCAATCTATTCCAGTAACTGTAGCGGATAAAAAACTTGCTATGCCATGGGCGGGAGGAATCAATTCTGCACAAGTAAACATGATGGATTTGAATGGTGACTCAAAAAATGACCTTGTTATTTTCGATCGGGCGGCTGCAAAAATTTTAACATTCATCAACAACAACAATCAATTTGCATTTGCGCCCGACTATGCATCACTCTTTCCAGCCGAAGTCAATAGCTGGCTTTTGCTTCGCGATATCAATGGAGATGGTAAGAAAGATCTTTTCACCAGCGATCCGTTTGGAATGGTGGCATTCATTAATATTACCAAGCCTGGAGGTGCATTAACCTGGCGCGCATTCAATCCCGGGTTTCCCATTTTAACCAAAGGCTTTAGTGGCAATATCAACTTGAAAGTAAATGAAGATGATATTCCCGTTATTGACGATGTAGATGGTGATGGTGATCTGGATATTCTAGCCGTTCGGTTCGTGGGAATCGGGACAGTGGAGTGGCATAAAAATTTTAGTAAAGAAAATAACCGAAGCGATACGCTGATCTTTGAACGCATCACCCAAACCTGGGGCGAGTTTACGGAGTGCAGTTGTGGCACTTTTGATTATGGTAGCGGCTGTAAAACATTGGGTGGACGGACCGAGCACACCGGTGGCAAGAGTATGGCCATCTATGATTTAAATAATGATGGCGATCGGGATTTGATTTTCTCTGAAGAGTCTTGTCTTCGATTTTATCTATTAGAGAACAAGGGCTCCAAGGACAACGCACTGATGACCGGCTCCTCCATCTATCCGGCTGCAGCCCCGGCTGCCATGCCTTTTCCGGCTGCCTATTTTGAAGATGTCGATTTTGATGGAAAGACCGATTTGATTGCATCTTCTAACCTGGAGGCGCGCGACTTTGTCAATAACAATTTTCAAAAGACAGTGTGGTTTTACAAAAATACCGGTACTAATACCCTGCCTGTGCTTTCGTTGGTCAAACAAAATTTTTTGCAAGACGAAATGATTGAGGTGGGCGATTATGCCGTACCAGCTTTTACCGATGCCGATGGTGATGCCGATCAGGATATGTTCATCAGCACCTATGCAGGATCAAACTTTACCTCCTCCATTTATTTCTTTGAAAATATTGGAAGCATCGGCCAACCGGAATTCAGACTTGCAACCAGTGATTACCTGGGCTTTTCATTTTCAGCTTTTTATAATTTAAAGATTCAATTTGTTGATGCGAATGCCGATGGAAAAACAGATCTGGCGTTCACCGCCACTAATCGCAATGGCGTAACCGCATTGTATTATCTGCCCAATCAATCTGCTGACGCGCTCCTGTTTTCCGATAGTCCGCCTGTGGCCATTAATTTCCAAATTGGAAGAACTGAAAATGCCCACCTGGTAGATGTGAATCAGGATGGATTGATGGATATCCTGTTAGGCAAATCCAGCGGCTCCTTGCAATACTGGAAAAATATTGGCACTGGAAGTTCACCCGCCTTCACTCAGGCAAGCGCAGCATTTTTAGGAATTAGTGGCAACTTCGATTTTCAAAATATGTCGCTCAGCACAAGTGATCTCGATGCCGATGGGCGTGATGATCTCGTGATCGGCAACCCCAAAGGCGTGATCACCATCTTTGGTGATTTTCGTTCTCAAAACACTTCAATTGCCGGGGTAGACGAAATCATCTACAACACCATCAGTAAAAAATACGCAGCTCCAAACTTAGGCGCATCGCTCTGGACAGTGGCCGTAAATCTTTTCAATAGCGACAAGCCGGCCATTGTTGCGGGTACAACACTGGGCGGTGTGCTGGTATTAAAAAATGATGAAGGAAATGATTTGCCCGAAGAGCCTGCACTAGAAATTTATCCCAACCCAGTAGCTAAAGGAGAAACAATGATCATCCGGCCCGACCGAAATGTGTTGGTGCAATTTTATACACTGCTGGGTCAGAAAATTTCAGAAACGTATTTTGTGCCCGCCCATCAGCAATATCCTGTTCCAATCTCTACGCTATCGGCCGGAATGTATATTGCCCGTGTTTCCTTTCGGGGAAAAGTGTACGGCAAAAAGTTTATTGTGCGCTAGCGTGTTTTGTTTTTGCGCTCCGCGGCTTGCATTTTTACGCCACTAAAATCCAACATGAAAAACATTCAGTCCTTTGGCGCCATCTTCGATATGGATGGGGTGATCATCGACAGCAACCCGTTTCATAAAATTGCCTTGCGTCAGTTTTGCGAGAAATATGGTTACCATCTTAGCGATGATGAACTCCGCAATCGTATTTACGGAAGAACTAATAAGGATTGGATTACCAATCTTTTTGGAAGAACGCTTTCTGCAGAGGAGCTACATCATTATGGGGAAGAAAAGGAAAGCTTATTCAGAGAACTCTACCAGCACGACATCAAAGCAGTAGACGGACTTGAACAATTCCTGATTCTATTAACCGAAGCCAAAATACCCGTAGCGATTGGTACCTCAGCACCCCGCAGCAATGTTGATTTTGTGTTGGCCAAAACTGGACTTGGAAAATATTTTTCTGTGATCCTGGATGAGTCGCATGTAACTCGTGGCAAACCTGATCCGGAAATTTACCTGAAAGTGGCAGAACGCATGCAGTTGCCTTCAGCCCAATGCTTGGTTTTTGAAGATTCCCTTTCGGGAGTAGAATCGGCTCAAAAAGCTGGCGCCAAGGTGGTGGGAATTTCAACCACACACACAGCAGAAGAGCTTAACCATACCGATTTCGTAACCCCTAATTTTATAGGCCTTACTCCGGAACACTTGTTTGCGACTGTTTTTAATATTGGCTAAAAAATAAGCTTCTCAGGATCAAACACTTAAAGATCGCTCCGTTATTCGAACTTATTTAGGGCAATTTTAAAGGTCGGCTTGGATAATTGGAGTGCTTTTCCCGATATTTGCAATCCCTTTTAAAAAGGCGTTAAAAACAACGATTTATGGCACGAGTTTGTCAAATAACAGGAAAAAGACCTCAGGTGGGCAATAAGGTATCGCACGCCAACAACAAAACGAAGCGTAGATTTTACCCAAACCTGCAAACTAAGCGTTTCTTCATCCCTGAAGAGGATAAGTGGATCACGCTAAAGTTATCTACTAAGGCATTGAAGACCATCAACGCCAAAGGCATTACGGCAGTATTGAAAGAAGCGAAGGCTAAAGGAACGCTGTCGATCTAACATCATAATAAAACTTGCATCATCATGGCAAAGAAAGGCAATCGAATCCAGGTAATTTTAGAGTGCACTGAGCACAAAAACAGTGGCTTACCCGGCATGAGCCGTCATATTACCACCAAGAACCGGAAAAATACTACTGAGCGTATTGAGCTTAAGAAGTACAATCCGATCATGAAGAAATACACGATCCACAAAGAAATTAAGTAATCATGGCAAAGAAAGTTGTTGCATCGCTTAAGAAGACAGACGGTAAAAACTATGCAAAAGTGATCCGTGCTGTGAAGTCCGAGAAAACAGGCGCTTACATCTTCAAGGAAGAAATTGTAGTGGCTGACCTCGTGAAGGAAACATTGGCAAAGAAGGGTTAATTCTAACCTGCCTTTTATGAAACAGAAAGTCCCCTTGCGGGACTTTTTTATTTTAAACTATTCAATACCTCATCAAAATAGTTAATCAATTTGATTATTCTTGTTTGATATTTGTCATTTGAATTTTGATCATTACCCTGAATGGCTCTCTTCGGCAACTTGTTCTCCAAAGAAAAAAAAGATTCGCTCGATAGCGGTCTGCAAAAGACGAAGGAGAATTTTTTTAGTAAACTGGGCAAAGCGCTGGTTGGAAAATCAACGGTGGACGATGAAGTGCTGGATAATCTCGAAGAGATCCTCGTCTCCTCCGATGTGGGGATTGACACCACGCTAAAAATTATTGAGCGGATTCAAGCCAGGGTAGCCAAAGATAAATACCTGGGTGCGCAGGAACTTGACCGTATTCTCAAGGAAGAAGTTGCGGCCCTTCTAACTGAAAATAGTCACACAACACTTGGCGATTTTGAAACACCCACAGACAAAAGGCCTTACGTGCTGATGGTAGTAGGCGTAAATGGTGTAGGCAAAACCACCACCATTGGAAAGCTTTCGGCACAATTCAAAAAGAAAGGTAAGAGCGTTTTATTAGGTGCAGCCGATACATTTCGCGCAGCTGCGGTTGATCAGCTAAAACTTTGGGGTGAACGCGTGGGGATACCTGTTGTGGCGAAGGGAATGAATACGGACCCTTCAGCAGTTGCATTTGAAGCGGTGCAGAAAGGTGTTGAGATGGGTGCCGATGTAATCATCATTGACACTGCCGGGCGCTTGCACACCAAAGTGAACCTGATGAATGAACTTTCCAAAATAAAACGCGTCATTCAAAAGGTAATTCCAGATGCCCCACACGATGTCATGCTGGTGCTGGATGGAAGCACGGGGCAAAATGCCGTCATTCAGGCTCGCGAGTTTACCAAAGCCACGGAAGTAACATGCCTAACCATTACCAAACTGGATGGCACAGCAAAGGGCGGAGTGGTGATTGGCATTTCTGATGAATTCAAGATCCCCATTAAATATATTGGTGTGGGAGAGAAAGTAGAAGACCTGCAGGTGTTCGACAAAATGGAGTTTGTGGATTCGATTTTTAAAAAGAACTAGAAGTAGTTACTTGATTTTTCCACGACAGGACAAGTTGAATTTTTGAAAAGATTCTATTTGGATTCAGACCGGGTTGGGCCAGAATGCTCTCTCCAACCTATGCGCCAAAAAATCTGGTAGTTGAATCCCCAGTAAACACTCTTCGCAGTAACACCATAGCCAGGGATGTCATACGTATCAAAATTTTTGGAGCCGTGTTCTTTGGCAGCAAATTTTAATCTTCCGGTGTAGCCCATCCATAACATTTTCCAGATTTTCACACGAAGGCCTGTGGTGAGTTCGCCCCAATGGGCAGTCCGTGCTGAATTATTTAGTTGCTTGCTGATGGTTCCAAATGAAGTATCGATGTACTGAAATTTCAGCGCCTCATCAAATGTTGATCCCGCATAGCGAAAGCCAATAAAGAACATATTTCTGTCCGGATCCTTCAATAGAAAATTCACATCCACACCGGCACGCCAGTAGCTGCCACTATTTTGATAATCACCATTGCCAAGAATCAGATTTCGTGCCCACGAACCATAGTCAACCGTGAGGTAATAGCGGTAAAAATCCACATCGGCATTTACTTCCCATCCATCAAACTTTGTGGTGGCCTGACTCTTGCCAATTGAAATGAGATCAGTGCCGATACGAAGTCCAGACGGAGCAAATTTATTTTTTTTCACAGAGTCAGGCTGAACTTCCCCTTCTTGCGCGAACAGAAGTTGGCAAATGAATACCAATCCAATACTAAAAATAGATTTCAACATTGGAGGCAATGGTTGTATAAAGCAATGTGTTTTTCACTTTTACTGAACTGAATGTATGATCGGTTACTGTCAGGCCGGAGTAGTAAACATACGCTCCGCATTTGGTGGAAATTATGCGGTTGGTTTTTTCATACGTTAATTTCAGCACAGAGGTGGTGGTTCCGTATTGAAAAGTAATTGTCGTCTCGGAAGTATTGGGGTCAAGCGGAAGGGTAACCAATTTTACATTTGATCCACTATAAAATTTTGTGGTGAGCCCAGACACCGAAATGCTGGTAAGGGCTACACTCTTATCGGTACCATCGGCAGCTTTGAAATTAATTTTTACAATGTTAGTGGCATTGACAAGGCAATCCGGCTCATCCAGGCATGCAGAAAAAAGAATCAAAAGGAAGAAAAAGAGACCGTATCTCACGAAAATCGAAACTTTTTGTGTGGCAAATATAGTTTTCACCAGGCGAGTATGAGAATTTAGCCGAGGTATTTTTCACTAAATTTGCCCTCTTAATTTTTTCCATTGAAAACAAAAGGTCCTAAAAAGACAAAAGTCAACATCGTAACCCTGGGCTGCTCCAAAAACGTAGTCGATTCAGAAGTATTGCTTACACAATTGAGGGGCAATGGCATTGATGTGACCCACGAATCGAAAAAAGATGATTCGAATGTGGTGGTCATCAACACGTGCGGATTTATTGACAACGCCAAGCAGGAATCGATCGATACCATTTTGCGCTATGTTGATGCGAAGGAAGAGGGTATTGTAGAAAAAGTTTATGTGACGGGTTGCTTATCGCAACGTTACAAGGATGATCTCGAAAAAGAAATTCCACAAGTAGATGCCTGGTTTGGTACGCGCGATCTCAGTCGATTATTAAAGCAACTGAACGCTAACTACAAACATGAATTGGTAGGCGAGCGTATTCTTACCAATCCAAGTCATTTTGCTTATTTGAAAATATCTGAAGGGTGCGATCGCCCGTGCTCATTTTGTGCTATTCCACTAATGCGTGGTGGTCACATTTCGCGCCCCATCGAAGAACTGGTGAAGGAAGCGAAAAATCTTGCCAAGAACGGAACGAAAGAATTGCTGCTCATTGCGCAGGACTCCACCTATTACGGGCTGGATCTTTATAAGAAAAGAAACCTTGCCGATCTCTTAAAAAACCTTTCCGATGTGGAAGGCATTGAGTGGATTCGCCTTCATTATGCATTTCCTGCAGGGTTTCCGTTAGATGTCCTGGAGGTGATGGCAGAGCGATCAAACATTTGTAATTACCTGGACATTCCATTGCAGCACGGATCAACAAACATGTTGCAAGTGATGCGCAGAGGAATCACTCGCGAGAAAACGGAAGCATTGCTTCAAACCATTCGCACGAAAGTGCCAGACATCGCTATTCGCACTACGTTAATTGCAGGCCATCCAGGGGAGACAGAACGTGATTTTGAAGAGATGATGAAGTTTGTAGAAACATCGCGCTTCGATCGCCTTGGCGTATTTGCATATTCGCACGAAGAAAATACTCACGCTCACTCCATGCCCGATGATGTGCCTGCCGATGTGAAGCAAGATCGTGTAGATGCTATTATGGATTTGCAGCAGGGAATTTCATTAGAACTGAACCAACAAAAAATTGGTAAGACTTTCAAAGTGCTTATCGATCGAAAAGAAGGCGGAAGTTTTATAGGGCGCACTGAATACGACTCTCCCGAAGTGGATAACGAAGTAATGCTGGATGGCAAAAAAGAATACCTGAGGGTTGGTGATTTTGTAAATGCCAAAATTACAAGCGCCACCGAGTTTGATCTGGTGGCCACACCCGTTTAGAAAGTCATGTAAATTCTTAAACTTTAAGAATCCTTTGAACGTTACTGAGTTTATGTTTTTTAAAAACCCTTGTTGCTGATATGACTTTAGGAAAGATTGACTTTCGTGATACCCGTTCTTTTTCGTCTTTCTTTCTGGATTACATTGAGCAAAAAGATGAATTAGCACCGTTCTATAACCGGTTTCCGTCCCTTCAGAATTTCAAAAATCAAATCGAAGAAAAGTCGTCCTTTCCGCAATCGCATCGCGATATTTTGGTGGAACGCCTGCATGCGCAATACAAAGATTTTGAGATCAGTGAATCGGTAAAACGGAACATAGAATTGTTAAAAAATTCTAAAACATTTACCGTTACTACCGGCCATCAACTAAATGTTTTCACGGGACCACTGTATTTTATTTTCAAAATTGTCACGGTTATTAATGCATGCAAACAGCTAAAGGCTGCTTACCCCGAATATGATTTTGTTCCCGTGTATTGGATGGCTTCGGAAGATCACGACTATGAGGAGATCAAATCATTCCGGCTTTACGGCAATAAATATACCTGGACAACCCATCAGACCGGAGCAGTAGGAAGATTTCATACAAACGACTTCAAAACATTATTGAATGAAGTTCCTGGTGAGATCTCCGTATTTCGGGAGGCATATCTCAAACGCAAGACATTGAGTGAGGCTGTTCGTCATTATGTGAATGCACTTTTTGGGAATGATGCGCTGATTGTTTTAGATGCCGATGATCGCTTGCTAAAAAATATTCTTAAGCCGGTGATTCAATCGGATCTGTTTGATCATGTGCCAAACACCGAGGTGGAGAAAACTAATCAACAACTTACAAAACTTGGTTACCATCCGCAGGTAAATCCACGCGAAATCAATTTCTTTTATCTTGAGAACGGACTGCGTTCGCGACTTGAATCAGTCAATGGAGAGTTTCAAGTAGTGGATTCAAATCTCAAATTCAGTAAAGCGGAGATTGAAAAGCTAATCGAGACCGAGCCTGAAAAATTTAGTCCAAACGTAATCTTGCGGCCGCTTTATCAGGAAATGATCTTGCCGAATCTCGCGTACGTGGGTGGACCGGCAGAATTGGTGTATTGGCTTGAGTTGAAAGGAGTATTCGATCATTTCAAGGTTCCATTTCCCATGCTAATGCCGCGTAATTTTGGAATGGTGGTTGAGCAACAAGTGCAGCGCAAGATTGAAAAGACAGGATTGGAACTGAAAGACTTCTTTGAAGAGAAAAATTACTTGTTCAATCATTGGGTGGTGAAAAATTCTCATCACGAACTCTCCCTTGGAAAGGAAATGGAGAAAGTGACAGAGATATTAAATTCAATAAAAGACAGGGCCACAAAAATAGATTCCACACTCACCGCGTTTGTTGGAGCAGAAGCACAGCGCACCAATCAAAGTTTGGAACGAATTGAAAATAAGTTGTTGCGCGCAGAAAAACGACTACACCAGGACAAACTGCGACAGATTGAAGCGATCAAGGACGCATTATTTCCAAAAGGAAGTCTTCAAGAGCGAGTTGATAATTTTTTAAATTTCTATCAGCAAGATCCAACGTTTGTTCAAAAGTTGATTCAGTATTTTGATTCGTTTGATTTTCGCTTCAACATTTTACATCAACAATGACGAAAGTAGAAATTCGTAAATCATTTTTGGCAAAGCGCATCGCGTTAAGTGAAAGTGAAGTAGCGAATTTCAGTCGGGCGATGTGCGATCATTTTTTTTCTTCCATTGACCTTTCGTTTTTAAAAATAATTCATGTCTTTTTGCCCATTCCACAGAAAAAAGAACCGGATACGTGGTTGATCATTGAGCGAATCAGAAGAGAATTCCCCAACATTCAATTATCAGTGCCCAAAGTTGTTAATGATCAATTGGAAAATTATCGCTTTGAAGGAATGCATCAATTGAAGCAAAACAACTGGGGCATCTGGGAACCTCAGCAAGGGGTGCCGACAGAAGTAGCTAAAATTGATTTGGTAATTGTTCCGCTCCTAGCGTTGGATTCTACCGGCCATCGCGTGGGGTATGGAAAAGGATTTTACGATCGCTTACTAAAAACATGTCGGCCCGATTGTAAAAAAATAGGACTATCCTTTTTCAATACAATTGAAAAAATCAGTGATGTTAATGATCACGATATCGCACTGGATGCGGTCATTACTCCGGGAGGATATCAAACTTTCTAAAAAAGTTAAATAGCAGGCTCCTGCTGACTCAGGCAGTGAAAGGATCCTAGGCCCCAGATAATATCCGTTGAATCAATGCCAATTACTTTACGATCAGAAAAACATTTCTGCAAAATATCCAGCGCTCGGTCATCATTCTTATCACGGTAAGTGGGCGCTACAACGTATTTGTTAGCGATATAAAAATTTGCGTAAGATGCCGGTAGGCGCATATCATCATACACTACTGCCGAGGGCATTGGAAGCTCCACAACATTCAACTGCTTGCCGTTGATCAATCGCATCTTTTTCAGTTCCTTCAAATTTTCTTGCAGAGGCTCATAGTTCTCGTCATTCTTGTCTTCCTCCACCACCGTCACCACGGTATCCTCATTGGTGAATCGGGTAATGTCATCAATATGCCCGTCCGTATCATCACCAACGATACCATCGCCCAGCCACAGCACTTGCTCCACACCGTAATATTGAATAAGGTATTCTTCAATCTGCTGCTGATTCAGGTGTGGATTACGATTGGGATTTAGCAAACATGATGTAGTGGTAAGCACCGTACCTTTCCCGTTAAAATCTACTGAGCCCCCTTCCATCACAATACCAGGATTAACTACCGGTAGGTTGTAATGCTTAGCAATCAAGGTTGGAATTACATCATCTAACTCAAATGGAGGATACTTGCCGCCCCAGGCATTATACCCCCAATCGACAATCATCTTTTTTTGTTCCGTTTTATGAAGAAGAAATGCCGGCCCATGATCGCGGCACCACGCATCATTGGTGGGATGAAAAAAGAATTGGACGTTATTCAAATCAGCACCCGCTGCAGTAATAAACTTCAGTGCTTTTTGCTTCATGGCTTCGTCCAGCACATTAATACAAACCCTCTCTCCTTCCGCTACACGTTTGATAAACTCAGCGTAGAACGGATAAATCGTTTCAATTTTTCCGGGCCAGCTTGCTTCCTTATGAGGCCAACTCAACCAGGTAGCACTGTGTTTTGCAAATTCAGAAGGGAAGTAGAAGCCTTGTTGTTTTGGAGTCATGGTGATCGTTAGTCGTTGTCGGTTGTTCGTTATTCGCCCCTTCAACAACGAAGAACGAACAACGAGCAACGAAATTAATCTTCGTCAATATATCGTTTCGTAATCGGCTGGTAGGAATCAATCCTGCGGTCGCGGAGGAACGGCCAGTGCGTGCGGTAGCGATCCGTTTTGCTCAAATCAAGTTCTAAAACATTTACCTCTTCCTGATCGTGCGATGCTTTGTATAAAATACTTCCGAATGGATTGGAGATAAACGAGCCGCCCCAAAATTTCATGGCACCATTTTGTTCGAAGCCCACACGGTTCACGCTCACCACATGAACACCGTTTGCCACCGAGTGGCTGCGTTGAATTGTTTGCCAAGCATTGTATTGTTCCGTGTTGGTGGCTTCATCTTGTGATGTTGCCCATCCAATCGCTGTGGGGTAAAATAAAATTTCTGCTCCCATCAAAGAAGTGATTCGCGCAGCTTCCGGGTACCATTGATCCCAGCAAATAAGCACGCCCAGTGTAGCAAACTTTGTTTTGAATACTTTATAGCCCAGGTCTCCGGGGGTAAAATAAAATTTCTCATAATAAGCCGGATCATCAGGGATGTGCATCTTGCGATACTTGCCAAGGTATGCACCATCGGCATCCAGCACTGCGGTAGTGTTGTGATAAAGTCCTTCAGTTCGCTTTTCAAACAGTGAGGCAATAATCACTACTCCCAATTCTTTTGCTACAGCACTCAGCGATTCGGTCGATGGACCGGGGATAGGTTCAGCCAGTTTGAAATTTTCATAGTCCTCCACATCGCAGAAATAAAGTGAGGTGAACAACTCCTGCAAGCAGACGATCTGCGCTCCTTTTGCAGCCGCCTCACGTACTTTGCCTATCGCTTTCGCGAGATTTTCCTGGGGCTTGGCCGTGCAACTCATCTGCACCAGCCCAACGTTTACTTTTTTTCCAGACACTATTCTAACTTTTTTGCAAAACTATCGTTTTTCCACACTATCTGATAACTCCATTAGGAATACCTATGAAAATTGCCCCGTTTTTTATGTTGCTATTTGCACTGCTGGCCTCCTGCAAGGAAGAGAATGAAGTAAAAACTGATGGCGAAAAAATTGCTGAACAAATCAACACCGAAATTACGACCCGGAATATTGCTATGGTGCGGATATTCGTTTGGACGGGAACACAACATGCGGACTATGGTGAAACTGTTAAGCCAAACTTTAAAGTTGAGGGTTCATTTTTGATCACCAACAGCTCAGATTTTTACAACTTCAACAAATTAGAGCGTTTCAACTTTAGCGGCAACACGGTGTATTTTTACTTTACGAAGTGACCAGAAGTAGACTAAATTTCAAAGATCGGAAGCTATTATTGATGAGTGTTTGATTTTGCATTTTTTTCTAACGCAACGCTCGCACCATTTCTCTTTTGCCAGGAGGGCCGGGAAGAGACTCCACGATTAATCCCAACGATTTAAGATCACGCTTGAGCTGACCTTTGGCACAATACGTCACAAAAACCGATGATGGCTTCATGGTATCCGTTACTTTTTTTAATGTGGAAATCTCCCACATCTCCGGCTGCTTGTTGGGAGCGAAGGCATCAAAAAAGATAACATCGTACTGTGCTGTTTGCAACTCCATTTTCTGAAGTTTGCCTTCTCGCTTTTCGATTGTAAAATCTGGAGTGATTGAGACGGGCTGATTCCAGGAGGCTGCATGAAGTGCCCGAAAAAACTCTGACGCACGTTCAAATCCTAATTGATCTGAATAATTCAGAATGGATGTCAATTCTTTCGCAACCGGAAATGCCTCCAGCGTAGTGAAATGAATTTTCACATGATGTGTTAGAGAAAATTGTAACGCAAGCAACGCATTCAATCCCGTACCAAAACCGATTTCTAAAATTGTTATTTCTTCCTTCCCGTGTTGATCAATCCAAAACTGTAATCCATTTTTAATAAAAACATGTACCGATTCCTGGATGGCTCCATGGCGCGAGTGATAGGTCTCATCCAACTGCTCATGAATGAGTGAATGTGAGCCATCTCCCGTAGAAATGATTTTCAAATCAGCCACAGCGGATTTACGATTTGGATATCAACGCAACGGCCGAGGCATTTACGCCTTCTTCTCTTCCAACATAGCCAAGCTTTTCGGTAGTAGTGGCTTTTATCGACACGTCCTCAACAGAAATATTCATGAGTGGAGCCAACACTTTTTTCATCTCATCAATGTGCGGATTAATTTTTGGATGCTCCAGGCAAATGGTGCAATCTACGTTGCCAATCTTCCAGCCTCGTTCTTCCAGCATGCGGGTTACATCTTTCAGAAAAAATTTGGAGTCCATTCCGCTCCAGCGAGGATCTTTGTTAGAATAATGAAATCCAATGTCGCGCAAATTGGCTGCTCCTAACAATGCATCACAGATAGCATGAATGAGCACATCGGCATCACTATGACCTACGGCTCCTTTAGCGGACGGAAGTTTAATTCCACCTAGCCAAAAATCTCTGCCTTCTTCCAACTGGTGGACATCGAAGCCCATTCCTACCCTAATTTTCATTTCCTTGGTTTTAAAAAGTTACCATCGACAATCAACAGTTTAGCACCTTCTACAGTGTGCGATTGATGGCTGCTGAGATCGTCCGATACATGATATGAGGTTCCTGCTGTCATTTTGAATTTACTTCCATCACTTAGCTCCGTTGTCATTTCACCTTCCAATACAAACAACAAGTGGCCCTTCTCGCACCAATGATCGGCTTTGTAGTTTTTCGAATATTCAACCATACGAATCCGCAGCCCGTCTTGTTGCCACGTTCGCCAAAGTGCAAAACCTGTTTCCCCCTGATGTGTGGTGGGTTCAATGTTGCTCCAATCGGTTACCTGAAATGGAATATTGTACATGTTAATTGGATGAACGATAATACATCACCGAAGAATTTTCTTCGCGCAGGATTTCTTTTGCGGCACGCTGCACATCCTGCAAGGTTACGGCCTGAATCTGTGCAGCCTCCTCATTCACCAGATTGGCATCACCCGATAATGCGGAGAAAGCCAGGTTCATCGCGCGGTTAATTACTTCAACTTCACCAAACACCAATGTTGCCTCTGCCTGGTTTTTTACTTTGCTTAACTCCACTTCGGTAGCGCCCTTCTCAATAAATTCATTTACGATGTGGTCAATTTGCTTTTCCGCTTCTTTCAATTCAACGCCATCTTTCACGCGTCCGCTTACCACCAACAAGCCAGGGTCAATCGTTGCTGTCACAAACGATGAGATCGAGGTGAACATTTCCTTCTCTTTCACTAGTTCATGATACAATCGGCTGGAGTGGCCACGACTCAAGATGTCACTCATCAGATCAATCGCATAATAATCCTGATGAAAACGGCCGGGCATGTGATACGTTTTGTAGAGCGCGTTAGACGGAACTTTGGCGTTTACTTCCAGGGTTCGTTTTGATTGTTGAACAGGTTCTGTTGGTAATGATCGCTTCGGTTTATTTCCTGCCGGGATAGGCTCAAACCATTTCTTAGAAAGTTCCTTCACCTGATCAACGGTAACATTTCCTGCCACTACTAAAATGGCATTGTTCGGCAAGTAATGCGAAAAGAAAAAATCTTTTACATCCTGCATCGTTGCATTTTCAATGTGACTAATCTCTTTGCCAATAGTAGCCCATTGGTACGGGTGTTTTTCGTATGCCAGCGGGCGTAGCTTTAACCAAACATCGCCATATGGCTGATTGAGATAACGTTGTTTAAATTCTTCAATCACCACTTTGCGCTGTACCTCCAGCACAGTGGGGTCAAAGGAGAGGCTCAGCATGCGATCGCTCTCCAACCAAAAGCCGGTTTCAATGTTTGCTGCCGAAACGGTGAGATAATAATTCGTGATGTCTGTATTGGTGAAGGCATTATTTTCACCACCTACCATTTGCAGAGGCTCATCATAGTTGGGAATGTTGACTGAGCCGCCAAACATAAGGTGCTCAAAAAGATGTGCGAAGCCAGTCTTATTCGGATGTTCATCGCGCGATCCTACATCGTACAAAATATTCATCACTGCGATTTGCACGGTTGGGTCTTCATGAACAATTACCCGCAAGCCATTGGCTAAGGTAAACTCACTGTATGGAATCATGGCGTAAAAATACGCGCTCTTGGTGAGTTTCAAACCATGACACTGCTCTTAGGGCAAAAGATCGTAAAGGTGGTACCCAGATTTTCTTCTGATTGAACCGAAACGCGCCCTCCCATTTTTTCTACTGCTTCTTTCATGATGTATAAGCCAAGTCCTGAGCCTGCTGAGGTTTCGTGTGCTCGATAGAACATGGAAAAAATATTGGAAACATGCTGAGGGGATATCCCACGACCATTATCCTGTACGAGTAGTTTCCATTCGTCTTCTGTTTCAGAAAGTTGAATCAGTACGCGAGGTTCTACTTCATCCACCGGGCGATGAAATTTGATGGCATTGGAAATCAGGTTATTCAAAATGATTTTAAGGCGCATGGAATCAAGACAGACCTTCCTCTTGGAAAAATTCTCTACCTGGAAGTGAATTAATCCAAAGTCGGGCGCAAATTGATGATCTTCCAAAAGGGTATTCACAAATTTTGTAAAATCAATCTCTTCCAGTTTTACCGGCATACGAACATTGCGCGAATAGCTCACCACCTCACTGATAAAGTGTTCAAGTTTTTTTACCGTTTGCTCCATCATGTTCAAGTAGGTGAGCGTGGTGGGCTCTGGCTTTTCCATTTTGGTGATATTGATCAGCCCACGAATGGATTTTAGAGGAGCACTTAAATCATGCGAGGCACTATACACAAAGCGGTCCAACTCCGTATTGCGGAGTGTGAGTTCGTCATTGGCGGTTTGCAACTGTTGGGTACGGTGTTGTATCAATGCCTCCAGGTGGCGCCTGCGCTGATTCATTAAATAGATTCCCACGCCATACGAAACCAATGAAATGATCACTGCCAGTAAAATGATGAAGAGAATAAAATTGATATCGAACCAGAACGGTTTTCCGATTTCAATGTAAAATGTTTCGGGATTACTCCAACCCTGACCTGTATTCTTCTTTGCTCGCACCTGAAGGTAGTGCATGCCCGAAGTAAGCTTAGCCAGTGCCAGTTCATTCGCTTTCATTGATCGCCACGCAGAATCTACTTCTGGCTCGCGCCATTGCATGATAATTTTATTCTCAGGGAAGGTGACGGATGAAAAGTATAGATCGATTAGTGTACCGTAGGGAGCATACAATTTATTATTGTAGGACTTTGATACTCCATTCACAAGAGCCTGAACCAGGTATGGCTTCTGCGTCTTCTTCAAAATTTTATGAATTTTTGCCGAGGCAAGCCCCATCGAAGTGCCCACCCAAACGGTGCGATCATGATCTACAAAAATGCCACGGGCTGTGATGGTATTAGAGGGCAAGCCTGATGCCTCATCAAACAGCCGATACTCTTTGGTGAAAGAATTATATTTAAGTAAGCCGAGCGGATTGGAAAAAAGGATGGCACTGTCGGAGTACACTTCCACAGAACTCACCGAAAAATTGGTGAGCTCTTCACCTAAATCCACACGCTCTATTTTTTTTCCATCATACTGAAGAAGGCCTTCCGTGGTGGCCAGCCAGATGTATTGATTTTGGATAACAAAGTCAGTTACATTGAAATCACTTTGCGGTTCGAAGCTGAGCGGCACGCTCACATTTCTGAAATCGTTTGTGCTGTCGGGTTTAAAAAAAAGATAACCCGTTTTGCCATTGGAAGCAGCATACATGCCATGATGCCCCTGCCGGATTAAATTGATATTGCTGCCCGGTAACAGCGGCACTGCATGCTGCGAAACTTTTTGAAGATCGGCACTGATGACGGTAGCCTGAGCAATGCTGGCCTGACTTAGCCACAGATTATTCCGTGTATCCAGAAACACATCGTTGATAAATCGACCGGCAGGAAAATCCCAACTGCGAATGAATTTATCAGACTCAAATAAGAGCACACTAAAATCGTTGGTGGCCCAAAGTCTTCCATCACGACAGGCAATAGCCTGAAAATATCCCTCGCGAATGGTGGACACTACCTTTCTCTTCCATTGTTCATCACCGGTTGGTGTAATGCTTACCAGTTCCTCGCGGTTGCAATAATAAATTTCATTTCGCGCTTCATCTTCGGCAATGGCTTCTACAAACTGGTATTGCGATTCGCGATCGGCAACTTTAAAAATATTTTTCTGGGCCAGCACCAATCCGCGTTGGGTGGAAATCCACAGATCATCTTCCGTGCTAAAATAGACTTCTTCCACCCGATCAAAATCAAAATCGATGCGCTCAAGCTCCTCACCTTCCAGCGTAGCACGAAACAAATTTTTATCATCCGTGCAAATCCACATGACGGAATCCTTCAAATGAAGATTAGAAACATTTTTGATGGATGGCCATAATGGTTTGGCACGAGGGCCTCCTTCTTCCAACAGAATTTGAAATGCTCCTTGGCGGGAGGCGAGGAAAATTCCGGATGGCGTGGTGGTGATGTGGTTAATGCCAAAAGGTAATTGCTGCGGTAACAATTCAAATGAATCATTCTTGGTGGAGTAACGAAAAACTTTTCCCTGAAAAGAAGCGGTGTACAAGTTGCCTTGCTCATCTTCAAAGAAAGAATAGGCCCGCGTAAAAACCGGAGATCGGTTATCGATCCCAAAATCATAGCGTTTAAAACCAGTTCCTTCTACCCTTACAATGGATTGTGGTTCTGAAAGCCATATCGCTTTCTTTTTGTCTTCATAAATAAGTTTAGGATACCAAATAGTGGTGTCCGTAGTATTGCGTGCTCCGCGCAGGAGTCTTTTAAATATGACCGTGTCTTTTCTGCTAATGATTTCTGTCAACTCCAAATCAGCAGCAACTAGCAAGCGGCCGTCAGACGTATGCAAAAAACTTTTGATGTATTGACTTAAAAAATTTGGCTTAAATGTTTTGAACTGATATCCATCATAACGCACCAAGCCATCATCTGTGGCGATCCAGAAAAAACCTAAACTGTCTTGGGTTACAGCCTTAATTAAATCTCCCGGCAAACCATTTTCTACCCTGTATTGCTTGAAGCGAAAGTCTTGCCCCCACAAACTGCTCGCACCAAAAAGCAACCCGATTATGAATAAAAGTGTGCGAAGCATGAGCGAAGATTTAATCCAGCTAAAAGCAAGAATTCAACTTTAATTTAAATATTTTTTTGAGATAGTCAGGGTATAATTGCTACCACAACTTAATTATCTTGCGGCCTTATTTACTGTATGAAATTCGCCCGCAAAAAACTCTCTGACGATACGCTGAAACAACTTTATGAAGGCTTGCTTCGGCCACGGCTGATTGAGGAGAAAATGCTGATCCTTCTCCGTCAAAACAGAATCAGCAAATGGTTTAGCGGCATTGGTCAGGAAGCTATTTCGGTGGGCATCACACAAGCATTGGAGAGTGATGAGTACATCTTGCCAATGCACCGCAATCTGGGCGTGTTCACCAATCGCCACGTTCCTTTCGATCGCTTGTTTGCGCAATGGCAAGGCACCATGATGGGGTACACCAAAGGGCGTGATCGTTCTTTTCACTTTGGCACCAATGAACATCATATCGTGGGAATGATTTCACACCTCGGTCCACAAAATGGAGTTGCCGATGGTATTGCTCTTGCTTCAAAACTGAAAGGCGAGAAGAAAGTAACTGCCGTATTCAATGGTGATGGTGGCACCAGTCAGGGCGACTTCCATGAAGCGGTAAATGTGGCAGCCGTGTGGGACCTGCCCGTGATCTTTGTGATCGAAAATAATGGTTACGGATTATCTACCCCCAGCAGCGAACAGTTTCGTTGCAAAAATTTTATTGATAAAGCCATTGGTTATGGCATTGAAGGAATTCAGGTAGATGGAAATAATATTGTGGAGGTTTATGAAACGGTGAAGACTTTGAGTGAATCGTTGCGCAAAAAACCACGACCTGTCATTTTAGAATGCATGACCTTCCGCATGAGAGGGCATGAAGAAGCGAGCGGAACGAAATATGTTCCCAAAGAATTAATGGAAGCGTGGGAGAAAAAAGATCCGCTCACCAACTATGAAAGTTTTCTGATCAAAGAAAAAGTAATTGATCAGAAGTATGCCGATACTCTGCGCAAGAAAATTAAAAAGGAAATTGAAGAAGGCCTGGCAGTAGCATTCGAGGAAACTCATCCACCGGCTGATACGGGGCGTGAACTTACCGATGTATATGCGCCCTTTTCACAAGAAGTTGTCTTGCCTGTCACTGAAAAAAAATCTGAAAAGCGTTTCATTGACGCCATTAGTGATGGCCTGCGCCAAAGCATGGAAAAACATTCCAACCTGATTTTGATGGGACAGGATATTGCTGATTATGGAGGCGTATTCAAAATCACCGAAGGTTTTGTAAAGCAGTTTGGAAAAGACAGAGTGCGCAACACCCCGCTTTGCGAATCAGCCATTATCGGTTCAGGACTTGGCCTGTCCATCAAAGGAATGAAGGCGATGGTGGAAATGCAGTTTGCCGATTTCGTAACGGAAGGATTTAATCAAATTGTCAATAATCTCGCAAAAATTCACTGGCGCTGGGGGCAGTGTGCCGATGTGGTTGTGCGCATGCCAACAGGTGCAGGCACAGCAGCTGGGCCTTTCCATAGTCAAAGTAACGAGGCGTGGTTTTTTCATACACCAGGATTGAAAATTGTTTATCCCTCTAATGCTTACGATGCGAAAGGTCTATTGTGTGCTTCATTGGAAGATCCAAATCCTTACTTATTCTTCGAGCACAAATTATTGTACCGATCGATTAAGGATTTTATTCCGGATGACTACTACACCGTGGAGATTGGCAAAGCAAAACTGGTAAGTGAAGGAAGCGATCTGTCCATCATTACTTATGGAATGGGTGTGCATTGGGCAACGGAAATTCTTTCTTCCATGCCCGAAGTGAAAGCCGATGTTGTTGATTTGAGAACATTATTACCTTGGGATAAGCAAACTGTTGAAGACACCGTAAAAAAAACCAATCGTGTTTTAGTGTTACATGAAGACACCATGACGGGTGGAATTGGCGCTGAAATTTCTGCCTGGATTACGGAAAATTGTTTTCAACACCTGGATGCTCCTGTGATGCGCGTAGCCAGTTTGGATACGGCTATTCCGTTTGCCCCAACACTGGAAAATAACTTTTTACCAAAAGGCAGAATCAAGGAAAAAATTGAGGCGCTCCTGAACTATTAATTGCACTTACTCGCTGATCGATTTTAGACATGATCTGAAAAAATCCATTGGATCTGTAGCCAGGAAAAATAATGAAAGACAAATCCCGTTTTGCTCCAAAACAGAGCGTATCGGGGTTTTTACTATCTTAGCCTGTTTAAGGGCATTTTCTTAGATCACTGCATGAATTTTAAACGGAAATCAGCACATAGAACAAGCAAAGGCGTGTGGCTTTTGTTGTTTTTGATGTTGTGTTCCGCGCCATTGCTAGCCCAAAATACCAAGGGAGATAAGCCCGCTAAAGTTCCGGCAAAGGTGACTCAAAAGGCAAAGGCAAAGCCTTCAAAGGAAAAAGCGAAAACAAAAGATATTTCTGGCCGAAGGCTTCGAACGAAAAACAAATCTTCCGCTCAGCGTGCTGTTCAATCTGCACCGATGCGTAAACCTGTACGACCTGCCCGGGGAGATCGAGCCGTTCGAACATCGGCTCCAACAATTCGATCGAATACTGCTCGATCAGCCCGCAGTAATGTTTACCCACAGTCTGGCCCATTTATAAACAACCCTTCTAAAAAGCCGGTTGACCGGCAACCAAAATATTCGAACAAAACGATTGTCAAACGTATCGCATCGAATGCCCGAAAGCGATCGCAGCCAAAATATTCCAATCGAAATACTGTCAGTCGCGTATCATCAAATTCTGCGCGTCAATCACAAAACAACATTTACCGTAAGGGTGGGCCTTTTGTAAATAATCCTTCCAAAACTCCTCGGTCCACACAACCACGCTATTCCAATAGCACAGTGGTGAAACGCAACACGAAAAATACGGAAAGGCGATCGCGAAATAATATTTACCGGTCGGGTGGCCCCTTTGTAAATAATCCTTCGAAGACCCCCAGGTCCACACAGCCGGTTTATTCCAACAAGGGAATTGTTCAGCGCAATGTGCAACAAAGTAAGAGCCGGACGCGAAGCAATGTTTTTCCACAGAAAGGTCCTTACGTAAACAATCCTTCGAGCAAGCCAAAAAAAGATGGAGCAGTAATTTTTGATAGCCGGAGTTTCGTTGCAAAGGCATTAAATCTCAAATCAAAACCAGGGCCTCCTGGAAAAAGAGGTGGACGTTTTGGATCAGCTTCTGGATCATACGTAACACGTGGTCGCAAAAATGTGTATTGGGGAAAATTCAGAAAAGGCGAACGTGCTATTACCACAGACATCGCTGGACGAAAACTACGTACTAGAAATTATGTTTCTCCCGGATTAGAAACTATTCCACAGGGCAATCCTTACGCTAAGCGAAAATCAACGGGCGACAAATCTTATGCAGGGCCAAGGCCACGATTTTCTGCAGCATCAAAAAAATCGGAAAGAGCCTGGCGTGGCGATATTTCAGGTCATGCCTTGCGAAGAGGAAGGCCCACCAAATCGACCGAGACTGTTGGCATTGCCAGCGGTGGCGCACGCATTCGCACACGAGAGGGTATTTCAAATCAACCTCTACCAGGTGTTGCTCCTAACCTCAAAAACCTTAGAAAATATGCACGATTTGGGAACAGGCTTAATGGTAAAAAAGGCGGGCGGTTAGGCACCAAGACTATGGCCAACTACCAAGGCAACATAAAAGGCGGGCGATCTTTTGGCGTGCAGGGTGCCGGATATTCGGGCAGCATCAAATCAAAACGAACGCAAAAAGGAGGCGGCAGTATCAGTGGCAGTTGGAATAATTACGGATTGCCGTTGATTGGAAAAAATCCTGCGCGTGATGCAATTCGTGCCGGAACTTTTCAAGGAACTTTTAAAACAAGGCGAGCAGAAAAAGGTGGCGGTAGTGTAAGCGGAAGGGCGCGCAATAATGGTTATCGACCAATCGATGTAAAAGCTCCTTCGCGCAATGATGCCATACGCCAAGGTATATTTCAGGGGAACATAAAAACCAAGAGACCCGCAAAGGGTGGCGGCTCAATTAGTGGACGAGCGCGCAATAATGGCAATCAGCCTATTGATGTAAGAGCTCCGAAAGGTAAGGGTGCTGCATTGATCGGAACCTTCCAGGGCAACATGCGCTATGCCGGAAAAGGATATCAAAATCAGGGAGAAGAATTTTCAGGAAGCATTAAAGCAAAAAAATCTAAAAAAGGTGGGGGAAGCATTAGCGGGCGCCCAAGAAACAATAATGATAAAGCCATTAGCACCAAAATTCCAATGGGTAAAGATGCTGCTAAAGTAGGAACGTATCGGGGCAACTATAAATTTGGTGAATTGGCACCCGGCTTCAGAGATCAGGGTGAAGAGTTTAGTGGCTTCATTAAAACAAAGAAACCTGCCAAGGGCGGTGGAAGTGTAAGCGGAAAACTTTGGAACAACAATGAAAAACCAATTGACGTACGCACGCCCCTTTCAGACGATGCAAAAGCTGCCAACTACTCAGGCTGGACAAAGCAATCGCGGTTTAAAAAAGCTTACGTCAAAAACCCGAATGCACACGAGCTGGCACTGAAACAAAAACGGCCTGACGAAACTACTTATGATGTGGCCGGGCTTCAGGTAAAAGTGAAGCAAGGCAATTTTGAGCGAAACAAGAAGAGCTCACGCGAAGCATTGCTTGCCATTGGTCCGAATAAAAATTCGGTGAAGGCTAGTGAATACTCCGGGCGCATGAAAGTGTATTGGGATTATAAACACAACCCCAGCAGCAGTGATGATGCACAAAAAACAATTGCCGGAACTAAAGCTTTCTATCGCGCAAGCAGCGCATTAACCAGCCGGGTGAGATTGCGCAGAGACTACCGCCACAACCCGGCCAGTGACAAAGAAGCATTGAAAGTGTTATCGCCTGGAAAAGCCTATGCCCGTGTCAATGATTTTCAGGGCAACCTGAAAATGAAAAAGTTTAATGGCAAAGAATTACACCCCGATGCAAAGTTTGCTCACAATTACAGAAACAATGTAAAAGAAGAACGAACTATTTTGATGAACGTAAAGTTATTCTGGTCAAAAGTCTTCAAGAAAAATGGAACACAAACGAAGGCTGTAAAAGAAAATGTTAAACGACCGCGCTACGATAAAAAAGAGCGTGAGCTTTGGAAAGATCTTTACGAATAATCAAAAATCATGAATTGGAATTTACTTGAATCTGCCGATCAGATTCAAACCCTTATTGAAGAGTCCTTCGAGCAACCTGTCATCATTTTTAAACATAGCACCCGATGCTCAATCAGTCGTGCATCGCTTGATCGGCTGGAAAGAAACTGGAAGGAGACAGAACTACCCGCCCACAAAATATACTTCCTTGATTTGCTTGCCCATCGAAATATATCGAATGATGTGGCGGAAACTTTCCAGGTGGAACATGAATCTCCTCAGGTAATTCTGATTCAACAAGGCAAAGCGGTGTATGCAAAATCACATTTCGAAATTGACTACATCAATATCAAAAATGCTTTGCGGGCAGTTCCTCAAAAGACTGTACACTAGAAGTTGAATTCCACTGTTTGCTTCAGCGAATCGGAAAGGCTTAATGCTACCGGGCACGTGCGCGCTGCATTCATCAGCTTTTGTTTTTGAACATCGGTGGCCTGAAGCGTAGGGTGTGAAAATGTAATTTGAATTTCCGCAATCTTCCGAGGGTTTGAAGTCATAATTTTGATCACCTCTGATTTCAATCCTTTCAGATCGATATTTTCGCGCTGGGCTACCTGACCCATGATCGTCATCATGCAGCTGCTAAGGGCTGCGCTCACCAAATCGGTTGGGCTGAATGCTTCCCCTTTTCCCAGGTTATCCACAGGAGCATCCGTGGTTACCAAATCCCCCGACTTGATATGCTTAGCACGGGTTCTCAACTCGCCCAGGTATTCTACAGTAGCCATTATTTGAGTCATGATAAACTAGATTATAGGTTTTTGCGTTGTCTAATTAAAGCATAAATTTATGCAAATGCAGGAATGAAGGCAGGCGTAAAAATATTGATCATCATTTTTGTCGTTCTGGTAAATGTTTCCGGTTTTTCGCAAACTCAGGATAGCTATACCTACAATTCCGAATTTACCTGGGGCATCAATAAAAACTCAGCAGGGGGTCTTATTGGTGGATTCACCTTCAAAAAGGCACGCAAACTAAGCGACCGAGTGTTTGAGACTTTCGGGCTGGAGATCATGAATGTAAAGCATCCCCAGGAGGTAAGGCGCACGTCTCGCTACACTGGCAATTATTTCATTTTTGGAAAGAGTAATTATTTGTATGCCTTGCGTCCACAGTATGGCCGTGATATCATCCTTTTTACCAAAGCCCCTCAGCAAGGAGTTGAAATAAAGGCAGTTTTCGCTGCCGGGCCATCCATCGGCATTGTGGCTCCTTACTATATTGAGCGTGCCGTTGATAATATTTTTGAAACCCAACACGAGCAATACAATCCCAACAATCCCAACCATGCATTTAATAACATTTTGGGCACCGGGAATTTGTTTGAAGGAATTGCAGACTCAAAAATTCAATTGGGCGGAAACGCGAAGGTTGCCCTTAATTTTGAGCTTGGCGTTTTAAAGAGCTCGGTTACAGGTTTTGAAATCGGATTTTTGGCCGATGCTTATTTTAAGAAAGTGACCTTAATGCCTACCGCCACAAATAAATCGGTCTTTCCAACGGTGTTTTTCACCATGTTTTACGGCAGTCGTAAATAGGCCTTAAAAAAAAATGTAAAAAGTTCGGTTTTCCTGTGTCCTTTTGGTCAAAACTGGATTCTATTCCTATATTTGAAATCCTAAACTTTAGAATTGCATGGAAGCGAAAAAGACCGAGAAAGCAGATTTGACCAACAAATCCGGCTTTTTTTTCAGTATCGGGTTGTTGATCACCATGACCATGGTTGTTACAGCTTTTGATTGGAAAGATTACGACAAGAGCGAAGTTGACCTGATCGGCAAAACCCAGAATACTTTTGAAGAAATGATGGAAGTTCCTCCCACGGAGCAACCACCTCCACCAGCACCGGTGGTACAGCAGCCACAAATCGTGGAAGTGCCCGATGAAGAAGAAATCAAAGAAGATTTGAATATTAAGTTCGATGTGGAAGTAACAGAAGAAACGAAAGTAGAAGCTGTTGTTGTTCATGCCGAAGAGCCAAAAGAAGAAGTTGACGAAATCTTCACCGTGGTTGAAGAAACCGCTGCCCCTAAAGGAGGTATGCCAGCATTCTACAAATATGTAGGTGATAAAATGAAGTACCCTGCTCAAGCGCGAAGAATGGGCGTAGAAGGGAAAGTGTTTGTGGAGTTTGTGATTGGTAAAGACGGTTCAATCTCTGATGTAAGAGCGATTAAAGGAATTGGCGCAGGCTGCGATGAAGAAGCGGTTCGCGTGGTTCAAGCTGCTCCTGCGTGGACACCCGGTAAGCAAAGAGGAAAACCTGTTAAGCAAAGAATGGTTCTTCCAATTATTTTCAAGTTAGGGTAACAGAACTTCCAGCAATATCAAAAAACCCGATCGGCTTACCGATCGGGTTTTTTATTTCATAATCTAATCTTTCATCTCTTGAGTAGCGTGATCCGCTACAAAATCTTGAACTGAATTTATATTTACAGGATAAGCCCAAGGAAGAGGCCAAGTAAAATAATTGACCACGAAGGAAGTTTGGTAAAAGCACAAAGGCAGAAAGTACCAATCGTAAAGGCAAAATTTAAAAATGTATTATCAAGTGGTTGAAATAATAATACGGCAGCAGAAGCAACCAATCCGGCATTAGCCGCCAAGATCCCTTCCAATGATGCCCGAATGGGCCGATATTTTTTTAAACTCTCCCACACACGAATCATAAAGAAGATCAAAAATGTTCCCGGCAGAAATATTCCGGCAGCGGACATTAAAGCACCCGCGATCTGACCGAAAATTCCAAACCCACGACTATGCATGGCCAGCACGCCCAAGTACGAGCTGAAAGAAAATACCGGCCCCGGCAGCGATTGTGCGAGCGCATATCCTGACAAGAACTCTTCATTATTTAAATACGGCTCCCGAATGCCTTCGATGGTGGGTTTTGCAAACTGAACAAACTCTGTGTGCAGCAAAGGTGTGAGCACCTGCCCACCGCCAAAGATCAGACTTCCATTCCGGTAAAAGTTCTCGAACAAACGCACCGGAAGCATATCGGGGCTTTTTTTGGTTAGCCCACCAAGCACAGCAGCAAAAATCAGAACACCACCCCAGAGCAAAAAATTTGACCACGCAATATTGTTGAATGGTTTCTTCTGCTCCTTCGGCTGAGCTTTGTATTTCAAGGCGGTGATCAACCCGGCTATTAGCAAGGTGATCGGAAAAACATACGGAGTGTTAAAGAAATAAGAAGCAACACCTGCCAGTACCATGAGCACCACACCCGTTCTGGTGTTCACAGTTTTAAGACTGATCGAATACGCAGCGAAAGCAATGAAGCCAACGGCCATCGGTTGAATAAATCGCGTGAAGGCGAGTGAAATCTGCTTCGCCTCAAAACTGGTGATGAGTAAGCCCGCAGCTGTCATAATGAACACTGAAGGGAGCATCCAAATCAAAAGCGTGAGGTAAGCCAATGCCGGGCCACCTAATCGATAGCCCACAGCAGTGAGTGTTTGTGTGGATGTAGGGCCTGGCAAAACCTGGCACAGTGCATTCAGCTCGATTAAATCAGCTTCGGTGATGTAACCTCTTTTCTGCACCAGTGTTTTTTGGAAATGCGCAACATGTGCTTGTGGCCCGCCAAAACTTGAGACTGAAAGAAGTAATACATCTCTTAAGAAAATGATATAGCGAACTCGCCCTATCATTTACTTCTTCAGTCCAATTTCCTTTAATCGCTGATTTAAGAAGTCACCCGCAGTAATATCATCCCAAAGCTTTGGCGTCTCGGCCGTTACACATGACGATAACGATGCGAGGTTCATCTCCGAGCGGGGGTGCATAAAGAAAGGTATCGAGTACCGTGGCGTATTCATCAAGTGCTTTGGAGGATTTACCACACGATGAATGGTTGACTTTAATTTTTTATTGGTGAGGCGCTCTAACATGTCACCTACATTTACCACCAATTGTTCTGGCAAGGCGGTAATCGGAATCCACTTGCCATCTCTGCGCAGCACCTGAAGCCCATCGGCACTTGCTCCCATAAGTAGTGTGATCAGGTTGATATCTCCATGTTCTGCTGCGCGCACAGCATCGGCAGGCACGGCATCTGGGTTTTCGATCGGGAAATAATGAATGGGTCTGAGAATACTATTACCATGCCTTACTTTAGCATCGAAGTAATTCTCCGGAAGGTTCAGATACAGTGCAATGGCTTGCAACATCTTTACACCGGTCTTTTCAAGACGCTGATAAACTTCGGTAGCAATGGCTTTGAACTCTGGCAATTCCTCTGGCCATACATTATCAGGATACTCTTCTTTTATTGGATCGTTATCGAGTACCTGCTGACCGACATGGTAAAACTCTTTTAAATCACCGGTGTTCCTTCCTTTGGCGTGCTCCTTCCCTTTGCCAATATAGCCGCGCTGCCCGGCAAGACCAGGAATTTCATATTTCTGCTTTGTTGCATCGGGTAGTGCAAAGAATTTTTTAATCACTTCGTATAAGCGGGCCGAAAGATCATCAGTAAGGTAATGATTGCGGATGGCTACAAATCCAATATTGTTATAAGCTTCACCGAGCTGCTGTACAAATTTTTGCTTTCGCTGTTCATCTCCGCTGGTAAAATCTGCCAAATCAAGAGACGGAATATGGTCATACAATATTTCCGGCATGGTATTTAGTAGTTATAGTTCCCGCAAGCTAATTATTTTTAGGTAAATTTACTTAGCTGAAACGGATCATCCGTTGCCACCATTAACTCCATTGCCATGAAGAATTTATCAGGAAGAAGAGCGTTTATTAAGAATACATTAAAAGCTACCCTCGCTACATCGTTAAGTGCGCCCTTCATCGCGAAGGCTCATGAACTATTTGAACAAAATCAGCAAACCACCGCGCTGTTTACTCAAATTGCATTGCCTTATTCCTACGCATCGTTGGAACCGCACATTGATGCGATGACCATGGAAATACACTATACTAAACATCATGCGGCCTACGTAAAAAATGTGAGTGACGCCATTGGTGCAGAAAAGATTGCATACACATCTGAAAAGGACTTTTTTAGTAATTGCTCAAAGCTTTCAATGAAAGCGAGAAACAATGGCGGTGGAGTATGGAACCATAATTTCTACTGGCAAGTGATGAAACCCAATGGCGGAGGTGTTCCTGCTGGCAAAGTCTCCGATGCCATTAATGGATCTTTCGGATCGTTTGAAAAATTTAAGGAGCAATTCACACAGGCTGCAATGACACGCTTTGGCTCAGGCTGGGCTTGGTTGGTCAACGATAATGGAAAATTAAAAATCGGATCAACACCAAATCAAGATAACCCATTAATGGATGTCTCCGAGTTTAAAGGCACACCACTCTTGGGTATTGATGTGTGGGAACATGCTTACTACTTAAAATACCAGAACAAACGAAACGACTACGTTGGCAATTGGTTTAATGTAATTAATTGGGACGAGGTTGGGAAACGCTTACTCTAAAACCAATTCTTCTTCTTCTTGATCATCACAACATCATTATTATTGATGCTTGTCAAAAGTGCCCGCAGGCCAAATATAAACAACCCTGAATAACCTGGCACTGCGGAACACTTAACCCCCTCAACTCAACTATAAGATTGGTTCATTTGCTTTACGTCATTTCCTATTTCGTTTCATCATTTCATTGAATATTTGATTCAACACCCGGACGAATTGCTCTTTCGATCTGTGAAAAAAAAGCTTCAGCCCGATATGGTTTCTTTACCCAAGCCGCCAAGCCGGCATCCCGCGCCTCGCGCATCTTGTCTGGGTGAGATTCTGTCGTAAGGAAAATCACAGGAATGTTTGCGGTGGCTGGTGTGCGCTTGATCTTAAGCAAGAGGTCGTAACCTGTTCCATCCGGCATATTGTAATCAGTAATAACCAGGTTTACCGAACTCCCCATTTGATTAAGCAGCGTAAAGGCCTCTGCACCATTTGGGGCATCAAGCGTTTCATATCCCTTGCGTTGAAGGGTTTCACAAATAAAATTTCGGATGCTTCCAAAATCTTCTACGACTAAAATTCTACTCTTCGCATTCATGACGTATAATTTGCATTTTCATTCACACCTTGTCATTTCAGAAAACAAAATTTTAGCTTGGGCTCTTAGCTATTGTTCTTTGGGTCTATAAAAATTTAAATAATCCGGTTCAAAGGAGAGATAAAAAAACAATCCGCTTTGCATTGGTTGTCCTTTCTCTATGTTTAGTGGCATGCTTACTCCCGGCACAATTTGCATGCGACCGTTGTCGATACAAAAACGCATTCCGGGATTAAGCGTGAGCTGATGATTGTGGGAGATATTACCACTCGCTTCTATGTCACTTCCAAAATTTGAAACGTACTCCAACAGCAGATTTAACTTGCGCATCGGATACCATACAATACTTGCTCCTATATTTTTGTAAGAAAGATTCTTTTCATAAATGAGCTGACTATCACCGATAGTTGTCGACAGGTATTTGTCGGCTTTTGAAATTAGTGTTACGCCAGCATTATAATGCGACACCAGTTTTCGGGAAAGCCGTTTTGTAACCGCCAGATTGAATTGTCCTCCCCATCCGCCACAACCTTGTCCATCAATGGCTTTACCGGTGGGAACAATTAGTGTAAATCGTGGAATCACCATAGCCCAATCTTTCTCACCCAAGACGTAGGGCCGATAGCTGACGTACAGATCCCCAAATCCACTTTTGCGATTTACATCAGCACTATTCAAGACATTATAATAAAGAGAGTAACTTATTTGATGCGTCAGGTCAGTAAGTGGAATTTCCTGGGTGAAGCTGTATACCCAATTTCCACCATGAAATTTATCCGTAGTCAGGCTTGAGATATGCTGGATGACACCCATGGGTTGATTAAAAGCCTCCTCTAAAAGAAATGAGTTATCCTCAAACGCAGGTTGACCATAGTACAAGTAGCTACCTTTTTTCGGGAAGTCTTTCAACGGTCTTTCCTGGGCTTTACTAACCTTGGCCATAACAAACATCGTAGCGATCATCACGATGATAGAAATTCGCTTGATTGGATATATGTTTTTACTGACCATTGCTTTTAATGAATCATCCGCCCATTTTCTTTTCCGATGAACACATCCGAAAAGTCAGACTTTTTAAGGGCACTTACGACCGCAAATGATTAGCTGTCGACTTTTTTGAGTAAGTGGCGGTCAGTGAATTCGTTTAGGCACGGAAGGCTTTTTAGGCATGCTAATCGTGAGGTAATGACCTTCTGAGGGTGACGAATCATTGTGAATAGATGCCTTAAGTTTCCACGCTATTTTTTGGGCCGCGAAAATGTGGACAAGTTTAGAATGCTTAAGCAAGTCAGTGTACATCGATGCCCCGCCTTCATTTATACCGTTCTGGATCGACTGATCAACCACAAAGCCCAGGGCTCTGATATGAATGATCAGCTGAGTTGCATCACTCTCCCAATTCACGATAATTTGATTGCTAGGCTTGCTCTTCTGCAACGACAAAAAATATAGTAGAATATTAGTCAAAAGCTTTTTCAGCAATACTTCATTTACGCCTTTCAATTTTTCGTTGAGGGCGAAAAAGTCTAACTCCAGAAAATCAACAAATGCATTTTGTTCGATCACTTTGCGTAGATGGGTTTCTACCTCATAAAAATCTACCACATAGCGGGGGCGGGTCTCTTCATCATCAACCTGAGCCAGGTACACCAACTGAGAAAGACGTTCATCTAACTTTTTTGAATGAGCATCGATGAGTTGAATAAATCTATCCACCTCGTCATCGTCTTGTCTCATTTTGATGAGATTAGTGAGGCCCTGAATGGTCGCCAGAGGGCCGCGAATGTCATGTGCTGTGCGGTAGATAAAGTTATCGAGCTGTGCTTTGGTTAGCTGCAACTGCCGATCAAGAATATTTATTTCCTGCTGATTGCAGAATTTCAACACGATTATTCCACTCAAGTCTGAAATTAATCCCAGGTAAAATCCCGAAACAGAATATTTTATTGTGTCACCCAAGCGGCATCTTAGCTCCACTTCTTCATTTGAAAAGAATCCGGACGATAATCGTTGACGAAGGAGTTCTTCCAATGAGCCGCTTTCTTCCAGGCAGGAGATTGATTGCCCGCAGACTTCCTCACTTGAATAGTCCAGGCTTTGCTGAATTTTGGCACTCAAGCCCAGGATTTTAAAATCCGTATTAAGAAATACCGAATCAGGAAAAAGGGAACTCAAATTCGAATAGATGTATTCTCGAGTAATGAGTCTTTGGGTGATATCGTTATCAACGGGAAGCATCTCCTGGCTATTTAAATCTATTTGAAACGACTAACATGATTCGCCATTAAATTGAGCGGCAGAACTTTGTTGGCAGCACCCAATTTGATAGCCTCTTTTGGCATTCCGAAAACAACACAAGTTTCTTCGTTTTGAGCAACGGTTTCGGCACCAGCGTTTTTCATCTCGAGTAAGCCGACAGCGCCATCTGCGCCCATGCCAGTCATAATTACTCCGATTGCATTTTTTCCTGCATACTTCGCAGTGGATCGAAATAAAACATCTACCGAAGGGCGGTGTCGGTTTACAGGATCCTGATCATTCAATTCAACGTAATATCGTGCGCCACTTCGCTTCAGTTCCATGTGTTTGTTGCCTGGCGCAATGAGGGCACGCCCGCGAATTACAGTATCTCCGTGTGCGGCCTCCTTTACAGTAATGTCACATATACGATTGAGTCGCTCAGCAAAGGAGCGAGTAAACACTTCCGGCATGTGCTGAACCACTACGATACCATAAGAGTCGAGCGGCATTGCCTGCAAGAATTCAAGAATGGCTTCGGTACCACCGGTTGACGCACCAACTGCTATTACCTTGTCAGTGGTGTGCGCCATGCTACTGCTATAAGGTTGTTTAATTTTTTCGGCTCGCGTAGCGATTTCTTGCTGCGAACGTCTTTTCAAGCGTGACTTGCTCGCAGCTTTAACCGCATCTATAATATTCTGAGTGTCCATGCTCAGCATGGAATAAGAGTTCGGTTTCTTTAAGACTGCCACCGCACCATATTCCATGGCCATGATGGCCGATTCTGTTCCTTTATCGGTCAAACTGGAAATCACCACCACGGGTATAGGATGCTGAGACATGAGCTTGCGCAAAAAAGTAAGACCATCCATGCGGGGCATTTCTACATCGAGTGTGATCACATCAGGAATCTCTTCGGCAATTTTTGAAGCGGCAATAAAAGGATCAGCTGCCGCACCCATCACTGAAATCTCAACATCCTGACTGAATATATGCGTAAGCGTTTGCCGGATTACGGCAGAGTCATCAATGATTAGCACTCTGATTTTTTTCATGACTTAGTCATTTATTGGGTCAAGGTATTTCAGAAACACTTTTCCGGTCTGCGTATCGAAAACAATTTTTCTACCGCACATTCCACCCACTGATTTGCTTACGATTTTGATTCCATGTTTTTTCAGTTCAGACTCGGCTGTGGCAATATTTCTACTTCCAATGTCAATTGAACCAGATCCGATGGAATGTTGACAAGCGCCACCAAATATTTTTGCTACCAGGTTAAATTTTTGTGATCCCTTGGCAATCAGTTTTTCGATTAACTGTTCTATGGCTACGTCACCATATTTTGGCGAGGGCACACCCTTGCCGTTCCACCATGGCATCATATAGTGATTTATTCCTCCCCACATCATCAATTCATCATACAGACAAACCGATATGCACGAGCCTAACACCGTTTGAACGTAATGCGGCTCAGTACTTGCCAATAATGTTGATGGAAAGAGAAAATGGTTAATACTTTCCTTTACTTGATATTGCACCGGCTCAAAATTCCTGGCTACCATTTTCAAAGATTACTTCGTTCCCGTAAGTCGATGTTAATGTTGTTTGATTTGATACCGGTGGAGGTAATTGAATGGTGACGGACGTACCAATGCCCACGGAAGACTCAAGCTCAATAGAGCCCCCAAGCAAGCCCACCAATTCATGCACTACAGCAAGGCCAAGGCCTTGACCAGCGTGCAGTTTGGTTGAGCCGGAGTCCAGCTGCTTAAACCGTTTGAACAACTGATTTTGTCTTTCCTTAGCAATACCCTCACCAAAATCCGTAATGTTCAAATTGAGGTTATCATCCTGCAGCCAAACTTTTACATTCACTAGCTTAGCATTTCCACTAAACTCAATGGCGTTGGCTAAAAGATTGGCGCAAATGGCTTGCAACAAGTAAGAGTCTGTTGGAAAGTAAAGCGCTTCGTCAACTTCAATTTTAACCGCAACGTGAGCCGAGTTAAGCTTTAACGATAGGTAGTCCAACTGACTTTCGAGTAGTGATGTAATATGTACTTGTGAAAGAAGAGGCTTCACATCACCAGTTTCAATTTCAGATGCAATGATAATGTTGCGCATTTGAAAATCAAGGTCAAACGCTTGCTGATGAATCAACGAGCCAAGGCTTTTTATTTTCGGCTCACGACTTAGTCTTGTGATTGATTCCGCCAGACCCAGAATTGACGTGAGCGGGTTATTAATCTCATTTCGAACATTGGAAAGAAAAGCTGACTTCTCCTTCTCAGATTCCCGCGCCTGAGCACTCAGCAATCTTACCTCCTCCTCCAGTTGTTTGTACTTTTCAACGATTGGATCCTCCTGGATTAATCTCTTCTTCAACTCACTTACAAGTTGCTCGTTGGTTAATGTGCTGGCCCTATTCATATTATTTCTTGAAAAAAATTGTAGGCTTTACTTGCTTTAAGGGTAAATCAAATTGGTGAAGTGATTCAGAGTGACCGATAAAGAGAAATCCACCCGGTCTTAGCTTACCTGCTAACTTTGACACCACTTCGTACTGCGTTTTGCGATCAAAATAGATCAACACGTTTCTGCAAAAAATCAAATCAAGGTCATCTCCAACATTCAGTTTCTCATCCATCAGATTGACCCGAACAAATTCAACCTTTTCACGAATGCTTGGTACGATACGCGCAGTTGGCTTTACCTGATCCTTACTTTTTAAAAAATATTTTCTTTTGATATCAACGGGCAGGATATTTACATAGGCGGCATTGTAAATGGCGAGTGCTGCCTTTTGCAATACTTGCGTGGAAATATCACTAGCCAAGATCGAGTAAGAAAATCGGCTATGCAGGGAAGCAAATTCATCCAACACCATTGCCATCGTATATGGCTCTTCTCCGCTGGAGCACGCAGCGCTCCATGTACGCAAAGGCCTGCTACAATTAAATTCGTTAACGAAATCCGGAAGCAACTTTTCCTTCATAAAATCAAAATGATGCGGCTCGCGGAAGAAGTCAGTTTTATTGGTCGTCACAACGTCAATCATATGCACCAGCTCATTTTCAATTCCTTCTTTTGAGCTGACATAGTCGATATAATCATGAAAGGATTTTATTCCCAACACTCTCAATCGTTTTTGCAGTCGACTTTCGAGCATGACATTTTTTGCTTCTGACAAATGAATGCCACATTCTTTGTAGACCAAGGATGACAGAACCTGGAATTCAGAACTTCTCAGTTTTGCCACACTCAGAATGCTGTTGGGACTTTCAATGGGTTGTTGTGTGATCATAGAGGTATTCGTTTTTAAAAAAAATCAGAACTTGTAAATGGCCGCTAGTCCAAGTGTTGCCTGGCTATTCTTAGTGTATTCGCCATTTCTATCCATAAACTGTTGAGACTTTTCGTCACCTGCGCCTTCGAGTTTATTGAAATAATCAATTCTAAACTCAGGCTTCAACAATAAATGACCATCTGCCAGAGAAAACGTCCCGGTAAGCGTGTAGGTATTAGCAGACGCCCCTAACTGCGCGCCCAGACAATCAACATTGCGTAAACCTCGCGCTCCAGACTTATTATCAAAGTGTTCGCCTCTAAACCCAAGACTGAAAACATCGGTGAGTTTGTACACTAGGTATAGGTTTGCTCCGCTCCAGGTTTTCACGTGATCAACGTCACCACCAGCGGGCACAAAAGTGCCAGGCGAACTAAGTGTTCCTTGCTGCCTCCCAACCATAAACCAGTATCCGATATATAATCTGTCACTTGCCTGATAACCACCGTTCAAATCATAGACCGTAAAGTTTCCATTGGGAGTGTGACCGAGAGAGTCTGCATTCGATTCATTCGAAGAAATGAAATTCAAATAAACGGACAAACCTTTTGCCGGTGTCAGCGATAACTGTCCGATTAGGCCCTTCGCACGATTGTTGTCTTGCACATAGTCAAATCCATTCACGCCACCAAGCATCAGCGAAACTTTGTCACTAAACGCATAGGATGCCTTTAATCCAGTATGATAAAAAGGGATTCCACTATTGAAAGTATGATTGATTGAGTAGAAAAAATTTAGAGGCGCATCGATGTACTCATATCCAATATGGGTTCCAAATTGACCAGCAGTGAAGGACAGTTTGTCCGTAGCATTGTATTTAAAATACGCCTGCTTGATCATGAGGGCAGAATAATTGTCATTGCCAACTTTGTATCCATAGGCTGGAGAAAGCACAGGCACGTTGCCATAATTTCCGTATTGCGCATTAGGACCGTAGGCCAAGTCAACTACACCTTCGGATTTGCTGTTGACGTATTTGAATACGGTTTGAACCATACCCAATTGGAATTGGTCCACGCGTCTGTCAAATCCTCTGCCAACACCGGACTGACCCATATTATCGCGAGACGCAGGACGATTGAAATTGGTGAAGTAGTAAGAATCAAGGTATCCGGAAACAGAAAGCATCGCTTCCTGTTTCTCTTCACCTTCGCTTTGCTCTGCCACTTTCACCACTTGCTCCTCCGCTCTCCAATTGTCAGGCTCTACTGAACGAAGTTTAGCAGTGGGCTGCGAATCGTCTTTCGCAACAACTTTAACCACCTGTTCCTGCGCATTGACACGCGTGCTCTGGAGCGCTAGAAAAATTGAGATACTCAATACGATTTTTTTCATGGCCAAACTTTTTTAAAGACTAGAAATCACTTGTTAAGGCTGAGTGCCAACATTTAAAACTTTTCGTAGTTGGAATCGAGGTTATCATGACCAACCAAATCAAGCACTGCTCCTTTGCCATTTCCATTCGATTTCTTTGCTGTAGCGTTTACCTTGAAAGAGGTTGTTGACTTAATCTGCTTGGACTGCTGTGTCGGAGCCGATGATCGCTGATTTTTTTCAAGCACAAAGAATGAAACCGTTTCGCGTAAGCTTTCAGCCTGAGCGGATAGCTCTTCAGAGTTAGAAGCAATCTCTTCTGCACCTGCAGCATTTTGTTGGATCACTTGATTGAACTGCTGAATAGCGTTGTTGATTTGACTCGCACCGGAGTTTTGCTCAATACTAGAGGCTGCAATTTCCTGAACTAATTTCGCGGTATTCTGAATGTTTGGAACGATCTGCTCCAGCAAACGACCTGAACGATCGGCCACAGTAACACTGCTTGATGATAATCCATTGATTTCTTCTGCGGCAGCCTGACTTCTCTCTGCAAGTTTCCTTACCTCAGCAGCCACTACTGCGAAGCCTTTACCATGATCTCCTGCGCGAGCCGCTTCCACTGCTGCATTAAGGGCTAATAAATTTGTCTGACGTGCTATCTCTCCAATGATTCCGATTTTTTCCGCAATCTTCTTCAGGCTATCTACAGCTTGTGTTACCGCAGCATTCCCTTCCTTCATATCTTCTGATGCCTTAATGGCGATCTTTTCGGTCTGTTGTGCGTTGTCGGTGTTTTGTTGGATGTTGGCTGCCATTTGCTCCATCGATGAAGAAATTTCTTCAGCTGAAGCGGCTTGCTCTTGTGTGCCTTGCGACATCTGCTGCGAGGTAGAACTCATTTGCATACTTGCCGCAGTAACGTTTTCTGCGCCTTCTATAATTTTTGCAAGAATGGTTCTTAGTTGCTCAGACAATGCTACAATAGCACCATAGATACCTATTCTCTTCCGCTGCGCATCAAACTTTAAGGCAAGATTACCTCCCGCAATTTGTTCCGCAATCTCGCGAATCTCTGAGGGCTCGCCACCCAATTCGCCAGTAATACTTTTCGTGATGAAGAATGCGAACAGAACAGCCACGATAATACCGATCACGGTAATCGAATAGGTGAACAAGCGGGTTTCATTGTACATTACATCGCCCTGATCGTTGATGTCTTTAGAGACTACCAGTTGGTATTCTATCAAGTCGCTGATTTTTGCCGTGAAAGGATCAATTTTGCTATACATTTTATTGACAACGTAGTCATCCAATTTTCTCTGACTAGCTGTGTCTTGTCCGGCTCTAAGAATATCCATGATTTCGTTGAAGCCTTCATCGGCTGAAGTGCGTAGATTTTTGGCTTCGCTGAATAAGCGCATTTCCTCGCCATCAATTTTGCTGGCAGCATATGCCTCCAGGTTTTCATCAATCACTTTGTCAGCACCTTCAAGGCTTCTGACTGCCTCGCTCCAGGAAATGCTGCCATTTCTTGCCTTGTGAGTAGCATCAACAATGTTGACAGCATATGCGTCAGAAATTAACTTAAGTTGATTCAATGGCATAACCCTGTCAAAATACATAGTCGTCATACCATCGTTTACTTTTCCAAGGTTTGTTACTCCGAACAAACCAATAAAGAGTGTTATCGCTGATGTAATTGCAATCAGGATAATCATTCGCGTGAGTACTTTTAAGTCTTTCATATTATTTATGTTTGAAGATTGATTACTGAATTAATTATTAGGCATGTTTGAAATTTCCTGAAGGATCGAGGCTTCGTTGCTCGAGAAGAGTCGATTGATATCTAAAATCATGATGAACTGATCGTCCCTTTTTACCATTCCTTCGATGAACTCGCTTTTATACTTTGTTCCCACAGACGGCAGTGGCTGAATCGCACTGTCTTCAATTTCCATCACCTCCTGAACTGCATCCACAATGGTACCCAAGACAATTTCCTTATCTTCTAATGCAATGGTGAGCACCAATATGCAAGAGTTAATGGTGTCTTCTACCGAAGGCAAGCCAAACTTATTGCGGGTATCAATTACTGGAAGCACATTACCACGAAGGTTTACTACTCCGCGCATGAAAGCGGGAGACCGGGGAACTTTTGTAATTTTTGGAATCTCCAGGATTTCCAAAACTTTACTCACATTGGCGGCAAACAATTCGTCTCCAAGACGAAATGTTAAAAACGAATTCAATGTTTCTACCGAGTTACTCATATCATTTGCATTTTTGAGGTTCTAACTATTCTTAAAAAATTCTGACCTTTTTTAGGGCCGTGCGATTATCTTGATCAAAAGTCATCATATCATACCGACCCTGAAACCAACAATGATCAAGTGGGAGGATATTTTGAGTGGGCGGATGATCTCATAAAAGCCTTTGTTTTCAATAGAAAACGAGCCCTTTGATCGGTTAAAAAGAGATAGGTAGGAACAGCAAAATCAGCCAGGAATTACTGTGGCACCTGGCTGATCTAACTCCTAAGATGGTTTCAGGTCGCTGGTTAGCTTGCGGATAAGCTTGTTGGCATCGAGTACCAGCGCAACAGTACCATTACCAAGAATGGTAGCACCAGAAAATTCGTCATTTTGTTGGTAGAAGTGGCCAAGTGGCTTCAACACGGCCTGATATTCACCAACAATTTTATCGACAGCCAAGCCAACATACTCACCTTCGAAAGGCACATTGATGATTTGACTATGAGTTGGTTTTACTCCATTGATATTAAAATCATTTCGCAGGAAAATAAACGGAGTACGTTTACCATCCAGGGTTATCCATTGATTGTAAGTCGACTCTAATGCTTGAGTTTCCACTTCATAACATTTTGCTACGGATGTCAGCGGAAGTAAGAAATTGGTGTCGCCAACTTTTACCAGTAGTCCATCGAGGATCGACAACGTAAGTGGAAGATGAATAATAAATGTTGTGCCCTTGTCCACCGCTGTCTTCACTTCAACCTCTCCGCGGATATCAAGGATGTTTCGCTTCACTACGTCCATCCCAACACCACGACCGGATACGCCAGTCACTTTGCTGGCAGTAGAAAATCCAGGTTCGAAAATAAAATCAACAAGTTCTTTTTCGCTTGGCGATGCATCGGCATCAAGCATGCCTTTTGCAATTGCTTTTTCGCGCACGCGCTGAAGGTTAATGCCAGCGCCATCGTCAGTAATTTCCACCACCACGCTGGCACCGGAATAGTACGACTTTATTTGCACTACACCTTTTGCAGGTTTTCCTTTCGCCAGGCGATCTGCCGGCATTTCCACTCCGTGATCAATACTGTTGCGTAGCAAATGCAACAGTGGATCCGTCAGCTTCTCGATGATGGACTTATCAATTTTGGTGTCCATGCCTACCGCACGAAAATCAATTTCCTTATTAAGCTCTTTGGAAAGATCGCTTACTAGGCGTTGAAATCTCACTACAATACTTTCCATTGGCACCAAGCTCATGGTGAAAGCATTGTCGCGCAACCTGCGAGTAATTTTTTCGATATTCTCTGAAATACTGTCGAGTTCTGTCGATGAATTGAGGTTTGAAAAGAGTGCCAACCGCGCCTGGGTTGTTACTAACTCACTTACCAAATTCATCAAATCATCCAATTGATCAGAGTTAACACGGATGTTAGTCGATTTTTGGCTTGTATTTTTGCGAGTCGTTTCTGTCTTGGCTACCTTTTTGAAATTCTCTTTTGTAAGCGTGGATAAAATTGAATCGTACCCGATGGGCAAAAATTCTCCACGTTCCATCCATGGATTGGCATCATTTGATAAGTCCTTCAGTAGATTTCCATTTCCTAATTTCTTAATCTGCACTTCGCACTGGTCCTCTACAAAAATAAAAACACCCTTTATTTCATCCTCTAACTTGTCTGTCGCCAGCAGCACCTCGAAGCCCATGTATGAAATAGTTGGAACAAGCTGATCCAGGTCTGGGATGTTGTTGAAAAATGGTAATGAAATCCCCGAACCCAACACCAACAAATCATCTACCAGGTAAAGAGGATTATTTCCATTCTTCAAAATATCAGCATGTGGAAGGACGGAAACATAATAGCTAACTGTTTCTGCTGCTTTGACCTTCACTTCACTTTTATCATGTTCACTTTTTGAAGTGGTCGCTAAAGATTTTATGGTTGCCAGCAAAGATTCATGTTCTTTGTTATTCTGCATCGATTGGCCTGCGGGTTGTTGAAGCAGAAACCTCAAATGATCGAGCGTGTTGAACGTAGTGCGAAGTATTAACTCGCTCATTTCACGCTTGCCGTCACGGATCTCTTCATAGATGCTCTCCAAATGGTGGGTCACATCATTTACCGAATCATAGCCAAACATACCCGCTGCACCTTTGATGGTGTGCATAGCACGAAACACCGAACTGATTCCCTCCACATTGGCTTGATCGCCTTCCAACAACAGGAGAGCTTTCTCCAGATCAATAATCAGTTCTTGCGCCTCCGCCAGGAAAGTATCGATGAGTTTGTCGTTCATCGGATTACTTTTTTAACAACCTCCAATAGTTTGTCTGCAACAAAGGGTTTCACAATCCAGCCAGTAGCACCCGCAGCTTTAGCTTCCTCTTTTTTTGCTGTTTGCGACTCGGTGGTGAGCACCAAAATTGGCACGGTGCTATAACCGTCCATTTTGCGTACTTCCTTGATGACTGAGATGCCATCCATATGAGGCATGTTAAGATCCGTGATGACCAGATTCACTTCACGTCCGTCAAACAGCTTCATGGCATCTTTTCCGTCAATACCTTTTGCAACTTTGTGCCCTGCATTCTCAAGGGTGAGTCCCACCAATTCGCGAATGCTCTCAGAATCATCGATGACTACAATATTCTTTGACATGATTATAAAATTTTAGTTATTCCAGTTTTAGTAAGTAAGTCAAGGGCACTTTTGTTTTGTGGCCAGGATAGTTTCACTAATACGCCACGCAATGCCGCGGCTCTTTTTACCGCGTAGGTAATTTGAATTGAGGCGCTGTCAATTGAGTTTGCCTGGTCGAAGTTTACCGTAAAATTTACTGCTTGCTCCAGTGCCTGGCTTAAGAAGGCCTTGAATTCAGTGGCATATTGCACACTCAAATCTCCTGTTACAGAAAAATGATTTGACTCATTGTCTTTGTTCAAAGTAAAGGTCGGTCGTGCCATATATCGTTTATTTAAAAAAGTTCTGTGTTTTGTTCCTCCACCTGGTTGATCGCGTTCTCATAATACTGAAGCAGATCTTCCCATGACCCTGTTGGCATTGAATTCAGAAACCAGGTCAACACCACCCGTTCACTCTCCATCGTGTACAACGTATTCAAGAGTTGAACTTGATCGTTTGTAAGCACTGGAATAGGCAAAAACCTTCGTTCACCCCCCGCCAGAGAGAGGGCCTTAATAGTGCTTTGCAAAATATTTTTGATGACTTCGGTTTGAACAAAGTACCGCTCAACTGATTCTCTGCTGCTATCATCCTCAAAAGTCTCTTTAACCTCTATGAGGATATCCTTGATGGATGAAATGGCGCGAAGCAAGTCAAGCTCAATGGTCAAAGATTGAAATACATGAAGGTGAAAAAATGATTCTTCGAAATTTGTTGCCATAGCGCTAGACACCATCGTCTCATGGGTATTAATCAGGTGTGTGACACGCTGATTGAATACATCCATGTATTGCAGGCCGCCCATCATTGCTTCAAGTTTTACCTCAACATCAGACTTACCCTGAGCCATGGAGGAATACTCGGACTTGAATTGCACATAGTAACTTTTAAGAAGTTCATTAACTGCAGCAAAGTCGATAGCAGCGATTTGGACTATCTCTTTCAGGTTCTTATTGACGCTTTCTAAGAAATATTTTTGGATGCTTATCATTTTTATCGATTAAAACAGATCTACAGAAACTTTTTGAGCAAACAATGTGAAAAGGTGCTTTTGTCCAATCTTAACTTTTGTAGCTGTAAGCAGCAGCGAAATGATTTCACCAGAGTGATCCACCGCATTAATTTCAGTCCGCAAGGTCACCTCGTTTCCGGTTGAACTAACAACCTTAAAATCTTCCTCGCCTTCCACAATTCGAATTTTAAGAAGGTTTTCAACAGATTTTCCGATGACCTCCATCCGGGCAATTCCGAACACCTCCTCTGCGGCTTTGTTGAAATACTCCACATCTCCCATTTGATTAAAACTGATCACGGCATCCATGCAACCTTCCAGTATCGCCTCATTCTTTTTCTGCTCAGCTTCCGCCATGGCCATCGCACGCTGGGTAGTCACTAACTGCCGGCTCAACTCGTCTTCCTTCATCAGCATCTTTTGCTGAGTGACCTTCATCTCCTCCAGATTTTGCTTCAATTCCTCTTCACGAGACTGCTCCAATAACCTGCGCGTGCGCTCCTGTGTGCGGATACCCGACAATTCGAGTGCAACCGTTTCGCACGCTTTGTTGATAAACTCGAGCTGATGAGTTTTGAGTTTTTGAAATGAGGCCACTTCAATGACACCAAAAATTTGATCTCTGAAAATCAACGGCACTATGGCCACGCACCGTGGCAAGGCTTCTCCAAGTCCTGAAGTAATCCTGATATAATCTTTAGGAACATCCGTTAACAAAATCATTTCACGCTCCAAGGCACATTGACCAACTAACCCGGTGCCCGGCTCAAGAACAATTTTCTCGTTGTTGTATTTGCGCTTGTTGTAAGCATAGGTAGAGAGTAATTCCAACACAGGTTTTTCTTCATCGGTCATTACATAGAATGCTCCTTGATTTGCGCCAAGAAATTTTACAAGGCGGCTAATTACCTGGTATGAATACTCGGTAAGCTCAGCGTTATCTTTACGGATTTCACTTAATGATGCAATGCATTGTGCTGCCCAAACTCGTTGTTCTTCAACTTCCTTAACTGCTGCTAATTTGTTTTGAAGGCTTACAATTGCCTGGCCTACCTCGCGGTTAAGCATTTCCATATTAACCGCCTCTGTTGTACCAACTCTTTCTATCGCCAGAACAATCTGTTTTAAATCATTTTGTTGGTCTGTGCATTTCCTTTCGATGATGGAAAAAAAATCACTCAAGGAAGCGGGATTTGCATGCAGGTTATTTCCAGAAAATTTTTTGACCTGCGCATTCACCGAATACACAAATACCAGGGCTATCACGGCTGCCGCGGAAAATACACCCGTACTAACAATACTGAATTGATTTACGAACAAGAGACCGGCCGCTACGGCCAGTGCGAAGAGTGTCCAAAAAATGATGCGGCTGCTTAACATATTGGTTTTTCCTTTCCTTGCTGATTCTGGAGTAATGTTCGCACGGAAAAAGAGAAAGAAATACCGCAAATGATTGAGTGGCAGGTTTCGATGAGTGATTGGGCTGATGATTTTTTTATTGAAAAACGGCTTGCCCGGGCTTATCGAATGGGCGATCTGCTCATTTTAGGAATTACTCAACGTAAAAACTTCAATTTACTTGGGAGTCACAAACCATTCATTCTGAGTAAGTGGGCGGATTGACTGAGTAAGTGGGGCATCACGACTTACTTGATCAGGCCAAGAGGCGAGCCGACCGGTTAAACATCAAAGTTTGGTTAGTGATGAAATTTTGAGGTGAGATCATACTTATCCCAATGAGATAAGGGCAGGCTTGCGCACTCCGGGCTTGTTGAGATTAATACTGATGACTACGCTTGTACCAGCGCTCTTTCCTTTTTTATCTTCCAAATCGTAAACATTCATGCTTCCCTGACCCTCAATCCGCTTCACTCTGTCCTGACCAAGTGACAGTGAGAAATCCCCTTTGTGCTGATTGCGTTTTAGCTGCTCAGCTTCCCTTCTGCCGATTCCATTATCCCTGATCTCGATATCCAGTCGCTGGCTGTGCTGACTAATATTAAGCACCAACTTGCCCTTCCCTTTTCGATTACTCAATCCATGCAAAATTGCATTCTCCAGGTAAGGCTGAATAATGAGTGAAGGAATCTCAATTTTTTCGAGGGGCAACTTGACGTCTATATTGAGATTGAACGTGAACTTGTTTTCAAACCGGAGCAACTCCAATGCGATATAGTTCTTGATCATCTCCAATTCGTCATGCAAAGAAATTTGCTCCATGCCGGAATTGATTAGTATTCCCCGCACCAACTTTGAAAATGTAGAAAGGTGCAGCATGGCTTTTTGCCGATCTTGCCGCGCAATATGATATTGGATTGCATTTAGTGCGTTGAATATAAAATGAGGGTTCATGGCTGATCTTACGGCAGAAAGTCGCAATTCGCCCAATTGTTTAATGCATTCTTGCAAGTCCAGATCTTTGATGACGCGATCTGTTGCATCTTCGGCAAACACCGTTACTCCCGCAATTTGATTGTCTTTCCACAACGGTGAAATAGAGAAATCAAAGTAGTGATCCCCTATTCGCTCGTGAACTCTAAGTGGATTCCCCTCAAGTGCATGGATGTATTTTTCCGTCCAATAGTTTCTGAGTGCAGAAAACTCAGGATTTTCCAATTCTTCTGGTAGAACGCGTTTATTGGGAATAACCTCTACCCGATAATTTTCGCGGATGAAGTGCTTGAACGCTTCATTGGCCATCAGAATATTAAAATTCCGGTCGACCGACCATACCATGGTGCTAGTACTGTTCAACGCTGAATTGGTCACCGAATCCTTTTGCTTGCGCAATTTCTCAGCTTGAGATCGATAGAGAGCCATTTCAATCACAGTAAGTACGTCTCGATTGTTTATGGGCTTATGCAAGTATCCGTACGGCTCTGTCACCTTAATACGTTGTATGGATTCCTGATCGGACAAAGAAGTAAGGTAAATGAACGGGATTGAAGTGGTCTCTTTTAAGTGAGAAGCCAACTGAACTCCATCCAATATGCCTTCAAGCATTACATCCAGTAGAACAAGATCTGGCGCAAGATTTTCTATATCTTCTTTTGCTTTTTCCCCTGTGGCGGCCATTCCTGCAATGACATAGCCTTCCTGCTCCAGCATCACCTTTAAATGAAATGCTATAACCAGCGAATCTTCAACAATATAAATTCGATTGGCCATCTCGATTACTGTTTTGTTGAAAACCTTATCTCAAACCGGGTGCCGTTCTGCCTTACCACTTCTATCATTCCTTTCAGCTGACTCACAAATACATTAATCAACTGCATGCCATAGGATCCTGACAAGATTGGATTCATCTCATCTTTCACCCCAACGCCATCATCCTGTACTACCAACAAAAACTGATTGTTTATCTGATTCAAGCGCACCTCAATTGTACCTCTCGAACGTCCCACAAAGGCATGTTTTATGGCATTCAATACGAGCTCGTTTATGAGCTGACCCAAATACATGGTAACATCTGTAGAAAAAAGATGCTGTTCAATTTGGAGGTTCACTCCAAGTGAAAGTTTGGAGCTGTGGTAAGTGCTTACGATGTCATTGACAAGCTGCTCAATGTAAACCCGAATATCGATGCTGTTTATGTAATTTGTCTGCAACAACTTTTCGTGCACGAGCGAAATCGTGCGGATTTTCTCGCGCATGGCATAAATAAACTCCTTCTGAAAATCATCATTGGTTTTGAGCGTGCGGATGTAGAACATGCTAGAAAGTAACTGCAGGTTATTTTTCACCCGATGGTGTATCTCTTTCACTAACATATCTTTTTCCTTCAGGGAGTCCAAAAGTCCGGCTTCATAATTTCGTTCAACCGTGTGATCGTCACAGACGGTAATTCCCTCACTCATCACGCCCTGCTCATTCGGAAAAAATATTCCACGAGATCGGATGTAGCGTATCTCTCCGTCAACGGGTCGAATAATGCGATGCTCACTGGTAAAATCAGTGCCTCCGTTTTGAAACTGAAGTTCATCGCTCATCATTTTACGCTCGCGGTCCTCGGGGTGCACCATACTCCACAATTCATCGAAGGTGAGCGAGTCATTCTTTACCCCATAGATTTCGCATGCTCGATCATTTCCTACCAGTTTCCTTGTTTTTAAATCCACTTGCCATACGCCTAAGCCCGATACATTTAGCGCCAGATTCAAGCGCCTCGTGAGCCTTCGGAATTGTATTTCATTTTGCAGCAAAAGTTCTTCCTGAAGTTTTCGCTGGGTGATGTCGTTACGAATGGAGAGGTACTCGACCACCTCACCGTCTTTATCCTTCAATGGAAAAACGAAAGTATCCACCCAATAGAATGATCCATCCTTAGATCTGTTTTTTACCTCGGCCCGCCAGGAGTCACCCCGAGCGATGGTTTTCCACATTTCTATCCAAAAGCTTCTCGGATGATAGCCAGAGTTGATCTTTCTGTGGTTTTCTCCAATAAGCTCATCCTTTGCATAGCCACTAATCGAAACGAAGTTCTCGTTTACATCTGTGATCACACCCGTGCGATCTGCCCGAGAAACAATGGAAGACCCGGAAATGGCATTCTTAAAATCACAAAGTGAATGATTCAGATTCTTTATTTCTTCTTCCTGCGATTTCCTGCGAGTGATATCATTTCGAATTGAAAGGAATTCCGTAATCCTCTCGTTGGCATCTAGAAAGGGCATGATAAAAGTGTCTACCCAATAGTAGGATCCATCTTTTGCTTTATTTCTTACCTCCTCGCGCCAAATTTTTCCCGCTGCAATCGTTTTCCACATCCCTTTCCAAAACTCTGGCCCGTGGTGGCCCGAATTGATGATGCGGTGGTTTTGACCGATCAGTTCTTCTTTGCGGTAACCACTAACCTCTTCGAAGTTTTTATTGACATAGGTAATGACGCCCTGGGTGTTCGCTCTCGAAACAATGGAGGAGCTTACGATCGCCCTATGAAAATCATGCGCTGATTTTTCAATCAATAGTGATGGTGAAGCATCTTCGCCCACGATCAAACAATGCTTTTCGTTTTTGTAGTCGATTGGGCGCCCCCGCAGTCGTATGGCCAACGACTCCTTGTTGCCCGATTCAGTGATGAGCAAACCACCATCTGCAAATTCTGTGGTTGAGGTATTCATCAGTCTTTTTATTCCTTTCGGATCACGATGAAAGGTCTTACCGATTACCTTCCCAAGAATCTCCTTACGATCACGCTTCAGTAAATGGCACGCAGCATCATTCACCTCACGAACAGCCATTTCTGGGTGGCTCACAATCCACATGGGTGTGGGGTGATTTAAGAATGGGATTTCAAAATCGCAAGTGACGCCTGACTGTGTCATTAATGTTACATATATGGCAATGCAACACTAAAAAATTCTCCCAAAAGGATTAGCAGCAAACGAGTAAGTGGGTGGTTTTTTTGAGTAAGTGGGAAGGACCTGTGTGCTACTCCCGTGTTCCAATGCGGGCAAGAAAGGACTCCTTCTTCCGTTTCGAAACATCCAATGAGGTGTCATTGTTCATGACAACGTACCCGCCTTCTCCACGAACATATTTTTTGATTGAATTCAGGTTGATCAGGTAAGAGTTGTGAATACGAAAGAAATCTTGCTCACCCAGCAAATCTTCGTATTCCTTCAACGTTCGGCTTACCACATATTTCTTTCCATCGCTCATAAAAATATTGGTATAGTTGCTGGACGCCTCACAGTAAACAATGTCTTCAACTTTCACAAACACTAATCCATCGCTGGAGGGCAACGCCAACTTGAATCGTTGATGGGAGTTATTGCTTTTCAGGTTTTGCACCAGATGTTCCAGTCGGGAAGAAAAGTCTCCAGAAGTTTTCTGTTCCACCTTGGCAATAGCACGCTTAAGTTCCTCGATATCGATGGGTTTCAATAAATAGTCAATTGCCGAAAACTTGAAAGCTTTGATTGCATATTCAGAATATGCTGTGGTAAAAATCACTTCAAAATCAACTTTTTTTATCCTCTCCAACAAGTCGAACCCTGTTTCGCGTTGCATTTGGATATCCAGAAAAACGATTTTCGGTTTATATGTTTCAATGGCCTTCAGACCTTCATCAACATTTTGGCACAATGCCGAAACCTTTACACCTTCGCAAAAATCTTCCACCAGGATTTTCAAGCTTTCCCGGCTTTTCATTTCGTCATCAACAATGATACAATTCACCATGGCTTGAAATTACTTATATTTTTATTTTGATCGTTACGCGAGTCCCTAAAACATTTTTGCCATCGCGCAAATCTTCAAAAACAACGTGATGCTCGGAATTTTGATTGATCACCCGCAGGCGCTCCTCGGTGAGTTTGGTACCCATCGATTCATGAAGTGCCTGCTTATTTGCCTTAATGATAGCGGCTGCTTCGCGGCCAATACCATTATCCTCTATTTGAAAAAGCAAATAATCGTCAACAGTTTTTACACGGATGGTAAGCTTACCTTCTCCTTCTTTATTGTCTAAGCCGTGCAAAATAGCATTTTCAATATAGGGCTGAATAAGCAGTGATGGAATTGAAATTGTTTCGAGTTCAACACTTTCATCAATCTCAAAGCGGTAGGTAAACTTATCCTCAAATCTAACTTTTTCAAGATCAATATAATTCTTTAGCATATTGATTTCTTCCGTGAGAGGAATTCTTTCCGCTACAGAATGTGTGAGCACCGTTCGAATGAGCTTGGAGAATGTAGACAAGTAACTAATTGCATTTTGTCGATCGTTTTTCGCGATGAAGAATTGAATGGAGTTGAGCACGTTAAACACAAAGTGCGGATTCATGACTGACCGTAGCGCCATAACTTTGAGCTCGCTTATTTTTCGATTTGCCTCTGCCAATTCCCGATCACGTTTATTCCGCTCAGTCATATTATCGGCATAAACACTTACGCCAATGATCTCACCCTTTTCAATAATGGGGTTCAATGAAAATTTCAGGTCAATGTTAAAGCGGGTCTCTTCAAGTGAAATATTTTCCCCTGCCAAAACCTGAAGGTATCTGGTTTCCCAACTTTTGGAAATAATACTGTCACTCAGCAGTCGATTCTCTCCCAAAACCCTTGAGCCTAATTTTATTTGCACGTTGTGATGTTCCTTGATGTATCGCTCAAAAGGTTCATTAAAGGTGAGTAAGTTAAAATTACGGTCCACCGACCAAATTAATATCTCTGTATTGTTAATGGTAGCACGCAAGTTGGCCTGGGCTTTGTTAAGCTCAGCTTCTTCTTTTATGCGCTGCAGGTAGATCTGGAGCATTTCAACTAACACATGTATGAGACTGCGCTCCTCCAGCAGAAATGGCCCTTCGTTTTCTAGTGGAGTTTCCACAAGATAAACCACCTCAATAAACCCAATGGGCTCATTATCCACCACGATTTCAGCACGCTGCTTATACTCACTATTTTTGAAATTAGCTGTGGCGTACTGCTTTCCGAACAATTGAATTCTTGCTTCACAAATCTCATTGTGTTGCCACCCGGAGGGAAGTACCTGGACGATTGATTGCGCGACCTTATCGAGATCCTGATCTGCCTCGCTTAAAATCAAACTCACACGATACATTGTAGTAAGTTCCTTGATCCGTTCCTTTAATTGATGGGTGGCTCGTCTTTGCTCGGTTAGGTCGCTAACAAAGGACAAAACCGTTTTAATGTCTCCCTGATCATCGCGCAGCATGGAATAGTACCACTTGCAATACAATATTTCGCCATTTTTCCTGATGTTACGTCTTTCAAGGAAACTGGAGTTAATCCTCCACTCATTCATTTCATTCATCATGCGCTCAGTGTCTTCCTTTTCGTCAGGATGAACGAGCAAATCACTTGATTTTTTCCCAATTACCTCCTCACGTTTCCATCCGAATAATTCTTCGGCTCGTTTGTTCCAATACGTGATTTTGAGATCCTTATCTCTTTCAATTACGGCAAGTGGGGTATTACTTACGTGATAATTGATTCGTTCAAAAGCACGTTGCAATTCACGCTTGGTTAAATCTCGCTCATGAGCTGCGTGAATTGCTTTGATTGCAGTGGCCACGTTAAGCGCAACACGTTCAAGGATACTGATCTCGTTGTGGTCAAATGCATTAGGGTTTGCTGAATATACATTTAAAGCAAAACGATCCACAGGCTCAGCCTTTATACAAACACCCATCGATGACTGAAAACCATGTTTCGCTGCCAGCGATCGCCAGCTTTCAAAATTCGGATCGTTCATCGGTTGATTCGTGACACGGGTTTCCCCTTTCATTAAGATTTGAGCCGTTGGGCCAGCCCGGTGATTAGGGTTATTCAAATCGATTACCAAATCCTTAAGGTAATCGATAGCGGGGCCGTAGCTCTCAATTGGTTTTATTTTGTTATCGCCATCTGTCAGCGAAGGCATCCTTCCAATCCATACCAGTTGATAACCACCTTCCACAACGATGATCCTGCACAATGCTTCGAATAATTTAGGCACAGAAGAAACCTCAGAGAGCATATCATTGACGCTATTTAATAACGCCAACTCACGATTGACTTTTACTTGTTTGTTAAAATTTTCTTGCAACTGTGTGTTGAGTATCGCCACATCAGACTCAGCCTGATCTTTAATAATTCTGTTCTTGTGTTCCAATTCAGAAATTAATCTACGATTGAGTCTATCTGTACGATCAACGATGTAGCGAAGCGAAAAGGCACTGCCACAAAGAACAAAATAAGCCACTATGAATCGTAGTGTATTAAAGCGAACGGATTCTTCATTGGCCCCCATGCTGGCAGGCCCCACACCGAAATAATCAAAAATGGGATCGCTAAATAATGCTCCCACAACCGAGACGGAAATACCGAGGAGAAATATCCTGGTTTGCTTGCTATCCAACAGAAGAAATGGGATAACGGAAAAGCCCAGCAAATAAATTTTTGACGCCTCGTAAAGATCAATTGGAGTAGCCTTAATGATTAGAAATCGTGAAATGAACAAATAGTAAATCACAAGTATGGGCGACCAGGATAATAGTATGCTACTCACCCTTATCCAGCCGAGAAGACCTGAGATCACGGGGAAAGCAAAGACCGTCATAGTAACCAATGTGTCCGTATCCGGTGGCACATGAAAGAATAAAGCTCTGGTTACATAAAGCAACACCAATGCGCAAAATATTACGATTGACACGATACGGATAATCTGCTTATCGCGATCAAGAGGATTGGATGTCGAAAAGAAATTCATCGATGAACAAATTTTCCTGTTCTAAATTTTTACTTTGATTGTTACTCTCGTTCCTAAAACTTCGTCACCATTTTTTAAATCCTCAAATGAAACTCCTGAATGCGATTGCTCATTAAACATGCGCAGTCGCTCTTCAGTAAGTTTACTTCCAACCGACTTATGAGCTGATTGATTCTTTGCTTTGATCATGGCGGCCGCTTCGCGCCCAATGCCATCATCTTCAATTTCAAATTGCAGGTGGTCATCATCAGACTTTACACGAATGATCAGATGTCCCTTCCCGATTTTGTTATTGATGCCATGCAAAATAGCGTTCTCGATGTAGGGCTGAATCAACAAGGACGGAATGGAAATGGTGTCGACCTCCACAGAGGCATCAACCTCAAATTGATAATCAAACTTACCTTCAAATCTCACCTTTTCCAGTTCTATGTAATTCTTTAACATGTCTAGCTCTTCCGTCAATTTTATCTTTTCCGCCACGGAATGATTCAGTACCGTACGAATGAGCTTTGAAAAAGTAGAGAGGTAATTGATCGCATTCAGGCGATCATTCTTCGCAATAAAGAATTGTATTGAATTAAGAACATTGAAAACAAAATGTGGATTCATCACTGACCGCAATGCCATTACTTTTAATTCACTTATTTTTTTATTGGCTTCAGCTAATTCACGATTGCGCTTGTTCCTTTCTGTAATGTTGTCTGCAAATGAGCTTACCCCTATGATATTTCCATTTTCGATGATTGGGCTAAGAGACAACTTAAGATCAACACCTTTGTTTGATTCTTCGAGTACAACAATCTCACCCGTAAGAGCTCGTAAGTATCGTTCATTCCATTTTTTTGAAATGGCATCGTTTTCAAATCCGGAGTCAGATTGCAGCACACGCTGCCCCACCTTCACGTTAACCCCATATAACTCCAGTATGTATTTCTCAAAAGGTTCATTAAACATAAGGAGGTTAAAATCCCGATCGACAGACCATATCAACAGCTCAGTATTATTAATCGTGGCTTTTAGGTTGGCCTGCGCTTTATTTAGTTCTTCTTCAGTTGTTTTGAAGTAGGTGATGTCATGAACAATGCCACTAGCCCCCACCATCACTTCATTTTGTAGTGTTGGAAATCCAAGGATTCTCAACCATTTACTTACTCCACTCGATGTCTTTATTGCAATGGTGATGTCGATAGGTATTCCCTCCTCAATCATATCGTGAGCAGATTTTTCAATGACTGCATTTGATTCCGCTGATTGAAAAATAAGTTCCTTCACACTCTGCATATTGGATAGGTCAAAATCCTTTTCTGTTTCGAAAATGGAATACATCTGATCTGACCAATAAAGATGTTGACTTTTAGAGTCATATTCCCAACTGCCAACCTTTGCAATTTCCTGTGCTTTGCTTAAAATAAATTCACGTTTGGCTAGTTCATCAAGGTTTGCAAACAACTGTTGATTGAGTTGATGCACTTCACTTTCTGCCTGTTCCTTGATAATTTTATTTTTCTCCTCCAACTCGGCAAAAAGTTTTTGATTTAAAGCATCACTTTTATCAACAATTAGTCGAAGGGCTAAGGCACAACTACTGAGCGTAAGATAACCAAAGATGAAACGAAACGAATTTAACACGATTAAACTTCTATCTTCCTTCACCGCATCTGGACCAACATTAATTAATGTCATGATTGGATCGTTAAATAAAGTAGCAATCAGCGGAAGTGAAATGCCTAATAAGAATTGTGCTTTGTCTTCTGAGTCAAGTACGCTGAATGGTACGACTGAAAAAATCAGAAGATAGATTTTAAATGAATTATAGGCATCAAGGCTTATTGAATCTGCTGCAAAAAAGAGCTGAAGATTATTGTAATACATTGCAATAACCGGAACCCACGAAATTGCAATTCGTCCCATCTTGAGACCTCCTAAATAGTTGATCACAATAGGAAGGGATAATATTAAAAGCGTTAGGGGAGTAGTTGGCCGCAGAGGCAAGCCAAAATAAAAAATACGCATAGCGTACAGGAATACAAACATTCCCAAAATGATGAAAGAAATCACATAGACGAGTCGCTTATCTCGTTTCTCCTTAAAAGATGGACTGATGGTCCTCATATATGAATTTCAAATGCAAAATCACATTTTCCGTCTTCTTTCCTAATATAAATTATATTTGCTGTCACTTCCAGATTTTTTTTCAATACGGCAATATTCATTTTCACAAAAATCAATTCAACGAATTTGACATCTTATCTTGACCACCAAAGAAAATGTAAAAAAATATTTGTTCTTTTTGCTATTTTTTGTTTTACGGCATTGCCCGGTTCAGCCCAAGAGCTAAAAATGTACAAAACCTTTGGCGGGGTGGTGTTTCAATTAGACTCCACTACCATCAGCATGAAGCAAACGATGGGCGTGCTTCAAAAAAATCCACAGGCCTATCAAGAGTTTAGGAAAGCTAAAGCCAATCAGTCTGCCGCGAGTATAATGGGGTTTGCAGGAGGTCTTCTCATTGGATTTCCGGTGGGCACTGCCATTGCGGGTGGAGAACCAGAATGGGGGCTGGCCGCAGGCGGTGCCGCTCTGATACTGGGATCTATTCCGCTCAGTCGAGCATTTCGGGGCCGGGCCCTGAATGCACTTGACATTTACAATGGAAGACAAAACACTTCACGGCTAAAACCGGAGTTTTATTTTTTTGGAAATGGCGCCAGTGTGGTACTGCGTTTCTAAATCCACTCCAACTGAGCGCGAGTGCGCTCATTTTCTTTTAGCGCTCCGGTATTCACCGTAGAAGCGGGCTCAAAGAGCATCACCTCAACTTCCTCCTCTGCGACCGGCCGATGTTCAATTCCCCTGGGAACAATGAGCATCTCTCCAGGATGAATTTCAATGGCCTGATCTCTCAATTCCATGCGCAATACACCTTTGATCACAAAAAATAATTCGTCCTCCTTTTCATGATGATGCCAGACAAATTCACCTTTTAGCTTGGCCAGTTTCACATGCTGACCATTTAATTCACCAACAATGCGCGGATGCCAATGGTCGGAGAAAAGAGAAAACTTTTGAGCAAGATTGATTTTTATCATATCGTTAAAGTGTTCGTTTGCAACTCTGATCTGTTAAATTTAGCAATTCAATATATGGCTTTAACTGAAAACGAAATCCGATCGTTGCAAGGGCTTACTTCAAAAGAAGCGGAGGCGCGCCTAAAGAAGGATGGATACAATGAATTACCCCTCACGTCTCGCAAGCGAATTTTCAGAATCCTGCTGGAAGTGGTCATGGAGCCGATGTTCATTTTGCTGCTGGCTTGTTTTGTCATTTACCTGCTATTGGGCGACTGGACGGAAGCGATGATGCTATTAGGTTTTGTAGCCATCAGTATCGTCATCACCATTTACCAGGAAAACAAAACAGAAAAATCGCTGGAGGCACTCAAAGATTTGTCCAGCCCGCGCGCTTTAGTAATTCGTGATGGGCAGCGACAACGCATTCCAGGCAGAGATGTAGTGTTGGACGATTTGATTTTTTTACACGAAGGTGACCGCGTTCCTGCTGATGGTGAGTTACTGTGGTGCATGAATTTGAGTATTGATGAATCGATCCTTACGGGCGAATCGCTAGCGGTTACCAAACGAGCCGAAAGCGGCAAACCAAAGGAGAGAAAAGCGGGTGGGGAAAACTCGCCTTATGTTTTCTCCAGCACACTCATTGTTGCCGGTCAGGGCATCGCTAAAGTAGTGGCCATCGGAATCAACACAGAAGTTGGAAAAATTGGAAAAGCCTTGCATCAAGTGGAGGAGGAAAAAACTCCTCTGCAAAAAGAAACCGGCAAATTGGTGAAGCGCCTCACCGTTGTGGGCATTTCACTTTCACTACTCCTAATTATTGCATTTGGCATTTTAAAAAATGAATGGCTGAAAGGCGTACTGGCCGGTATCACACTCGCAATGGGATTGCTGCCTGAAGAATTTCCGGTCATTCTCACCGTGTTTTTGGCGCTGGGTGCATGGCGCATTTCCACACGTCATGTGCTTACGCGAAAGGCCGGTGCTATTGAAACGCTGGGCTCCATTACTACGCTGTGCGTGGATAAGACCGGCACACTCACCGAAAACAAAATGAGTGTGCGCGAATTGTTTGTGCCGTCCGGTGATGAAGACCCCGTGCAAAAAATTCAAAATGGAAAAGTCTGGACTATTGATCACCAGGCTTTCAAGCCATTACCCGAAGATTTTCATCTGCTGATAGAGTTTGCCGTGTTGGCCAGCAAGCGCGATCCATTTGATCCTATGGAGAAAGCGTTGGTAGAGCTGATTACTACAAAACAAGTTGATGCTTCGCATGATCATCCGGATCGTAAACTTTTAAAGGAATATCCCCTTGCACATTCGTTGCTGGTGCTTTCTTATGCGTGGCAATTGAAAGACTTAAAAAAATATGTGGTGGGTGCCAAGGGCGCACCTGAAGCCATTTTAGAAGTATGCCATGTTTCGGCAGGTGAAGCGCGGGCCGTTCAAAAGCATGTAGAACAATTAACCTCCAAGGGTCTTCGCGTGTTGGGCGTGGCAAGAGCCATCTCCGAAGCGTTGCCCGAAGATCAGCACGATTTTGCATTTGAATTTATGGGGCTTATTGCGTGGGAAGACCCTATCCGCCCCAGCGTGGCAGCCGCGGTAAATGAGTGCTATGATGCCGGCATCGAAATAAAAATGATCACCGGTGATTATGCAGGCACTGCACAAAGCATTGCTCGGCAAGCGGGCTTTCGTGATAAGGAGGTGCTGCTGGGATCGGCACTCGAAGAACAATCGGAAAGTGAACTTAAAGCATCCGTACCACGAACAAACATTTTTGCACGGATGGTGCCCGATCAAAAATTGAGACTTGTAAAGGTGTTGCAAGATCATAATGAAGTAGTAGCCATGACAGGCGATGGCGTTAATGATGCGCCCTCGCTGAAAGCATCGCATGTAGGCATTGCCATGGGTGGACGTGGCACCGATGTGGCGCGCGAAGCAGCCCACCTTGTTTTGTTGGAAGATGATTTCAGCCACATCGTATCGGCCATAAAAATGGGACGAAGGATTTATGACAACATCCGCAAAGCGATGGCATACGTGGTGGCCATTCACGTGCCCATCGCTGGCCTTTCCATCATTCCCATTTTATTAAACTGGCCCATGCTATTATTTCCTGCTCACATTTTATTTCTGGAAATGATTGTGGACCCCGCCTGTTCGCTGGTATTTGAGCAAGAAGAAGCGGAAGATGATATTATGATGCGACCTCCGCGAAAGCGAGGCGGTTCATTATTTGCTAAGCGTGTTGTCTGGCTGTCAATCCTTCAAGGACTTATGATTCTGGCGCTGACGTTGACAACCTATGGCGTGGCACTGTATAAAGAGCTTCCTGCTAATGAAGCGCGCGCACTTACGTTTGCCACGTTAATTGTTTCTAACGTTGCCCTCATTCTGAGTAATCGCAGATGGGATGAGTCGATTCTTCACACGTTGAAAAAAAAGAACAAGGCCTCGTTTTGGATCATCACCGGTACTATTACATTTCTGCTTGCCATCTTTAATATTCCGTGGCTGAGTCATGTCTTTCAATTTGGCCCCATGCACCCGCATGATTTTTTAATTGCGATAGGCTTAGGGCTTGTGAGTACACTTTGGTTCGAAACGGTAAAGGCGCTTACACAAAAGAAAATACCAAAATAATAAATGAACTTAGTTAATCACTTTTAGAGAGTAGGCCATTTATCTGATTTGCCAATAAATCCCCATGACTTGGTCTGGCCGCTGAAACTTCCACAATATTTCCTCTTTTGTCAATTAAGACATACCGTGGAATAGCCCCAACAATGCCGCCAATTGTCTTCCACATATCGACCTTAAAATCATTGTCAGCACGATAGTGATATCCTACCAGTTGATTGATTTTAATACTCTGAAGCCACCGATCTTTCCATTCAGATTTATCCACTGAAATGTAAAGGATCTCAATTTGACCATTATCAATAAATGTTTTTATTGAATTTTTGTGGCCAAAATCTTCAATACATGGGGGGCACCATGTTGCCCATACATCAATCAGTAAGCTCTTGCCCTCAAATTTTCTGATTAAGTCTTTAAATGTTTTTTCAGTCGAGCGAATAATCCTGGCGTCAGCAAAATCGCCCTGTGCATTCAGAAGACCATTTTTTAGCTTTTCAATTTTTTCTCCATAGAATGCTAAATTTTTGGACTCAGGATATTTTTGTTGCAAGGAGTAAGCGGCATTCAAAAGTGTTGTTGAAAAGAATAAATCGTTGTTTAAATAAATCTGTAGCTTATTTAGTTCGTGCATATGGGCCACTTTTCTATCATGAAAAATAGACGTGTCATAGTTTTCCAAGTCATCCAATACCAATTTATCAATTAAACCAGGGCTTTGCGGAAAATCATACTGTCTATAGGTAGCCATCGTATATGCTAACGACTCGATAACATCATTGTAATCAGGACTATTGGGCGATGGGGTAATAGTGGTTTTTACTTCACGGGCAAATTGCTCAATTAATTCTTCCCAGTCTCTATTATAGATAGTCTTAACAGAATCATGTTTGTGATTAAAAATCTGTTCCTTTCTTTTCAGAAACATGGCATTTAAAAATATCCCACCATAAAATGCACGAACTTCATTGATCAGAAATCTCTTGATGCGTTCTTGTTCAAGTTTAGGATCACTATTTTCAAGACTTATATTTGTGAATAATCTGTCTATCCGATCCATTTCAATCATCATCAATGAATCATGCAAAATTGTTGCTTGCTTAGGTGATGTGGAGTGATAAATCACGTCAGAATAATATGTTCCTTCCACTAACCGAGTTGTTGGATAAGCCGTTCTTAAACTTTGATTGTAAAATTTATTTATTGAGCTGTAATCGCCACCAATTGATTTCAACGCCAGGCGTCTAATTGAATCTCGAACAAAGTATCTTTTCTTATAATCGTCTTTAGTTTCAATAATTCTACTTTGATCAATTTCAATAAAAACCCTGCTGTTCTGATCATGAAATAAACGACACAAAACAGTCTGAAAGCTTAACGTAGTTACTCCAATCCCGTCCGATTCAAACTTTATGAGAAATGTGCCATTAGGTTTTGGGTGTACATTAATCCAATAAGGTGCGAATATGCCCTCGATAGTTGGGTGGTAACTTATGATAGTTTTTTTATCATAATTCAAAATTTTACCGGTAATAACGACTTCTCCCCGTGAGGAGATAAATGACATGACAGCCAGTGCAATGATCAAGTAGCGCTTCATGAGATATCTTCAATAAAAGATACCCAATAAACATTGAACAGAAAATTAATTTTTCTTAAGACTATAAGGAATGATATACCATCCGCTGATCCTGATCAAGCGGTTGAGTAGAAATCAATTTACCGTTGAGCAATGGTGCGCTAATGCCCTTTTCAAATGTGCGGTCACTCACAAAGACGTGCGCTTCGTCCCAAAGGCCAGCACAGATAAACAACTGCAAAGTTTGCGCACCTCCTTCTACGATTACCGATTGAATGCTGCGCTGGTACAAATCATGAATAAGATTTGAAATAAAGTTTGCTTCGTCTAATCGCACCAGTGTTAAATTCTTATGTTCTTCATGCTTCAGAACATTATATAATAGTGTAGGCTGCGTGCCATCGAAGAGATGAAGTTTTTCCGAAAGTCTGAGAAACCGATCCAATACGATTCGCACCGGATTTCTCCCCGACCAATCGCGTACATTTAGTTGTGGATTGTCATGGGCTGCGGTGCGATTACCCACCAGCACAGCGTCTTCTTCACTGCGCATTTTATGCACTACTTGTCGTGCAAGGTCATGACTAATCCACTTCGATTCATAATTACTCTGAGCGATAAAACCGTCAGCGGTTTGTGCCCATTTCAAAATGATGTAAGGCCGTTGTTTTTCGATCGCTGTAAAAAATCGTTTATTTAATTCCTTGCCTTCGCGTTCCATCACACCCACTTGCACTTCAATGCCTGCGTCTTTCAATTTGCTAATTCCTTTGCCGCTCACTGCATGAAAACTATCCACGTTAGCGATTACCACTTTCTTCAGTTTCTTTTCAATGATGAGGTCTGCACAGGGTGGTGTTTTGCCAAAGTGTGCGCAAGGTTCAAGATTCACGTAAAGCGTACTCTCACTCAGCAACGACTGATCTGTCACCGCATTAATGGCATTCACTTCTGCATGCGCTTGTCCAAATTTTTGATGCCAGCCTTCACCGATAATCCTACCATCGTGAACAATCACACAGCCCACTCTTGGGTTAGGACTCACATAGCCAATACCCAGCCTGGCCAACTCAAGAGCACGTTGCATGAAAAGTTCGTCTGGGGTCATGTGGAAATTAGCTATCATTGCAAAGATCATTTTCGGCATGACCAATTCCAAAGAACTGTTGCGCGATCTGCTTCAAAAAGTGAAGTTCACTACCGATGAGGACGAGGCCAAAGCAACCTTGATCTATTTGCTGGAGCACCGGCTGGCCATAAGTCAGCACGACATTCTTAGTGGAAAGTTTGTTAACAGCGACCTAAGTTCTTTTCAGGCGGATCTTGATCGACTTAATCAGCATGAGCCGGTACAATATGTTGTTGGCATCGCCTACTTTCGAAATCGAAAATTTAATGTGAATACATCTGTACTGATTCCACGTCCGGAGACAGAACTATTGGTGCAGGAAGTAATTGATGAAAAGCCTAAGCAGCCCGTCATCGTTGATGTAGGATCCGGAAGCGGTTGCATTGCCATTTCGCTGGCCCTGGAAATTTCAGGGGCGCGGATCAGCACCATCGATGTGAGTCCCGATGCCCTGGCTACCGCCAGAAAAAATGCCGAGCAACTCGGAGCTAATATTGAGTTTCATCACCTGGACGTACTGAAGAATGCAATGGATTTCTCCAACCTCGATTATCTGGTGAGCAATCCGCCTTATGTGAGAGTGCAGGAAAAACAGTTTATGGATTTAAATGTGCTTCAATACGAGCCACACGTTGCATTATTTGTGAGCGATCAGGATCCATTAATTTTTTATCGGGTACTGGCCGAGAACGGCCAAAAAATTATTAAGCCTGGCGGAAAAATTATTGTAGAGATCAACGCGCAACTCAGCAAAGAAACTGCAGCATTGTTTGAGCAGCAGGGTTATCAATCAGTTCAAATCATTCACGATCTTGAGGGCAAAGAGCGAATCATAAAAGCAACAAGATGAATCCGGTAATACTTATTCATGGAGCGCTTGGCTCCAGTTCACAACTTGAGCCTTTGGCAAAGCGATTAGAAACGCAGGGCCACAAAGTTTTCTTATTGAATTTATCCGGTCACAGTGGACGCCCTTATTCTACTTTGGGTTTTGGAATTGAAGTGTTTGCCAAAGATTTGCTGGAACTTCTCAACTCAAAGAAAATCGATCAGGCAGATGTTTTTGGCTACTCGATGGGTGGATATGTTGCGCTGTGGCTTGCTCATCATCACCCCACACGGCTAGGGAAAATTGTAACGCTCGGAACCAAGTTTGATTGGAGCCCAGAGTCGGCCGAAAAAGAAATCAAGAAAATGAATGCCGAAAAGATTGAAGAGAAAGTGCCTGCTTTCGCTAGAATTCTTCAACATCGGCATGCACCCAATGATTGGAAAGAGTTGCTGACAAAGACCAGTGAAATGATGTTTTTTCTCGGGCAGCAACCATTGCTCACCCAAAAGATATTCAACTCCATCAAAAATCCCGTTCATGTTTTGCTTGGCGATAAGGATGATATGTCAGACCTGTCTTTTTCAAAAGAGGTAGCTTCACATTTAGTCAATGGAACATTCGAGCTTTTGCCATCAACTCCTCATCCGATAGAAAAAGTTGATCTTACAATGATTATCAAACACTTTTCATAGCATTGGTCTACTCACTCCTCAACGCATCCACCGGATTACTCCACGCTGCTTTCATGGCCTGATAACTTACCGTGACCATGGCAATCGCGATAGAAAGCACTGCTGTCAAAATAAAAATGCCTGCACCTATCTCGATGCGATATTGAAAATCATCGAGCCAGCGGTTCATCACCAGGTAAGAAACTATACTTGCCAGTGCAAAAGCAATCAAAATCAATTGAATGAATTCCGCAGAAAGTTTGTAGAGAATTGTTCCATTACCAGCGCCCAACACTTTGCGAATGCTGATTTCTTTTCTACGTTGCTCTGCTGTGAATGCCGATAGCGCAAACAATCCGAGGCCCGCAATCACCATTGCCAACACAGTGAAGTGGGTAAACATCGTAGCAAAGGCTTGCTCGTTGCGATACAGGTTAGCAAACTGTTCATCCAGAAATGCATAGGCAAACGTAGAACCTGGATTTACTTTTTTCCAAACCTCTTCGATGTAGGCAATGGTTTCCTTCATCGACTCCGCTTTTACTTTAATGGCGAGCGATCCATTGTTCTTGTTATAGAGCATAAACATCGGCTCCAGTTTATGCCTGATGGTGGCAAAGTGAAAATCTTTCAAAACGCCCACTACCGTGTAATGCGTCAGGTCGGTAGGGTTAGGTCCGGATTGCAAACTGATGGTGCGACCCACGGGATCAGTCCATTTTAATAATCGTGCCATCTCTTCGTTGATGATCATACTCAACGAATCTTTGTATTGCAATGAAAAGCCTCTTCCATCTTTCACTTGCATGCCCATCGTAGGAATGAACGACTCATCGGCAATCATGATGCTGGTGATGATATTCGTTTCATTACTTACACCTTCAGGATAAATCTGTGTGCGGCCTAATTGTTGACCCAATCGGCTTGAACTGGTGCCTACAGCTATCACTTTCGGATTCTGTAACAACTCATCTTTCAACGTTGTCGCTTTGCCTACCGTCTGATTATTCAGCGCAAGCGTAATCACCTGATCACGATTATAACCAAGGTCTGCGGTGTAAATGTATTTCATTTGTTGATACACAATACTCGTGCCCACCATCAGGGCAATCGAAATGGTAAATTGTAATACCACCAGCGCTTTGCGCAACTGAATTCCGCTCTCCGAATTTTTAAAGGAGCCTTTGAGCACCGATATCGGCTTGAACGAGGATAGAATAAAAGCTGGATACAATCCTGAAAAAATTCCTACCACTATAATCAACCCGATAAAGAACAAAAGATTATTCCATTCTAATAACAACAGAGGGTTAGCAAAACGCTGATACGCACTGTTGAGAAACGGAACGGACAGAAGGACTATTCCAAGCGCAAGCAATGCAGCAATCGCAGCCACCAGTACCGATTCCATCAGGTGTTGCCCTACCAACTGATTTTTCACAGCACCGATAACTTTGCGCATGCCCACTTCTTTTGCTCTGCTCATTGATTTGGCCGTAACCAGATTCATAAAATTAACGGCCGCCAGCAGCAAGATCAGCAATGCAATTACCGACAACACGTACACATTCAATACATCTGATTTGTTGGCATTCGACTCAAATAAAATTTCCTTCGATCGGAGATGAACATCCTGAAAAGGCTGAGCCACGGGAGTAAAAAATTCAACCGCGTTATTCTTCTTTGCAATCTCTTTCAATTTTGGATTGAGGGTAGCGGCATCCAACGGTTTATCGAGCAATAGATACGTAAACGTGCTAATGCCTTGCCACGATTGTAAAAACTGGCGAAAGCCATCTTCATTCTGCGCGGGCGTCAGCGATCTCAGCAAATCAAACTGTATGTGTGAATTTTTGGGAGGATCTTCCACCAACGCCACCACATGCAACTCTACCGACTGATTAAGTTTTATCGTCTTGCCAATCGGGCTTTGATCACCGAAAAGGCGCTTGGCTAGCTTTTGAGTAATGGCAATGCTATTTGGTTCTTCCAATACCTTCTCTTTTTTCCCTTCGAGGATTTTAAAATCAAAAATTTTAAAAAAGGATGACTCCGTGCGGAAACCCGCATCGCATTTCAGCAAATTGTCTTCATAACTTAAATCCAACTGACCGCCACCGGTCATGCGTACGCTGTTAAGCACCTCGGGCAATTCTTCCGTAACCGCTGGGCCAAGTGCGGGTGCCGTCACTCCTACCAATTTGCTGCTCACCCCTTCCGCATTGTCGATGGTAAGCAGGCGGGCTATGTTTGAATAGTTGCGGTTGAATCTGTCGTAAGACAAATCCTCTAACACATAAAGATAGATGGTGAGGCTGGCGGCCAAGCCAAACGCAAGGCCTGCAATTTTAATAGCCGAATATCCTTTTTGCTTCAGCAAATTGCGAAGGCCTACGATGAAGTAACTTTTAAGCATACTTTAAATTGGATAGAAACTGTCTCTTTGATGAAGGATAAACGCTAAAAGTTTTTAAAGTATAAAAACTTTATTCAAACGGTTAATTGATATTTCAGAATTGCATTTCCACCCTGCGCTGGTCGAGAATCAAAGAGAGAGGTCTACCACAATCAGCGGGAGAAATGAATAAAATTGTTCACTATCTTTAGTCGGTGAGAAATTTCCTTTATACCGTCATTTTAGCACTGAGCCTGATTCGCTGTGGCAAGGAAGAGGCTGCTCCTTCCACCTACGAACTCATTCAAAATCGAATTTTCAATAGCAGTTGCTCCATTTCAGGGTGTCACCAATCGGTAAATGATGCTACATACCTTGAGCACGGATTGGTTTTGGAAAAAGCGGTTTCGTTTCAAAATCTCATTGGGCGATCGCCCAAAAATGTGAATGCCATAAAGGACAATCTTTTGTTGGTTACGCCATTCGAGTCGGAAGTGAGTTTACTATCTCACAAGTTGCATTTTTCAGATCATCATTCCAGTGATTATGGAAATCTGATGCCGCTGGGATTAAACCCACTTTCGCAGGGGCAAGTAGAATTTATCAAGCAATGGATTGACGCAGGTGCTCCTTTGGAGGGCAATGTTGCTGACGAAGCACTACTCAATGATACCACTCCGCAAGAAGAAGAGTTTTTTCCACTGGCACCTCCGGTATCAGGATCAGGTGTTCAAGTGGCGATCCCTGAATTCGAAGTGGCTCCGAATTTTGAACGTGAATTTTTCCTCTATAAAAAAGTCGGCAATACCGAAGATTTGTATGTCAATCGTGTGGAAATAAAAATGAGAAACAACAGTCATCATTTTATCATGTATGACTTTAATAGCCAATTACCCGCAAGTCTTAAGCCTGACCTCAACGTTATTCGTGATATCCGAAATCCAAACGGCAGCTCCAATCTAAAAAACATGCTGGCCATGCCGTATCATGTTTACCTTGTGGGAGCTCAAACTTCGTATAGTGATTATAAATTTCCCGATGGCGTGGTGATGCTGATTCCTGCTGGCGCGGCTATGGATTTCAATTCGCATTACGTAAATAAATCCAACACTGCGATTAAGGGAGAAGTGTATTTGAATTTGCACACCATTCCGTATGCGAGCGGCTTGAAGGTCGCTAAGCCGCTTAACCTGAATAACCAGTTGCTCTACTTACCTCCTTTGCAAAAAACTACGGCTGTAGAAAACTTCATATTCCCCAACCCGGTCAAAATTATTTCACTCACATCACACACCCACCAACTGGGCGAAAAATTCGTGATCAAAATCAAAGGAGGTGCGCGCAATGGAGAGGTCGTTTACACGAGCACCGATTGGCATCACCCTGCGGTGATAAATTTTAATCCGCCTTTGGCACTTGCCGCGGGTGAGGGGCTCACTTCTGAAATCACCTACAACAATATTAAAGATGTTGCTGTTCGTTTTGGCTTGACCAGTGAAGATGAGATGGGAATTATCTTTGGGTATTACATCGAAAATTAATTGTACCCTTCATGAGCGCAACACCCAGTCTTTGGCAATCTTTCTCGAGCGTCACAAGGTTTTCACTTATCGGTTTCTTAGTGGCTGCTGCGCTGAGTATTTTCAGCATTGGCATTTTAGGGCTTTCACTTTATTATCCGGTTGCTCCACTTCTGCCGTATACTATTGACGACCTTCATGGCGACTCAACCTGGCCGGCTATTATCATGGCAGGCTTGGCGTGGTCAGTAGGCTTCCTGCTGGCAGCACTCGTGCTCCATTATAGTAAGCGACTGAAATCACGTTGGGCCATTACAGCGATGTACATTTTTGTTTTATGGATTTGGGATTACGTAGTGTGGTTTGTTATTCTTTATTCTACACTGGCTAACAATAAATTTTAGCACCCTGAGGATACTCATTCTCATTTTTAATGGCGCACTACTTCATTGATTGATTGCTCTCCTTTCTACAAGGTGATGCAGAAGAAACAAAACACCCACCACCACAAAAGGTAATGTGATCAGGGCAATGATGGAAAGGCTGATCCATACAGAATTATTCATGCGATAATTCCAGTTGAAAATGAACGGTGAGAAAACTAATCCAATCACTAAAAACAAAATACCTCCCCATTTTTCATGACGCCAGGAATAGATGAGCAACATTGCAAGCGCGAAGGAAGGAATTAAGTGAATAAAAAAACCGCCCAGTTGTTGCCAAAGGGTAAGCCCGGGAGCAAAAGCATCTAGCGCAAACACGCTGATGAATAAAATCGTCAGTATGCACACTACACGTGGTGTCCAGAACAACATTCTGGACAATCCCGATTCTTTATGATTTGTTGCAGCATTCATATCTTGAAATGTTTGTTACTAAGTTTATCACCCAGAAAAACAAAACGCAATGACCATGATCATGATCGGCTTGCCAAATAAGCATAAGGGTTGAGCATTCAGATCAAAGAGATTCCCCTAACCACACGGGTTCAGCATAGTATAGCTTTTCGATTCCATCCTCAAGCACAGCGCACTCTTGAACTGTCCCATTGGCCATCCCGATCAGATACGATGTTCCTTGCGGGAACCACTTTTCCAATTTTCCTGTGGGAAGAAATGACCAACGTAATTGATTATGAAAAAGCACTGCATTTATGCGGCCAAGCCACTCTTGTACTTTACTAAACATTGATGGATCTATTCCAATTACGCTCACATTTTTTTGGCGCGTGGCAGCAAGAAAATGGAATGCCATTTCCAAGGAATCATCTCCGGCTTCAAGCCATATCCATCTCAATGGCCCTTGTTCTGATAGCGATGCAATAATTTTTTCCTGATGAGCAATGGCAGCAATAACAATATCAACCTTTATTCCCCAACCCAATACCGTGAGCAATGCAGGCTCATTCACGATTACGGTAGGGCTCCACTCCAGCAGTTCTTGAATTTTAGAAAATGCAATTGTCTCAGCATCCAAAATGAGTAGTGCCGGTTCCTGATCTTCACGAACGAAATGATGAGATGACAACTTTAATTATGATTCAAAGAAACAAACTGATCCGCCCACCCAAGTCTTGTCTTTATTAAATTTTACACCAATCATCTCGCCACGACTAAGGCGTGCTAGGTTAGTCATCAATACCGGACGATCCTTACCTTCTTCCCAAATGAACAACAATCGAATTTCAACTTTTACTTTTCCATCGGGCGCCTGTACTACCGGTTCATAATTGATCTTTCGCTGCAGAAGATAATTTTCGCGTTCGGCTAACGGGATAGCATCAATGTCCTTTTGCGAAACGTGGAATATCACGCCACTTCCTGAAAAGGAGAAGAGCGGCTTCAACACATAGTTTTCGAGATCCTTTGGAAACTCGGTGTAATCACTCACAAAGCGACACTCAGGCACAAATTCATTTTTGAGAAATGGCATGGTGAATTTGCTGATGCGAAAAAACCAATTGGGGTGACCAGCCCATTGCACATCGACATCTTCCGTAAGATTAAATTCGAGCTTCAAGTCAGTGCGCTTCACCAACTCATCAAAAATAACCCGGTTGTAAATGCGATGGATAGGGATTTTTCTTCCATCCTTCCAATAAAACAAATTTCGCCCTTCGCGTTTTACATCGGCAATATTTACCGGAGCGATGCCCGTTATCCTTTCCGTGATCAAAAAATCAATGGCAGTGTTTTGCTTCATTGGTTCGATCTCCAGCAGAATCGTATTCTCTGCAGGAACATCGTTCAGCAAGATGGCTTTTAACGTTTGCTGATAGGCTTCAGAAGTCAATCCAAAATGCGGACTCACACTATCGGGTATCGAATATTCCTTGCGATAACGATTCGCGACAAAATCCTGCCATCCGAAAAGCGAAGGGAATCCCTGAATTTCAATCAGCTGTGGCTCTAATTCTTGCTGAGCATTTTTAACCACTGCAAAGTCAAGTGCAAGAAAGAGTGTGTGATCTGTTTCGTTGGGAACATTTAGAGGAGCGGGAATTGCCCGTGCGGTGATTTTCTTATAATCTTTTTGAGCAATGAAATCGATGATTGCATCGGAGGCACGAATGAGCTTTGATTTAAGATCTTTGCCAACAAACACAGGACTCTCTGCCACACGAAACGGAATCTTGTAATGGTAAGCCTCATCAAGCGATTGCAAAAAGTGCTGATACTTCGTTTCCGAAAATTTCCTGTTAAAATCTTCGCGAAGCCATGAAATCATAAAACAGGTGCGTTAACTAAACTTGATGTGCGCAAAAATTTTGGAACAACGGTTTTGTATGTCAGCTTAATCTTATCCGGCTCGTTCAGCATTTGAAGCATTTGAAAATATTTTTTCTCGCCATAGCGCTTAATGACAAGCTCTTTCTTTTCAGCGGTTAACAAATAGCGGTGCATGCTGTCAGCATCTGCTTCCGGATGAAACTGCATTCCGATAATAGATTCATCAAAGCGTATCGCCATCACCGCGCGATCCAGCGGAATAAACGGTCTTTCTTTCTCAATGCATAGCACGTGGCCACCATTTGCCCAGATTTTTCCTTCATTCGGCTCAAGAATTTGATAATCGCGTGAGTCAATAGCATAGAACATATCTTCAAGCCCTTTCAGTAACGCCTCATTCTTTCCATCTTTTGTTTTGTGCACGGGCATCACACCAAAAGCAGTGCTTTTTCGCTTCGTTACTTTTGCATAGCCATAATAGCGGCAGAAGATTTGGAACGAATGGCAAATGAGAAAGACCCGCTTCTTATTAAAAGGATTGAGTTTGTTATGCTGGATGATGCCATTCATCAAGGCGAAATAATTTTTCTCCCACACCGACCCCTGGCTGGTGAGCGGACTGCCGGGACCACCTGAAGAGATGTAGACATCAAAGTTGAGATCTGCGATCTCAAGATTTTTGCGAACATCAAAAACGGTGTGCGTAACAGGAAATTCTGAATCGTTTTTAAATTCTTCGATCAACTGCAAAATGCAGCGCATCCCCTCATTTGTTTCACCATCGTATAGATCGAGTACAGCAATCTTCATAGTTTGAATAAAAATTGGGGCAAATATATATGTTAAACCCCAACCAGTGTTTGCTCTGTAATATAATCCACTACTTTTTCAAGTTTACCGGTTTGCTTAAATACGGCCAATTGGCGATCGGCACCAGTGCCTCTTTCCAGAATTTTCAATACATAATTCACGGCATGCCTGCTGCCTAACTCATCAACCACATCGTCAATGAAATCGAGTAATTCTAAAATCAATCCTTTGGTATCCAATTCTGCCTGCTTGCCAAAGTCGATTAGCTTACCGTCAATGCCATAGCGTGAAGCCCTCCATTTATTTTCGTTGATGAGTGCACGGTTGTACATAATAAAGTTCATGTTGCGCAGGCGGAGTTTATAAAGCTTTACCACTAAAGCCTGAAACAGGGCGGTGATGGCGATGGTTTCATCAATGAGCATGGGCACATCACAAATTCTAAACTCAATGGAATCATAAAACGGATGCACACGCACATCCCACCATATTTTTTTTGCATTGTCAATGCAATTGGTTTTTATCAGCAAGTTGATGTAGTTCTTAAAGTCATCCCAATCGTTAAAAAAATCGGGCAAGCCGGTGCGCGGAAATTTGTCAAATACTTTTGTGCGAAATGATTTGAAGCCGGTATTGCGACCCTCCCAAAAAGGAGAATTGGAGGAAAGCGCGTAAACGTGTGGTAGAAAATACCGAATGGAATTCATGATGTGAATGGCCATGTTCTTGTCGGCAATGCCCACGTGCACGTGCAAGCCAAAAATTAAATTAGAGCGTGCCGCCTCCTGCATTTCATTCACAATTTCGTCATAGCGAGGATTGGGCGTAATTAATTGCGTGCTCCAGTGCGAGAAGGGATGCGTACCGGCAGCTCCCATTTTCAAGTTGAGGCTGCCGGCAATATCAGCAACGGCCCTTCGTAATTTTCGGATGTCGTCATACGCTGCGGCCACATCTTTGCAAATGCCGGTGCCCACTTCTACCACCGCCTGATGCATTTCAGCTTTTACATGATCGCGCAGCAATGGCGCTGCCAGCTCGACAATTTTCTGATCATGCGAAGTGAGCTCCCGTGTTTTCGGATCGATGATCATGTACTCTTCTTCAACACCCAGTGTAAATTTCTCCATAGTATTTGTTAAACAGTGAATCAAAATAGGTGAATGATCATCACGAAAATGATTTCGTTGGTATGCGCATCGTTATTTCGCTTTTGGCGATTTTGATTTTGGCGATTCCTTTTTCTCTTCTTTCACATCATTTTTTTCTTCCTTGGGCTTTGCACTCGCCTTTGCGGGAGTGCCTTCAAAAGCAGCTACCGATTTTGACACAAAGGTGCCCCAGGTGAGATTGTCCTTTCCAGGCTTTTGTGCCTGTGCTCGTTCCACGGCCATCCGGGCGGAAGTTTCCACTACCCAATCAAAATTTTCCTGACCAACAGAAAGTACATCCGCATCTGGTGCCGGGTTACAAAAATCGATCGCATAAGGAACACCATTGCGCACAGCCATCTCCACCGTATTGAAATCATACCCTAATGCGTTGCAAAGATCAAGCACATAATCGTGCACTTTCTTCAATAGTTTTTCGGAGGCAGGGCCATTGTTGCTTTGATAGCGTAAATGATGTGGGTTGCGCGGTTCATATTGCATAATGCGCACATATTTTCTGCCCAGACAATAACAGCGGAAGTAGTCTTCAAAAATAATTTCCTCCTGAAGCATCATCACCAACTGGCCGGTTTCACTGTACGCTTTAAAAAAGTCGTCCATGTTGTTGAGTTTGTATACACTCTTCCATCCTCCACCGGCATGGGGTTTCATGTAGGCGGGCCAGCCGATGTATTCAAATATTTTTTCCCAGCTCAGCGGAAATCTCAAATTGCTAAAAGAAGTTTCGCTGGTATCGGTAGGGCGCTCGTGCGAAGGCAGGATTACCGTCTTGGGCACAGGCACTCCGATCTTTAGCGCCAGTGCATTGTTAAAAAATTTTTCATCAGCACTCCACCAGAATGGGTTGTTGATTACAGCGGTTCCACTAATAGCGGCATTCTTCAGGTAGGCCCGATAAAAAGGAACATCCTGCGAAATACGATCGATAATCACCGCATAATCGGTGGGCGCTCCTTGCTCCACCATATCGATTAACACCGGCTCTGCCTTAATATCTTTCAATCCCATGGTATTGATACGCTCAACAAAAGCTTGTGGAAAGCTGCGCTCCATGCCGTGTAGAATTCCAATTTTTTTCATAAGAGTAAGATTTGAGTTTAAGGATTGAATTATTTGATCAGCGATAAATAGTGTGGAAACATTTCGCGCCAGGCAGGCCAATCGTGCGGTGCATTTTGTCGTACGTCCAGCCAATGACTGATTCCTTTTGCCCGAAGGATGGCTGCCATTTTTTCATTGGCATCCCAACACATATCGTGTGTACCAGTGCCCAGCACCACGTGCATGTCGTTGAAAAAATTATTTTGTGCATTCGGAATAAAATCCATCGGGTTGTTGAAATAAACATTGTCATCATAGTAGCCATCCAATTGGCTTTTGATATCAAACGCAGCGCCCATGTTAAACACGTACTTTACTACCTCCGGATGGCGAAACGCAAAATTGGTAGCATGATAGCCACCAAAGCTGCAGCCGGCCGTGGCCACACGATGAACTCCGGTTTCTTGTTGCGCCAGTGGCACAAGTTCCTGCAACAGCATTAAATCATACCAGATGTGATTCTTCACACGATCAGCCGGATGGATGCCTTTATTATACCAACTCAACTCATCAATACCATCGGGGCAATAAATTTTGACAAGACCTTCCTCTAAAAACCAACTCACGCTATCAATCAGTTTGAAGTCTTTATTTTCAAAATAATGACCCATAGAAGTGGGGAATAAAATAATCGGGTAGCCGCGTGTGCCAAAGGCTAATACTTCAATATCGCGGCTCAGGCGGGGCGAATACCATTTATGATACTGTTCGTGGGGCATGATGATTCAATTAAACTTCTATTTTTGCAGGCTTAATTGTCTCTTAAAATCGGAAGAAAGAAGCTGAAAAATCACAATCCTCTAAAAATTATTTCTTGAACTCGCCCACGCTGCTGCCGTATTGCCTTGAAACCCTCACTAACATCCACTCTAAATTACTGGGGCGCGATACAATAGTGGATATCTATTTACCTCCGGGATATGAAAAAGGAAAAAAGGAGTATCCGCTTTTGATTCTCAATGATGGACAAGATGGAAAAACCATTGGCCTGAAATCGACACTGGAGCAGTTAACGCACTCCAGCGAAATAGCCGAAGTTATTGTAGTAGCCGTTCACGCAGGTGACCGTATGCAGGAGTATGGCGTGGCGAACAAGGCAGATTTTAAAAAGCGTGGCGCACGTGCGAAAGATTACGCTAATTTTTTGATGACGGAGCTAGTGCCCTATATTCACTATCAATATTCCATTTCAAAAAATCCAAACGATCATGCCATTGCCGGATTTTCGCTGGGTGGGCTTTCTGCTGTTGATCTTGGTTGGAACTATGCCGACTACTTTAAAAAAGTGGGTGCCTTCAGTGGTGCCTTTTGGTGGCGCAAGCGCGATGCTAACAGTCGATTCTATTCTGAGTATCGCGATCGGATTTTGCATCAGCAAATTCGCAGAGGAAGATTTAAGCCGGGACTAAAATTTTGGTTTCAGACCGGGACGAAAGATGAAACCAGTGATCGCAATAAAAATGGGGTGATTGACTCCATTGACGACACGTTGGATTTAATTGTGGAGCTCACAAAAAAAGGCTATCGCCCATTTCACGATATTCAGTACGTAGAAATCCAGGATGGAGAACACAATCTAAAAACCTGGAGCGAAGCATTGCCCTCTTTTTTGAAGTGGGCATTTGGAAAATAATCTCTCAATCAACATTTCTATAATCTGAAAAGAATAACAAAGATGATTCGTGTTTCAGATTTTACTAAATCGGGCCGCCAGTTTGGATCTAACACAGCAGTGGTATAGCCCGTTTGTGAAGTAATTCCACCAGGTCCGGCAAAATAATTAACACTTGCTCTTCGGTGCACCAACTCAGCCCGAAACGTGATGCTTTGATTCGGCATGTAATCAATATTGGTTGAGCAATCCCAACCCGAAAATGCATCACCTGGATTTGCCGAGAAGGGAAATGCGCCAGCCGTTTGAGTAGGGTTTGCAGGATTGGGAAGTGGACTCGCCTGCCCGGTAGGATACAACACCAAATAGCGACCTGGATTTTTCATCATCCCTCCGCCTACTGTCCACGCTAGTTTATCATGCGCAAACCAAACACGATGGTACATCATAGCGCTTAAAAAATATTGAGCGGGATTACCAGCGCCACCATCCTTGAAGCCATTTACACCACCTCCTTTTTCAAAACCAACGTCACCGGTAAGCGAGAAAGCCATTTTTGTAACACCTCGCCTTGTTGGCTGATGATAGTAACGAATCAGCAGACTGTTATCCGAGTGAAATCTTTTTCTTGCAGCTATCCCCGCGGCATCTGTTCCATAATAGTTATTGGAAACCAATTTCATATTGCCCGAAGTGGACATCCATAAAATACTTCCGCCCAGGCCGGGCATGCGGTTGAACTTTCCATAGCTTTGCCAACCATTAATAATCCATGGTTCAATTTTCAGATTCCGTGCTGGGAAAATTTGAATGCGGATTCCGTTAAAATACCAAGGTGTATTATCAGAGGTAAACGATGCCTGATACTCCCAGTTCTCCGCTTGATAGTATGAGTTCAATCCAATGTAGCTCATAAACAAACCTGCATCTACATTGATGCCATACCATTTATTGATGTGATACCCTGCATAGGCCTCGCTGAGGTGACGGTAGACATCCGCGAGTTCGTATTGCCCGCGGTAAGGGCTAAAATCATTGCGCGGTACAATGGTGGAGCGTGTACCAAACTGAGTCATGATTCGTGCACGAGCATTTTGATAATTGAAGTCGCCACCGAAATGTAAAGCAGCAAGTTGCACCTCGTTGTGCCGAGCCAATGCGGTGGAGCCAACCACAGTGTTATCGATTGGCCGGTTGAAGGAATAGTTGTAATTAATATCGATCAAAATGCTCGGGCTGAAGTAAGGATTATTTTTAAACACTGAAGAGTCTCTTCGATCATTTCCATTTTGCCATGTGCCATCAATACCACTAAACGGAATTTTTTCCTGGGCCATCAGCATATTCACAAATAGGATCAGAGCGCTAAATAGAATATTAGTTTTCATGCTGATGCTGAAATAGTTTTGATTTGGTGGCCGGATCAAGATTTTGATAATTCTTACGCAACAAGTCAATACGCTCCACCCGATGGTATACCAATGGCACTTGTTCCACCACCACATCACTTTTATCAAGGCCAAATGCGCGCTCGTCACTTTGGCCCAGTTGCTTCAACATAAAATAGCCATTGAGTAAAAGCCCTTCACGCAAGGTGAATTCATTTTCCACCGAAAGGAATTTTTCCAGGATAACAAACTTAAAGTCGGGTTCAGCATTGTAGCGGGTGGAGCCATCGGGCCGCGAGTGAAGATTTAATTCTTTGTTGGCCACCAACTCGCTCACAATTTTTTTAAAGAACAATTCAGAACGTGGCTGCACCCGAAACCCAATGTTGATGGTAACCTTAATGATTTTGTCATCTACCAATTCAGTCACTTCATAGGATAAAGTGTAAGGCTCATCCGTTCGGTTGAGATGAAGAAACCAATAGACATCGGCACGCTTAGGTATTTTAGCAAAAATGGACTTGATGATTTTTTCTTCTACCTGTTCACGATGATCTGCCTTGGTGAGGTAAACCAGGTGAGTGGCAAATTTCGGAATCTGATCATCAGCACTAAGCTCTTTGATGAGTGGTGAATATTTTCCAAGCTCAACGAAGCGCACGAAGCGATTATTAATTTTTCGGGCATAAAACCAAATGTACATCACTAGAAAAACACTGAAGGGAAAAAACAGGAACATCCACTGCTCCTTTAGTTTCACCACATTGGTGATGAAAAATGAAAGTTCAATGGTGCCAAACACGAGTACAATCGCAGCCACTGCAAACCGATTCCACTTCTTTCGATACAATAGAAAATAACTCAACAAGTATGTTGTCACCATCATGGCAATGGTAATGAAGAAGCCATATGCTGCTTCCATATGGGTAGAACTTCTGAAGTACAGCACTACAGCCAGACAGCCAATCCACAAAATGATATTTACGCTGGGAATATAAATTTGCCCCTTGAGTTCCGTTGGCTGACGAACGGTTACGCGTGGCCAAAAATTTAAACTCATTGCCTCACTGATTAATGTGTACGATCCGCTTATAAGCGCCTGCGATGCAATGATCGTAGCCATGGTGGCGATGATGATTCCCGGAAGCAAGAACCAAACAGGCATAATTTCATAGAATGGATTTCGGCCGCTCAGAAATCCATCATTTTGATTTAACACCCACGCTGCCTGACCGATGTAGTTGGTCATCAAACATGTTTTTACAAATCCCCACGTGATGCGAATATTTTTTCGGCCACAATGACCCAGGTCAGAGTAAAGCGCCTCCGCGCCCGTAGTAGCCAGGAATACCGAACCCAACAACCAAAATCCGTGTGGATAATTTACGAGCAAATGATATGCATAGGTTGGGCTTAACATTTTCAGCGCACTCGGAAACTTTATAATCTCCATCAATCCCAACAAAAAAATCATGGCAAACCAAATCACCATCACCGGGCCAAATATTTTACCCACTCTGTCGGTACCAAATCGCTGAAAGAAAAACAGTAATGACAAAATGATCACTACAATCGTAACGGTGGGAAGTTCGGGGATAATTTTCTCAAGACCCTCCACTGCCGAAGAAACTGAAATAGGTGGTGTGATAATTCCATCAGCAAGAAGTGTAGTCGCTCCCAATATCGTTGGCACTACCAATCCTTTCCCAAAGCGCCTCACCAAAGCATAAAGCGAAAAGACACCACCTTCTCCGTCATTATCAGCCATCAGCGTAAGAATGATATACTTGATGGTGGTTTGAAAAATTAATGTCCAGAAAATGCAGGACACACCGCCAAACACAAGCGTCTCCGTAATTTCACGCTCACCCACAATGGCCTTTAAAACATAGAGGGGGCTAGTGCCAATGTCTCCATAAATAATGCCGAGTGCCACCAATAATGAGGCAAAAGTTATCCTGCTCGAAGTTGAATTCGATTTCATAATTTAAGTCGTTACTATGTTTTGATTACTTGGCTACAAACCGATAGCCCACACCCGATTCGGTAATAATGTGTGCCGGTCGATTAGGATCCTTTTCAATTTTCTTTCTTAACTGTGCAACAAATACGCGTAGGTATTGTGATTCATTTCGGTACGATGGCCCCCAAATCTGATTCAACAGATATTGGTGCGTGAGCACTTTGCCTTCGTTCTTAATCATGAGTGCCAGCAAGGAATACTCGGTGGCCGTAAGCTTCACTTGCGATGTGCCCTTCTTAACCGTGCGGGTAGAAAAATCAATCGACAAGTCTTCAAAGGTGATAATCGGATTATTTTCATCCGCATTTGTTTTTCTGATGGCCGATCGGATTCGTGCCATCAGTTCACCGGTGCGAAAAGGTTTCACGAGATAATCGTTCGCACCGTGATCAAGCGCTTTTACAATGTCTTCCTCATCGCTCTGCACAGATAAAATAATGACGGGATTAGAAAACCATTCGCGCAAGTGCTGCAAAACTTCATGTCCATTTTGATCAGGCAATCCGATATCCAGCAAAACAAGATCAGGAGGATGGCTGGCCAACATAGCCAAGCCTTCTTTTGCGGTTTCGGCTTCTATTACTTTGAAGTCATGCGTCTGCAAGGTGATGGTGAGCAGCTTGCGGATCTGAGCTTCATCATCAATGATGAGTACGGTTGGGCTATTCATTTTTCAACCGGTTTAAATATGTGATCTCAGTAGGGATTTCAATCGTAAACTCAGCCCCACTCAACGGAAGATTTCGCAGCGAAATTTTGCCCTGATGCGCTTCTACAAAACCGCGTGCTATGGATAAACCTAATCCTGTTCCACCCGACTTCGAGCCTTGCACACGATAAAACTTATCAAACACCCTGGCAATGTCTTTCTCAGGAAATCCCTTTCCACTGTCAGATATTGTCATTACTAATTTGTCATCCAAACAATCTGCTTTAATAATAATGTCCGTTCCCTCAGGAGTATGTTGAAGTTCATTGCTGATCAAATTATGAAGCACTTGTTCCATCAATCCAAAATCCAGTTTGAACAACGGTAAATGATCGGGTACAAAAATGGTAAGTCGATAATTGTTAATAACCGGCTCAAATTGTTTTAGTGTGGTGTAAATCAATTCCTTTACATCGCACCAATCTTTTTTGATTTGAATGATTCCTGATTCCAATCGCGACATGCTCAGCAGGTTTTCCACCTGGCGGTTCAATCGGGTGGCTGCAATGGTAATCTCATTCAGTAATTCCATTTTATCATGAGCAGATAATTTTTCAGAGTCTGCCTGAAGATTATCCGTAGCTGCCATAATGGTAGTGATCGGTGTTCGCAATTCATGCGAAAGTGAATTGAAAAGTGTGTTGTAAAAATGAACCTCGCGCGCTTTCTCCTCTTTGCGCCTCATGTCCTTCTCTATTTGGCGGATTTTATACGTTAGTACTGCATGGATCAGCGCCACAACAAAATAGGTGAGCAAAAGTAGCTGATCTTCTGTGGTGCCCACAGTAAACGTGAATCGGGGCGGAATGAATAGAAGATCCCAAAGCAAAGCACTGAGAAGAGCAGCAAGCAGCACGGGCATAATATCTAAAAACAAGGCCAGTATGGACACGGCTACTAAAAGCATGAAAGCAACAACACGATAACCGACAAAATCATGTAGCACTAGCCCCAGTAAAGTCACGGAGGTCACTATTCCTACACTTAACAAGTATTGGTGCCGCGGTTGCCGATAATGAAATAGTGTTTTCAAAGTGGTGCTTTGCCTATCAGGTAATACAAAAGTAGGCGATGATTTATAAATAGAATATTAAAGGATGAATGAGGTATATAAAAATTTTATAAAGAAGCTTGCTAATATTGCAGTGATCAATAAATCATGAGTAATAAAAAAATCGACACCATCATCTTTGACCTTGGCGGAGTGTTAATTGACTGGAATCCGCGTCATCTTTATCGCAAAATTTTTAAAACTGAAGAAGAAATTACCTGGTTTTTAGAAAACGTGTGTACCTCTGAATGGAATGATCAGCAAGATGCCGGCAGAAGTTTTGCGGAAGCAACAGAAGAGTTGGTAGCTCAATATCCAGATCATGAAATAGCCATTCGCGCCTGGTACGGTCGTTGGGAAGAAACGATTCATGGGCCGATTCATGACACCGTAAAAATTCTCGAACAATTGAAATCTCAACGGCAACATCGGCTCTATGCCCTCACCAACTGGTCGGCCGAAACATTTCCGTGGGCACTGGCAAATTTTGAATTCCTGCATTGGTTTGAAGGCATTGTGGTTTCCGGAATCGAAAAGACACGAAAGCCGCATGCTGAATTTTACCAAATTCTTTTTGATCGATACGCTGTAAATCCGACAACCACATTGTTCATTGATGATAATATCAAGAATATTGACGCTGCAAATAAAATCGGATTGACTACCGTGCACTTTCAAAATGCTGATCAATTAAAGATGCAGCTGAAAGCCATTGAAATTTTGTAGTGACGCTAATCGAGGGTTTTCGAACAGCTAAAAATCATTTGGGATTTTCCTAACTTGATAAACTCAAAACCCAAATCCCTATGAAATCTAAAGTTTGGCTTAAATCTACTGCAGCACTTCAATTAATTACCGGAGGCATTCACGCCATAAGTCTGTTTAGTAAGCTTCAGCCTACCAACGACACGGAAAAACAACTTGTGGAATTGATGGATGGATACAAAATGCAAATGGGCGCTGGCTTTGAACCTACCATGGCCGATTTTTTTCTGGCGCTCAGTTCGTGCTTCACGCTGTTGTATCTTTTCGGAGGAGCAATCAACTTTTACCTTTTAAAACATGACCTCTCCGATGCTGCATGGAAAGGATTGGTTCTTACCCAAGTGGTATTTTTCGGTGTGAGCTTCATCTTAATGTCATCATTAACCTTTTTGCCACCCATCGTTCTTACGGGTCTGGTTTTCGCTTTACTCATCATCAGCTACTTTAAATCCTTTGCCGAAGAATAATTATGCGAAAAATTGCAATCTCATTTTGCTTTCTTTAATTAAATAGTAATTATCAACAACTCATCGACTATTTAAGTGACGATGTAATATTTACTTCCATTTTCCATTTCATAAGATCAGGGTTATCTACACCTTTGAAGCTCCATAAGTGTATTTCGAAGATGAAATTATTTTTTGCATGGATGGTGTATGGGCTGGCCGTTGCCTTCCCCTCTGTTGCTCAGGAAGATACCGATGTAGTCTGGTTTGAAAATCTCTTTTCCATTAACACCAACGTTTCGGTGGATGAGGAGCTAAGATTGATGGAGGCCAGGCGTGTAGAAGCTGTTGAACTCCAAAACAAATCGGATGAAGCCAGGGCGCTGATCGCATTGGGAGTCTTTCACCTCACTCGGGTGAGTGACTATGAACAAGCTATGGGTTGGCTGATCAAATCGCTGGCCCTTGAAGATGAGCTACAGTTAAATCACGAAAAATTATTCACGCTGATTGCAATGGCCAGAGTATTTGAAGAAGTGGGCGACTACTATAAAAGTGCCGACTTTTTAAATCAGGCCTTGGAAATCAATAAGGCAGAGAACAACCTTCATCTGCTCACTTTCATTTTGAATGAAAAGGGGCGCGTGAATGCATTGCAGGGCGATATTGATGGGGCCTATGAAGATTATGAAAAAGTACTAGAGAATGCTCAGCAACTGCAAGTGTCAAGCAGAGAAGCTGACGCGCTGTTTCACCTTGGACAACTGCAAACTCGAAAAAAAGAATATCAGCAAGCGCTAAAAACGCATAAAGACGCCTTGAGCATTCGCAGGTCTTTACGCGATAAACTAAAAGAAGCTCAATCATTAAATGATATCGGAGAGCTCTACCGCCTGATGAAAAATCAGGAGCGCGCCATTGCCAACCATGAGGCCGCTTTAGAAATACGTCAGTCACTAAAAGATGAAGCAGGCAAAGCCGAATCGTTCAACCAACTGGGAGTACTCTACTTTGAAAAAAAAGATTTCAACAAAGCGATTCAGCAACTAAGTCTCGCATTAGATGCCGGGCGCGAAGCACAGGACCAGGAACAAATTCGAAGCAGTTACGATTACCTGAGTTTGTGTTACAAGGAGCAGAAGGATTTTAAGAAAGCACTTGAGTACAAGGAATCTTTTTTGGCGATTGATGAGTTTATTCAAAATGAAAAAAATGAACGTCAGCTTTTAGAAACTCAAAATCGCTATACCATTTCAAAGAAAGAAGCGGAAATCAATCAGTTAGAATCGGACAGAGCTCAGCGTGAAAAGGTAATTGAAGCGCAGACAAAGCTGAAGAATTTTTTAGTGTTGCTTATTGTGTTTGGTCTGATCATCGGAGCACTGGTGCTTTATCTTTATCTGTTAAAGCGAAGATCTAATCGAAAGCTCCAAGAAATTAATGAAACCAAAGACAAACTGTTTTCAATTATTGGTCATGATCTGAAAGGGCCGCTGAATTCTCTTTCGTCTTTCGCATCACTGCTACTCAACCATGCCGACAGTCTGAGCAAAGAAGAAATAAAAATGCTATCCAGCGATCTGGATAAATCATTAAAAAATCTGTATGCCCTGCTGGAAAATCTTTTGGAGTGGTCCCGATCACAAACCGGCAATATCGATTTCGTAAAAGAGGAGTTTGATCTGTCGGCTCTCATCAAGGAAAATGAAGAACTGCTCAAGGGTCAGGTCCAAAACAAAGGTTTGACACTGACCAACAAAGCCGCAACAAATGCGGTAATTCAGTCACATCGGCACTCGATTAATACAGTAGTGCGCAATCTGCTCTCAAATGCAATCAAGTTTACACCAACAGGTGGCACGATAACGGTGTCCACAGAACTTGTAGGAAGAGATTGGCGCGTTACGGTAAGCGATACCGGTGTTGGGATGAGCGCTACTGTGATGCAGAAACTTTTTAAGATTGGAACCAAACATTCTACTCTTGGCACTGCTCAGGAAAAAGGAACTGGCTTAGGGCTAATTCTCTGTAAAGAGTTCGTAGAAAAGAATGGTGGAAAGATTGGTGTTACGAGTGAAGTGGGATCCGGTTCAACATTTTATTTTACGCTACCGGCATAATTCCACAGTCTATGCACGCACTACGCATGCATAGAAAGGAAACTTGTTTCTGATAGTCGCTACTTCAACTCCATCAACGACTTTTCAATAATATCGCAGCACTCGTGTATCTGCTCTTCGGTGATGACCAGTGGTGGAGCTAATCGAATAATATTACCGTGCGTTGGTTTTGCCAGCAATCCATTTTTAGAAAACAGCATGCAAAGGTTCCAGGCCGTTTCGCTTTGAGGGGTATCGTTAATTACGATGGCGTTAAGCAAACCCTTTCCGCGGACCAGCGTAATCATGTTATTCTTTTTCTTCAATGCTTCCATTCGCTCGCGGAAAACTTGTCCGAGACGTTCAGCATTATCAGCTAGTCGTTCATCTTTCACCACTTGCAACGCTTCCATCACCACCACAGCAGCAAGCGGATTACCACCAAAAGTAGATCCATGCTCACCCGGCTTAATCACCAGCATAATTTCATCATCGGCCATCACCACCGAAATGGGCAACACTCCTCCTGATAAGGCCTTTCCTAAAATCAATAAATCGGGCCGCACATTTTCATGATCACTGGCCAGCATTTTGCCGGTGCGAGCGATACCGGTTTGAATTTCATCCATCATTAACAGCACATTGTGCTGCTTACAAAGTTTTTCAGCTGCCTTCAAATAACCCTCTTGCGGCACGTACACTCCGGCTTCACCCTGAATCGGCTCTATCCACAAACCGCATACGTTAGGGTTACTAAGCATACGCTCCAATGCCGGCACATTATCATAATCCACAATTTCAAATCCCGGCATGAACGGCCCAAAATTTTTGGTTGCCGCAGGGTCAGTGGAAGCAGAAATAATTGTAGTGGTGCGACCGTGAAAATTCTTCTTCACTGCCACAATCACTGCCTGATTTTCAGGAATCCCCTTTTTTGTATAGCCCCACTTGCGTGCAAGTTTGATTGCTGTTTCGTTGGCTTCGGCACCACTGTTCATGAACAGGGCTTTTTGATAGCCAAATGTTTCACATACAAATTTTTCTGCCAGGCCCAACTTATCATTATAAAAAGCACGGGAGGTAAGTGTTAGCTCTTTTGCCTGGCTGATCAACGCATTGATAATGCGAGGATGGCAATGCCCCTGGTTCACCGCACTGTAGGCGGAAAGGAAATCGTAGTACCGTTTGCCTTCCACATCCCATAAAAAAACGCCATCACCTTTATGCAAAACCACCGGCAGTGGGTGGTAGTTGTGGGCACCATACTTATCTTCTAATAAAATTGCTTCTCGGCTTGAGCTGATTGTGTCTACCATAAAATTTGTAATTAGGTGGTTTGAGCCGGAACTCTATCCTCTATCTCAAACGATTCCAAAGGTAAAAAAATGGCGATGATTCGCCTAATTACCATACTATGAATAAGGCTGACTGGGCAGCTACGAAAACGAGGCTATACCATTACTGACTCTTCTTTTCCAGTTCACTGATTACCGGAATGTTTTCCAGAATATTAGTCTTCAATTCGCTCTGCAAGTACCATTCGATTTGATAAAATTGTGCGGCAATAAAAATTCCGGCCGACTTGCGAATCTTTTTATAATACGATGAAATGAGTTTGTCCTGACTGGTAGTGAGCGAAATAATATCCATCATAATCTCATCGGTCGATTCTCCGGTGAGGGTAGAATAATTTTTTACATAATTGTTGAGTGCTTCGTATCGTTTCTGCCCCATGTGCTTGCGCTTCATTTCGTACTCTTCGTACAGCTTCCAAAACAGCTCACCGTTGGCGCCTTCCGCTTTTACAAACTGCGTCACAATTTCCTTCTTGGGCACACCAAATATCTTTTTAAAAAACTCTGCTTCTTCGTTTACTTCCTGTGCTGCGAGGCTCGAGGTTATAAATATGGAAGTGATTGCAAATAGGATTGTTTTCATATTACGCCAACTGTAAGTTAGACAAGTTAATATTTTTCTTTGATGTAAAAGCTGATTATACCACAATACATACAACTTTTTTTCGCTGGAATCAGTGCTTCAACAATGAAATCAAAACCTTACTGAATAAGTAGAATTAAGAATAACTTTGCCCCCGATGGAAATTGTTTTTGTAGGAACAGCAATGGTGATAGGGGCCATCATTGGATGGCTGCTGGGCAAGTCGTAAGGCACTGAAGCCCATGAGCAGGCAAAGGCCCGGCTGTTGGTAGAGCAGGAAAAGAACAAGGCACTTCAGGAGCAAAGTCAGGAGTGGCGAAGAGAGATTGAGGCTGAGCGAAACAAAGTGCTGGAACTTACCAATAGCCTTGCCTCAACAGAGGCAGACTTTCGTAATCTTGAAGAAAAGCTGGAAGAGCGGAAAAGTGAAATGGTGGAATTACAGGCAAGATTTGCCGATCAGTTTAAAAATCTGGCCAATGACATTTTTGAAGAGAAGAGCAGGAGATTTACCGATCAGAACAAGTCAAATATTTCAGATTTGTTGAAGCCTTTGGGGGAAAAAATTGTGGAGTTTGAAAAGCGTGTGGAGGAAACACACAAAGATTCTATTTCACGCAATGCAGGCTTGCGCGAGCAGCTCGAGAATTTGCAGAAGCTTAACCTGCAAATGACGCGCGAAGCGGAAAATTTAACCCGTGCCTTGAAAGGGGATAGCCAGGCTCAGGGTGCCTGGGGTGAATTTATTCTGGAAAGTATTTTGCAAAAATCCGGCCTGGAGCGCGACCGGGAGTACACCGTTCAGGAATCATTTACCACTGCAGAAGGCCGCTTCCGCCCGGATGTGATTGTGCGCTTGCCTGAAAGTAAGTTTGTCATCATCGACTCGAAGGTGAGCTTGACTGCCTATAATAATTTTGTAAATGCAGAAACGGAATCAGAAAAAACTTCAGCATTAAAAGCACACCTGCTTTCCATCCGACAACATATGAAGGGGCTGGCAGATAAGAATTATCAAAAAAACATTTCTGAGAATGGACTGGATTTTATTATCATGTTCATTCCAATAGAACCCGCCTATATCCTTGCCATTCAAAGTGAAAAAACACTCTATGAAGAAGCATTGGAAAAGAGAATTGTATTTGTAAGCCCCACCCTCTTAATCCCTTCGTTGCAGCTTATTAAAAATGTGTGGAAGCAGGAATACCAAAACCGCCACGTGCTGGACATTGCTAACAAAGCGGGCGATTTATACGACAAGTTTGTTGGATTTACCGAAGACCTGATCAACCTGGGCCGTTACCTCGATACTTCTAAAAAAGTTTACGAGGAGTCGATGAAGAAACTTTCGGTTGGCAGCGGTAACCTGGTACGAAAAGTAGAAGATTTAAAAAAGCTGGGAGCCAAGGCTACCAAAAGCATCGATCAAAAACTGCTGGGCCGCTCGGAAGAACAACAGGATTTGTTTAGCTGAGGAGGTGATTGATGTAACATTTTCAGTGGACATAAGTCTTGGCTGAAGATACGTTATGATAAACAAGCTCTTCCAATCATTGATGATGGCCGTTCACGCGATGAAGGGCCGCTTCTTTCATACAGTATTGTCCATCTTAGGTATCATCATCGGTGTGGCGGCATTGGTGGCCATTCTCAGCCTTATCGATGGTATGGAGCAATATGCAAAAGATCAGATTCAGCAGACCACTTCACTCAAGTCCATCATCCTTTCTTCGCACCCCACTAAAAAAGTAAATGGCATCGTGGTGAAGAAGGATACCTTTGCCTACATCAATTATGCGCGTTTCAAAAAAATGGAACGAGTAATAACCAAGCCTGCCACAGCCTATTTACGAAGTCAACAATCAGCAGAAGCAGAATTTGGTGAAGCTCGTAAAAAAATTGTGACAATGGTTACAGGATCGGGCGAGCAATTGAAGCCAGGTGCTCAACCCAGTGCAGGACGTTTGTTGAATTCTGCCGATCTTGAAAAACAATTAAAAGTCGCTGTAGTCAACAGAGCATTTCTCACCGTACTGGGCGATTCAACAGCACAAGTTGTTGGAAAAACCCTTTCCTTGAAGGGAATGGATGTACACGTAATAGGTGTTCTTCAAGATAAGTCCGCAAGCCCGGAAGTTTTTTTGCCCATAACACTTTTTTCAGCGCTGGAGCTGAAAGCATATCCGCCCACCGTGGCCATTGAGGTGAATAATCTTGAGGATATTGACACCACAAAAGCAATCTTAAAAGCCTGGGTAGGTAATGAGTTTGGTGAGCATAGTGCGGATGTTGAAGTAGTCACAAATGATTTTCGGTTGCAGCAAGCACAGCGAGGTTTCAAATTATTCAGAGTGATCATGGGTATGATTGTGGGCATCTCCGTGTTAGTAGGTGGCATTGGTGTGATGAATGTGCTGCTCATATCGGTTACTCAGCGTACCACCGAGATTGGAGTTCGTAAAGCGCTCGGTGCAAAGCGACAGGATATTGTTTTTCAGTTTCTTGCAGAGTCAATCGCCATCTCAGCGGTGGGATGTTTTTTGGGATTGGTGCTCGGTATTGTGGGTACCATGGGCGCTATTCCCATCATTAAAGCAATAACCAAAGTTCCCTTTCAGGCTTCTTATACTGCCAACACGATCATGGTAGTGGCAATCGTAGCACTATTGATCGGAATTATTTTTGGCACGTACCCCGCGCTTCGTGCTTCACGCCTCGATCCTGTGGAAGCCATACGAAGGGAATAATTTTGGGAGGCTGAAATCCTTTTGAGTTGCAGATTGTTAAAAGAAGGTGAAACTTTACGCTGCCTTATTTTTATGAAACTCACACTGGATAATAAGCTCAAAAAATTAATTGTGGTGGGTGATCGTGTACTGATCCGCCCCGCGAAAGAATCAGACAAAACCGAAAGTGGTTTGTACTTACCTCCCGGTGTTCAGGAAAAAGAAAAAATTCAGCGCGGCTATGTCATTAAGGTAGGGCCGGGCTATCCGTTGCCAATGCCTGCCGATGAAGATGATCTATGGAAGGGCAAGGACGAGCAAATTAAATATCTGCCCTTGCAAGCTCAAGAAGGTGATCTTGCGATCTTCTTACAAAAGGGGGCCATTGAAGTAATCTACGAAAGCGAAAAGTACTACATCGTGCCGCAGGCCTCCATCTTAATGCTGGAGCGGGAAGAAGATCTTTAATCATTTTGCGCCATGGCGGGGCTCTCGTTTGATGTGTTAAGAGTAGGTAAGAAATACCGGTTGATCAATTTCGGAGACCGGTATGAGTTTGTAATTGAACACATTCTGATCAACGGTGATTTTCAGGTGAAGGATCTTCACACGTTGGAGCGATACCGACTAAAGGATACGCTTAAGTTTGGCCGCGGAAAAGATTTTGAAATTCGTGAGCTATAACCAAGTCTTTACTTTGCCTGACTCTTTCAAACACGGAACGCAGGCACAGGTAGCGTTTCGATGATGGTTGCAGTTCATGTGCATCTCCAACAAATCAGCCAGTTCTTCAAAGTCTACAGGCTTTGTCAATGCCGTTGAGAAGCCGGCTTTCTCTATTTTTTCCTTGGCTTGCGGCATAGCCGTTATCGCGATCCAACTTTGTTTTGCCTGACCCAGCTCTTCTGAAAGTCTCTCCCACAAAATATATTCGGCTTCTTTAAGTTCGGCAATTACGAGATTGATTTTTTTGGCGATCATCATCTCACGAAACTCAGTCAGGTTTCGTGCAGAAAGAACCTGGAAACAAGGTCTTAAATAGTTGATAAGTGCCAGTTGATTGATTAGTACTTCGTCACATATTAAAATTGTGCATGAGCCCTTATTGCTTTTTAGATCAACGGGTTCAAAAAAATTTGTCATAGCATTTGCCCGCTTAACCCTTTGCGTTAGTAAACTCCTGCAGAAGCTTGCGATTGATGAGTGTTATTTTTTGCCCATCCATTGCAATAGCTTTTTTTCGTTGCAACATAGAGAGCGTGCGAAAAACATATTCTACTGAACAATTAGCATATTCTGCAATCTCTTTTTTGGTGATTGCTTGTATGTAATCCTGACCGTTAAGTTCGGCTATGCTGATAAGACCTCTTGCAATGATGGTGGAAGTATCCAGCGTAAGCAGATCGGAAAGCCGCTGTACCATTTTGGAGATGCGGATATTTAAATAATCTAAGCTTCCTTCATGAATAATATGTATCAGGTTTTCTGCCTTACTCAGTTGCTCGCGTGTGATGAGCTCATATTGTATCGATCGTGAACAGGCCTCTAATGAAAATGGGCTTTTGATATCAAACAACAAACTCAACCCATGGATAGAACCGACCCCTTCGTAAGTGGCCGTAATTTTCTTGCGATTTTTAAAAACCGTATACTTCACCATGCCCGAATGGATAATAAAAATTCCTTTCGGGATTTGCCCGGCCGGATAAAGCACTGTTCCCTTAGAAGCAGGAAGAATAGTTCTTTTGGTAAGGGTTTTAGTTAGTACTTTTTCCAGTTCAGTTGACTCCACGGAATAAAATCAGATTAAACAGTAACTACAGAGCATGCATTGCTTTATAAACACTCTATGTTCGGTAAGTAGAAAATTTTATTGCTAAAAAAACAAACTAATCAATGTTATACCTTACAGCATATGACATAGGTCATAGAGTAATGAGAAGTTCACTAAGTATGGGTAAGTATTTCTACTTAGATAAAATGAAATCAATGCATTGCCATAATCCACTGGCGTACGAGGGTGACACCTTCCTCATGTACAACGGATCGTCCTAATTCCGGCATCATAATGCCCGGGTGAACCGATTCGATTCTGAATTGCAAAATGGATTGATCGGGTTTTCCGGGAACGATGCCATAGAGCAGGCCCCCCGAACCTTTGCCCGCGGCCACAGGAGCTTTTCCCACACCAATGCGGGAAGGATCCTTTTCACTTGCCAATAAAAACAATCCGCTATTTTTTGCGGGACCATCCGCCCGATGACAATGGGCGCAATTAATTTCAAGCCATGCGCGGGCGCGCAAGTCGGGCGACTCATTTGCGTCATCGTAATTTGCCAGTACCGGGATTTCCTTTGCGGTGGGAATTTCTTTTAAAAGATTCAATTCTTGCCAATGCACAAGTTGATTCTTTTTTCCTTCCGCATAAGAATACAATCCATTCAACTGCCGCGCAGATGGGCCAATCGGTTTCACCTTATCACCACGCAAATGACAACCCTTGCATTGATTCATGTTGGGTACTGAATAATTTATTCTCCGAACTGCTCCGTCATAGTGTGTCCAACTGATGGGCAAATTTTTGCCGGCTACATTCAGGTACGCCTCCGTTTGCTCATCATTCCAGAGATAAGGCAACGCCTTCCATGTTCCCGACTCATTGATCAAAAGTCTGGTTTCAATAATTCTCAGATCATTTTCTGGCGATCTGAAATCCATGGGGTAATAAAAATTTTTGATCAGAATTGTTCCGGAAGGAAAATCAAAAACATCTTCAGCATTGTACGGCACCGACTGTCCTTTTGGGATTCGAACAAATCGCTTCTTCCAGGCATAGTCAGAGAAAAGGGATGAGTTCAGTGAATAAGGAATAACACCTTCCTTTGGTGATAAATTTTTAAGTGGCCCAGAAAAAAATCCATAATCCGAAAGTTTTTCCTTTCCCACGGAAGTGAGATCAATGGCAACTTCTTTTTCGGGAAGTACAACCAGTTCGCGTGGCTTGCGCTCACAAGAAAAAAAAATTGTGATGGCAAGTATCCCGATCAATACGGAGAAAAGTTTCATGGAAGCATCACTTTGGCACCTTCACAATTAAACTGTTTTGGATCTTTGTTTAATTTCTTAAAGTCATTGGCGGCATCAAGGTTGATCATGATGATTTCATCTCCCTGCTGAATGCACAGTTCCGGATTGGGCCGCTTTGAATTTGGGATGCCATCATATGCAATGTCTGGCGGGCTCATGAATGACTCGCGCAAAAATAATTTTCCGATATCATTTCCCAGATCAGGAAACCAATGACTGTTTTTGTAAACATTGTGATGAACATAAATCTGGTAGGGATATGGATTGTAAAGCGTATCGGTCTTATAATTATTGTTTACGGGCTGCGCACCATTCACGGAAGTTTCATGATCACCTTTATTAAGGGCCGCAACTAAATCGTAGCTAATAATCCCGGTGCCCACCGTTTTATTATCCACAATTTTGTTTTCTGTCATTTCCAGATTGTGTGTTGCCAGAATCATCACGCCAGTGCCCGGAGGAATGCTGGCTACAATATTTCCTTTTGCTGCAAAATTTTCATGGTTATTGCCATGCACAAAGTTGTTGTACATTTTTGTGGTGTGACCATATTGAGTTAAGCCGGGTAGATCAAATACCAATATGCCTCCGGTGTTTTCATACGCTTCGTTTCCGTAAATCTGCACCCATCGTGAGTTTTCACTTTCAATGCCGGCTACATTCCAGTAGGCTTTGCTGTTGCGAATAATTACCGAATCAGACTGCCCTACATAAATACCGGCATCGGATGAGCCCATAGCAATACATTCCTCGATCAAAACTTGCTTGCATAATACCGGGTACAATGCATAAGCGCCATTCTCAGTCTTGGGTCCTTCAGACCAGGAAGATTTCACACGTCTGAAAGTAATGCCGCGCACCTCACTCACTTTTAAATTATCTCCTTTTGCATCTTCAATGGAAATATCCTCCAACACAATGTTATTCCCATTGGTAATGAGTAAACCCTGAGCGCCCTCGGTTTGATTTCGAAAAGACAAAATCGTCTTATCAATCCCCTTACCGCGAATAACAATGTTGGATTTGCCGTCCATAGCAAGGCCTTTGGTAAACATGAAATTACCTTCCGGCAAATTGATGGTGTCGCCATTATTAATGGTAATAAGCTGTGTTTGCAAACTTTGCTCAATGCTTTGCCACACGCGAGGCGCAGGCTGTGGCGCAGAGCAGAACGATAACAATGCGGCTAGCCATCCAAAAAAAAGAAATCTCATAGCGGTGAAGGTTGAACCAAAGTTAAAAAATATCGAGGTCAATTCACATGAGCTACGATCGTTGTATCTTTGAATTTGCTTTTTTCTGTTTTGGATAAAATTCTACTCATTAAGATTCTTTACGCGGCAGCATCCATTCAGGGTGTGTTCCTTGCCATACTGCTTTGGCGCACCAACATTAACCAACCCGCAAATAAGATTTTGGGTACGTTGCTGCTGTTTATTTCCTTTCACCTTATTCTGGTTGGTTTTGATGAACGTGAATTTTTTGTTGCGTTTCCCCACCTTAGTCGTATTTCATGGGTCATCGGCACATTGTATGGCCCGTTTGTCTTTCTTTTCATTCAGCAAATCACTCACTCAAAAGTGAATCCATGGATGAAGTACATATTGTTTGGCCCTTTTCTGATTGTACTGATTAACCTACTTCCCTACTTTTTACAATCGGCCGAAATGAAAAGAAGCTACCTCAGTGAATTTGAACTCGCAAGAAAAGATGACTTTGGTTGGATCAATCAATTTGTATCCATCATGCACATTGTATTTGTAGTGGGTAATTTGTTTTATTATCTGCGATGGGAAAGAAAACAGTCGGAAGAATTTTCGTCTATAGAGGCAGTTCGTGTAAAATGGCTTCAGCAATTTTTGATTTTTCTTTTGGTGATTACAGCATTTGGCGTGATGGTCTTTTTTGCACGCACCTGGAACCTACCTTTTCTATCAGACTTTTACCGATTCCATTTTGTCGGTGTGGTATTTTTATTCTATTGACTTTCGTACAAAGCGCTCACACATCCTGTTTTATTTGGGATTGTAAAACAAGCTCCACCGGTCATGACAAGTGCAGCAGTATCTTATGCAGAGAAACCAAAATCAGAAACAGAGACGCAACAATTGGAAGCGGCTTTTTTGCGAGTGAAGCAAACCTTGGAAGATCAGCGCCTGTTTTTAAAAAATGACTTAACCTTGACGGAGCTATCCGATCGGGCGGGGCTGCCACGACATTTGGTATCGCAAGCCATCAACACTATCTATAAGAGTAACTTCTTTGATCTGATTAATGACTATCGGGTGGAAGAATTCAAGCGCAAGGCTCTTGACCCCGGGCAATCGCACCTCAACTTGGTAGGTATTGCACTGGAGTCAGGGTTCAATTCAAAGGCTACTTTTTATTCTGTGTTCAAGAAAAAGACCGGGCTTACTCCTTCAGAATTCATCGAAAAACAGTACAAAGCTGCTTAATCTGGTCTAAACGGATCAGTTTGGACTCCAAAACGAAGATTCTCGCGCAACTTCCTCCTTCCATCACGTTCATTCCCTCACAAAAAATGAATGAATATGAAATGGAAATTTTTAATTCTTATTAACCTTAGTGCACTGGCAGTTTGGGGCCAAGACTATCAAAAGCGCCCTTGGATGCCCTTGGAAAATCGGATCGGATTGGCGCTCGGCATTGGCTCAATCACTTACCTGGACAAAAATGCTTCACCGCTTGTCTATCAAAGCAAGCCTAAAAATGTACGCCTGTTTTATAATCTGGAAAGCAATCACTTTTTGTTTTCCATCGATTTGGATGTAAAAATAGGAGGAACAACCGCGAAGCATCATGCAAATCGCACGCTCTACTTTCAGGAGCAGGATTACAAAGGAAAAAATGAAGATAAAAAATTTCCGGCCGGAGGATCTCTGCTAGCGGGACGCATTTCACTGGGCGCTTTCTACAAAATCTCTTCTACTCAGGAATCAACTTTCAAAGTGGCCGTGGGTGGCCGCGTAATGAACGAATTATTTTATCCACAAGGCTGGACAACGGCAGGTTTGTTTAATGCACTAAGCCTTAGCCCTGAAGCATGGACACAACATAAAATTGATGAGCATCATTCCTTCACTGCGGCTGTTCGTATTCCCATAATTACCCGGCTTACACGGTTACCGTATGATGGCACCGTATCTTCACCAAATGAAAATCTCCTTGGAGGTTTTTTCAAAAATTCAACCTGGGTAGGACCATCCAAATTTTTATCGCCTGCATTTGATGTAGCCTACAATTATCAAATCAACCAACGCTGGGGTGCGGGCATACGGTATGAGTGGAGTGGTTACGCTATTCGCACAGCCCAAACAATGAAAGCCACCAATCAATCAGTATTAGCAAGCCTCCATCATCAATTCTAAAAATATTATATATGAACACAATCAGAAAAAAATTCACACTCGCACTTCTGCTTTTCATCCCAAGCCTGTTCATCATGGCCTCTTGTGAAAAAGAATTCATCGGACCAGAGCCACTGAATACGCCCACCAGCAACTTCGATTATTTCTGGAAAGCGTTTGATGAACGCTATGGATTGTTTGAAGTAAAGAATATTGACTGGACTGCTTTGCAATTGAAATATCGCTCGCGTGTGAATGATCAGATGACTGACGAACAATTGTACCAAGTAATTACTGAGATGATGATTCAGCTAAATGACAATCACTTGAACCTCTACCCAACCAATGGCTCGCTCCCGGTTTTTCCAGGCGGATTGTTGCGTTACAAGGATGGAAACTTACGCATCACGAAAGTGCAAGACGATTACGATTTGGATGTGGTGAAAAAATACCTGACGGAATCACACCAGCTAAGTCCTAATGTCACTTATGGGCGGCTTGCGGGAAATGTTGGATATATTGGCATCACTGGCCAGGGCGATTCACGTAAGAGTGTTGAAAAGAATTTTATCAAAATGATCAACGATTTGAAAGATGCAAAAGGAATCATCGTGGACGTTCGTGGTGATTACGGTGGCATGGATGCTATTGCTCAGTTGATGGCAGGGTTCTTTGCCTCAGAGAAAAAACTTTATATGACCACCAAAAAAAGAAATGGACCAAAGCACACCGACTTCACGCCCACCACAGAATGGTATGTGGAACCACAAGCTACTACCTTCATTAAGCCGATAATCGTACTCACTTCGCCCTTCACGCAAAGTGCAGGGGAAACCTTTACGCTGGCCATGCGGGAATTCAATCATGTGAAAATATGGGGAGATACCACCGCGGGTTCATTTTCCGATAATCCAAATACAGAAATGCCTAACGGTTGGATCTTCAGTATTTCTGTCGGAGACTATCGTGCTGCCGATGGGCAAAGTTTTGAGGGCATTGGCATTGCACCGCATCGATGGGTGAAAACAACACGAGACAATTTGCTAAAGGATAAAGACATTGCACTGGAAGAAGCAATACAGGAATTAACAAAATAGTGCAAGTGAGGCTGTCTCAAAAGTCAAATCTAGCAGGTTGAGCGGAGTTGAAGCCTGCATAGTAACTTTTGAGACGGCCTCTTCTATTGCTACTTTGGCTTCACACCAAATAAAAATCTCATCACATTAAAGGGGCGAATCACAAAAAGAAAGAATAGTACACAGCTTGCTAAGGTCAAAAAACAAATCGTCCAGTATTTTGCCGATATGCTCCAGTCCCACTGACAGATGTAATACCCGATGGCAATGATTACGGTCTGGTGCAGAATGTAGAACGGATACAAGCCCTCGTTGATTTTGCTCAACCACGGATGAGGACTGTTGAGATAATGCTGCCCATACGCAATAATGGTGATCACTGTAAACCAACTCACGAAAATAGAAGTCACATCAAATACAATTTCAATTTGTCTTTCTGTTCCCTGTAATTCAATCAAACCACGAAAGTGAAAATAGCAAATGTAAAAGGGGATGAGTGAAAAGATCATCGCGATCAGCAAATGAGTACGATTTGCACCAATGCTTAGCCAGAGTTTGGGATTGGCATAACAGATCATGCCCATCACAAAAAATAAAAAGTAAAAAGTAAAGAAGGCCCAATCGTGTGTGAGGTCATGGGTTTCCTCAGGGAAGTATGGGCGCAACAGAATCTGCGTAAGCAAAATAAAAACAGACGGTATCAATAGTATGCCCGCGGGACTACCCAAAAATTTTAATGCCACTGATTTAAATTTCTCTGAACGCGCAGATCGTAAAAAACCCAGTAAGGGAAGTGCAAGCAATGAAAAGAAGAAGAGGTAGCAAATGAACCACAAGTGGTGCCAGCTAAAACTTCCTTGCGGGTAAGGCACAAAATTGAAAACGGTCTTATAAAATTCCCAATAGCCGTTATAGTCTTTAATGTGCTCGTAATAAATCTGAGGAGGCACAATAACAAACATTCCAAAAACCAATGGAATAAAAAGCCTTTTAAACCGCTCTCCTACAAATTGCTTAGGCGTACGCTTGCCCAGCGCCATGTAAGTGCCAGCCCCGGAAATAAATAGCAGTAGCGGCATTCGGAAAAAGTGCGACCAAATCATCCAGTATTGAAAAGTGGTGGTGGTCTCACTGTTTTTTACATGCCAGCCCCACTGATTGAACCACATGCCGGTGTGGAAAAACAAAAGAATAGTAATGGCAATAAGTCGGAGCCAGTCCAAATCGTGGCGTCTTTCGGTTGTAATTAATTGAGGGGTTTCCATAGTTGGCGTTTCTTTTTTTGTACAAAAGAACGGATCACCAACCGATAAGGAGGCCTGTTTTTATAGGCTGGAAGGACGATTCTATAAACTCGAACGCCCCTCCAGCACTATTTCACCCTCACAACACAACAATGCTTTCCTTTTCTACGCTTGCCCTAATTTTGTTATAGTGATCATCGGCCAACTGGGTCTTCGCAATGCCATCAAGCATTTCAAATACAGGTGCAGGCGCAAACCGTTTCACTTCGCCCAACCATTTTGTAAGCTCTGGATTGTTGATGCCCTTGATCATCCAATGAGCAAAAGCAGCCATTTTTGCAGGTGGTATCGCCTGAACAAGAGCCTGCTCAGTGGCCTTGATGGTGTCATCAGAATATTCCTTCCACAAAACTTCATTCAATTGAAGTTCTTCTTTATTCATGTGGTAAAGATTAAACGCAATAAATTCATTGAAGGCATAGAACAAATGCTTGCCAATTTCCTGGCGCTTTTCTGGCAATGCTGCATCTTTCCATGAGTCAATTAGCCTGGCGATTACACGGGCGAGGCGGTGATCTTCTTCATGTTCTTTTTCAAAGACTTTTGCCACATCGGGATTTGATTGCTCTAACGGCTCATTGAAAAATTGATCTTCGTGATGTGCATGACTTTCAAACAAACCTAAAACCTGTTCTACTTGCCCAATCGATTCTATCGAACTCTGATCAGAAAGATCCGCTTGTTGTAATTTCAATGCAGTATCGTATAGTAATGCTCTAAGTCCTTTGTGGGCAAGATTGAATGTGTTATAGCGTTGTGCGTTCATTTTTTTTCTGTTGATTTTGTTATAAAGTGTGCAGGTACAAATACAAAGCCTTTAATTCAGTGTCAGTGTATGCCGCGGTCATGTTCCAGGGCATCTCAGAGGCTTTTAATAATTTTCCTTCAGGGGTTTTTCCCGTGCGAAGTGTGGTAATAAATTGCTCCTCCGTCCATTTCCCCGGATTGCCCGAAGTGGTGATGTTAGCAACTACGGGAAAACCTGGAGCGATCGGCTCTCCGCCCTTCATGTTTTCACGATGACAACCCTGGCAAGCAGCCGATAAATATTTTCCGTACTCAACCGAAACTTCTGCTTTCACCTCTTTGGTCAGTGTACGCGAGTGATCGATCATCTCTGCAGGCAACAAAGGGAGTTTATTCAAGTCTGTAAGGATGTACGCTAAAGGCCCAAGTTGATGCTCAGCAAATACGCGATCAACTTTTGGCACTTGCTGTGCGTAGGCAATGATGGCCGCCATGTCTTGCGCTGTGAGCAAATTGAATTCATGAGCAGGCATGATGAGTAGTGGCTTTCCATTTTTGCGGATGCCGTGCTTTAGGGCTAACACCCAATCGGAGGAGGAGTGATCTGGAGGCAACCCTCCTACACCCTTCGTAAGATTTTTTGCAACCACAGTACCGAGAGCGGGGTCATCAATAAAAATTTTCCCACCTAAATCATCGGCATGGCAATCGCGGCAGCCCTTTACTACCGCAAGGCGCGCCCCATAGGCGATTTGAGCTGAGTCGGTTGGAATTTCCAGCGCTTGAGGTTTGATGTCATACACTTTATTTATTCTACTGGTAGTGCTAACATACGTTTTTGCAAAAAACGCTCCGCCCAAAACCACTATGGCTCCAATGATGCCACCTAATACAAGAATAATTTTTCGAATCATACAGGTTAACTAATTGTGAAGCATTTCACGTAAAAACCTTCTCCCCCGCGCTACGTTAAACGGAGCATTATTTACGCTAAACGGAGTTTATGAAGGCTAGCCCCTCCATTCATATCGATGAGTTTTGTCATTTTTCGAGTTCTGTCATATCTGATGATGGAGTGCAAAAAGTAGAGCGAAATCATCCTGACTTTGGAAGATGGCGGGAGCAACTGATTGATCTTGGGCATATCAAAATATTTCAGCATCAGTCTGATCTGAAGCAAAAAGTGAATGTGCGGTTTGATGATGGAACGGTCAACAAATATGTTCATCACTGCATCTCATTGGATGGTGAGATGGATGCCTTCTTTCAAAATCATAATCTCGCAGCGAAGCTTAGCGCGCATTCCTATCATCAGGTGTTTGTGCCGGCAGAAGATTATATGCTGGGCATGGGTAAGAAATTTACCAACGTGCACATTGAAGTAGAGCGTGATCACTACGCAAACTTGTTGTCCGATTCGGAAGAGTGGTCTGCCAATCTGCGCAGGAAATTGTATGACGATGAAGTATACTACCCGGGTGAGTTTAAGTTATCGCAATCAATGCTCCGCGTGATCTATGAAATTTTCCACAGTCCGCTTTCAGGATATCTGAAGAAAATATTGATCGAAGCAAAAGTTCATGAACTGATTGCGCTTCAATTAAATGGGTCGGAAGTCTCCGCTAACCGGAAAAATGAAGCCGGTGCTCGGGACCTGTTTCATGAAATCCGAAGCTACCTTGATCGGACCTGCCTGGAGGAACATTCATTAAAAAGTATTTCGCGACAGTTTGGGGTGAATGAGTTTGCCTTGAAAAAAGGATTTAAATCAAATTTTAATACTACCGTTTTCGAATATTTGTTGTCCAGGCGGCTTGAGCATGCTCAGCAGTTGCTGCTCAGTACGTCCAAGCCGGTTCAGGAAATCAGCGCACTGATCGGATATAAATATTCCAATCATTTTTCTGTAGCGTTTAAGAAAAAATTTGGAATGAGTCCTGCCGCGATGAAAGCCTAGTGGTTGCTTTGCGCATCTTCCATTAGTAACTTTCTGCATGAACGTTACAATCAGTATTGCCCAACCCGAAGACGCCAAAAAACTTAACCTGCTGGTAAACTCTGCTTACCGAGGTGATTCTTCCCGCCAAGGCTGGACCACCGAGGCCGATCTTTTAGATGGAACACGCATTGATGAAGATGCCCTACGGGAGTTGTTACAAAAAGAAAATACCTCCATTTTAAAATATGAAGACGAAGGCACCTTGCAAGGGTGTGTTGAACTCCGCAAGGAAGGATCAAAATTATACCTGGGCATGCTTTCGGTAAAACCGCACACACAAGGCAAGGGCATTGGCAAAGCGTTGCTTCATGCTGCCGAAGTGCACGCAAAAAAAATAAACTGCGATTCCATTTTTATGACGGTGATCTCCGTGCGAAAGGAGTTAATTGATTGGTACGTGCGCCACGGTTATCGGCTGACAGGAGAAAAGAAACCGTTCATTGTGCCTGATACACGATGGGGTGTTCCCAAAAAAGAGCTTGAATTTGTGGTGCTGGAAAAATCACTTTGACGGCTGATCAACTTTCGGCCCGATACTCACCGGGCGTTTTTCCGGTGATTTTTTTAAAGGCTGAATTAAAAGAGGATTTAGAATTATAACCCACTTGTTCGGCAATTTCTTCGATCTTAACGTTTGGCTGGGTTTTCAAAAGTTGCTTTGCTTCTTCAATCCGATATTCGGCTGTCATTTCAAAAAATGATTTTCCCATACCATCATTGATCGCCTGCGAAAGCATGTGCACCGAAACGTTCAGTTGTTTTGCGAAATCAGGCAACGAAAAACCAGATTGTAAAAAAGGTTTATCCGAAGTCATCCGCTCTTTCAATTTTATCACCAGTTCTTGCTGACTTTCTGACGTTAAACTGGACGATTTGTATTTCGATACTTCACCCAGTGAAGCTTGCTTGAAAAAGCCGGATTGACGAATAACAGAGAAACTGGTGAAGTAAATTGTGATGGCGATATAGGCGGCAAGAATATGATCGCCTAAGTCCTCTTCATTATAAATTTTTACCAGGAGTATTGCAATAAACGCAGTAACTATTTGCAACGTGCCTACGCGGAGGGTAACCAATACGTGATGTTGTGAGGTCCAAAAAGATTCCTTCTTCTCGCGAAAAACTTTAATCACTTCGATGAGACCCAGAATGCTGTAGAGCAAAAGGCTCAATAAAGTAAGCTCTGTGTGCTGTTCGGTAAAAAAGAAAATGTTGCGCTCATACGGCATGTCAAAATCCCGAAAAGGCAAATCAGGACGAAACGCTCCGACATACGCATTGTATTTGGCATCCTCCGGCAAAATCAAAAATGGAATCTGAAGCAACAGGTATATTGCCGGGAAGAGGAAATGGAAATAATACTTTTTATTCACCGGCCCTCTGATCAAACTCACCACCAGTAAGTAGAAGCTTGGACCAATTGTTAAAGCAAATACTTCTGAAAAATCTACCAGGAACAATACATTCAGCATGTAGCCGGTATATCCTAAAAAGATCTCGGTAATGCAGGCCGTAGTAGAAATGAGCAACAACGCATGAAAACGATTGACCTCCCGTTTTCTATTTTCAGGCGACAGGAAAAAGAAGAGCAGGAAAATTCCCTGCACAATGCCCAGAAAAATAAACAACGCAAATAAATCTACGCGATACTGCATTCAGGAGTGAAATTAATGCTTGACGACTATTCCGCTACAGGAAGTGAAAAAGAAAATGTAGTGCCCCTATTTTCTTCACTTTCCACCCAAATGGTGCCACCGTTTTTTTCGATGAACTCGCGGCACAGCAACAAGCCTAAACCGGTGCCCTTTTCCTGATGAGTTCCAAGTGTGGTTACACTGCGCATGGTAAACAAGCGCTCTAGATTTCTTCCCGGAATGCCCACGCCCGTATCTGAAACGGAGACGATCACTTTGTGATCAACGATCTGCCCGGAAATTCGAACAGCGCCATTCATGGGTGTAAACTTTACGGCATTCATCAATAAATTTCGCAATACCGTTCGGATCATGTTGAGGTCAGCGACAACAACGCCATTTTCCGGCAAGTCAGAAATGATGGTAATGCTCTTTTTATTTGCTTCCAGCTGCATGAGCTCAAGTGTTTCCGTCACCACATCACGCACGATTAGCCGTGTGGGCTCAAACGTTTCGCCTCGCAGCTGAAGTTTCGCCCATTGCAATAAGTTATCGATGAACTCATTGGTTTTGTCCAACTGCACTTCCAATTCTCCACTCACTTGCTTGAACTCATCAGCATCCAGTTTTTTAATTTTCACCAAACGCAAAACTTGCTGTAATGTGGCGAGTGGCCCTTTGATATCGTGTGAAACAACAGAGAAAAGTTTGTCCTTAATTCGATTCACCTCTTCCAGTTTGGAGTTTTTGTGTGAAATTTCTTCCGTGCGCTGCTGCACAATCAATTCAAGTCTTTCCTTCTCTGATTTCTCACGCGATAACTCCTGCTGACGCGCTTTTTCATTCTCATTCACCAGGGCATTGAATTTATCGCCCAAGGCAAACGATATGAATAGCATCTGCAGAATGCACCCTACTTCCAAAATAAAATAGTTGGTACCCAAAAAGCCAGGGGCTAAGCCCAGGTTGCTTGCAGTGAAACCACCGGCCCCAATTAAAGGCGTTACCCATGCAAGCAAATAGTAGCGTGCCGGCAAAAACTTTTTATACAGGCAATATGCCGATGCGGATAACACGATCACGCAATGAGTGAGCACAAAAAAATGATGATACCCATAAGAGATCTGTCGATAGAAAATCATCATGAGGATTGCCACCAAAATATTTCCACTCATATTGATGAGAATGGCATTATCCAGCCAGCGACTGTATTTACGGAGATTGAGGAATGAGCGCGTGAGCAGGCTTGAAGAAGCAACAAACAGAGGCCCGTTGATCATGGCAAACCAATCATTAATCTCCGGCCACTCTGGATGCCCATACACAAAGGTGTAGCCTTGATAGAACGACACCACATTCACCATGGTGAACAAGGCTACCACATAAAAAAAAGTAGCGCGGTCACGAATGGAAAAAAACAGAAACAGTTGATACAGTGCCATCGTAAGCATGGCACCATAAAAAAGGCCATTCAATAGTTGAAGATGATAATTGCTTTGATAGAAAACATCGCGTTGCCAGATCACCACCGGCATTTGCACCGATGAAATAGTTTGCGTGCGTAGGTAAATGGTTTTCTTTCGGCCTGGGTCAATTGAAAAATTAAATATCGGGTGACGGTGCCGAAGTTCTCGTTTTGAAATTGGGATGGTATCGCCTGCGATGAGATGAGTCCACCCGTTGCCCGAATCCGATTCAATAAAAAAATCAACATGATCAAGCGGTGCGAATGCTACTTCAAGCAGCCAATTCCTTTTGTCCGTTTTATTTTCGATTTCAAATGAAAACCAATGTGCGGCTCTGTCAAATCCAAGATTAGGGGAAGCATCTGAATCAATTGGTTTCATGGAAAGCGGAATAACCTGATCGAGCGACATCCCCTTTGTCTCGTCCCGAAAGTATTTCATCTTTCCCTCAATGGCTTGCTGCCCTGTGGAGTTTAGCAGTATCTGTGACTTGCCCACAAAAGGAAGGGCAAAGAATAGCAATAGCCAAATTAACTTGGGTGTATTGGGGCTCACAGGGTTCGTTAAAAACTAACGCAAGTTAAGCTCTATTAACTTGCGTTAGCGGGTTTACTGAAGAAACAAAAAATGCAAAACGTTATATTTCCTTACCTCAATACTACACTACCTTTTTGCGTATAAGTTTTGCGTACGTCCTGCTTACCGGGAAGCTCTTGCCATTTTGCATTTTTACCACCATGCCTCCGTTAAAGTGTCGTTCAATCTCCTTTAGGTAGTTAATATTAATGATGGTAGAGCGGTGCACCCGAATAAAGGTCTCCGGGTTCATGATTTCTTCCAGCTTTCCAATGCCCGAAGAACTCACAAACTGATCGGTTTTGGTGCTGATGATCGTGTAGTCTCCCGAAGCCTCCAGGAAGATAATCTCTTCTACCGGCAGATTGTATAATTTCTCTGACTTCTGCACAAAAACATAAGATTCATAAGGCCCTTTGCTTATTGCCGGACGCATGCTGCCCAGAAGGTCTTCAATATTCCCCTCTTCCATTTTCTTCCGCTTAAGCGCCCGATCAAGAGCCATCTTAAAACGTTCTTCATCCAGAGGCTTCAAGAGATAGTCTACAGCATTGCGCTCAAAAGCCTTAATGGCATATTGATCATAGGCAGTAGAAAAAATAACGTAGGGCTCATGGGTAATTTCATCCAGCACCTCGAAACCTGTCATTCCTGGCATTTGTACATCCAAAAAAATCAGGTCGGGTGTTAGCTTGTCTATCATTTGCACCGCTTCGGCTCCGGTAGCACATTCACCGATTAGCTCGATGTCATCGAAGGGTTCCAGGTATTCGCGCAATAAATCGCGAGCCAGCTTTTCGTCATCAACAATTACGCAAGTGGTTTTACTCATTTTATCTGTAGTTTATTTTCTGTGGGTTCTGGTTCTGTTGCCTTTTTTGGAGAAGCAAACGCTTCCTTATCTTCAATATAAAAGCTTACTGAATATCCTTTTTCGGTTGCTCTCACCCTTAATCCGGATTGCGGGCCGAAGTAACTCTTCAAACGCAAATCAGTATTGGACATACCGATGCCGCTGGAACTCCCGTCCATTACTTTCTTTGCATTACTTCCAAGGCCATCGTCTTTCACTTCAAAAAAAATGATGCTGCCCGATCGCCTCACGGTGAGATAAATTGTACCACCATCCGCCTTGGGCGAAATACCATACTTGACGGAGTTCTCCACCAGGGGCTGTAAAATCATGGGAGGTATTTTGATCAGCAGACAGGTAGGATCTACATCTTTTTCAAATCTTAGCCGATCGCCAAATCGCACTTGCTGAATGCGAATGTAATTTTCAATAAAATCAATCTCCTGAATCAAACTCACCATCTCTTCGCCATGCGAGTCCAGCGCATACCGAAAGATATCCGACAATTGGGTGATAACCTTGCGCGCCTGTTCTTTGCTGGAATGAATGAGAGTGCTGATGGAATTTAAGGTGTTGAACAAAAAGTGCGGATTGATTTGAGATTTGAGCAATGATATTTGCATCTCCTTATTTTTGAGCGCCAACACACTTTGCTCCTGCTCCTTTTTTTGAAGGCCTTCAAAGTAACTGATGACATAATATACGCCAACTGTGATAATATATTGATCATGGAATCGCAGGGCCTCCCAGCTTAGCAGGCCCACCATGTATTCCTTCCAATGGTCGAAATACACATATCCATCCATATAGTCAGTAAAATAATACGAGAGCGTTCCCATGATAAAAAAGAAAGCCACGATGCCTATAAAATGACCAATAACCTGAATGGTAGGCTGAAACCTTGATAGCCAATGAGCCCAGAAAAAAATCAACAAAATAAAAATGCAAAGTGCCTCCAGCAGAAAGAATGCGTTCCATAATACATAGTAGGCCGGATTGACAAATTGCCATTCGATGATCGCGCTTATCGCAAAATTGATTGCATACCACAAACAAATGAGCCAGTAGGCTCGCTTCCAAATCATCGGAATTGCATCAATTTTCTTCACGCTTTTTCAAAAATTCTATATTAAAGTTAAGCAATTGTAAATAAAGCCGATGAAGCAACGATAAGGCTGATCAGTTGCCGTTTATTACGACAAATGCTGGACTTCTGTATCCTCCAAAAGCTGTATCTTGGTAAATCAAAGTAAGGCTTCATTGCTATTCATGAGGAAACTCATCTTCGTTTGCCTGGTATCCCTATCCTTTGCTGTCACTGCCCAAAAGATCACCGTATCGGGAAAAGTGATGGATAGCGAAACAAAAGAACCATTGCCTTTTGCGTCAATCGGTATCGTAAGTAAGTCCATCGGCACCATAACCAACCTGCAGGGTGAATTTGATTTTCACATTCCCAATGAATATCGAAATGATATTTTGGTGATCAGCATGCTGGGGTATAAATCGTATGAGGCACCCGTATGGACGGTTTTGGAAAACCCTGTAAAAGAAATTCTACTGGAGAAATCCACCATCATTTTGAAAGAGCTAGTCGTCTCAGATTCGCTTCTTGGCGGAGATATTCTGCGCATTGCATTATCGCGAATCGATCAAAATTATCCTTCTACACCATTTTTAATGGAAGGCTTTTACCGCGATGTAAAAAAGGTTGCCGACCGATACATCTCCCTTCTTGAGGCTGCCGTAAAAATTTATGATGAAGATTATCGCGAGCCGCGCAATAAATTTAAACTGCGCGAACGAGTTTCACTGATTGAAGTACGCAGGAGTATGGGATATGAAAATAAGTTTACCGCTTTTTTTGATCAGGATAATTTACTGGAAGATTTGCTCCTCAATAATAACATTCGCTACCGGCAGTTTCCGGAAGAAGAAGTATTCTTCAATAATCTTCATCGGGAGAAAAATTCAATTTTTAATGGCCGGGAGGTTTTTGTGGTGGCGCACACACAAGATTACCTCCTCAGGATCTACATCGATATAAAAACGTATGGCATCATTCATATGGATTATGAAAATAACAACCAGGAGGAACTCGGAAAGAAAAGGGATCTTAGTTCACGGTTTGTGAAGATCAAGCGATCCATCGACTTCAAGTGGTATGAAGGCAAACTATTTTTGAATTACCTGAATGTAGACTCACAAATCAACTGGTACGATATTCAAACCAATGAATTAAAATTTGAAACCATTCTCAGTCGGCAATTATTAATCAATGAAGTCTTCCCCAATTCAACTGATCGCATTAAAGTGACTCAAAAAATGAGAAGCTACGGACTTCAGTACCAGGACCGCCCCTACAACAAAGCGTTTTGGGATAATTACAATGTGATCAAAGAAACTCCGCTTGATCGTAAAATTATTGAAGACCTGGAGAAAGAGGGGCCGCTTGAGAAGCAGTTTAAAAACTAACGCTTCTGGTTTACTATTTAGAGTCAGCCTTATCTTTCGGTGCAAGGAAGATTGAAAACCCAGCACCAAGAACAAACTGATTCGTGCGATCCGTAAATGTAATTGTGCCACTCTTTAGTGCCAAAGATTGGTAGGACAGCGTAGGTTCAAACGTCACATGATCATTAAGAAAAATTGCATAGCCTGCGCCAATTTTGAATTGAGTAATAGTGGTTTCTGTCTTGCTTGAGCCTGAAGAAGATGTGTTCTTGAAAACCATTTTACCAAACTCACTACTGCCAAAGAAAAAAATATTTGATTTTGTATAATACCGGATGAATGGGCCGATCAAATACTTGTTTGACGAATACTCATCTTTATAATTGGCTTTGGTTGACTTAGAAGCAGCAGTTTCAAGATCAAGGGAAACACCCAATGCAAAACCTTGCGTGGCAAAAAAACCCACCTGAGGATTAAAATTTAATACATTGCTTGTGTACTTATCGGTTTGCGAAGAGTACACGTAATTTTGATTTCCCAGCTTTAAGGCAAAGTTACCCCCCACAAGTAACGCCCCTTTTGATAGGACCGACCTCATTTCCTTTTGAGCAGTGGCTTGGCTACCAAACAGTAAACTGAATAGCGCGATGACAATGATTATTTTTTTCATAAAATTATTTTTTGTGGTTGGTGATTCGTTTCGAAGAGATGGTAATTCTTTTCAAAATTTGCTTTTTAACTTTTTCATTGACGGGTACTTTGATATTGATCTCCAGTCCATAAGCACTCCTTCCCACAATTTCATCAAACCGATCAAGGACTGTTACCTCAAACTTTTCAACATATGTTTTCCGCGTTTTATCATTTTTAAATCCACTGGGTGGCCCCCAGGTGTGTTTATAATTTTCACCTTGGTGAGGTTGATAATTGCTTTCTTCAGTAAGGCTGCCAAAGGCGCGTCTTAAGCTAAATCTAACTTTCAGCACCGAAGTATCTTTTTTCACCTTTGCGGCAGCTAAACCTTCGACAATTGCAGAAAAAACTTCGTCCTTGTCAATCGCTTTGATGTCGGTATAACTTCCTGTGTGATCATAAATTATTCTTGCGGCCTGGCCGTGCAGTTTTACTGCAAGTACAAGACATAGGCAGAGGCCTATAAATAATTTGATTTTGCTCTTCATAGCACCTTACGAATAACCCTATTGCGAATTTGCTTGTTCTTGTCACATAGTATTAACATTTATACTGCAAATACTATCATTTTTTAATCAGCCAGAAACATCTTCTCAACTGCTTTCATCAATAAGTTCGGTTGCATGCTTCTTAAAACCTTGTTTCAGGGGAGACTGCGGTGGCCTTGTTCTTTTTTCTTTTAAGTCCCCATATTTTGCGGATAACGGCAGCCGCACCAATGACCGCCAAATACAAACCACCAAATAATACAACTACTGCCAAAGCCCCTGCACCATTGCACGAAAGGCTACAGGAAAGGGCGGCAACTAAACTCGCCAATGCCGCAAAGGCAAATATTGTCAAAAGGGTAAGTAGTACTTTCAATCCAACGTATTTCTGAGGTTCCTTTTGGGGGAGTTGACTTGGCTTCATCGTTATTGAAAAGCTGTCGATTTTTTCATGAGTCAGAGATTGGACTTTTGCAATGGGCTGTCGCAGCGATGGAAATGTATTGGGCACGACTTGGCTATTCCCAACCGATAGCGCCAGAACGGTACCTGCGCCATACAGCGCAACATCATGTGATTTTCTTCTTACATAAGATGCAACGGTATTCCTCAAAGGATAGAATACCGTAGCAGAAGCTGCACATGCCAATGCGATAGGACTTACTGCATCCGCTATCAAGAATCCTTGATCATACAAAATCCCACCAGTAAGAAAAGCAGCACCTCCTGTTAGTACCTGAGAAGTGGCAATAATGCCCCGAGAAGTTTTGGGATTCTTTGCTGCCCATAGAGAAACTGACTTTAATTTGGCTCGAAATAATTTTAAACCAGCAAGTGCTATCAAACTCGAAAGTGCTACAAGAGCAGGGGCATGGCTCAATTTCCATTTTTTTACTTTCGCTGGCTTTGCGATTTCCTTACTATAAGTTTGTGGGTTTGAGGACATCGTTAAGCCGGACTCGTTATTAACTTCTTTATCGCGACCGGGGAAAGAAACCTTGCTGCGATCGGCAAGGTTAATAGGCTTAGGTTGTTGCACCTCATCAGGCACTAAGCTAGTTTCAATTTGCATCTTTTGTGTTTCTTCCATCAGCGGTTGTGATTGTGAAAAAATAGTTCGGGATGGCCGAGCTTTGACACTATTCCTATTCAATTTTTTAGGCCTGCTGATACGGTCACTTTTCATTCTCTTTTTGTAGAGAGTTTCACACTGCTCATTAGAAGAAAGCTGTGTAAAAGGATGCCTCACAGAGCACGAAGCAAGCAAAATCAAGATGAGGTAGATGAGACTCTTACGGAAGTTCATGCTTGTATTTTTTTGATTTTCAATTAGAATTCAAGTGTTTATAAAAATCGATAACAAAGCTGCCTGATGGCAACACATTGATTTAATATTAATCTTTCAAAAACAATCGTTTTTCAATCAGTGATACGTCTTCTCTATTGCTTTCTCAACCAAGTTCGATCGCAATGCTTTTTAAATTTTAAAACCATGTTTGCCAAGGAGGCTGTAGTGGTATGGTCTTGCTCTTGAAATCGAAACGAGGTTTCTTACTGTTAAATCTAATTTTCTCGACTAAGTCGAATAATCAGGTTCAAGTAAGGGTTTACAGGAAAAGGAACTTTAAATTTTTCGCGCTCAATTAAATGGCCGCCTTTGAGGACGCAAAACACCTCAGGTCGCACCGTCACACGAGCTGATAGTGGTATTGAAATACTACTTTGAATTGTTTGAAAAAAATCTGGATAATCAATATGGTGGAACTCTGATGAATGCCGAAACCAATGTTTCATATCATCAACACAATGAGTTTCCAATATCCCAAAACCAAATGACCATCGGATATTATTTCGTAACGTTTTTTCGAAGTCTATCACTCCCATAGAGAGCATCCATGGCATAACATATTTTGGTGCTCGATCAAAAAGAAATTTACCATCTCGTTGGGGATAGTAAACACTCGTCATTCTGAACATGAGCTTGAGTCTGTCACGCTCAAAAAGAATAGCATTAATTTTTATACCGTATAGCGCTATCGCACCAGTAGTGCCAGCCGTGATGCCCATTGAAATTTTATCAGAAACTCCAAAAGTAAGATCTGCAATAAGAACGGGAGGCGGAGTGATCACCGAGTATGTGGTGATAAATCCAGCATACATTTTTTTTCGGGATGGAAAGGTCGGATCAAAACTGTTTCTGGATTTGATTTTTTGTTGGGCATCGACCAATGTCTGCCCTTTTGCGCCTTCCCTTAAGCTGAGTAGCAGGAAGAGAATAATCAAAATGAAGAGTAGGTTTTGCTTTTTCATAGTGTTTGGCTTTTTGATGAACGAATGTAGAGGAGCTACCTTAAGCGCAAATCCTGTTTTTCACATAGCCAAACTTTCATTTTAGTGATTATTACTAATCCGGACAGCTGTAACGGCATTCCTATTGAAAATTGCAAAACCCATAGTTTTAAGTTATTTTAAATACCATGAATAGCGATCTTCAAACCTCATACTTAGAGCAGGTTCGCAGCCGACTTCATCAAAGCGCTTCCTTTGCGGAGGAATTGGCCGAGATTCTAAGTATCAGCCGCGACAGCGCTTATCGCAGAATTCGGGGAGAGACCGTACTATCGTTAGACGAGGTTAAAAAACTTTACGATCGCTATGGAATTTCCTTAGACGTGCTGCTTTCAGACTCTTCTCACATGGTCACTTTCCATCGGAGGGTCGTTGATCACAGTCATTACACCTTAGAAAAATGGTTGACCTCTGTTTTAAAAAATCTGGATTTTCTTAGCACTTTTCAAAATCATGAAATGATCTTCTCAGCGAAGGATATTCCCATCTTCCATTATTTTCGAATACCCGAACTTTCCTCATTCAAACTTTTTTTCTGGATGAAAACCGTCATTGGCTATCCGGAATATGAAAACAGGGTTTTTTCCATACCGGCTGTCACCAACGATTTATTGGCATTGGCTGAAAGAGTATGGGCAAAATACTCTTCGCTGAATACGATAGAAATCTGGAATGAGGAAGCGGTGTACGACACGCTTAAACAAATTGAATTTTACATTGAATGCGATTTTTTTATGCATCGCGATGATGCTCGTTTATTGTGTGATCAACTTATCAGCCTACTCGAGCAAATTCAACATGAATCGGCTGCAGGTAAAAAAGTGAGGGAAGGAAAATTTGAAATGTATAACAATGAAATATTAATCGCGGACAATACTGTCTTTGCGCGAATGGGAACCAAGCGAAGTGTTTACGTTAATCACAACTCATTGAATTTACTCCTTACCTTTCAAGAGCCTTTTTGTCAACAGACTGAACTCTATTTACAAAATCTGATCAAAAAATCGAATCAAATCAGTGTTACCGGTGAGCGTGAGCGAAATCGCTTTTTTAAAAGTTTGGTAGACCGCGTTACAAGATTTAAAGAAAGCATTAACATTAAGTAAGACTCAACTCACTTGCTTCACGAATCAATTCATCCTTATCAATGGGCACAACGCCCACATGTTGGCAAACGAGACCTCCACCTAAATTAGAAAGCTCCGCAACCATTTTTGGAGATAGGCCAAGTGCAACGCATAATGCTGCAATACTTACCACCGTATCACCGGCACCAGACACATCGGCAATCTCGCGCTTGTGAGCTGCTAATTTTACTTTATCATTTTTCCAGTCAATGAACACACCATGCTCGGATAAGGTGACCATAACGGCCTGCGCTCCCAATTTTTCCTTTAGAATAGCAACGGCAGTTTCTACTTGTGTTTGATTGCCACTGGCAATATCCATCTTCAATCCCTCACGCAATTCCTTTAAGTTGGGCTTGAATAATGTAACTCCTCTGTACGAAAGGAAGTTTCTTTTCTTCGGATCTACCACGGTGGGGATTCCTTTTTGATGCGCTAAGGCCACCGTCTTTTGAATCAGGCTTTCATTCAACACTCCTTTATCATAGTCCTCAAAAATGATTACGTGGGATTGGTTAAGGAGCTTTTCAATTTTGTTCCAAAGTAAATTCTCTTCTTCGGTATTTGCCACTTTATCGGATTCTTCATCTACGCGCACCACATGCTGACTACTCGCAATAATCCTGGTCTTAACCGTGGTAGGTCGATGAGTGCTTGCCACAATACCCTCTTTTGAAATGCCCCCCTCCTCCAGACGTTGCAATAGTTTCTTTCCATCCTCATCTTCGCCAATGAGCGCACACAAAATTGGCCTCGCGCCCAAAGAAGAAATGTTAAGCGCCACATTGCCCGCTCCCCCCAATCTAAAATCCTTCTTCCTAACATTAACAATAGGCACAGGTGCTTCGGGGGAAATCCTCTCCACTGCTCCCCAGATATAACTATCCAGCATCACATCGCCTATGATGAGAACAGTTAGATCTTTAAAAGATTCGATAATAATTTTTACCGATTTGCTCATTGTTACCCGTTACTTCAACAATGCTAATGCTTCTTTCATGCGCTTCATCGCCTCTATCAAATCTTTTTCAGACGCTGCATAAGAAAGTCGCACGCATTTTTCATTTCCAAAAGCTCCGCCAGGCACTAGCGATACGTGCCCTTTCTCCAGCATGAACAAGCAAAAATCATCACCATCTTTAATCACTTTATCTCCATCCGATTTGCCATAGTAGTAGCTCACATCCGGAAAGAAATAAAACGCGCCCTGTGGATAATTCGCTTTCACTCCCGGAATTTCCTTCAACAGGTTATAAACAATGTCTCTGCGTTTGTGGTAGGCTTCCACCATTTTGTTCGTGGGTTCAAGATCGCCTGTAATTGCTGCTAATGCTCCACGCTGTGAAATGGAACAGTTAGCAGAAGTGATTTGCCCTTGCACCTTATTACTTCCATCGGCAATCCACTTGGGTGCAGCAATGTACCCTACACGCCAGCCAGTCATGGCAAAACCTTTTGCGAAACCATTCACGGTGATCGTGCGATCAAACATGCCCGGCAGTGATGCTATGCTTAAACGCTCTCCGGTGAAATTGATATGTTCATAAATCTCATCTGCAATTATTAAAAGGTTAGCATGCTTCAACACAACAGCAGCAATCTCTTCGAGTTCTTTTTTTGAAAACACCGAACCTGTGGGATTGCATGGGGAAGAAAAAATAATTGCTTTTGTTTTAGATGTGATCGCCTTTTCAACTTGAACCGCGGTGACTTTGAAATCATTTTCAAGTGTTCCATTAACAATCACGGGTGTTGCTTCCGCCAATCGTACCAACGCATCATAGCTTACCCAATAGGGAGCGAAAATGATTACCTCATCTCCCGGATTAAGCAGCGCGAGCATCACATTGGCAATGGATTGTTTTGCACCATTTGACACAACAATGTTCTCTGCTTTATAGGGAACATTGTTTTCCTTTTGATATTTAGCCGCAATCGCTTCGCGCAAATCCTGATAACCCGCTACTGGGGGGTAGGCAAAATACTTACCATCATCTATTGCTTTTTTTGCTGCATCACAAATGTGTTGAGGCGTTTTAAAATCCGGTTCGCCCAGGCTGAGGTTAATTACATCAATACCACGCGATTTAAATTCGCGTGCTTTTGCTGCCATGGCCAGCGTTGCTGATTCCTGAATAGCTTCGATTCGATTGGATAATGACATAGTTGAGATAGTGAATCTCAAAGAACGAAATTATTGGGAGGATTGGCAAAAAAATAATCCAGGAGGAAGAGTATTAACCAAACAGTGTACGCCCGGTAATACTTCGCCCAAGCGTAATCTCATCGGCATATTCCAAATCGCCTCCCACGGGCACACCCCGTGCAATCGATGTAACCTTTAACGGAAACTCTTTTAGCTTGCGATGAATATAAAATGCAGTGGTGTCGCCTTCCATGGTAGGGCTCAGTGCTAATACAATTTCTTTAATTTCATCTCTCTGAACTGTTAGCCGATGAATCAGTGAGTCTATGTTGAGATCGCCCGGCCCCACACCGTTCATCGGGGAAATAACTCCCCCTAATACATGGTAGGTACCCATGTATTGAGCTGTGTTTTCAATCGCCATCACATCCATACTTTGCTCTACCACACACAAAATGCTTTTATCCCTGCGATGACTTTTACAGATATTGCATTCGTCTTCGTCAGAAATATTATGGCAGGTTTTGCAAAATTTGATATTCGCTCTTACTTTTTTCAGCGCATCGGCAAGAGCGTACGTTTTGATTTCATTTTCTCTTACCAGGTGCAGCACAAGACGCAAAGCGGTTTTCTTACCAATACCGGGAAGCTTAGCAACTTCATTTACCGCCTCTTCAATAAGTTTGGAAGGATATTCCATTTAGATAATTCTCGCATCGATGCCTGCCTCACAGATCCCCTCACGCATGGGCTTCAACTCAGCAAAGCTTCCAATTTTCACGGTGCATTTTCCCTTATGATGAATAAGCCAGGTGCATTGCTCAGCTTGTTCGGGTGTATGACGACAAACCCTGATTAACGTATCAATCACGTGTTCAAAAGTGTTGATATCGTCATTGAAAACCACCAGATCTTTTACATCCGTTGTTTCAATCGCCTCCAGTACATCAATCAGCTCCTGTTCCTGAAAAGATGTTTTCATTCGTGTAGATTATTCAATTTGTTCTTCAGCTCCCGACCACTCTTTCCTACCGCTTAACGTTGTCATCCTCCGCGATAACTATTCAAATCCTTTCAAAAGTAAAAAAAAATACCAAGTTTTAACACTCACTTATTCTAACACATGAGTCCACTTTTAGTTTCATCGATCATTATTGTTTACTTCCTGGCGTTAATTACCATCTCTTACTTTACTTCGCGTGGCGCAAATAGTGATACCTTCTTTACTGCCAACCGTCAATCACCGTGGTATCTGGTGGCTTTTGGCATGATTGGCTCTTCGCTTTCAGGAGTGACATTCGTATCGGTACCGGGTAATGTGGGTAAAGTGAGCTTCGCTTATTTCCAAGTGGTGTTGGGATACCTTCTGGGCTACTGGTTCATTATTGGTGTACTCATGCCGCTGTATTATCGGCTTAATGTTGTTTCCATTTACACATACCTTGAGCAACGCTTTGACAAATGGGCCTACAAAACAGGTGCTTTCTTTTTTCTGATTTCACGAACGATTGGTTCTTCCCTTCGGCTTTTCCTAGCTGCAACCGTGCTTCAACTTTTTCTTTTTGATGCGTGGGGCGTTCCCTTCTTCGTGACGGTGGCAACCACCATTTTATTGATTTGGGTTTACACCTTCAAAGGAGGTGTAAAGACCATTGTATGGACCGACACATTTCAAACCTTTTTTCTGGTAACTGCAGTAGCAATCACGGTCTGGCAAATTGCCGAGAAGTTGGGCTATTCTTTTTCGGACATGATTGCGGCCATTGAGGCTCATGGCTACTCAAAAATATTTATGTGGGACGATGCCAATTCCACGCTGTTCTTTCCAAAACAATTTTTTGGCGGTGCTTTCATCGCCATGACGATGACGGGCATGGATCAGGAAATCATGCAAAAGAACCTCACCTGCAAAACCTTGAAGGACGCTCAGAAAAATATGTTTTGGTTCAGCATCACACTGGTGATAGTGAATTTACTTTTTCTCACACTCGGTGCATTACTCTATATATATAGTGAACAACGTGGTATTCCTATTCCTGCTTTGAGTGATGAATTGTATCCTCGCCTGGCCTTTAATGAACTCGGTCCGCTTGTTGGCATTTTATTTCTTTTAGGCATTACTGCCTCTTCTTACGCCAGTGCCGATTCTGCTCTAACCGGTCTTACTACTTCATTTTGTATTGACTTTCTCAACTTTAAAGACAAACCCGAAAGTCAAAAGCAAAAACAAAAGTTTATCGTCCACTTATCATTCTCGGCACTTTTTCTCATTATCATCATCATCTTTAAGGAGGTGAATGAGAAATCCGTAATTGATGCAGTGTTAAATGTGGCAGGATATACGTATGGTCCGCTTTTGGGCTTGTTCACCTTTGGCTTGTTCACAAAAAATCATTTGAAGGGAATTGGAGTAGCGGTCGTTTGCGTGCTATCACCCATTCTTTCTTACTTGCTTAGCCTAAACTCTGAGCGCTTGTTCAGCGGATATAAAATTGGATTAGAAATATTGGTGATCAATGGTGCGCTTACTTTCCTTGGTCTGTGGCTGATTTCAAAACGAAATGAAGTGAAGGCATAAAAGAAAGAGGGCCATCAGCTTTCGCAAACAGCCCTCGATCCGATTAAAGCCCTTCTAGAAGGGTTTATTTTCGCTGAAATTGAATTTGCTCTACCAGCATTCCCTTTTTCACTTTGATAATGTAGGTGCCGGGTTTTAAAGAGCCGATCAATAATCATTTTGCGCTTCGTAAGCATTTGTTTAAGAATAGACTGGCCGGAGACAGACAATACTTCCACTTCCCCGCCTTTGTAGGTTCGATCAACTTTAAAGACCAGTTTATCCTCCTGGCGTGATGAAATTTTAACGATGCCCGTTTTGGGAGTAATGGCCTCTCCTGTGGAAGTAATGGCTTGAAAAAGTAAAATGAAGGAGAGGGCGGCTATTCTCATGGGTTTAAGGTTTCATAATTACCTTCAACTCAACGATGGTGCCAGTCGGTTCACCGACAAAATAAGCTCAATTTCGATGATTAGCTTGTCTCGGAAATCCTAAATTGGGAATTGATTTCTCAAATGAACCTCAAAGTAGCTCTTTGGAAGGATCCCAGAAATGGGTCTTAAAGTCTTGAATTTTATCCTTTATCACTTTTATCCCCTCCTTTTCCAGGCTCTTCTGCATGGCAGAAGGTGGCTTAAAGTGATGTTTTCCGGTAAGCAAGCCTTGGCTATTGACTACGCGGTGGGCAGGTATATTTTTTCCAGAATGAGCAGCATTCATAGCCCAGCCTACCATTCGTGCACTCATTTTAGTACCCAGGTAACTGGCAATGGCACCATAGCTGGTCACTCTTCCTTTTGGGATTAGTCGGGCCACTTCATGCACATCTTCGAAAAAATTATGTTCTTTTTTTACATCGCTGTTCTTCGCTTTTTCTTTTGATGTCTTCATAAAACTTACACGCTCTAGATTTTAGACGGGGGAAACTCTCAAAGTATTTAAATTTGCCACCCGATTTAAAGTTAAGAAATGAAGTTCTCTTTTTTTTTCGTGTCCTTTCTGCTAAGCTCACTCGTTGGACTTGCCCAGCAAATTCATTTTCCGGATTCCATTCCGTGGAATAATGTAAAGGAAGGATCTACCATTTCTTTCAAGGCATCGGTAAGCGATTCAACCTCCGTAAGATTCTCACTTCATGGCGTGGATGGATTAGGAATTCAATTTGACTCGCTCGGAAATTTTCTATGGACTCCCTCGTTTGATTTAGTCGATCGACTGGAGCAGCGAAAAGAAATCAATTTGATCTTTCAAGCCGAGTGGAAGAGTGGCAGAAAAATAAGAACCCCAAAAAGCCTGGTGGTATTGCATCAGAACCGCCCTCCGCAAATTGATGATCTTCCTGTTTTTTATGTGAAGCAATCCACTCCAAATCACTATCAGCTTTCGCTGGAATATATTACCGATCCTGATGGCGATCCAATTGTATTCAAGTCCATCCCATCTCAACTGCCTGAAGGGGCGAGTCTTTCCGCCAGTGGAATATTGATGTGGACACCATCGCGCAACCAGTTCAACGCGCTAAAAAATAATCCACTGAATGTAGAATTCCTCGTGCAGGATCAACCGGAGAAAGCAGAGCGAAAGGGAAAAATAAAAATCGCACAAACTCAGTTGGATTTACCTCCTGAGGTACTGATTGTTCCAGGCGACAGCACATTCACTATTAAGGAAGATGAGCGCATCAATCTTAAAATTTACTTATCCGATCCGAACGGTGACGACAACATTTTGAGCTCAGGTTTTATCAGCTCTGACGACCGCATCGCTAAATCGGTGATGAAGGAAAATTCTCTGGTGCAATCAGAATTCACATGGTCACCCGGATACCAGTTTGTACAGGAAGTGGAGAAAACGAAAATAGTAGAGATTATTTTTTTTGCGCTAGATCGATCCTCCAATAAAACACAGCGGAAAATAAAAGTAAAAGTACAGGACACCGAAAACCTTGATGAGAAAGATAAATTTCTTTTTCAGAAATATCGCACATCACTGGTTCAGGCCAAAGGACTGATTGATCGGCTGGAGGAAAATCATGATGCACTGAACAAAGCTTATAAAAAAGCAAAGCGGGGCAAAAAGCACCGGGCAATTGTAAATGCTTCATTAGGTGCAACCACCGGGTTATCTCCTGTGGTATTGCAAACTGATCAGTCAAAAGTAGTTTCAGCAATTGGCGGCACAACAGTACTTACACTTGGCACGCTTGAGGCTACCGAAGTAATCGGAAAATCGAAGAATGACATATTAGAGAAGATGAAGATCAATGTAGAAATTCGGAATCTTCTGCAGGTAGAGGGCGATAATTTTGCCCGGAAGTACGCCCTTAAGTCGGCCAGGCGCAATAAAGAATTTGATGCCGATCGCGAAAAGCTCCTGCCCATTATCAATAATCAAAAGCTGGTGCTGTTGGAGTTAGATGCCTCACGAGTGACGCCAAAAGTCAATGATGCTGATCTTAGAAAGACCTTTCCGGATTACAGCGAACTATAAACCAAGGATTTTTTTAAGGTCACCTTTGCAGGGAATATAATTCCGTTTAGTTTTGCAGTCCGTTTACCGAAAGCCTTCATAGGAAGGCACACAGAGGAGTGGTAGAGCGGTTTATTGCACCGGTCTTGAAAACCGGAGACCCTTTACGGGGTCCGGGGGTTCGAATCCCTCCTCCTCTGCAACCAAAACCTCGTCCTAAAATGACGAGGTTTTTTTATGGACCTTTTTTAGGTTTTTGTACACCAATCAATCTGATATTGTATTTGAATCACCGGTAAAGTACCTTTATCAACGTTTTTAATCGCCTATGAACACTAAACCGATCAACCTTGTACTAATTGTTCTTACTGTAGTTTCTATTTCATTCGGAGGCTATCAATATTATAAGACTTCTTCACTGATGGAAGAAACCACGGGTTGGAAATCTAAATACGAAGAGGCATTGATTGATATGGAAGAGGCAAACAAGCGGATTGAGACCATGAAGGAGGATCTGGAAAAAGCCTTAAAAGATTCGGAGGAACATCGGTTGAAAGCCGAAGCCGCCTTGCTTGAACTTCAAAAGCACAAGGCTGGGAAAAGGTAATACCTGACGATTTTATCGCATAGATTTTTCTCTTCGCTTAGAACGATGATGTGAATGCATTGCCTCCACCTTTTGGCCATAATGTAAACTGGCATTGATTTCATATCCGAACAGCAACACCACTGTAATTAATTGTATCCAGATCATCAATGCTATCAATGCCCCGATTGAACCGTAGACTTTATTGTAGGTTCCGAAGTTGGTGATGTAATAGGAGAACCCATACGAAATGCCAATGATTCCCAACGTGGCTAGCAGCGAGCCGATCGAAAAAAAATTCCAGTTATAATGAACGGCTGGCCCGAAATAATAAATAAAAGAAATTGCGATAAAGAAAACGATGAAGATTACCACAAAGCGCAGGAAAAAAATAAAATAGAGCGTGTAATCATCAAGATTCAAATGGCTGAACTGCGAGATGTTTGTGGTGATGTAGTTTAAAACCAGTTGCCCCACGATGAGCAGCACGATGGCCAGAATCAAAACCATAGCCAACATAATAGTGAGGCCTGTGGCTGTTATTCTCATTCTGAAGAAATTTCTTTTTTCAATTGTTCGGTAGCAGGCATTAAACGCACGCATCAGTGCCATCATACCATTGGTAGCAAGAAACAACGCGAACACAAAACCAAAGGTAAGCAACCCTCCACGCTGGTTGCTGATGATGTCAAGCACAGTGGCCGACACCACATCATACATGCTTGGGGGCATCATCTCTCCCAAAAACTCCATGATCGATTCATTCGTAACTTCCGGAAAGTAGGTTGACACGAACGGAATCAGTGTGAATAAAAAAATGATGGCAGGAAAAATTGCCAGGATGAAATTGTAAGACACGCCATTGGCACGATCCATAATCTCATCTTCATTAATATTATGACCGAATATTTTGATGAACTTGTACAGCGAGAGATTGCCATAACGCTTGAAGTGAATTTTCTTCATCCAGCTGCGGCTTTCTCGAGCGGCTGATATCTCTAATATGCGTCTGCGAAAGGTGTATTTCATCCAAAATAAGGTTGTAAGACTTTCTGAAATACTTCCGGAGGGCGGCAAGGACGGCCGGATTTTTTATCGACAAATGCGAGCCTGGTTTCACCTTCGTGAATCAGCTTTCCGGTGCCGTTGTACACGGCATACTCAAAAGTAATCCGCACCGAAGGTTTTTCCCGAATGGTGGTAACAATAGTCAACTCATCGTCATACAGGGCTGCCTGATGAAATTTTGATTTATTTTCAAGCACGGGCATCATCACACCCATATCTTCCAGCTCCTTGTAGGTGAGGCCTAACTGGCGCAAGCTCTCCACTCTTCCCACCTCATAATACATGGCATAGTTACCATAATACACGTATCCCATTTGATCGGTTTCTCCGTAACGAACGCGCACTTTGGTTTGAGAGGTATACATTATTTTTTTGCCTGTGCTGCTTTTTGTTGTTCAATCGTCAATGCTTTTTGATACTTGCGGGCATTGACGGAATGCTCTGCCAAATTGGTTGCAAAATTATGATAGCCTGAGAAATCTTCTTTGGCACACATATAAATATAGTTGTGCTTGTTGAAATTTAGAACAGCATCAATCGTAGCAATCTGTGGCATGTTGATTGGGCCAGGCGGCAAGCCGCGATATTTGTAAGTGTTATAGGGCGAATCTACTTCTTTATGTTTATCCAAAACACGTTTCAATGTAAAGTCCCCAACTGCAAATACAAGGGTAGGATCAGCCTGCAAAGGCATGTCTTTCTTAAGGCGGTTCAAGTATAATCCTGCTATGATGGGGGCCTCATCCTGCTTGACAGTTTCCGCCTGAACGATGGACGCTAGTGTAGAGACTTCCAGCGGAGTTAACCCGATAGCTTTAGCTTTCGTTAATCGATCTTCATTCCAAAACTTCTTGTATTCAGCATGCATACGCTCTACCAAACCTGAAGGTGATACATTGTAATATACTTCATAGGTGTTAGGCAAAAACATACTCAGCACATTCTCTTTTGTAAATCCCTCTTTGTTTGATTCGACAAAACTTTCTGTAGCCTGATTAAACTCTTCGGGGGTCACCCCAATGTTCTTGGTGATTTTTTCACTCAAATCACTTAACAGGCGAACGTTGGTAAACGTTACACGCACCGGCTCCTGCGTTCCAGATTTTAAAATTCGAATTGCCTCCAGGTTAGTCATGTTCGTTCGAAGCACAAACCTTCCGGGAACAATCTGCTTATCGTAATTATACAGGCGTGCTAAAAAGCTGAAGGACACCATATCATTCACAAAATTTCCTCTGCCCAGGTCCAATTGAACCTGACGAAACGTAGCACCTGGTTTAATGATTATCATGCGGCTATCGCGGTCTACCAAAATGTTGGGGGTATAAAGAATCTGATATCCGTAAAAAATAAACGAGATGAGCAAAGTTGAAAAGATCAGAAAAAATGCAAGCTTCCCTTTTTGAACGTTGGCCATAGTTTCAATAAAAATGAAAGGTAAAATTACAAAATTGAATTTGCACCTGATATTATTCTGATTTGAAGTAATTTGCAGGCGTTGGCAATTTTTTTTCGATTAAACGAATTACTCTCTAGCACAGCCATGGCGGCCGAACTGCTCAGTATCCATCCCGTGAATCCGGAGCCTCGAAAAATTAATCAGGCAGTAGAAATACTTCGCGATGGTGGAATTATTGTTTACCCCACCGATACGATTTATGGCATCGGCTGCGATTTGATGAATCGCAGATCGGTGGAGCGCTTGTGTCACTTGTTGGAAATCAAACCTCAAAAGCTGGATCTTTCTTTTATCTGCTCAGACTTGAGTGACATCTCAAAGTATGTGCGCAGAATTGATACTCCGGAATTTAAAATATTAAAAAAACTTTTGCCTGGCCCTTTCACATTCATTTTTGAATCGAGTTCGCATGTACCTAAAATTCTGGGCGTCAATAAAAAAACGGTTGGCATACGCATTCCCAATCATCCCATTCCCACAGAGATCGTAAAGTTACTGGGCAACCCTTTAATCACTTCATCCATAAAAGACGATGACCATATTAAAGAGTACACGACTGATCCTGAAGAAATCTATGAAGACTTCAAACATAAAGTTGATCTCGTCATTGCAGGTGGCCCCGGGGGCAATATTCCTTCCACGATTGTTGATTTTTCGGATGGAGAACCTATGGTTACTCGTCAGGGCTTAGGGCAATTTGAGTTTTGATGAAAACCTGTTTGATCGAACTTCATTATTTGCCCACAATAGAATTTTTTTGTGCTGTTGCTGATTATGAAGTTGTGGTGTTGGAGAAATGCGAGCACTATGTTAAACAAAGCTTTAGAAACAGAACCTACATCAATACTTCTCAAGGCATTGAAATGTTAGTGCTGCCGCTTACGGGCAAGCACGGAAAAGTAAGTATTTCCTCCGTTCAACTTGACTACTCAACCAAGTGGCAAAACAATCATTGGCGAGCCATCGAATCGGCTTACCGCAAGGCGCCCTTTTTTGAATTTTATGCTGATGAACTCAAGGAAATTATATATCGAAAACACGAATATTTATTTGACCTGAATCGTGAATTGCTGTCATTCTGTCTGCGATGCACCGCACTGCCTTTGAAATTATCGGAAAGTGTGGCGTATGAAAAAATCCCAGCTTCACTTGTTTTTGACCTGCGCTCACAAATAGATGCCAAAAAACCATATTCCGAGCGCTCCTTCTATACACCTGCACCCTACTACCAGGTATTTGGCAACGGTTTTGCAAGTAACCTGAGCGTTGTTGACTTGCTATTTTGCATGGGACCCCAAGCCATGCACATTATCAATGCTTCGAAGCCAAAAGAATTGAACAAATAAAAATCAGAACGCGTTTTAAAAGGTATATTTCAAAAGAAAACCGTTTGCCAATAGACCCCCTGAATCGAATGGCAGCTTTTTGAATTATCAGCCCTAAAACTTTACATTTACAATACTCTATCTTATGCCAAATATGGAAGCAAAATTTTCTAACCGTGTGAAGGAAGTTATTTCTTTGAGCCGGGAAGAAGCCCTTCGTTTGGGGCACGATTACATTGGTACTGAACACTTGCTGCTGGGGATGATCCGCGAAGGAGAAGGCGTTGCAGTAGGTGTGCTGAAAAAACTGGGCGTGCCACTGGACGAATTAAGAGGAGAAATCGAAAAGATTTCCAAAAGCACCGCTACGCACGAAATAAAAAATCTCGCCAATATTCCTCTAACACGTGCATCGGAAAAGGTTTTGAAAATAACTTACCTGGAAGCGAAAATCTTCAAAGCCCAATTAATTGGAACAGAGCACTTGCTGCTTTCCATTTTGCGCGATCCCGATAATCTTGCCACTCAAATCTTAAACAAGTTTGATGTTGCCTACGATGTGGTGAAGGAAATGCTGGAGTACCAGACTGATCAGCCACAAGCTTCTTCGGACACAGATGATCCAGACGATGACTCATCCAAAATGTTTGGTGGTGCAGCAGGCGGTGGAGCCGGTGGTAAAGAGAAAAAGGGAACCGAAAAATCACGTACACCTGTGCTTGACAATTTCGGCCGCGACCTCACTAAACTTGCCGAAGACAATAAGCTCGACCCAATAGTAGGTCGCGAAAAAGAAATTGAGCGTGTGGCTCAGATTTTAAGTCGCAGAAAAAAGAACAATCCAATTTTAATTGGTGAACCCGGTGTAGGTAAAACTGCAATTGCAGAAGGCCTTGCGCTGAGAATTGTTCAGAAAAAAGTTTCGCGTGTGCTTTTTGGCAAGCGCGTGGTTACGCTTGACCTTGCTTCACTGGTGGCGGGAACAAAATACCGCGGTCAGTTTGAAGAGCGCATGAAAGCGGTGATGAACGAATTGGAAAAATCTCCGGATGTGATTCTGTTCATTGACGAGCTTCACACGATTGTGGGTGCTGGAGGAGCTTCTGGTTCGCTTGATGCTTCTAACATGTTCAAACCAGCATTGGCCCGCGGAGAAATTCAATGCATTGGTGCCACTACACTTGACGAATATCGTCAGTATATTGAAAAAGATGGAGCGCTGGCTCGCAGATTCCAGATGGTGATGGTTGATTCTACATCGGTCGATGAGACGATTCAGATTTTGGAAAATATCAAAGAGAAATACGAAGATCATCACCACGTAAATTATACTAAAGAAGCGCTTGAAGCCTGCGTGAAACTATCCGACCGCTACATCAGCGACCGCTTCTTACCCGATAAGGCGATTGATGTGATGGACGAAGCCGGTGCCCGTGTGCATATCAACAACATTCACGTGCCTGAAGACATCATCAAGTTCGAAGAGGCGATTGAAGATGTGAAGAAGGAAAAGAATCGCGTAGTAAAAAGCCAGAAGTATGAAGAAGCGGCTCAACTTCGTGATAAAGAGAAAAAACTTATTGAGCAGCTAGAGATCGCGAAAGCGAAATGGGAAGAAAAAACCCGCACTGAAAAATATACCGTTAACGAAGACAATGTTGCGGATGTCATCGGAATGATGACTGGTATTCCGGCCAACCGTATTGCACAAAAAGAAAGCAATAAATTGTTGGGCATGGGCGATCAGCTGAGCGGAAAAGTGATTGGCCAGGAAGAGGCCATCAAAAAATTGACAAAAGCGATTCAGCGCACGCGCGTGGGGTTGAAGGATCCTAAAAAGCCGATCGGTTCATTTATTTTCCTGGGCCCTACAGGTGTGGGAAAAACAGAGTTAGCCAAAGTATTGGCTACCTACTTGTTTGATAAAGAAGATGCATTGGTACGCATTGACATGAGCGAGTATATGGAGAAGTTCTCTGTCTCTCGCCTGGTGGGTGCTCCTCCCGGATATGTTGGCTACGAAGAAGGTGGACAGCTTACCGAAAAAGTTAGACGCAAGCCGTACAGTGTAGTGTTGCTTGATGAGATTGAGAAAGCTCACCCTGACGTGTTCAACATTCTACTTCAAGTGCTGGACGATGGTATTCTCACGGATGGTTTGGGCAGAAGAGTAGATTTCAGAAACACAATCATCATCATGACTTCCAATATTGGTGTTCGTGATTTGAAAGATTTTGGATCAGGTATCGGCTTTGCCACCAAAGCGAAACAAGAAAGTGAGGAAGAGCAAATGAAAGCCACCATTCAAAATGCGTTGAAACGCGCTTTCAGCCCTGAATTCTTAAATCGCTTGGACGATGTGATTGTGTTTAACTCCTTGCAGCGTGAACATATTCACAAGATCATCGACATTACTCTTGGAAAGCTCTTTGCGCGAATTACTGCTTTGGGATATAATGTTGAGTTAACTGACAAGGCAAAAGATTTCTTAGCCGAGAAAGGATACGATCATCAGTTTGGTGCTCGTCCGTTGAACCGGGCCATTCAGAAATATCTTGAAGATCCGGTAGCGGAAGAAATCCTGAAAGGCGAAGTAGGTGAAGGCGGAACTATCTTAGCCGATTATGAAGGCACTGGCGATGTGCTCACTATCAAAGGTAAGAAAGCCAAGAGCCCGAAAGAGAAGAAGAGTGAATAAATCAAAACTTTAGAATACAAAACAAAAGCTGCTCGAAAGGGCAGCTTTTTTTGTGGCGCTTTTTTTTAAATCCATGGCTTGTGTCCACACAAGCCATCCTGCTGTTTACGCACTCCTTTCGGTCTGAGAGGACTCAGACCGAGGTAGTAGCTCTTTAATACCACCATCTATCTCATGGTGTATTCACCTCGTGAAAACCTCCTGTTGTATGATCAGTCCAACTCATGGGATAATTTTTATCCAAAAATTCCAATGAGTCTTCCGTCAGGTACAGTGGCTTAAACGTATCGATCATCACCGCCAGTTCATGCGTTTCTTTGGCGCCAATACTTTTTTCAACAGTACCAGGATGTGGGCCGTGTGGCAAACCACCTGGATGTAGGGTGAACGACCCGCGTTCAATACCTCTGCGGCTCATGAAATTTCCTTCAGCATAGTACAACACTTCATCGCTATCAATGTTGCTGTGATTGTATGGTGCCGGTATGGCCAATGGGTGATAATCAAACAATCGCGGCACAAAAGAGCAAATCACAAAATTGTGCGCCTGAAATGTTTGGTGCACTGGTGGTGGTTGATGAATGCGACCGGTAATCGGTTCAAAGTCGTGAATTGAAAATGCATAGGGCCACAAGAAGCCATCCCAACCCACCAAGTCAAGTGGACTGTAATCATAAATGTAATCGTGCAGGTATCCTTGTTTTTTTATGCGCACTAAAAATTCACCGGAACTGGTGTCTGTAATTAATTCGTGTGGAGGTCGAATATCACGCTCACAAAATGGAGAGTGTTCTAATAACTGACCCAATTCATTTCGATAGCGCTTCGGTGTTTCGATTGGCGAAGATGCTTCAACGATCAACAAGCGCAACGGTCCCTCTTCAAATTCAAGCTTGTAAATAATCGTGCGGGGAATCACCACATAATCTCCCTGCCGTATTTCAAGTTTGCCCAGCGGAGAGGTAAGTGTGCCCTTGCCATCGTGAATGTAGATCACTTCATCACCCTCCGCATTTTTATAGAAATAGTCCATCGTTCGTTGTCGTGGTGAGCAGATGGAAATAGCACAATCATTATTCTTGAGCAGCACTTTGCGGGCACTTAAAAAATCTTCCCCGGTAGTTCCCACTTTTGATGTGTTGAGATGTGTTTGGCGGAGCGCAAAGTCTTTCAGCATTTTGGGGCCGTATGGTACCGGCTCCTTCACACCTTTGATTCTTGTTGGTGCATTGATGTGATAGAGGTTGGAATAGATATTGGAAAATCCTTCAGAGCTAACCAATTCCTCTTTGTACAAACTGCCGTCTGGCTGGCGAAATTGCGTGTGTCTTTTGGGTGGAATGTTTCCCAGGCGATGGTAATACATAACTGAATCGTTTAACGATTCGAAAGTTAGTATTTCAATTCTAATTTGAATTACATTTTACCCTTATTCAACTCCGGTATACGGTCAAATAATTGGATCGCTTGCTGAAGCACTTCGTTGGTCTCATTAAAGATCGGGAAATAGCTATTGTTGCCCCACACGGTACGGGCAATTTCTGCTTTCAGATAAGTTTGAAATAAACTTTTGTTCCTGTTCAGATCACTCCGGTTTGATTTTACTTTGGCCTTCTCGCCCATGCGTACCACTTCATTCAGCATCGCATCATCCACTTGAAACTCACCACGAAACTTCTGGAAGCCTTCCTTTTTTAATAGTTCTTTTTTTGCTGCCGAGTAATTGAATGCATATTCGCGCAACACATTGGCCGCATAAAGTTCATTAAAATATTCGCTGGAGTGTGCAGTATCTAACGGCACAAAATAATCTGGCATGATGCCTCCACCGCCATACACGGTGCGCCCATTCAGGGTAAGATACTTAAGTGAATCGTTAAACTTTACACTGTCAGAATGAAAAAACTCTCCACGCTTGTAGCGTTTAGCAATGTCTTTGTCATACTCATCCAGATTTTCATATGGCTTTTGAATTGATCTTCCGCTCGGTGTATAATAGCGCGAAATGGTGAGCCTCACTTCCGATCCATCGTTCAAATCAAAGGGCCGCTGGACCAAACCTTTTCCATACGATCTTCTTCCAACGATTAATGCACGATCATTGTCCTGCAATGCACCGCTTACGATTTCAGAAGCAGAGGCACTTCCCTCGTTTAGCAAAACGATCAAATCACCTTTCTCAAAATCGCCCTGCTCTGTAGACATGGCATCCTCATCGTACTTTGATTCCTGGCCTTTCGTAAAAACTATTTTTTTTCCTGCGGGCAAAAACTCATCGGTAATCTTAATGGCTTGATCCATGTATCCTCCGGGGTTTCCCTGCAGGTCGAGAATTAGTTTTTTCATGCCTTCTTTCTTCAATTTGTCCATAGCCTCTTTTACTTCGGTGTAAGTTGTTTGGGCAAAACGGCTCACCTTTATATATCCTATTTCCTGGTCGATCATGTAGGAGGCATCCACAGAAAACTGAGGAATTTTATCACGGATGATATTAAATGTGATCGGCTCTTTTTTGTTTTTCCGAACTACTTCAATTTTTACTTCTGTTCCCTTGGGGCCTTTCAAATATTTTTGAACATCTGCCGTGGTGAGTTTTATACCGGCAATTGATTTGTCATCCACCTTGATAATCTTATCTCCCGATTGCAAGCCGAGCGCTTCCGAAGGTCCGCCACTTAAGGGCGCTACCACCACCAGCGTGTCATGAAAAATATTGAACTCAATGCCAATGCCCTCAAAATTTCCGTTCAACCCTTCGTTTGCCGCGATGCGATCTTTTGATGAGATGTAAGCAGAGTGCGGATCCAATTTGCTGAGCATGTGTTCTATGGCATCCTCCACCAGCACATCCGTATTGGCGGTATCCACATATTCATTCTTCACAAGGCTCAGCACTTCTCTGAATTTCTGAACATCATCGGCAATCTCTCCCGGGCCCGACTTAGAATTGAGGCTGGCACCAATTAACAAACCTGCGGCCAGGCCAATGCACAATACCAAAGGAAGACTGATGTGATAATTGGAATTCTTGTTCTCACTCATAAAAAATCAACAAATAATATCTTTCTTAACGCGATTTCAGGAGCAAAGTTCCTCCTGTTCAAGGTCTCAAAATAGTTCATATTAACAGGGATAAACAAACACCGCTGAAATTTCGGTATTGGTTACCGTGTAGGGTATCTCTATCTTTGGTAATTCATGGAGCGGGATTTTTTAAAAAATCAACGGATAAGCGACCTGGTTGAAAGAGACACGGTCTATGCCCATGTGCTTTTTTATTTTGGGATTCGTTTTTACGAATATGCAGACCAAACACTGGCTCAGGTGTGCCTTCAAAAAGGACTGAATGTTGAAAAGGTGTTGCAGGAACTGGAAAGCCCTGACAAAAATTTTCAGGAAGAAGATCTTCCGCTCATCTCCTACCCGATTGACCTGATCATTGAGTATCTCAAGCATGCCCATTTCTTATTTGTTAAACACAAACTTCCGTTCATAGGCCGGTTGGTAGAGACCTTCAAAGCAAACCATACGGATTATGTACTGGTGGAAAAAGATTTGAAGGTACTTTTTCCGTTGTTTATGGAAGATTTCATTCACCACATTTACGAAGAAGAAGATACGTTATTTAAACACATCAAATTACTGCAGCGGGCAACCACCGGAAAATTTAACCCCTCGCAGGTATACTACAAACTTGAAAAATATTCGTTGCAGCGATTTGCGTTAGAGCACGAAGCACACGAAGACGAAATGGCGGGCATTCGAAGAATTACAAAAGATTATTTTCTGGCTGCGAATGCGCCACTTCATGTGAAAGTGATTTATGCTGAGTTAATCGCTTTTGAAAAGAGCTTGCAGGCCCACGCCCGAATAGAAAACGAAATTTTGTTTCCGAAAGCCATGGCACTTGAAAACCAGGTGAGATCGCTCTTCTTCGAAAAGACAAAATTAAATTAAGCAGATTTTTATGGGACGGATGATGGCCATCGACTATGGATTGAAACGCACCGGCCTTGCGGTAACAGATCCTATGCGCATCATCGCCACAGCGCTGGAAACAGTAGACACGGCACAGCTTATCACGTACCTTAGAAAATATTTTGAAAAGGAAAAAGTCGATGAGGTTGCCATCGGGCTTCCCAAGCGTTTGAACAACCAAGACTCTGACACCGCCCCGGCCGTAAGAGCATTTGCGGAACTCTTCAAGAAATCATTTCCGTCCATCCCGATATTTTTTATAGATGAGCGTTTCACCAGTTCCATCGCACAGCAGTCAATGATTTCAGGAGGCATGAAGAAGAAAGACCGACAAGTAAAAGGCAACGTAGATAAAATCAGCGCCACGCTAATCCTGCAAGATTATATGGCGACAAAATCGTAAATCCAAATTCGTAATTCATACATCATATTATTCTACCTTTGCGGGATAAAAATGAATTGAAAATGGTTTATCCGATTGTAGTGTATGGCGATCCGGTTTTGCGCAAGCGGGCAGCAGATATTGTAAAGGACTCGATTGATTTAAAAACCCTGGTGGCCGATATGCACGAAACGATGCAAGCCGCGCATGGTATTGGTTTGGCCGCTCCTCAAATCGGAAAAGGCATTCGACTTTTTGTGGTAGATGCCACCACACTCGAAGATGAGCCAGAGTTAAAAGATTTCAAAAAGGCATTTGTCAATCCTCTTATTCTGCAGGAAGAAGGTGAGCCATGGGAATTTGAAGAGGGCTGTTTGAGCATTCCGAACATTCGTGAAAATGTTTCCCGCAAGGAAAAAATCAGAGTGCGCTATTTTGATGAGAATTGGAAACAATACGAAGAGGAGTTTGACGGAATGCGTGCACGCATCATTCAGCACGAATACGATCACATTGAAGGCAAACTATTTATCGATTACTTGTCGCCACTGAAAAAGCGCATGCTGAAAGGGAAACTTGCCAACATCAGCAAAGGAGATGTAGATACCGAATACAGAATTCTTGCTCCGCTGAGAAAGTAATTAAGATCAACGCAAGCATGAACATTCCATCGCGACTACCGGAAGTAGGAATATCAATTTTCACCGTGATGTCGCGGATGGCGTTAGAGCATAATGCCATCAATCTTTCGCAGGGATTTCCTGACTTCCCGGTTTCTGAAGAGTTGATTGATCTTATTCATCAGCACATGAAGGCGGGGCACAATCAATACGCGCCAATGCCCGGTGTTCCTGCTTTGAGAAATGCCATTGCAAAAGTGGTGACAGAAACTTACCAACGACCAACTGATCCCGAAACGGAAATCACCATTACTGCTGGCGGAACAGAGGCTTTATTTGCCACCATTGCAGCACTAATTCAAGCCGGTGATGAGGTGATCGTATTTGATCCCTCGTATGATTCTTACCATCCGGCCATTCGCCTCAATGGAGGGAAGCCTGTTCACATCAATCTTTCCTTCCCAGATTTTTCCATACCATGGGATGAGGTGAAATCAAAAATTACTCCGCGAACAAAGGCCATTATCATCAATACACCTCACAATCCAACAGGGGCTGTGCTCTCTGCTGCTGATCTTTCTGTTTTGGCATCGCTAGCTGAAAAACATAATCTCATTGTAATCAGCGATGAAGTATATGAGCGCATTATTTTCGAAAACAAATCGCACGAAAGTGTACTGAAGTACCCTGCCCTCGCCAACCGTTGCCTGGCGGTATTTTCATTTGGAAAAACATTTCATGCCACAGGCTGGAAGGTAGGTTATGTTGTGGCACCTCCTCATCTTACCAAAGAGGTTCGCAAAACACATCAATTCATCACGTTCAGTGTAAACACCCCAACACAACATGCGCTAGCGCTGTATCTGCAAAATTCAGCCAACTACGTTTCGCTTGGAAAATTTTATCAGCAAAAGCGGGATTTTTTTCTGGAGCAAATCAAAGGTTCGTCTCTAAGGCCCTTGGCCTGTTATGGCAGTTATTTTCAAATTCTACGTTTTGAGGCTAAGAAATCGGATGCGGAAATGGCCGAGTGGATGACCCAAGAGCAAAAGCTGGCGCCCATCCCGGTTTCCGCATTTTACCAGGATAAATCAGACCATAAGCTGCTGCGGTTCTGCTTTGCGAAAAGCGAGGAAACGCTGTATAAGGCAGGCCAAATTCTTCGTAAGCTTTAGCGTTTTTAGTTCGATATTTGGGTGGGGATTGTTTTCTTTGCAGTCCTTTTCACAGCCACTATGCAAGACCTTAAAATCACGTTAATTCAGTCCGACCTTCATTGGGAGGACATTGGGGCCAATTTGGCCGCTTTTGAGGAAAAAATCTGGCAGGTAGGGCAATCTACCGATGTGATTGTGCTGCCCGAAATGTTTACCACAGGATTTAGCATGAAGGCGCCAAAACTGGCAGAGCACATGAATATGCGCACATTTAAGTGGATGAAGCAGATGGCCGACCAAACCGGTGCGCTGATTTTGGGAAGCTTTATTGCCAATGTGCACGATCGGTTTTACAACCGCTTGCTGTGGATGGAGCCCGGTGGAAATTTTAAAACTTACGATAAAAGGCATTTGTTCCGCATGGCCGAAGAACATCAGGTTTACACGCCTGGCGAAAGTCTCTTGATAGGTCACTGGAAGGGTTGGAGAATTTGTCCGCTGGTATGTTACGATCTGCGTTTCCCTGTCTGGAGCCGCAACCGCTGGAATCCCTCGCTAAAAAAATTATCGTACGATTTGATGATCTATGTGGCCAATTGGCCGATGGTGAGATCCAACGCTTGGGAAACTTTGTTACGCGCAAGAGCGATCGAAAATCTCAGCTACGCTGTTGGCGTGAATCGTGTAGGGATTGATGGTAATGGCATTGAATACAATGGTCAATCCTCCATCATTGGGCCAAAAGGCGATACCATTTTCTCGGTTGAAGGCATTGAGTCAATCAAAACCATTGAGCTAAGTGCTAATGCCCTGCAGGCTTATCGCGATCGCTTTCCCGCCTACATGGATGCTGATGAATTCACTATTGAATTTGAGTCGGAAGCATTTGAAGAAAAAGATTTCTTATCCGGACTCAGCTAAATCGTTGCGACTTTGCGCCACTGCGCAAACGACTTTATCATTTTCATTTTTAAAACTTCATGAATCAAAAAAAAATTACCCGCGCCTTAGTTTCCGTTTTCTATAAAGATAATCTGGAGCCCATTATTCGCACACTGGCAGCACATGGTGTTGAGTTTGTTTCTACCGGTGGCACGCAAGAGTTTATCGAAAAGTTGGGCTACTCTGTGATACCCGTGGAAAAGCTTACGGGCTATCCCAGCATTTTTGGTGGTCGGGTAAAAACACTTCACCCTGCTGTATTTGGTGGCATTTTGTACAGAAGAGAGGAAAGTGGTGATGTAAAACAGGCTCAGGAGTTTAACATTGGCGCCATTGACATTGTCATTGTTGATCTCTATCCTTTCGAGGAAACCGTGGCCAAAGGTGGAAGTGAAGATGACATCATAGAGAAAATAGACATCGGTGGAATTTCGTTGATCCGCGGGGCAGCCAAAAACTTCAATGATGTTTTAATTGTATCCTCCCGCAATCAATATCAGGAGGTTCATCAGCTTTTAGAGAACAAAAAGTGCTGCACCGATCTGGCCGATCGCAAGCGTTTTGCTGCGTTGGCCTTTGATGTAACCTCACATTACGATTCAGCCATTTTCAACTACTTCAATCAGGATCATAATATTCCAAGTTTAAAGGCAAGTGTGCAAACCGGTAAAGTCTTGCGCTATGGTGAAAACCCTCACCAAAAAGGAGTTTTCTATGGCGACCTCGATAATCTTTTCGATCAGCTGAATGGCAAGGAGCTTTCGTACAACAATCTGGTAGATGTAGATGCGGCTGTCAATCTCGTACAGGAGTTTTCAGGGCAAACTGCCTTCGTCATTATCAAACATACCAATGCTTGCGGAGTGGCAACAGCAACCTCGGTGAAAGAAGCTTACCAAAAAGCTTTTCAGGCAGATACGATCTCTGCCTTTGGCGGGGTGTTGGCAACAAACCAAAAAATTGATCAGGCGGCAGCCGAAGAAATGAACTCATTGTTCTTTGAGATTTTGATCGCCCCCGATTATGATCTTTCTGCACTTGAACTTTTGAAGTCAAAGAAAAACAGAATCATTCTTAAGCAAAAGCAGTCCCTCTCTTCACCCAAGCAATTCAAAACATTACTCAACGGCATCATTGAGCAAGATATCGATTGGAAAACCGATACACGCGAAGACCTGAAAACTGTTACCAAAAAAGCGCCAACGGATGCAGAAGTAAACGCCTTGCTCTTTGCCAGCAAGATTTGCAAGCACACTAAGTCAAACACCATTATTTTGGCGATAGACGGACAGATGCTGGCAAGTGGCGTTGGCCAAACTAGTCGGGTAGATGCACTGAAGCAAGCAATCGAAAAGGCCGGAGCGTTTGGGTTTAAGCTTGAAGGTGCCGTGATGGCTTCTGATGCATTCTTTCCTTTTCCGGACTGTGTAGAGATAGCCGAGCAGCAGGGCATCCGTGCTGTTATTCAACCGGGTGGTTCTATCAAAGATCAGGACTCCATCAACTTCTGCGACCAGCATAATATGGCGATGGTCTTCACGGGCTACCGCCACTTCAAACATTGATTGGCTTGTAAGTTTTTCAACAAATTGAGTGAACAAATCCACGGATTATTTCAGTAATTTCGTGCTTCTTTAAACACATCCGCAGGAGGAATTTTACATAATGGGACTTTTTGATTTTTTTACTCAAGACATTGCCATTGACTTGGGTACTGCCAACACGCTCATCATACATAAAGACAAAGTAGTGGTAGATGAACCAAGCATCATCGCCATTGATAAATCCACCAACAAAGTGCTGGCCATCGGGCGTGAGGCCATGCAGATGCACGAGAAGACACACGACAATATCAAAACCATTCGGCCTCTCAAGGAAGGTGTAATTGCAGACTTCCACGCTGCCGAGATGATGATCCGCGGCATGATCAAATTGATCGATACCGGTAAGCGACTTTTTCCACCCTCACTGCGCATGGTGATTTGTATTCCTTCGGCCATCACAGAAGTGGAAAAGCGTGCTGTGCGCGATTCAGCCGAACACGCCAATGCGAAAGAAGTATATATGATTCATGAGCCGATTGCCGCAGCCATTGGTATTGGCATTGACATTGAGCAGCCTGTGGGAAATATGATCGTAGACATTGGCGGTGGAACAACCGACATTGCCGTGATTGCCCTGTCGGGAATTGTGTGTGATCAATCCATTCGTATTGCTGGTGATACTTTCAATCGCGATATCCTTGACTACATGCGCAGGCAGCACAATCTGTTGATTGGTGAGCGCTCTGCCGAGCGGGTAAAAATTGAAGTAGGCTCGGCCTTGACCGAATTAGATGACGGCCCGGACGATTACGAAATCCGCGGAAGAGATTTAATGACGGGTATCCCAAAGACAATCAAGATTTCTTACTCCGAAGTTGCCTTCGCACTTGATAAATCGATTTCAAAACTGGAAGAAGCAGTGCTCAAAGCTTTAGAGCTATCGCCACCAGAATTATCGGCTGATATTTATGAACAGGGAATCTATCTTACCGGAGGTGGCGCCATGCTTCGCGGCTTAGATAAACGTTTGTCGTTGAAAACGAAATTACCTATTCACGTAGCCGATGATCCGTTGCGCGCGGTGGTACGCGGCACCGGTGCGGCACTCAAAAATCTAGACCACTATCGCAAAGTGTTGATGACTTGATGGAATGGAACGGCTCTTAAAGTTTCTTTATAAATACAGGGCTTTCTTCACATTTCTTCTTCTGGAATTACTTTGTGCGTGGTTGATTATTGAGAACAACCAATATCAAAGCACGCACTACTTCAATACATCCAATCGGCTTGCAGCCAACGTCATTGGATTTTCACAAAGCGTGCGCGAGTATTTTGCCTTACGCGATATCAATGCAGACCTGGCCGAAGAAAATGCGCAACTGCGAACGCGCCTGGAGTTGCAAAAGGAAATTGCCGAAGAACTGGAAGGAAGAAAGCTCAAGGATACCATTATCATCAATCGATTTGATTTTGTGAGCGCCAAGGTGGTAAACAACTCCACGCGTTACTACAAAAATTTCATCACGGTAAACAAAGGAAGTAAAGATGGCATTGAACCCGGCATGGCGGTGGTGAGCACTGTGGGCGCTGTGGGGAAAGTTAAATCCACATCCGAGAATTTTTCTGTTCTTATTTCGCTTCTGAACATTGACGAACAAGTATCCAGTGTGATCAAACGCACGGGTAATTTCGGAACGATACAATGGGATGGTGCCGATCCGCGATTCATCAACCTCAAATATATTCCTCGCCACGTGAAGCCAATGGAAGGCGATACGGTGATCACGTCTGGTTTCAATGCCGTTTTCCCGCAAGGAATTCTGGTGGGCATTATCCGCGAAGTGAAATTGAAAGAGGAGGCGCTGTTTTATGATTTGAGAGTTGAGTTAGCTCAGGATTTTAGCAGACTTTCTTTTGTTGAAATCGTGAAGAGTAATTTTAAAGCAGAAAAAGATTCTCTTGAAGTAACTACCATCGGAGACCCAAAATAAATGCGCATCGGAATTCTACAACTCATTTCGTTTTTTCTGTACGTGATTGTGCAAATCTTGCTGCTCAAGAATTTAGTTCTGTTTAACACCGCATTTTGTTTTCTCTACATCGCCTTTATTCTCATGCTGCCGGTGGAACTCAACGTGCTCTTGCTTATGCTCATTGGTTTTATTACCGGTTTTACCATCGATATATTTTATGATAGCCTTGGCATGCACGCCTTTGCTCTGGTATTGATTAGTTACGCTCGAAATTATTGGCTGGCCACCATTACGCCTCAGGGTGGTTATGATATTGGATCGACTCCTTCCATCGGTGCAAACGGACTTCAATGGTTTATTGTGTATACCCTTCCTTTGGTGTTCATTCATCACTTCACTGTTTTCTTCATTGAAGCTTCAGGATTTGGACAGTTTTGGTATACTATGCTCAAAGTCATTGCCAGTGTCTTTTTCACAGTAATTGTATTACTCATTCTGCAATATTTATTTCCGGATAGAAGGCGCTTATGAACGAGTGGAGAAAAGAAATACTGCAGGTGGTGTTTGTGCTGGTGGGGATTGTGTTCCTGATAAAACTCTTCTCCATTCAGGTGCTGGATTCGAAATATGCGGAACTGGCGGACAGCAATGCTATCCTTCGACAAGTAGAATATCCTTTCCGGGGGTTGATTTATGATCGCAACGGAAAATTGATTGTCTACAATACACCCGAGTACGATCTGGAGGTGATCATCAAGGATGTTAAGAATTTTGACTCCTTAAAATTCTGTTCTGTATTTCAAATTACCATTGAAGAGCTTCGCAAGAATTTTAAAACCATGAAGGCGCGAAAAGAATATTCGCCTTTCAAGCCCACCTTATTCATTGATCAACTCTCTGATATCGATTTTGCAAGAGTTCAGGATCGGCTGGATGAATTTCCGGGATTTTACATTCAGGCACGAACAACACGCGCTTACACAACCAATTCGCTTGCCAATGCCTTGGGATATGTAAGCGAGATCAGCAAAACTTCTCTGGAGAAAGATGCGTCAAAGATTTACAAACAGGGCGACTACATCGGTCAAAGTGGCATTGAAGCTTTTTATGAAGAGCAACTTCGTGGAAAGCGTGGTGTGCGCTTCAAGCTTCGAAATGTAAAGGGCATTGAAAAAGGATCTTTCAAAAATGGCGCGTACGATACACTTTCGATCCCCGGGCAAAATTTAATTACAGGGATTGATCTCGACCTGCAACAGTATGGCGAATACCTGATGAAGGGTAAAGCCGGAAGTATTGTAGCCATTGAACCTTCTTCTGGCGAAATACTTTCACTTGTTTCGGGCCCATCGTACAATCCTACACTGCTTACCGGAAAAAATTACAGCTCCAATTTTAAATTCATCAGCAATGATTCGCTGAAACCGCTTTTCAACCGACCTCTGATGGCACAGTATCGCCCCGGATCGATTTTTAAAATTGCCCAGGCCATGACTGCTTTGCAGGAAGGAGTCATTACCGAAGAAACTCGATTCAGATGTGACAAAACATTGATCGGCTGTCATGCCGGTCATGACAATCAGGATTTAAGAGGCGCGATCGCCAATTCCTGTAACCCCTATTTTTTTAACGTGCTCAAAAAAATGTTGGTGAAAGGTGTTGGCAAAGACCCATTCAGTGATACCCGCATTGGGTTGGCCGAGTGGGATAAGCACATTAAAAGCTTTGGGTTTGGAAGCCAGCTGGGAATTGATTTACCAAACGAAAAAACAGGATTGATCCCCACACCTGAATATTATGATCGAGCTTACGGAAATCGCCCGTGGAAATTTTCAAATATTTATTCAATAGCCATTGGCGAAGGTGAGAACCTGGTGGTTCCTATTCAAATGGCGAACTTCGCTGCAACCATTGCCAATAGAGGGTTTTATTATACACCACACTTAGTAAAGTCGATCGGCCAGGACGGAAAACCTCTGCCAAAATATGCTGAACGCCACTACACCACAATCGATTCATCTTTTTTTAAAGTTGCCGTAGATGCCATGCAACAGGTAGTGGAAGTAGGTACAGGACAATACCGGGCTCGCCTCGCGGATATCATTGTATGCGGGAAAACAGGAACGGTAGAAAATGAACCTCCACTGTACGATCACTCTGTATTCATTGCCTTCGCTCCGCGTGATAATCCAAAGATTGCGGTATCTGTTTATGTGGAGGATGCAGGACAGGGTGCGCGTGCAGCCGCTTCCATTGCCAGCTTGATGATTGAAAAATATCTTCTGGGGCAAACGAAGCGACCACATATTGAACAATATGTTTTAAACGGAAAGTTTAACGATTGAAAAGAGACGAAGACATATCGGGCAAACTTGACTACACCACGGTGTTGTTATACATCGTGCTGGTAACGCTGGGATGGTTAAATATTTTCGCGGCCGTGTATGACGAGACCCTAAATCAATCTATTTGGGATTTGTCTCTTAACTCAGGTCGTCAGTTATTATTTATTGCTGCCTCTGCTATTATCATCATGGGCATTATCATTATTGACATGCGCTTTTATGAAGCGTTTGCCTATTTGTTTTACGGGTTGATTTTGTTTTTACTTTTTCTGGTGCCCATCATCGGAAAGGAAGTGGGTGGAAACAAAGCGTGGCTTGGCATCGGTTCATTTGGTGTGCAGCCGTCTGAATTTGCAAAATTTATCACCGCGCTTGCCGTGGCAAAGTATATCGGTTCTGTTGGTTTTCGAATGGAGAACCTGAGGAATCAGATGATATTGTTCGGACTGATTGGCGTGCCGATGGCGTTGATCTTATTGCAAAAAGATACTGGTACTGCTTTGGTGTTCACTTCCTTTGTGTTAGTATTTTTTCGAGAAGGCATGTCACCTTTTCTTTTAATCGTAGGGATATGCGCGGCCACTATTTTCATTCTAACACTGTTGGTTCCAAATCAATTGATCCTTCATGTCGGCATTGCCATCATTCTTGCGCTGCTCATTACGTTCGGCAAAAAGAAATTTAAACGCATCGCTATACTAACCATTGGTGCATTGCTCATCAGTGGGGTTATTGAAAGTGTGGACTATGTCATTACCGATGTATTAAAACCACATCAGCAAAACAGGGTGAAGGCATTAATCAATCCTGATGCTGATCCGCTCGGGTATGGATGGAACGTAACGCAATCTAAAATTGCTATTGGTAGCGGTGGCTTTATTGGCAAAGGGTTTTTAAAAGGAACTCAAACCAAATTTGATTTTGTGCCCGAACAAAGTACCGACTTTATTTTTTGTACGATAGGCGAAGAGCACGGATGGATAGGAAGCCTTGTTGTGGTGGGTTTGTTTGTCGCTCTACTGCTTCGAATTATTTTTCTTGCCGAAAGGCAAAAGAATCGATTTGCCCGAGCTTATGGCTATTGTGTGGCCAGCATTTTTTTCTTTCACTTTGCCATTAACATTGGCATGACCATCGGGTTGTTCCCCGTTATTGGTATTCCCCTTCCCTTCTTTAGCTATGGCGGTTCATCGCTGTGGGGGTTCACCATCCTGCTCTTTATTCTGCTAAAGCTGGATGCACACCGCAGTCAGGTGCTACAGCGGATTTAGGAAAATCTACGCTCAATCACTTCAATAAACTCTTCGTACTCTTCGCCTTCGCGGTCCCACTCCGGGTAATTACTATTCAAATAATCCATAGCCTGCTTCAGGCTATCCAGGTTATCAAGTTTGTCAATGGCTTCGGAGAAAATTTCAAAATCACCATGAAACAAAATTTTCGTGAACATGAATTTTTGATTGATGGTAAGTTTGTCCTTGATGCGAAAGGGTTTCTGTTTAGAGAGGTCATCCGCCACGGTGGTAATTGTTGCCTGCTGCGTTTTGGGAGCTGGAGTTACTTTTGGGGCAACTTCTTCATGCTTTATATGTTTAGGCTGATTTTTTACCTCATAAAGCTTCTCCACTTCCAGCGGTACTACTCTTGAAAACTGTGCGACAAATCCTTCAATGTCTTCCGGAGCGAAATTCACTTCTTCCAAAATGCGATCGAGATGAGCAAACGCTTCGTTGCCGGAAATTAAAGAAGTCTTTTCAGCGGTTAGCTTCTCCACAAGTTTTTCCAGCGGAGCACGATTGATTTTTACGTATTTCACCTCCGTCTTTAAATCCTCTGTTTTTATTTGCCCGGGTTGATCCAATATATCCGAATAAAAATCATATGGATCCATAACCAGGAAAATGGTTTTGTTAACAGCACGCTTGAGCAGGGGCAAAAAATCTTTCTTTTGGATGGAGATGTGATTGGATACTGTATTTTGAAATTGAATGAATGACTCTTTTACCTCTTTTGATTCATAATCGAAATAAGGACTCTTGGATCGCTCCATGCTTTCCATCCAGGTTACCATTAGTTCGCGAATGATGAAGAGATTGATTTGCCTGATCTCAGTCAACGTTAAAATTTCAGGGCCCGTTATTTTGTCTTTTTGGCCAAAGAAAGATTCGGAAACTTTTTTTGCATAAGCCTCACAGTAACTTTCCACCGCCTTCAAACTTATCTTTTCATCCATATCAATGCTGCTTGATTTGTAAAACAACCTCTCTTCAATTAAGTTGGCTCTCATGGTAAAGATAGTGATTGAAAACCTTGGGCAAAAAGAACTATTGGTGAACGATCTAACAAAGCCCGTATTGTATCACCTTCATACCGGCCAGGTGGATTGGATGCATGCCTGCGGAGGTAAAGGGCGATGCACCACCTGCAAAATGATCCTGACAAAAGGCGCTGAGAACCTGACCCCCCACTCACCGGCCGAACTGCGCTATCGTCAGCAAGGTGCATTGAAGGATAATGAGCGACTAGCCTGTCAAACACGGCTCAAGGGTGATATTGTTATCAGGGTTGCCGAAGAATACAAGTTGCCTCATCTTCACTATAGTTTTTGAGCGGATGGCCTGGGCTTGCTTTCCACTGTGAACTTTTGAATTTACCTTGCACTATGTTTATTGAACCTCACTTGGGCCGCAATAGCCGTTATGAAAAAAGCGGATGGATTGAAGTCATTTGTGGATGCATGTTTTCCGGCAAAACGGAAGAGCTCATCCGAAGATTGAATCGGGCCCTCATTGCACAGCAAAAGGTTGAAATCTTCAAGCCTTCCATTGATAAGCGATATCATGAAGAAAAAATTGTGTCGCACAGCGAGCGGGAAATTCGCTCTACCCCTGTAAACTTTGCCGGTGACATTATTCTACTGGCCGGTGATTGCGATGTGGTAGGAATTGACGAAGCTCAATTCTTTGACGATGGCATTATTGAAGTATGTAACACACTGGCCAATAGTGGCAAGCGAGTGATTGTGGCAGGGTTGGATATGGATTATGAAGGCAAGCCTTTTGGCCCTATGCCCCATCTGTTGGCAATTTCAGAATTTGTTACAAAGGTTCATGCCATCTGCACTCAAACCGGTGAGTTGGCTTCCTTCTCTTTCAGGCTGAATGAAAACAATGCGCAGGTAATGCTGGGTGAGCGCGACACGTATGAAGCCCGCAATCGCAGATCGTTTGTGGAGGGGATGAAAAACAGAAAATCTTAATTGCTGACAGCTCAGAGAGTTTAGTTTGTTTTAGTTTGATCGGTAGCTTCTTCTTTTAAAATTGAAATGCTCCACAAAACCCGTGGCATTGTATTGCGCTTCACAAAGTATGGTGAAACTTCCATCATCGTAAATATTTTCACCGAACAGTTTGGGCTTCAAAGCTACATTGTGAATGGTGTGCGCAGCGCCAGTAAGAGAAGTAAAATCGCCTTATACCAACCGCTAACATTGCTCGACCTGGTGGTTTATCATAAGGAAAATGCCTCCATCCTTCGCATCAAAGAAGTTAAGTGCATCCATCCGTACCGGAGTTTATCCACTGATTTTAAAAAATCCACGATAGCGATGTTTCTTGGCGAAATCATAAACAAAACCGTGAAAGAGGAGTCACATGCCGAAGGGCTGTGTGGATTTTTGATCGATGCCTTTGCTCAGCTTGACGAAATGGAAAGCAGCTATGAAAACTTTCACCTGGTTTTTCTCATTCACCTGAGCCGATTTTTGGGGTTCAGGCCCTACCATACGCGTGAAATTTTTGAAGCAGGCATTCTTTCGTATGAAGATGATCTCTTGTTGGCTAAATTATTAGAATCGGATTTTAACCTTACGCCATCCTTAACGTTAGTTCAGCGCAGAACATTTCTTGACATATTGCTCCGCTTTTATTCAAACCACGTGGAACATTTGGGTGAGATTCGATCGTTAGCCGTTGTTAAGGAATTAATTCATTGATTATGCAGACATTTTCATTGCCCATTCAGGTACGCTGGAGCGATATTGATCAAAACCGGCATTTGCGGCATTCCGCCTATTACGATTATGGGGCTACCGTGCGGATAGCATGTTTCTCAGAGCATGGGCTTACCAATCTCAAGTTTGAAGAACTTCACATTGGTCCAATTCTATTTCGCGAAGAAGCTGTCTTTCGCAGGGAAATAAAATTTGAAGACCGCGTAACCATCGATATGGTGGTGACCAAAGCAACACCTGATTTTTCGCGCTGGAGCATTCGCCATCATTTCTACAAAGAAGATGGAACTCTTTCTGCCATTATCAACCTGGATGGCGCCTGGATTGATATCATTCAACGCAAGCTTGCCGTACCTGATGAATTCGTAAGAAAAATATTTGAAGATTTTCCTAAGGACAAAGCCTTTGAATGGATCCATCTCCCTCCTAAAGAAAAGTAAGCAGTTTATTTACCTGATATCCAATGGTCGATTGCTTTGGGGAACCATTGATGCTCTAACAGTTGCACTTTGTGGGCGATGTCATCAACGGAGTCAGTCGCGGAAATAATACAGGATTTTTGCAGCAGAATTTTTCCTTCATCGTATTTTTCATTGACAAGATGAATGGTAATTCCCGATTCTGTTTCATTTGCAAACTTCACCGCTTCATGCACTTTTTTTCCATACATTCCTTTGCCCCCAAATTTTGGTAACAGCGCAGGATGAATATTCACAATACGATCTGGAAACTGACGGATCAGATAGGCGGGAATCAGCCAAAGAAACCCAGCCAATACAATGTGCGTGACTTCCCTTTCCTTTAGCCAACTCAAGATTAGTTCCTCATTTCGAAATTGAGTTTTATCAAAAACGCGCGAAGGTATTTGCCATCTGTTTGCACGTTGCAAAACATAAGCATCCGGATTATTGGAAAGTATCAGCGACACTTCAATATCCGGGTGATGTTGCAAATATTGAAGGATAGCCTCGGCATTGGAGCCATTACCCGAAGCAAACAAAGCGATATGAAATCGTTTACTCATCGAATTAAATAAAGACCATACTGGCAATTCCCAACATCATAATCACTTTGCACCACTGACTCAACTGATAAAAATCCTTCTTCGTATCGGCACGAATAAGTCGGGCGATCAGAATGGCAAGTGGAAAGAAAAGAAAGAACAGGAAATAATTTTGCGGAAGCTGGCGATACGTAATGTCAAACAAAATCACCACTACCGAAAAAAGCGCCAGCAAAGTATAAATCACAATTTTTGTTTTGCGGATACCCCACAAGATCGGAAGTGTCTTGCATCCGAAGGTGTTGTCGCCCTTTAAATCTTGCATGTCTTTTACAATCTCGCGCACCAATGTCATAAAGAAAGCAAAGATGGCGTAGATGGTCACAAATGTTGTGTAGCCATAAAGAATATTTACAAGGTAGATGGCCAGCCCGGTAAGAAATGCCACCACTACGTTACCAATAAAAGGTTGTCGTTTTAAGTTATTGGAATACCACCATAACAGAAAAACCGATGCGAAATGAATGACCCCCATCTTCCAGCTGATGTAAAAACCTACTGCAACGCCTGCCACCGATAACAGTGAATGGAAAAGAATGGCATACCTGCGCGCCACACTTCGCCCAATCACCACACGGTCGGGCTTGTTGATCAGATCAATTTTTACATCATAATAATCGTTGATGATGTATCCCGCGGCAGCAATCAAAATGGTAGATGCCGATAACAAGAAAAGGTTTACGTCATCAACTGTTTCCTTCCCCACCAGGCAAATCGCAGCAAAGTATTGTGCCAGGCCAACAATCACCAGGTTCCAAAACCGGGTAAGCCGCAGCAATGCGATCAGCGTAAATGGTTGTGGAGCCTCTTTTGACATGCCCCGCAAAGGTAAACGGGAATCTGGATTTTGGTGATCAGGCTCACGTAGTTTAATTCATAAATACGCGAACCTGATCATGCCAAAACTCATCAGAAGCGGATGGCCAGCATCAGCATATAATTTCTTCCTGCTTGTGGATAAAAATAATTTTGCCTGTATTCTGTGGCTCCGCCAAAGTAGCCATAGGTATAACCATTTGAAGAGTACTTCACGTCAAAAACATTGCTTGCAAGCAAGCTGACGGAAAGTTCACGAAGGAATGAAGGTTTCCACGTGTAGGTCAATCTCAAATCATTCAAAAAGTAAGGGTCGATTTTACGCTTGTCATTTGATGTGTTATCCAAGTATTGCTTGCCAACATATTTGGTCAGCAATCCCAACTCCAGCGATTCAACCGGGCGAAACAAAAGGCCTGATCCAGCAATCCATGAGGGTGAAAAAGAAATATCACTCTTTTTATAGTTCTTCACCACTTCGTTGTACTCGTCAAAATTTGTTCCGTAATCATAAAGCACTTCGTTGAAATTCCGAATCTTGTTTTCACTCAAGGTTACGTTTGCATTCCACTGCCACTGACGACTGAGCCGAACGCCTCCTTCAATTTCAATACCCGTGCGATAGCTACGATCTACATTGGTGCGAATAGCTGCGCCAACATCATTCACCTTTCCGGTAAGAACAAGTTGATTATGGTAATCCATCAGGTAATAATTAATGTTAAGGGTGGCGTTATTAGAACGGTAGCGATAACCTGCTTCTATATTTCTAAGATTTTCTGATTTCGGTTTTGTGCCTGCCGGGGCATCTACAAAATCACTTCTTACGGGTTCACGATTACCAATACTATACGAAGCGTAAAAAGTTTTTCCTGGTAAGAAACTGTATGTCAACCCGGCTTTCGGATTAAAGAAATTAAAATTCTGGTTGATATTGAAATCAAACTGTTTGTTCTCTTTGCCGGATGCTGCGTAACTCACGGAGCGGTATTGAAGGTCCAGGAACCCGGTGAGTTTCTCCGCGAGTTGATAGGTGTTTTTCCAGAACAACGTGAAATCCCTCTTGTCGCCTGAATTAAAATAATAGCGATAATCATTTGGCACACTGGTGACCTTTGCCCAGATGATTTCACCATAGTGATCACCCACATACCGATTGGCTGCACCACCAATGATGGAATTCAATTTTTCGGTTTCGTAATTCAGTGAATAGGTCAATCCATAAAAATGATTATCCAGCCACCGTCTGCGCACAAGATCGGTGGAAGAAATAGTCTCTGACCCAATGGTAACGTTACTTAGCCCGTAGCGGCTAAACTTATCATCGTAGCGAAACTCTTCGTAATATCCACGCCCATAAGTGTGATGCAGCGCAGCGTTCAACGTTAGTGCATTGGTAAAGCGATGAGAGAAATGCAGTTGATGATGATCTTGGGCATAGTTATCCACCTGATTTTTGTAATCATAAATATTGAATGTTCTGCTGTTAGAAGTTAAAAGGTTATTAAGCTGGCTTTCATTCCAACCTTCCGCAAGCGCGGTTTCGTTCATCGCTGCCACATCATTCTTTAGGCGAGATTCGGGCACTCCCCACCAACTTTGATAGGTGATCTCGCGACCGCCAAACACTATCGCCTTAATCATGGTCTTCTTACCATAGTATCCACCCGAGAGGTAGTAGGATTTCAGATCAGAGGAAGCACGATCGATAAATCCATCGGATTGAATCTGAGAAAGGCGCCCATCAAAAACAAATTTGTTATTGATCAATCCAGTACCAAATCCAACGGTATGTCGATGCGTGCCAAACGATCCGACCGAGTTGATCACATCAGCATAAGGCTTATCATTTCTTGAATTTGTTTGCAGGTTGATACTGGCTCCAAATGCACCTGCACCATTGGTAGAAGTTCCCACACCACGTTGAATTTGAATATTCTGTGTAGAGGTGGCGATATCCGGTACATCCACCCAAAATACTCCTTGTTCTTCACTGTCATTCAATGGAATGCCATTGATGGTTACGTTAATGCGTGTGGCATCGCTTCCGCGGATGCGCAACCCTGTGTAACCCACTCCCGCACCGGCATCCGAAGTGGTCACCAGCGATGGCGTCCAGTTCAACACAAAAGGGAGATCCTGCCCGAAATTCTGTTTTTGAATAAATGCCTTGCTGATGTTTGAAAAAGTAGTTGGAGTTTTTTCAGAGACACGCGTTGCCAGCACAATCACTTCATCGGTTACGACAGCGTCCTCTTCCAGCAAAATCACAACGCCATCAGTAAGCGTTGTGGTAATCGTTTTGTAACCAAGAAACCGGACTTCCGCTTCAACAGAAGTTTGATCCGGTTTCTCAAATTGAAAAGAGCCGCGATCATCCGTGATGGTAAATCGTTTGCTTTCTTTCAACTGAACCGTAGCACCAATCAGTGGCTCTTGTGTTTTGCTGTCTTTGACAAAACCCTGAATTGAATTTTGCGAAAATGCATGGCCAGACAACAATGTCAGGCAGATTGCGAGAATTGATTTGAACATGTTTTTAAAAAATTTTAAACCCGCAGGCACAGAGGGGACTATGCCTTACTTACGTGTTTAATTGCCTTCCCTTCGTCCGCATTACCGGCATCAGGTTCTTTGGGTATAATCTCAGCCCGTGTTTTTTAGGCACCCCTTGTCATTTTGACGATGCAAATGTAGTATTTAGCCGGAACAAGCAAGGAGAACGATACAAGAATTAATAACCGTGTCGGTAAAAATCCTACACCATACTCCTTACTTCTTGCTACTTACTTCTAAATTTGAGCATGTATCAGGCAAAAATTAATAATCAGAATTTTGAGGTTGTACCATCAGAGGAAGGGTTTCAAATCAATGGCCAACCATTCCAGTGGAACTTGGTAGAAATAGCTGATGGCTACTTTCACATCCTTTTCCAAAACAAAAGTTACCGCGCTGAAGTGGTTAAAGTTGAGACTGCAACAAAGACCTTCACCTTCAAAATCAATGGACGCATCTATACCGTAGAGCTCAAGGATAAGTTTGATCTGCTCCTGGAAAAAATGGGCATGAGTGGTGGTGCAAGCGGAAAGATCAATAACATAAAAGCTCCGATGCCCGGTTTAATCATCGATCTGAAAATAAAAGCAGGCGATAAAGTAAATGCAGGGGATCCATTATTGATACTGGAAGCTATGAAGATGGAAAATATTCTAAAATCTCCCGGTGAAGGCACTGTAAAAAACGTGAAAGTAAAGAAAGGTGACAGTGTGGAGAAGGGCCAAGTACTCATTGAATTTTAACCCTGAATCTGAATGAGGGCGCTCCTGATTATACTTTTTGTTTTTCTATTGCGTGGAGCGATGGCGCAGGGGCCCGAAGGTTATGATGCGTTCAGTAATCTTTCAAACTCCAACTTGTCCATGTTCAGGAGCTTTGATAACCGATACAAGGGTATTCATGGCTTCCCTACTCTTTTTGAAAACTTTGTAATGGGCAACGTCACGCTCCGCAAGAATAATCAGGAATATAAAAACATGGAGTTGAACTTTGATCTGGTGGCAGGCGAGGTACTCTTTCAATCTCCAAAATTTCAGAATCCCTTTGTCATTGCCTCAAAAGAAATTTTATCCTTTACCCTCATTGACCCAGAAGGCGAAGATTTGATTTTTCGCTCACTTGAAGTAGACGGCAAGATCATTTTTGGAGAAGCGCTGTTCGAAGGAACCAACATCTCTCTTTATTGCCAGCACATCAAAGTGATTGAAAAAGCTAATTACGGAGGTGCCTATAATTTGAACGACAAGCGGTATGATGAATTTGTGGAGAGCAAAAAATATTTTATTCGTCAGACAAGCGGTGTCACCGGGATTACTTTGAAGAAAAAAGAAATCCAGGAACGATTTCCCTCCGTGGGGATTAGTGAATATTTCAAAAGCAAAAAACCGGATTTAAAAGAATCGCAGGATGTTGCAGACTTGTTCAACTTTATTGATCGTCAATTGTCAAAAAATTGAAAGGATCAAGTTGCTTCTGTGATTAAAAATCACTCCCAAATCCGGTTAATCAATATATATTTGCAACGTCTAAAACGAACGCATGAAGTATAAACGCATCCTCTTGAAACTCAGCGGTGAATCGCTGATGGGCTCCAAAACCAGCAACATTGACCCGGCCATGTTGGAGCAGTACAGCGAAGAAATTAAAGCAGTAAAAGAGAAGGGCGTTGAGGTTGCCATTGTTATTGGTGGCGGCAATATTTTCAGGGGAGGGCAAGCCGAGGCATTGGGTATCGACAGGGTACAAGGCGATTACATGGGCATGCTCGCCACGGTAATCAACGCAATGGCCCTTCAAAGCGCTTTAGAAAGACATGGAATGTACACCCGTTTGATGGCGGGTATTAAAATGGAGCAGGTGTGCGAACCTTTTATCAGGCGCAGGGCCATCCGTCACTTAGAAAAAGGGCGGATTGTAATTTTTGGAGCAGGCATTGGCAATCCTTACTTCACCACCGATTCCACCGCAAGCTTGCGGGCCATTGAAATACAGGCCGGTGTGGTGTTGAAGGGCACACGTGTTGATGGTGTTTATACGAAAGACCCAGAGAAGTTTCCGGATGCCGTGCGCTACAAAACCCTTTCCTTTCAGGAGGCGTACGAAAAGAATCTGAACATTATGGACATGACGGCTTTCACATTGTGCCAGGAAAACAAATTGCCGATTATTGTTTTTGATATGAACAAGAAAGGGAATCTATTAAAGATTGCTCAAGGCGAAGAAGCAGGAACGTTGATTAGTTAGAATTTTAATTTTTAGGAATATGGAAGAACTCGAATTATTTCTGGAAGAGGCCAAGGATCTCATGACCAAAGCAATTAACCACCTGGCCACAGAGCTCACTAAAATTCGTGCAGGCAAAGCAAACCCTGCTATGCTGGATGGCATTATGGTAGCTTACTATGGCGCCATGAGCCCGATCAACCAGGTATCTTCCATTACCTTTCCGGATGCTCGCACCATTTTCATAAAGCCGTGGGAAAAAGGCTTGATTCCGGAAATTGAAAAATCGATTATGAATGCCAACATCGGGTTAACTCCGCAAAACGATGGGCAACAAGTGATCATCAATATCCCGATGCTTACCGAAGAACGCAGAAAGCAATTGGTAAAACAGGTGCATCAGGAGTGTGAGCAAAGCAAGGTGAGCATACGCAGTGTGCGAAAGGATACTAACGAGAGCCTGAAAAAAATCAAAGGAGTATCAGAGGATGATGTAAAAAATGCAGAAGAAACCGTTCAAAAACTGACGGACGAATTCATTCTTAAAATTGATGGCCTCATGAAGAAAAAAGAGGCAGAGATCATGACAGTATGATTTGAGAGTTTGATGATTTGAAGATATTCCGATTTCATTTTCAAATTTTCAAATCAATAAATTATCAAATTGAATGCATCCCATTTTATTTGAAGCAGGATCGCTTACCGTTTATACCTATGGTTTCTGCATAGCAGTAGGGGCATTAACCGGCTTTACCTATTTGTACATTCAATCCAAAAAAAGATTTCAGGTTTCATTTGATCAGAGTAACACACTCTTTCTGCTCCTAGTGACCGCAGGGGTTGTGGGTGGTAAACTCTTTATGATTTTTGAAGATCCCTCTGATTACCTCATCCATCCACAAAAATTATTATCAGGAAGTGGCTTCGTTTTTTATGGCTCTTTACTTACCGCCATTCCAGTAATGTTGTGGTATTTCAAAAAGATTAAAGTTCCTGTGTTAGGCATGCTGGACATCATGGCTGTGGTTACCACCATCGTTCATGGATTCGGTCGTATAGGATGTTTTATGGCCGGGTGCTGTTACGGTATTCCTACGCAAAGTTTTTTGGGTGTTGTTTTTACCGATCCATATTGTCAAGCCGAGCCCTTGAATACCGCCCTTCACCCCACTCAGCTTTATGAGTCTGCGTGGATTTTTTCCATCATGATTATTTTGTTACTGATGCAAAAAAGAAAGCAATTTGATGGTCAGCTATTTTTGATTTACCTCATGCTCTACGCGGCAGGCAGAAGCGTGATTGAATTATTCCGTGGCGACCTTGCCAGGGGATTTGTAATCGAAGGCGTTCTTTCCAACTCTCAGTTTATTTCGCTACTGGTTATCATTACGGCAGTTTATTGGTATCTTCGACTTCGCAAGAAATCATTGAACTAACGTTGGTCCATGGAAAATCAGTCTACCGTACAACGACTTATTTCTACTACTATGAAAATCATCAAACGCTTTTTGATCATCGCGCTTTTGTTGGGCATTGCCGTGTTGGCCTTTCTCTATTGGGGCACGTATGAGCAAGGCATTATGGCCGGCAAAGTACTGCGGGTGACGGAAAAAGGAGTCATTTTCAAAACCTATGAGGGAAAGATCAGCCTTGAATCGTTTGGCGCGTTAAAGGGCGTAAGTCCGGTAGCCGAAACATTTGATTTTTCGATTGAGCCCGATCAGCAGGAAGTAATCTTGCAGTTGCAGCAAGTTGCCCTGAGTGGCGAGCGCGTAAATTTATATTTTCAAAAACGATACATGGCCTTTCCGTGGCGGGGAGACACCAAATATTTTGTAACTAAAGTTGAACGATTAAATCCAATTCCTCCCAATACCCCATGAAAAACAAAATCGTGATTTATGGTTCATACGGGTACACCGGCAAGTTGATTGTCGAAGAAGCTAAAGCAAGAGGTCTTGATGTAATCTTATCGGGCCGAAAGGAGGATGCCCTGCAAAAGCAAAGCGAGCAATCAGGTTATCCTTTCAAAGTGGTTGACATCCATGATGCGAGTTCGCTGGTGCAATTGCTGGAACCCGCTGCGGTCGTTATTCATTGTGGCGGACCATTTCAATATACGGCAAAGGCAATGTTGGAAGCATGTTTAAAAACAAAAACACATTACACCGACATCACCGGAGAGTATCAGGTATTTGAGTGGATGGCAGAACAAGATGCCAGAGGGAAAGCTGCAGGCATTATGATTATGCCCGGTACAGGTTTCGATGTAGTGCCTTCCGATTGTTTAGCCGCTCACTTAAAAAGCAGATTGCCTTCCGCTACACATCTTCAATTGGCATTCACCATGTCGAAAGGAGGACTGTCACAAGGTACATCAAAGACAATGACCGAAGGCCTAGGTGAAGGAGGCAAGATTCGTAAAGAAGGGAAGCTGACCAAAATTAATTTAGGTGAAAAGGTTTTAGAGATCGACTTCGGCACCTTCAAAACCAAAACACTCTGCATTCCCTGGGGTGATATTTCTACCGCCTGGCGAAGTACTGCAATTCCCAACATAGAAGTATATACTGGTGCCACCGATCAGATGATCAACAACGCGCGCAAAAGCAAATACCTAAACTGGTTGCTAAGGCAGCGGTGGGTAAAAAATTATTTGCTAAAGAAGATTGATCAAAAACCGGCCGGACCAAGTGATGAGAAAAGGAATTCAGGAAAAAGCTACTTGTGGGGAAAAGCCTGGGATGTCTCCGGCAAAAGTTGCATCACTACGCTCGAAACCATGAGTGGATATTCGCTCACGGCAAAGACTGCCGTTCTTATAGTCGAAAAAATCCTTTCCGGAAATTATAAACCTGGCTATCAAACACCATCGATGGCCTATGGTAAAGATCTCATTTTAGAAATAGCGGAAAGTAAGAGAATTGATCTTTAGTCAAGAGATTTCCTTATCGGACGTAAATCGACTTCTCTTTCTTCGCTACGAGCGAACCGATTGTGCTCAATTGATGACCTTTTTCAACAGCAAATTCTTCAAACTCACTTTGGTGCACAGGATCAACACAAATTAATAATCCTCCGCTGGTTTGCGGATCGCACAAACTCAACAAGGAGTCCATAACAATTCCATCCACAGCATTCTGATAACTACTCCAATTGCGCATGGTGTTGTCCGGATAAATCATATTGGTGATATAATGATTAAGGTTTTTGAGCTTGGGCACCGTTTGAAAATCAATTTCAGCCGAAACACTACTACCTTCACAGACTTCCAATAAATGACCGAGCAAACCAAAGCCTGTTACATCGGTCAACGCATTTACATAATTCAGCCCTCCAAGTTCTGCCCCAAGTGTATTCAGCGTGGTCATGATGGTCACCGCCTCTTCCACATCATCAGGTAATGCTACACCTCGTTTTAGCGCAGTGGTCACCATGCCTACGCCAATAGGTTTGGTGAGGTATAACAGATCACCTGCCTTGGCGGTGTTATTTCTTTTTAGATTCTTGATTTCCAACTGACCTGTCACTGCCAAACCAAAAATTGGCTCAGGGCTATCAATGCTGTGTCCACCCGCCAGCGGAATACCGGCTTTATCACAGATGCTTCGGGCACCATCTAAAACGCGCTGAGCAACTTCGGCCAGAATTTTCTCTACAGGCCAACCTAAAATGGCAATCGCCATCAAGGGGCGACCCCCCATGGCATACACATCGCTGATTGAATTGACAGAAGCAATTGACCCGAACAAAAACGGATCATCCACAATCGGCATAAAAAAGTCTGTGGTACTTATTAATGCATTGCCATTTCCTAAATCATAAACTGCAGCATCATCTTTTGATTCATTACCCACCAGCAATTTTGAATAAGCAATTTTTGGAGAATTGGAATGCAGAATCTTGTCTAACACGGCCGGGGCGATCTTGCAACCACAGCCCGCACCGTGGGAATATTGTGTGAGTTTTATTTCGTTCATATCATGTGGTCAATCCAGATTCTCTGCCGCTGTCTTATGCGTTTGATCTTTCTATGTGCTTAAATTTTTATTGCATTCGCAGACTCAATCAAAGCATTTGCATATTGTATTGGCTCTTTACCGTTCCAACTCAGTTGAAATTCGATACGATCCGATCTGCGCTCGATGCTGTTGAGATAGGCTTTGTCATAGTACGTTAACAGCACATCAATGGTAGAGGCCATATCGCCCTCCATTAATTTTTCCTTGGCAACTTTGAAATTCTGACCTCCCAGTTTTTTAGTAACCTTCTCCATCATTTTCAAAAACTCCTCCCGATCGGATGCACCATATTCGCTTACCAATCGCCCCACTCTAATGCTCTTTTCCACATTCATCTGCACCATTGGGCTCTCCGTCATCCGAAGCCAGAAAAATTGAGGAATAAAAATTTTGCCGATGGCAATGGATTCATCCTCTACCCAAATACGTTTGGAAAGATCGAGCTTCAGAATTTCTTCAAACAAATCATTTTGAAATTGCTCGGTAGTAGGCTGAGGCGGCATGAGCAATCCCCCAAAGGCAGACCCTTTATGATTGGCCAATGCTTCAAGATCCAGAATCTGTTCACCTTGAGCCTGAAGTGTTCGTAATATTTCGCTCTTCCCGCTGCCTGTACAACCTGTAAGCAAAATAAATTTGAAGGGTTGTTTGTATGATTCCAATGCTGCATGTCGGTAAGCTTTATATCCACCTTCCAGCGAATACGACTTCATACCGGCCATTGCTACAAACTGGCAGAAGTTTGCTGAGCGCATGCCCCCTCGCCAGCAATGAACAATGATATCTTTCCCTCCGGTTATTCGCTCCGTTTCATTGATGATATCCCACAGGCGCGGTCCTACCAATCGAAACCCGGTTTTGATGGCCTCGTTTCTACCCTTTTGCTTATAGTCTGTGCCTACTGCTATTCGTTCTTCGTTGTTGAGTAAGGGAATATTTACAGCCCCTTTGATGTGCCCCTCCTGAAATTCTCCGGGTGAGCGCACATCCACCACCGGAAGGCTTTCCCTCATGGATAAAAATTCAGAAATAGAAAGTGGCATAATTCCCAAAGGTCGTGAACGAACTTTGGATTTAATGAATCTTACAGAAACTTTTTAGATTAGAAGTTAATGTTGATACTATCCGAATCACCAGTAATGCTGGTGGCGATACCAATCCTGAAGCCATAATTCAGGTACTTATTGTCGCCAAAGGCAGCGGCTGCCTCCAGTCTAAAGATGCGTAAGATGCCATCCAGCGAGTAGCCCACTTCGGTATAATTTTTAGAAGTGGGTGTTGCGAGGTAGTTTACAAAAACATTTTCAGTAATGCCGGTAATCCGCACAATGGGAAGGCGTGTGAAGAGAAATTTTCGGAAGTGATAATGAAGGTTGGCGGTATAGTATTGATCGTTTGTGCTGTATTTATAATAATCTAACAACCGGAAACTGCCCACAGGATCAGAAGTGATAATTGGGGTAAGGTTCCCCAGGAAGTGTTTGTAATCCATAAAGTACATCCGGTTCGCATTCAAAAACTTTCCAGCCTGAAGAGCCATGTCCAGCTTTCCGCGAATGCCAAGCTTAAATCCATGTTTAAAGCCAACTTCTATTTGATCATAATTGACATCGCTGCCTAAAAAATTGCTGAAGCCTTTTTTGTAATCGAACGTGAACAAAGGCGAAGAGCCTTCAATCCTCATCTTAAATCCATTACGCATTCTGTACTTCTGCCAGGGGCGTGCCTCCACACCTACCGACCCGATGAAAGCTTCATGTGGCAAGAATCCGGTTGAAATCAACTCTTCGTTAACAGGTGCATTAGGCGTGTATGATTCTTTATCGCGATCGATTAATTTATAGCCAGTGTTGTTAAATAACTCGCTCCTTCTTGCCCACGACCAATTTGTACGCAGTGTATATTTCTCACTAAAACGCTGGCGGTAATTTGCCTCCACAAAATTGCGCTCATAAATTTTCATTAAATTTTTTTCCAACAATAATGTGGAAAGGGTATTCACAATAGGATGGATTGGATCATTGGCGTTGTATTGCCGAACATATTTACCGCCTTCAATGGTCAGGCGCTTTAAGCGCGATCGATAATCGACTCTTAACAAACCCGAGTAAGTCTCCCTTGCAAAAGCATAACGAGCTATGGGTGTAATCTCTAACATCGAAACTTTTGGGCGCGCCTGTTTATTTACTGAGTCGCGTTTCACCCAGCGCTTGTTGAAACTCACTCGGTAAATCAAATTGTATCCTTCCACCGTATTGAACCCGCCAAAGGGCATGTGAATTCTAAAATTCGAAGCCTTACGCAAGGGGTAATTATCGCCACGCAAAAGATCAAGCACCTGAAAGCCTTTATTCTTGGATGGTTTGAGTGTATCGCCTTCATCACGCTTACGCTGCACTTCGGTCATGCTGTCGTTTTTGTGATAGCCTCGCTCTTCTTCTTTGGTGAGAGGTGTTGGTCGTATTTCAACCCAAAAGACTGAATCCTTTTTGTACGCCAGTGAATCAACCGAATATTTGGTGTCAAAAAGAATTTCGGGTTCTTTCTGTTCCTTCAACTCTTGCTTTTCATATTCCCGTATTAATTTATTCAACTCCCGGCCCGTCACCTCTTTTCCTTCATTTACGCGAGCTTGTATTTGCTGGCCTTTCTTGGAGTGTTTCTTTTCAATTGCTTTCGCTTGCTCTTTCTCAACTTTTTCATCAATCACTGTCATCTCCATGATCAAATCGGGATTGAGCGTGATTTTGTAATCCTTTACCGTGGCCAGGTATTGCCCTTCAAACTCAAATCCGAAAACTCTTCCACCAACAACAAACTGTTGTGAAATCGGGAGCCAGGCTTTTCCTTCAATGGGTGTGTAGATTTGCTTGATGTGAAAATTAATCCCAAGCTTGGTGGCCTTCATATCCAGGCTGTGAATACTCCACCAATCCTCCACAATATAGATCACACCTTCAAAAACATTGTCGCCTTTGGAGCGTGGGGTCACTTTGATTTTGGTCACTTCATAATCTCGATCCTTGAATGAGCCCAGGTATTCAAACCGGTAATAGGAAAAAGATTTTGGTGAAAGCGGAGAAATCGTCTCTGCAATTTCGGGTTGATAAAAGCTTCCAAAGACATACGCATTTGGCGATGCACTGCGATCGCCTCCTTTGCTGTACACAGCAATAACACGTTCTTCAAACTTATTGGGCCGTGTGTACTTTATTTCACTCACGGATTCAGAAATAAAAACGCGATCCTTCGTAATCCCTTCTTTCTCCAATTCTTTTTTCGCCAACCATGGATAATCTTTCAGCTGGCCTTTTCCTTTCAAGTAAACTTTGGCGGAATACGCATCGATTTGTTGTGTATGATATTTTGCTTTGGCAATTGCTTTGCGCATCACGGTGTAGGCAGGATCTTCTTTGTCGGCCCGTACTGTTACCGACTGAAGCACTACCACTTGTGATTTAAGGGTGAGACTAATCTCTACAAAATCATTTCCCAGCTCAATTGATTTGGTCACCGATTCATAACCCAGGTATTGAAACAAAATATCATAGTGGCCGGGCGCCAGCGATACTTCATAATAACCATTCATATCCGTAGCGGAACCTGTACCGGTTTGCTTGATGAAAATGGTTGCGTAGGCAAGTGGAGTTCCATCTTCCGCCCGAATGAATCCTTTTATTCCGCCAGCCCATGCTGCGAAACTCTGTAGAAAAAAAATAGCAATGCAAAAACTCTTCACAAAAGTCATAGACGTCATCTTGGGTGAATGAGTTGCCAACGGTGTTAACAAAAGTTATAAGTAAAAATGCTTTAATCGGATAAGCTGCTCCACCGGCTCTGGAACGAGGTATCGAATGGATTTATTGTTCTTAATGCAGGTTCGAATATAGGTGGCAGAAATATCCAACAAAGGTGCGTCTATCATTTTCACATTGGCATGACGCTTTAATTCCGAATTTGTTACATGCGGCCGCGGATAAACATATAACTCATACTGATCAAGAATCTGTTGATAGTTTTTCCATTTGGGAAGTGACTCCAGATTATCTTGACCAATAATCACTACAAATTTTTTATCAGGATGCTTTTCAGAAAGGTAAGCGAGTGTATGAATGGTGAAACTTGGTTTTGGCATATGAAACTCAACATCGCTTGCTTCCAACTTATAATTGTCGGCAATGGCAGCCTTCACCATATCGATGCGGTCAAACTCGTGAAGTAACCCCTTGCTTGGTTTCAATGGATTTTGAGGAGAAACAACAAACCAAACCTTGGACAAATCTGTGTTTTCTGCCATGATGTTTGCAATCACCAGGTGCCCTATGTGAATCGGATTAAAAGAACCAAAGAAGAGGCCTATCTTTTTCAACATTCTTTATAAAAGATGTGATACTTATTATTCGATGGCTCCCAATGATGGGCCATGGCTGCGAAAGCCATCGTAGAGACGCTGCGCCTCCGCCAATGATTTATCCAAATCTTCATTCACCAACACCACATCAAATTTATCCTGAAAGGACATTTCAAATTTAGCCTTGAACAGTCTTCGCGACAAGCTTTCTTCAGACTCGGTGCCGCGCTCTTTCAGTCGCTCTTCCAGAATTTCGATGGATGGAACTTTAACAAAAATCGCAAGCGCTTTATCGCCAAAATATTTTTTTAGATTAATTCCTCCTTTCACATCCACATCAAAAATCACATTCTTTCCTTCATCCCAAATGCGCTGAATTTCCGATTTGAGGGTTCCATAAAAATTGCCTGCATACACCTCTTCCCATTCAATGAATTCATTCTCATCAATTTTCTTCTTAAAATCTTCGGGGGTGAGAAAGTAATAATCTTTGCCGTGCTCCTCGCTGCGTCCTCTTCGGTCGCGGGTAGAGGCAGAGATCGAAAATCCCAAGTCAGGATTATTTTTGAGCAGGTGCTTTACGATGGTAGTTTTTCCAGAGCCAGACGGGGCAGAAAAAATAATTGCTTTACCCGCCATCAGGCAATTGGTTTGATTCGGGCCTTTAATTGTTCAATCACTTCCTGAGGAATTTTGCTGCAGCAGCACTCGCTCTTGATCGCCTCTTTAATAGCCTGATCCACCTGATACTTCTCATAGCACGGCTGGCACAAACCCAAATGGGTTTTCCAGTATGCTACCTGCTCATCTGTAGCCTGTCCATCCAAAACAAGCTGCAGCATCTCCATGCACGATGCATTTCCAAATGGTGAGTTGGTGTGTGAGTGATCCATAATTGATATCATTTATAGCCCATAGACTTGGCGTATTCGCTTAATTTTTCCTTGAGCAAATTTCTGGCGCGATGCAGGCGGCTGCGCACCGTGCCGATCGGGATATCCAGAATCTTTGCCATCTCTTCGTATTTAAATCCTTCCAGGTCGCACAAAATAATTACGGTTCGAAAGTCTACATCCAAAGAATTCAAGGCATTGGAGATTTCATCGCCAATCATATCCTTGAGCGACTCCACCCGAAGGTCGGGCGTAATCTGCCGATCTACATCTTCCGAATTATAATACGTTTCAACTTCCTGATAATCTACCTTAGAAGGCTCTTTGCTCTTCTTGCGATAATCATTGATGAAACTGTTTTTCAAAATGCGGAACAGCCATGCTTTTGCATTAGTTCCTCTTTGGAAGGATTCTATAAAGCGATAAGCCTTGAGGTAGGTATCCTGCACCAGATCTTTGGCATCATCACCATCTAATGTGAGGCGATAGCCGAAGTTATACATGGAGCTGATGTGGGGCATGAATTCGTGATTAAACAAATCCTGCTTCTCCTTTTCAGTGTACTGGTATCGGGGGCTTTCGTCCATAAGGGGGTAAAAATACTAAATGTGGCCTTGTTTTTAGAATTGATCAGAAGCTCTTTTTGGTTACTTTCACAGCTTTTACGCCCTGAATCAAAAAAAACTCTTATGGCATCGTTCCTGGATCGTTTGAAGAAAATTTTTGGAAAAAAAGAATTCAGGCATTATGGCTACAAGATTGTTGAATTTGATTTGGCGCAAGAAGGAAAAATTCAGTTTGCACAGTGGCTGCATGAGGGCGAACAACCTGTTGTGATTGATCAATCTACAGTGGACTATTACAGGGAGTTTGTAAAGCCAGGAGCGCTGGTCATTGATATTGGCACCCATACAGGCGACACAACAGTTCCCATGGCATTAGCTGCGGGTAAACATGGGTTAACGTTAGGGTTAGAACCAAATCCTCATGTTTACCATGTCTTCAAAGCAAATGCAGACCTTAACAGCGACAAGACGAACATAGTACCTCTTCATTTTGCCGCAACTGCTGAAGATGGAGAATTTACATTTGCCTCTGGCGATGCTTCATTCAACAACGGAGGCATTATGGGCTTTTCCACAAACATCAAAAAAAACAATCGATATACATTTCAAGTGCAGGGAAAAAACCTGGAGAAATTCCTTGAAAAAGAATATTCTGATTGGCTTAACAAACTTGCTCTTATAAAAATCGATGCAGAGGGTTATGATAAGGAGATTCTCAAGACGATGCCTTCAATTATCTCCAAATACAAGCCGGTGATTATCACGGAATGCTTCAAGCACCTAAGTGTTAAAGAGCGAAACGATCTATTCGACACAATCAGTAATCATGGCTATCAATTATTCTTTGTAGATGAATTTGGACAGAAGAACAGGAAGGCGATTTCTCGAGACGAAATGGGTCTGCGCAAACATTTTGATTTAATTGCGATACCAAATTCTAGATGATCTTAAAATTCTGATATTCTCCTATACGCAAGCCTGTTAGCCGGTAAACAAATCGCTTCAATTTTTCTTTCAGCGTGTATTGATTTTTCGAAAGGTCAAAATCAAATTTCCAATTCTTTCCGGCTATTCGTTTCTTCATTACTTCGGGGTGAGTATCCTTAAACAGAATTAAAGAATCGATACTGCTATAGTCAAACTCTTCGGCCTTGGCCACATTTCGTTCAATCCATTGATCGTCATTCCAAAGCTTATTAAAATCCTCCTGTTTCTTCTGCATTTTTCGAGGGTCTTTCACCCAACCGTAATGATAAATGCTAGCCGGAATTGATTTAACCCGTAATTTTTGGTTAGGTCTTTTTCGAAATCCTTGTGCGTCCTTATAAGAAAAAATATCCTTTCTGTGCCTCACAATCCGAATCTCTCTGCGATACCAACGATAGGATTCGCCCACATAATCGTAAGAGCCATAAAAATGGATATAGTCAAACAGCAGACCTTCTACTTGTTGATCATCCTTATACATTTCAAGCGCTTTGCGCACCGGCTCGATATACTTTTCATGCATTACTTCATCGCCCTGAATATAAAATGCCCAGTCCGAATCGTTTGCAATGGCATTAAATGCTTTGTCGGTTTCTACAGCCAAAACTCTTCCTCCCTCACGAAGGGATTCATCCCATTCCGTTTCAATTATTTTAATCTTACTGGAAGGAATAGATTGAATGAGTTGAAGCGTATTATCCTTTGACTTTCCCACCGCCACAACAACCTCATCACAAAGGGGAAGGATCGATTCAATCGCTTCTATAATTGGATAATCATAGATCAGTGCATTACGAATAAAAGTAAAGCCACTCACTTTCATTAATATGTCAAGTTAGATCGCCAAATTTTTTTGAAATACTCTGATCACTGAAATCGACATCATCAAGATTCTTTTCCTTTTCAAACACAATGAAGGTATGTTTATTCAAAAGATTACGAGGACTTATGTTCATGCGAAGTTGGTCTCCATAAACCTTCTTCTTAAACTCATAACTCAAGTTTTTATTTTTTTTGAGATTTCGATAGTAGCGAAGAATTGAGCTTACGAGAATAAGCGGATAAAAGACGGGAAATAGAAAAACAGATCCCTTGCTTAGCCGCACGTACTGAATCTCGTGTACTGTAAAACCTGCAAGCCTACCTATAATTCGTAATTTTTGTAACCCTACCAGAAAAATGTGACCGTGATAGATTTCTTTTGAAATGGATTTATCCGACATCCAAACATCATCAATTTCATTTGGAGGCATTTTTTTATGATTCTCACTTTCAAAAATGAAGTAACTGAATCGTGCCTCCAGGTTGGAGTAACTTGGTGTAGTAATAACAAGTTTACCTCCCTTTTTCAAAATGCGATTGAATTCCTTGAATGCCCTTAGCTGATCGCTGAAATGCTCAATTCCTTCCTGACAAATAACCATGTCAGTCTCATCATCCATCATGGGAATACCTTCATTGATGTCCGCGCGTTCGCATGTTATGCTCTCAATATTAAAATACTCCGGAAACAAATCGAAAGGGCGAACCTTAGCTCCAATATCTTTTAAAATAGAAGTAGTAACCCCGCTACCTGCCGGAAAATCTACCACCACTTTTTCCTTTAACCCTTCCTTTATTGAGTCGATATACTTTTTGACAAAGTATTTTATACTTTTAGGGTTATCGGTACTTTCGTTAAGTTTCATAAATAGTTTTGCGAATCGACTAAGTCATAAACAAACCAGTTGATTTGTTTACATCTACCAAAAGTAAAAAAACTAATGAATTCCATTTCAGTAGTCATCATAACATTCAACGAAGAGGAGAATATTGGCCGCTGTCTGGATTCTGTAAAATCAATTGCGGATGAAATCATCGTGGTGGATTCTTTTTCCACCGATAGGACGCGTGAAATCGCGAGCGGATTTGATGTAAAATTCTATCAACGGAAATGGGAGGGCTTTTCCTCTGCCAAAAATTTTGGGAATAGTTTAGCTACCAAAGACTGGATATTTTCTATTGACGCAGACGAAGCACTTAGCCCAAATTTGATAAAATCGATTTTGGAATTCAAAAAAAATACTACTCCGGCAGATTCCTATTCTTTGAGCAGGCTCACTAATTATTGTGGCCATTGGGTGCGCCATTGCGGATGGTATCCTGATCGGAAATTAAGAATGTGGAAACGAGAAGAGGGCCAGTGGGAAGGAGTGCTTCATGAACAAGTTGTCTTCAACAAGGAGATAACCACTCACAATTTAACAGGAGATCTATTTCATTACTCTTTCCCTTCCATCCGGCATCACGTACAAACGCTCAATAACTACTCCGATGTGGCTGCCCGCGACTTAGTAGAAAGAAATAAAAAAGTGAACATCTTAATACATGTGATCTTAAATCCGATCTATACTTTTTTCAATAAGTATTTTCTAAGGATGGGGTTTTTAGACGGCTATTATGGGTTTGTGATTTGTGTGCTTTCCGCCATGGCTAATTTCCTGAAGTATGCAAAAATACGTCAGATGAAGCGTAATTCCCATTCATCTTGAGCGCCTCAAGCCTTTCCAATTGATGACTAAACTCAGCCAGTTTATTTTTCACATTCTCAACAGTGATTGATTGAATGCATACACAATCTCGCTTGCCCCTGCAATCGCTACAGTTTTTATCTAATACAAGGTGGGCTGCATGTTTTCCGATAGGCATCCATCTGCCAGGGTGAATTGGTTTCATCGGAGAATACAGGCCAAGTGAAAATTTCCCCAACGCAGCCGCAAGGTGCAGCACGCCTGTGCTGCAAGCCAGTAATCCATCCGATTGAGCGATGAATGATGTCAGTTCGCCCAGATTCATCTTGCCCGTTAGATCGGTAAGTTTTGTATGTTTAAGGAACTCCGGTAGCTCCTGATTCATGGCCTCACCTTCTTCTTTCAAACCAGTAACAAAAATCTTGAACTGATCGGAAGGCAGCATTTCAACTAACTGAAGATAATTTTTTAACGGCCATTCCCTCGCACTCCCTCTCGACTTGGGGTGAATAATCAAATTAAATCGTTCTGCGCAGAGAAACTGGTTGAAGTCTTTTTCCCCTGGCTTCAATCCGTAATAGGTGGGTAACTCAAAAACATCAATATCATAATTGAGTTTGAATGGCCTTAGCAATTTAAAGTTGAGCTGACTTTCATGAAGAGAAGACCTAAATCGACTGAAGTCGACAAGGTGATTACAGTAAACCCAATTGAACCAGCGGTGAGCCGTGGCAACCCTTCTTTTGATCTTTATCTTCTTGGCGAGTTTTGCAAGCTGCTTGTCAGGGTAAATAAATAAAATACTATCCGCTCTCAAAGAAGAAAGCAAAGCAGGGTCCTTGATTGCTTCCTCCCGATCGATGAATTTATCAACATATTGACATTGATCGATAATTGCCTTCGTATAGCTTTTTCCTATGAAATGGATTTTAATATCCGGAACTACCGATTTCAAATATCCCAATAGCGGAAGCGTAAGGATTACATCTCCTAAATTATCTGTTCTGCTAATGATTACTTTCTTGCCCAAGGCAGCACGATGGTTGGCCTCATATAATTTGGCGTATTTGTAAAACACGTGATTACTCACTGCCATGGCTACCATCAAGCCTTCAAAGCCATCGAAAATTCCTCTCTTAAAAATGAAGCTCTTAAAAAAAGCGAACGCTGATCGTACAAATATTTTGGTTCCGGAGCTATACTTCTTCCCTACATTCTCCTGAGCAAAAATCTCTGAGTAGCGCTGCACTTTATTGAGCGTTTCAGCAGCATCCTGATAAGCTTTGTGAAGTAAATCGCCTTCGAGGTGTTTCACTTTGACGCCTCTCTTTAGAATAACTTTATCATGCGGATTTTCTCCTCCCCAAATTCCGATGCGCCTATTCCATAATCGTATCTTCTGATCCGGATACCAATTACCATGCTTAATCCATTTGCCTCCATAATTGGAAAGGCGATTCATTCGGTAAGCTTCGTAAGGCCAATGCTGTTTTACTTTAAGAATAGACTTTGTCAGGTCTTCGGACAGGTATTCATCAGCATCAAGCGATAAAACATAATCGTAAATAGCTTGAGTTACTGCGAAGTTTTTCTGTTCTATGTGGCCAATGAAGGAATGCTCAATAAACCGAACACCTTTCTCTTCGCAAATTTGTCTTGTCTTATCTTTCGAGAAAGAATCAATAACTACAATATCATCTGCTACTGGTCGAACCGACTCAATGCATCGTGAAATGTTCTTCTCCTCGTTATACGTAATTATTACAGCACTGATTTTTACCATTGGCATTTCAATATCGCAAATTTCAGCCGAAAAGATTTGTAAAACAACACATTATAAAAAAGCCCGTCCGGTATGGACGGGCTGCGGTAGACAGGTTTACTTAACGCCTTGCCAGAAGATTTACCGATTTTATCATGTTAATAAATTCAATCCGGTAGCCTTCCTTATCCTCACCTTTCGCACCGGCTGCCAGATGATGGATTTGATCATAAGTGAATCCATTAAGGAATTCTGATTCGCGTAAGATCATTCCAAATGCCGCCACTGAGGCAGACCACCTGAAATTTTCTGAAGTCTTTGAAAGATTAATATCCGAATCATTCAGCGTATGAACGATCAGCTTACTAACATCTTCGTCAGGTTTCTTGTACCGAAATTTTACGGTCATCAACTCCTCTGAAGTTTTTGATGACTTCTCAATTTTTACTGTTTGATATTTTAACTCATCAATTTTGTAAAACTGACTTTCAACACCTACCGGAATAATTTCATAAAGAGCCGTAACCGAATGCCCCGATCCTAATTCCCCTGCATCTTTCTTGTCATTATTAAAATCTTCACTCTTCAGCATCCTATTCTCGTAACCAATCAGGCGGTATGCTTTTACTTTTGAAGGATTAAATTCAATCTGCAATTTCACATCCTTTGCTATGGTGAAAAGTGTTCCACCAAACTCATTCACAAGTGCCTTCTGCGCTTCCAAAATGGAATCGATGTACATATAATTCCCATTGCCCTTATCGGCCAGCACTTCCATTTTAGAATCTTTGTAATTGCCCATTCCAAAGCCAAGCACTGTAAGAAACACTCCATCTTTTCTCTTTTCCTCAATGAGGCGTTCCATCGAAGCATTGCTTGACTCGCCCACATTGAAGTCACCATCAGTGGCGAGAATTACACGATTATTACCATTGGGCTGAAAATTTTGCTTAGCGGTGGCGTAGGCTAGTTTAATGCCTTCTCCCCCAGCTGTTGAGCCACCTGCCTCAAGGCGATCCAATGCTTCAAGAATTTTTTGCTTTTCATTTCCAGGCGTGGATGGCAGCACCAATCCGGCTGCACCGGCATATACTACGATAGCAATCCGATCTTGTGCGCGAAGTTGCTCCACCAACAATCGAAATGACGATTTGAGCAATGGTAATTTGGTTGGCTCATCCATCGAGCCCGAAACATCAATCAGAAAAACCAGATTCGATGGCGGTAAATTTTCTTTAGGGATATTCTTTCCTTGTAAGCCAATATGAACAAGTTTATGCTTTTCATTCCAGGGAGCTGCAGCGATTTCAGTATTAATCGAAAAAGGATCCTCACCTTTTGGCTGTTGGTATTGATAATCAAAGTAATTAATCATCTCCTCAATGCGTACGGCATCTTTGGGAGGACGCTGTCCATTTTGAATAAACCTGCGCATATTACTGTATGAGGCCGCATCAACATCAATCGAAAAGGTAGACAAGGGATTGCGCAAAGCATCGTGAAAAATATTTTCATGGATGGCATCATATTCTTCTGTGTTAAACTCTGGCTGGCGCGTATCCTGAAGGGGCATCGCCTCATATTGATAGACTGGCCCCATCGCGCTGTCTTCTGTCTTTGCTCTCTTTACTTTTCCACTAAGTGTACTGATGCCTCTTATGCGAATAACCCCAGGGGCCTTGCCGGAAAGTACCACCTCACTTAATTGACTTAAATCATGATGCATTGTAACATCAATACGATTGTTAATCGAAATTGAGATTTCTTGCGTCTGGCGTCCAACAAAAGAAAACACAAGAACTCCACCCTTTTCAGGAACTGTAATAAGGTAGTTGCCTTGTGCATCCGTCACCGTTCCAATAGGGGTCCCTTTCAATAAAACATTAACGCCTGGAAGAGCGCTACCATCTTCGGCTGATGTGACTTTTCCAGAGATTCTCCTTTCCTGAGCATAAAGGAAGCCGGCCAATAGCACCATCAGCACGACTAATCCTAATAATTTTGTTTTCATGGGATTTTGTTTTTGCTGATGAGATGCTGCTTATCGGTCAATTCCATAAAAGCCCAAAAAAATTTTATATTGACGAGTGGTGAATCGCGACATTTCAGACGAAGAGTTAATCACACAGTTTAAAAAGACTGCTGATCAATCCATATTTGGTGAGCTGTTTTCGCGCTATCAAAGCCTGGTTTATGGTGTTTGTCTGAAGTATTTGAAGGATCGCGATGATGCAAAGGATGGGGTGATGCAGATTTTTGAAAAACTTCAGTCCTCATTAATCTCGCAAGAGATAAAAAGTTTTAAGAGCTGGCTTTATGTAACCAGTAAAAATCATTGCCTCATGCGGATAAGGGCCGGAAAGGGAAAAATTAAAGTAGAAATATCCGGGGTCGTTATGGAAAACACCCTGGTGTTACATCTGGAAGAGGAACCCGAACTGGAACAAAATCTGACTAACTTAGAGAAGTGCATTCAAGAGCTTGTAGAGGAACAACGGCTTTGTGTGCGATTGTTTTATATCGATGAAAAATGTTATAAAGAAGTAGCTGAGTTTACCGGCTATGAAATGAACCAAGTGAAGAGTTATATCCAAAACGGGAAACGAAATCTAAAAATCTGTCTTGAACGGCATGCGTAACCGCAATGACGATATTGTGAAATACCGAAAAGGCGAGCTAAGCGCGCAGGAAATGCACGCACTTGAAAAAGAAGCTCTTCGTGATCCTTTTCTGGCCGATGCACTTGAAGGTGTTGATTCGATTGATGCACACCATCTTGAGAATGATTTAAAGGAATTGAACAGGCGTTTTGTTAAATCAAAAAATAAGAACCTGATCTGGACACTAAGGATTGCTGCATCCATCATTATGATCATTGGTGCCTATTGGCTTGTGAATGAATTTTCAGAGCAGACTGCTCCGGAAAGCCTTGTGATGAAAAAGCCTGAACAGGTAATGTCTGCTGATTCAATAAAAAGCAGCGCAGAGACAGAATCGAAAATAACTTCTGAGGAAACCCAGATGCCTGCATCAGGCGATGAATCGAAAGATAAGAGCGAACCGAAAGCTTTAAAGCAAGAAGAAAAGCAATCAGGACCTGTTATGGATATGATTTTAAGCGAAAGCCAGAAAGTGGCTTCTGGCGGCACTGGCAAAACCATTCCTGAATCCGTAAAGGCTGATGAAATCAAAAATGAAACTGCACCTGTTGTTTCGGCCGAAAAGGAAGTAGCCGAAGAACAACCTGTAGAAGCGACAAAATTATCGCAAGCACAGCCTCAAAAGTCTGAGGCGTTGAGAATGAAACGCGCAACAACCGCAGAACCACCTTCAACTATTATTAGCGGAAGAGTCACCTCACTGGAAGATGGATCGCCAATTCCGGGGGTGAATGTTGTTGTAAAAGGTACAACCCTCGGAGCGGTGACCAATTTGAATGGCGAGTATCAGATCAAATCTCCGGAAGTAAATCCACAACTGGCATTTTCATTTATTGGATTCCAGACCAAGGAAGTTCGAGCAGCGCAATCCACTGTAAATGTTCAACTGAATTATGATGCAGCGCAGCTAAGCGAAGTGGTAGTAACGGGATATAAGATTGGCGATGCCGATGATCAGCATGAACCGGTGGTAAAACTTGCCGAACCTTTTGGTGGCATTAAAGCCTACGACAATTATTTGAAAACGAGCTTACGCTATCCAAAAGAAGCACTTGAGAAAAAGATCAAGGGCCGGGTGACTGTGCAGTTTACCGTAAAGACTGATGGTTCATTGGATAGTTTTAATATCATGAAAGGCCTTGGCTATGGATGTGATGATGAAGTGATCCGGTTGGTGAAGGAAGGACCAAAATGGTCACCCACTACAGAAGATAATGTACCGGTTGAAAGCGAGGTCCGAGTGAAAGTGCGCTTTACCCTGCCGAATTAGTGGCCAAACTACCCCTCAAAAATTATGCAGGCGGCACCTCCTGCATCTTCCCCAATTCATTATTATTTCTACTTTTAGGGCTCCAAAAACTAAACCTTAATCGAAATAATATCATCATGAGTTTATTTATCAAAAAGCCACTGGAGCAATTGATGTCTCAGTCAGCTGATTCAGAGAAAGGCGGCCTGAAACGGACGCTAGGGCCCGCTAACCTTATTGCCCTGGGTATTGGAGCAATCATTGGTGCAGGTCTCTTTGTGCGCACCGCTGCTGCTGCTGGCGAGGCTGCCGGCCCTGCGGTAGTTATTTCGTTTGTCATCGCAGCTGTTGGGTGTGCCTTTGCAGGCCTTTGTTATGCCGAGTTTGCTGCCATGATTCCTATTGCGGGAAGTGCCTATGCTTACGCCTACGTGACCATGGGCGAATTTATGGCTTGGATCATTGGCTGGGCGTTGGTTCTTGAATACGCGCTGGCATCGGCCACGGTGTCCATTGCCTGGAGTGAATACCTTAATAATTTGTTGGGGGGAGCCATACCCTATCAATGGTGCCATTCCCCATTTGAAACCTCGCTGGATGGCGTAACCGGTATCGTGAATTTACCGGCTCTTGTCATCTTGGTACTTCTTACCCTCGTGCTCATTAAAGGCACAAAAGAGTCTGCAAACTTGAATGCGGTTATCGTGTTTGTTAAAGTTTCCATCGTGCTCATTTTTATTGTTGTAGGATGGGGATTCATTAATGATGTAAACTATACTCCTTTCACCATTCCTGCCGAAACGGTTGGTCATGAAGATTGGAACAGACACGGTTGGTTTGGAGTGCTTGGTGGCGCAGGAATTGTGTTCTTTGCCTTTATTGGATTTGATGCCGTTTCCACCGCTGCACAGGAGGCAAAGAATCCTAAAAGAGATATGCCTATTGGAATTCTTGGATCGTTGGTGGTTTGCACCATACTTTACGTTCTCTTTTCGCATGTGTTAACCGGTGTTGCCAACTGGCAGGAGTTTAAAACAGCAGGTAAAGAAGCTTCAGTAGCCTATGCCATTAAAACTTATATGCCAGGCTTTGAATGGTTGGGAACACTGGTGACCGTGGCGATCCTTGCAGGATTTTCTTCCGTGATCCTGGTGATGCTCATGGGCCAATCACGTGTGTTTTACTCCATGTCCAAAGATGGTCTTGTTCCAAAAGTATTTTCAGAATTGCATCCAAAGTTTCGCACGCCATTTAAATCAAATGCCCTACTATTAATTTTTGTGGGATTGTTTGCAGGCTTTGTGCCCGGAAGCGTAGCTGGGGACTTAACAAGCTTCGGTACACTGTTCGCATTCGTTTTAGTTTGCGTAGGCATTTGGGTATTGCGCGTTAAAAATCCGGATGCGGTGCGTCCGTTTAAAACACCATTAGTTCCATTGGTACCCATCCTTGGTATTTTGGTTTGCTCAGCAATGATCTTATCCCTTGGTAAAGACACACTGATATCGGCAGGCATCTGGATGGTGGCCGGTCTTTTTATCTACTTCCTTTACAGCAAGAGAAATAGCATTCTAAGAAAAGAACAGAAGGGGTAATCCTCACTTAGCATTAAATGATTCTAAAGTCGTGCTTCTCATAAGGAGCACGACTTTTTTAGTTTATGATCTCATCCGAAATGGTGAGCGTAGTACCACTTAATTGAGTTCGATACCGTCTTAAAGGTCGCCATGCCGGGCCACCGGTTGGATTACCATCTGAAAAGTTAAAAGAAGATCCACAGCACGTATCATTCAAGAATAGCCCTGATGAATGAACATCAATTGTTGCACAGGCATTGTTGGGTTGAAATGAGCAATTTCGCTCGTATGCAATATAGATGTTGGAAGATGATCGATAAATGATAATACCTCTTACACCAGCATTGCTGATTAGCTTGTAGCCCTTGTCTTGCTGCAACGATAAGTTTTCAGGGAGCGAGAGATTCAAAATGATTTCCGGAAATGCAACAATAGGAATCGGGTCATCTACCGGATCTGCACTACACGCCAGCAGAAAAAGAAGCGCTAAAAATCTACTTTTTTGAATAATCATAAAATCCCTTTCCGGATTTTTTGCCGTTGTGCCCCGCCATCACTTTCTGATGTTGAATGCGACTAGGTCTGAACTTTGGATCTTGATGAAACGAATTGTACATCGAAGAGGTAACTGAAAAATTCGTATCCACACCGATTAAATCCATCAACTCAAAAGGACCCATTTTAAAACCTGCTGATCGCAACAACTTATCAATATCCTCAATGCTTGATACTCCTTCCTCCAAGGCCTTCAGCGACTCAACATAATAATGACGCGCTACCCGGTTAACGATGAATCCGGGAGAATCTTTTGCCACCACCGGAATTTTCTCAAGTGATTTGGAGAAACTAATCATCACATTGATTAATGCTGGATTAGTAGCTGCCCCCGCGATAACCTCCACAAGTTTCATGATGTGTGCAGGATTGAAGAAGTGAAGGCCGATACAATTCTCTGGTCGCTGCAGCGCTGCTGCAATCTGAGTTACCGGAATTGACGATGTATTAGTGGCAAGGATGGTGTGAGGTGCATTGATCGTCTCCAGATTTTTAAAGAGCTCCTGCTTAATCTCGAGTTTTTCAATAACCGCTTCGATGATCAGATCTGCCTTCACATCCTTTAAACTCGAAACAATCGAAAGCCTTGATAATGTTTCTGATTTTTGTTCGGAACTTAATTTACCTTTTGAAACAGCAGCATCGAGATTGGTAGTTATGGCTGAAATAGCCTTACCCAAAAGCACATCATTAACATCAAAAAGCAAGGTAGCAAAGCCCGCTGTGGCGCAAACCTGTGCTATGCCAAGACCCATTGTGCCGGCACCAACAACAGCAACAGATTTAATTTCACCTTGCATCAGTAAACTGCTTTGAATTGCTTGAGGAACCGAAGGTCATTCTCAGAAAACAATCTTAGGTCGTTAATACCATACCGGAGCATCGTGATTCGCTCAATACCCATACCTACCGCAAAACCAGTATATTCTTCTGGATCAATACCACAATTTTTCAACACATTGGGGTGTACCATCCCTGATCCGGCAATTTCAACCCAACCACTATACTTGCACACATTGCAGCCCTTACTATTACAGATAAAACAAGAGATGTCAATCTCAGCACTCGGCTCAGTAAACGGGAAGAATGATGGACGCAATCTGATCTTAGTTTCTTTTCCAAACATTTCCTTTGCAAAGTGATAAAGCGTTTGCTTCAAATCAGAGAAGCCAACATTCTTATCGACATACAGAACCTCCACCTGGTGAAAGAAACAATGAGCTCTCGCAGAGATTGCCTCGTTACGATATACCCTTCCAGGCATAATTGACCTGATGGGAGGTTTTTGCTTTTTCATCAAGCGAACCTGCACATTTGACGTGTGTGTACGCAATAAAATATCCGGATGCTTTTCAATGAAGAAAGTATCCTGCATCTCGCGTGCTGGATGATTTTCAGGGAAGTTTAGCGCAGTGAAATTGTTGAAATCATTATCCACTTCTGGCCCATCTTCCACATTAAAGCCAAGTCGTTCAAAAACTTCGATAATGCGCTGGCGCGTGAGCGCAAGAGGATGCTGGTTGCCCAACGTATTGGGCACCACCGGTAATGTGAGATCTAATTCACCCGAAGATTCAGGCGACTGCGTTGAAAGCTTTTCCTGAAGCTCTTTGAACTTGGCCTCAGCAGTTTGTTTTAGTTCATTCAAAACCTTTCCCAACTCTTTCTTCTGCTCAACCGACTGTGTTTTTAACTCATCAAACAGCGCTGAAATCTCTCCTTTTTTGGAAATGTATTTGAGGCGGAATTGTTCGAGATCCGCAGAGGTCTTAACGGAAAATTGTTCCAGTTGCTCTTTAAGGGATTGTGCTTTTTTTTCCATTGAATGATTTTCTGAATGCTTTCAAAATCAGGTGAGCAGCCAAACAACTACCCATCACAGTGGGTAAAATTACTGCATCTGACTGTGATCTTAAAATATAGGCAACTGCTACAACGAACAAATTAAAAGACGTCAAAATCAAAACAGTCGAGGAGTGAGAGCAGCCGACCGCCAGTAATTGATGATGTAAATGATTTCGATCGGCTTTAAAGGGAGACTCCAATCTGCTAATGCGAATAATGATTACCCTCAATGTGTCAAAAATAGGAATGATAAGAATAGAAATGGCTGTTGCTATTGAAGCTTCGAAGTGAAATGATTCCTGACCTGTTAAACTAAAATTATGATTGATAAATTGAACAGAGAGAAATGACAACAATAGACCCAACGTCAGTGAGCCTGTATCACCCATGAAAATTTTAGCTGGCTGCCAATTAAAAAAAAGGAAGGCAAGGGTACCTCCACAGAACGTGGCGGATACAACCGATAATGTTAAGTCGCCAGCTAATCCAAACCAAATCCCAAAAAAAAGAAATCCTACAGTAGCAATAGCACCGGCAAAGCCATCAATTCCATCAATAAGGTTATAGGCATTTGTCAATATAGTGATGGTAAAAATCGAGATGACCCATGACAGCCAAGTCGGAAAAGGCTCTGAAGAGATATCATAAAATGAAGTAAGTTGTACCCTGCCAAGAATAACCAATAAGGCAATGGGTAATAGCTGGCTAAAAAGTTTTTGTTTAGGAGATAGGGTGAGGATGTCATCGCGTAATCCTGTAATGAAAATTAATGACAGCGCAATAAGAAAATATTTTGACTTGCTAAGTTCATGAAAGGGAAGCGCAACGAGCATGGCGACAACTGCACCCAAGACGATAGCAATACCGCCAAGAGACGGTGTATAGTGTTCATGAATCTTGTGCTTGCCTGGATTATCAAACATCTGAAGATGATTCAGAAGTTTTATCAATACAGGAAATATGAGGAAAGATATGATAAGGGCTACTAAAAAGTAAATGGAGAGTAATTCAATATTCACATCATGACGATTAATACGCTTTATCGCTACCGCGAATCAAGCTTATGACCGTCAAAAATATGATTTTAATATCAAGCCAGAAAGACCAGTTTTCAATGTAATAGCGGTCAAGCCGAACGCGATTTTCCATATCGGCTAATGTATTTGTCTCCCCGCGATAGCCCATGCACTGTGCCAGGCCGGTAATACCCGGTTTTACGTAATGGCGGCCCATAAATGTGTCTATGAGTTTACTGTACTCCTCGGTGTGTTTCAACATATGGGGGCGGGGGCCAATGACACTCATACTTCCCGCGAACACATTGAAAAATTGCGGCAATTCATCAATACTTGATTTTCGTAAAAAAGCTCCGAGTTTTGTGATGCGCGGATCTCCCTTAGTTGCTTGTTTTTGATCAGCATCCACATTTACCTTCATCGATCGAAACTTTAAGCACTTGAATGGTTGGTTGTCTTGGCCACTCCTTAACTGAACAAAAAAGACAGGCCCTTTTGAATCTAATTTAATAATAATGGCGATGATGGGTAGCAACCATGACATTACGAGCAAAATAAACGCTGATGAGAAAATTAAATCAAAAATCCTTTTGACAAGTTGGCTTTGAGGCCGATCAAGGGGTATGGGGACAATATCTAAGATTTTTTGATTATCGAATCGATCGAGAGGTATGGATTGTTGATCGGGCCCTTTAAAATCCACTACCATTCTTACTTTCACAAGTGTATCAAGTCCAAAACTTACTAACTGTTTAAAGCTTGTGTTATCAACATTTTGAATGCAGCAAATAATTTCATGGATTTCTGATTTTACACAGAAGTTACGAATCTGCTCCAACCCGGATTCACTTAGATCATCCTCAAAATAAGTAACAAATCTATATCTGAGATCTGGATTTTGCATATAGTATTTTCTAATCTCCGCTCCCGTTTCATTCTTGCCAATGATAATATAATTCTTAATGGGAACATCCGCGGTAAACAGCTTCCGAAAGTAATAAGAAACCACTTTCCAGCTAAAGAACAGTGGAGCGAATAAAAGATAAATCAAACCAATTTGAAATACTGAATAGTGTTGCTTAAGAAAAAAGATCAACGCAACAATCACAAGTAAATGAATAAAGATGAATACAAATTGACTTCTAAATATTTTTGATACCGACCATCCCTTATTGATGTTGTAAGGATTGGACACGAGCACTAAAAAAAACCATGTTAGGTTACTAAATGTCAAAAGATAAACAGATCCACTATCCACCGATGCTTCCGTAAACTGAAGCGATAATAAAATACACAGATTAAGAAAGAGAAGATCGCCCAAGAGAAAAAGTATCTTAACAAAACTCTGCATGGAATTAAATTCAGATCAGGCTAAAGTCATAGGGCGATCCTTTAACAGTATGTTTTCCCTCGAATAATAAGCGGTTAAAACAGCATGTAAAATAGCAAAGAAAGCAACACCTTGGTAGCGACCCAGGAAAACCTCCGTCATCCCATAAATAAGAAATGGAAATATGATAAGTATTCCCAGCTGGTCATTGTGTTTAAACGCCATATACAGTGGTCTCAGGAGGATAATTAAAACAGCCAATAACCCTAAAATGCCATTAGAAAAGAAGATTTGTATGAACTGATTATGAGCGTTCAATTCTTCGTTTGCAAATTCCGGCTGGTTGTGCTCCATGTAATATTGATTGAGTACCTGTTTGTAATCGCCAGTGCCCACACCTATTATTGGGTTTGTGTTTGCCAAGATGGCCGATCGCCACAACTCAAATCTGTCCCATGAATCATTCAATTCTTGTTCTCGATGAGTTGATTTCCCTGAATTAACCACTATTAACACAATGAACATTGAAACAACCAAGCCAAATGTTAGTCGCTGATTTGGGGTTCTATTTTGGCCAAGAAAAAACTTTAATAGGAAAAACGAGAATACAAACAGAAGGCCAACGAAAGCCGTTTGGCCTCCGGTTAAAAGCAAAATGATGAAACAAAATATTATTGCTGATATGTAGAGCCACCGGGAAAAAATGAATTGCTCAAAATTCAGATAATATAAGCCAATGGTGATTGCAAAAATCAAGTAATAAGCCAGATAGGTTGGATGTGAGTTGATCACTCTAGTAAATTCATAAAAGAAAAATACTTGAGTGTTTTGACTATTTGTAAAGTATTGAATGATGGCAAAAGCTGTACATATCAAACTCGCAGTTAGCACCCCTGATGTGAGAGAAATAAAAACTGTGTTTAATTTCTCCCGTTCGAAGCCTATTAACCGATAACAAATTAATGGCACAGCAAACAGAGCAAAGCTGGTTTCTAGTGTTCGAAAACCCAAAGAATGATTTGACGAATATAATACACCTATACAAATGAAGATTAAATAAAGAAGAATGTCCCAGGAGGCCTTAACCCAACCGTTAATAAATGGCTTATACTTTACAAAAAGTAATGAGGTAATAAACAAGACCACAAGGACTCTTGCACTTAATGTCTGAGAAATTGGCAGAAGGAACACGAATAGAAGCAGGGTGTACCAAATAATTCTATCCGATCTATTAGTCTTTAAATTAGATATTAAAACAGCCATTGTGATTTTACAATCAATTACCTGCCGCCTTCAAGACAAACTTTCTTATAGCATCAACAAAGGCCGGAGTATCAAACTGTTCCGTCCTTTCTCTTATAAATTTAGTATCAAATTCTATTGACTCAAATCGCCTAACTGCTTCAATGAGAGCCTGTGGACTTTGTTCATAGAAAAATAGCGCTGTTGCTTTGAGGGAGTTGGGGGAATAAGGAATCATGGTTTCCAATACGCCACCTGCTCCATAAGCAATAACGGGCCTCCCCGAAGCATTAGCCTCTAATGGCGTAATTCCATAATCCTCTATTTGAGGGAATATCAAGGCGCGACATCGTGATAATAATCCAGCAAGATCTGCATTACTTAAATTTTTTCTAAATGAGATATTCTCCTCTGCAATTTCCTTTAAATAACTCTCTTGGCTTCCACTTCCTACAACAACCAGGGGTATTTTTAACTTATTAAATGCCTTAATGACAATATCAGTTTTTTTGTAATATTCTAATCTACCAACAACTAGAAAATAATCATCGATTTGATCTGAAATACTAAAGTTATTTACATCTACAGGCGGATTTATCACCGCGATTTCATTAGATGGCTTATAAATGGCTCTTATTTTTTGGGCCATTTCTTCGGCATTTGCAATATAATAGTTTGTTCGTGATGCAGCTTTTAAATCAATCTTTCTTAGAATATTTAAAATTGTCTTAAAAAGAATTCTTTTGAGGCCAGTAGCCTCTTTGTATTCCTTATATGAATCGGGATACCAAGCTAATCTAAATGGAGAATGACAATAATTAATTACACATGCATCCACACTAATCTTAACATACTTGGCACAATAAGTTGATGAAATAAGAATTACGTCATAACCAGTTATATCTAGTTGTTTCATCGCTAATAAACCGAAAGGAAAGAAAAGTCTTTTGAGGCCTCTCTCATTTTTTACAATTCGTTGAAACCAAGATGTTCTTATTTTGCAATTCTTAAATTCGGGGTAAGTTAACTCTGGATTGTATACCATCGTAAAAATAGGCGCATCAGGGAACGAATAATGGAAGCATAACGCTACTTTTTCCCCCCCACCTCTTCGAATTAACTCATCATGAACTATTGCTATTTTCATTTTAAAGACTCGTGCTTAGATATAATATTTGCAGAAGAAAGATGGGTAAGCAAACAAACAAAAAGTACAAAAAACACAACACCTTTTTGTCTTAAAAAAACTGACTCACTCAAAGAGAAAGTAAACATTACTATTACAGTTGCCAAAAGTGAATAATTACCTTGTTTTAAAGCAATTAAAAATGGCGTCACAAAAAGTAAAATTGAAAATATGCCTAACAAAATCCCGGCAGTTATTGTATCCTGAAGAATTTGATTATGGGCATTAAAGTTGCCATCCCCCATGTGCAGATACCCTTTATTTAGATAGCATTTGTCAATCGTCATTTGTTCATTTCCTAAACCAACTCCTTTTAACCATGTCTCGTTGTTCTTTAATACCTCAATTGCACAATCCCAAATTTCAAATCGTCTATTAAAGCTATCTATTAAATTAGTATGATAATCTTCATAAGACAAGTATGAGAATGAAGAAATCATTTCAACAAAGGTTCTTATTTTTTGATTGAATAAATATTGATATGACGCAGTGGCAAGTGATAATAGTAAAATTACTGTGACAAAGATTCTCTTTCCTTTGGTCCAAAGGAATATACAAACCGATAAATATCCTGCTAAAGCTATACCTATTATTGCATTCTTTGCGATTATAGCATACAAAATAAAAATAAAATAAAAAATTAGAATAACAGAAAGTATTATGGGATACACAGAAAGTTTTCGGTGCATTACTATTGTCAACGTGGCAATAATTGAAAATGAAATATAAACTCCTAAATAAGGTCTATGTAAAACCATAATTTCTTGAAGTGCCCAAATCCTATTTTCAGAGTCCAAAAAATCAAATCCATTCTTGAATAATAAAAATGTTAAAAAAAGGACAGACACAACAAACATGAAAAGCGAAATCAATATATGACTGAGTGGAATTCTGTCTTTTCTTAAGAAGAAAAAAAGAGGAACAAAAAGAAATGGGAGCCTTGTTTCATACATCTTAAGTGCATGATCAGTTACATTAGCTGATAAAAGGCTAAGGGTCAGAACTGCAAAATAACTAATAGATGATAGGACTATAAATTTATCAACATTGGCAATGGGCTTTTTTGTAATAAAGAACAACCAGAATACAACCAAAAACAATATCCCCAAATTACATAATTTGGTACTCCATGGCATAGTGGCAGCAATAAAAGAAAGCAAGAATAATTGCACTCTAGTGTAGTATATCGATGGCTTTATATCTAACATCTAAAGAGCAAAATATATAAAAGAGCATTTAATTCATTTGCCGACCTTTCATAGGAAAATAAGGCAGCATGTTTAGGTCCAGATTCCTTAAGTTCATCTATCAACATTCCATTTTCCAATACAATTTGCATTGCACTAACAATAGAGTCAATATCGAAGGGATCACAGTATATTGCTTTATCAGCACATACCTCAGGAAGTGATGCCACATTAGAAACAATAACTGGTACTCCCAAGCTCATAGCTTCAAGTGGTGGCAATCCAAAGCCTTCATAAAAAGAGGGATAAACAAATGCAATTGAATTCTTATACAAAGTTACCAGTTCCGAATCTGTTAAGTAGCCAGTAAATATTATGTCATTAAAATTCGGGAGATCAAACTGTTTGAAAACGCTATTGTTTAGGCTTCCTGCAATAACTAGAGAAACATTTGAAATCCCTTTACTTTTCAATACGTTAAACGCCTTAATCACTCCCTTAAAATTCTTTTTAATATCCAAACTACTTACACAAAGGAAATATTTTTTGTCTTTCAACTGGAGTCTGTCCAAAATAATTGAATCTTCGCTTATGTAGTCAAAACCTATTCCAGGTGATAAAATATTGGTTTTCATTTTATCAATTTTGAATATTTTCGTTATCTCAGATTGAGAGAATTTTGAAACTGTTATTATTCTTTTTGAAAATAAAGTAAGGAGATAGCCAGAAAGTTTATACCATAAAACAAAAGTTCTGCTGTAGGCTTCTGGATAAGAAAAAACTGCGGCATCATGAATAGCTACAATTTGATTACGCTTTATAAGGGGTCCTGTATTACACAAATTTATTAGTAAATCAATTCCGGCAATAAAAGGCAACTCTATTTGCTCCCAAAAATGGCCATTCAAAAATCCACACTTTTTAATTGAAATTTTCTTCAGAGGAAATTCGCGAGCACCCTTAGGGCATAAAAGTATAAACTCAAAATCGTTTTGGACTTGTCTGTCCAAAGCTAATATCATGTTCCAAGCATAACGCTGAACTCCACTTATAGGTTGAGTTAAAAATCTACCATTTAAATAAACTTTTTTTCTTTTCATTTCCTGCTTAATGCTAAACCTAAAAAAAGAGAAATAAAAAATCCTGAAGATTTAGTCCAGCCTACATCAAACATGGAGTGGGTCACAAAAATCCAAAATGACAAGCCTGCTGGCGTTGTCCAAAAACCTGTTCTTCTAAAAAGCCAAATGTAAAGTGAGGTAAAGATGGAGATTCCAAACAATCCGTAATTATGAAAATACCTTAAGAATAAATTATGTGTTCCATGAATACCTTGCAATCCATATTCCTCTCCATGATATTCAAAGGTTCCTGGCCCATTTCCAAGATAAAGATGTGTTTTAGTGCTTATTATTTCAGCCCAAGCTTGTTCCCATAGTAACCTTCTAAAATATGCTGTTCTAAACACGCTTTCAAGGTCGACATCGAAAACCATTATATGTAGAATCCCATAAGCAACAAGTACTCCTCCAAGAATGAACAGCCACCGATTGAAAAGTCCAAAAGTTATTAGTAACATCAACAACAAAGCTGTTTTACTTCCTATAATCAAGAGTGATAGAAAACCAAATAAAATAATCAATAGTGTACCTAATTTCTTTTTTTGCTGAATCCCTGTATACAATGCATAACAATACTGAACTTCATATATAACTGCTACTGCATTTTTATGAAGGTCAAATGATTGAAAACTAAAAAAAAAAGAACGGTCAAAATCTACTCCAACAAATAATCCAATTACGAGAATTAAAAATGTAGAGGCGACAAAAAAATATCTCAAGGATTTAATTAAGGCAAATTCAAAGGATTTTGAATATCGAATGTTGCTTACGATTATAAAGGGTATAATCCACAAGAATAAAATCTCAGCAATCAAATCCTTTGAATCAAAGTTATCCTCCCAGTATGGGTAGGAAAAAATGATGTAAATGAAAAAGACACTTAAAAGCGAAAATGGAAAAGTGTAGTTAAAGATTGTGCTCTGTTTATTAAGATTAATTAGAGTGAATAATCCCCAAATACTAATTAATGTTGCCAATAAGATGAAAGAAGGAGTGCTAGGAAAAAATGATGCGATAAGATAGACAAATAACATGAGGCAAAATATCAATGAATTTGATATCATAGTTGCCCTACCGTTATTTACAGAAATAATGCTCACCTAAGAATATTTTTGTAAACATCAATTGTCTTTTTGACAATAACATCTTGTGAGAAATGATCTTTAACTTTTTGCAAAGCGCCTTGAATGATTCTTTCTCTATAGTCAGAATCAGTTTTTATTTTTTCAATTGCAGAAGCGCATTGCACAGCGTCTTGCTCTCTGAATATAATTCCCTCATCACCTATTACCTTTGGTATCTCACCTGAACTAGATCCAATAACTGGAATACCACAAGCCATTGCTTCTATTAATATTCTGCCAAACTGTTCTTTCCAATTTTTCTTAGTTAAAGATGGTAGTGCAATGCAATCGCAAGAGCAAATAAAATCCACAATCTCTGTTGATGAAAATCCACCAAGAAATAGTACTCTCTCCGAAATACCTAATCGTACCGTTTGCTGTCGAATTGTTGCCTCATAGGGGCCTGTTCCAGCTATGCATAATTGGACATTCTTGAGCTTTGCGACAGCTTCAACCAAAGTGGATATGCCCTTTTCTTCAACAATTCTACCAACAAATCCTACAATAAATTTATCAGTTGCTAATCCAAACCGCCCTCTATCAACTCTCTTCTTGAAGAAAATATTTCTGTCAACACCAAATTGAGGAATAATGGGAATTGGTTTATTAAAACCCTTTTTTATCAATACCGCTGCTGCCTCCTCATTTCCAGCAATGATTTGCTGGCTTTCCTTTAGGTTATACTGCTCAAAATAAGAGAAAGGAAATGGATACTTCTTATATATATTTTGCCAAGTGAAACAAATGGTTTTTATTCCCATTCGTTTTGCAATCCAATTGATTTGAAAGGTAACAAAACTGTAATGCTCCTCATCGATATGGATTATGTCAGGTTGAAAACTTTCTATCAACTTCTTAACTCCAAGATAAAAATGGAAATGGTTTTTCCCTGGGAAAATCACATCTAATTCAACATGTCTATAATTTAAGGATTCAATATTATTTTCCTTGACATAATAAGGCCATTTTTTTGGAGTCACTAAAATTAAATCAACCTGGTTGGCCAATAAATTGGCTTTACTTAAGGTAGCACTGACAGTCATTGCCTTAGAAATCAGAAGAATCTTCATAAAAGCTTACTAATTTTTCAAACTAAAACAGGTCTAGAAATAGAATTATACAATTGCAAGTGCTGAGACGCAACTTCATGCCAGTCAATTACCTTATTGTTAGATTTTTTTGGCGGATCAGTTTGGAATTTTAGAATAGCTTTAGAAATCACAGAGGGCGTACTATTTGTAAAAACAGTGTTAGAGAATTCTTCATCAGAACTACTAGGAAAGCTAGATATAACTGATAAACCTTCTTGTTGTAAGGCAAGATAACTTCCATGATGAGTTGTCAGCCCCTTTTCAAATAAAGCAATCGCGAAATCAGAAGCATTTATATAATCCGCTACTTCGGTATCATTTAGGTAGCCCGTAAAAACAATATCATTATCTAGCTGATGATTTCGGATGTAGTCATTTACTTTTTGATAATATTCGTTGTGATAATCTCTGTCTAATCTGGGAACACCAATTACCAACAAAATTGTTTGAAGATTATTGCCTTGTTTCAAATAAGAGATTGCTTCCAATATTTCAAGGAATTGTCTATGCTGATGTAAAAACCCAAAATGAACCATTATTTTTTTATCGGTACCCTTTAATATAGACTCTCTTACAATGGAGTATTGATTTGAATTTGATTTTGGAATGTTGGAAGCAATCGGTATATACTTAGATTTTCCTTCTCTTATCTTACTTATACTTTTAAGGGATTCCTTATCTACCGTTACCACTGCATCAGAATAGTATATGCTAAGGAATTGTCTAAGCTTACCTAAGAAGCTGTTTTGAAAATACTCATGAGTTGTATATACCAATTTAGCTCCAGTAAAAATCTTCAGCCAAAGTGAAAGTAAATTTATGCCCAAGGATTTACCATAAGAAACAGTAGGATATTGAATATGAACAATATCATATTTGCCGAAATTGATAATTTTGATTACTCTTCTATAAAAGCGCAGGCCGCTCCAAGAATTAACTTTCAGCGTCTCGTTGCCATTACTAAATTTTATGTCTGTAACAATATCAATACTGATTTTGAAAGTGGATAATTCTTTTACTAATTTATTGGTGTAATCCCCCACTCCACATTTTGCCGGAGGCATCGTACCTGTTATCATCATTACTCTCATAAGAAAATACTTGACGGAAATTTCTATAAGAAATAGCTTACTTTGGTCGAAAATGTTATAATCAATTTTCTCTTCAACTTAGCAATTAGCCTTCCAAGCGCTGGAAAATAGAAAAACCAATATATTAACTTCGTATCTAAGCTTTGTTTCAAATCTTCAGGATTTAAGCCATAGTTGAGCTTGATGAAAGATAGAAAAACTTGGTATTCGGTTTTCCTATGCGATTTATATAGGTGCTTGGCAGCATCGGAGGCCATATTGGATATAATGTTTCTCTTCCAATAATCTAGCGCTCCCCTCTCAATTAATTTATTTTCTAAAGCAATTGTGTATGGAATTTCTACCGTTTTAAAATCATTAATCGCGAATTGAGCAGATGCGACTTGATGGGAATTTTTAGAATGCATTCTGAATAAATAACAATAATCATCGATAAAGCATATATTCCCGAAAAGTAAAACACTTAAATTCCCACATTTATCGAAGCCATTATAATAGTTTTCGGGATCACGAAATATATTCAATGATTTAAATGTTTCTCTATGCAAGAGTGTGCCTTCCAAGCCAAAAGTCTCTTTTCCATGGTAGCTCAAAAAGAAATCTTTCCCTTTGCGAAACTCTGCATTATAAAAACCACCATTTGTGTCCGGCAGGATTTTACCAGAAGCTTTGTCTACACAATGACATTTTCCTCGAACAATTGTAACATTAGGATATTTATGGGTTAGATTAATCGCTTTAGAGATAAAGCTCTTATTTGGTAAGATATCATCACTACACAAGTTAACAAAATACTCCCCTGTAGCTAAATGCTCAATACCAACCTTGAAATTTAGAATCATTCCCAAATTTTTGTTGTTGATAGAAAATTTGACTCTTTTGTCTGATAAATATTGTTGAATAACTTCTTTTGTATTATCAGTACTACAATTATCTGTTATAATAATCTCCAAGTTTGGATAGTCTTGATTCAATGCTGACTGAATTGCTTCAGAAATTGTGTCTGCGCGGTTATATGAAGTTATTACTATGCTCACAAGGGGAGTGGCTTTATCCTGATTCAAATTTTCCATAATGATTTATTTGTCCAAAAAATACGAGCAGCAAATTATGCGTAAAGGTAAAATGAAAATAGGACAAAATTAGAGTTAATAGCTCGTCAAATTGTTGAGGTCAATCTTAGGCTTTTCTCTTAATAGCTAACTAGAATATTAATCTCTGATCAAAAGTTTCCGATCAAACTTCAAGCATTAGAGAATTAAAATACGCGATTTATAATCTATTATTATAATTCTTTTATAAGTGCCAACGATTTAATGTTTTTTAAGAAATAAATGGGACTTTTAATGTAGTCCGAGAATGGCCAATTAAGCATTCTTAATGAAAGATAAACAGGATACCAATTGTTAACTAGTAATTGCACAGCGAACTGAGTGATTACTATGCCCAAAATTCCAAAATTTACCGAGTAAATAATGCCTGTTAAAAATATTAAAATTCCAGATAAGATGGCTTGCCAAACAAAAGGCACCCTATTTGTAACAGCGTACAATGTTGCATGAATTGAGTGATGAGACTCAAGTATCAATGAAATTGCCATGATAAAAAAAACTTGGTCGCTGATTAATCCGATATCAGAATCAAAAATGGAGAGCAAAAATGGAAGGCAGAAATAAACTATCGCTAAAAAAAAAATCATTAAAAAAATAGGTGCCATAATCATAACTATCAAGAAATCTCTCCTTCCCGCGGAGTTTGTTGTAATTACTTTATAAATTTTTTGAAGATTACTTACAAAAGGAACCTGGGCAACAGTTCTTATCGCGTCAAATATTCTTCTGGTAAATAAAAAAGCAGATATTGACCCTAAATCATTCGTTTGAGCAATTACGATTGAGTTTCCTTGATTTATTAGATATGAACCAAAAAAAATAATACCTTGTTGCCTTGTTGGTTTCCAAATTACTTTAAAAAGGTCCACATCAAACTTTCCACCATTTAACTTCTCACCGCTTTCCAGAATAAATTTTTTCTCTACAAGTCGTTTTGTATAGAGAAATAAAAATGTTGCTTTCAATAAATAAAATAATACATAGAATATTAATCCTATTTTAAAAAAGATAAAAGCACAAAAAATTACAAATTCAACACAACCCACAATCAGCCTTGCGAAGTTTACATTATGGATTAAATTAAATCCTTGCGCAACTCCAAACCATTTGCTTGAATGAATAGTTGCCACAACATAAAAGATACTTATAGCAAATACTATCCATAGATTAATCGGGTCATCACTTTTTGAAATTATATTCCAAACCATGGGAATACCTAACGCGAGAAGAAATAGCAAAGATCCAATTGTTATATAAAAATAAATTCTCCTTGAAGTTTCAATGAGATCCATTAATCCTTTGGCGTTTATTCTTTCGTCTTTTTTAAGTAAGTTCTGTGCAATATCCTCTTCCTTTTCAGGGATTGAAATCAATCCAGCATGGAAATATACTGTCATCCTTGTAATAGTATTAGAGAATCCAAAATCTGCCAGTAAGCCTAATCCCATTATTGTTCCTATAAACAGCCAAAGAGTTAATTCAGTAGTGGTAAGTGCCTTGCTCATCAATGGAATTAATATAAGTGGACCACCCATCGTCACGATAAGACTCAACCAAGAAGTAATGCTTGGGCTTTTTAAGAGTGTCTTTATCCTGGAATAATTCATTGATTAGGAATCAATTAAGTTCCTTTAATAAATTGCTCTAATCCTAATTTTAATGGAATGCTGGCTTTCCATCCTGGTAATGCCTCAAAATTTTGCCATGGGACCATCACTTCTCTTTCTCTGTAATTTCTACTACCCCAATTAATTTTCAATTTTTTTTGAGAAACTTCTTCAATAAAAGCAACAAGTTGTCTTAACGTTAACCTTTCACCAGAACTTATCCCAAAAACTCTTTCCTTAGTGTCAGGATAAAACTCAATTAACTCAATTGCCCTATATATTGATAGACAGAGATCCTCAATATGTATTAAATCAATTACTTGCAGTCCAGGCGACAGGTCTATAGAATTGTCACTGCCAAGATTATTTTTTAGTAAGGAAAGAAGTTTCATTCTTTTGTCATTTGACCCATATGTATCAAATAATTTTAATGTTATACTTACGACAAAACCTGAATTAACATAAAAGGTAATTATTTTTTGAAAAGCAAATTTAGTCGCGGCATATAGGTTAACTGGATTATAACTTGAATCATTAAAGTGTTCAAAAGAAGTTCCTATGTTTATTATCTTTTTAATTCCATTAAGCCTCATTGCCTCCAAAATATAAGATCCAAATCTTATATTGGCATCAAGTAGCAAATCAAGATCGGCAATTGAATGATCATATACATAATAGGAAGCTAGATGTATGATAATATCAGGACGCGCTTTTTGCAGAGCCCCATTTATTGATTCAAAGTCCGATTTGTGATGATAAATTTCTATTCCAGAATACTGAAAAGATAAAGAGTCATGCTCTTTTCGAATCAAAACAGCAATTTCTATTTGTTTTTTAGTCAAAAATTGCGTGAGGTTTTTTCCAACAAAACCATTTGCGCCAGTTATAAGAACCTTCATGAAAAAGGTGAACTAAAATCTTTAAAGAAAGGGAAACTACTATCTCTTTGAGAAATCAATGGATTCTTAATAGGATAATTCAATTCCACGGATGACCAATGAATACCACTATCATTTTTGATACTGTGAACTGTCTCTAATAAATATACCATTATAGAATTATCTTGCAAACTATAGAAACCATGAGCACAACCTTTTGGAATAATCAATCCAAGGCCGTTTTGCTCTGATAGACTAAATGACAACACTTTACCAAAGGATAGGGAGCTTTTCCTTATATCGAGAACAAAATCAATCACTGCCCCACTGGTGCAAAAAACTATTTTGGAATGATCATCAGGAGGACTTTGAAAATGAAACCCTCTAAATACATTTTTTTTAGATCTAGAATAATATGTTTCCCTAATAACAAAATCTTGTTTAGCTATTTTAAAGTATTCCGAGTGATAGATTTTCGTAAACTCACCTCTCGTATCACTATGTCTGAAGGGCTCTATCAATTGGCATCCCAATATTGATGTATCAATCAATTTCATGCCATCAAATTTTCTCGATATATTTTTTAAGGATTTCAGCAATATAATCATAATGCTGCTCTTCCAGCCCGGGCCACACTCCTAACCAGAAGGAGTTATTCATTATTATATCAGTATTTTCAAATGTCCCAACCAATCTCTTGTGAATATTCTGATATGCAGGTTGTCTCAACAAATTACCAGCAAACAAAAGTCGGGTTGCAATTTTATTTTTCTCTAAATATTGAATTAAGTCATGTCTCATTACCGGGCTTTCTTCTCGTATGGTAAGCATAAAGCCAAACCATGAGGGATTGGAATTTGGAGTGGCTTCAGGCATTATAAAATATTCTTCGAATGGTTTTAATTTCCTGTACAGCATCTGATGGTTTTCTCTGCGCTTAGCAACAAATTTATCTGCCTTCTCAAGTTGACTAAGCCCAACAGCTGCTTGCATATCGGTTACCTTTAGATTAAATCCTATGTGTGAATAGGTATATTTATGATCATAGCCGTATGGAAGTTCTCCTAATTGCCATTCAAATCTTTTATTGCAAGTGTTGTCTTTTCCTGTTTCGCAGTAGCAATCACGTCCCCAGTCACGAAAACTCTCTGCTATCATTTTTAATCTAGGGTTATTAATTAAAACTGCTCCACCCTCACCCATTGTAATATGATGAGCTGGGTAAAAAGACACCGTGGCAAGATCTCCAAATGAACCTGTTTTTCGCTCTCGGTATGTTGCTCCTAAAGAATCGCAATCATCCTCAATAACCCAAAGATTATATTTTTTGGCGACCTCCATTACGACATCAAGATTGAATGGATTCCCTAAAGTGTGGGCGATCATAATTGCCTTAGTCTTTGGCGAGATTGCTTGCTCAATCAGGTTGGCTTTCACATTATACGTAGGTATTTCCACATCTAGAAAAACTGGAATGGCACCATACTGTATCATTGGATTCACTGTGGTCGGGAAACCAGCAGCCACAGTGATTATTTCATCACCAGGCTTAATTTGTCTTTCACCCAGCTTAGGTGAGGTTAGAGTATAAAATGCTACAAGATTGGCAGAGGAACCAGAATTGACTAATACCGAAAATTTTGAACCAAAATATTTCGCAAACTGAAATTCAAACTTCTTACCAAAACGGCCTGTCGTTAACCATCCATCCAATATCGAATCTACTCCTAAAAGTAAATCTTGCACATCTAGCACTTTGCCCGTTACGGGAATGTAATCCTTTCCCGGCTCTATGATTTTTGTTGTATTCTTTAAAGCAACTTCAGAAAGTTGATCTATTACACTTGCACTTAAATTTTTATAATCCATTTTGCCTGATAATTTTATGAAATCAAAAATTCCTTAAGTTTTATTATATGATTCAATATCTGCTCTAATTAATTCTCTTGGGTTAAGACCTTGGTAAAATTTCTTATACCAATTCATAGTATAATAGATAGCCTCTTCAGAGCTCCACTTTGGTCTCCAATTAAGCAAAGTTGTTGCTTTGTTAATATCTAATTTCAATAATGTTGCTTCATGCAATTGCTCTTTTATGACTGGGGTTGTATAGTCACCTTTTCCCCAAGTTTTCAATGCAATTTGAACCAACTCTTCAACTGTTTTATTGTCCTCTGCTAGGGGACCAAAATTCCAACTTTCAGAATATTTCACAGGATCCTCAATCAATCTTGAACCCAACAATAGATAACCGCTTAAGGGTTCTAGCACATGTTCCCATGGCCTTACAGAAAAAGGATTTCTGACTTGAACCGGAACATTATTATTGAATGATTTTATAATATCTGGTATAATTCTGTCAATAGCCCAATCTCCTCCACCAATAACATTTCCTGCTCTCGCAGAAGCAATTGCTTTATAATGTTTAGTGTATTGTTGAGTATTAAAGAAAGAATTTCTGTAAGAACTAATTATTAATTCTGCACATGCCTTGCTCGCACTATATGGATCATAGCCCCCCAAAGGTTCATTTTCTCTGTATGGATAGATCCATTCCTTGTTATCATATACCTTATCTGTTGTGATGAATATTCCTACACAAGGTTTTTCCAAAAGCCTGATAGCATCAAGAACATATGCGGTCCCAATGGAATTTATTGCAAAAGTATCAGAAGGTATTGCGTAAGATAATCTCACCAAGGGCTGAGCTGCCAAATGAAATATGAAGTCAGGTTGGAATTCTGTAATTTCTTTCTCAAGTCTATTTTTATCTCTTATATCTGCAATAATAGAGTTACACAATTGATCTCCTTCAATAGCATAATAGAGTGATTCAGACTGTTCCGGTCTTAAAGCATAACCAGCCACAATTGCACCTAATGAACGTAACCAGTAAAGTAGCCAAGACCCTTTGAAGCCTGTATGGCCAGTAAGAAATACTTTTTTACCAAAATAGGTTTGTTTAAAAATGGAATTCAATGTATCCATATTACCATTTCTTCCAAGGGCAATTGCCGGACTCCCAATAATTTTCAAGCTCTTGTTTATCCCTGAGGGTGTCCATTGGTTTCCAAAAACCAGAGTGCTTATAGGCTGTCATTTTTCCGTCTTTGGCCAGATTTTCCATTGGTTGCCTTTCAAAAATAGAGGCATCATTTTCTATATATTTGAAAATCTCCTGTTCACAAACAAAAAAACCACCATTAATCCACGCACCATCTCCCTTGGGCTTTTCCATGAACGAAGAGACAATATTTCCTTCTAAATTTAGTGCACCAAATCTACCTGACGGCTGAACTGCAGTTACTGTTATCGATTTTTTATTATCCTTATGAAAATTGATTAATTCGTAAATATTAACATCACAAACACCATCACCATAAGTCAGCATGAAGGGCATCCCGTTAGTATATGGTTGAATTCTTTTAACCCTTCCACCTGTCATAGTTTCTGTGCCTGTATCTATCATAGTTACTTTCCAAGGCTCTGCACTAGTATTATGAATTTCGGTCGTATTGGTTGAAAAATCTATTGTTATGTCTGATTCATGCCTGAAATAATTAGCAAAATATTCTTTGATAATATACCCTTTATATCCCAGACAGATTATAAACTCATTGAATCCATAATGTGAATATATTTTCATAATATGCCAGAGTATTGGCTTCCCTCCTATCTCAACCATGGGTTTAGGTTTCAAAACAGTTTCTTCACTCAATCTAGTACCCAGGCCTCCAGCTAACAGTACAACTTTCATAATATCAAATAAACTTTTAAAAACTCAATCATCTCAAAGCAAACACCCATTTTGATCTTATAATTGCCTCGAGTAAACACCTAAAATGTAATCACAACCATAACATGGTAAAGATAACATTTCGTGCTCAATCAATATAGTTAAGATACCATTTGATTGTCTTTCTCAGGCCACTCTCAAAATTCTCCTCAGCATGCCATCCCAAATGCGTTTCTATTTTAGTTGCATCAATGGCATACCGTTTATCGTGCCCCGCTCGATCTTTCACATAGATGATTTGTCCTTTATAGGATTTCCCATCTTTCCTTGGGATTTCCGTGTCGAGTATTTCGCAAATGGTATTAACTATTTGATTATTCGTTCGTTCATTTCTTCCACCAATATTGTATGTTTCTCCGGCAATGCCCCGATGAAGAGCCATTTCTATACCCTTTGCATGGTCTAACACATATAGCCAGTCTCTAACGTTCATTCCATCACCATAAATTGGAATGGGTTGATTTGACAATGCCTTTCTGATAATGGTTGGAATTAGTTTCTCATTGTGTTGCTTCGGCCCAAAGTTATTGGAGCAATTTGTTGTAACAACATTAAGTCCGTAAGTATGAAAGTAGCTTCTCACCAACATATCGCTGCTTGCTTTGGATGCTGAATATGGACTGTTGGGCGCATATGGAGTCAACTCCGTAAACAAACCTTCTTTTCCTAAAGAACCATATACTTCATCTGTAGAAATGTGAAGAAAGCGTCTGCCTTCGAAACCTGGCTTTACTTTGAACGGCTCATCCAGCCAATTGCTTCTGACCACATCAAGTAAGGTAAAAGTTCCATTAATATTGGTGAGAATAAAAGCCTCGGGCCCAGCAATTGAATTATCGACATGAGATTCTGCAGCAAAATGAATCACTGCATAGAAATCGTACTTTTTAAATAACGATTCAACAAAGTCCCTGTCACAAATATTTCCTTTTTCGAAAATGTATCGCGTATTGCCCTCTACCTCTTTGAGGTTGTTGAGACTTCCTGCATAGGTGAGCGCATCAAGATTTACCACCTTATAATCGGGGTATTTATCTAAGAGGAAAGGTATAAAGTTAGAGCCAATAAATCCGGCACCCCCTGTTATCAAAAATGTTTTCATGCTACATCTATTTAGAAATTAAATACAGCTTTATCAAAATACGGCAAGCCTTTATCCCTTTCAGACATAATTATTTGGTTGCCTTTTAACAGATGACTTAATCCCAATGTTGAATCTGAAAGATTAATTCCTGCCTCAAAGTTTGGCTGATAATACTCATCCGTTTTATACAAAACATCCGCGAATTCGCTCAACACAAAAAAACCATGAGCAAAGCCTTTAGGCACAAGCAACTGCTTGTTGTTTTCAGATGACAACTCTACGGACATCGATTTCCGGAATGTTGATTTATCTCTTCTTAAATCCAGCACAATATCGATGATTGAGCCTGCAAGCACTCTGATTAATTTTGTTTGGGCGTAAGGTTTGTCCTGATAATGCAGCCCTCTTAATACACCTTTTCTTGATCTGGATTGGTTATCTTGAACAAACTGATGATGGATACCCAATTCCGCTAACTTTTTCTGATTGTATGATTCCATGAAGTAACCACGCAGATCGCCATGAACCATAGGCTCAAGAATAAATAAGTCATCAAATTCCGTTTTGCTTATTTTCATTCCACAGAGCGGGTTCTGTTCTTCTCATTCACAATTTTCTGCAGATATTTTCCGTACTGATTTTTTGAGAGAGGCTTTGCTAATTCTTGCAGTTGCTGCTTGGTTATATATCCTTTGCGGTAAGCAATCTCTTCCAGGCATGCCACTTTTAATCCTTGTCTCTCTTCTATTGACTCTATGAAGTTGGATGCTTGCAGCATTGATTGATGGGTTCCAGTATCAAGCCATGCCATACCGCGTCCGAGCAATTTAACATTAAGCGATTTTTCTTCAAGATATATCCGATTTAAGTCAGTAATCTCTAACTCACCTCTTGCAGATGGTTTTACTTTCTTTGCCTTGCCTACAACAGTACTATCATAAAAATACAATCCTGTTACTGCATAGTTCGACTTAGATTCTTTGGGTTTTTCTTCAATTGAAATTACTTGGTCATTATCATCAAACTCTACTACACCATAACGTTCGGGGTCGTTCACGTAATAGCCAAAGACGGTTGCTCCTTTTTTCAATTTACTAGCTTCCTCCAGCAAACCAGAAAAACCATAACCATAAAAAATGTTATCGCCAAGAACAAGGCATGCCGAGTCACCATTTATAAAGGTTTCGCCAATCAAAAATGCCTGAGCTAATCCATCGGGTGAAGGTTGTTCCCTATACTCAAGTTTTAATCCTAATTTTGTCCCATCGCCAAAAAGGTTTTCAAAAAGAGGTAAGTCTTGGGGGGTTGAAATTATCAGTATCTCCCGGATATTGGCCAACATAAGCACCGATAAGGGGTAATAAATCATCGGCTTATCGTATATCGGTAAAATCTGTTTGGAAACAGACTTAGTAAGCGGGTAAAGCCTTGTCCCTGAGCCCCCCGCTAAGATTATTCCTTTCATGAGGCAGCAAAAATAAGGAAAAAGACCTATTTGTGATTTCGAATTTTATGCGCCAACTCAATCGAAGGTTTTGCCTCTACCAGTCCAAAGCCTTGGCCGTTTAAAATAGCCTCATAACTTTTAGTATGAAGCTCCGTAAACCCGTCACTAAATTCAATCTCTTCACCATTCATAGTCAGCGTGCGATAGGTACGTTTTCCCTTTGCTTTCAATGCTTCGGGAATGTGATCATAATTAATACTTAAGCTCCAGTTTACTCTGGCGCGTTCCAGTTCCAAATAACCAGATGCTGAATCCTCCTTTAAATATTTTACAGTCATACTCTTTAGTGACCCAAAAACCCAAAGCAGCATGTCAAAAAAATGAATTCCAATATTGGTAGCGATACCTCCGGATTTAGAAACATCTCCCTTCCAACTGATGTGATACCAATGACCCCTGGAGGTGATGTAATTCAAATCGACATCGTACACTTTATCTTTCGGACCATTCAACACCTTATCTCGTAATGCAATAATGTTGGGATGTAATCGCAGCTGAAGAATGGTATAAACTTTTTTGCCAGTCTCCTTTTCTATTTCTGCTAAGGCATCAACATTCCAGGGATTCAACACTAATGGTTTTTCGCAAATTGCGTCAGCTCCTTGTCGTAACGCAAAACGAATGTGTGAGTCGTGCAAATAATTGGGCGAACAAATGCTAACATAATCAACCCCCTGATTTTGCCTTTTTAATTTATCCAAATGCCTGTCGAAGCGCTCATACTCAGTAAAGAAGTCGGCATTGGGAAAATAAGAATCCATCACGCCAACCGTATCGGACTTATCCAATGCGGCTACCAGAACATTACCAGTATCCCGAATAGCCTGAAGATGCCGCGGTGCGATGTAACCTGCTGCCCCAATGAGTGCAAATCGTTTCATTTTACTTTCTCAACTTTTCCGTTTTCTAACTTATAGTGCTCACCACTTTCCGGGCAAACGGCCATCCCTGAATGATCAAACTTTAATTTGTGACCAAACTCACTCATCCATCCTGTTTGCCGCGCTGGATTTCCAATCACTAATGCATAGTCGGGCACATTTTTAGTAACTACCGCTCCTGCTCCAATAAACGCATACTTTCCAATATCATGACCGCATACAATGGTGGCATTTGCACCAATAGAGGCACCTCTTTTTACTATTGTTTTAGCGTATTGATTTTTTCGATTGACTGCACTTCTTGGATTAATGACATTGGTGAATACCATGGATGGCCCAAGAAAAACATCGTCCTCGCAAATGACTCCGGTATAGATGGAAACATTATTCTGAACCTTTACATTTTTACCCAAAATTACTTCTGGTGATATCACTACATTTTGACCAATATTACAATTCTCACCAATCTTACAATTGGGCATGATATGGGAGAAGTGCCAGATTTTGGTACCCTCGCCAATTTCACAGCCTTCATCAATGAAAGCAGACGAATGTGCAAAATATTTTTTATTCTCAATCAACGGTAAAATTCTTTAATCGTATTGGTGATAAACTCCAATTCATCTGTTTTCATTTCCGTATGAATGGGAAGCGAAATTACGGATTTAGACAAACTTTCCGTCACTGGAAATGATCCCTCCTCTACACCCGCCTGCCGATAGGCCTTTTGAAAATGCAATGGTACCGGGTAATAGATCATGGTAGGAATTCCGCGCGCCTCAAGATGTTTCTTCAATTCATCTCTTCTTTCGGCAATAAGCGTGTATTGATGAAATACGTGTGTTGAATAGGAAACCCGCAAAGGAGTAATGACTCCACCTATATCTTTTAAAGCATGATCATAATACGATGCCACCTCATTTCGTCTTCTAGTATAATCATCCAGATACTTAAGCTTTACATTCAATACCGCTGCCTGCAGAGTATCTAATCGACTATTAACACCGATTGACTCATGGTAATACTTTATTTTTTGTCCATGATTGGACATCATCTTGAGCCGCTCTGCTAAGGAGGCATCTTTTGTAAAGATGGCACCTCCATCGCCAAAGCATCCAAGGTTCTTGGAAGGAAAAAAAGAAGTCGTGCCAATGGTGCCAATGGTGCCCGCTTTTTGTCGTGAACCATTAGAGAATATATAGTCAGCACTTAATGCTTGGGCAACATCTTCTATGACATGAATATTTCTTGCAGAGGCAATCTTCATGATTTGTTCCATATCTGAACATTGACCGTAAAGATGGACAGGAACAATAGCTTTTGTTTTAGCTGTAATCTTACTTTCAATTTGATTAACATCAATATTGAAAGTTTCTTTTTCCACATCTACAAAAACTGGTTTTAATCCTAAGAGTGCAATTACCTCTGCCGTGGCCACATAGGTATGAACTGGTAAAATCACCTCATCGCCATGTTTTAATTCCAACGCCATCATGGCAATCTGAAGGGCATCGGTTCCGTTGGCACACGGTATCACATGAGCGCCTCCTATATAGCGCGATAGCGCAGTGGCAAACTCTCCCACCTGCGGACCTTGAATGAAAGCAGTCGAATCGAGCACTTGTTGAATAGCCAAATCTATCTCTGGTTTGATACGGAGGTATTGACCGTGCAGATCGACCATTTTAATATTCATAACCAATTATTTTTCTGCTAATTTTTTCTCCCAGTTCCAGGAATGTAACAGCGCTTCTTGATTTGAAAACTTTGGTCGCCAATGCAACTCATTAAAAGCTTTGGTGGGATCTGCATAGGTTTTTTCTACATCCCCTGGTCTGCGCGTCCCAATAGTATAGTTAAGTTTTACGCCTGTTGCTAATTCAAACTCCTGTATCAATTCAAGAACAGAAACGCCTTTGCCTGTTCCAAGATTAAAAACATCATAAAAAGTAGTCGACTCTTTCTGACCTAAAAATTCAAGTGCTTTCACATGAGCATTGGCCAGATCGACCACATGAATAAAATCCCGTACGCAGGAGCCATCATAAGTGTCATAATCATTGCCAAATACCGTTAACTTTTCGCGTTTACCAATGGCTGTTTGTGTAATGAATGGTACGAGATTATTAGGCGTACCAATAGGCAACTCGCCTAACAGACCTGATGGATGAGCACCAATCGGATTAAAGTAACGAAGTGAAACAACTCTAAATCCTAATGAAAAGGAATCCTCCAAGATTCGTTCACACATTTGCTTGGTCGCACCGTATGGAGATTCTGCCCGCTTAAAAGGTGACTCTTCTTTTACTGGAATGACATCTGGCTGTCCATATACCGTGCAAGAAGATGAGAAGATTAAATTTTTAACCGACTTGTTCTTCATTACATCCAACAGTGTCAACAAGGAATCAATATTATTTCTGTAATAAAGAGTAGGGTGTTGAACCGACTCTCCTACGGATTTATAGGCGGCAAAATGAATGACACCGCAAATATCTTTCTCCGCATCAAATACTTGATTTAAAAACTGTGAATGGGTGCAATTACCTTGATAAAATTTTGGCTTGGCTCCAAGTATTTTTTCAATACCCTGCAATAACGTGTCATCACTTTTAGAAAAGTCATCTACCAATACAGGTTCATAACCAGCATTTACTAATTCAATTATTGTATGAGCACCGATGTATCCGGCTCCACCGGTTACTAATATTTTATTTTTCACAAACGTGCTGTGACTTTGGATTTGTCCATTATTCCTTTTACGTCATAAATCACTGTGTTGGGGAAAGTAAAACTATTCCAATCCAGTGTTTTGAATTCATTATGACTAACCGCTAATACAACGGCATGATATTTTTTACTGATGTTCGGTATCAGGCTCAATCCATATTCATGTTGTACTTCTTGCGGAGCTGCCTGCGGATCGTATACATCAACATTGGTTTTAAAACTTTGGAATTCCTTGATCACATCAACCACTTTACTGTTTCGAATGTCAGGACAATTTTCTTTGAATGTTATTCCCAACACCAAAACATCTGCTCTATTGATAGGTAATTCATTTTGAGCCATCAGCTTGATCACGCTATTAGCAATATGAACGCCCATGTTATCATTGATTTTCCGACCTGATAATATTACTTCTGGATGATAGCCCAGACTTTCGGCTTTATGGGTCAGATAATAAGGATCGACTCCGATACAATGTCCTCCCACCAGCCCTGGCTTGAAAGGTAAAAAATTCCATTTCGTTCCAGCGGCCTCTAATACTTCATGTGTGTCAATTCCGATGCGCTCAAAGATAAGGGCGAGTTCATTGACAAAAGCAATGTTAATATCACGTTGCGAATTTTCAATAACCTTGGCGGCTTCGGCAACCTTGATGGAAGAAGCTTTATGCGTTCCTGCAATAATTATTTTACGATAAAGTTGATCAACTTTATCGGCAACCTCTGGTGTGCTACCGCTGGTCACCTTTTTAATTGTTGTAACGCGATGAAGTTTATCTCCTGGATTAATTCGCTCTGGTGAATAGCCACAGAAGAAGTCTACATTGAATTTTAAACCACTTACTTTCTCCAACACTGGCACACACACCTCTTCCGTGCAGCCCGGATAGACGGTGGATTCATAAATAACGATATCATTTTTCTTTAACACCTTCCCCACCGTTTCACTAGCACTGATTAATGGTTTTAGTTCTGGCTTTTTAAATTCATCCACTGGAGTTGGCACTGTGACGATAAAATAGTTTACGGTCTTGAGATCATTAAGATCAAAAGAATAACTGAGTTTGGTGGATAGCTTTAGCTCCTCTGATTCAACTTCTTTTGTACGATCAAAAAATCTCTTCAACTCAACAATGCGCTCTTGATTAATATCAAAGCCAACAACATCCATCACCTTACCAAACTCTACTGCCAATGGAAGTCCTACATAGCCGAGCCCAATAACTCCTATTTTGTCCATCACTTAACGTTATAATATTCTTTATACCAATTAATAAACTTTCCTATGCCTTCTTCTATTGAAGTACTCGGTTTAAAATTCGCATCACGCATTAAGTCATCAACATCAGCATAGGTTTCTGGTACATCGCCATCTTGCAAAGGCAAAAAATTCTTAATGGCTTTTTTCTTTAGCTTTTCTTCTATAACCTCTATGAATCTTAAAAGCTCCACTGGTTTATTATTGCCAATGTTATAAACCTTGTAAGGAGCAAAACTAGTTGCTGGATCTGGATTCATTGCTTTCCAATCTTGATCCTGTCTGGCCACAGTGGGAATCAACCTTGCAATTGCTTCCACAATATCATCCACATAAGTAAAGTCCCGTTTCATATGACCATGATTGTATACATCTATTGGTTTGCCTTCTAAAATGGCCTTTGTAAAAAGAAACAATGCCATGTCTGGCCTGCCATAAGGGCCATAAACAGTAAAAAATCTCAAACCGGTAGTTGGAAGACTAAAAAGAGCGGAATAGGTGTGCGCCATTAGCTCATTTGATTTTTTCGAAGCCGCGTATAAGGAAATGGGATGATCTACATTATCGTGAACCGAAAATGGCATCTTACGATTAGCACCGTAAACAGAGCTTGAGGAAGCATAAACCAAATGCTTGATTTTATTATACCTACAAGCTTCTAAAATATTGAGAAAGCCCACGATATTGCTTTGGAGATAAGCATCAGGATGCGTCAATGAGTAGCGAACTCCCGCTTGAGCTGCTAAATTGACTACATAATCAAAAGAATTATTTTTAAATACCTCATCAAGTTTAGATTTATCGGCCAAGTCAACCTTCTCAAATCTAAATTCAGATTTGTTGGTCAAAATACTCAATCGAGAATTTTTGAGGTTGACATCATAGTAGCTATTCAAGTTATCTACTCCCATTACGTTATAGCCGAGATCACTCAATTTTAACGATAGATGGAAGCCAATAAAGCCAGCCGCTCCGGTTACTAAAACATTGCCTCGTTTTGACATCGTTGACACTATCCTTAATTTCGAGCCGTAAAACTAAGAACTTAAAAGACATACTTGATGGAAAACTCTCAAAAACCAGCTCAATCCGATGAAATTGACTTAGGGCAATTATTCTCTAAAATAGGTGACTTTTTTCTAAGAATTGGAAATGGCTTCATTCGATTTATTGCAATTTTGAGAAACACCCCTTTCCACAATAAAGTACTTTTCATAATGCTTGTTGTTGTGGGTGGGCTTTTTAGTTTTTCTTATTCTTCGTTCCTAAAGAAAAAATTCTACGAATCAACGATGATCTTAAGTTCCAATTATTTAAACAAGAGGATTGTTGATAGTTCTATTGAAAAGCTGAATCTTCTTGCCGAAGAAGAAAGCCCAAGGGGTCTAGCGAGGGTTCTAAAAATAAGTGATTCTCTCGCTTCAAACATCGTAAAATTTGACGCAAAGCCTTTTGTCTCAGAAACTGAATTGGTTGAATTGGAAGTATTAAAAGAGCAACTCAAAAATGCTGGTGTCAATAACAAAAACGAAAAGGTAATTGAGCAGGTTCTGAGTAGAATAGAGATCGAAAATCGCCACGCTTTTGAGTTTACAGTTAGAACATTCAACCCAACCGTAATCAAGCCACTGCAAGATGCCTTAGTCAATTACTTTCGAAACAATGATTATATTAAAAAGCGAATAGAGATTAGTAAGCAAAACCTATCAGCCAAGAGGGAAAAATTACTAAATGAATTGCCCAAGCTTGACAGTCTTAAGCGGATTATTTACTCTAACTATAAAAGTATGGCGGAGCAAAGTCGTCAGGGATCAAACAATGTTATCCTGAGCGATAAGGCTGTGACAAATCCGATCGAAATTTACAATCAAGATATTTCCCTTTATGATCAGGTATTAGCCGCAGATCGCGAATTATTCCTTCAACCTGACTTTGAGGTTATTGATGGTTTTGTGGAATTTAGCGAACCTTCAAGCGCCAGCAGGTCTAAGGTAATTGCAATTGGAATGCTCATTGGTTTTGCAATGGGTTATGTGATCGTGGCCCTGAGAAAATTCGATAAGTATCTGTCTCGGATTGAATAAGTAGGATCAGTGCTGTCAGTCCTAATAATCAAAGAACTAACCCTCGAACTCAGGCGAAAGTCTGTGATTTCCGGGTTGGTTCTTTATCTGGTCAGCATCTCCTTTATCTGTTACATCACCTTTAGTCTAAAGCAAAACCAAATCACACCTTTAGTTTGGAGCGCTTTATTTTGGATTGCCATGCTTTTCACGGCTGTCAATACAGTGGCCAAAAGTTTTATTGGGGAGAAAAAAGGCAGTGAAATATATCTCTACTCCATTGCTAATCCCGAATCAATCATACTCTCTAAAATCATCTACAATTTTTTTGTAACGCTTACTTTGTCATTTATCTGCTTTGCCCTATTTGCTTTATTTTTAAAGAATCCGATCGATGACAATCTGCTGTTCACCCTGCTGTTGGCGTTAATGGCGTTTGGATTTTCTGCAACACTAAGCCTGCTTTCCTCTATTTCCGCCAAGGCAAACAACAGCAATATTTTGATGGCAGTGCTGAGTTTTCCCGTAATCATTTCCACACTTCTGATCGCCATCAAAGTCACAAAGAATTGCATTGATGGACTGGAGTGGGCTGCAAGTGCTGATGAATTGATCACGCTAGGAGCAATAAATTGCCTTCTTACCGCCCTTTCCTTCCTGCTCTTCCCGTATATTTGGCGCAGTTGATCATTGCTGTTCTATGAATGCTTTTTCGATAAAATCCTGGTGGTGGAAGGGGGCGTGTATTGTGCTTTTACTCTACACTGTGGTGGCTGGCCTCCTGTTTCAGGTTCCCCGTCTAAACATTGTTAACGAAACCATTCGAGCGCTTTACTTTCACGTTCCTATGTGGTTTGGAATGGTTGTGCTGTTCCTGACATCCACTGTTTACAGCCTGAGGTTCATTCGCAAACCTTCCCTAACTACCGATATTATCGCTTTTGAATTTGCCTGCACTGGTCTTGTTTTAGGTATCCTTGGCATCATTACCGGAATGATTTGGGCAAACTACACCTGGGGCTCGCCTTGGCATGGTGATCCAAAACAAAACGGAGCTGCCATTTCTCTGCTCGTCTACCTGGCCTACTTCATATTAAGGGGTTCTATCGACAATGAAGAGCAGCGTGCCAGACTCAGTGCTGTTTATAACATTTTTGCCTTCGCTGCCATGATACCGCTAATTTTCATCATACCCCGAATGACAAGTTCTATGCATCCGGGAAGTGGGGGTAATCCTGGATTTAATATGTATGATCTGGACAGCAAAATGCGTATGGTATTTTATCCGGCCGTCATCGGGTGGATATTACTTGGCGTCTGGATTACCTCGCTTCGCATCAGGCTTAGATTGATCAATGAAACTTTTAACACTTTTGAGGATGAAAGGAATTAACATTTTTTTAACAACCCTACTACTTTTCTTCCAAAGCCTTGCTTTTGGTCAGGATGCTGAGATGGCAGATTCTATGCGTTCAAATGGTAAAATTTATGTGGTTGTGGCGATCATTTTAGTGATTTTCATTGGGTTGATCACTTACCTGATCATGATCGATCGAAAGCTCACCAAAACAGAAAAGCGTATCGCTGAAAAGAAGTAAAGGGCTCAATAATATTGATCTCATGTAATTGATTTTGGAGTACCTTTGCACTTCAAAATTGGTGTTATGAAAAAGTCACACATCATTGCTATTGTTGTAATTGCTGCCGCTATAGCGATTATTATTGCTACTGCAGGCGATGCAAGTTTGTATGTGAATTTTGACCAGGCCTATCAAATGGCCTCGCAAGGAAATTCAAATCAAATTCATGTTGTGGGGAAATTGAAAAAGGATGATCAGGGCAATGTCATTGGAATGGAGAAAAGTGCTGATAATCTTTCTTTCTCTTTTGCACTGATCGATGATAACGGAAAGGAACAAAAGGTTTATTACAATGAACCCGTTCCCCCAGATTTTACCAAGTCAGAACAGATTGTAGTAATCGGTGGCTATCAAAATGATACCTTCATTGCCAAAAAAATATTATTAAAGTGCCCTTCAAAATATCAGGAACAAAAACTGAATGCAGGAGTATAAATGCCTGCCTAGGCCAATAATTTTATGATGCATTATTTCATTGGTGACTTGGGTCACCTTTTTGTTATCGCTTCCTTTGTTACCTCACTGGTCAGTGCATTTGCATATTGGAAATCCTTCCGCGCTCCTATCGAGAAAAAGGATCAGTGGGCACAAAATGCGCGCATTGCTTTTTACGTCCACTCATCTGCCATTTTAGGAGTAGTGGTTTGCCTGTTTGTAATAATCTATCAGCACTATTTTGAGTATCACTATGCCTATAGTCACTCATCACTGCACTTGCCTGGTCAGTACATGATCTCTTGTTTTTGGGAAGGTCAGGAAGGAAGTTTCTTGCTTTGGCTATTTTGGCAAGCCATTCTGGGCATCATCCTCATCCATACTCAAAGAAAATGGGAAGCCCCAGTAATGATCATCTTTAGCTTGGTTCAAGCGTTCCTGGCATCTATGATTCTTGGTGTGGTTATTCCCTTGCTTGATGTTAAGCTGGGAAGTTCGCCATTCATTTTATTGAGGGATGCGATGAATGATCCCATCTTCAAAATACAACCCGACTTTATTCCAAAAGATGGCAATGGACTGAATCCACTTTTGCAGAATTATTGGATGGTGATTCACCCGCCAACATTGTTTCTCGGATTTGCCCTCACCCTTGTGCCTTTTGCATTTTGTATTGCCGGGCTTTGGCAGAAACATTATACCGAATGGATCAAACCCGCATTGCCCTGGACTATCTTGGGCGCTTCAATTTTGGGCTTAGGCATTTTAATGGGCGGCTATTGGGCATACGAAACATTAAACTTTGGCGGCTATTGGAACTGGGATCCTGTTGAAAATGCGGTGTATGTTCCCTGGCTGATTATGATCGCCTCGCTTCATACGATGATCACCTATAAAAACAGTGGTGCGTCATTGAAAAGCGCAATGATCCTTACCATATCCGTGTTCATATTAATTCTCTATTCAACTTTTCTTACACGAAGTGGGATTTTAGGAGATGCCTCTGTGCATTCGTTCACTGACTTGGGGTTGTCTGGCCAGCTTTTGATTTACCTTTTGTTTTTCACCGTGGGTGCCATTGTTTTGATCTCGCTGCGGTGGAAGCAAATTCCAACCGATGAAAAAGAAGCGTCTGTGTATTCAAAAGAGTTTTGGATTTTTCTCGGTGCTGTTACACTGTGCCTGATGGGTTTTCAGGTTCTGATCCCAACGTCAATTCCAGTTTACAATAAGATCGTGACTCTTTTTGGAGGCTCATCCAATATGGCGCCCCCGGCAAACCAGATTGAGTTCTACTCTAAGTTTCAATTATGGTTTGGAGCAGCGGTGGCATTGCTCTCCGGCTTGGGCCAGATTTTCTATTGGAAAAAAATGGACAGCAAAAAGTTGAAGAGCGAGTTGTTGCTTCCTGCTTTGTTTTCACTGCTCTTTGCTGTTTTAATCGTTTCGTTTCTAAGGGTGTACAATATCACCTATAGCATTTTACTGTTTGCATCCGTGTTTATCATCCTATCGAATGTAAAAGTCCTTTTGTCTTTGTTGAAATTAAATCCAAGGCTTTCGGGTGGTGCCTTCGCTCACATCGGTGTTGGAATGATCCTGATTGGAATTTTATTCTCTGCCGGCTATTCGAAAGTTGTTTCGCTCAACAATACCGGCATGCTCATCTCAAAAGAACTGCCAACGGAATTCAATCGTGATAACCTCCTCTTATTCATCAACGAGCCGCGCAGCATGGCAGGATATGACATCGAGTATTTAGGCGAGCGCTATGAATTGAGAGGTAAAAGTGGCTACGTAAATAAGAATGATGTTGATTTAACAGACGATCCTTATCGGGTGGTAGCAAAGAAGGACATTGTATTCAAAGACAAAAAACTTTATCAGGCAAAAGATACGTTCGAAATTTACCCTGAGAATACGTATTATGAAATTGAGATGCGCAAAGGAGATGTTGTTGAAGCTTCGCTCTTTCCACGCGTGCAAATCAATCCCTCCATGGGTGGTTTTATCGCTTCACCAGATATCAAAAAGAATTTCTCGCGAGATATTTACACCCATGTGTCTGCCCCTATGAATCGTGATGAAGAGCCAGAGTGGAGTGAAATGGAAGAAGTACGAGTAAAAGCAAATCAACAATTCTTCGTTAACGACTATGTAGCCACATTGGAAGAGATTAAGCGCATTGAAAAAATTGCTGACTTTGACCTTGCTGCCGAAGATGTTGCCGTACAGGCGTCCATTAAAGTTCAGGGAGAGCACGATGTATACTATGCTGATCCGATTTTTCTTATCAGAGGCAAGTCACAGGTCGGACGATTGCCTTCTGAAATAAATGACCTGGGAGTCAAGATCACACTGCTCAACATTCATCCGGATGTCAACGAGTTTTCGCTTGGGCTGAACACCCGTCAAAAAGATTGGGTTGTAATCAAGGCAATGGAGAAGCCCTACATTAACGTGCTGTGGCTGGGCACAGGAGTATTGATGATTGGCTTTACAATGGCCGTAATCCGAAGATTTCGGGAGTTCAGAACTAGCGAAGCGAACTAAGAATTCTTTAGCGCAAGAGCTCTCTGGAAATCACCATCTTCTGAATCTCCGTAGTGCCCTCATAAATCTGTGTAATTTTGGCATCGCGCATCAAGCGTTCTACATGAAATTCTTTTACATATCCGTAACCACCATGAATCTGAACAGCTTCGGTAGTTACCTCTTGTGCGATTTGTGATGCGAATAACTTTGCCATTGCTGCGGCTTTAACAAAGTCTTTTTTCTGATCTTTCAAATAGGCCGCTTGCCACACGAGTAATCTGGCTGCATCAATTTTAGTGGCCATATCTGCCAGCTTAAACTGAATGGCTTGATGTTCCGATAAATGTTTTCCAAAAGCCTTTCTCTCCTTCGAATACTTCAGGGCAAATTCATAAGCCCCAGAAGCGATCCCCAAGGCTTGAGAAGCAATTCCAATTCTGCCTCCATTAAGAGTGGTCATCGCGAAAGTAAATCCAAATCCATCATCACCGATTCTGTTTTTCTTAGGAACCTTCACATCGGTGAACATGAGCGAATGAGTATCAGAGCCTCTGATTCCCATCTTGTCTTCTTTCTTTCCAACCACAAATCCTTCCATGCCTCGCTCTACAATGAGGGCATTGATTCCTTTATGTCTTTTCTCAGGATGTGTTTGTGCAATAACTATGTAAACACTTGCACTCTTACCATTCGTGATCCAGTTTTTAGTTCCGTTCAAGAGATAATAGTCACCCTTGTCTTCTGCCGTGGTTCTTTGACTTGTAGCATCTGAGCCCGCTTCCGGTTCCGACAAGCAAAATGCTCCTATAATTTCTCCGGCCGCAAGGCGCTTCAAGTATTTTTCTTTTTGTTCTTCTGTTCCGAATCGCTCGAGCCCCCAACACACCAGTGAATTGTTTACCGACATACAAACCGAAGCCGATGCATCAATTTTTGAAATCTCCTCCATGGCAAGCACGTACGAGATGGTGTCCATTCCTCCGCCATTGTACTTTGGATCGACCATCATCCCCATGAATCCCAGTTCTCCCATTTTTTTTACCTGTTCTGCCGGAAATTTCTGCTCGCTATCGCGCTCAATAACTCCTGGTAAAAGTTCTGTTCTGGCAAAATCTCTGGCAGCTGCTTGAACACTCAATTGCTCTTCGGTCAGTTCGAAATTCATGGGCTTAAGGTTTTACTATGACTAACAAAAAAACGGTCCCGTGGTTAAACGGGACCGCAAGTTAAATTTCTTCTGTTTTAGAATGCAGTGATCAAATTTATTTTTTAATCACGATCCGATCCGAGATACATCATTACATAGTAAACCAATGTGGTCACTGCTCCAATGGCCGCCACTACGTAGGTCATAGCTGCCCACTTCAAAGCATCTTGTGCCATGCCATATTCATTGGGAGTAACAATGTTTCTGGTTTTCACCCAGGCTAAAGCTCTTCTGCTGGCGTCAAACTCTACCGGCAATGTGATCAATGCAAAAAGAGCAAATACCGCGTAGCAAACGATGATGATCAATAAAGCTGTTTTCCAAGGGAGAAGACTGGATGCAAAAAAGGCACCAAACATCATCGCCATCATCATGTAATTTAAAATCTGAGCTGTTACATTTTGAATGGGCACCATAGCCGAACGGAATTGAAGCATGCTGTAGGCTGTGGCGTGCTGCACTGCGTGGCCGCACTCATGCGATGCTACCGCTGCTGCTGCTGCATTTCTTCCGTGAAAAACTTCCGTGCTTAAGTTAACCGTTTTGTCTGCTGGGTTGTAATGATCTGTAAGCTGCCCTTCCACAGAAATTACCTTCACGTCATGAATGCCATTGTCTGCCAACATAAGTCTGGCTATTTCTGCACCCGTCAAATCCTTGCTCAAGTGAGTTTGAGAGTATTCTTTGAACTTACTCTTCAGGCGTGAACTCACCATCCAGCCAATGAGCATGAAAAATAAACCTATTACTAAAGCACCCATAGTTTGTTTGTGTTTATGTTCTTTTAATTTTTTCTACAATTCGTGTGGTGGAGTAACCAGGCACAAAGTCAATGGTTTTTACTTCACCTCCGGCTTTTTTCACAACATCTGCGCCAACGATATTTTCTGCCAAATAGTCACTCCCCTTCACCAAAATATCAGGTATTAGCGCGGAAATCAAGTTTAAAGGAGTGTCTTCATTAAAATAAACAACCATGTCAACAAATTGCATGGAGGCTAAAATCCTGGCTCGTGAAACCTGATCTTGCAACGGTCTTTCGGGGCCTTTGAACTTACTCACCGAAGCATCTGTATTTAACCCAATCACCAACCTACTGCCGAGCGCCCTGGCTTTTTCAAGGTAATCTACATGGCCCAAATGCAATAGATCGAAGCATCCATTGGTGAATACTACTTTATCACCACTCTCCTTCCATTGCTTTACGCATTCAATAGCGTTGGCTAAATCTTTAATTTTCAGGGCTGTTTTTTCCATCGCATTAATGCGTAACTGATCAGCAAAGATACTACACCGCCTACAATCATAATTAACGTTTGCCAGCCATGAAAAACAAATACAAAGGCTACCGCATCAGGCTTGGGCAAATTGTAAAGCATCACCAATCCAAGAGGAACCAAGGTATGATAAGAGCCAGCGCCTCCTGGTAATGGAACCGCCATGGCAATGGAGCCGATCGCAAATAATGTTAGCACCGCGCTAAACCCCAACGAAGAAGTCTCTGGAAAAGCCTTAATGACGAAATACGTCATCACAAAGTAGAGCGCCCAAATTAAAATGGAGTAAAAAATAAACAATGCCTTATTCTCCAATCGGAATACGGAGAGGATTCCTTCTTTGAAACCAGAAAGTATTTTCTTAAGCCGCTCGTTTTTACGAACAAGGTAAAGTGCAACAAGACCGCCAACTCCTAGTACCGCAACGCCTATCAGCCAAAATGGAATTTTAAATTCCCCGGAAGGGATATTAAGTGAGTTAATAAAGGTTTGAAGCTTGTTCCATTCAGCAAAAAAGGAAATGACAACCAATGAAAGTAAGCAAATAACATCCACCATCCGCTCTAACACAACGGTGCCAAAAGATATTTCAACCGGAGTCTTTTCAAGTTTGTAAAGATTATAACACCTGGAAACTTCGCCTCCACGCGGCACCGCCAGGTTCACCAGGTATCCAATCATCAATGAGAGGAAACTAGAGCCAAGCCCAACATGATTACTCGTTGGCTTCAGCAGCATTCTCCATCGCTCTGCCCGAACGATATGACTGATCATGGCAGTGACCGCTACGAGTAGCAAAAAACTTTTATCGGAATTTTTCCAAGCCTTCACTAACAGATCGGACGTATCGCCTTCGCCACCTAAGCTGCGAAGAGAGAGCCATAGCAATCCTGCAGTTAATGCGATGAGAATGGTGTATTGGAGGAAAGATTTTAGGATTTTATTCAAAACTTAAGGGTAAATGAAAATCCTAATTTAATCGGTTATTTGGATCGGGGAAAACCAAGGCCGCTTTAAAGGCTTTTGCTTCCTCCAACTCCATCGAGGCATAAGAGATGATGACCACCAGATCGCCCACCTGAGCTTTGCGTGCTGCTGGCCCGTTTAAGCAGATCACTCCGCTATCTTTTTCACCTTTTATCACATAGGTCTCAAGTCGCTCGCCATTGTTAATGTTCACCACTTGAACTTTCTCACCTTCAATCAAATTGGCATTCTCCATTAACGTTTCGTCAATGGTTATACTCCCCACATAATGAAGTTCTGCCTGCGTGATTTTTGCGCGATGTATTTTGGATTTTAAAACTTCAATCCTCATGAATTAATAAATTATCAATTAACCTCACTTCTCCTACATAGCCGGCTATGAGCAATACGGCTTTCGTTTGTCTGTCAACGCTTTTTAATGATTTTAAGTTTTCAACATCCGCAAGCTCCAAATATTCCAATTTCACATTAGGGATGGTTTGGAACTTTTTCTCCACCATTTCAAATGCATCTGAAAAAGTTGCGCCACTTAGCAGAAGAGATTTTACAGCCTGCAATGATTGAAAGAAAATAAGGGCCGTCATTCGCTCTTCAGCATTCAACCGCTGATTGCGAGAGGACATCGCCAGACCATCTTTCTCACGCATGGTGGGCACCGTTACGATTTTCGAATTGAAATTCAAATCGCGCACCAGCTTGGCAATAATCTGAACTTGTTGAAAATCTTTCTGCCCTAAATAAATGTAATCTGGCTGCACGATGTTTAACAGCTTAGAAACCACAAGGCCAACTCCACTAAAATGTCCCGGGCGAAATTTTCCTTCCAGAATGGCATCAAGGCCTTTGAAGTCAAATGAGAGTGGAGACTCATTGGGATACATCTCTTGAGCCTCTGGAATAAAAACAATGTCACATTCTGCTCCCTGTAAAAGATTCAAATCCTGCTCAATATTGCGAGGGTACTTCAGAAGGTCTTGTGGATTATTAAACTGAGTGGGATTGACAAAAATGCTGCAAATAACCTTTGAATTTTGAGCTTTTGCTTCCCTGATTAACTTCAAGTGGCCTTCATGTAAAGCGCCCATGGTAGGCACAAAGCCAAGGGTGCTACCAGTTTCTTTTACATGATTCAAAAAAGCCCTCAAAGGCACAATTTCCTTAAAAACCTCCATTTTGGGCCCGATTTTAGGGGCGCAAAGATATGTCTTAAGACTGAAAATAAATTGATTAAGGGGTTAATTTTCAGTACCTTTGTGCCTCGATTTTCTTTTGTCTTTAAAAAAATCACAATATGTCCAAGATTCGAATACTCTATGTAGCCAGCGAGATTAATCCATTCCTTCAAACCACAGAAGTTTCAGATTTCGTGAGAAAATTGCCACAGGCAATGCAGGAGAAAGGGATGGAAATCAGGATTCTGGTACCAAGATTTGGATTGATCAATGAGCGGAAAAATCGCCTTCATGAAGTGGTAAGGCTTTCAGGAATTAATATTGCTGTGGGGGACGAAGAGAAGCCTCTGATCATAAAAGTAGCCTCCATTCCAAATGCTAAGCTCCAGGTTTATTTCATTGACAATGAAGATTATTTCCACCGCAAATCAGTTTTTCATGATAAGGAGAACCGATTCTACGAGGACAACGATGAGCGTGCAATCTTTTTCTGTAAAGGCGTGATTGAAACTGTGCGCAAATTAGGATGGGCGCCTGATATCGTTCACTGCAATGACTGGATAACCAGTTTCATTCCGCTTTATTTAAAAACCACCTATAAGAACGATCCGTTATTCAAGAATACAAAAACCGTTTTCACCATATATAACAACAGCTTTAGCCACAAATTCAAAAATGATTTGATGGGCAAAGTAAAAATGATTGACATTGAAGATAACATGTTGGGTCATTTAAAAACTGGTGATTACGAAGGTTTCATTAAATTGGGCGCTCAATTTTCAGACATAGTTTCTGTTGCAGGCGACAATAAAAAGCTTGAAGGTTTAGTTAAGAAGTTAAAAGAGAAAAAAGTTGAGACATTCGAAAAGGACGATAACTATACAGAATCGTATTATACACTTTACACGGACCTGGTGGGCTAAGCTTACTTTTACCGTTCTCTTTGTTTCAATTCTATTTACTTCTTGCGAAGATCCTAACAGCGTGCTTGGCTTTAAAGCCGATAAGGATCGTTTTCAGGTTCGCTATATAGAAATTCCACTGGAGTCTAGTGTTGTGCTAACGGATTCCATTCGCACCCAAAACCTGGGGGGTGAGGAAAACCGTGTATTGGTAGGTCAATATCAGGACCCTGTTTTTGGCGGCATTCATGCGGAAGGATTATTGCAGGTTGTTCCTTCAAACAATTACACAACCATTTCTGCCACTGCTGTTTTAGATTCTTCGTTTCTAACCATGCGCACCGACTATTATCAGTATGGGGGTTCAGGTGCCAGCACTGAAGAATATCAGTTGCATGAAATTACAGAAACGTTGAAGTACGAGTCTGTTGCTTATTATGCGAAAACACACACTGCTTATAGCGCTCAATCTTTAGGAAGTGCAACGTTAGCCGTTGACCCCACCGTGTTTAAAAAAGAATTTGACGATACTGATGCTGACCCGGCTCTATCACTGAAGTTCCCATTAAATGTAGATTATGCTCAAAGGCTGTTTAAGGCCGTGAACAAGGATGACGCATCGTTTACCGATTTTACCAAGTTCAGAGAAATATTTAAGGGACTTGCTGTGGTGGCAACTAACAGCAAGAAAGTTGTTGGCTTTAACATGGCCAATAATCAATCTTTCATCACGCTTTACTACCATGACGGTGATCAGAAATTAACTTTTAGCTACTATCTAAATACTGCCGTAAACTATTCCAATATTTCGTTCGATAGAGCCGGCACAAACTTCTCAGGGCTTACAGATTACTACAAAGAATACAATCCTTCCGGGAATAAAAGAGCAGTTCAATCAGGAAGCGGTATCATTACTAAACTGGACTTGAAAAAATTCTTTACCTACACTGATACTATTCCCAATTTGATTTTCAATTCTGCCGAACTTGTTATTGAAAATGTTGATCCGGTTGGCGATTACTATACCCCAACAATAGCCCTAGCGTTAACTCGATCCACAAACAGGTTATTCAGCATCCGCACTAAAGCGGACACCACAAATTTCCTTTCATTTAATGGACGGTTACAAGCTCTAAATTCTGTATTTGTCGCTTCTGCGGATAATATTTCGAGCCCATTTGCACTCAATTACAATTCAGAAACTAAGGCATATTCTGGTTTTTGCACTCTTTTTTTTCAAGAGTTGTATAATCTGAAAAAGAAAGATCTTCAGTTTCAATATTTTTCATTGTATCCGGTTTATCCGCTAATCAACAAGTCTGTTAATCGCGTTAGCTTTAATGCTGATCAAATAAAATTGAGACTATATTTTACCCGACCATTAACAACCAAGTGATTTATGTGTGGAATTGTTGCCTATGTTGGGCCACGCCAGGCTCATGAAGTAATCATCAAGGGGTTAAAAAGGTTAGAATATAGAGGCTATGACAGTGCCGGAATTGCTGTAATCAATAAATCATTAAACGTCTATAAGAAAAAGGGTAAAGTAACCGAGCTGGAGGCTTTCATAAAGGACCAAAATCTGGATAGCCACATTGGTATGGGCCACACACGTTGGGCCACTCATGGAGAACCGAATGATGAAAATGCTCACCCTCATTATTCTGCAACAAAAAAGCTGGCGATCATTCATAACGGTATTATTGAGAACTACGCGGCATTAAAGCAGGACTTACTTAGAAAGGGGCATAAATTCTTAAGTGAAACCGATACAGAAGTATTCATTCATTTCATTGAAGATATTAAGGAGAATGAAAATTGTTCTCTAGATGAGGCTGTTCGTCTTGCTTTGACGAAAGTTGTCGGTGCATATGCAATTGTGGTGATGTCGCTCGAAGATCCAAGCTTACTGATTGCAGCCCGAAAAGGAAGTCCGCTTGTATTGGGTGTAGGCAAAGGCGAATTTTTTATGGCTTCCGATGCTACCCCAATCATCGAATACACAAACGAAGTCATCTATTTAAATGATCAAGAGATAGCCATCATCAACAATGGTAAACTCAACATTAAGAACACGGCTAACCTTCCTTTGACCCCATATGTACAGACAGTTGATCTGGAGTTAGAAGCTATTGAAAAGGGTGGGTTTGATCACTTCATGATAAAAGAGATCAATGAGCAGCCTCGTTCCATTAAGGATTGCATGAGAGGGCGATTAGATTCTTCATCCGGAAGATTGATTTTAGGGGGATTGCGAGAATATCTGAACAAACTAGTCAACGCTGACCGTATATTGATAGTTGCCTGCGGAACATCCTGGCATGCCGGATTGGTGGCCGAATATTTCTTTGAAGAATATTGCAGGGTACCTGTTGAGGTTGAGTATGCTTCTGAATTTCGGTATCGAAATCCAGTGATTAGAGAAGGTGATGTTGTAATTGCTATCTCACAATCTGGCGAAACAGCAGATACTCTTGCCGCTATCGAGTTAGCTAAATCAAAGGGTGCGATTATTTTCGGTGTGTGTAACGTAGTGGGTAGCTCTATTCCACGCGCAACTCATGCCGGTGCCTACACTCACGCAGGGCCTGAAATTGGTGTGGCAAGTACCAAAGCATTCACAGCGCAGATCACAGTACTCAATATGATTGCCCTGATTGTAGCTCAGAAAAAAGGTACCATTACCGAGCAAAAATTTCACGAGATACTCGTGGAGATGGAAAACATTCCTGCCAAAGTTGAAAAGGCACTGACGCTAAATGACCAGATAAAGAAAATTGCAGAAGAATTTAAAGGCGCCTCCAATTTTATCTACTTGGGAAGAGGTTATAATTTCCCGGTAGCATTGGAAGGTGCTTTAAAGCTTAAAGAGATTTCGTATATCCATGCAGAAGGCTATCCAGCGGCCGAGATGAAGCACGGTCCTATTGCTTTGATTGATGAGCAAATGCCTGTTGCTTTTATTGCAACCAAAGATAGTTCTTACGAAAAAGTGGTGTCGAACATTCAAGAAGTTAAAGCCCGCAAAGGAAGAGTTATTGCGGTGGTGACAGAAGGAGATACGCACATTCCTAAAATGGCTGAGTTCACCATTGAGGTACCAGCAACACTTGAGTCGCTAACGCCACTGATTTCAGTTATTCCATTACAACTCCTGTCATATCATATTGCAGTTATGCGTGGTTGCAATGTCGATCAGCCAAGGAACCTTGCAAAATCGGTAACGGTGGAGTGATTTACTTCAGATATTCTTTTTTCAACAAGGCACAAACCTTATACCGTTCATCTTTTGTATCTTCGTAGAGCGAGGACAATACGTTGTGTACGTTTTTAATTCCGATTTTCTGAGCCCACTCAAATGGCCCAAAGGGATAATTAGTACCTAACATCATCGCCTGATCGATATCCTCTCGTGCCGCGGTTCCTTCCTGAACGGTATAATAGGCTTCATTGATTATCATACAAATTACACGTGGTGTAACCAATCCTACGCGATCATCAACAATGACAAATTCAGTTTCAAGGTTTTTGCAAACTGTTACAAGTTTAATTTGATCTGATTCCCTGTATAGACTTACCTCCAATATTGTTCGGTCTAGAAATGTAGGTAGGCCGCTAAATCCAAAAATAGTAGATGAAATTTTATGATCTACAAGGTGAGCAAGCTCACTAAGGCTTTTCGCTGTAGTATTTAAAAAAGCTGTAACCTTCGGATGATCACGATATACTTCCATTTGGTGGGGCTGGGCACAGATTATAAAGTCAAAAATAAGGTCAGCTGAAAGAAAAAATTTCTCGCCTTCTTGCTGCCCATCTGCATATTCGTAGTGATGAGACATTCCAAATTTTCTCTTGCATTCGTCCAGATTTGAAGCATCTCCAATGACTAAAATATTCATAGCAGACTTAGAAGTTTTTCAGATATTTGATCAAAAGTAATCTTTTTAATTATGCCAAAAGAAGTGATTTATTCAGCAATGGCTCCCGAGCCCATTGGGCCTTACAGTCAGGCAATCAAAGCGGGTAATATGCTGTTTGTTTCCGGTCAAATTGCCATAGACAAATCCTCTGGTGAATTAATAACACAAAATATAGCCGATGAGACAAAGCAGGTCATGAAGAACCTGAGAGAAATCCTGGTCTCAGCAGGAATGAGTTTCAGTGACGTGGTAAAGTGTACAATATTCTTAAAAGACATGAGTAACTTTCCTGTCGTCAATGAAATCTACGGCAAAGATTTTACCGCGCAGCCACCCGCGCGTGAAACTGTTGAGGTAAGTCGATTGCCAAAGGATGTTAATGTGGAGATTTCTTGCATCGCGGTGAAAGGATAAATACAACACATGAGAGAAGTTCGAGTTCGTTTTGCCCCTAGCCCAACCGGAGCGCTACACATTGGTGGCGTGCGTACAGCCCTTTACAATTATTTATTGGCTCGTAAGCATAATGGAACAATGATCCTCCGCGTTGAGGACACCGATCAAAACCGATACGTGCCTGGGGCGGAGCAATATATTTTAGAATCTTTAAGATGGGTAGGAATTCATATTGACGAAGGTGTTGGAAAAGGGGGACCATACGCTCCTTACCGGCAGTCAGAACGAAAAGAAATGTATCGTCAATTTGCCGAAAAGTTGCTGAAGGATGGAAATGCTTATTATGCATTTGATAGCGAAGATGAATTGGAGGCCGCACGAAAAGCTTCTCCTTCATTTCAATACGGAAGTGATTCGAGGCTGAAATTGAAAAATTCACTTACGCTTTCTGATGATGAAGTGAAATCAAGAGTACAATCGGGATCGTATGTTATTCGTATTAAAATTCCGCCTTCTTTAGAAGTGAAAGTCAATGATCTTATTCGGGGCGAGGTAGTGGTTAACTCATCACAATTGGATGATAAAGTTCTAATGAAATCAGATGGGATGCCTACCTATCACCTGGCAAATGTTGTTGATGATTACCTAATGAAAATTTCACACGTGATTCGTGGCGAAGAGTGGTTGCCCTCTGCCCCATTACATGTGCTCCTTTATAAGTTTCTAGGATGGGAAAGTGAAATGCCAGAGTTTGCTCATTTGCCTTTGCTGCTAAAACCTGACGGTAATGGGAAGCTAAGTAAGCGAGATGCTGATCAAATGGGATTTCCCATCTTCCCTCTTAATTGGATAGATCCAAAAACGGATGAGCTCGCAAAAGGGTTTAGAGAATCAGGATATCTTCCGGAGGCACTGCTCAACTTTCTGGCGTTTCTTGGCTGGAACCCAGGAACGGAGCAAGAGATCTTTAGCCTTGAGGAATTAATCCATGTCTTTGGTCTCGAGAGGATCGGTAAGGCCGGGGCAAAATTCGATATTCACAAAGCACAATGGTTCAATCAGCAATACCTCCGATCTAAACCTGAGGCCGAATTGGTTACTTATTTGCAAAATTCATTAACTGAAAATAATGTTTCGTGCACTCCTGAAAAGGCATTGAAGATTTGCTCCGTGATGAAAGAGCGCGTTACATTCCCTAAGGACTTTTGGGAGAATGGGAAATTCTTCTTCATCGCACCTGAAGTCTATGATCAACAGGTTATTTCAAAAAAATGGAATCATGAAGTGGCCACTGTATTAGGTGCATACCATGACGCTATTAAATCATTGAAAGAACTTTCAGCAGAAGTAGCAAAAAAGGTCCTAGATGAAACAACTCAAAAATTAGGAGTCGCCACTGGTAAGATTCTGCAGCCCTTGCGTGTTTCTCTTACAGGAGGTGCAAGTGGCCCTGATTTAATGGTTACAATGGAGATTCTTGGAAGTGAAGAAGTATGCAATCGATTAGACAGAGCAATAAAAACGATCAAAATTTAAAAACCATTAGCCCATAGAATCGCTAACTTGAATTATTGAAACAAACTTTCAAAATGCTATGGCAAAAAAGGAAAATAAGTCTAGCAAAAAACAAGGAAAGCCACGAGTTCATAAAGAATTAAGTGGATTTGAAGTATCTATCGACCAATTCGGTGAACTTAAATCGAATATGAACATTGAAAAGATTAATTCGTTTTTGGATGAAAACGTTGATGATAAAAAACTGAGAGAGAAGGAGGAAAAAGAAAACGCTAAAAAGAAGAAAAAGTAATCACATGGCAAGTTCACATATCATCGACTATCAAATCAAAGGAGAAAGCATTCAGATTGTTGAGGTGGAGCTTGATCCACTCGAAACAGTAATTGCCGAAGCTGGGGCAATGCTATTTATGGAAGAAGGTATTTTATTCGAAACAAAAATGGGTGATGGCTCAAACCCCAACCAAGGTCTTTTCGATAAGCTTCTTTCTGCAGGCAGCCGGCTGCTTACGGGCGAGTCTTTATTTATGACTCATTTTACCAATCGAGGGAATAAAAAATCCAAAGTTGGGTTCTCAGCACCTTATCCTGGAACTGTTATTCCTGTTGATCTTTCAAAAAGCCCGGGCAACGAACTTATTGTTCAGAAAGATGGATTTTTATGCGCTGCCTTCGGAACAAAACTCTCCATCGTATTCAATCGAAAAATCGGCTCGGGCCTTGTTGGTGGTGAGGGCTTCATCCTTCAAAAGCTACAGGGTGATGGTAAGGCCTTTGTCCATGCTGGTGGAACAGTGATTGAACGAACATTAAATAATGAGACATTAAGGGTAGACACAGGGTGCGTGGTAGCATTTGAGTCGCAAATTGATTTTGATGTAGAAACCACTGGAAGCCTTAAGTCGATGGTATTTGGCGGAGAAGGAATCTTTTTAGCAACTCTTCGCGGAAGTGGTAAAGTATGGCTTCAATCAATGCCTATTCGAAAACTTGTTCAGGCACTTTCTCCTTATGGTAGAAATAACCGCAAAGAAGCAAGCTCGCTATTAGGAGGTTTATTAGAAAGTTAAAGCATGAAACCTCTAAAAATAGGACTCATCCGGGAAGGGAAAGTACCACCCGATAAACGTGTTGCCTTCACTCCCTCACAGGCAGAAGAAATCGAGCAGCGTTTTCCATTTATCAATGTAATTTGTCAGGAAAGTTCCGTTCGTTGTTTTAATGAAAGTGAATATCAAGATCATCAAATAGAAGTTACAAGCAATATCGAGCACTGTGACATTCTGATGGGAATCAAAGAGGTGCCAATACCCAACCTCATCGCCAACAAAACCTATTTGTTCTTCTCACATACCATCAAGAAGCAACCTTACAATAAAAAATTGCTTCAAGAGATTTTAAAAAAAAATATAAGGCTGATCGATTACGAGGCACTAAAGGACAGTCAAGGTAACAGGCTTGTTGCTTTCGGTCGTTATGCAGGAATCGTTGGCGCTTACAATGCACTTTGGGCTTATGGAAAACGATTTAATCTTTTTAAACTAAGACGGGCGCATGAATGCTTTGATGTAAATGATTTAAAAATTGAATTGCGAAAAGTTGCTTTACCCAAAATCAAAATCGCGCTAACAGGTGCGGGAAGAGTTGGTAAAGGTGCGATGGAAACACTGGATACCGTGGGCATTCGCAAAGTGAGCCCGGTCGATTATCTCACAAAGGATTTTGATGAGCCTGTATATGTTCAACTGAGCAGCGCAGAATATCACTCCCGAAAAGAAGGAGGGCCTTTCAATCGGGAGGAATTCCACCAAAATCCAGAACGTTATAACTCATATTTTTCAGATTATGCGAACGTAACTGATATCCTCTTGGCTGGTGCTTACTGGAATCCAAAAGCTCCTGTTCTCTTCACCCGAGAAAATATGATAAGCCCAGACTTCAAAATCAAAGTGATAGCAGACATCACCTGCGACATTAACGGATCTATCCCCAGCACAAAAAAAGCAAGTACCATCGTAGATCCATTATATGATTACGATCCAAAGAGCGATGCAACATTCAGCCCGCTGAGTCACGCTGACTACATCACCGTCATGGCGGTTGATAACTTACCGTGTGAGCTCCCTAGAAGTGCATCCGAAGAATTCGGTCGAGATTTAATTGATCGAATTCTAAAGCCACTTTTAATCGAAGACCCAGAAGGCATAATTAAGAGAGGCACAATCGCGGAAAACGGTAGGCTTACCTATGAATTTTCCTACCTTCAGGATTATGTAGACTAATAAACTATGCTACTATATAACATTACCGTAGGTGTAGATAAAGAAGTTGAACTGGAGTGGAAGGCCTGGGTTCTTGAATTTTACATTGCGTCTGTAATGAAAACAGGTCTGTTCACCGATTTCAAGTTCTACAAAGTATTGACTCATGAAGACGAAGCGTCAGTCTCTTATAGCATTCAATTATTTTCAGAAAGCATTGAAAACGTAGTAAGCTATCTTGAAAAATTTGCACCATTAATCGTTGAAGAACAAAGAAACAGATTTCAAAACAAACATGTAGTCTTCAATACCCTTCTAGAGGAAGTATAGGCCTATTGAAGTATTTTCTTAATCTGTTCTGCCTCTAGGCTAAAGTCCAGCCACTCGTTATCAAGTTTTGCTCCGTAATTCTGATAAAACTCAATGGCCGATTTATTCCAGTTCAGTGCCTCCCATTTCATACCTGTACAGCTCTGTTCAATGGAAAATCTCATAGTTCGTTCGAACAATTGCTTTCCAATTCCTCTACCACGGGCAGTAGCCGTCACAACAATATCCTCAAGATAAAGTCTCTTTCCCTTCCATGTTGAATATCTCCAGTAGTACAATGAGATGCCAAGTATTTTATCATCTTCTTCGGCCACAAAAAAGCCATATAAGGGCTTGTCACCAAACCCATCCTGCCTCATCTGCTCAACGGAGTTTGTAACTTCGTGAGGAGCTCTTTCGAACTCAGCTAGTTCCATAACCAATTGAAAGACCTGAGGAAGGTCACGCTCTACACCTGTTCTAATCAAAATCATAACATTAGCTTAGGTAAAAAAAAGAGCCTCAAAAGAGGCTCTTATATTTGAAAGAGAAGCTCAAATTAATATTCCCAAAGGTTATGCTCCTTTTCCATCATCTTCATTTCTTCTTCCCATCTGGCAAATACAGATTCTCCATAAGCTCGTCTATTCTGAGCATAGATAGAGGAAATATCATCATCATTAGGATTTTCCACCTTCCATATCACACCATGAAATAAGCGAAGCTTAAATGCATCGTTATAAGACTTGTCCTCAGAAGGATTATATCGATTCTTCCACAGCACTGTGCTTCTCTCTTTCATATTCTTGCTATGAAAAGTCTTCTCGACAAGATCATAAAATTCTTTGTAATTTATTAGCGCGCGTGGATTACCATCTTTATCTCGGATAACAAATCCGACAATGTCGTAATACAATCTTGACCTGCGTTTATCAAAGATTACATCCTCTACCAGCATCACCTCGCTAAAATCACTTGCCGAAATAAACTTTACAACATCCTGGTCATAAGCCCAGAACGAAGAATTCTTCTCGTCAGGAGAGTGACCCTTATTATTGTTACCGGTAGATGAATATATCTTTCCTGAAAACGAAACCTTTTCATTCATAAAATACTCTCTACCAGCTTCAAATGGAGCTTCCACTTGCGGGGTACCATCTGCTAAAAAGTCCTCTACTTTATCCTGAGGCTGTTCGAAATAAAAGTCGTTTGGCTGGAATCCCTTAAGCACTCCAGTCTTCAAATTTTCAATCAAAAATTTAAGAAGGTCAGAGTTAGGAGACTTGAAGGCAGAATTTTGCTTCTCTTTCAAATCGATAATCCTCCAAACCTTGAACCGATAGAGTTGCTCGTAATACGGAATCTTCTCGGTTGATTTGGTATTATAGATTGTGTCTAGCTGTCCAAAACTACAAACACTTACCAACAGGAGACATACTAAAAAAATTGACCTTCTCATTTTTGATTAGATTACTTTACAATAAATGTATCGCCCAACTTACAGTTTACCACTTTATCGTCTGGTTCATTAGGATCATAGGTTGAACGCACAACAACAACCTGACCGATGGTAAACGTTTGGCCCTTTCTTAACCCTAACGCATTCATGTCAATAGTATTGTTATTGAGTGTCTTAGGTCCGCTTGGAGTAAAGACAACCATTTTGGTAATCCGATAACCTGCATCCGCTCTATTTTCAGACACAAATGTATCGTCCGGAATGCGTAGTTCATATTTCGCTACGCCAAGTGGAGCTCCTTCTTCCTTTTTCACCTCAGCACCATTCACTTTCAAGATTCCTTGAGGCTCAGGAACAGCTTTCGCGAAGAACTTCTCTACACCAATGTTCACTCCATCCATTTTAATGCTCACATCCATTTGTGGTCGCTTGGGTATCAACGCGAATTTACCCGAACCGAGTTTCATTATCTTACCCTGATCTGGTGAGCAGGAAAGCTCAAGCCCAGAAACCTCGGTCAAGCCTTGGATGGATACGTCCTTAATGTTGCCACACTCCATATAAAGCGTGCTTGATGCCACTGAACTAAATACTGCTTTAGGTCTTACAACGCTGTATTCCACTGTTTGATTTAGAGTTTTTCCAGGTATCTCAATCTTAACCGGGAAAGACATCTTAGCGATTCCAGTCTTTGGGTCATAGTTTGTTGCTCCAGCCTTAAATTTGATCTTACCCATCTTGATTTTAATACCAGGGGCAATTTCTACTTCTTCAACTTTAACAGACTCACTACCCTTGTACATCACTGGATCAATACCTGACGCAGCACCCGCCACGAACAAATCTCCCTCATAGGTCTGACCAGCAACTAATGTATTCGCTTGCGCTCTAACCATTGCAACTACTTGGTCAACCTCTACAATCTCACCTCTTACAATTTGATTTACGGTTGCTAGTGCTTCCTTCTCATATTCCAAAACTTCAGTTTGCATCTGGCTTACGTAGGCAATAGCACCCATGGTTGGCGTTCCATGGAAAGCAAATGCTTCATAAGGTTGCTTTTTAAGTTCTTCCTTAGCCTCTTTAAAGATTTCGTACTGACCAGCTGTTTTTGTTAAATCCTCGAACTGTTTTTTCTCAATCTTTTTGCCATTAACTTCATCTGGAAGTTGTTTGATGAGCTTATTCAACTCTTCAACGTATCCATCAAGTTTCTTTTCATATTCTAAAGCCAGGCTCGTTCCTTTTCCTTTGCTCTCATCCAACATCAACTCTTCGGCCCTGTTGGTATTTTGAGCAAGCTGTTCTTTTGGAATATCGGAACCATCTTTTTCTTTAGCCATTTTCGTCTTCACATCATCCATGTAAGTCAAAATTCCCTTCGTTAACTCACGAATCTCTTTTGCCTTAGCTTTGGCGGCATCTTCTGCTGCACCCTTTACCGGTGCACCTTCAATTGCCTTTAATGTATTTTCATTTGAGTTTTTATTCACCTCGATCATCTCACGAAGTGTCTCATCAATGATGGCGAATTTCTCGAGTACTGCACTACTAACGTTGAGGGCCAAAAGGGCCGTCAACACCATGTACATCATACCGATCATCTTCTGCCTGGGGGTTTCCTTACCACCTGCCATGGTTAATTACGTTTTAGTTGGTTAGAAATAAAATTTGAAAAACATTAATTACCAGAACCTTTCATAGCAGTAAGCATACTGCCATAAACTTTGTTCAAGGCAGTCAGGTTATTAGTTAAGCTGCCCAACTCGCTTGTAAATTTCGCAGTGTTATCTCCAACTTTCGAAAGACCTTGCATTGCACCCGTTAAGCTCTCATAGAACTTGTTCATATTCTTAACGTGTGAATCAGCATCCTTCAATTCCATTTCATAGATAGTGTTTAATGCCGCTAGGTTTTTAGTTACCTTCTGAACCTGGCTATGATACTCGCTTGTATCTTTAGAAGCATCGGCCATAGCCGTTACAGCCTTCATTGCGGTGCCGTATGATTTATTCATTTCGGTCAACGCTGCAGATGCAGATTGAACGTTCTTAGCATACTCGTTGGTTGCTACAGCAGCATTCGATAAGTTATTCATTTGAGATGCCGAAGTTGCCAAATTGGTCAAGCCTTTTCCAAGGTTATCCAATAAGTTTTGGTCGACTTTAGCAGTCTTTAACATTTCATCGATTTTCAAAAGCGGAGAATCAGCAGCGGCTGCAGGGCGGTTTGAAATACGAGTCGCAGTTTGGTTTACAGGTGCTTCATATTCTTCAGCCAATTCTGGGTATACCTTTGACCAATCAACTTCTTCATGCTTAGGTTCGAAGGAGCTGAGGAAGAAGATAACTGCTTCAGTACCGAGACCTACGATAAGCATTTGATTCGCACCGTCCCAGTGTTGAATTTTGAAAAGAGCTCCAACAATAACAACTGCTGCGCCAATTCCATAAACCTTGGGCATGATGGTTGTAAAGAGTAACTGAGTAAATCCGCCTTTTTTCTTTGCCATGGTTCTTAAATATTTAGGTTTAGTCCGTTTTTTTATAAATATAACCAGAGTTTTTAATTATTGAAATTCAGCTCCTGACGATCTGCCAAGGTTTGTCATAGCACATCTGAAACCTATGTAAGCGCGTGTGGAGTCCTTATATTCATATGTTCTGGTTCCTGTTTCAAGATAGTACGCAACATCTTTCCACGATCCTCCTCTGATTACCTTTCGCGCATTATACTTCTCTTTTGAATTGCCTTCTTTATCGTAAGCATTTTTGTCAATGAACTGAGGGTTAAGATCCCAAACAGTTGGCACTGATGCAGGGTTGAAATCATCAAGACACCACTCCGACACATTACCGGCCATATCCACCAACCCGTAATCATTTGGGAAGTAAACACCTACAGGGGAAGTGTATGCAAATCCATCATCGTAGAAGTTACCACGACCAGGCTTGAAGTTAGCAAGCATACATCCTTTTGAGTTTCTGATGTATGGATTTCCCCAAGGATATTTCGCCATATCTCTTCCACCTCTTGCCGCATATTCCCACTCTGCCTCAGACGGAAGACGGAATGCAGGCATTGGCGGTTGGCCGCCATTAACCTGACGCCACTCATTCAAGAACGCTGTGCGCCAGCGGCCAAAGAATGCTGCTCCTTCCCAGCTAACACCCACTACAGGATATTCCATGTAGCCTGGGTGTTGCCAATAATAATCTACCATGGGGTCTCCCATGTGGTGGGTAAAGTCCTTCATCCAAACAGTAGTGTCAGGATAATACTTATCCATAAAATCCTGCTGACTCACTTGAGGCAATCCAGCCAACTGCACGCCTTGTGGGTCGAGGAAAAACGTAGTGAATTGCAGATACTCGTCATTGGTGATTTCGGTCTCATCCATGAAAAGCGGACCGATGGTTATTTGCTTGTTGAAGTTGATTTGAGTTGAAGCAGGATCTTCATCTGCCTGGCCCATGTGGAATGTACCGGCAGGGATTGGAACCATTCCATAAGGGATAACTTGTGCCCATCCTTGTCTATCCTCCAGTGTGGATTGACCAACTACTTCGCCAGAGGCATCACCTCCTTTTTTTCCGCCTATGCCCAAAAGGCCGCACCCGCCAACAAGTGATCCCATTCCTAGGATTAATGCATAGTAAAGAACCTTGGGTGAATGTTTCATCTTCATACTCGATTTATTAGTGCTTCCTGTTTTTCCTTTCAAAACCAACTAAAGAGATTCGAAAGTTATTCTTTTTCGTCTTTTATTTAAAATAACCTGGTTACCAAATTCAATAAATTCTTAAAAAAACCAAAATAATTTACTGTTTAGTGCCTGTATCGGGGGGTCCTCACTACTTTTTTACCGCTTCCGGGGTTCACCGGCAATTCATAACTAAGCATAAACTCGTGTGAGGTTGGTTGCTTAGCTTTCTGATCTTTAATTACATAATCAAGGCCATATCCAAGTTTTAAGGATTTGTCCTTAAGCAAACTGTAACCAAGCATCATAATTGCCGCTTCCGATTGCCTAAACGATAAGCCACCCCACATAGTATCTTTAAGATATGCCAAGGCACCAATATCGAAAGTTGTTTTTGTGAGATCGGTTTTAACAAGTGTTACAAATTGAAACTTAAGGTCGAAGTTGATTTCATAAAAATAACCTCCCGTCAGGTAAACGTGATTTTTTAGCGCATTCCTTTGGCTTACCCCAAAATCAAACGTAGACTTTATTAGGTGACTAAATCCAATGCCGGCATAATACTTCTCTTTGCGATAAAAAATACCAGCAGCAAGATCTGGTCTTACCTGCGAAACCTTTCCTTCTTTTCCTGCCAACAGCGGATCATCTGGATCAATGAATCGATAAATGTCGTAGTTAAGTGTTTGCGAATACATTCCCAATCGCAGACCAACGCTAAGCTTTCCATCCTTAATGCCGAGGTGATATGCATACGATGCTTGTGCCTCAAGATTATTTTGTGGGCCAAGTTTGTCGTTAACAATATAGGCTCCGAAACCACTATTTAACTTAAAGATCGGGGCCGATATGCTAATGATTTGAGAGGTGGGAGCACCACCACCACCAAAGGTAGGCTGATACCCTAACCACTGACTTCGGTGAAGGGCTGTTAATTTGGTAATGCCCTCAACACCTGCGTAAGCAGGATTATAATAGAGGGTATTGAACATGTACTGTGTAAACTGCGGGTCTTGTTGGCCCATCGTTTTCGCAGCAGCTAAAAAAATAATAAGACCTGCTAAAAATGATTTCCTCACAGTTTTAAAATTCAAAACAGACTTAAAGATAAAAGAAATAACAGCACACTTTCAATTTGAATGTAATTAAAGTGTAATAAAAGTAGAACCTTCGTAAAAACGTAACTGTGAAAGAGTTATTTGATGTTGTTTGCCTTTTTTATGTACAACTCCAAAGCTCCCGTCATGGAGGGGGCATTAGGGAGAGGCGCCTCAATATCAAGCACAAGCCCAGCATCCTTTACAGCTTTTGAGGTTGTGGGGCCAAAGGCAGCCATTCTGGTATTGTTTTGTTTGAAGTCGGGAAAGTTTACAAAAAGTGAATTAATACCTGAAGGGCTAAAAAATGCCAGGATATCGTAATACACATTCTTCAAGTCACTGAGGTCAGCTGCAACGGTATTGTAGATAATTGCTTCTGTGTAGGTAAATCCGTTGGCTTTCAGGAACTCCGGAATGTCGTTCTTTCGGATGTCAGAGCAAGGGAACAAGAACTTTTCATTCTTATGCTTCTTAATGATCTCCAAGAGATCTTGTGTGCTTTTTAAGCCAGTGAAAATTTTGCGTTTTCGGATGACTATGTATTTCTGCAGGTAATTAGAAGTTTGCTCGGAGATGCAGAAATATTTCATCTCCGGAGGCATTTCCAATTTCAATTCCTGGGCAATGGTGAAGAAGTGATCCACAGCGTTACGGCTTGTAAAAATTATAGCCGTGTGATTCAGGATTTCAATTTTCTGCTTTCTGAATTCCTTGGCGGGAAGCGGTTCTACCTGTATGAAAGGCCTGAAGTCAATCTTTAAATTGAATTTTTCAGCCAACTTAAAATAGGGAGAGTTAGGGTCAGTAGGTGCTTCCTGTGTGACAAGAATGCTTTTTACTTTTCGCATTCTGTCCTGGGCAGTTTCAGTCATATCAACACGTATCGGGGTTCGGCCTTTTACTTAAATAAAACCTTAATCAAAATCATGAAAGGGATGATTTCTGATGCGCAAAGGTAGGAAAATAAATGGAAGAATTGGAAGTCGGTTCTCGGCAATAATTTGAGAAACAGAAAAGCGGTGCCCAGCGCGATGATGGAAAATCCAATTATCAAAATCCAGAAATACAGATTAGGATTGATTACTCCCGACATAAAATAAATGACTGAAATAATTGCCATGAGCACCGCAGCAATCAACGTCATGCGAATGAAATTAAAGTACTGGAAGTTGGTCACCTCCCGAATATTAAATAATCGTGCAAGACCACTCACGCCAATGAGTTTCAGCATCATGATGGTAAATGTGATCAAGGTTAACTTGGTCAAATTAAAAATCGCCCCGCCCAGCGAAGCCACCGAAAGTAAATCAAATTGATCAGCAAAATCACTTTGTTGAAATAGGGCAATGATCAAAAAAGAAAAAAGCAGGGCCGTGAAGAAATAGTAAACAAAATTTATGCTCGAAGTAGTGCGAATAGCCGTGAGGTTCTCCTCGCGTTCCTGAATGGACAAGAATTTGATCACATTAAAATAATCAAAAGTCAATTTAGGATTAGCGTAAAGCAATGCTGTTAAAAAAATGATCAGCACCAGCGAAACAAGAATAACAAAATCCCTAAAGTCTGCTTTTTTACGAAGTGCAAAAAGATGGTCATCCTTATCAGAGAGCCGCAGCAACTTTGTAGTGAAGTAATGATTGGACTGCACTGCAAATAAAAGCTGGTTGGAATAGATCTTTGCCATGCTATCAATCGAAAGCACCAATTGAGTATTTCCCTGACTTACTAACTTATGGTTGACAAAAAGCGTAATAGGGTATTTGCCCTTAATCCATATTTTTTGTCCGGCAATTTCATTTCGGTTTAGAAGAAAATAAACCGGCCTCTCATCCAAAGCACTAGCAGCAATGTATTGGCCATTTACAAAATGTTTCCACTCTGGCTTTAAATCCTTCTCTGTAAAGTGTAGCGATTGGGATGATGCGCTCAGGCCGTGGAGCAAAATGATTAATAGCAGTGATAGTCGCTTCAATTCTCTGAACATGAATCCAAAATATTGCCCCAAAAGTATCAGAAACATTGATCACACAAAAAAGGCGGTTCGTTTTAAAAGGGCTTTGTTCCACTTTTGCTTTTTATACCGTACTTGAAGCTCAATTTAGTTGCGATGGCAGGTATTTACATTCATATTCCATTTTGCAAACAGGCATGCTATTACTGTGATTTTCATTTTTCGACCAACAGTGAATTGAAGGGGGCGTTAAGCAGGGCAATCGTTAAAGAGATTGAACTTCAGAAGTCCTATCTTGAAAGAGAAGAAGTGGAAACAATTTATTTTGGAGGCGGCACACCTTCACTCTTATCAGAGAAAGAACTAACCGAAATTCTGAATGCGGTATACAAGACCCACTCTGTAATAAAAACCCCCGAGATCACCCTGGAAGCAAATCCGGATGACCTGAGCGCTGAGAAGCTTCATTACCTTGTCAACTCTGGTGTAAACCGCTTGAGCATCGGCATTCAATCTTTTGATGATAGCATTCTAACATCACTCAATAGGGTGCATTCCGGTGAAGAGGCCAAACGTAGTGTAACACTAGCGCAAGCTGCAGGAATCACAAACATTAACATTGACTTGATATATTCTATTCCGGGTCAGGATGATGTTACCTTGAAAAAGTCAATTGAGGAAGCGATTGCCCTTAAACCAACGCATGTTTCAGCTTACTCTCTTACGATTGAAGAGAAAACTGTTTTTGGAAAATGGAAGAAGGCAGGAAAATTTACCCCGGCTGAAGAAGATTTTGCTGCGCGTCAGTTCCAACAGATGATGAAAATGTTAATGTCTGCCGGCTTTGAGCACTATGAAATTTCAAATTATGCTCTCCCCGGTTGTTACTCACGCCACAACACCAGTTACTGGCAACAAAAAAAATATTTGGGTGTAGGGCCTAGTGCACATTCCTACAATCAGAATAGCAGACAATTTAACATTGCAAATAATGCGCTATATCTCAAGGCAATTCAGCAAGGTAATATTCCTTTCGAATTGGAAACGCTAACATCCGAAAATAAGATCAACGAGTACCTGTTTACCACACTTCGCACACAATGGGGCTGTAGCTTGAATTATCTGAAAGAAAATTTCGGCTTTGATTTCAGGCAAAAGTTTAATTCAACCCTAACAAAACTTTCCGATCAGGGACTCATCATCATCCAAAACAATAGGATGACCTTGACACAAAAAGGAAAATTATTTGCCGACCAAGTTGCTTCCGATCTGTTCGTTTGATGTTGTCAAAATAAATTACAATTTTTGAAAATGACGGACGAGGAAAAAAAAGTTTACATGCTGCTGAAGGCCGTGATTTATCATTATCACGGGTTGGATGAGGCAGAGAAACTAGACCTGGAAGATTCCTCTCAAAAGCTCAATGCACAGCCAGAATTAAATTGGGCCCTGGATTTTGTTGCAAAAGATTACATCACTGCCTTTGACCGGGCGCGCTCTTATCTTAACGATATCATTGGCGACTATACTAAAGAAAAAAGAGTTGACCTCATCAATATGGTGTGGGAGTCAAACAATTTAAAAGGATATGTAACTGAAATGGAAGCAACAGCCATGCTCAAGCTTGCCAAAGACTGGAATGTTGAAAAAGAGTTAATTGAGCTCGTACTCAAATAACCCCTTACGCTGGCCTTGTTAAAATCATATCACTGCCCTTTTCCCCAATCATAATAGTAGATGCATTTGTGTTGCCGCTGATGAGGGTGGGCATAACCGAGGCATCTGCTACTCTGAGGTTAGCAACTCCTTTTACTTTTAACTCCGCATCAACCACAGCCATGTGATCATTGCCCATCTTGCATGTTCCTACAGGGTGATACACACATTCCGCAGTTAGTTGAATGTGATTGAGCCAGGCTTCATCCGAATCGCGCTTTGCCGGCAAATGATTTGTAATTCGCAATTGATCAAAAGCTTTTGCCTCCAATACCTCCAGTGCAATTCTTCCTCCTTTCACCATCACCTTCCGATCTTCCTCTTCCGATAAATAATTTGGATTAATAATCGGAACATCGGTGGGATGATTTGATTTTAATGCTACCGTTCCTCTGCTTTCTGGTCGCACTTGAGTAGGTAAAATTGTATAACCATCCGAATACGGAAAAGTACTCATGTCATACATATTAGCCATGGTTTCTTCACCGGCATTGGTGGGAGTAAACTGAAACTGAATATCAGGCCTTGTTTTATCAGCAGATGATTTCAAGAAGGCAACAGCCTCTAACGGTCCAATAGAAAACGGACCACTCTTGGTGATCAAATAATTACCAAGCGCCATGATCTGGCGATACCAGGGCAAATAATAGTTGTTTGTTTTCTCCAATGTCTTGCTGCTCACAGGATAGAACAAATGATCCTGTAAATTCTTACCTACTCCCGGTAAATCAACTTTACATTCAATACCATGATGTTTTAATTCTTGCGGATCGCCAATACCCGAAAGCATCAGCAACTTGGGCGACTCAAAAGCCCCTGCCGATAAGATTACCTCCTTCTTTGCCCGCGCGATCATCGTGTTACTTCGTGAAGTCATAAATTCGACACCGCTGGCCCGGTCGTGGTCAATAATTATTCTTTTACAGATTGCCCCCGTTAGTACGGTAAGATTCTCACGGTTCATGGCCGGCAGAAGGAATGCTCGTGCTGCACTCTGTCGCTTACTTTCTTTCATCGTGAATTGAAACCAACCGACACCCTCCTGCTTTTCTCCATTCACATCATTGTTAAAAGGAATTCCTTTCTCAACACAGGCTTTTATAAACGCTTCGCCAACAGCAGTATGATACCAGTAAGCTTGCGTCACATTCATCACGCCACCTTTGGAATGAAAGTGATTTTCAAACTGCTCATTATGTTCCGATTTCTTAAAAAAAGGAAGCACTTCCTCATACGACCAACCATCATTACCTAATGCTTTCCAATGATCGTAGTCTTCGCGTTGGCCGCGAATGTAAGCCATGGCATTTGTTGAGCTGCTTCCTCCTAATACTTTACCTCGAGGATGATAAATTTGACGATTAGCCAAATGTGGTTGCGGCTCTGTCCAATAACAATTCCAATCAACATTGCTATGATGAAGTTTAAGATATGCCTGCGGAATATGGATTTCTGGCTTTGAATCTTTACCTCCAGCTTCGATAAGCAAAACAGTTTTGGAGGGATCTGCCGAAAGGCGATTGGCCAACACGCAACCTGCTGAGCCGGCTCCTATAATGATGTAATCGTAATTCATTTAGTGATAACTGTTACGAAGTACCAATTTTTTGGGGGATTTGAAAATCATTAACAAACTTTAAAGAATCTTACCCCGTAAGTTGAAAAGGACCAACTCACACAAAAATGAAAATCCGAACACTGCTTTGCTTTATGTTATCACCAATAATAGTGCTGGCTCAATCAGATCGAAGTGAATTAGTATTGAAGACAGCGAATGGCCATGCCATGCAGTACTATGTTTCGCTTCCGCAAGGATGGAACAAAACCAAATCATGGCCAATCGTAATTGTACTTGAAGCTGCTGAGAAAGAATTCAAAAAGAATGCTGAGCGATTCGCCTCTGCTCGTGGAAATTATCCCTTTATTATAGTCGCTCCGATCAATACCGATAATGGTAACCAGGGAAGACGAGATGCAAGTGTTTTTCCTTACACCACTGAAACGTGGGACTACATCGACAAAGTTGGAGATTGTCAATTCAACAATACTGGCATTAAACAAATCATTAAAGATGTAAGTCAACAGTACAATGGTGAGGGGCAAGTTTATTTAACTGGTTTTGAAGCTGGAGCTCATGGCGTTTGGGCATTTGTTTTTAACGATCCGGAATATCTAAAGGCCGCAGCGCCTGTTGCGGGAAATTTCAGAAACCGGTGCGTGGATGAAAGTAAATTGAAGAGTCATCAGGCAGTGGCAAGTTTGCCTATTCGATCTTTATTTGGTGAGGCTGATTCCTATTTTGGACCAAAAGGTCAAATCTACAATCAATGGCAGGCAGCAAAAGACCTTGCTTTGAAACAAGGTTTTCAAAATATTAATGAAACCATTGTCGCTGACAAGGCACATGAGCCAATGCCAAAAGAGGTTCTGGATTATTTTTATTCATTGCTAAAAGAATAAAACCTCTCCTCGTATGAAATAAAAAAGGGAGCTTTTGCTCCCCTCTTTTTTAGTAACGTTTCTGATCATTACTGCGCTAACTGCTGAATCTTAGCCAGCGGAATGGTGTAGCCCCAAGCCGTGATTTCACTTTCTGAAATATCAAACGCTTTTAAGGTCACCAGTGTGTTGTTCATGGGAATCTGAAGCTCGTAATTGATTTTTCCGGTTTCAGAATCTACACTCTTATTTAAAAGGGATTTGTATCCCTGCACTTTAATTTGTTTCTGATTTTCATCACGCATCATTCCGCCAAGCAAAGGCATGGAGAGAATAGCATTGATGGAGGTAATCATCGGTGAGTTATTGATGATCTCCAAATTGGCCGACTTAGGATCAACACCGTACTTGCGATGCACGAACAAACCTAATCCTCCACTGCCATTTAAGTTATCTTCTTTTTCAACAGCAGCCAACGCGCCCATTTTTGTAGGCAGCATTTTTAAAATTTCCTTTCCGATTTGAATATCAAGATCGCGAAGCATTTGCTCCATGGCGAATCGTGAATCCTGAAGGTTGCCTGACGAATATGAACTGCGCGCAGCCGAAAGGTTCTTATCAAAATCTTGTGCAAACGTTACACCGCTAATCAGTAACGCGAAGAATAAACTATATTTTTTCATGTGATTGCTTCAATTATTGTTCACCCAATTGTTTCTTAATACCATCAATGTCGATCACTTCGCAAGCCTTCATCATCTCGGGCTCTGTTGCAAAGTTCACTCCTTCATACACGATGATCGAGGACTGGCCGATGGGAACACTCAGTTTATAACCACTTCCTTCATTGTATTCAATGATGGCACGATATCCTTTGATTTTTGTTTGCTTCCAGTTTTGCTCTCCATTGGTTTGTTGCGCGTAACCTCCTGCTGATAAATAGGCATTGACTCCTGTCATCCACGCTGCGTTATTCGCAATAGTAAGAGATAACTGTTTTTCTTTGGCGTCATTATACTTTCGTTGAATGGTAAGACCTGCCCATCCCCAGCCGGTGCTGGTCACTTGATCTTCTTCTTTGTCTTTGGCCAAGCCCACTACCGTTTCGGGTAATGATTTCAAAATTTGATTTCCAATTTCGAGTTCAACACCGAGCATTGCTTGTTGCACAGCATAACGTGACTCCCCGAAACTTGCTTTTTTATATGCAGCTTCTGCATCAGCAAGATTCTGCTTCACATCGGGTGGCGTTGATATTAAGCCCGCACCGCCTTTGTTGGAAGGATTGCTGCCACCACCTGAGCTGCCCCCTTGGCTACCACTCGCACCACCTGCTCCATTCTGACTTCCGCCTGCTCCACCCGGTTGACCCGGTTGACTTTTGTCCTTCTTACCGCCAAACAGCTTGTCGATCGCTTCACTTCCTTTTTGCTCTGATTTGTTCTCGACTTTTTGTTTCAATCGATTAAGCACCTGGGCCTGCGTGCTAAGACTTGCACTTAAAAAAATAGCAGCCCCCAACATTAATCCGTAATTCACTTTCATAGTTGGTTTGTTTGAAAAGATAAAGTTACATAATTCATAAGAGTAAATTTCAAAGTCATCGTTTGACAAAAGCCGCGCCAAAAAATGAATTAATAAAGCACTTTGACGTAATCGTGCACATTTTGTTCCAAAAAGTTCTGAATTCTTTTTTCAAACCTCTAACTTGATCAATCAACTCACTCACATGCAAGAAAATAAATTTGATCTCACAGGTAAAGTAGCGCTGGTAACCGGTGCATCGAAAGGAATTGGAAAAGCAATAGCCGAATGGTACGCTCAGGCCGGGGCAAGCGTTGTGGTCTCCAGCAGAAAACTGGAAGCGGTTGAAGCTGTAGCGAGTGAAATTAATTCCAAGGGTGGCAAGGCAAAAGGTATTGCCTGCAATGTGGGCGAAGCGGCAGACATTGAAAAATTAGTAGCAGCAACACTCGCTCAATTTGGAACGATCGACATCCTGGTGAACAACGCTGCGGCCAATCCAAGTTTCGGGCCTCTCGTAGAAACCAGTGATTCATCTTTTGATAAAATCATTTCTGTAAATGTGAAAGGGCCGTTTGAACTGGCCAAGAAAGTTTATCCCATCATGAAGGCAAAAAAAAGCGGATCGGTAATCAACATTAGTTCGGTGGGAGGCTTGCGTCCAGAACCTGGTCTCGGTATTTATAGTATGAGCAAAGCTGCGTTGATATCACTGACAAAAGTGATGGCGAAGGAATGGGGTGATGATAATATTAGGGTGAATGTGATTTGTCCGGGGTTGATCAAAACTAAGTTTAGCGAAGCGTTGTGGAGCAACGATAAAATTATGAGTGTAATGATGAAGATGCTCTCCCTTAAACGCGTGGGCACGGCCGATGAAATTGCAGCACTTGCACTATACCTTGGCTCCGATGCCTCGTCTTACAGCACAGGAAGTGTATTCACAGCCGATGGAGGCTTCACAATCTAATTTGATGACATGACCAGTTTATTTCTCACGGATAAAGTCAAGGCTTTATTGCACGCATACCAAAGTTTTCTAAAAGAAGAAGTATATCCAGTTGAGTTGGGTGTCATTACAAATCCATTTCGTAAATCCTTGCCGTTGCTCCATCAACTAAGACAACTGGCAAAGGAAAAAAAATTATGGGCGCCACACCTCTCTGAAAAAGATGGCGGGGTTGGTTTATCACTTGTAGAATTCGCACAGATTAGCGAAGTGCTCGGTACTTCACCCATCGGTCATTACATTTTTAATTGCCAGGCTCCGGATATTGGAAACATGGAGTTACTTCATGCTCATGCTTCGGCCGCACTGAAAAAAGATTTTCTTGAACCTCTCATGCATGGAAACATTCGAAGTTGTTTCGCCATGACAGAGCCTGCGCTTGCGGGATCAAATCCTGTGCACCTTGCCACCACCGCTGTGCGCGAAGGAAACGAATTTGTTATTAATGGCCTGAAATGGTTTACCACGGGTGCTGACGGGGCATCGTTTACCATCGTAATGGCGTTGACTGATCCGCAAAATCCAAGTCCTTATTTGAGGGCAAGTATGATTCTTGTGCCTATTCCCACCAAAGGCTTTGAACTGGTGCGTAATGTGCCCATCATGGGCGAAGCCGGAGAGGATTATTTAAGTCATGGAGAAGTTCGCTTTACCAATTGTCGTGTTCCAGTTTCCAATCTTATTGGTGAAGAGGGGAAAGGATTTGCACTAGCGCAGGCGCGATTGGGGCCCGGGCGCATTCATCATTGCATGCGGTGGATTGGAATTTGCGAGCGCGTATTCGATTTAATGTGTGATCGTGCTGCGAAAAGAAAGTTGGATGAAGGTCGCTACCTTGGCCATCAACAAATTATACAGGCGTGGATCGCAGAGTGTCGTGCCGAAATAAATGCTGCTCGGCTATTGGTTTTGCACACCGCTTATGAAATGGAGCGCTCAGGAGCAAAGGCGGTAAAGGATGAAATTGCTGCAATTAAATTTTATGTAGCGAATGTTTTGTCTAACGCAATTGATAAGGCGATACAGGTTCATGGTGCCTTGGGCATTACCGATGATACGTTGCTTTCATTTTGGTATCGACATGAGCGTGGTGCCCGCATTTATGACGGGCCCGATGAGGTTCACAAAACGGCACTGGCAAAATCCATTCTCAAAAATTACGGACTTACCTTCAAATCATGATTGATCAGCCAGCCGCTATTCGTTCGGGTGAAGAACTGAACGCTGAAAAACTATCTGCTTATCTCAATGATCATCTGGATAAGTTCTCAGGTGAATTAGTCATCGCTCAATTTCCGAGTGGCTTCTCAAACCTCACGTATCTCCTTCAAATAGGCACTGATGAATTCATCTTGCGCAGACCTCCCATTGGCGCTAACATCAAGTCAGCGCACGACATGGAGCGCGAGTTCAATGTGTTGATGGCATTACGAAAAGCTGGCTACTCAAAATCTCCCGAGCCCATTCATTTATGTAACGATGAATCGGTATTGGGAGCAAAATTTTACCTGATGCGCAGGGTGAAGGGTGTTATTCTTCGCAACCGCATTCCTAAGGATTTAACAATCGAGCCAGCGACTTTTCATTCATTATCAAAAGCTGCAATTGATAATTTGGTTGCTCTTCATCAACTGGATATAAAAAGCTCAGGGCTGGATCAAATGGGCAAGCCGGAAGGATACGTTCAGCGACAAGTTGAAGGGTGGATTTCGCGCTATGAAAAAAGCATGACCGATAATATTCCTGCACTAAACGAGGTGGCCGCATGGATGAAATCCAACCTTCCCACTGCTTCTGCTACAGCTTTCATTCACAACGATTATAAGTATGATAACCTCGTGCTCAACCCTGCCGATCTTACACAAGTAATTGCCGTGCTGGATTGGGAAATGGCCACCGTGGGTGATCCGCTCATGGATTTAGGAACCACGCTGGCGTATTGGGCTGAAGCCAGAGACGCAGATGCCTTGAAACCTTTCAACCTCACGTGGATGCCTGGCAATATGACCCGACAAGAAGTGCTGAACTATTATCAGGAAAAATCCGGGCAACAAATAAATAACTTCACCTTCTATTATGCGTTCGGTGCCTACAAGATTGCCGTAATCTGTCAGCAGATTTTTTACCGATATAAAAAAGGCATTACTCAGGATTCACGCTTTGCCTCACTTATTCATGTAATTAATGCCTGTGGAGAAAACGCAAGAAGAGCTATTGAACAAAATCGCTTATGACCGACATAAGAAACATCACCATTCTGGGAGCTGGAAATTTGGGAAGCCGAATTGGCTTGCAGGCCGCTTTGTCCGGATTTAGGGTAACACTTTACGATTTGAATGAATCTGCATTCGCAAAAGCACACGAAGTGTTTCAAAAAATTTTGAAGCATCAGATCAAGTTGGGTAAAGTTGATGCAGAGGGGTCATCCCAAATTCTTGATCGGATATTTTTCACAACCAATCCAATGGATGCTGTACACGATTCTGACCTCATCAGCGAAAGCGTGACAGAAGAACTGACCATCAAACAAAAAGTGTGGGAGCAGTTTGGGAAAATTGCACCGGCTAAAACCATTTTTACTACCAATACTTCGTATCTCTTGCCTTCGCAATTGGCACGCTATTCCGGAAGGCCCGAAAAATTTTGTGCGTTTCATTTTCACGATGTTTTCTATTCGCGTGTGGTGGATATTATGCCACACCCGGAAACTGATCCGTTACTGATTCCGATTTTAGAGGAGTTGGGTATTAAATTAAATCAGGTTCCAATTGTGATCAAAAAAGAATCGCACGGTTACGTCTTTAATTTTATGCTGATGGCATTACTTGGTGCAGCCGGGAAACTAAAAACAAACGGTGTTGCAGAAATTGAATCCATCGATAAGTCCTGGATGGTAAACTTTAATACCCCAACCGGGCCTTTCGGGATTTTAGATAACATCGGTCTGGATACCGCCTGGCATGTAGTGAAGGATCAACCCGATGAAGCTTCGAAAGCATTCGCCTCGCTTTTGAAAAAATATATTGAAGAAGGTAAGTTGGGTGAAAAAAGTGGAGAGGGATTTTATAAATACCCGAATCCGGAATATCGTCAGCCGCACTTTCTGTTGAAATAAATCAAAAATTGATTGTATCGTTTTGTGTTGTGTTTTCGTTTTAGCCGTACCAACGCCTATGTTATGAAACCAATTCTTTTACTCGTTGTATGGTCTGCATTGCTGTATTCGTGCAAAGAAGTATCATTTAAGGAGCCGCAGCCAGCAGGTATACCCGCGCTTAAAGAAGTTCCGGCACCGCTGCGCGGAACTTATCTGGCGCGTGATCAAAAAACAGGTGATCAATCTGACACGCTTATTATTGAAAGCTGGGGCTATCATTTTCTGGATAAGAATGACAAAGACTGGCTCGGCCGGGGCGTCATCAGCGATACGCTTGTGGTAAAGGTTTATGAAAACTACTACTTCGTGAATTTTAAAAGCAATAATCAATGGGTGTTGCGCTTGATCAAACAGAAACCATCAGGGTCAATCGAATTTCTCTCCATCGATATTCAGGAAGAACCAAAGCGAAAAGAAATATTAAAATCCATCTCCAAAAAAATGAAGATCACCGAAGTTGAAAAGAATGGTGACACGTATTATCAGATCAGTCCAACGCCTGCTCAACTAATGGCGCTCATTAAAGAAGGTTATTTTACAGGGCCGGAGTTGCAGCGAATCATTCGATCAAAATAAAAAAATTGCCTGACCGTTCAGGGTCAGGCAACTCTGCGCTAGCAGAAAGACCGACTAGTTATTCTTTTTCTTCTTCAGCAGGTTGTTCAATTTATTTTGAAGCAACTGCTGTGCAGGTGTAGCTGTTTTTGTGGTATCCTTTTTAGTGGTGTCCTGCTTATTTCCGCCAAGGATATTTCCTACAATCTCTTTTGCATCGGTACCCTTCACGGCTTCTTTGATTACTTCTTTTCCTTTTTCTTCAGCCACATTTACTACCGCTTCTTTCACTTGCTGCTTCTGCTCGGTGGCAATTAATTGTGGTTTAGGATCGGTGACAGTTCCACCCAAACCAATCGTCACCGGAATTTCGGTTGTGGGGTTTGTAGCGCCTGTGTTTTGGTTGATGAATCCCTGAAGCTGTGAACCAAGTTTTCCAGCTGGCACATTCATTTTCAAATTGTAGTTTATCTTGCCGTCAAGTGCAGTACTTCCGGATACTGTAGTTTTATAGCTTCCGAATTTCACATCAAATGGTTTTACGCTAAGCTTACCATCACTGATGGTTGCCGACATCAGCACATCTTTCAATGTCACTTCATCACTGTTGTCTAATTTGGTAAGCGAAGTAATACCTGAAATCAACTTAGATTGTGTAAGCGCTGCTTGTGCTATTTTCACTAAGCCAGCACCAGTAACGGTAGCAAGATTTGGCATCATGTCTTGTTTCAATTCGCCACTTACTTTAAAATCCGTAGAGAAATTTCCTGAAGCAAAACCTGCCACAGGTGCATAGCTCTTCACGATAGAGAATGATGAAGCAGCCTGCTTGATCGACATGCCGTCAATCTTCAATCCAAAATCATACTTTGGATGTTTGATGTCCTTTGCCTGATACGATCCATTAACCACAAACGCACCACCCAGCATATTGAATTTTAAATCGCTGAGGTTGGCGATACCATCTTTTAAGATCACATCACCACTTGCATTGGTCATGGTGTACTCCATCATCTTCACTGTTTTCACATTTGAATGAAGAATGAAATCAATATTCTCAGGGATAGGAATAACACTTAATGACGAAGTATCAGCCGGTGTAGCCGGTGTTTCTTCAGTCTCGGTCATAAATTCGTTCAAATCAAGAAGGTTGGCATCAAAAGCCATATTGCCCTTGATGGTTTCTTTACCGAAGATGAACCCGATGTAGTTACTCACCGATCCATTCACGGCAAAGTCGCTCTTGCCAATTGTACCATTGGTGTTTTTCATCTCAATTTTCTTGGGATCAAAAACTGCTTCTGCCGAAGTGAGCGTAACCGCGTAAGGAAGATCTTTAGAGGTAAACTTGAAATCCTTTAATGAAGCCGTACCGCTGGTGGGCAAGCGATCATAACGACTCGCCTGCACATCAGAATATTTTCCTTTTGTTTCGATGTTAGCTTTCACTTTTCCGGCTATTGTCATTCCCTCCAAAGGGAAAATTTTTGTCATCTTCTCGAGATCAATTCCTCCATTAGCTTTCACATCCCAGGTGTAATCGTCCAGGTTTTGCAACACCATGTCGGCTTCAAATTTCTCGCCATCCATCAGCATAGAGAAACCATTCACTGCGATAACTGTTTCCGCCATTTTGCCCGTAGCGTTCTTCACGGTAGAGGTGAACTTTAAGTCCTGAAGGGGAATGGGGAACTGCGAAGTCTTTACAAAACCATCGGCCAGTGCCATGTTTACATTTACTGCAGGAATAATTTTTTTAATGCTGTCGTACACACCTTTTGCTGATGCATCCACTGAATAGGTGCCTTTCATTTCCACTCCCTCCATCGGGAACATCTTGGTGAGCTCAGCAAGATTAAGCTTTGCCTTCAGGTTTGCATCCATACGATAGTCCTTCAGGTTTTCAATAATCATGCGCGCATCCACCGGGTTGGAGCCAAAGTCGAGGTGAAGTTTTTTCAGATTGACTAATGTGTTTTCAATAACGCCCGTCTTATTGTCGATGAGCAAGTCCATGCCAATGTTATTCACCGCGGTGGGCAGATCAGGATACTTAAACATGGCATCGTTTACCTGAAGGGCAACATTGAAAGCCGGCATTTGTGTATCGCTCATGGTGCCTTTTACAAATCCGCTAAATTGTAAATCACCTTTGGTTTCAATTTTATCAAAGTCTTTGCTGTAAATGCCAGGCACCAGAGACAGCAAACTTTTGAATGTATTTTCAGGACTCTTAAAATTGATGTCCATTCCAAAATCATTTTCATTCATTTTGAACCAGCCATCGAAGCTCATGGCAAAGTCATTGATCTTGGCAGAATTTTCTTTGAAGGTGTATTTCGAGTAGTCTTCCGAAATTCCGATGGTAGCATCAATAACAGCATGCTTGTTGGTGAGGTATTCTGTGCCATCAAACGAAACGGTTACTGAATCGGCAACTGTTTGAGTTTTCAGGTCAAATGATTTTTCATTGAAGTCGCCACTACCAGAGTGGTTTAATCCCTTCAACGACATGTAGTAAGGTATCGAGGCATCGTCATACACAAGACTACCATCAATCACCTGCCAATGATCGATACCAAAAGAAAATTGACTGGGTTCTTCCGCTACCTGAACCGTATCAGTAGAAGGGAATGTGATATCATAATTGGCTCTACCATCTTTTAACACCTGCACGTTAATCTGTGGGCCTACAAGCGTAATACCTTTTAATCTCAACTGATCACCAAAGAGAACATCCTTCAGGTTAACTTCTACATCGAGGCGGTTTACCACAAATAACGCAACCCCTTCAAACGGTGCGCGATTAAAAACACCCAACTCTTTTACTTCGACTGTAATGTTTGGAAAATTTCGAAATACAGTTAGGCTGAAATTATTCACATCAAACACAACATCGGCATTTACCGTTTTGGCCAACTCTTTGTCAATAGCCGCCTTTATATCATCTTTAAAAACAATGGGAATAATAATGGCCGCAGCCACCACCAGCACCAAAAAAATTCCGAATCCAATCGCTATTTTCTTTAACAGTTTCATAACCTAAAATTTAAAGGAGGACAAATTTACAAAATGAAAAACCAAAGGGCTAACGCTTTCTGTAAAGGGTAAATTTCAATCCGTTGCTGATAAATTCCTCGCAGAATGATCATCACCTGATATAAATCACTTTTACGTGGATTGAATACGAGCGAAGTCTCGTTTAGTTTTTAGGTGGCTCAAAATACCCCTTCTTCACGACTTATTGTGATTCAAAAAGTGCATCAATAAACAACCCTGCGCAAACTCCTTCAAGCGTTGAAGATCCAGGAATTCACGTGTAGAGAAGACCAAAATTTCACATGATTAGGGTTGGCTGAAGTGGAAAAAAGCCCCTTTAACATAAAGAATATCAATTGATTATACTCAATGTTACGGAATTGTTAACTTTATCAGGATTTCAATAATATTGAGATAACAAAGAAAATGATGCGAGTTCTGGTCTATCTGATGCTACTTCTACCGCTTGGCGGGCAGGCACAGAATGCGCTCAATAATTTGATCCACACATCAGAAGTAAAAAGTTCTGAATCTCAAATTCGCGACAAGGTAGAGCAACACATCAATGCCTTGCGGAATATCAAAGCCAATTCAGACTTAAAACAGCTGGAGCAGATTTTTTCACAAACACATCGAAAGCTTCTCAAATCATATGTTCCATATTCGCAGTTCAACGAACTGATTGAATCCGGAAAATACGATTGCCTTAGCGCAACGGCCCTGTTCAGTTTGATTTTCGATGAGTTGGGGGTTCGGTACAAAATCATTGAAACGAACTATCACATTTTCTTAGTAGTTCATACCAGTCGTGGTGAAGTGCTGTTAGAAACTACCGATCGATTTAATGGCTTCATGACGGACGCCAGCGTAATTGCAGCACGAATAAAATCATACCAGGAGAACAGACTTGCTGACACCGGCAGGCAAAATCTTTATGCGTTTCAATCCAACATTTATCAGGAAGTGACTCCGGAGAAATTAACAGGCCTATTGTACTTCAATCAGGCAATACGGCTTTACAATAAACATCTTTGGGTGGCTTGCGGTGAAAAGCTTGATAACGCTATTGCACTTTATGAAACTTCGCGTACCGCAGAACTGGCTGCGCTATTGGTGCATGCGGTTAATGGAAGTGATTTGAATTTTGAAGAGAAGCAAAAGTTTGTGCTTCGCTATCATAAATACCTGGAAACAATCAAGCCGATTTTAGCTGCCCGCTAATTTTGCAATACGCGTAGCTCCACACGCCTGTTCATTTTACGAGCCTCCTCCGTTTCCTCTCGAGTTACCGGCATGGTGCCTCCAAACGCCTTCGTTTTAATGCGCGACTTGCTTGAACCTTTAGAAACCAGGTAAGACTTTACTGCATCCACGCGATCCTGAGAAAGTTTCATATTCAGTTTGGGGTCTCCTGTCACATCGGTATGGCCCTCCAATTGAATGACCATGGCAGGGTTGTCTTTCAACATCTGCACCACAGCGTCAAGTTCTGTATACGATTCTCGTGAAATTTTTGAAGTGCCGATGTCAAAAAAAACATTGTCGAGGCGCATTACTTTGCCGGGAGTGTGCGTGATTTCCGCATCGCGCGAAGCTGAAGCTGGCAACTGAAGCTCAATGTTCTGAATAATCCTTCGCGAAGCATTGGCTTCTGCCGGATCGAGCAGATATTTTGCGGGCGCAAAACCAGGCGCACTAACAGTGATCGAATATTTCTCGGCATTAAACATCGGAAATGAAAAAACAGAACCCGATAGAAATCCTACCACGTTTCCATAGGGCAGGCTTTGGTAAGAAATTTTTGCCTGCACAGGTTCCTTTGTTACTGCACTCACTATTTTCCCTTCTGCATAAATAAGCGTATCGGGCTGCTGCGCCACAGCACCCATACTAAGAATCGCAAAACCAAATGTGAACACCCAGGTCTTCATTTTACATTTTTATGATTTTGAATTCTACTCTCCTGTTCTTTGCATTTCCGGATTTTGTACCCGTTGTATCTACTGGCTTTGACTCCCCAAAGAAAGTTGTGGTGATTCTATCTTTACTCACACCCTTTTCGAGAAGATAGTTTGTCACGGCTAATGATCTTCGTTGTGAAAGTTTGAGGTTATATTCTTCCGATCCAGTAGTATCAGTGTGGCCCGCTATTTCTACTGTCATTGAAAGGCGCTCAGTCATGAGACTTACAATCCTGTCAAGCTCAGGAAACGATTCTGCACGAAGGATTGCTTTATCAAAGTCGAAGAAAACATTGTTTAATTGAATGACCACATCGCTTCCAATTGGTGCTGCTTTTATGGTGGCTACTTCCACCTTCTTTTCCACCGGGGCAAGGGAAATATTCTTTCCGCTCACTTCACCGTTTCGATTGCGCTCGCGCAGGTCAAGATTTTGATTTTCTGAAATATAATCCTTTGCTTCCGCTCTGAAGCCATACAAGTAACCACCGGGCAACCGCATTTCATATTCACCCGTTTTTGCATCTGAATACGTAACTCCTGCTTCCTTACCGCCCGGCAAATGTTCGAAAATTATTTTCGCGCCCAGAGGCTCGCCTGTCTTTGAATCAACAAGTTTCCCTTTTACCACTATGATTGATTCAGGGCTTAGCGTTGTCGGCATCTTAATTCTGTAGATGTCTGCATTGCTCTTGGTGATACCTCGCGAATAATAGCCGTAATCGCTGTTGGGGGGAATATTGAAAAACAGATCCTCTTGTTTCGAGTTGATCTCCGGGCCAAGGTTTACCGGTAGCGACCAGTTTGTCCAGGTGTCGTCCAATCGCTTTGTCATGTACACATCGCTACCACCGTAACCACTGAATCCATTGGAAGAAAAATAAAGGGTCTTGTCATCGGCAGCGAAAAATGGAGCTGTCTCCTCTCCAACGGTATTTACAATGCTGCCCAGGTTTAAGGGCTCTGTCCAACTACTGTCGTTCTTTAAAAAACTCGCATACAAATCTCTTCCTCCACGCGAGTCTTCTCGTTCCACTGACATGATTAGTGACTTGCGATTATTTGAAAGAAAATAATTAGCATGTTCACTCATGTTATAGTCATTGTCAATTTTCAAGGGTTTTGGATCCGTCCACTTGCCATCAACATTCGTGCTTAGGGAAACGCCCGCCAGCATTTTTCCGTTGGGTAAATATTTATTACCAAGCAATATTAAAACTGACTTTCCATCGGGGGTAGATGAGGTGACCGAACTAATAAAATTGGGCTGAGCATTATTGAATTGCGGACCCATATTTTTCGCCAGCGACCATTTACCATCGGCACCAAGTTCAGAGTACCAGATATCTTCTTTATCATTTACTCCTCCTACGTTGCCAGGATGATTCTCCCGGCTGAAGTAAAGTGTCTTCCCATCCGGAGAAAGAAATGGATTGAGTTCTGTGTATTCGCTGTTTACATTTTCATCCAATCGCTCAATAAGGATTCCTCCTGTTAGCAACTCAGGCAGATTAATATCTGCAATCACAGGATATCCTGAATCGGAAATAGCAACGGCATCTATTGAGAAATAATCCGACAAAATTTTTCCATCAAACTCCAGTTTAACAGCCGCTACTTTATATGGAGTCTTTTCCATAAACACATTGAGCATTCTTCCCTGTATGGGGATAACCATTGGGCTGAAGGTGTTGATCAGGTACTCATGACCTGCCTCATCATATGTATAGATTTTATATAAACTTCCTGGATTGAATGATTCCGCAATTGCGATTTGTTGTATTTGAGATGGATTGGCAAAGCCAAGTTTGATAAATTCAGAATGTCGGGGTCGGTTGGGAGTCCACGCACTTGGGTTTTGCCCCGCAGCCGGCAATACATTCGGTTTACCTAATGCCTGATTAGCCGAGTATTGAACTGCGGTGAGTTGAGTGGAAAATTCAATGACTTTTGAAGCCCATTGCACCGATTGACTTCTAGACTGAATAGCAAAAAAGCCAACTATTAACAGTACCAGTGGAATTCGTTTCATAGACAAAGTGAGTCTATTCGAAAATAATTAAAGGCTAAACTTAAGGAAAAATTCAGAAAAGTTGAGAAAGGCATGAACGTCTGTCGAGATGCTTATTCAAACATTCGCTACTCCATCGAAGTTTTGTTGAAGAGCAGGAAGCCTACATGCAAAAGCACTCCGAGTTTACTTTGCTTGTCATCATAGTAATTTACACTCAGACTGATAGGGCCAATGGTAGAATGCAGCACAAGGCCTGCCGTACCGGTAAAATAAATTTTCGTTAAGTCTGCATTCAGCTTTGCAATTTGATTGTCGCCTTCCAAAATTGATTCAAACGGTTTAAAAAGATAGCCCTCCAATCGAAAATCGAGATTATGACGAACGGAAAAAACATTTCGCCAGCCACCTGCTACATAATTATAAGCACGATAGCGCTCCAGCAATAATGTACGACTGTCTTGCAAAGGATTAAATGCAGGCGCATTAATCAGTGATCCAAAATAATTGGCAAACGGAGTTTGAGTGGAAAAGACGCCCTCTACCAAATAGCCGGAGCTATAAAACCCTTTTTTGAAATATTCCTCAAGTCGAATTTTTGCCCTGAACCATTGGTGCGGAAATTTTTCAATAACGGATGGAAGTATCGAAGTGCTTCCTGGTTCAAGTTCTTCATTAAGTGCAAATACATCCACCGAGAATTGATATGACTTACCAAGTGAAGCATATTGTTTTCGATTCAAAGAATTAGTGGAGACGTGAATGCCTGTGCGATAACCTCTAAGCCGTAAAATATCAAGCGTGTCTGTTGAAACTAAAATTTCGCTGTTGATATATTGGTCATTGTTGTTGACGTACGCACCATTGATTGCGAACTTATATTGACGACCTAAGGGAAAGCCCACGCTCATGCCGACCCTGCGATCAATCCTGCTGAGCACGGTAGGTGAATAACCTTTAACAACAATATCTTTTCCCTGAAGAAAATCCCAACTGTTGAAAATCGCCTCCGGTTCAAGATAGATTTGACCGGGCAGAGGTATATCCATGCGTGCCTTTAGCAATGCCGATTTGTAAAAGTTGCCGGTAAAGAAATTTGCCTGCGCATGTGTTAAGGCTCTGTTGAAATAGAAATAATTCAGCCCTAAAAAAATATTGCTAATACTTCTGCTGGCCATCACCCCACCAAAGTCTACCTGAAAGTTATTTTGCTTTCCGCGTGCCAATCGAAAATCAAATTTTTTCGCGGTAGGGCTAAACTTGAAGCTGGGATAAACATTATTAAAATAACTATCCGACACTAGCTGGTAATAACCCTTCTTTACTTCACCGAAGTACAGCGGCCGCTTACCCTTATTAAAAAATCGATTGATGTACGTTCGTTGTTTGCTGTTGAACCCTTCAAATTCAATTTTCTCGATTACGAGCGGCAGTGATTTGTTATTGAATTGATTGCGGGCATCGGCAACAGATTCGCAGGTCACACGCTTACCAACTTTACGTTTAATTTCATCCATCTGCCGCATTGTTTGGCGGTAGCCGCTATCGATCAGTGCCTTGCCACGCGCAAAGTCAAAAGAAGTATAGTTTTTCAGGTTTGGCTGAATATAGACTCCTGTTTCGGGCACATCGGCAGGGTCAGATTTATCCAGCATCATATAAAGCAATGAGCGCGAGATCAATTTATCATCTTCACCGTATGGATATTCTTCAAAGATTTTTGATGATACATTACTACCAATAATCACATCCGGTCGAAACTCTTTTTGCATTACATCTACCGGGAAGTTGTTGTAAACTCCACCATCAAATAAATACTTGCCATCAATGCGGATAGGGTTATAAAAAAAAGGAACGGTTTGTGTAGCCCGCAGTGCATCGCTTAGAACTCCTTCCTTTAAGATTACCTCGCGCTGTGTAAAAATATCTGAAGCCATTACCCGCAGGGGAATGAACAGACTGTCGAAATTATTCTTTGCAATGGCAGAGGGTTCAGCCAAAATTTCGGCCAATGCAAAATTTAGTGACAAGTCATTGGCAATGCTCGAATTTAAAAACAAGTTGAAGGTGGAGTCCAGCGAAAGATTCAATCGAAGGAAGGAAGCATCCTGATCATTTTCAAAATAATAGTAATTGTACCCGGCCTCCAGCTTTCCATTGATCCACAGTAAAAATTCTTTTGAAAGAACAATTTCTTCGATTTGTGATGGGCTTAACCCTGCAGCATAACAGCCGGCCACAATGCCCCCCATTGAAGTACCCACAGCATAATCAATCGGTATTTCATTTTCCTCCAATGCTTTAAGCACCCCCACATGGGCAATACCTTTTGCTGCGCCACCACTCATCACCAACCCAACCTTTTGTGGCCAGGCGCTGAATGCTACACTTAAAACCAGTAAACAGCAAATGCAAAAACTCCTCACGCTGATTGGGGATGACAAACAAAAATACTAACTCTAAACGGAGGATCGCTAACATTAATTGCTAATCGCCCAAAAGCAATGAACCAATCAGTTGGCGGCTACGGTTTCGTTCGTGTCAGACTTAGGAAAGAGAATTAAGTTTAATCGGTTGGTAAGTTCCTGCTTTTGTTTTTCAAACGCTGCCCAATACTCTTTTTTCACCGGCATAGAGGGTGGCAATTCCACTTTCAACGCATCTACCTGCACTCCGTTTTTCCAAAAACGATAACACAAATGCGGGCCAGTGGCCAGGCCGGTGCTGCCAACGTAGCCAATCGTTTGGCCCTGCCTTACCCGTGTGCCCGGGGTGATGCCAGCCGCAATTTTTGACATGTGTAAATATCCTGTAGTGTAGGTTCCATTGTGGCGCACCTTCACATAGTTTCCATTGTTCGTTTTGTACTGAGCTTCTTCAATGATTCCATCTCCTACCGAACGAATGGGAGTTCCTGTAGCGGCCGCAAAGTCAGTACCCAGGTGTGGGCGAAAAACTTTTACTACGGGATGAAAGCGATTCATGGAATACCGTGAACTAATACGCGTAAACTCAATGGGGTATTTTAATAATGCTTTACGCAGACTGTTTCCATCTTCATCAAAATAATCAAGGCCATCGCCCTGATCGAAGGGGAAAGCATAAAATCCGTTGCCGGAATGTTCGAAGTAAATTCCGAGAATGTTACCAATGCCAATGGGTTTGTCTTCTACCAAATTCTCTTCATAAATCAACTTGAATTGATCTCCCTTCTGAAGGCGCTGAAAGTCCACTTGCCAGGCAAAGATATCAACGAACTTATTCGTTAGCTCAATGGAAATATCCATGGCTTGAATGGTTTGAGACAAATTCGATTCAATGATACCCGAAATGCTTCTTTCGCGTTTGATCACCTCGCGCTGGCAAATTTCAATTTGCAAAGAGTCTTTTAAATGAAAGACAACGTAATCTATAGGGTTTGATTCATAGATCAATGCTCTTGCCGTCTTCAACGAATCTTTTTCATGTAGAAGCGTATACTTCTTATGGGCAGCAATCTTTCTGAAATCAAAAGCTTTGCGATTGAGCGTATTTAACTGTTGCAATACTTTAGGAGAAACATAAGCATCCTTAAATAAATCCATGAATCGTTGGTTGCGCTTCACTTCATCTTCAATCACGTGCATATTGTTAACCACCATTCCATATCGGAATTCCGGTTTGATAATTTCGATTTCAACACGAGCAGTGTCTTGTTCTTGTGCATAATCTCCCTGGCGGGAAAACCATGCAGTGGATGAATCGACCCAAAAGAAAACAACTATGATAATGATGAGTGTGGCAACAGAGTAAATCACCTTTGCCCATGGGGATTTGAATACGCTCATGCTTTGATCAGTTTAAAAAATGGGGTTAAGCAATGTCAAATATAGTCAAATCAAAAAATAATCCAGAGGCAACCACTTTCGCAAATGCTATTGATGATAGGTCGCTTTGTACTTGCTCTTTCCCTCCTCCAAAAACTTCACAAAGTTTTCTACTTTCAGATCGTAAGGTTTGGGTGACACCAGCACGCGTTCATCTGCACCTACCAATACATAGAATGGTTGAGCATTATTATTCAAATTTTTAATCTGCAAATCTGCATTCTGTTTACCGATGGTTTTCTTCACTTTATTATCATATGGGGAAGTATACCATTGATCCTCGGGCAACACGGTTTTATCATCAACATAAAGCGCCACTACCACAAAATCATTTTTCAGTCGCTCCAGCACTTGCGGATCGGACCACACCCGTGCTTCCATCTCGCGACAATTTGTGCAACCATGCCCGGTAAAGTCTATAAAGAGTGGCTTGTTCTGTTGACGCGCACATGCCAGTGCCTGCTTGTAATCAAAATAGCCCTGAATGCCGTGCGGTAAGTGTAGAAAATCTTTGTACTTCGGCTCATCACAAATTTCGTTTGGCTTTCCTTGGCGATTTAGTCCAATCAAATCAAAATCGTGGGTAGACATCGGAGGCAAGTATCCTGCCAACGATTTTAATGGTGCGCCCCACATTCCCGGGGTGAGGTACACCACAAACGTAAATGCAATCATAGCAAGTGAAATGCGCAGCACACTCACGGTCTTATCTTCTGCATCCTTACCCGTATCACCAGGCAACCGAAAACCTTTCATCAAATAAATTCCGATGAGTACACTAATCACAATCCAGATGGCGATGTTGATTTCACGATCAAGCAGTCGCCAGTGAAAAGCCTGATCGGCAATGCTGAAAAATTTGAATGCCAAGGCAATCTCAATAAAGCCAAGCACCACTTTCACTGTGTTGAGCCAACCTCCCGATTTTGGAAGCGACTTCAACCACCCCGGAAAAATAGCGAACACGGTAAAAGGAATTGCAAACGCCAGTGAGAACGCAAACATGCCAATGATCGGCTTCAAAAATTCACCACCTGCTGATGAAACTAAGATGCTTCCCACTAAAGGACCCGTACACGAAAAAGAGACGAGCACGAGCGTGAATGCCATAAAGAACACTCCGCCTAATCCGCCCTTCTCTGCTTTCTGATCTACTTTATTAATGAATGTTCCCGGCAAGGTAATTTCAAAAAGCCCGAGAAAGGAAAGGCCAAAAACAATGAACACCGTGAAGAAGATCAGATTAGGAATCCACTCGGTAGAAAGATGATTTGCAGTTTCGGGCCCCATGAGCGGAGCAAGCGCAGCACCAATAATGGTGTAGATTAAGATGATGGAGGCACCATAGATAAGCGCTTGAAATTTTGTGCCGCGGCCTGTGAAAAAGCTGACGGTCATTGGAATCATCGGAAAGACGCACGGTGTGAGCAGTGCTGCAAGGCCTGCAAGAAATGAAATCAGAAAAAATCCCCACAGTGAATTGCCCGACTTATCTTCCTGCACCAAATTAGAATCAAGTGTAGGGCCATTTATTTCTGCATCAAGCGAAAGTGTATTGGCAGTTGTCTTTTCAAATTTAAAAGCAGCAGAATCTGCAGATGGAGTTTCATCCTGCTTTGATATTACTTTGGTGTCTTGTTCAATTTTTACTCCCGTTACGGTTATCATTGAATTGTCCACCAGAAAATCTCCACTGCCCGGCACACATTGGCCGGTGATTTCTGTGCAAACCTGGTAATCAAACTCGCCTGCAATTTTCAGCTTTGATGAAAGTATTTTTACGCGTTGGCGAAACTCTCCGTTACCTTTAAAAATCTTTACATCACACTCAAAAATTTTATCGTGTTTATCTAACGGATTAATCGCCTTCAACGTGCCGATGAGCTGATAGCTTGGATCAGGCGTGAAATTAACGCTGGTTTTAATCGGTCCGTCTTCGCAAGGGAAATCAGAAGAATAGAGATACCAATCTTTCTCAATAGACACCTGAAAAATCAATTCGATTTCATCGCCCGTCTTTACTTCTTTCTTAGAAGTTTTTGTTATCCATTTGGCCGGATCGAGTATTTGTGCATGGCCAACGGAGAAGAACAACAACAGAACTGATAGCAATGAAAATCTTTTCATGAGACGCGTTATCGTAAAAACCTCAAAGGTAACGAAGATGATTTAAAAATCGTTTGGCCTCGCAAGCATTCTGTAATCTTCGCGACTTTACTTTAGGAATTCATTAACAAATCTGTGACTCCGCTCTTAGATAGTTCAATCTTTGATGTACCATTTTTCTCCAATACGGCAAAAATGGAAACAGGCGTTTGCTTACCCCTCAACTCAATGTAGCCAACAGGTTTTAGTTCCTGCTCCAGCGGGGCCGAGATGCGATCCATCACTTCCTGTGATACCAGTAACTCCACATCGTACACGTTGCAAAGCTCCTGAATGCGTGCAGTGGTGTTTAACACGTCACCTGTAAAAATAATGTCCTTCTTTATCGTACCGATTTCACCGGTAGTCACCTCTCCGCAATGAATAGCCGCTTTGAATCGAGGTGCCGTGCCGTAGGCATTTCGGTATTTTTCCGTGAGTGATTCCATCTTTTGCTTGATTTCAAAAAAACATTGGATGCAATTGTTCGCTTCCAATCCATCCCACACATTCCATGAGATGATCACCTCATCGCCCACGTACTGATAAATTTTTCCTTTGGTGTCAATGATTGGTTCAGTAATATCATTGAAGAAATGATTCAAAAACTCAAACCACCTCACATGCCCAAGTCGTTCTGCGATGGCTGTGGAAGAACGAATGTCTAAAAACATAAAGATGCGCGTCTCCACTTTCGGACGATGATAGCGGCCTCGGAGCAAATCCAGAAAAACGCCTTGCCCATATTTATCATTAACCTGTAACACAATCATCGTGACCATCGAAACGAGTGTCCAAAAAATTACCGTATAGATCATTCCATAACTCTGCATGAAATCAAACGAATGAATGATCACCAACCCATCCCACGGAGGCTTTTGAAAATAAATAGCATTGTAAATGAGCGATCCGGGTATGGTGATCACGATAATTAGAGAGACAATAATTAGCGTATCGGTGATGATGATCAGCCAGAGTGGAAGTTTGCGCACGCGTTCTTTCAAAAAATAAACGATCGCACCACCGGCCAAAAATCCCGCAAATGGGATTATCAAAATATTCGTTAGCAGGCTTACCCAAAAATTGTATTGCGGCATGCCGGATGCTTGTGTGGACAGATAAAAGAAGTGATTGTACACCGAAAAGATCAGTGAGGTGATCACCCAAAAGATGGAGATATAAAGAATGGAGCGAAGCTTAAGTTTTTGTGACCGGGTAAAATGTTTCCCCATAGGCATTCAAATTTTTTATTCCTCCACAACAAAAAGGCAGCGGAATTCATTCGCTGCCTTCACAAAAGGACGCTTGGCGCGTCCATTTATTTTAGTTTAAAGAAACTATTTTGCGTAGTGTTTGTAGAACGCCACAATTGTTTCGATGCCTTTGAAAAAGTTTTGCACGCCATAGCTTTCGTTAGGCGAGTGGAGTGCATCGCTATCCAGGCCAAAGCCCATCAATACGGTATCCAATCCTAATTCCTTTTTGAACAATGCCACAATCGGAATGCTGCCACCATCACGGGTGGGTATTGGCTTCTTTCCAAACACTTCCACAAAAGCCTCTTCCGCAGCTTTGTAAGCTTTTGAGTCGGTAGGAGTCACAGCCGGTTGACCGCCATGATGGGGTGTTACTTTCACCGTCACTGATTTTGGCGCAAGGGATAAAAAATGTCTGGTGAACATCTCCGTGATTTCGCTACTCTCCTGATTAGGTACCAGGCGCATCGAAATTTTTGCAGAAGCTTTTGAAGGAAGTACCGTCTTCGCGCCCTCGCCCGTGTAGCCTCCCCAAATGCCATTGCAATCCAACGTTGGTCTGATGCCCGTGCGCTCTAATGTGGTGTAACCCTTTTCGCCTTTCACATCGGCAATGCCCAGTTCTTTTTTATATTCCTCAAGATCAAAAGGGGCAGCGTTCAATGCTTTGCGCTCCTCTGCAGAAAGTTCTTTCACTTTATCATAAAATCCGGGGATGGTCACTTTGCCGTTTTCATCGTGAAGTGATGTGATCATTTGCGCCAGCACATTGATGGGATTGGCCACTGCACCACCATAGACTCCACTGTGCAAATCACGGTTGGCACTCGTCACCTCTACTTCCATATAACTCAATCCGCGAAGCCCCACGGTGATGGAAGGATGATCAAGAGAAATCAATGCCGTATCCGAAATCAAAATCACATCGGCTTTTAGCTTATCGCGATATTCTTTTACGAACAAGGGCAAATTATCAGAGCCGACTTCCTCTTCACCTTCAATCATGAACTTGATGTTGCACGAGAGTTGATTCTGTTTCATCAAAATTTCAAACGCCTTAATGTGCATATAAAACTGTCCTTTGTCATCGCAGGAACCACGGGCATAAATTTTTCCATCACGAATAGTCGGTTCGAACGGTGGCGATACCCACAAGTTGAGCGGATCGGGGGGCTGCACATCGTAATGGCCGTACACCAGCACTGTAGGTTTTGATGGGTCAATCATCTTTTCACCAAAAACAATAGGATGGCCTTTGGTTTCTACCAGCTCAACTTTGTCAGCACCCGCTTCTTTAATGCGATCACGCACGCGTTCGGCAGTCTTTCGCACATCGTCTTTGTGACGGCTGTCGGCACTGACAGACGGCATGCGGAGCAATTCAAAAAGTTCGTCAAGAAAGCGCTGCTGGTTGGATTCGATATATTGCTTTACCATAATTCGTAGGTTTTGAATGAAATTAAACGAGCCGTGAATATCTTAATTTTAATGTGAAATCGTTTGGTCCGGTATCAAAAATCCGCGCACAACAATTATTAATGAAATCCAACTATTCATTCCCGCAGATCACGCGTATTAGCGCAGAATGGTTCCGAAAAGAAATCTGCGAACATCAGCGCGACATGCAGGAAAAAATTCATTATAGCATGTTTAAAAAATAAATCCGATCTTCCTCTCCGGAAAAATTGACCATGAAAAAATTTATTCTCATTGCCATAATCGCTATTGCAGTAACGCAATGCAAAAATCCTGACACCTCTAAAAGCACTTCCAGTCGTAAGTGGTGGAAAGAAGCCATCGTCTATCAAATTTATCCGCGCAGCTTCAAAGACAGTGATGGCGATGGTATTGGCGATTTGAAAGGAATCATCTCGCAATTGGATTACATTCAAAAGCTGGGCGTTACCGCTGTTTGGCTCAATCCGATTTATCAATCTCCCAATGATGACAATGGGTACGACATCTCCGATTATCGTGCTATCATGAAAGAGTTTGGAACGATGGAAGATTTTGATGCCTTACTCAAAGGAATGCATGACCGGGGCATCAAACTCGTGATGGATGTGGTGGTCAATCACTCCAGTGATGAACATTTCTGGTTTCAGGAATCGCGCAAATCAAAAGACAATCCTTATCGCAATTATTACCATTGGTGGGATGCCGAGAAAGGTAAGCCAGCGTACCGCTACAGTTTGTTTGATGTGAATCACGATGCGTGGAAATATGATTCGCTTAGCAATGCATACTATCTTCATTATTTTTCGCGCAAGCAGCCCGATTTAAATTGGGAAAATCCAAAACTCCGCCAGGAAGTGTACGACATCATGAAGTTTTGGGCCGATAAAGGTGTGGATGGTTTTCGCTTAGATGCTTTTCAGTTTGCCTCCAAAGACATCACATTCCCCAAATGGCCCGATGGTTTTGAAAAAAACTTCATCAAGTATTACGCGATGGGCCCTTACCTGCACGACTATCTGAAAGAAATGAACAAGGAAGTTTTCAGCAAGTACGATGTGATGAGCGTGGCCGAAGGTGCCGGCAATACATTTGAAGATGCACACAATCTTGTGGACGAAGATCGCAACGAACTGAACATGGCCTATGCCTTTGAAGGCGTGGATGTAGCAAAGATGGAGGGCTATAGTCTTATGAAGTTTAAAGAAGTATTCTCGCGGTGGGATAGCGCTTTCGCGGAAAAAGGTTGGCTTTCCATTTTTTTGGCCAATCATGATCAGGCAAGAATGGTGAGCCGCTTTGGCAACGATACTCCTGAATTCAGGGACCGATCTTCCAAAATGCTGAGCACATTTATCATGACCATGCGCGGCACTCCCTATTATTATAATGGTGATGAATTGGGTATGACCAATGCGGGCTTCACCAAGATTGAACAATACAAAGACATGCCCACCCTTAATGAATATCAGAATCAGAAAAACATTGGTGGCGATATCGATAAGTTTCTGAAGCGCATTCAATTTGAATGTCGTGATAATGGACGCACACCCTTTCAATGGGATAACACCGCCAACGCTGGCTTCACCACCGGCACACCGTGGATCGAAACGAACAAGAACTATGGTGAGATTAACGTAGCCGATCAGGAGGGTGACTCCAATAGTTGTTTGAATTATTTTAGAAAACTTACTGCACTGCGAAAGAATAACCCGGTATTGGTGTATGGAAAGTATACCCTTCTCGATAAAGACAATTCTTCTATTTACGCCTATACACGTGAGCTTGACGGTCAATCGTTTTTGATCCTGCTCAACTTCACCAAGGAAGATGCCAGTGTCAAACTTCCGTTCGACCTGGAGGGGAAAGAGATATTGTTATCCAATTATACTGATGAACCAACCAAGGGAAACTTAAGGCCGTATGAGGCGGTTGTTTATCGGTTGTGAAATGATAGAAGAAAGGGACTGAAATTGTATTGGATCACGTTCAGGTTAATCTAAATCCAAAACTATTTTTAGATTTTCCCTCACTTTATCGGCTGTGTCGTTATCCACTGCTCCGATTTTCTTTGTTAATCGGCTATTGTCAATTGCTCTTATCTGATCAATCATAATATCACAATCTTCCTTAAGTCCGTACCTTGATTTCTTTAAATGAACCCGCAATATTTCTGATTCTGGCTTTACGTTTGTTGTAATCGGGCAAACGATAGTCGATGGATGTTCCTTATTTAATAGGTCTGTCTGAACAACAATAACCGGTCTTACTTTTCCAGTCTCTGTTCCCATTCGTGGATTTAAATCAGCAATCCAGATTTCGAATTGTTTAATCTTCATCGTTCAATTTTTCGAACTCGGCCAGAATTTCCATGGAGCTCTTTGATACGATTTTCGACTCTTTACTCAATTGTTTTGAAAGAAGCCTGCGCTTATGAAGCTTGTTGTAGAATTCTATCGCCTCGTTTATATACCTGTTACGATTCTTTTTGACCTTAGTCACGATTTTCTCAGTCTCCTGAAAAATGTCATCCTCCAGTTTTAGTGATAGATTTTTCATGATATCCGCTTTCTTCAAAGGTATATACTTTTTAGATATACTTCAAATTTTCAGTTGAGGACCAGCCCTCACATTCCATCAGTCACCAGATCAATCAGTCATGGTTAATATCTCACTTTTCGGTTTACTCTTTCTCGTCTTCACCCATCCATGAACCATAAACCCTAATCCTAGGAGTATAAAAGGAATGCTCAATAATTGCCCCATGTCAAACAACATTTGTTCTTCAAATGAAACTTGTCGCTCCTTTACGAATTCGATAAGAAATCGTGCGATAAATACTAATGAAATCGACACCCCAAAAAGGAACCCATTTTGCAATTTTGATCGATACGTTTTGTATAAATAGAAGTTCAATGCGAAGATCAATACATATGAAATCGCTTCGTAAAGCTGGGCGGGGTGTCTGGGTAAGTTGTCCTCACGTTCAAAAACAAAAGCCCAGGGAACATCAGTGGGCAATCCGATGATCTCGGAATTCATCAGGTTACCAAGTCTTATGAAACAACCACCCAATGGCGCCACCACAGCAATCAAATCAATGGTGTTGATGATCGACTCATGAGTTTTTTTTGAATAGAGAATAAGGGCGATGATTAAACCAAGAATCCCTCCATGACTTGCCAGCCCCTGGTAACCGATGAATTTGTATTCTCCACTGCCCGTTAGTTGAATGGGGAAAAGCATTTCCAACGGGTGATCAAAATAATACGATGGATCATAAAATAAGCAGTGCGCTAATCTTGCTCCCACAAAAATTCCGATCACTCCATAAATGGTGAGCGTATCTAATTTGTCAGACGAGATGTTTTCATTTTTGAAAATCCCTTTCAACATAAAAACGCAAAGCATTATTCCGCTTGCAAATAAAATTCCATAGTACCGCAATGGATAGCCCATTAGGTTCGCGATTTCAGGGTCAATATTCCAGTGAATGAAATTCATTTGTATCGTGTCTTGATATGCTCAGTATGATACATCATCTGACTATACCTAATCTTCTCTTTAAACATGTCCTTTATTTCTGCTGCTCTTTCAATGTTCGTAAATGCCATCCATGGATTTGGTCCCGGTCTATAAATTGAAAGAATATTTAAGTAGATGTCACTCTTGCTAAATATTACAACAATATTGAGTCCTCCTTTGAAATTAAAATTGCTGTACGGTCTCGTTCCGATTAGTATTTCTCCGTCCCATTCATAATTTAATCCAGGATAATAACCATTAATTATTGGGATTAGTAGCTCCTTGTTTCTTTCAATTTCAAGCCTCTCAATTTTAGTCAGTCGTCTCCAGTTAAATAGGCATATTAAAAGATAGGATCCGAGAATGATTTCTGTCCCTTCAAATATTAAAGAGAGTCCACCTATAGTATTGTCAAAATATTCCTTGATTATCATGTATGTTGGTAATACCAGAAGAAGACCTAAAAGGAAAACATTATGTAAGTAGAAGAATAAAATTTCAATCTTGTCGGACCAATGTGTCAAATTTGTGCAAACAATACCACTCTTCAGGCTCTCCGAATACTTAATTGTTACCATTCAACTTTTCTTGGAACGTCCACTCACTTCAAAATACTCAAAAACGCAGAACCTAGATTTTCAGCAATATTCTTTCGGTACTTCGGGCTTTTGCGGTATTCGTCTGTCAAAAAATCTTTCCAGATCACATCCCAATCGCTTTGCTTTGACATGATAAAGGCCAATTGCTCAGGGCTGCCAAACTCCAGGTCCTGCTTTTTCACGGGCAGGCGTTTACGTGTGGCATCAACAAACTCGGTGAAGTCGAGAATGGTAAATAGTTTAGGGTTGGTAGTAATTTTTTTTACGATTTCCTGACCACTGGGGCCGTAGTTAATCACCAGCGATGGCCAGTTTTCCTTTTTGATTTTGTTAATGTGCTTCACGTGTGTACTGCCACCAATGATTTCAGCAGTGTAACCTTCGAGCTTAGTAGACAATTCAGAAAAATTTGACACGGTGGGGGCATCCTTGTGTGTAATCAACACCACCGGGTTGGAGATAAACGGGGGCGTGAACTTCAAATTCTTCTTACGCTCATCGGTGATGGTCACGTTCGTTACGCCCAACACATTATTGCTGTTTTGTGCGGCCAGTAAAAATTCCGTGAACACCGGTTCTTTACCAACGTAGTCAATGGTTATCTTCTTTCCGTATTTGTTGTACACGTAGTCAACAAAATCCTGAAGCACATCCACACACAGTCCTTCAGGTTTTCCGTTGGTGTCTTGTATTAATCCGGCCTGCTCATAATACACTACTGATAATGTGCCCGCACCAGATGCCTTGATGGATGACCAGCTTTCTCCTTTATACTTTTGTCCAAACGAAAGATGGGCCGCGATGATGCTAAGGAAAATAAGTACACTTCGTTTCATAGGGTTAGGTTTTGCGAAATTTCAGATTTTTCTGTGACACTTTTCTCATGAGGTCGGGCTCAATTATTACATGACGCTGGTCATTGTTGTTTTTGGCCGATCTGCTACCTTAACATTATGAACGAACGGGTTGATTATTGGCAGGGGTTTCGGAATATTCAGAATGGATTAGTCATCCTGGTGTTGCTCTATTTCGGTCGTGGGCTTTTTGTGCCGTTGAGTTTTGCGCTGCTAATCAGTTTTATTCTCTACCCTATTTGCCGCTGGCTGGAAAGCAAAAAGATCAGTCGCGCGGGATCCATCATTATTAGTTTGAGCCTGTTGATCTTGCTCACATTCACCTTGATCTACTTACTCATTATTCAGCTTATTTCATTTACGCGCGAGTGGCCTTCACTGAAAGAACAACTCTCAAGTTCGCTTGACTCCATAAGTACTTTTATTTCCGAAAACCTGGGCGTTAGCGCGTTGGATCAAAAAGCATGGTTCACCGAATTTCTTCATAACTCCGGTGCCGATGCCATCAGCATTCTTCAGCAGACCATTTCAGCGTCAGCGGTGTCCTTAGTATTGGCGATTCTCATTCCAATTTATGCGTACCTGATGCTGTACTACCGTCAGCGCCTAGTCGATGCGATGTATTACCTCTTTCCCGAAGAAGGGAGAGGAAACATTCGCGAAACGTTGCATCAATCCATTCAATCGTATTACAATTTCATTAAAGGCATGGTGGTGGTGTATCTGATTGTTGGTGTATTGAATAGTGTTGGACTTTTTGCACTGGGCATTCCACATGCTGTGCTATTTGGTTTCGCAGCTTCCATTTTCACGGTAGTGCCCTATGTGGGCATTATCATTGCATCATTGTTGCCCATCTCGATCGCGTGGGTTACTTACCAATCTCCCCTTTACCCGCTGGGCGTTGTGATTCTTTTTGCTGTAGTGCAATACCTTGAGGCTAATGTGATCTTCCCGTGGGCGGTTAGCGATCGGTTAAAAATCAACACGCTCGTCACTATTGTTGTAATTATTGCCGGTGGAATAATCTGGGGAGCGGCAGGAATGATCCTCTTCATTCCTTTTCTTGGAATCTTAAAATTGATTGCCGATCGTCATCCAAAAATGAAATTTCTTTCTATTCTGTTAGGTGCGGATTAGCACCACTTAATAGGAAAGATTTTTTCTCACCACACGCTTGTCAAGCCATTGAATAAAAATAACGAAGGCGATTGCAAAAATCATTAGGCCGGAATAGCCAGAAAGAAATTTAAAAATTCCCAGGTCAGGTTTGAAACCGATCATCAATGAGCCCACAATGCCTGCTATAATAAATGCGCCAATGCCAAGAATCAGAAATAGATTATCGCGCTTAGTAGATTCCTTTTGTTTATGCTCAATTCGCCTGATTACCTGATCGGCAAAATTATGGGGCAGTTGAAACTGTGGCTCGTGTGAAAGCGCATCAAATACTTTTTGATATGCAAGGCCATCATGGCTATCACTCCGCACGCCTTCTTGCCTTAATTGATTTTTGAATTCCTCGTTCATATTACCTCCTCTTTGCCAAGATAACTTTTTACTTTCTCTTTTAACAACTGCCGCGCCCGGAAGAGATAGTTCTTCACGGTTCCCTCCGGCATTCCGGTAACCTCACCAATTTCAGCATAGTTCATTCCATCTACATGAAAAAGTGTGAGTACTGTTTTATAACTGGCAGGAAGTTGGTCAATCATTTTCATTACCATTTCTTCCTGTTCATGGTCAGAAAGTATTTCTTCCGGATTGTGATAAGAAATAAAATGATGAGTGAAGCGATCTTCTTCTGCGATATCATCGACCACAATCTTTTTCTTGCGCAGATGGTTGATGGCATGCCGGTAAGCAATAGTAGCAATCCAAGTACTTAATTTAGATTGAAACGTGAACTCACCCAGTTTTTCATACACCTTCATAAACACATCCTGGCAAAGCTCTTCGCGATCTTCTTCCTGCCGGATAAGGCGCCCAACCATATGAGCAACAAGCCTTTCATGCTGCCGGATGAGCTGCCTGAAAGCCTGTACATCGCCATGGATGATTTGTGCGATCAGGGCCTTATCGTCTGTCATTTTGGGGTGAGACACTGCTCTACTACGGAATGTTGCATGAATTTATCGAATTAATTTCGCAGAGAATGTACTGAAATGCTTAAAACAGGTAGTGAATGGATCAAATTATCATTCGATTCAACTTCACTTAACAACTACATGGACGGAGTCGTGCCCCCTGAACGGAGTCGAAGGGGGCCCGTATTAAATCTAGAAGATAAAAATTTAGTTAGGCTCACTGCAACATCTGAGCTTAACCCTGTGTCCTACGCATTAAAACAATCAGAAAACTAAAAAATACAAATACTATGGACCACGGATTAAGAGAAGTATTAATGCCTGTTACAATTTTTGGAGGCCTTGGCGGATCAGTTTACTTTTTCGCCAAAGTAATGACCGATTATATTCTGAAAAAGAAAATGATTGAAAAGGGTTACGTAAATGAAGAGACGCAGGCGTTATTCAAGCAACATACTGTGGATAATCGTTTCACGTCATTAAAATGGGGGTTGATCATTTTGTTTGCCGGTATCTCTTTGATTTTAATGGAGTTTATTCCCGCAGGCCCTGAGTCACCCATGCCTTATGGTCTGTTTGCTGTTTCTGTTTCGCTCGGATTTTTGATCTACTACTTCCTGGTGAAAAAGGAAACGCAGAAATAACACACCATTATATCAATTCAAGGCTGACTAAAAACTTAACATCGCTGAATCAAAATTTTCTTTGTGAACCTCTATGGTTAAATCTTAAAATCGCAGAGAAATGGCAAGAGAGCAATCGATCAAAAAAATTGGTTCACCTCGTGTTTACATTTTAGTCAGCCTTTACACTTCTTAAATCATATTTCTATGTTCAGGAATTATTTTAAGACTGCCCTGCGCAGTCTGCTCAGGCATCGCTTTTTTTCAGCCATTAATATTTTTGGTTTAACCATAGCCATGACCATCTGTATGGCCATCATCATGCTGGTGGCCGATCAGATGATGTATGATCGTTACAATACAAAGCGTGAGCGCATTTATCGCATCAACAGCATTCCCTCCGATGAAGGTGGAGCGCAACGCAGCGAGACTGCCACTACAACACTTCCGCTGCGCCAGGAGCTCATGGAGAAATACACCGGCATCGAGAAGTCGGTGCGAATTGTGCGAGGTTTTGGTAACATGTGGATTGAATTCGATCAGAATGTAAACATCCCCGTGGCCGGATATTTTGCAGATCCTGAAATTCTGGATGTGTTCGAATATGAGTTAGAGCATGGTGATCAGCGTACAGCATTGGTGGAACCATATTCTGTTGTGCTCACAAAAAAAGCTGCCAAAAAATTATTCCGACAGGAAAACCCGATAGGTGAAACCTTTAAAGTAGGCAATGAGGGACCGTATAAAGTAACGGGCATCCTGAAAGAAACCAGCAACAAATCGCACATTGCATTCGATGCACTCGCCAGTCTCTCCACGATAAAAAGCCTTAGTCCTGATCCAAAGCGCGATAGAAACCGGGCCCGCGATTTAGAGAATTGGTATCAATACACTGCCGGCTGGGTCTATGTGCTTTTGGAAAAAGGGAAGACCATAGAAGACATTCAACCCCACTTCGAAAAAATTCAAAAAGAACATTTTGCCAAGCTACCTAATCCTGACACTCAACAACGGGTGAAGTACACGTGTCAAAATCTGATGAGCATCACGCCAGGTCCTTTTATCAACAATCCCATCGGTCCATTCTTGCCCTGGATTTTCATCTACTTCTTTGCCGGTCTGGCCGGGGTAGTCATGCTTACTTCTTGTTTTAATTTTACAAATCTTTCTATTGCTCGTTCACTCACGCGTGCGCGCGAAATTGGTGTGCGCAAAGTTACCGGGGCCATGCGGTGGCAGATATTCGTTCAGTTTTTATCCGAGTCGGTATTGGTTGCTTTCTTCGCACTCTTTATTGCCATCCTCTTAATGATTGTGCTAAAACCCATCATGCTGGAGTTAAGTTTTGCGCGCGTAATGAAGTGGGATTTGGAGGCAAACTATTTTGTGTATGCGGTATTTGCAGTCTTTGCTTTGGTGGTAGGAATTCTGGCGGGCATTTTTCCGGCTGTGGTCATGAGTGGCTTTCAGCCTGTGAAGGTGCTGAAAGGGATTACCAACATGAAACTTTTCTCGCGAATGGGCCTGCGCAAAAGTCTACTGGTTGCACAGTTTACCTTCTCGCTGATTTTTATTCTTTCGGTAATTGTGGTATTCAATCAATTGCAAATGTATTTGCGTGCCGACCATGGATTTAATCTGGATAAGAAAGTGGTGGTCTATTTGGGAAACAGCTCTGCAGAAACCCTCAAAACAGAACTATTAAAGTATGGCAATATTGAGAGTGTTGCAGCTGCCTCGCATGTGCCTGCTGCCGGCTCCAGCTATGGTGATGGCTATAAGCGATCGCTGGAAGAAAAGGAATGGACTGATATCTACTACTATTCTGTTGACGAAGACTACCTGAAAAATATAGAAGTAGAAATGGTGGCTGGAAAATTCTTTCAGGCTGAAACAGGAGAAGCGAATAAGAACTTTGTCGTGATCAGCGAAAAAACCGTAGAGACTTTTCATTTCAATTCTGCCATTGATGCCATCGGTCAGGAATTAATCCGGCAGAATGATTCTTCGCGTGTACAAATTATCGGTGTGATGAAAAATTATAATCATCAGCTACTGATGGAAAAAATGGGGGCGCTCGCGTTGGTCTATCGGCCAAAAGAATTCAGCATACTCCAGGTTAAATACACCGGAACCTTTGAGCAGGCTGGTCAATCGATCGAGTCGGCCTGGGCAAAAGTAAATCCAACCTTGAAGTTAGACTACAAAGATTTTTCTGAAGAGATTCACAAAATCTATGACATCTTTTTCGGTGACCTGGTAAGTATCCTTAGCGTGGTTTCCTTCCTTGCGATATTAATCTCTTGTCTGGGATTATTGGGGATGGCAACCTACACCACCGAAACAAAGATCAAAGAAATTTCTATTCGCAAAGTGTTGGGAAGCAGCAACGGCTCGTTGGTGTATCTTTTGTCAAAAGGTTTTTTTGTGGTGCTGTTAATTGCTATCGTGCTGGCGGTGCCTGCTGCATACTTTATTAACAATCTTTGGTTGGAGCAGCTGGCCTATCATGTATCGGTAGATATGGCAACCATTGCACTCGGTGTGTTCTTTCTGATTCTGTTTGGAGTGCTCACCATCGGCTCACAAGCGTGGAGAGCAATCTATATCAACCCGGTGCAGAATCTGAAGAGCGAGTAATATAAAAAAGCGATGGCCTGTGTATGCAAGTCATCGCTTTTATTTCAAATACTATTTTCGTTTTGCCTTAAATGTTCCGTTGGGTTGAATAAAGTTACAACTACTGATCGTACCCGCTGTTTCTTCAAACTCAAGTTTGTACCCGTTTAGATTTTTCACAGCAAATTTGTTATTCCCCAGGTAAAGCATTTCATACTCCGGTTGGCCAGGAACAAAAAGAGTAAGCATGCTTTCTCCCTTGATAGAGATTTTTGCCACCATATTGCCTAACTCATATTCGCCAACATATTTCTTAAGTTCTTCCGGTTTGATTGCCTTTGCATAGCTTTCGCGCTTAAACTCAAGTGGTTTTACGTTGGGCTCCATACCACTTACTGTTGCTCCTTCTATTTCCCCATCAAGGCCAGTGCGAAAATTAAATCGAATATCACTGCGATCAGCCGTGTCAATCTTATTGAATTTGTTCACGATATACGGTTGAAAAACGTCAAAGTGAATCTGCTTGAGCCAGAACGTTTGCCACGATGATTTTCCAAAAAGTGAATCGCGTTTTGTGTACATGCTGAATGTACCATAGCCGGGATGACTATACTTACCTTCATACTGTTCCAGCAGGTGTGAAATTTTTGTTCCTTTCTTTTGATTGGCTGATGCTTTTGCATTCATCTCAGCCTGCTGTTTTAGGGCCTTCTCCCGTTCCGCTTTAATTTCTTTGCTCCAGTCGGATTGGCTGAGTTTCAACATTCGATCTGCAATCATGTTGCGAACTATGCTGGGAAGAGCTGATCCATCTTGATTCACGAGTACTACAATTCCAAGGCTATCGGATGGAAAAATAGTTGTGCTGGCCGAAAACCCATCGATATTCCCTCCATGCGAAACACGATAATGACCTTTGTATGAATTCAGTCCCCAGCCATAACCGTAACTGTTAAACTGTATGTCCGGATGTTCTTTTGAGGGTAGGCCCGCGTTGGCCACCATTTGTGCACTGGTTGCTTCGGTAACATAGGATGCCGGAATCAATTCTTTGCCATTGTACTTACCTCCATAGATCCAGGCTTTCATCCAATTGGCCATTTCATTCGCGCTGCTATTAATACTTCCTGCAGGTGCCATCCCACGAATGTGGAAATAGTCCACCTTACGAATCTCTTTGTTATCCTTCACTTCATAACCAAGCGATGGCTCAACACTCTTCTCCATTTCAGCCATGGATAAATTAGAGGTGGTCATGCCAAGCGGTTTGAAAAAGCGCTCCTGAATATTGGCCTCCCAACTTTTGCCCGTAATTTTTTCAGCAATCACGCCCTGTAGCATAAACATGAAGTTGTTGTACTGATACTTTTGCCGCACGCCTGCAGAAGGTTCCATGTATTGAATTTTTGCAACCAGGCTGTCGCGCGAATCGCTATTGAAAAAATACCAGGCCAGATCGTGGCGTGGCAGGCCTGTGCGATGACACATCAGATCACTGATGACAATATCATCATTCATGTCATCGGAAAAGAATTTTAAGCCGGGGATGTATTGAACAGGCCGATCATTAAAGGAAAGTTTTTTCTCGTTGCGCAGTTGGCCAAGAATAGCCGAGGTGAATGCTTTTGAACAACTGCCTATGGCAAACAAAGTATTTGCTGTTGCCGGTTTCTTGTTTTCCAAATCGCGGTAGCCAAAGCCTTTGGCGTACACTACTTTATTTTTTTCTACCACGGCAACCGAAAAGCCTACCGCTTTCCATTCGTCTAACAATGCCTGTAGTTTCGCATCCAATCCGGCAAGGCGAGGATCGGCTGTAGTTTTTTGCTGCGCCACAGCCGCTGTGGCAAAAAGCAGGGTGACAAGGATGATTAACGCAATTCTCATGGGCGATGGGGTTAAGAATATTTAAGCTACAAAAATTTGGGGAAAATTAATTCCCCAAAAATCATAGCCGACTAATCAGTTTCTTCCAACTGAAAAACCTCTTCTACTTTTTTAGCAAATACTGCCGCTATTTTCAAGGCCAACACGGCAGAGGGAACATACTTTCCAGCTTCAATAGCATGAATGGTTTGGCGTGTCACCTTTACCCGATCGGCCAGCTGCGCCTGCGTGATGTCTGCAATCGCTCGCTCTACACGAATATTATTTTTCATGTTGCTCAATGCGGCTAGGGTTGAAACGGAAGCGAATCACATAATTAAACCGGATGATAAAGAAGCCCAGGATTGTGTACATATTATAAATCAACGCCTGCAGAAAGTGATCGGTGTACAGAAAGAGTATGGCAAAAGCAAGTAATCCGTAATTGAGATAAACTGCCCACTGCAAAGATTCCAGTCGAACGGATGCCACCCATTCATCTTCTATTTTTTCCTCCGAAAAAGCAATCATGAAAAGGCACATCAACATCAATGTGGAGGCTAATTCATCGGTAAGATTATTTTCTAAAGGACCACTCCCTAAATAACTTTTAGCGTAAGGAATGGTGACTTCAAATCCATCAATCTGAAAGTCGAAATAAAAGGCCATTGTGCCGATGGCGAGGCAGGGCAGAAACAGGATCAAACCCAAGCGTTTCATCGCGTGTGGAAGGAGAAATCGTGATTTCATAATGTAAAGTTTGTTTTACTTTACATATACGCTAATCTATACTAAAAGTTATGCAAACTTTACATAAAGTATAGAATATTGTATTTAAATCTTCAGAAAAGCGATTATCTCAAGCTTTCAGGATTTCTTCATTTCATCAATTCCCGACTTCATCATCACAATGCCGATGATAAATAATATGAGAGACAAAATGAGGATACCGCAGAACCCAACCCAGCTAAAGCGAGCCTGATCTGTCCACACACGATGGAGCCAGATAAAAAATCCGATTACACCACAAAGACTGGCAAATAATGTGGAGAGACCAAAAAAGATGGAAGCACCGAGATTGAGTTTCTTTAGGACCTTGCTATTCACTAATGAGGTTCTTCCAGTTCTTCGTAACCCACACGTAAAATAGAGTAGCCAATTGCAAGGAATATCATGCTCACAATCAACAAGCCCAAACAAGCGCCCAATGAAAACTCTCGATCACCAAAGAAGACTTCATAAAGCCAGGTAAAGAAGTAGATCAATATTCCAGCACCTGTAACCAAACCTCCGATGCCATAATAAATGGCAAGTCCACCATTAATGCGCTTCTCGGCTTTGCTTTTCATACCTTATTTGAAATGTTTCAATCGCACAATTTCCTCTGGCTTTAAGAAACGCCACTGGCCGCGCGTCAAATCCTTCTTATCCAATCCGGCATACACTACCCGATCCAACTTCACCACTTCATAGCCAAGCGATTCAAATATTCTGCGCACAATGCGATTCCATCCGATGTGTAATTCTATCCCAATCTCTTTATAATCATCACTCACCACCGCCACATCATCTACCATTGCTCTTCCTTCTTCCAGGTAAACGCCATCGGCAATTTTTTGAAGATCATTTTTTGTGATGGCTTTATCCAACTCTACTTTATAAATCTTCTTCACATTATAAGAAGGATGCGTAAGCTTATCTGCCAGATCGCCATCGTTCGTGAGTAACAGCAATCCTGTTGTATTTCTATCCAGACGCCCCACAGGGTAAATTCTTTCCTTTCCGGCATTGGCCACAAGATTCATCACGGTATTTCGCTCTTGCGGATCATCCGTGGTGGTGATAAAACCTTTCGGCTTATTCAATAAAATATAAACCGGCTTTTCTGCTTTCAATTTTTTTCCTTCATAGCGAACATCATCGGTAGGCTTTACTTTATGGCCCATCTCGGTTACTGTTTCGCCATTTACCGTCACCAATCCCATCTTAATTAATTCATCCGCTTGCCTGCGGCTACCCACACCACTGTTGGCCATGAATTTATTCAGACGTATCAATTCATCATCTCCCGACTGCTTCTTTACTAGCGCTTCAGCTTTTGCTTCACCTTTTACACGCTTCACTACATCCAGCTTGGGATTGAATGGCTTTGCAAAACCTTCCTGGCTATCCTCTCGCTTGTCAAAGAAGCGTGTGTTTTTGCGTGCAGGTTTCTCGTCACGATCATCATTTTTGCGGTCGAATGATTTTTTTGAGAATCGATCGGAGCGCTCACCAAAGGGCTTGCCTTTTCCTTCAAAGCGATCTTTTGCTCCAAATGGTTTTTTGGCAAAGCTGCGTGAAGAGGAGCGACTTTCTGATGATGATTCATCATCTGATTTTCTGAATGATCGCCCTGGCTTATCAAAGGATCGTTTTGAAAATCCTTCCGGTTTTTCTGAGCGGCTTTCAAAAGAGCGTGATGGTCTTTTAAAACCTCCTTCATCATCTCTTTTCTGAAAAGGCTTCGATGATCGCCTTGGCCTTTCCGAATCAAATGGACCAGCGCTTTTGCGGAACGGACGATTTACCTCATCCTTTTTATCAAATGGTTTTGAGAATCGCTTCGGGCCCTTAGCGCCAAACGAACTTGCTGATTTGCGAAATGGACGATCGCCCCCCTCTTCTCGTTTGCCAAATGGCTTTGAAAAACGTTTTGGTCTCTCTGAAGAATCGCCATCGCCAAATGATCTTCTCGCTCCACCCGTAGGTTTTGAAAAACGTGAAGGTCTGGATGAGCCCTCATCACTTCTTTTACTAAACCCACCTGCAGAGGATCTGCGCGGCCTTTCCTCACCATAGCGGCCTTCCGGCTTTTCTTTCTTACGATTGCGGAATGATTTTTCAGCGTCTGTGCGCTTTCCAAAAGAGGTTCTCTTTCCGGAGGATTTGTTGGGACGTGCCATAATGTTTAAAGGTAAGTATTAATTGGCCAATAAGCCGAAGTGGTACACGGCAATGCGTGTGGATAAATAAAAATTCTTTTTGAAACTATGATTCAGCCCCGAGAGGCAAGGTGTATCGTGCGCAACTGCTCTTTCAGATGGTGTTATTGATTTTCAGGAGTCTCTCCAATAGTGTTTACCTCGTTGGTGAAATCCTTCGGTGTTGGCAATTCATTGATGTCGTTGATACCAAAGTATTCCATGAACTTAGGGCTCGTGCCATACAACATGGGTCGTCCGATGGTCTCCGCTTTGCCGCGTATTTCAATCAATCCTTTGTCAAGAAGTTTTTGAATAGCGTAGTCACAATTCACACCACGAATGTTTTCTACTTCTGTTTTTGAAATCGGCTGCTTATAGGCAATGATTGATAAGGTTTCCATCGCTGAAGTTGACAGTCTCTTTTTCGACTGCTGCTTGAGCATGATACCAATACTGGTTTGATAGGCCGGTTTGGTCAGGAACTGATAACCGCCACCTCCTTTGTAAATCTGAAAAGAATATTCCTCCGCCTGAAATTTCTCTTCAATGCGCTGCAATGCTGCTACAATATCATCTTCAGGCACATCTGCATTGAACATTTCTGAAAGGCACGCCTTGATGTCCGCTATTTTGGTAGGAGTGGGCGAGCAGAATACCAGCGCCTCAATATGATTTTGTAGGAAGTCCATAAGTTCTTTAAATAAAAAAGTCCCTCTCCGACAAGGAAAGGGACGAGCATAAAAGTTCGTTAATCTTGCTTCATCATTTTCGCCTCAATGGACTGCGTGGTATGAGGCACGGCAATCAATCGCTCTTTCGAAATTAATTTGCCGGTAACCGAACAGATGCCATACGTTCCGTTTTTAATGCGGATCAGGGCGTTCTCAAGATTAGTGATGTATTTCAACTGACGTGCTGCCAACTGGCTTAGGTTTTCCTTCTCCGCTGTTTCAGCTCCATCTTCCAATACTTTTGTATTTCCACCAGAGGTAGCATCGGTACCCGCATCGTTGTTGCGATTAAGGGTTTCCTTCAAAATGCGAAACTCATCCTTTGCTTTTTCTAACTTACCCTTGATCAGCACTTCAAACTCTTTCAATTCTTCTTCGCTATAGCGTGTCTTGTCTTCGGATGTGGTAGAAGGCTTGGCAGGCTTATGCGCAATCGGGCGCTGCGTAATGATCGGGAAAATGTTCAATTGTGAAGGAGCAATTTTTGGCGGAGCGGCAATGGGTTTATTTTCTACTTTTTTAGGCTCCGCTGGTGCTGATGCTTTTTTCATTACAGGTGCCTTCCCAACCTTTTTAGGGGCAACCTTCTTAGGCGCAGGTGCGGGTTTTTTAGCAACTACTTTCTTGGTCTCTTTCTTTTTTGCAGGTGCCGCCTTCTTGGGAGCTGGTTTAGCTTTGGCTTTTGCCGTGGTCTTTTTTGCTTTAGCAGCAGGTTTAGCTTTTGCTACAGATTTCTTGGCAGATTTTGCGGGTGATTTTTTGGATGATTTTGCCATACACAGTTCCTTCGTTAATGGGTTAAAAAAAGATGCGCAAAAATACGGGGTCGCACCTAAAACAAAAAATGTATTGGGATTAATTCCTGATCATAAAATTGAATCTGAAAAGCCCCAATTGAGCTCAATTTCAACTAATTAGAGGAGATTACAACTCTTTTGCGAAAAGTCTTTACCGTTCCCGTCAAATCAAACACCTCCACCCACACCGTGTAGTACCCCATCCGGGCTTTGGAGCCATCGGTCTGGTCGCCATCCCATCGAAAAAAACCTTCATAACTCAGCGACTGGTTATTGGCTACTTCCTTGATCAACCTCCCTTGCGAATCCACGATTTTTACATTGGCGATAAAATTACTTTGATCAAACTTGTAATTGATTTTGGCGAAGTCAATTGAGGGGATAAAAATCTCGGGCTCGATGACCACCGCATTCTCATCCGTGAATGATTCGGGTTTTGAGTTTGAGTTGATCTGCCCTGGTGTTGCATACCCTGCCGTAGCTGTGGCCGATGCCCAATTACTTCGGTCATTAGTTGGTGCCGAAAAAGAAATCCGCTCTAGGGAAACGCCCTCATCATCTTTCAACAGGGGTGAATGATAATCATCGCGATAGTGAAAGAAATCGATAACCTTTCCATTAACGTGAATGGCCACTGAGCCTTCATCATCCGGCATGCTGGGTAAGGCCGATTTGTAAAATAAAAGATCATCACTAGAAGGATATTGTGATTTCAACAGCTGCGGATCGGTAGTTAGCGCCAAATAGGAGTTTGGCCTCAGAATAAAATTTTCAATTGTAATTACTTTCGAATTTTCAATGATGCCTTCCTTCCGGTTTGCGATGGAAAGCTCTTTAAGGTTTAAAAATTTTAATGAACGATTATACAGTTCAACAAAATCAACCCCTCCGGTGCGAGGGTTAAATAAAATTTCATTCACCACAATATCCAGGCTGTCGATATTTTCGGTAAGCGCGAATTCAAGTTTATTGAAATTCTCATCGATGAAATTACCTGCGCAATCGCGAAGGTTTTTTACGGTAACGGAATAGAGTTGTCGCTGAGCTAAAGGTTGGACAAGGTCGAGCTTTATTTGCTTCAACGATAAATCGGAAAATGTATAAGAAGAAACTGTGGCGGCAGGAGAACATTCAAACGCAATGCCTGACAAAGGTTTTTCAAGCTTCTCATTGAAAATCAATTCCAACTGCTGATCTGCCTCAGCAACAACAGCAAGTAGCTTAGGGCCTGTGATATCGGGCTTATTCGCATTTACGGAATTGATTTTTCCCGGTGTGCCGCCAATTGCGCTCTCCGAAGCTATCCAATTCTCACCCTCGCCACACGCATTGTTTAGATCAATAATTTCAAGCGACCATCCACCATCTTGTTTGTCGCGATCCTGATACCAATCTGTGTTGTAATTTACTGAGTCGATTAAAATTCCGGTCGCGGTTCTCAAAGCAAGAGCCTCTCCCGAATTATTCAGTGATGGAAATGATGACACCGCCACCACTTTACCGAAGGTGCTAAACTTTGCAGCATTTGATGTTGACGTCAGAATTAAATATTCATTCGGTAAAATAATTTGTGATGAAAGTGTAGCTGTAGAAGTTGCATCCGAAAGTCTCCAGCCACCGACATCAAACGGACCCTGAGTCTTGTTATAAATCTCGATGTACTCTGCCTCAGGCAACTGAACAACCGGAGTCGGGTCGGCCATGATTTCTGTAATGATTACATCCTTGAATTTCACTGGTGAAGTGAGGAGAAATCGAAATGGCTTCTCTGTTGTAACCATGAGATTTCCTGCTTCATCTTTTATCCCTGAAGTGGTCAGTAAATTATCCACACCATTTTGAAAGTTACTCTCGAAAGTAAGTGTGACGACTTTCTTGTCAGCGGAAGGCACAGCCACCATAGGGTTACCGATGCCATTGTTAGCGGCATAGTTGGTGACTGTTGTTGCTGTTGCCAGATCAACCGCTTCACTAAACAAAAGCACCAACTGCTTTTGGGTTGCCACCGCTATTGATAATAATACCGGGGCTTTTGAATCTGGATTTTTTCCAAAGACAGAGTTTTGTTTTCCGGGAGTTCCTCCACTCACATCCACTGATGCTTGCCAGTTGGTGGCCTCATTGCTATTCACAGCAGAATTCAAGCGTTCTAATGTCCAGCCGCCTTGCTCTTTTTCAACATCCTGATACCACGATGGTGAATAATTCACGGAGTCAATCAGAACACCAGAAGCGCTTCGTATCACCAGTGCCTCACCAGTATTATTGAGCGATGGAAAACTTGTTACGCTTAACACCTTACCAAAACTCGTAAACTTGCTCACATTCGAGTTTGCCGTCAAAATCAAATAGTCTTTTGGGAGAATAATTTGAGAAGGTAATGAAGTGGTGGACGTTGCATCGCTGAGTTTCCAACCACCAACATCAAAAGGGTTGTCAGTGGTGTTATGGATTTCAATAAACTCTGCCTCCGGAAGTTGTACGATCGGCAGTGGGTCGGCCATGATTTCATTGATGACGATGTCATTAAATTTTACAGCCGTAGCCAGAAAGTATCGAAAGATTTTTTCTGTAGCAGACATCACATTGCCTGCAAGATCTGTCACTCCAGACACGATAAGCACATTATCCATTCCGTTTTGGAAAGGAGACGCAAAATCAAGCGTCACTGATTTCCCATCATTGGAAAGAACTGCACTCACAGGATTCCCGATCAAATTCGAAACGGAATAATTTGCAATTGTAGTTGCTTTCGCAGGATCTAACGCTTCACTAAAGTCAAGAGAAAGCTGATGTTGCGTCAAAACTGTAAGTGCCAAGAGTTGTGGCGGTTTTGAGTCTGGATTTTTTCCAAAGACAGAATTTTGTTTTCCGGGAGTTCCTCCGCTTGCATCCACGGATGATTGCCAGTTGGTGGGGTCATTGCCATTCACAGCAGGATTTAATCGTTCTAATGTCCAGCCACCTTGCTCCTTGTCGGGATCTTGATACCATACTAAATCGTAATTAACTGAGTCGATCTTTAAGCCTGTGGCGTCAACAAGTTTGATAGCATCACCACTATTGTTCAGCGTGGGAAAATTGGATAAGCCAATGACTTTCCCGAAAGGCATAAAACTTGATACCGCAGCAGTGCCGGTGATGATCAAATATTCTCCGGGAAGCAGAATCTGAGCAGGAAGGTTTGCCGTGGTTGATGGGTCACTCAATTTCCAGTTCAGTAAATCAAAAGGTTTAGTGCTTCGATTGTAAATCTCAACAAATTCTGAAGCCGGTAATCCAATCTGCGGGCTAGGATCAGGCAACAGCTCGTTAATAACTATGTCATTATATGCCGCAGGCTGCGCTACGAAATACAAAAAGTTTTGTGATGTGGCTACAATGCTATTCCCTGCCAAGTCTTTCACGCCTGAAACGGAAAGCTGATTTTCCACACCATTGGTGAAAGGAGTTGCAAAAGTGAGTTTCACTGTTTTTTGATCGGGTTGAAGGACTGCCGCAGCAGGATTGCCAATACCATTATTCACCGAATAATTTATCAACTGCTGGGCCGATGTATTCTCCAGCGCTTCGGAAAAAGTGAGCGTCAATTCCGAAGATGAGTTAGCCTGAATGGATTGCACTGTTGGTGGAACCGATTCAACTATGATGTCGCCAACATAGATGTCATCGAAGAAATGTTTTTGATGAAAAGTTGCTGTGGACTGCGTGATTTTAAATCCGAAAAAAGAGGAGGTTGAAAATGAATTATCAGTTATCGATAGTTCAGAAACGTAGTTGTTTCCTGTGCCACCGGTATCCCTTTGTAATGTCCATAAATTATTGCTATCGCGAGTTACCTTTATGCGAATTGTTGAGTTTGAAACATTGGTTACACCATCGGCACCGTTGATCAGGATGGAGGCAACGCCATTGGTCAACTTGTACAAACTAATTTCATCTGGTGTGCCTCCTATCCGAATAAAATAACCATTGTTTGTGCTTGACGTAAGGTTTGATTGATCGGAAGTAAGGTAAACATCTACAAAGTTTGCGCTGGAGGTATTGAATTGAAGGTTTAGATAAAACTCCCACTGTGCATTCAATGCCCTAGTCGATGGAGTGGTGATATAAAATGTAGTACTGGCAGTAGTTGAATTAGACCTCAACTGATTGTTCCCCTGTATATTGGTGATTGTCCAATTTGTGATAATGTCTGGCGACCATACAGGATTGATTGTAAAATCTCCATCGGTGAAGCTATCGCTGACTTGCCCAAACGATTGCAGAGAAAAAGCACAAAGAACTAACGTCAGGATTTTGTTCATGACAATCGGACTTTAGTATTTTTGGGCTCACGTTAAAAATAAAGTAAAAAAATGAGATTAGCAGTGGTCGGTGCAACAGGGCTCGTGGGTCAGGAAATCCTGAAAGTTCTGGAGGAGAGAAATTTTGAGTTTGATGAATTATACCTGGTGGCTTCTTCAAAGTCGGTTGGGCAACCAATGACCTTTAAGGGTAAGAAATACGAAATCAAAAGCATGGAAGAGGTTTGCAATCTTGCACCGGACATCGCCATTTTCTCAGCCGGTGGTGGCACTTCATTGGAGTGGGCACCCAAGTTTGCTGAAAAAGGAACTGTAGTGATTGACAACTCATCAGCATGGCGCATGGATCCTACCAAAAAATTGGTAGTACCTGAAATCAATTCGCATGTGCTTACCAGCGATGATAAAATTATTGCCAACCCCAATTGCTCAACCATACAAATGGTAGTAGCCTTAGCGCCATTGCACAAAAAGTACAGGATTAAGCGCATTGTGGTTTCCACGTATCAATCTGTAACGGGCACAGGTAAAGATGCAGTGCAGCAAATGATGGAGGAACGCTCGGGAAAGAAGGATGGCATCAAGGTGTATCCGCACAAAATTGATATGAATGCTTTACCTCATATTGATGTATTTCTCGATAATGGCTATACCAAGGAAGAGATGAAAATGGTGAACGAAACGCGCAAGATTATGGAAGACGAAACCATTGGCGTTACCTCCACAACCGTGCGAATTCCCACGATTGGCGGCCACTCAGAGGCTGTAAATGTTGAGTTTTACCATGATTTTGATTTAGCGGAAGTTCGCCAACTTCTTGAATCTGCACCAGGAGTAATTGTGCAGGATGATGTGAAAAACAATGTTTATCCCATGCCTATTTTGTCGCACGGTAAGGATGAAGTGTTTGTGGGAAGAATACGCAGAGATGAATCTCAACCAAACACGCTAAACCTATGGGTAGTTTCAGACAATCTGAGAAAAGGCGCAGCTACCAATGCTGTGCAGATTGCAGAATTTCTGGCGGAAAAATTCTTAGTGAGCTAGATTTTAGATTAGCTTTTTTCTTTGGAAGGCTCCTATTTGGAGCCTTCATTTTTTGATTCCGCTAATCGATACGGTGGCCTGATTCAGAAAAGCCCTTTCCGCCTCAGGGTCAACTAAGAAACTTGCCTGCCACTGATCAGAGCTTAAAAGTGGGATCAGTTTCAGGGCTCTAAAACTTGTAAAATCCGGTAAATTTTAATTTACATAAGTTCATTATATACTTATTTGATTCAATTTTTGAATTTTAGCTATTGTGCGGGTAGAAACTTCTTAGGCTTAAAAGACTCCCGTAAGCCGGTAAAAGTCTCCCATAGGAATGCGAAAAGCCTCTCGATCTTCAGGGTTATCTAAAAAGGGATGGTAGTGATTACCAATCCGAATCAGCAATTTTTTTTCGGATTGAATTGCCTCATAGATTTTGGCCCCAAATAGTAGCATTCGCTCGCGGCCTCTTTCTTTCAAAATGAGGGTGTCGTTTTTTAAGCTGCCGTTTTGAATCACAACGGATAAAGACTCTTCATCATCAAGTGGTCGGTTATTCTCGATGAGCAAATAGGCTTCATCTTTTAGCCAATGAATCACAATCACCGGATACAGCATTGGCTTTTTATGGCCTTGATATCGATCACCAAACCGATAAGCCTGCCAGGTGCCATCCGGACTGGAGCGATCATAGTAAATCTGCCTCACATTTCTGAAAAAGAGATCGGCATCTTCGCGAACGATAAACTGAAATTTTGAGGGGTCCGCCTTTTTATCCTGATCGATTTTGCACCCACTGACACAAGTAAAAAGGGCTATCAGAACGGTCAATCTTTTCAACATTTTTGCGAAGTTGGTGATCCGGTTCTTTGGATTTAACTTCGGGCAAACAAATCGAATTTTTAGCATATGGAGAATTTCAAAAAGTTTATGCCCTGGATTATCCTCGGACTTGTGGTTCTATGGGCCATCAGCAAGTATAATGGAATTGTGGGCAAAGATCAGGAAGTGAAGAGAACTTGGGGAGATGTGGAATCCGATTATCAGCGCAGGTCAGACCTCATCCCGAATTTGGTTAATACAGTAAAAGGTTATGCCAACTTTGAGCAAAAAACACTTACCGATGTAATTCAGGCTCGCGCCAGCGCAACTCAAATCAAGGTTGACCCAACTAACCTGACACCTGAAAAACTCGAGGAGTTTCAACAAGCACAAAATGGAATTACTTCTGCTCTGGGTCGCTTGATGGTAATTTCTGAAAACTATCCTGAGTTGAAGGCCAACCAGAACTTTCTTGATTTACAAGCTCAGTTAGAAGGTACTGAAAACAGAATTTCGGTTGCTCGCAAGCGTTTCAATGAAGCGGTACAGGATTATAACACGGCCATTATTGGTTTCCCCGGAAATCTGGTGGCCATGATCGGTGGCTTTAAAGAAAAGGCATTCTTCAAAGCCGCTGAAGGCTCCGACAAAGCGCCAGAGGTGAAATTCTAATTTGAATTATCCACATAAAAAAACCCTGACCATTTGGTCAGGGTTTTTTGTTTGAACCCTTTATTCTCTTGAATTAAATCTTCTTTACCTCTCGATTTTCATAACTCTCGATCACATCACCCACATTGATATCCGCAAAGTTTTTGATGCTGATACCGCAATCAAATCCTGAACGAACCTCTGAAGCATCGTCTTTGAAACGCTTGAGGGCTGTCATCTCACCGCTGTATACTACAATACCATCGCGGATCAATCGAATTGGATTGTTGCGCTTGATGTAGCCGTCCGTTACCATGCAACCCGCCACGGTACCCACTTTAGAAATCTTGAATACATCGCGAACTTCGGCATTACCTACAATCACTTCTTCCATTTCCTTCTCCAACATACCTTCCATAGCCGCCTTAATTTCGTTGATGGCGTCATAGATGATGGAGTAGTGACGAATTTCAATCTCTTCGTTTTCAGCGAGCTTCCGTGCCGCCACAGAAGGACGAACCTGGAATCCAAGAATAATGGCATCGGATGCCGAGGCAAGGAGTACATCGGATTCTGAAATCTGACCCACTGCCTTGTGTATAATGCTCACTGCTACCTTTGGAGTCGATAGTTTTAGTAATGAATCTGAGAGCGCCTCAACAGATCCGTCCACATCACCCTTCACAATCACATTCAATTGTTTGAATGAGCCTATCGCCAAACGCCTTCCAATTTCATCCAGTGTAATGTGTTTCTTGGTGCGAATGCTTTGTTCACGAAGAATTTGATTGCGTTTATTTGCAACCTCACGCGCTTCACGATCGCTCTCCATCACCTGGAATTTTTCACCAGCTTGTGGAGCGCCATCTAAACCTAAAACCTGAACAGGCGTTGACGGTCCAACTTTCTGAACGCGCTTGCCGGTGTCGTCAAACATGGCTTTTACTCTGCCATAATTTGAACCTGCCACCATCACATCCCCTACCTTCAACTCGCCCGCTTGAACCATCAGTGTAGTAACGAATCCACGGCCTTTATCCAGTGAAGCTTCGATAATTGATCCTATCGCTGGCTTGTTTGGATTTGCTTTGAGCGCTAACAATTCGGCTTCCAGTAATACTTTTTCTAGAAGTTCTTCAATTCCCACACCGGTCTTTGCAGAGATGGCCTGGCACTGATACTTTCCACCCCAATCTTCAACCAAAATATTGATCTTAGACAAAGACTCTTTTACCTTTTCAGGATTTGCTCCCGGCTTATCAATTTTATTGATCGCAATAATGATGGGCACTCCCGCTACTTGAGCGTGGTTAATAGCTTCTTTGGTTTGTGGCATCACATCATCGTCAGCGGCAACTACAATGATGGCAATATCCGTCAGTTTCGCACCTCTGGCACGCATAGCCGTGAAGGCTTCGTGACCTGGTGTATCCAAAAATGCAATCTTATTTCCACTCTTAGTGGTTACGTTATATGCACCAATATGCTGAGTGATACCACCAGCTTCGGATGCAGTAACTTTTGTGTTTCTAATGTAATCCAGCAAAGAAGTTTTACCATGGTCAACGTGACCCATGATGGTAACAATTGGTGCACGCGGCTCCAGATCTTCTTCCGATTCATCCTCAGCGGCCTCTACTTCTTCCTCTTCCGATGTTGTGAATTGAATTTCGTAACCAAATTCATCAGCAATCACAGTGATTGCTTCAGCATCCAGGCGCTGGTTGATCGAAACAAACATGCCCAAACTCATACACGTAGAGATCACATCATTAACCGATACGTTCATCAGCGAGGCAAGGTCGTTGGCCGAAATGAATTCGGTTACTTTCAATGTTTTTGACGACTCTTGCTCTTGCTGCAAGCGTACATCTTCCGCATCAGAGATGGCCTGACGTTTTTCTTTTCTGTACTTAGCTCCTGAGACTTTCTTTTGACCACCACTTAGCTTAGCAAGGGTTGCCTTAATCTGATCTTGAATTTCCTTCTCAGTAGGCTCAGCCTTTGGCTGACGAGGGGGAAAAGGTCGCTGGCCTGGACGTTGGCCTCCTGGTTGATTAGGACGTTGTCCTCCACCTTGGCCACCTTTCTGTTCATTGAAATTAGGTATGCGCTTGCGTGGTCTTTTTTGATTTGCCGCCTTACCAATGTCAGAAGATGCTACCGGCTGATCTTTCTTCTTTTCTACAGGAAGTTCAATCTTGTCAACAACCTTAAGTCCCTGTAATTTTCCAGCACGAGCCTTGATCAACTCAAGCTCACTTTCTACTGGCTTTTCAGCAACGGGCTCTGGCTTTACCTCCTCTACTACTTTCTCTTCTACCTTAGGCTGTTCTTCTACAACAACTTTTTCTTCTGCTACAGGAACTTCCTCCTCTTTCTTTGTCTTCTTCTTTTCCTTATCAAGCTCAATTTTTCCCAACACCTTAATACCTTCCAACTTAGGTGCCTCGCGCTCTAGTTTTTCCGGCTTGGCCTCCTCTTTGTGCTTGACAATTTCCTTCGAACCAAGATTTTTGATGAGTACACTTTCCTCCTCTTCAGTCTTTTTCCGATGTACTTCCGGCTCAGCTTTCGGTGCCAATGGCTCATTGTGCTTCACGCCAATGGTGAGGCTTGAGGCTTCTGCTTTTTCTGATGCCGAAGAGGCAAACTCCTTCGAAAGCATGGCATATTGCTCGGGCGTTAGCTTCGCATTGGGATTGTTTTCAACCGTGAAGCCCTTTTTGGATAGAAAATCCAAAATTGTATTGTGGCCCACGTTGAGCTTCCGCGATGCTTGTCCTAATCGTATCAACTTTTCTTCAGCCATGCTCAAATATCTGCTATTTTATTGATTTAATGATCTTATTACCGTTAAGGCTTATTCAAATTCCTTCTTCAAAACATTTAGAACTGCTTCGGCTGTTTCTTCTTCAAGATCAGTTCTTCTTACCAGTTCCTCCTTGTTCAAGTTGAGCACGCTCTTGGCCGTATCTAACCCGATGCGCTTGAGTTCATCGATCACCCAACTCTCAATTTCATCACTGAATTCATCCAGGTCAACGTCCTCCTCCTGAAGTTCATCTACCTCGCGGAACACATCGATTTCCATTCCTACAAGCCGGCTGGCTAGCTTAATATTAAGACCTCCTTTACCAATGGCCAGAGAAACCTGATCAGGTTTCAGATACACGGCAACACGGCCGTTATCCTTGTCCACTTTAATGCTCACAATCTTGGCTGGGCTTAGTGCTCGTTGGATGTACAATTCCAGATTCTCAGTGTAATTGATGACATCAATATTTTCGTTCTGCAACTCGCGCACGATGGCATGAATGCGAGAACCCTTCATACCCACGCAAGCGCCCACAGGATCAATACGATCATCGTATGATTCTACGGCTACCTTTGCGCGTTCCCCTGGCTCACGTACCACCTTCTTGATAGTGATTAGTCCATCATAAACTTCAGGCACCTCTTGTTCAAAAAGTCTTTCCAGGAATACGGGTGAAGTGCGGGATAAAATAATCTTAGGGCTTCCGTTCACCATGTCCACCTTATGCACAATGGCACGAACATTTTCTCCTTTGCGATAGCGGTCTTTTTGAATTTGTTCGCTTCGTGGAATAGAGATTTCATTTCCCTCGGCATCAGTTAATAACACTTCGCGGCTCAATACCTGATACACTTCGCCAGCTATGATTTCTCCAACAATGTCCTTATATTTTTGATAGAGAATGTCTTTCTCTAAATCTTTCACTTTTTGCATCAGGGTTTGACGGGCAGTCGTCACTGCTCTGCGTCCAAAGTCTTCGAGGTGAATTTCTTCTGCCACTTCTTCGCCTACTTCAAAATCAGGCTCAATCTTTCTCGCTTCTGTCAAGCTGATTTTATCATGATCCCAGATATCTTCTGAATCATCATCTACAATTTCACGGAAACGCCAGATTTCAAGGTCACCTTTATCGGCATTGACGATAATGTCAAAGTTATCGTCCTGAACGAATTTTTTCTTGATCATATTTCTGAAGACATCCTCCAGAATACGAATCATAGTTGGGCGATCGATGTTTTTTTGCTTCGCAAAATCTGCAAACGATTCAATTAATGTTGAGGTATCCATAGTGTCACTTTTTAAAAGAAACCATTACTAAAGCTTTTTCGATTTCTGAAAACGGTATTTCAATAGTTTTTAATTCAGTCTTTTTTCCTTCTTTAACCTCGGTGCTTAAGGTGATTTTGTCTTCCTCAACGGCCAGCAAAGTTCCTTGGGACTTAGTTTTATCCTTGCATTGAATGGTAAAACCTCGACCAATATTTTTTTTATACTGACGCTTCAGTTTTAATGGGTGATCAAGTCCGGGCGTTCCTACCTCTAGCGTATAGTTTTCCTCCCTTATCCACTGGCCTTCATCAAATGCTTTGGAAAGCGAACGGCTTAGCGCAGAGCAATCGTCAATGGTAATGCCGTTATCTCCATCTAAAATGACCGTAATTTTCATCGGCTTGTGCTTCGAAATAATTACGTCCACTACAAACTGACTGGGGTCAGTTAGTGTGTTTTGAGCCAATTCTTTTATTTTCTCTCCTAGTTCCATTCAAGTTGATATAAACAAAGAGGGGACTTTTAGGTCCCCTCTGGATTGTTTTTCGTAGAAGTTGATGCAAAGTTAATCGATTTTTATTTTATCGCAAATAATCTTGTTATTTGATGTTGACCTAATTGGTGTGGCGATGGTAAGAACACAAATATTCGGAGTTATTCTGCTTCAATTATTTTTCGCTTGCAAGTCGGACAAAGAGCAGAAATCAACAGACCAAAAAATTTCTAGGTTAATTGACATTCCAAAGTTTAATGAAGACTCATGTTTCCGCTACGTTCAGCAGCAGGTAGATTTTGGCCCAAGAGTGCCGGGGACTTTGCCGCATCAAAAAACTGGGGAATATCTAATTGAATTTTTTAGGCAAAATGGAGCCATCGTAAAAGAACAAGATTTTGAATCGATAACATTCGATTATCAGCGACTGAATTTGAAGAATATTATTGCCAGCTATTATCCCAACGCTTCAAAGAGAATTTTGCTGGCCGCACATTGGGACACGCGTCCATTCGCTGATAAAGATTCTGAAAAAAGAGATGCGCCCTTTGATGGTGCAAATGATGGCGCCAGTGGTGTAGCGGTACTCATGGAAATTGGAAGAACATTAAACAATGCAAAAGCTCCGAATGTGGGAGTTGACATTATTCTCTTTGATGGTGAAGATTGGGGAGAAAAAGAAAATGGATCAAGGACTGCACCGCCTGACGGTATGGAGTCTTGGTGGTGTTTGGGTTCTCAATACTGGGCAAAAAATAAACACACAAAAAATTACAGCGCTTATTATGGAATTCTGTTGGACATGGTTGGCGCGAAGCGATCACAATTCTTCAGAGAAGAAACTTCCCTGTATTATGCACCAAAAATTGTGGAGAAAGTTTGGGATGCTGCGCAGGAGGCCGGCTACTCTGATTATTTCGTCAAACAAAATGTTTCAGGTATTACCGATGATCATGTTTTTGTAAACAAGCATGCAAACATTCCCATGATCGATATAGTCCATTACCAGATTGGGCTGGGGTTCTTTGGGGATTATCACCATAGCCAAAAAGACAATATGTCGATCATTAGCAAAGAAACGCTAAGGGCGGTAGGCACCACCCTTATGCATGTTCTTTATTACGAGGAATAATTACTTGATGTAGCTATCAAAATTTTTGTGATCACGTTGGTAGAGCACATCCTTCGGTAGGGATTTAAAATACTCATAGGTAATTTTTAATCCTTCCGCTCTGCCCACTTTAGGCTCCCATCCTAAAATTTGTTTTGCTTTCGTGATGTCTGGCTGCCTTTGCTTGGGATCATCCTTCGGCAATGGCTTATAAATAACTTTCTGATTGGTGCCCGTTAACTTAATCACTTCTTCTGCAAACTCACGGATGGTGATTTCGCTGGGATTACCAATATTCATTGGCATCACATAATCCGATAGCAGTAACCGATAAATTCCTTCAACCAGATCATCCACATAGCAGAAGGAACGGGTTTGTGAGCCATCTCCAAAAACCGTGAGATCTTCTCCACGCAAAGCCTGGCCGATAAAAGCCGGTAATACACGCCCGTCATTCAAACGCATTCGTGGGCCATAGGTATTGAATATTCTGACGATGCGCGTTTGCAAACCATGGAACGTATGATAAGCCATGGTGATCGCCTCCTGAAAACGCTTTGCTTCATCATATACACCGCGGGGGCCAACCGTATTTACATTTCCATAGTATTCCTCATATTGAGGATGCACCGTTGGATCACCATAAACTTCTGATGTTGATGCGATGATAACTCTTGCCTTTTTTGCTTTAGCCAAGCCTAGAAGATTGTGGGTACCTAAGGAACCCACCTTGAGGGTTTGAATAGGTATTTTTAGATAATCGATTGGGCTGGCCGGGCTGGCAAAATGTAAGATGTAATGAAGATCGCCCGAGATGTGGACAAACTTAGAAACATCGTGATGATAAAATTCGAAGTTGGGCAACTTGAAGAGATGCTCAATATTTCTGAGGTCACCCGTAATGAGGTTATCCATGGCGATAACATGATACCCCTCTCTAATAAAACGATCGCAAAGGTGTGAACCCAAAAATCCTGCTCCGCCTGTTATTAATACTCTCTTATTCTTATTGTCCATAGATTGTTTCTCTTCCGATGCTAAAATACGTGTAGCCAAGTTCTTTCATTTGATGCAAGTCATATAAATTTCTTCCATCAAAGATTAACTTGTTTTTTACGATTGTGGATAGCCTCTCAAAATCTGGTGTCCTAAATTCAGGCCATTCTGTAGCAATAAAAATTGCATCAGCATTTTCAGCTGCCTCATACGGTGTTGTGGTATACTGAATTTTCTCTCCAAATATTTGTTTCACATTTTCCATTGATTCCGGATCGTGTGCTTTTACAATAACACCCTCTTTTAAAAATTCTTCAATATTGTAAAGGGCAGGGGCTTCGCGAATATCATCGGTATGCGGCTTGAACGATAATCCCCAAAGGGCAAATACTTTTCCTTTCAAATCTCCTCTAAAGTAGTCTTTAATGCGCGGAATGAGTTTCGTTTTTTGAATGTGATTTACTTCCATAACGGCTTGCAAGATTTTGAAATCATAATTAGCCTCAGAAGAGGATTTTTCAAGAGCCTGCACGTCTTTAGGGAAACAACTTCCGCCATAGCCAATGCCTGGAAATAAGAATCGCTTGCCAATTCGGCTATCAGTACCAATACCTTTTCTAACCGCATCAACATCGGCCCCTAATCTTTCGCAGAGATTGGCGATTTCATTCATGAAAGTAATCTTCGTTGCCAAGAATGAATTTGCCGCGTATTTGGTTAGCTCTGCAGAACGGATATCCATAAAAACAAGCGGATTTCCCTGACGAACAAAGGGCGCATACAAGGTTTCCATTATTTTCTTGGCCTTTTCTGATGAAGTACCAATCACCACTCTTTCAGGCCTCATGAAGTCCTCAACTGCTACACCCTCTCTCAAAAACTCAGGATTTGAAACTACATCAAATTCAACTTTTGCAGATTTGGCTATTCGTTCTCTCACCTTATCACCAGTCCCAACAGGAACAGTGCTCTTATCAACTACTATGGTGTAATCTTTCAGAAGTGGTCCCAAGTCATCAGATACTCCTAAAATATATTTTAAATCAGCCGATCCATCCTCGCCAGGCGGTGTGGGGAGAGCAAGGAAAATAATTTTAGCATCCTTAATGCCTTCTGCCAAGCTGGTAGTAAAAAATAACCTTCCCTGCTTGATGTTTCGCTCAAACAGTTGCTCTAAGCCAGGTTCATAGATGGTTATTTTTCCAGCACTAAGCTTGTCGACTTTTTTTTGATCAATGTCAACGCAGGTGACAGTGTTTCCTGTTTCTGCAAAACATGTTCCGGTTACTAATCCAACATAACCGGTTCCTACTACAGCGATTTTCATAATTCCTCAATTGAGCGGCAAAAATAATGTTTTTGAACTAACCTATATTTTTATTTGCAATTACAAACTAACAGTCGTTTGGGTGTTACTAAGGGATGACTTACCTTTGTCGTCCTAAATAAAAATTCAAAATAGATGAATGCCATAGCTGAGCCAATGATCAATATCTCCTTCGAAGAGAATGAAAATCAACAAATGATTGCCAAAATGATAAGGGATTTTGGCGCCAAGGAGATTAAACCAAAAATGATGGATTGGGACGAGACTCAGGAGTTTCCCATAAATCTTTTTCACACCATGGGCACCTTGGGGCTAATGGGCGTACTGGTACCACAGCAATATGGTGGATCAGGATTTGGCTATCTGGAGTACGTGACTGCGATATCAGAACTTGCTAAAATCGATGGTTCTATCGGACTTTCTATGGCTGCCCACAATTCATTGTGCACAGGGCACATTTTACAGTTTGGAAGTCAAGAGCAGAAACGTCTGTACCTCCCTAAACTAGCCTCTGGTGAGTGGATTGGAGCATGGGGCCTTACTGAACCAAACACCGGATCGGATGCCGGAAACATGAGAACAGTTGCTGTAAAGGATGGCGACTATTATGTACTGAATGGCGCAAAGAATTTTATTACCCATGGCAAATCAGGCAATGTAGCGGTTGTTATTGCTCGAACGGGTGCTGTGGGCGATTCGCATGGCATGACAGCTTTTATAATCGAAAAAGGCACACCCGGTTTTACGTCAGGGAAAAAAGAAAACAAATTGGGAATGAGGGCCTCGGAAACGGCAGAGCTTATTTTCACAGATTGCCGAGTTCATAAAAGTCAAGTAATCGGAAAAGAAGGAGATGGCTTTGTGCAATCTTTAAAAGTACTTGATGGCGGTAGAATTTCAATAGCCGCCCTTAGTTTGGGTATTGCGCAGGGAGCCTTTGAAGCCGCCTTGGCGTACTCCAAAGAAAGACATCAGTTTAATCAGCCAATCTCAGCTTTTCAGGGAATATCCTTCAAATTGGCGGATATGGCAACCAATATTGAAGCTGCCAAACTTCTTACATTTCAGGCTGCCGATCTTAAAAACAAGGGTAAAAATGTAAATCGTGAGTCTGCCATGGCAAAACTTTACGCCTCCGAAGTAGCCGTAGAAGTTGCTAATGAAGCGGTTCAAATTTTTGGTGGTTATGGGTATACTAAGGATTTCCCGGCCGAAAAATATTATCGCGATGCAAAACTGTGCACCATAGGGGAAGGAACTTCGGAGATACAAAAGCTTGTAATTTCAAGAGCAATTTTAAAATAAGGACTTGCGAATTTGATTTGTAAAAAGGTATATTTGCAGCCCAAATAGTAAAAAGATGCTGATTATCAACATTAAGGAAAACGAATCAATCGATAAGGCTCTGAAGCGCTTCAAGAAAAAGTTTGAAAAAACTGGCGTTTTGAAGGAACTAAGAGAAAGAACCTCTTTTACGAAGCCATCGGTACAGCGTAGAAGTGAAATTATCCGCGCGGCATATCGTCAGAAGATGTATGCCAACGATAATTACTAACAAATAATAGACATTTCATCCACAATCCTCCTTGGGTTTTCCCGGGGAGGATTTTTTATTTACATTAGGACTACACAGTAGAGGGTTTGCGTGGTCTATGGTAGAGTCCTTCCTTAATTATCTGCGATTCGAAAAGCGGTACAGCCCGAAAACAATCTTATCCTACCAAGCGGATTTAACTCAATTTGGAGATTTTATTCAAGCGCTAAGCCCCGGCTCTAAAACAGAACTGGCAAATCATTTTGAAGTAAGAAGTTGGATTGTCTCCCTTGTTGAAAATAATCTTGAGCCGATCTCCATCAATAGGAAAATTGCATGTCTCCGCTCCTACTTTAAATTTCTTCTTAAGCAGGAAATCATTCAAAAAGATCCAACCCAAAAAATTAAAATTCTAAAGACAAAGAAAAAACTTCCCCACTTTGTCAACGAAGGAGACATGGTCAAGCTGCTTGACAACATCGACTTTCCGCCTAATCACGAGGGGCTGCGCGATCGGTTAATCCTTGAGCTTTTTTACGGCACAGGAATTCGCCTTTCTGAATTAATCGGATTAAAAGATTCTTATGTAAACCTGAGAGACAAAACCATAAAAGTTCTAGGAAAAAGAAACAAGGAAAGAGTGATACCCTT